>NZ_KQ947383.1 GCF_001484765.1 Entomohabitans teleogrylli | reverse complement strand
ACATAATCCGTAACGGGACGAACACACAGAGGTATCAATGCTCGCCTTAACCAGGTCGTAAACTTTCCCGCCTCTGCCTGTTTTTGCCCACTCAACAACATCCAGCGCTGACGGAGCACCCATTCCACCTCGCGGGCCGTAGAATCCTGACCATTCGATGCGCTGAACATCTGGCTCCAGTCCGTACAGTTTCACATTCTGACCTAGATTTACTGGATAGCGTTTACGTCGCGCTACCTCCTCTCCGGTAACTTCATCGAGTTCAAACCTGATGACATCTCTAACGCCTAACTGAACACGCATCCACGACTGACTAGCTGTGCCGACGCTCATCCAGTGCACCCAACGAGAAGCGAGGCGCACTTTTTTCTCCCATGCATGGTGTTTATCGATATACCCGGGCCAGCGGGCGGCTGTTTCCGCAATCTCTTCCTTACTGCACAAAACGCAATTCATGCAGCCAACGCGGCCAGCACCCTGTAAATAAAGGGGGTTTGGTTGAACACCAAAATATTTATGCAGAGCGAACACATCAGCCGCCGTCCACTTGTGAATCGGCAGGAAGTTGTAGAGAAAATCAGGGTCACGTTCATCTCGCGCAAAACGGTCATATCCGGCGCGTTTGTCGGACTCATCTGCACGCACGCCTGACCACTGAACCACAACCTCCCCCTCATCCAGCATCGGACGAATTGCCGCATCATAGGCAATCTGTATCTTGAGCTCATCGGTGCAGAAACGGTCGCGCAGCATCGGGAATTTGCCGTGAAGCAATGCACAGTCCAAGAAGCTGTTTCCTGATGGATGTAAAACTGAAAGTGCCGCGTCGAGGGGTGTTTCAAATTCAATTCCCCACCGTTCAGCGGTACGTAACCACGCCTGACCGAATTTAGTGTCCGAGCGAGCAAGGGACGGCATTACAACTCCGCGGTAAGCACCCATGCGGATAGCCTGACGCTTAACCCAGTTCTTCTGGATGTAGCCCCGTCGCCGCTCAAAATCTGCTTCGGTATATATCCGCTTAACAACCTGAACAGGAGCGCATCCGATTTGCTCATGAATGGTTTTCGCAAACTGGACCGTAAGCTCATGCTCATTGTCCGTATCAGCCATAACAGCCTTTACTCTGTCGCCGAACAGCGCATGAGCCACTGCTAGTGTGGCCGTGCTGTCCTTGCCAGCCGAATAGTTAACAACGATTTTATGGTCGTCAGGGATACGGAACTCTTCGAGATAGCGAGCGTATGCAACCTCAATTTCGCGGATCATCGTTTTGATGTCGGATGGCGCAATAATCATTGCGGCGTTGCTCATGCTGCACGCTCCTGTTTCTGCTGTGCTGCCGGGTTGATCCAAAGGCATTCAGTACGTACTTTCGTACCGCGCCCGGCGCTGATGCGCGATGCTTTCTCGGTCTTCGCCCAGCCGGATAACATGTCGTTGTAGACCTCAGCGTCGTAACCGCTAATCATCACCATGCCTGACATTGTTCTGGCCACAGCGAGCAATTGCTCATGACCTTCAACAGTCATTTCATGCGCGTAGTAACGATTACCCTGCACGCGGGTTTCTGGCACATACGGCGGGTCGATGTAATGCAATGTCGTTTCTGCGTCATGTGCACGCATTACCGCCAGAGCGTCTTTGTTCTCGATGATGACACCCTGCAGGCGCCGGCAGACAGCAGCGAGGTTTGACGGATAACGCTCCCAGAGATGCGCCGCCGTAGCGTATTTGCGTTTGCTGTCGCTGCGGAAACCGGACTGACCACCGACGCCGGCAGCGGATCCAAAACCCATACCTGCGCGAACAACCATGCGTCGGGCACGCTCAACAGGTTCATCAGTTGGGTGTTGAGCGGCACAGAATTCATCCCGGGAGTAGGGGGTGAGTGCGCAGGCATCCTGCAGGCGCTGGTTGAGTTCCGGGTCACGCAGTACACGAAACAGATTCACTACCTCGCCGTCGAGGTCGTTGTACACCTCGGAATAGCTGCGTGGCTTCTGGAGCAGTACGCCAGCAGCGCCACCGAACGGCTCAACGTAGCAACGATGCTCAGGGAAATGGCTGATTATCCAACTTGCCAGGCGGAATTTACCGCCGTGGTAACGAATTGCAGGATGCTTGATTTGGTTGCTCATTTGTCGGCCCCCTCGCTGCGCTTATTCCAGGCTCGAATAGCCATATCAATTTTGGTGCTGCCAACCATCTGCGCGGATTGAGCGTCACATGAGTGGCACCGAACAATCGCCGAACGATGCGGGCAATCGTCCTCATCCTGGGCGAATGCTTCGACATCGTTGCTGCCGCAAAATGGGCAAGGCTTTAACTGGTTGCTCATTTGGCCCCCTCGCGCAGCTGCGACTCTACTTGGCATGCAATGCTCAGCGCTGATTCCATCCCTACCATTTCGTCCTGATAACAGGATGGAGACTGGATATGCATCTCAAATGCAGACTTAACCAACGTCACCCCATCAGCCTTAATCCCGGCTACGATGCGATCGGTGGCGTGGGGCTCAGGAGCATGATCAATCGCCGGAAACCACGATGCATTTTCGCCAGCCTGTACGTAACAGCTCTGCGTGATAAATTTAGCTAGCTCCACATTCTCAGCAACCAGCGCCTTAATCACCGTCGCGACAGACGCCGGGCCATCCTCGCCGCAAACTTCCATCATGGTTTTTTCCCAGACGCACTCTGCTTTCAGTGCTGCGTCACGTTCAGCCGCCAGAGCCAGGTAATCCTCGTATTTCACATAATCGCCGGCATCTGACAGCATGATTGCCGCTGGTGCTGCTGCTCCGTATCTGTTCATTGTGTTCTCACTGTTATTTGCGCGCTGCACCGCGCTGAATTTTGGTTACAGAAAACCCTCGCCACATGGCGATAAAATTTAAATTTTTCCAGGATTTCCTGTATGGGCCGCGTTAGTTTCTCCACACAACGAGAAGGGCACCTACAAATCGGTGATGTCCTTTTCTGTTGTGCGCTACATCCACCACCAGATCAGTAATCTGCAAGCGGCTAACTCGATTGGTATAAGGATTGCCATTAAAATGGTTAAGGAACGCCAGGCCTGTTGACTCATACTCCCTCCGTTCTGAAAAAGGTGCGGTACCAGTCAGAACACTATCCTCATCCTCCTGTAATTGGTTGAAGACCCCGGTACCGCCAAATACTACATACACAGCTATCACGGTCCTAACGTGATTTGTTACAGCGCAGAGCGCACCACCCAAAACTAACAACACAACCACCTGATCAAATTTGCGGTGCGCTCTGCGCTGCACCCTGCTGTAAAAAGCTGGCTGCCACCATCAAGGAAAAGTGAACAGCCAGAACAGGGTTTGTGGCATCATGCCTACTCAGTGCTTTCAGGTACATTATGTACCATGATGGTACATTGTCAAGCATAAAAAAACCTGCCGCGGCAGGTTTTAGTCGAAAGTTAATTTTTTAAGCAAACCTTCTGGGCTTTCCTGAAAAAATAACAGTACCAATGATGGAGCAATTGCCATTAATTTTAACATACGGTTCTGGCCAGTTACGATTTAGTGCCTTCAGGTATCGCTGCCCGGCATCTTCAATTAATCGCTTGAATGTGGTTTCCCCCGTATCATGCATTATGGCGATAACATCATCTCCATGAACGGCTGGAACCTCGGGGTCAACAAAAATCATATCTCCCGGGCGATATTCATCAATCATGGAGTCGCCAATGACGCGTAATATATATGTCATTGGTCCGCATGGTACTGGGCAGGGGTAGGTCTCTGTGTTGCTCAAATCAACCTCAGTGTATCCAGCTTCGGTCCACTCTCCTGCCTGCACCCAGGATATAACGGGAACCATTGTGATGTTTCTATTAGTGTCGGAAACATCCTGCAATTTTGCAACATTGGTTACCTGATGCTCCTGATCAAGCCAGCCTTGCGGCAAGTCAAAGCACCTCTCAATGTGGCGAGCCATGGCGTCACCAATATTTTTGGTCGGGTTTTCACCTATCAGACGACTTGTCTGGGTGGGCTCACGATCAATCATATTGGCGAAAAAACTGTTACCGCCAACACCATCCCTGAGCTTTCTGGCGTTATTACGCCTGATTTCATCAATAGTTTTCATTACACCATTATTTAACCTGTACCAATAAGGTACAAGTGCCTTGCGGGTTCATTTTTTTCAGGTATCCTGTACACAGGAGGTACAATTTATGAAAGAGTATTGGGACTCTCTATCGAAGGCGGAGCAAATGGATTTAGCAAAGAGCGTTGGGTCTACCACTGGGTACCTTCGGCTTGTCTTTAACGGATATAAAAAGGCTGGCTTCCTTTTAGCACAGAGACTGGAAGAGGTAACTGCCGGAAACATAACAAAATCTGATATGCGCCCGGATATTTATAAGATTACTTCATCCAGGTAGCCGAAAACACCACAGAAAGAAGGAGATAGCCGTGGGTAACGAACACTGGAAGATCGAAAAGCAACCTGCATGGATGGTTGCAGCAATTCGCAGGACTATCGCTGCTTTGCCTGGTGGTTATGCAGAAGCGGCAGAAATACTGGATACCACCCAGGACGCTATTTTCAATCGCCTGCGTGCTGGTGGTGATCAGATATTTCCTATGGGTTGGGCGATGGTTTTGCAGAAGGCCGCTGGCGTCACATACGTTGCTGATGCAATCTCCCGGCAAACAGACAACGGTATGCACATACCCGGGGCCATGCCGGAGGATATGAACGAGGAAATCGGAAGAAAGCTCGCTGAGCTGGTGGGGCAACTGGGAGACCTGGTTAACGCGTACCGGCGGTACACAGAGGATGATGTCGTCACTCGTTGTGAGTGGGCGAGTCTGAATGAGATAGCTTACCGCCTTCGCGTCACGATACTGACGTTCCTCAACCTGATTTCCCGGGTTTATTGTGAGCCAGAAATGAGTGACGCCCGCGAGTGTGCAGCTCCGGGCGTCGTGGCGTTTTGTGCTTCTTAGTGGAGAAACTAACGCATGAACAGTTTAACAGCGCCATACCGTCGGTCGCAACTGATTGCGCTACCGGTACAGGGAGGGCGTGAGCCCGTCCAGTGGTGCTATGCGGTCAATGTACAGGGAGAGCGTGAGGTTGTCTCCCACGGCTTTGCAGAGTGGGCTGTGGGGGACTGGCGCGAAGAAGTGGAGGCCGCGCTGTGCAGCCAGTTGACCACTTCAGGGAAAGGTTTAAGAGGGTCGATAGATGAGCGTTAAATTGTCAGCCTGGGTATGGGATGGCTGTGCGGCTTATGGACTGAAAGGTACCAGACTGCTGGTGATGGCCAGATTGGCTGATTTTTCCAGCGATGAGGGAATTGCATTCCCGAGTGTAGAGACCATAGCCCGCCAGATTGGTGCCGGCCGTAGCACGGTTATCACTGCTATTGGCGATCTGGAAAGAGAAGGGTGGTTGACACGTAAGGAACGTCGGAAGGGGCAACGCAACAGCACGAATATTTACACCCTGAATGTGCGCAAACTGCGGCAGGCGGCTGATGGTGCTTATTCTCATAGTCCAGAATCTGAACGTTCAAAACCTGAACATTCAGAATCCGAACGTTCAGAATCTGAATGTTCAGAAACTGAACGTACAGAAAGCGGAAAAAAAGCCGTTTCTCACCGTCCAGAATCTGGAGGGGATCCGTCAGTAAATTCAAATACTGATCCATCAGATAAAAAACCTTTCTGTCAGGTTGCCGGGCAACCCGACCCGGAAGTTGAAATCACTGAACATGCTAAACGAGTTTTAACTCACCTGAACCAGTCCACAGGATCGCGGTATCAGGTCTGCAAATCGTCAATGGAAAACATCAGAGCGCGCCTGGGTGATGGTTTTACTCCTGCAGAACTGGTGCTGGTGGTGGATTACAGTGTCGAGAAGTGGGGCAGGGACCTGAAGATGGCTGAATACCTGCGGCCAACAACGCTGTTTCTCCCGTCTAAATTTCCGGGTTATTTGCAGTCAGCCACTAAGTGGGACGCTGCAGGGCGCCCGGAGCGCGAGAAGTGGGGTAAGCGCAACAGGTCACCAGATGATCAGGCATTCCGCGCAAGTTATGCCGACGTTGACTACACCAGAGCTCCGGAGGGTTTCAGAACATGAGCCTGAGAGACCAAATCATCCAGTATCTGACTGAACATCCAGGCAGCAGGGTGGCAGATATTGCAGAGAAAATGCCGAAACTCAATTACCGGACTATTGCGCGGAATGTGCTGAAACTCCATGCCGATAAATTTCTCACACGCAAACCAGGTGCTGGCCGTCCGCACTACCTGTACAGCGTGGCAGAGTATCCGTCCGTGGAGGTTACTGAAGACCCGCGAAAAGAACGTCATGAGAAGATCCTGGTGCTGGAGGATATTGCTCTGGATTTAGAGTATCGCGGGCTGCATCGCAGAGCGGCGGCTGCGTGGCTGAGGGTTTTTGACCTGGTGGAGACCGACAGAGAGCGAGAGAGGATTGCATTTCGTCGCCTCCACTGCGCTAACAGGACAGTAACACCGGCGGTTAATTATTCAGGGTTGGCCATTACCAGCATAAGGGGGATCAATGTCGACTGAAAAAAATACGAGTCGGTACTGTGAGGCATTGAATTTATTAAGAGCCGCGCCGGTTCACAGGCTGAATGAAGTGGGCGATCAGTGGCGCACACCAGATCTTCTGTTCTGGGGTATTAATGCGTTATTTGGTCCTCTTATTCTGGATCTGTTTGCTGATGACAGTAACGCGAAATGCCCAGTGTGGTATACCGCTGAAGACAACGCGCTGACACAGGATTGGGCTGAAATGTTGGCATCAATCGGCGGCGCCGCCTTTGGTAACCCGCCCTACAGCCGCTCACAGTACCATGAAAAACAGGCTATCACCGGCATGACGCACATCATGAGTTATGCGTCTCAGCAGCGTGAAAAAGGCGGTCGCTACGTTTTCCTGGTGAAGTCAGCAACGAGTGAGACATGGTGGCCTGAAGATGCCGATCACGTCTGTTTTATCCGTGGCCGTATTGGATTCGATCTGCCGACCTGGTTTGTACCGGCGGATGATAAACAGAAACCCACCAGCGCCTTCTTTGCTGGCGCGATAGTGATATTTGATAAGTCCTGGCGCGGTGAGCGTTTTAGCTATATCGATCGCGCAGAGTTGGAAGCGAAAGGACGCACAAGTCTGGCGTTGGCGCAGTTTGCTTATGGGCAGCAGCCAGCACCATTGAAAGTACCAGTTCTGGAGGCGCCGGAAATAGAATCACGGATCTGGCCGCTGGAGGTGGGGCTCATATTTGAGAAAGTGCCAAGTGTCGATAGTCTGCCAGAAACCCTGCAAAACAAAATCAAATTCCACATTAACCAGTTATGGCTGGAGCGCATGCCGACGAACGAAATCATCATCATCGCTGGCGGTCTGGTAGATAGTATGGGAGGTCAGGTCCGTGCGTGAAATTATTGTTGATAACTTTGCTGGTGGCGGTGGTGCATCAACGGGCATAGAGCTGGCGATCGGGCGTGGTGTGGATATCGCTATCAACCACGATGAAAATGCGATCGCTATGCATCGGACTAATCACCCTGAAACGCTGCATTACTGTGAATCAGTGTTTGATGTGGATCCTGCCACGGCAAGTGGCGGAAAGCCTGTTGGTCTGGCGTGGTTCTCACCGGACTGTCGCCACTTCTCGAAGGCGAAAGGTGCAAAGCCAGTCCAGAAGGAGATTCGTGGTCTGGCATGGATAGTCATGCGCTGGGCGCTGGCGGTACGTCCCAGAGTTATGATGCTTGAGAACGTTGAAGAGTTTAAAACATGGGGTCCTCTGCTGGCGGGTGAAATGCGTCCTGACCCTGCCCGCGCCGGCGAAACTTTTGAGGCTTTCATTGGCATGCTGACTACTGGCATTTCAGCGGATCATCCTGCGCTAGCGGAATGCTGCGAATTTCTGAATATTTCGGTGGACAGTGAGGAGGCAGCGCGACTGGTAAAAGGCCTGGGCTATGTCGTTGAGTATCGCGAGCTGCGTGCGTGTGATTATGGTGCGCCGACGATCAGAAAGCGTTTCTTCATGGTAATGCGCTGCGATGGGAGGCCGATTGTATGGCCGGAAGCCACTCATGGAGATCCGAAATCGCCTGCGGTGATTTCTGGCAAACTGGCACCATGGCGCACCGCCGCAGAATGCATCGACTGGTCAATTCCAGCGCCAAGCATCTTCGATCGCAAAAAGCCGCTGGCGGAGAACACGTTAAAACGTATTGCCCGTGGCATACAGCGTTTCGTTATCGACAGCGCGGAACCGTTCATCGTGAAGTGCAACCACACCACGACAAAAGGGCAGTACGATTGTTTTCGTGGCCAGTCGCTGGCAGATCCGCTACAAACTATTACGAAAACCCACGGTTTTGCGGTAGTCGTACCACACCTGACCAAGTTCCGCACCGGCGTCACCGGGCAGCCAGTCACCGAACCGGTACCAACTGTGACAGCCGGCACATCTAAGCGCCCGGGTGGGAATGGTCATGCGTTGGGGATTGTTGAGGCGGGCCTTGTCCCGTTCCTCGCTGGCAACGGTGGCGGCGAATACCAGGCTAAACCGCGCCCGCTTGATAAACCTGCTCACACGATCATGAAAGAGTCGCGCGCCTGCGTCGTCGCTCCAGTTATCGCCCGGCAATTCGGTGCCAGCGTCGGCCACCGGGCCGACGAACCCAGCGCAACGATTACCGCTGGTGGCGGCGGTAAATCACAGCTTGTCTCCGCATTTCTGGCGAAGCACTACGGAGGGAATTATACCGGACCGGGGATCGGGCTTGATGAGCCTACGCACTCTGTAACTACGATAGATCACCACGCTGTTGTTGCCTCACATCTGGTTAAATTGCGCGGAACCTGTCGGGATGGTCAGCGAACCTGCGAACCGATGCCAACAATCACGGCTGGTGGCCAGCATATTGGAGAGGTTGAAACTACTCTCGCGGTTGGGAGCTACGACGAGAAGCGCGCAGGGCGGGTGCTGGCGTTCCTGAAGGAATATTGCGGAACGGATAGCACCGGTTTGGTTGAAATCAACGGAATTACATACCGCATCGTTGATATAAGGATGCGCATGTTGCAACCGCGCGAATTGTATCGCGCTCAGGGCTTCCCTGAGTGGTACATCATTGACCAGGATTACCACGGCGTGAAATACGCGAAAGATAAGCAGGTCGCACGCTGTGGCAACGCGGTTCCACCGCCTTTCGCCCAGGCGCTGGTGGAGGTCAATCTTCCTGAGATGTGTATTTCTAAACGGGAGGCGGCATGAAACTGATATTGCCGTTTCCTCCCAGCGTTAACAGTTACTGGCGCGCCCCGAGCAAGGGGCCGCTGAAGGGTAGGCATCTGGTAAGCGAGACAGGGCGCAAGTTCCAGCAGGCAGCGAGAGCGGCGATTATTGAGCAACTGCGAGCCGTTCCCCGGACATCCTCTGATCTGGCCGAGGTTCACATTGTGTTGTATCCGCCGGATCAGCGCCGTCGAGATATCGATAACTACAACAAAGCGCTGTTAGATGCCCTGACCCTAACCGGCGTCTGGGAAGATGACAGTCAGGTTAAGCGCATGCTGGTGGAGTGGGGTCCGGTAATCAAAAAGGGGAAGGTAGAAATAAGGATAAGCAGATACGAATCCCGGGCGGGTGCAGCCGCCTGAAAGTGGAGAAAACGCATGAATCAAATGAACGTAAATGTAAATTGCCCGGCACATCATGCAGTCAACATGGATCTGCAAATAAAGATGTCCAGCCGGGTTATCGCAGAACTGGTGGAGTCACGTCATTCTGACGTATGCCGGACAATTGAAAGGCTACAGGATTCGGGAGTTATCCAGGGGTATGCGCCGATGGCGTACACCCATCCCCAGAACGGGCAGGTCTATAACCAGTATCTGATTGGAAAACGGGATAGCTACATCATCGTTGCTCAATTATCTCCAGCGTTCACTGCTCGTCTTGTCGATAGATGGCAGGAGCTGGAAATGGCATCACGGCCAGTCATTCCTCAGTCACTACCTGAAGCTCTGCGCCTGGCTGCAGATCTGGCAGAGCAGAAACAGAAGCTGACAGAAGAGCTGGCCGCCGCTGCACCGAAAGTGGAGTTTGTTGATCGGTATGTGCAGTCCAGCGGTTCAATGACTTTCCGGCAGGTGGCAAAGTTGCTCAACGCTAAGGAGCCAGAGTTCCGGCTATTTCTTCTCGACAGGCACATAATGTACCGGCTTAACGGTATTCTCACGCCATACCAGCAGCACAGCGATGTTGGGCGCTTCGAGGTCAGGACCGGTACCACACAGGCTTCAAACTATGCGTTCAGTCAGGCCAGATTCACCGCTAAAGGCGTGAAGTGGATCGCTGGTCTCTGGGTTGAGCATCTGACCCATGGGAGTGCGGCGTGAGAGCATTGCTTACCCCCGTAGTGGTCAGAGAGTTGGGGCTGGTGATGCTTCGCCCGGGTGCTGACCTGCTACCGCTGTTCTCTGGTCGGGTGCTAATCGACCGTGAACCAGAGTACATGACGGAAATTCCCTCCGGCGAACTACCGCCAGCCCGTCAGCGCCTGCAGGATGATGAATCGCTGACACTATTCTTCGCTGACGAACGGGTTATCCATGCCGCTGGCGGCCTGAGTGGTCTGGATAGCTGGCTGCTTGGTCAGGCTGGTGGGTGCCAGTGGGCACACAGTGATTATCACCACGCTGAGCTGGTAGCCTGCCGACACGCTCCAGGTTCACTTCGCCTGTGTTGGCACTGCGACAACACGCTGCGCCACCAGCACCTTCCCCGGCTTGAGCAACTGGCACAACAAAATGTTACCACCTGGCTACTGGATGTGGCGCGTAGCGATCTGGGATTCGACGAAAGCCACGGTATGACCCTCCCAGAGCTTTGCTGGTGGGCTGCGCGTAAGGGTGTGATTGAAGCCATGCCGGAAGGGATGGCGCGCAAGGCATTGCGTATGCCGGCGTCCGTCGTTCATTCTGTCACCCGGGAGAGCAATATCGTCCCTGAGCTACCGGCCACCAGCATTGTGCATGAGAAAGTGAAGAAGGTACTGGCGCTGAAAGTGGATCCTGATTCACCGGAGTCATTCATGCTGCGCCCGAAGCGCCGACGCTGGGAGTGCAAGAAGTACACCGACTGGGTGAAAGCGCAGCCCTGTAGTGGCTGCGGTAGCCCGGCTGATGACCCGCATCACCTGATTGGCCATGGTCAGGGCGGTATGGGAACAAAGGCACATGACCTGTTCGTGTTACCACTGTGCAGAGTGTGTCACGACGAGTTACACGCCGACATGGCCGGGTTTGAAAGAAAGCACGGCAGCCAACTGGAGCTGCTGTTTCGTTTTATTGATCGCGCTATGGCGATCGGCGTACTGGCGTAGTGGAGAACGCGCATGAACATTGAATCATTACCAAAATATTACTCACCTAAGTCACCGAAGTTAAATGATTCCACTCCCGCCACAGGTGGCGATGTGCTAACAACTACTGATGTGATGGCTGCTCAGGGGATGGTTCAGGCTGAGGCGCCGCTTGGTTTCAATTTGTTCCTGTCTAAGGTCGGCGTTCAGTCACCAGATAAAGCCGTTTCCGGGCTGGTTGATGAGGCAATGAAAATCTCTTCTCAATGCCGACATATTGAAGATCTGGAGGAAGAGAAAAAGTGTGTAGTGATAGGGATAATTGCACGGTATGCCTATGCTGATTATTCCCGCAGCGCAGCCAGTGTCAGAGAGTGTGATTGCTGCAATGGTGAGGGATTTATTGATGCAGAGGTGTTCACAAATAAAGTGCAGTTTCCAGATGGAAAGCCTCCGGCCTGGGCAAAATGTACAAAAGGCGTCCTTCCGTCTTACTGGGAGGAATGGAGGTCTGTACGAGAAAAGGCGCGCGTGCTCTGTCCTGCCTGTAAGGGAAAAAAAATCCTGAGCAATGCCTGTCGGTGTCATGGAAGGGGTAGGGTGGTGGACGAAGCAATGACCAGGGAGATGAGAGGTGTTCCAGTATTTAAGGAGTGCGATAAATGTTCCGGCCGTGGTTATTCCAGATTGACATTCTCGACAGTTAAGGAGGCGCTAAATGCAGTATGGCCTGAGCTGAAACGGAAGATTGCATACGAAAGTGTCAGGCCATTTTATGAGCGCATTGTAAGTGTATGCTTTGAGGCTGAAAGCAGCGCAGGAAGCGCTCTACGCAAAGTAACACGCTGAAGGGGTTGCATTGTGGGGAAAAATTGGCTAAATTTATCCCAACGATGGGCTTTGTGTGTCTACCGTTGAAAACCCGCCGCTGTGCGGGTTTTTTATTCCTGAAAAATCCCACTTTCAGTGGGTCTTGTCATTTCCGCCGATAGCTCAGTCGGATAGAGCAGCAATCCTCTAAATTGCCTGTCCGCGGTTCAAATCCGCGTCGGCGGTCCATTTGTGCCCACAGAAAGGAAATCACAATGCACGGTCCGTTAACTGCGGCTGGAATTATGACGGCTGGATCGGCTGGTGTGACATTTGCCACGTTATTCCCGGAGGCGACGCCAGCAGTAATGATATGTGCGTTAGCGGGAGCGATGCTTTATGTGCTGTCGTCAGAAAACCATCAAATATGGAAGCAGGTAATTTACGCGTGTATTTCGTTTATTGGTGGTGTGTATTGCTCGCAACCGGTTTCTGAAATTATTTCAGGACTTCTGAATATGGCGCTCAATCACCTTCAGCCGCCGGTAACAGTGGCGGTATCACCAGCGGTAGGTGCGCTGGTGGCATCGGCTATTACCGTCACCATTTTGCTAAGACTTCTCGCGAAGTCGAGGACGGTATCACTGGAAGAGTTATTTCGAACCATTAAATCGAAAATCACCTTCTGGAAAAAGGAGGGCGGAAAATGACGATACCAGAATGGTTTCTGTTGTACGCCCATGCAACAATATGCGCTTTGATTGCTATAAGGCTGGCATTTTATCAAAGAGAAGGGCGTTTTCGTCGTTTCATGTCAATAGTTGCCTACGCGCTAATTCTAATTTCAGCATCCACCTCGATAAGAATTATTTTCGGTGTCTATACGCATATAGATGCAGGTGAGGTGGTTTTCTATTTCGCGGTTTGCGTGGCGATATTCCGTGCTCGTGGGAATGTGGCAGAGATTGCTGGGCGCAACGACTTCAGAGTGGATAATGATGGAAAAAACAACCAGTAAAAAGCTGGCTGGTGGTGCTGGCGTTATTTGCTCTGTTGGGGCGATTATTGCAATTGTGCTCAGCGCAGGAAACGTCAGAACCAATGAGCGAGGACTTGAGCTTATCGGTAATGCCGAAGGGTGCCGCCTTGAACCATATATGTGTCCTGCTGGTGTACTGACTGATGGTATCGGGAATACCCATGGCGTTAAGAGCGGCGAGCGTAAAAGTTATGAGCAGATAGCCGCTGACTGGGAACAAAATATTCAGGAGGCGGAGCGTTGTGTAAACCGGTATGCAAATGGTCGCCAGTTGTCAGACGACACATTCTCCGCTGTTACCTCTATCACGTTCAACGTTGGGTGTGGTGCCATGCAAAAATCAACGCTGTACAGACTGCTGCGCCAGAATGACATTGGTGCAGCCTGTAATGAATTCCCCCGGTGGGTATATTCCAACAAGGTTAAATTACCTGGCCTGGTAAAGCGCCGTGATGCTGAAAAAAAACTTTGTGCTGAAGGGGTTTGATCATGGGCATGGAGACCATTATTGGGCTGCTATTCACGGTAGTGGCATTCATCGCAGCCGTTTTCGGTGTCGGGTTCTCCAGGGGCGTAGGGAGGTCAGAAAGTCGCCGCATGGAAGAAACCGCCGCCGCGACAAAAGAAGCTGCCAGGCGGCGTGCCGAAGCAATGAAAGGAGCTAACGATGTCCGCAAAGAAACTAATACTCTGCCTGGTGACGCTGTTGATCGTGAGTTGCTCGAACGCTGGACGCGTAAGGGTTGAAGTGACAGACACGGCGTGTGACTGGGTGGTGCCGATATACCTCACCGAGAACGATATCAAGGTGATGGACCAGCAGACCAAGCGCGACATTCTGACGCACAATAAATCAGTACAGGCTAACTGCCCGAAATTATGACTAATCACGGCCTTGCAATAGCGGGGCTTTTTATTACCAGAAGAAGAAGGAAATCAAGCCACTGGCATCCGCTGGTGGCTTTTTTATGCGCATCGCACGCGCACATCGAACTCAGAACCTTTCAGGATGACCCTTGAGGAACCGGCTGGCGTCGGTGCCTTCTGATGGCCGGATCTCCTGTGCGACAAGGTTCATCACTAAAAGGTAATTCCGATGAGCGTATTTGTTAGAGACGTCATTGTTGATGGGGTTCCTTATGTCCGCGCAGATAGCGTTTCACACAATAAAATCGGGATCGCGATAACTACACATAATAGGCCGCAGGTACTCGCAAATGCACTTGAGCAACATCGTAAACATTTACCTGCCGGTGCAGTTGTATTCGTCATTGATGACGGTTCAAACCCTCCAGCAAAAGTGCCTGAGTGGTGCAATTTAATCCGGCACGATAAGTCATGTGGAATTGTCGCATCGAAAAATGCCAGTCTTGAATGCCTTATGGACTCAGGGTGCGAACATTTATTTTTGTGGGATGACGATGCGTATGCCATCGCCGATAACTGGCATATCCCATATATCGAATCACCAGAGCCCCATCTTGCTTACCAGTTTCTGGATCTTGCCGGGCGCAATAAGTTGAACGACATGGCGGAACTGTACCGTGATGATAAGCATGTTGCTTACACCGGGCAGCGCGGTGTAATGCTCTACTATCACCGCAGCGCCATCGAGACGGTCGGCGGATTCGATCCGGTCTACGGTCGCGGTATGTACGAACACAGCGATCTGGCTCTCCGCATTCATAATGCTGGGTTAACCACCTGGGCCTATGCCGACGTGACTAACTCCGAAAAACTCATTTATTCTCTCGATGAGCATGAAGCTGTCGAAAGGTCAGTGCCTAAGCCTGAGCGAGTAGCTCTGGTGGAGCGTAACGTTAAGATCCACAATGAGCGACGTGATACCGGTTTTACCGGATATGTTGAATACCGGCAGCAGCGCGATGTGGTAATCACCACGCTTCTTACCAGCCATCCTGACCCGCAGCGCGGAACTAAACTGATGGCCACACCTGAACAGTTGAGTAAATGGGCTAAGTCACTTCGTCAGTGTGGATGTGTTGCGCTGGTGGATGAACTGCAAACGGGTCCAGCTGGTGTTGAACTATTCCATATCCCTGTCGTGAAGATGAATGTCTACTTCCGGCGCTGGCTGCACATCTGGCAGCACCTTCGCGATCATCCTGAATATCGGTTCGTCTGGTGTACCGATGGTACTGATGTCGAAATGCTGCGTACTCCGTGGGATGAGATGGAGACCGGTAAGGTTTATGTTGGTTCAGAACCGAAGACATACGCCGATGCCTGGGCAAAGCAGAATCATCCTGAGCGCATCTATCAGGAGTTCATCGAAGCGCGCCGCAGCGATGTGATGCTCAATGCTGGGCTGCTTGGAGGTACGCGCGCTGATGTGATGGCATTTGCTCACGGCATCATCCGTCTTTACTACCAGATCGAGAGTTATCGTTTCTGGAAGAAAGAGCAGGCTGGCGCAGCGATAGGTGACATGCTGGCGTTCGGTATAGTCGCACAATCATTTGCAGACAGGCTGGTAACTGGTCCGCAGGTTCACACCGTGTTCAAGACGGATGGTCTTGGGAAGGAGGGTGCATGGTGGAAACACAAGTAAAGTTTGTGGTTGTTGGTCACCATCTGCGCCATAAACAAGCATCAATTCTGGCTGAATCGATAGACGCATTGCTACTCATCGACACGGGAGATAGCGGCGCTAACTGGAATCACCGCCGCGCTCTTGAATGGGCGGAAGAACAATCTTGCCGCGTGGTCATTTTAGAGGATGATGCAATTCCGGTTGATGGGTTCACCAGCAAGCTTGCTGGTTGGATTGAGCGTTTCCCTGATGCGTTGGTGTCTTTCTATCTCGGCACTGGTCGTCCTCCTCAATATCAACTCGACATAGCTACAAAGCTAATCACAGCGGATAAGGCAAGAGCAGACTACATCACACTTCCTCGCCTGATTCATGGCGTCTGCTACAGCGTACCTCAGTACAATATCAAGCGAGTGCTGGATAAATGGAACCACAGCAAGGCAGCCGACTATGCAGTAGGTGACGCTTACGGAGGTCCCGTTGTCTATCCCTGCTATTCACTCGTTGACCATGCTGATGGGCCGCCAGTGGAACCAGCAAGAGACAATCAGCCGCGAACAGAGCGTCGTAGAGCATGGAGGTTACATGTCTAAACTAAAGACTTTGCAACCCCGCCTGAAAGCTATCGATACCCGCCGCATTAAGCCAATCTATGGAGAGAACCGCCGGGTAAGCGGTAGCGCAAGGGTTAGCCTCAAGCGTCGTATCTATGCGCGTGACGGTGGTCACTGCTGCATGTGCAAACGAGTAGTAGACCTGCATGACAGCGAGCTTGACCACCGCATAGCGCTACAGTTCGGCGGTGACAACGATGAGCGCAACCTGTGGACGCTCTGCATTGCCTGTCACTCTGGTAAGTCATCGCGAGAAGCATCAACTAACCAGCCTGACAATGAGGCATTAAAACACTCGGTACCGCAGGATAAATCGCAGGATGGGGTCGTAATTATCTGACTAAACCCCTGGGGGGGTATCTGTGGGTGTCAACGTCGATCGCGCTGGACACCGCGCCCCCTCTCATGTACAGAAAAAATTCCCCTTTGGAGGTTGTTAACGTGTTTACGGGACAGAAGCGCAGGTTTGCGCTGGCGCTGATGTCCGGCTCATCTCAGGCAGAAGCCGCCCGCCAGGCTGGCTACTCAGAGAAAACCGCCCGCTCGCAAGGGTCGAGGCTGGCAAAAGACCCGGACATCGTTGCCTTTATCAGGAAAAAAGGGCGTGCCGGGCAGGAAGAAGAGAAGCCGCAAGAAGATGTAACAGCGAAAAATGCCGCGGAGCTGCCGGCCAGCCATGGCGTGCAGCAATCGCCTGGTGACGGCGTGATGAAAAAATATGATGACCCCCTTGATTTTCTACGGGCGGTGATGAATGACGCGGCTGAGGATATAGATACAAGGAAGGATGCCGCAAAGGCCATGCTCCCCTACGTTCACACCAAAAAAGGCGAGGGCGGCAAGAAGGACGCCAGGAATGCAGCTGCGAAAGTGGCCGCAAGTGCCAGTAAGTTTGGCGCGCTGGCCCCACCAAAGCTGGTTGTAAATAATAAGGGCTAATTTATGACGCAATGGTCTACGGCCTGCCCGGAATGGGAAAGGCGTCTCATCGCTGGTGAATCAATAATCCCGCCACCAATTTTTCCTGATCAGGCGGAGCAGGCGCTCGGTATTTTCCGTGAACTGCGGGTTTCTGATCTTCCTGGAAAACCAACGTTTGGCGAGTGCTCTGAAGACTGGGTGTTCGATTTTGTGAAGGTGATTTTCGGTGGATATGACGCCGAGACGGGTAACCAGCTTATCCGCGAATATGGCCTGCTAATCTCGAAAAAAAATACAAAATCGACAATCGCTGCCGGGATCATGCTTACCGCATTAATCCTCTGCTGGCGTGAGGATGAAGAGCATCTGATTCTGGCTCCGACAAAAGAGGTTGCCGATAACAGCTTCAAACCCGCAGCCGGCATGATACGTGCTGATGAGGAACTGTCCGATATGTTCCAGATTCAGGATCATATTCGTACCATCACCCACAGGGTGACTCGCAACACACTGAAAGTTGTGGCCGCGGATACGGATACAGTGTCTGGTAAGAAATCAGGCCGTATTCTTGTCGACGAACTCTGGCTTTTTGGTAAGCGCTCTAATGCCGAAGCAATGTTTATGGAGGCGCTGGGTGGGCAGGTTTCACGTAACGAAGGGTGGGTAATATTCCTCACCACACAGAGTGATGAGCCACCGGCAGGGGTATTCAAAGAACGTCTTGATTACTGGCGAAATGTCCGCGATGGAAAAATCATCGATCCAAAAACGCTGGGTATTCTCTATGAATTCCCGGAACATATGGTGGAAAGCAAAGCTTACCTCGAACCGGAAAATTTCTATATTACCAACCCAAATGTCGGACGCTCTGTCAGCGCCGAATGGATTGCCGATCAGCTTCGTAAAAATCAGGCCAAAACTGACGGTACGCTGCAGCAGTTTCTGGCAAAGCACCTCAACATTGAAATTGGCCTTAACCTGCGTAGCGACCGCTGGGCTGGTGTCGATTTCTGGGAATCGCAAATCAGGCCGGTGACCTTCATAGATATTCTACAACGTGCTGAAGTAGCCACGGTTGGCATAGACGGCGGCGGACTAGATGATCTTCTGGGGCTTTACGTTATTGGCCGCGACAAAGAAACCCGTGAATGGATTGGTTGGGGTCATGCCTGGGCGCACGAAATAGCTGTGCGCCGCCGAAAAAGTGAGGAGTCCCGTTTCAACGACTTTGTTAAGGCCGGTGACCTGACTATCGTTAAGCGCGTCGGACAAGATACTGAAGAAGTAGCTGAGTATGTAAGCCGCATTCATGATGCAGAGTTGCTGGATAAAATCGGCATCGACCCCTCAGGTGTGGGTCAGATACTAGATGCGCTCGTAGAGGCTGAAATACCTGAAGGTGCAGTGGTTGGTGTCAGTCAGGGGTGGCGACTTGGCGGAGCGATTAAAACCACTGAGAGAAAGCTTGCTGAAGGCGTATTGATACATGGTGGCCAACCGATGATGGCGTGGTGTGTTGGAAACGCCAGAGTTGAGCCTAAAGGGAATGCCATGCTCATCACCAAACAGGCCAGCGGGAAAGGAAAGATTGACCCCCTAATGGCGCTATTTAATGCCGTCTCGTTAATGGCGCTGAATCCAGAGGCGAAGAAACAAGATTACCAGGTATTTTTCATATGACAAACACGTCAGTTATTGACCCGCTCCGGCGGGTTTTTTCGTTTCTGGAGGACAGAAAATGACGCTTAACCGGGCATGCACCATCATGACGGTGAAGTCAGTTGATGAAGACAAGCGAGTCATTGTCGGTATTGCATCAGCGCCTTCACCAGACCGTGATGGTGACATTCTTGAGCCTGGCGGTGCTAAGTTTCGTGAAGAAATCCCATTCCTTTGGCAGCACGACAGAAGCCAGCCAATCGGAAACTGCACCCCAAAGATGGTGAAAGAAGGAATTCAGATCACCGCGCAGTTGGTCAAGCCAACTCCTGATATGCCTTCACAACTGGCTGCGCGTTTAGAAGAGGCATGGGCTTCTATCAAATCACAACTGGTAAAAGGCCTTTCAGTAGGCTTCAAGCCAATTAAATACGCATTCCTTGATTCTGGCGGCGTCCATTTTCAGGAATGGGAAATGCTTGAAACATCCGCGGTAACCATCCCTGCAAACGCCGACTGCTCAATTCAGACAGTTAAATCTTTTGACCGCCAGTTACTCGCCGCGCTTGGCAATGAGAAACCCGTGGTTAAAGCAAATCAATCCGCTGGCGCTACAGCACAAAAGCAAATATCTCAAAAAGGAAAACCAACGATGAATATCGCTGAACAAATTAAAAGTTTCGAAAACAAGCGTGCAGCGCTGGCCGCTTCACTGAGTGACATCATGAGCAAGGCTGCTGATGAAGGGCGTACACTGGATGTTGAAGAGACAGAAAGCTATGACAATACCTCTTCAGAAATTAAATCGGTGGACGAGCATCTTAAACGTCTTCGCGATATGGAAAACAATATGGCAGCCACTGCAAAGCCTGTTACTAAGGCTGCATCCGGTGAGGTTACCGTGGTGAATAATGCGCCATCAATTATCCGAGTTCCGCCGAAGTTGGAAAAAGGTATTGCAATGGCCCGCTTTACCAAGGCGCTGGCGGCAGCTAAAGGTGTACGTTCTGAAGCGCTTTCAATCGCTAAAAGCAAATATCCCGAAGATACTAAACTACACCATGTCCTTAAGGCTGCTGTAGAGGCCGGTACCACTACGGATCCTGTATGGGCTGGGGCGCTAGTTGAATACCAGGATTTTGCTAATGATTTTGTGGATTTCCTTCGCCCACAAACCATTATCGGACAATTTGGTGTAGGAAATATCCCTTCGCTACGCGAAGTGCCTTTCAATGTTCGAATTCCTGTTCAGACATCAGGAGGAGCGGCGCAATGGGTTGGACAGGGCAAAGCAAAACCACTTACCAAGTTTGATTTTTCGAATATCACATTTGGTTTCTCAAAGGTGGCTGCAATTTCAGTCCTGACAGAAGAACTTATCCGCTTCTCAAATCCTAAAGCGGATATTCTTGTACGTAACTCCCTTGCTGAATCAGTCATTGCTCGCCTTGATACAGACTTTGTTGATCCTGCTAAAACTGAAGTTGCTGGTATATCACCTGCATCAATTACCAATGGAGCAACAACCATCCCAAGTACCGGAGATCCTGATGCTGACAGCACTGCAGCATTTGACGTATTCATCAATGCGAATCTGCAACCTACTGGCGCTGTCTGGTTGATGTCCAGCTCTACCGCTCTGGCTATATCTAAGCGTAAAAATGCGCTTGGTCAAAAAGAGTACCCTGATATGACAATGTTTGGAGGTACGTTTGAAGGGCTTCCGGCCATTGTCTCTCAGTATGTTGGTAATCAGTTGATTCTGATGAATGCTCCAGACGTATACCTGGCTGATGAAGGTGGTGTTGCGGTTGATATGTCAACTGAGGCATCACTGGAAATGGAATCAGAACCAACAGGAGATAGCATTACACCTGTAGCAGTGGAACTGGTTTCCATGTGGCAGACCAATAGCGTAGCAATTCGTGCTGAGCGTTGGATTAACTGGAAGCGCCGCCGCACTGCCGCTGTAGCAGTCATCAGCGGAGTTAATTACTCATCCGGTCAAACCAGCTAAGAAGGAGGGCGGGGGAAACCCCGCCATTTGACATGGCAAAGATCAGATACCTACAGAGTACACATGACTCAATGCCAGGCGACGAAAAAATAGTTAATGACCAGTGTGCAAAGGTGTTGGTGTTGTTGCATAAAGCTGAATATATGACTGGCAAAAAAGTTGGTAGACAGAAAAAGAAAAAAGTTAACGCGGAGACTGGCTGATGTGGAATCCTTTTAGACGGAAAGAGAAAGCATTGCAGCAACCATCATCCCGTGGCTGGAATCCAATTTTTTCATATGTACGAGAACCGTTTGCTGGAGCATGGCAGAGAAACATGGAAATCAGGAATGAGACCGTGCTTTCGTATTACGCGGTGTTTTCCTGCATTACGTTGATAGCCAGTGACATTTCCAAGATGTCGCCCGCTATTCAGTCCAAAGATTCTAACGGTATCTGGAAAGAAATTTCTGATACCAATTTCGATACATTAATCAGCAAGCCTAACCAGTTTCAGAACACAATTCAGTTCTTTGAAACATGGATGAATTCAAAACTTTCACGCGGTAACACCTACGTGATGAGGGTAAAAAACAATGCCGGTAAGAATACAGAGCTTCGCATTCTTGATCCGGATAAAGTCATTCCCCTGGTTGCTGATGATGGCTCTGTCTTTTATCAAATCAGTCCTGACCAGATTAGTGGTTTACCGGCACAGGTAACCGTACCTGCACGCGAAATCATTCACGATCGCTTTAACTGCCTGTTCCATCCACTGATTGGTATTTCACCTATCTATGCGTGTGGACTGGCTGCAATGCAGGGTAAGCACATTCAGGAAAGCTCTGCGTTCTTCTTTAAGAATGGTGGGAAACCAAGTGGTGTTATCACCGTTCCCGGCTCAATAAGCGAAGAGAAAGCTAAAGAGATAAAAGCCAACTGGGACGCAGGATATACCGGTGAAAACGCGGGTAAAACCGGATTGATTTCCGGAGGTGCCAGCTATCAGTCTGTGACGATGACAGCAGTCGATGCGCAGACCGTTGAGCAACAGAAACTATCTGCTGAAATGGTTTGTTCGGCCTTTCACGTACCGGCATACAAAGTTGGTGTGGGTGAAATACCCAGTTCAGACAACGTGGAAGCGCTTGAGCAGCAATACTACTCGCAGTGCCTGCAGGTGTTGATTGAGTCTATCGAGTCGCTTCTGAAAGAAGCCTTTGAGCTGGATCCAAAAAAGCGCGTGGAACTTGATATCGGTGCTCTGCTGCGTATGGATAGTGAGCGCAGGATGAAAGCGCTGGGCGATGGCGTCAAAAATACCATCCTCACACCCAACGAGGCCCGTAAAAGCGAGAATCTCCCTCCTGTCGAGGGTGGCGATTCACTCTTCCTGCAACAGCAAAACTACAGTCTTGCAGCGCTGGCCAGGCGTGACGCTTCGGAAAACCCATTTGGAACCAGTCAGAAGACAACTCAGCCTGTTGAAGTGCCTGCCGATGATGGCTCTAAAGCATTAAGCGAGACAGAGATTTTCTCTGCAAAATCAATGCTCAGAGGATTATTAACAAAATGAATGAACGTGAATTATCCCTGATAAAAGCACTGGGTGAAGAGTTCGGAGCAGCGATAAAAAAAATGGAAGGTGACTTTCAGAAAGCGCTGGAGAAAACAGCCGGCAATTTTGAGAAGAAACTGGAGGAGCTGAAGAATTCAATTCCTGAAACTCAAACAGTAGAAGCACCTGACTTTTCAAAAATGGTTGCGGATGCGGTAAGTGCCATTGAGTTGCCAAAAGCACCAGAATTGCCAGATCTAAACCAACTGGTAGGTGACGCTGTTTCTAACGCGGTGAAGCAGATTCGCGTTCCTGAAGATGGTAAAAGCATCACCGTTGAAGACGTTGAGCCGCTGCTTCAGAAAATGGTTAACGACGCTATAGACAGGATACCAGCGCCGAAGGACGGCAAGGACTGTACTGCAGAAGACATAGTTCAGGCAGTAAATATCGTGATGGCTGAACTACCAAAACCGAAAGATGGGAAAAGCGTCACCGTTGAGGAGTTGAGGCCATTAGTAGAAGAGGTTATCTCAGCATCGCTTCCGGCTCCTGTTGACGTTGAAAAGTTGGCAGAAGAAGTGGCTGCTAAGGTTCCTTCCCCACAGCCCGGGCAAGATGGCCGCGACGCTCTCTCAATAGAGCTTGAGCCGTTTATAGATGAACAGAAAAGCTATCCTCGTGGCACTTACGCTACGCACAACGGCGGCCTGTGGCGTTCTCATGAGAAGACATTCGGCATGCGTGGCTGGGAGTGCATTGTTGACGGTGTATCAGCTGTTGACATCCAGCAGGATAAAGAGCGCTCTTTCTCCATCACTCTTGAGAGGGCAAGCGGTATTAAGGAAATTAAATCGTTCGATATTCCGGTAACGATTTATCGAGATGTTTTCAAAGCAGGTAATGAATACCAACCGGGAGATACCGTCACATGGGGTGGCTCTCTCTGGCATTGCAATGAAGCAACAAGCGATAAGCCAGGCGAAGCCGGTTCTAAGGGCTGGACTCTTGCTGTTAAGAAGGGTCGCGATCTGAGGGATAAACCATGATTGAGCTGGTCAGTCTCGAAGAGGCAAAAATGCATCTCCGTATTGATGACGATTACGGAGATTCTGACCTGACGATGAAAATACAGGGCGGAAGCGCGGCGATACTTGCCTACATTCAGGGAAGCAGGGAGCGAGTTGTTGATGCTGCCGGGAATTTGATAGTCGGTGAACCGCTTACCCGGGTTCAGACTGCATTGCTCGTTCTGCTCGGCTACATGGACAGAAATCGTGGTGGGGAAGAAGAAGAGAAGCTGAAACAGGGAGAGCTTCCTTTCTCTGTATCAATGCTCATTTACGACCTACGCCGGCCAACCATTATTTGAGGATATGTCATGGCTTGTGCAGGCTGTGAGCGCCGAAAGGCGTGGATTAAAAAGTGGGTGAAAATTGCGTATGAACGATCTAAACAAATTGTTGGCGGCCATTCGAGCGCAGACGATCGCACAGCAGGAACAGACCGCAGCGATAAACCGTCTGGCGGAGTCTAATGAGTCATTGTGCGCCGTGATAATTCAGTCCCTGGTGGATGACGAGGTTATTGAGCAGCAGGAGCCAGTGACATATCTCAGCGGCAGATCGGGGAGGTAGCATGAAGGCTGGCAGGCTACGGCATCGAGTTATGTTGCAGCGTTCGGAGAAACACCAGGACACATTGACAGGGGCGATTATCGACTCGTGGGTGGATGTAGCAAAGTTGTGGGCT
Source organism: Entomohabitans teleogrylli (assembly GCF_001484765.1). GTDB lineage: Bacteria > Pseudomonadota > Gammaproteobacteria > Enterobacterales > Enterobacteriaceae > Entomohabitans > Entomohabitans teleogrylli. The sequence continues at coordinate 59,406 of NZ_KQ947383.1, read as the reverse complement.
GAGATTTACCCGCTCTCTGGTAAGGAGTTTGTTTCTGCCCGGGCTGTACAGAGTGAAATAACTGCCAGGATCACTATTCGCTATCGTGCCGATGTGACAAGTAAGCACAGATTTATTTATCGCGGGAAAATCTACAACATCAGCGGCGTCCTTCCAGATCCGGTGAGTGGACTGGAATATATGACGCTGCCATGCTCTGAAGGGGTCAATGATGGCTGACGAGATAGTTATAAATCTGACAGGTCTGGACCCACTTATCGGGAAGATGCGGGCTGTATCTGATGTGACGAGGAATAAGGCTGGCCGCCATGCGTTGAGGCAGGCAGCTAATGTTCTCCGAGACCGCGCACGACGCAGCGCCAGCCGCGTCGACAATCCAATGACCAGAGAGGCAATTTTTAAAAACATCGTGGCCAGTTGGGGGAGCGTCACATTTAAGCGCACTGGCAACCTGGCATTTCGGGTTGGAGTGATGGGTGGCGCCAGACAGTATGCCAAAACAAAGGAGAATGTAAGAAGGGGTCGCGCCGGCAAGACGTACAAAACTGCAGGCGATAATGGTAACCCTGGCGGTGATACCTGGTACTGGCGATTTCTTGAGTTTGGTACGCAGCACGCTGCGGCAAAGCCAATTTTCAGGCCGATTATCAACGGCCCTGACGCGGCTGTAATTAACGTTTTTGCGGCGGAGTTTGAAAGGGCTCTGGACCGCGCCATACAGCGGGCAAGCAGGGGGGCGGCATGATTGCACCCATTTTTTCTGTCTGTTCATCCAACCCTGATGTTATCGCTGTGCTGGGCTCTGACCCTGTACGCCTGTATCCGTTCGGCATGCAGGATGATGAAATAGTGTATCCCTACGCCGTATGGCAGAACATTTCCGGCGGTGCAGAGATGTATCTCGATACCACGCCTGACTATGACAGTTATACCACCCAAATAGATGTTTACGCCGATACCCCGGTTCAGGCGCTTGGCGTCGCCATGGCACTCCGTAACGCAATAGAGACCAGCGCCTACATATCGCGCTGGGGTGCGCAGGGTCGCGACAACGTTACCAAAAAATACCGTTATTCGTTTGACGTTGACTGGATAGTCAAACGCTAAAAACCTTCCATCCGCCGGCGCTGAGCCGGTTTTTTTATATCCGGAGAAAACCTATGTCTGTGTTAACGCAGGGCACCCAGCTTTATGCGCTGATCCGTGGTGTCGTACATGAAATTGAGTGCATCACGTCATTTAACCCGGGAACCAACCCGGCTGACCAGATTGAAGACACCTGCCTGAGTGAGCGTAACAGCCGCACCTATAAGAAGGGGTTGCGCACCCCGGGGCAGGCGACCGTGACTATCAACGCGGATCCTGAAAACGATTCTCACTATTTAATGTGGCAGCTGGCAGAGCTGGACGAGTACCAGGATGAGCTTATTCAGTGGGCGATAGGCTGGTCAGATGGCGTATCAGAGCCGACGATTTCATCTGGAGAGCTGTCGCTGCCTGCAGATCGGACATGGTATACATTCCGCGCCTACGTCAGCGACTTCCCGTTTGATTTTCAGGCTAATGCTGTTGTTTCAACCAGTGCAACCATGCAGCGCAGCGGCCCGGGTATCTGGATCCGCAAAGTGGAAGCCGGAAGCTGATTAACTCAAAACAGGAAAAACAAATGAAATTGACTCTTGATAATCTGAAGGCGGCAGGTGCATTTACAGGGCGACCGGTTGAGAAGGAAATCACCTGGAAGCAGGGTGATGATGAACTGACGGCGACAGTCTTCATCCGGCCACTGGGTTACCATTCAGCGACTTCTGATGTGCTGGCCAGCGCCGGCAAAATTGATGGCATCGCCGGCAGGATAGCGGCGTCCGTCTGTGATGAGGGTGGGCACCCCATCTTTACCCCCGCCGATATCACTGGGGAGGCAGATCCTGAGCGTGGTGCGCTGGATGGCGCGCTTACTGTTGCGCTCCTGGTAGCAATTCAGGAGGTTAATAACCTGGGAAAGACGACGAGGAGCTGACGCCAGAGGAGGAGGTCTGGTGCGAGCTTGTGATGAACGGGATAGGTGGCAGGACAATCGCTGAGGCAATGGAAAACCTGTCCCTGTCTGAATACCGGCTCTGGCTCAAATACCGCCGGCGCTATGGCGGCCTGAACCCAATCGTGAGAACGGAATGGGGTGCCGCGCTGGTGGCTTCTGTCATAGCCAATGTCAATCGTGGGAAAAATACGCCACCGTTTAAACTGGCTGACTTCGCACCCCACATAAAGACAGCACCTATCTCACTGGAAGAGGCTATGCATACGTGGGCGTAGCCCTGCAGCAATTCCCGCCCGGCATGGTCCGGGCTTTTTTATATCCGCAATAAACCTCCGCGCTTCACACGCGCACGTTATAATCCAGGAACCTTACAGAAAGCGATCCTGAGAACTGCCGCTAGTGCCGGCGGGCCTCTTGGGGCGGCTTTTCTGTGTGACAGGTTCGCTTTCTTAAGGTAAATCGCATGAAATATCCAACCGTATCAGTAAACGGCGTTTCCGTTCGCGTTGACGATGAAGGGCGCTACAGCCTGAATGATCTGCACGCTTCGGCAGTGTGCAGCGGTCAGGCCAAAGAGAATCAAGGGCCAAGCCAGTTTCTTCGCTCAAAAAAGGTTAAATATTTTGTTCAGACTTTAGCCAGAATGCAAAAATGCACTCTGGAAAAAAATCAACCGGTTAGGGTTATTAACGGTGGCTTGAATCAAGGCGTCTGGGCTCTGGAGATCGTTGCAATTCGCTATGCTGCGTGGCTTAGCGCTGAATTTGAAATCCGTGTTTATCAAACCTTCCAGTCTCTTGTCCGCCAGGGATTTGATGCCATGGCCCGCTTAAATAAAATTGACCATGTGATAAACGCCGAAACCAGGGAGGTGAGCCAGTGTGCAAGTAGAATGGGTAAATGGGGTGCTGGTGGACGAAAACGCCTGCTCTTGACTGCCCGCGCTCGCGTGGTTGACGAGGTTCAAATGTACCTGCCTGGCTTTGAGGCTTAACTATTGTGGCAAGGATGCCCGCATTGCCATGTAAATTTCTTGTGATAGGATGTTTCCGATTGCAATCAAAGGAAACATGGAATGAAGAAAATTATAGCAGTAGCATTGGGGGCTCTTTTACTAACCGGTTGTACTGTCCGTGTTGCGGATCTTACCGTGGCGAGTACAAAAAATTACAATCTGAATGGCGGCCAGTTCTTTAAAGGCAAGCGCGTAACTGCTGAGGATAGCTATCCCGTGATTATCTTCCCTACAGGAATCCCTAACGTTAAAACAGCAGCAGACCGCGCAATTGAAAAAGATCGCTGCGCGGTTGGTTTGTCTGATGTTGTTGTTACACAGTTAAACCACTCCTTCCTGTTTGGCAAGATTGGATTGCGGGTTGAGGGAAACCTGATTATTGATCGCAGCCTGTCCGGTTGTGAAAATGCAAGTTGATGAATTCAGCCACCTTCTGGTGGCTTTTTTCTGATAGAAAGCCCACGAATGGGCTTTTGTTTTCACATCATACTCTGGCTTTTACGTCTGAAGTATTCGTATCCCTGATGCAGTCGTTGTGTGGCCACAATGATGAAGTCTGCCAGCAATTTTCTGTCTACTCTGGCATCCTGCGCCAGCGCTGACAGGAATTCCTGAGCGTTCATCACATACGCATCATCAGGTATCGGGGTGGCTTTCTGTGTCCCATCACTATCGACAGACATCAGCCAGCGCCTGGGTAGTGCCGGCGGCTCTGCGCTCTGCCGCTGGTTAAAGTAGCAGTCTTCCAGTTTTTCGAAGACCTCCCATGCCTGATCGGTTTCGAGCATTTTGGCGTGGCGGGCGGCGCCGCGTTCTGTCCAGAGAATCAGGCTGCGAGCACGTTTACCAACAGACTCGCTTAAAGATAGTCTGTTCTTAAACGTTTTTAATTCATCTCCTTCCAGCTTAAAGAAGTGTTTTCCAGCAATGAAACGATCACCATTGCGCTTATGGTTTTGCTGGATGCGGATGGTTTCAGTGCCATAAACCTGAGCCAACATATCAGTGGTGATCACAGGAAGGGTGTTATAAGTAACAACTGGCAGGTTTTCTACTGGAGAATGGTTAGTCATGATGACCTCGTTGATTTTTTCGAATAACCACTAACGTAGTGGTGCCGGGAGGTTCGAAACGGCTCAACGAGACCGCGGACTTATTCCCCGTGCGGGTGTTGTATTCGTCGCCCTCCCGACATTGATCGGTGCGTGGTCGCATAGCGCTACCACTGAATAACAGGCATAAAAAATCCAACACTATCGGGGTTGGTTATGACCGCGCTGAGAAGAGGTTTCGACGCCTCGCGTTCATAAATCTACAAGCTACCACCCATAACGTCAAGCCTGATTGGTTTCCAGCATTTTGGCGTGTCGTGCGGCGCCACGTTCTATCCAGAGGATAAGGGGGGCGGGTTTTTGGAGAAACAGGATTTTGTGAGTTACTTAAAGTAACCCGCAAATTTTTCAGCTCCTCACCAACAACTTTGAAAAAGTGTTTACCTTCAACAAAACGCTCAGCGTTACGGGTGTAGTTGACTTTGATATTGTTGCTATAGGTATAGTAAAGCTGTGCAAGTAACTCGGTGGTGATGACTGGTCTCTGATTGTGAGTGACTGGTGAGACTGTTTCTGCTGAGATGGATTTCATGATTTATGTCCTTTCGAATATTTTGATTGACCCTTTTTGAGGGGGACCGGGCGCTCAAAACCGTCGAAAGTCGGCGGGCATATTCCCATTACTGGTATTGTATTAGCCGCACGCCCGGTCATAAACCAAGAAATCTGGACACAAAAAAACCGCATATCTGTCGGGCGCGGTAACCGCTGTTTGTTGAGGTGTTTTGAGCACCAAACTGAATCATATAACTATACCGCTAACTCAGTCAATCGCGGTTGGCTTACAGCATCCTGGTGTGATGAGCAGCGCTACGTTCTGTCCAGAGGATGATCGTGTAGTCAATCAGCAGTAGCTGATCGTTTCCCTGATAACTGCTACTATTTGTAAAAATAGTATGAGGGTGGCGTGGAATGTCTTTAATTAATTGCAAAGAATGCGGTGAAAATATATCTGACAAAGCAAAGTCGTGTCCTAAATGTGGCGCTCCAGTGCATGTCATCAGCATAGACAAGGGGCCATCTATGAGAGCTATGTTATTTGTTATTTTTCTTGGAGTATTAGTGTTTGGTTTTGTTGTTAATAATTTTTCAGATGTACCAGAAGAAGAATTGTACAACACGACCCAGCACTCATCAGAAAATAATGATGGAGTTAATCGTTCTCAGAATGAAAAAGAAACAACAACTAATACTAAAAATACAACAACAATAAAAAAAGAAGTTAAGGTAGTTAACTGGCTTACACATGAAGATGTAGATAGTGTAACCGGAAAAAAGGTATCTTATTTATTGGCTCGCTCTAAAAACTCAGTGAAATTTGATTATCCATATAATGATGAAAATGGTTCATTCTTAACACTTATATTTAGAAAAGGAAGTGAAGGATTTGATGCATATGTTGTAATATCAAAAGGGCAAATAATATGCGGATATCAAGATTGCTCAATAAGGACAAGAGGTGATGATGATAAGGTTAGGGTGTGGCATGCAGTTTCTGAGGCATCAGGAAAATCAAATATGATTTTTTTTAAAAATCCAAAAGGTTTCGAGTCTTATATAAAAAAGAATAAAAATGTTGTGATTGGTGTAACTTTTTATCAGGCTGGTGAACAAGGTTTTAATTTTGATACTTATGATTACCCTCAAAGATTACAAGGTGGCAAAAATTGATTTATTGATTTACACATAGCAAAACTAGTCATAGTTTTTATTATCCAACAAACCACCTATAATCAGGTGGTTTTTTTTGTTTTTGGGGCTTATTATGGCAAATAAATCTCTGGGTGTTCTTACAATTGACGTAATAGCCAAAACGGGGGGCTTTGTTTCCGGCATTGAAAAAGCGGAGCGCGCATCAGCAAAATGGAGGGAGCAAGTAGTTAAGGATGCATCCTCAGCAAGCGCTGGGTTGGCTAAAGTTGCAGGTGTAGCCATTACTGCTGCCACAGCGGCTGGCGCAGCAGGGTTTCATCTTTTGAAATCTACAGCAAAACAGATATCCGAGATAGATAAGTTATCCAGCTCTCTCAAAATATCAACGCAGGACCTTTTATCATGGCAGTATGCAGCTGAGAAGGCTGGATTATATGGTAACAAAATAGCAGATATTTTCCGTGATATAGATGATAAAATTGGCGATGCAGTAATAAATAAATCAGGACAAGCAGTAAAAGCATTAAATGCTCTCGGTCTTTCTGCTGTAAAGTTATCTGAATTAACGCCAGATCAAAAGTTATTAGTTATTGGTGATGCGCTTGGTAAAATAAAAACAAATGCTGAAAAAATCACAATATTAGAAAGTCTTGGCGGTGATCTTTCTAAATTAATTCCACTTTTTGACAATAACAACAAAAAATTAAAGGAGTTTATTAAGCTTTCTAAGGATTATGGGATAGCACCAGACCAAAAATCAATTGATGATTTGCTAAAAATAGACTCACTATTTGAGGAGATTGAGGATAGTGTTAGGGGCCTTAAGATAGAAATAGCTTCAGGTTTAGCCAAGGTAGATCTTTCAGCTATTACAAAATCATTTGAAAATGTAAGAAACATACTCACAGATCCAAATGTATTAAATGGCTTGGTTCAACTTGTTAGTAAAGTTGCAGAACTTGGCGGGTGGATTGTTACTATAGCTTCAAAGGCTGGTGAAATTGCAACTATAACTGGAAATAGAGTGGCTGCAATAAGCGGTAATGTTGATATAACAAATTCCGCAGAAATACAGGAGAGAATTAACTATTTAACAAAAACAATATCAAATTATTCAAAAAATGGCTCTTTATTTGGTAGGTTGTTAGGGATAGATGATACTGAAAAAAGCGCAAGAGATGAACTGACTAGGCTCTATGATGCACTTGCAAAGTTACGAGAAGAGCAAAATAAAAATAATCTTATAAACCTACCTGTCGCTCAGGCAACTGTTGGCAATGGTTATGAGTTGGGTCTTGGGGAGAAAAACGGAAAGCAAAAAATAGACTCAGGAGTGAAGAAACTCCAGAACGCATATAAATCACTTGAACTCAGCTACCTGCGGCAGATTGCTCTTATAGAAACAACTGGCCGCAAAACTGAGGAGGTCACTGAGTTTCAGAAACTCCAGTTTGATATTGCCGACGGCAAACTGGCAGGCGTTAACGAGAAGCAGAAAGTTCGCCTTGAGCAGCTCGCGAAAGAACTTGATCAGTTGAAAAACCTGAGAAAGGAGAATATCGAAAACCTCAAGGTGGCATCCTACGCAGCAGGACTGCAGAACCAGAACCGTAATGACGCCGCGGTGCTTAACTCTGATTTTGTTGGTGCCGGACTGGGGGATAAAGCCCGGGATAGGATGCGTGAGAGGCTGGAGATCGAGCGTGGTTTCCTCAATCAGCAGCATGAGCTACAGCTGCAATACCAGAGCGGTGATATTGAGAAATCACTCTACGATAAACAAACGGCGGTCCTGCAGGAGGCTCTCAACGACCGCCTGAAGATTCAGGAGGAGTATTATCAGCAGGCCGACGAACAGAAGAGCGACTGGGAAAGCGGGTTATCTGATGCCCTGATGAACTTTGCTGACAATGCCTCAGACTATTACCAGCAGGCCGCAGACGCGCTGACATCTGTCATGGACTCTGCAACATCATCGGTATCCAGCAATCTGTATGACCTCGTTACCGGCGCTGAGGATCTTGGAGACGCCTTCAGTAATGCCTTTGCTGATCTGGGTAAGTCGATAATCAGGGTTTTGGCAGATATCGCCGCGCAATGGCTTGTGTATCAGGCGGTGCAATTGCTGGTCGGCAAAACAGCGCAGTCCAGCGCGGCTACCGGGCTGATCGCTAACGCCCAGGCAACATCCTTACAGGCGCAACTTGCGGCGTACGCATCGACAGCAGCCATCCCCATTGTTGGTCCTGGTCTGGCGCCGGCTGCGATGGCTGCAGCGGCAGCGGCAACAATCCCGCTCGCAGCCGGCGTTACCACCGCGGCTTTATCTGGTATGGCTCATGATGGTCTGGATCGCGTGCCGGAAACGGGCACGTGGCTCCTTCAGCAGGGAGAGCGAGTCACTACAGCCCAAACCAGCGCAAAACTGGATGCCACCCTGGATAGGGTTAACCGGGATGCGGTAGGAAACAGGGGAAATATTTACGCTCCCAACATCAACATACCAATTAACGGCAATCCGTCTGATGCAACCATCCAACTGGTGAAAAGGGCTGCTGATGAGGGTGCTGCGAGAGGATACCGCCAGGCGGTTAACTCTATCGCTACAGGTACCGGCGATCTACACAAAGTGCTGATGGCCAAAACTAATGCAGGCAGGAGGATTGGCTAATTGGATATCACGACAAACATCGATTATCCGTCTGATTATCTCCCGTGCCCCCTAAAAGACAGCTTTGGGCTCAAACCAGTTTCACCTCTGAAAACCACCCAAATGTCTACTGGCCGCCGCCGGCAGAGGCGAGCTTATACATTCGTGCCGACGGAAACATCAATTGCCTGGATATTTACTGACGCTCAGGCCCAGGTATTTGATGCGTGGTTTCGTGATGTGCTGAATGATGGCGTGGCGTGGTTCAACATGCCATTGCTGACGCCGCTCGGGGAGAAGGGGTACGTGTGTCGCTTTATGGATATACCGGAGGGGCCGACACCTGAGGGCGGGATGTACTGGCGGTACAGCGCTAAGATCGAATTATTTGAGCGTCCCATTCTTCCCCCGGGATGGGGTTATTACCCTGAACTGATCGCCGGTTCCAGTATTATCGATATTGCACTAAACAGGGAGTGGCCGAAATCATGACGATCCTGAACAGGCTTTATACATCCTCAGGGGCAGAGGCTATTGTTGAGACGCTGCAGATAAATATAGGTGATGAGGTTATCTATCTCAGCAAGGGGTACAGGGATATCACCGCAACAACAGAAAATGGCAATACGGTTACCTTTCCAGCGTATGCCATTGACATCGCTCTGCCAGCCAGAAACAGTGACGGCACGCAGGATCTGAAATTCGCTATCTGCAATATAAATGGCGCTGTATCAACAGCCATTCGCAACGCCGGGGATGCCGGGCACAGCGCATCGCTGATATACCGAAATTACGTATCAACCGATCTGAGCGCGCCAGCCTCACCCCCCTATACTCTGGACATTAAAAGTGGCTACTGGACAGCAACCGAGGCCCAGATAACCGCCGGTTATATGAATGTGCTTGATACAGCCTGGCCACGCTACCGCTATACACTGCCCAACTTTCCCGGACTCAGATACATATAAGAGAAGGATCATTATGTTTGACCCAGATAAATACCGTTCAGTCGTCTGGCTGAAGGGTGGTCGCACTTACCCCGAGCTTGACTGTTTCGGAGTAGTTAACGAAGTGCGCCGCGATCTAGGACTGCCTGAATGGCCTGATTTTGCTGGTGTAACAAAGGACGGTGACGGGCTCAATAGAGAGGCCAGGAAAATGATGTTATCCCTGAATCAATGTGAACCCTGCGAAGGCGCAGGCGTTGCCTGTTATTCTGGGTCTGCCGTCACACATGTTGCTGTTGTGGTCAGTATAGGCAACCAGCTTCATGTCGCAGAGTGTAACCCTAAAAGCAATGTCACATTTCTTCCTCTGGCGCGGTTTAAGCGCCGCTTTGTTAAAGTGGAGTTCTGGCAGTGACAATTCGCATCTATCCATCCAGGTTGCCCGGGCATCCTCTCGAAACCCATGAGCATGGTGACGTAACATTCCATCAATGGATGCTGGCGAATGTTGATGAATACACCATTGATAGAGAGCATCCAATCTCCGTTGAGGTCGATGGTCATATCGTTCCAGCATCTGAATGGGATTTGTGCCAGCTACATGAGCACAGTGATGTTCGCATCTATCCAGTTCCATATGGCGCAGCGGTTTGGGTTGCCATTGCCGTTGCTGCGGCATCAGTCGCGTACGCCATTTATGCTACGCAGGGGATTGATACCGGAAGCAACACCACATCAACAGGAAGAAGTCTCGATCTGAACCCGGCAAAGGCGAATACTGCGAAGTTGGGTGACCCTATTCGCGAGTTATTTGGAAAGAGTCGCATCTATCCTGACTATATTCTGCAGCCCATTACTCGGTTTGACGCTGATGATCCAACGAAGATGACAGTTGAGATGTTTGTCTGTCTCGGGGTGGGAAATTTCTCGTTCTCAGGTGGAGATATTCGCGTTGGTGACACGCCTGGATCATCAATATCGGGATTTTCTTATACAACTTATCCACCGGGTACTGACGTATCAGCCGACAGGCGTAGTGAAAACTGGTTCAGATCTACAGAGGTTGGTGGGACATCATCAGGATCAGGGTTGGATATGGCACAGACAGCACCGGAGTCAGATGACATTATCGCAGACAGCATGACCGTGTCCGGTAACAGCGTATCATTTATTGGGCTGGGTGATGACGATGGCGCGGATAGTGAATTGCCTGACTCATGGGTGGATGGGGCAATTGTCACGCTAATGGCGCCGGTAAATTTCAGTGTTTCCGCATCATCTGGCTACAGTGTCCTCGCCAGTAAAGTGCTGATGGAAATAGCGCCATATGTTGGAATGCCTGTAACGCTAAGTTTTGCTGGCGTTGATTATGATCTGTTCATTGCATCATGGGTTCCTGGTCAGGATGCGGTGCCGGGTGAGGGTGGAAGCCCCGCCATTGTTCAGGGTAATGCCGCTCCAGTTACCTATGACTTCTCTACTGAAAATGAGGTATTTACTGTCACCTGGCAGGGTGTGATCTATACAGTTTCTCTGGTTGCCAACTATGTAAATATGTCAGGCCTGCTGGTGGCCATCTCTGATGGGCTGGCCGGGTCTGGCCTGGTGGCTCAGGATAACGGTGGACTGATCCGCATCACAGAGGAGTCCAGCCCATGGCTGGGGGGTGATATCACATCATCGACATTGCCTGAAACCGTTTTTGGGTCCTCTCCGGTGCATACACCAGGGAGTCAATCAACTGGCGGGAGTCCTGCTGTGGTAGCCAATGCGACCCTTGCATACGGCAGCGCTACTGGAACCGCATTCTCTGGTGTTCCTGAGGGAGTGCAGCGCATGTCGCTTGCTCATCGCGGGAATGAGTATCAGATAATTTCTGTCGACGGAACCACGGCCACTGTGAATCGCCTGGTTGATGGTGCCATAGATGTGTCATGGCCGGGATTTATTAACCGCACCATGATCGACTATTCAGCCACTGGCATCAATGAAAACGACACATGGCTTGGTCCATTCCTCGCGTGTCCATCTGGTGAAAAGATTGACGCGTTTGAGGTTAATTTTTCGTTTCCTAATGGTCTGTGCTGGTTCACCAAAAGCGGCAGCAAAGGGCCGCGTACGGTTTACTGGGAAATTCAGTATCGCGCGTATGGTTCTGGTGGGTCGTGGATCAGCAGGAAGGGCAGTTACCGGCTGCTGAATATTAATGGGTTGGGATTCACTGAGCGGATCACTCTACCAGAACCGTCATTTGTCGAGGTGCGCTGCAGGCGCACTAATGAGCAGGGTGAAAATAACTGTCGAGACAGTATGTATTGGCAGGCATTGAGAGGTCGACTGCTTACCAGGCCTACGTCGTACGCCGGAGTGACGACAATGGGAATCTCGATGGATACCGGGGGAAAACTCGCTGCGCAGTCTGATAAGCGAGTGAATATTGTGGCAACCCGCGTTTACGACACCGGGACGGCCAGAACTATTTCTGCGGCGCTTTATCACGTCGGTAATTCTCTGGGTCTGGCGATGGATATCGAGGCAATCGATGCTATGGAGCAGAACCACTGGACGCCACAGGGTGAATATTTCGACTACGCGACGACAGACAGTGTCTCTGTCCTGGAAATGCTGCAGAAGATAGCCACCGCCGGAAAATCATATTTTCTTCTGTCTGATGGATTGGCAACTGTAGCGAGGGAGGGCGTAAAGCAGTGGACAGGAATAATCAGTCCACAGGAGATGACAGAGGATTTGCAGACGGCTTTTGTAGCGCCATCTGATGATGATTATGATGGCGTTGATGTCACATATATCAATGGAACCACCTGGGCTGAAGAGACCGTGCAGTGCAGGACACCTGGAAATCCAACACCGCTGAAAATTGAGGATTATACGCTGGATGGTGTCCTCGACCAGGATCATGCCTACCAGATAGGTATGCGGCGGTTGATGAAATACCGAGAACAGCGCCTGACATTCACCACCACAACTGAGCTGGATGCATTATGTTACAACGTCGGAGATCGCATCATATTCACTGATGATATCCCGGGCAGTATGACGATTTCATGTCTCGTTACTGGAATTTCAACAGAAGGTGGCGTAACGGTATTTACTGTATCTGAACCCCTTGACTGGACGTATGAAAATCCCCGCGCGTTGGTTCGCTATCAGGATGGATCAGCATCTGGGCTTCTTGTGGCAACCAGGGTGGGTGACTATCAATTTTCAGTGCCATACCTGGATGAGTTCTCCGATATTATTATGAACGATCCTGTAATAGAGCCGCCAAGGCTTATTTTCTGTGATTCATCCCGGGTGGGTTATGACGCCATTATATCTGAAATAGCCCCACAATCTGATGGTACCTGTCAGGTCACAGCAAAGGAATATAGGGAAAGCTTTTACGATTACGACAGATCAACCTATCCAGGTGATGTGGCATAATTTAAACAATTTATAACCCGCTTCGGCGGGTTTTTTAACGGGAGCAATAAAAATGGCACTCATACCTCCATTGGGATCTTCCATTCCTGATGTCTTATTGATTAACGCCACCAATTTAGATAAGGCAATGAATGGGTATGATGATAAATGGGTGGATCGCGGCGGCGAGGAGCGTAGTAGCCTGCGCATGCTTGATAATATTATTACATCTCTTGATACTGCTAATTTTACGTTTGATGATAAATCTAGCGGTATTTCAGCAACTACGGATGGACAGTATTTCAGGGTGCCACAAAATAGTGGCCTGTACTCGTTTATTTATTACAGGAATTCATCTGGGGTTGCAATTGAGGTTGCGTATATTGCTAATGGAAATCTGCTGGCCCCCCTTTATCGAGACTATTATTCATCAGCGTCATACCAGTCTATAAAGAGAATACCACGTGGTCCGCTGAATATTCACTGGGGTGTAACGTCTGGTGGGGAGTGGTTGTTGGCTGTTAACGGTTCAGGTACGCTCATAAGCACCCACAGACACGATAATTATGAATCGGCTTTCGAAAATCTCGGCAATCCTGTGCTGATGGATGCGATTCTGAATACGTCATCCATTCGCATACCGCGGGGACCAAAGCGGGTTGTTTCCGGTCTCGTCGTCGGTGGTTTATACCGCTGGTATCTGGATGATGATGGCAATTACGTCGATGGGATCAGCGATGAGTCTGATTCTGTTTATGCGCCGGGTGTTGTACGTAGTGATGTGGGAACTGGCCAGTCTTTATCACTTGGATCGAGGGGATTTATAAATACCACACCTGGAGGAGCAATTTCTGGGCAAGTGTTCTCTTCAGAACCATCTCGTCATGGTGATTTATGCTTGATGCTTAATGGAGAGGACTCACTTGGAAATAGCATGGGCGTTAGGGTTTTTGTTAATAATGACAATTATACCCCGCCATCCATTGATGACTTTACTGGCGTCCAGCCAATTTACGAGCGATGGGATAATGGTGTTTTAGGAGAAACTATATGGTCTGCGTATACAAATGCATTGATGACATTTTTAAAAAATGATAAAAATGTCAGCTTCCGTTTATTGCCTATTGTTTCCGGTAAGGGTGCCAGTACGTATAATTCACTGAAGCGAGGCACAAATGTTTGGGATGCGATGTTTACCGCAATTGATGCCGCACAATATTTAGTAGAAGAGCGTGGTTGGATATACAGAGTTGGTGATTTGGACACAATGCATGGCGAGGCAGAAATAAATACTACTCAGGCTGAATATGAGGGTTATTGTCGTGAGTGGCTTAGTGACTTCCGCACTGATGCAGTTAGCAGAACAGGACAAACAGCCCGCTCAATTAAAATGACGTTTAGTCAGTGCTCAACTGGTGGAACTGCATCCGAGGGGGTAGCTGCGGCGCAGGTTAATTTACATGAAACGGATACTAATTTTGTTTTATATTGTCCAAAATATCAGTTTCCGTATTATGATTCCCAGCATATGCTTGCGGAGGGATATGTAAAAACTGGTGAATTAAGAGCACGAGCAAAACGATTTATGTTGCAGGGTAAAAAATGGGACTGCCTGCGACCAGTATCAGCTGTATTATCAGGCACCACACTGACAGTTAAATTTAATAACTCTGTGTCAGGAGATGTTAACACAGCAGGACCAATAGGGAATCTTGTCCTTGATACTCTGCGCGGTAAAAACCCTAACGGAAATTATGGATTTTATATTTCTGATACGAGCGTAACGATTTTATCAGTTGCCATCGGAACGGACGGATCGTCTGTTGATATTGCTCTGTCTGCTGCGCCAACTGCTGGCTCTGTCGTTAAATACGCGATCGGAGAAACAGGCGCGGGCGGTGCTGTTCGCGATAGTGATGAGCGCGATAAATCCAGTTTTGACAACGATTTTATATATAATTTTTCAGTCGGAAAATCCCTGATAATCAACCAATGATTAGGAGTTAAATATGGTTACTCGCACAGCTATTGTTCTCGACGACATTCAGGGGCAAGCAGGTACAATTCCTCTGGATATTACACTGGAGGAAATTGCCGTGGCTAATATCCCGGGATTAGTTTACTGGCCGTACATTGATGATGCTTATGGGAGGGTTCCAGGCTCAAACCCTCAGGCGCTTTATGACCGTCTCACAGATGCTAATCTGACAACTATTGCCGCCGCGTCGTTCTCCATTAGTTCGCTGCCGGGAGGGACACCAGCAGTTGTCATTGGCAGTAATGAAACATGCTGGCGCGCAACTACGCCTGCATTTAATGGAGGTGGCACGTTCGCGACAAAAATTACAGACACTATCGGAATATCAAGCAACTCCGCAGCAACAGGATCTACATACTGGATCATGAATGACGGAGGGAGGCTGACATTTAGAGTCGGATTATACACGTTGGCTGCATCAGATTACGACGGGCCGACATTAACTCCCGGAACGGCTGTAGCTGTAATTTTCAGGATCGACACGCTCACAGGAACCGTTACCCTGAGAGTCGGGGATACATACTCTAAAACGTTTCATGACGATGCGATGCGCAATATTTCGCTGCACCCTAATTTTCAGTTCGGTCTGGTGAATAACGAGGGTTCCCTCGCATCACGATTTGGAAATTACGGTCATTTGTTGGCTTTTGATAATGCGATCAGTGATGATTCTATTGATGCAATTCTTGGTATGATGTGAACGCGCCCCGCTTTGTGCGGGGCTAGCTTTGTTATTGGTGGAACCAGTCATCTGCAGATTCCCACGTATCCTGCAGCGTTTCCTCAACGAATTTTTTAGACTGATCTTTATTCGCAGCCCACAGAACCGAGAGCCCGTCATTTGCACCAGGCTTAACAATGACCTCGGTACCTGGATAAACCACACCCAATCGCTTGGTCATTTCTTCCCTTAACGCTTCCATGGCTCCCTTCGGCATCAACTTCACTTTATCCCTTGAAATGCTGATTTCTACACGCATGGATCACCTCTTTTTTGCTGGATGCATATACAGTAATTTAGCATGTGCTGGGGATCATGCATGATTTTTTTAGCGCGCCCGTAGTCGTTTTTCGACAGGGGTTTTACCATAGTTTTACCATAGTTTTACCATGGCAAAATTGCAGACAAGAAAAAACCAGCCGTAAAAGGCTGGTTTCTTTGGAGATTTTTGGTCGGCACGAGAGGATTTGAACCTCCGACCCCTGACACCCCATGACAGTGCGCTACCAGGCTGCGCTACGTGCCGACGCTGTGGACCGTAATACTACCGTTTTCCGTGCTGATTGCAAGAGCCGTCCTGTCTGACTGAGTCATAAATAATCAATCAGTTAGCAATAAAGCGCTTTTCGTCCGTCAGTACCTGTAACAACAGGCTGAGCTGCGGACGCGTTTCTTTGATTCTCTCGCCCTGCAGGTCATACATCCGGTAGTTGCCGCTGTTGTCCAGTACGATGGTCATCTGCGGCGTAGTGATTGCCAGGGTATTGCTATCCGCCCCGATAACCCAGTCATTCTTACGGGTGGCGGCGAACAGATCCTCACCCTGGGCATATTCATTAACCGGCGTTTTGACGTGCAACAGTCGCTGCATCAGGGTCGCCATCACGTCCTGGTGTTCGGTGAGTTTGTTGATACGCTGGGCCGGCGTTCCCGGCCAGTGAATCACCAGTGGTACCTGAATACGCGCCCGATCCCAGCCAAACCGGTTAGCGTCGTCACCTAATGCGACGCCACGGCCGCCGGTGATGATCACTACCGTGTTATCCAGCTTCCCGGACTCCTGCAAGGTGGCGAGTAAACGCTGGATTTCACCATCGACGCGAGTCGCCGCCTGAGCATAGCGGCGGGCAAACGCCTGCTGGTTACTGTCACCGTCAAGGGTGGTGCCGTTAAAGGAGACCCACGAGAACCAGCGATTATCTTCCTGGGAATAGCGGTTAAACCAGCCTACCCACTGATCGGCGGTCTGTTTGTCGCTCTGGCTACGGGCCGGCGGCAGAGAGAAATCGGACAACAAGGCCTGGCGATACATCGCGCCGCTGAAGCCGTCAGAGGCAAACAACCCCAACTGGTATCCCTGCTCATTCAGCGCCGAGATCAGCGCCGGAGGAATTCTGGCGGTTAATACGCCATCCATATAGGCTGGTGAGATACCGTAAAACAGCCCGAAAATCCCGCTATCGGTGCTATTTCCGGCGCTCATGTGCTGAGTAAAATCGATATTCTGCTGGGCGAATTGCGCCAGCGACGGCATCTGCTTCCCGAACGTCGAATAGTTAAGACCATCGACGGTGATCAGCAGAACATTGTAACCTGCCCCCAGGTCGCCATAGCGCAGCGGGCTTAGCGGGTACTGTACCGATACGGCTTCCGGATTGCCCTGTTCCACCAGCCGGCGCTGATACTCCTGAGCATCCAGCAGACCGTGTTTTTCCAGAAAGCGCCGGGCCGTCATCGGGTAAGAGAGCGGCAGATTAGCGCGCTGCATGGTGATTGGGCGATAGAAATTGGCGTCGGCCCAGATATACATCAGGTGGCTGGAAATAAATGACCCAAAGAACAGGATCACCAGCGGCCGGACATAGCGGCTGCGGCGGCTCAGACTGCGCAGTTTTTGCCAGCTCCAGGTGGCGAAGAGCATCTGTACCAGCAGAATGACCGGCACGCAGATGAACATCAACTGCCAGTCACGGGCCATTTCCCCCTGGTCCGGGTTAATCACCAGTTCCCAGACCACCGGGTTGAGATGCAGATGGAAACGGGTAAAGACTTCGCTGTCGATAATCAGCAGCGTTTGCCCTGTGGTGGCGAAAATCACCGACAGGAAGCGCATCAGACGCTGAGACATCACCACAAAGGTGAGGGGGAACAACACCAACAGATAGGCGGCAAAAACCAGAAAACTGAAATGCCCGACCAGGCTCAGGTAAGAAAAGATGCGCCCTGTCAGGGTGGTCGGCCAGTCGGCGACAAACAGATAACGGCTTCCCAGGGCGATTGCCACCAGGATATTAAACAGAGCGAACCAGTGCCCCCAGCTTACCATCTGGGAGACTTTTTCGCGGTAGCGCTGCCTGTTTGTTACCATAGCGTATTACGACTATCCCTTAATGTGCTTTGTCTTCGCGGATGGAGGATTTTAACGCGTCTGCGAAAGTTTGGGCCAGCAATTGGCGCTGCGCCGGCGCAACGCTGGTGTTGATCAGGTTGGTGACCATGTTCCCAAGGACCATCAGGGAAAGATCGGTCTGGGCCTGGTGTTTTTCCAGTACGCTAACCAGCTCGTTTAACAGGGCTTCGACGCGTTCATCGCTGTAACGGGATGTTTGTGGCATAGATCAATAGTCTGCTTATGACATGAAAGGGAAATATCTTACCGTAGCAGGGCCTTTTTTTCTGCAATTTTATCAGTGGCCGCACAGATTAACAGTGTTGCACTGATTAACTACAGGTGATTGAATACCGGCCAGCACAAAAGGAGAGTTTACCATGAGTCTGGATATCGACCAGATTGCTTTACATCAGTTAATCAAGCGCGGCGAACAGGAACTCGAACTGGTGCTGCGTGATACCCTGCTGGCGACCAACGAGCCAGTACAGGAGATGATGGCGGAACTGCATCGCGCCTATAGCGCCAAGAGCAAAGGCTATGGCGCCTTTAATGATGACAGCGAACTGGCCGGGTCGCTGCGCTTGTGCCGTAAAGGAGAGGAGGATTTCCTCGCTTTCAGCCGCGCGGCGACCGGACGGCTGCGTGACGAGCTGGCGAAGTACCCGTTTGCCGATGGCGGTATTGTGCTGTTCTGCCAGTATCGTTATCTGGCGGTCGAGTATCTGCTGGTGGCGGTACTCAACAACCTCAGCAGTATGCGGGTGAATGAGCAGCTCGATATCAGCTCCACGCACTACCTGGATATTAACCATGCCGATATCGTGGCGCGTATCGATCTCACCGAATGGGAAACAAATCCGGAATCCCGGCGCTATATGACCTGGCTGAAAGGGCGGGTGGGGCGTAAGGTTGCGGATTTCTTCATGGATTTTCTCGGCGCGGCGGAAGGGCTGGATACTAAAGCGCAGAACCGCGGTCTGCTGCAGGCGGTGGATGATTTCACCGCGCAGGCCGAACTCGACAAGAACGAGCGCCAGAATGTGCGCCAGCAGGTCTACAGCTACTGCAATGAGCAACTGCAGTCCGGCGAGGAGATTGAGCTGGAATCCCTGTCCAGAGAGCTCTCCGGCGTTAGCGAAAAGAGTTTCCAGGAGTTTACCAGCGAGCAGGGCTATGAGCTGGAGGAGACTTTCCCGGCGGACCGCAGCACGCTGCGTCAGTTGACCAAATTCGCCGGCAGCGGCGGCGGCCTGACCATCAATTTTGATGCCATGCTGCTCGGGGAGCGGATCTTCTGGGATCCGGCCACCGATACCCTGACCATCAAAGGTACCCCGCCTAACCTGCGCGATCAGTTGCAGCGTCGCGTCGGGGGTAAGTAATACTGTAGCCCGGCGGCGACATGCAGGCCGGCATGGTTTTGGCGGATCCCGTTTCGGGCTCCGCCTTTTTATTGCCTGAAACCCTGCGCCGGGGGTGTCAATTCTCCGGCCAGGCGGCGGGTTTACTCTTCTGTCGCCAGCGGGATATCCCAGCGATAAATCACCGGTTGGGCGTCACTCTTTTCGAAGCGTTCAATATGGGTGACCGGAGCGCTAAAGCGCAGTTTTCCCTGTGGACTGGTGAACTGGCTGATGGTTGATTTCATCAGCAGTGGTACGAAGGGGCGCAGAATAACGCCGGGCTCTCCCGGGGTATCATCCGTCAGCAATGGGGCCGGCAGCGGGGCCAGTTGCGTACCCTGTTGGTCGATAAAACGGGTGTGGTTGAAAAACGCCCAGGCATTGCTTTGCGCAGTTAATGGGGTAAACGCCTGCAATGTTGCGATGCTGACCCATACCGAGGCTACCGGTAGCGCTATGGGGCGCCATATGCCAGGTAAGCAGGTTGCGGTGGCCCTGACGGTTCTGCGCTCCGCCGTGGCAAAACCGCTTAGTTCAAAGGTTGAGGTGGCGCCAAAGCCGGTTTGCTTCCAGCGCAAATCTTGCGCATCCACCGATAATTCGCAGGTATGACTGATCGTGGAGTCAATGCTGATACGTTTGCGGTCCTGCTGTGGGCCGGACTGATGCTTTTCTTCAGCCAGGGAAAGGTATTGCTCCAGCGTGGCAGTATCGATATTTTTCCTCGGCGCCAGGGCATAAGGGTTAAATTGCAGCGGCGGCAGGCTGACATCGGCACGTTGGTTAAACACTTGCGGGGTATGCCAGAAATATCGGCTTTTTTTGCTCTCGGTGGGGGAATCGAGCAGCGCCAGCGTGGGAGGCGCGCTGGCTCGCAGGCGGAAATATTCCCCAAGCGGTGTAGATAATCCTGATAAAATAATTTTGTCTTTCAGGTCGAACTCCCCGCCAGGGCTGAAGAAGCTAAAGGGAGTATTCCAGGATAACGAACGTGTAACGCCTTCTCCGTCAGCGATGAAATTGAGTGGCTGAATTCCCTGAGAGCCAGGCATCCCGGAGAAGACTTCCCACTGGTTATCGTCTGCGTGGGGAACGAAGGTGATATCCCGCGCTCCCGATCTGGCTTTCAGGGGGTTGCGGGGGTCGAGCGTGATACGGGTGGGGATGACGGGTAAGGGTTGCAGCCAGGTGATGTCCGCCTCCAGAGAGTATAGCGGCGGCAGCGGTCGGTTTTCTTCCGGAGTCACCCGCGCGGCGAGCTGAATGCCGTAGCTGTTCCCGGCGGTAACGTTCTGCTCCAGCGCATAGCCAATGATATCTATACTGAAGGGGCCCGGAAGCGCTTTTCCCTCAATATCGCGGACCGTGATTGCGGAAAGCGACATATTGTCAGGCCCGGGCTGGGCGGAGGCGTAATAGCGGAACTGGCTGGCGCTCAGCGGTGTATAAAGATTAATAAGGTTGCCTTTCTGAGCGGTGATCAGGCCATTCCACGGGAAACTGGCGGCGTCGGGATTAACTGAGGGCTGGCTGCGGGGAACCGCGAAAAAATCATCCTCCGGAATGTCCTTTTTTAATATGTTATAGACATATTCAGCGGCTTTGCCCTGTTCATGCTGCTGGCCTTCGCGGGTTATATGAAATATAAACTTACCGTCGATAAATTGATTTTTTTCGGTTGGCGATATCTGGCTGATAAGTATGGCGTTCTGTAATTGCCGGGTCTGACTATCAAACGTTAATGTTCCCCACAGCGGCGTAGTGGTGTCATTATTGGTTTTTAAGGAATAAAACGTTTTATCCGCGTCCTTTTTTTCGACTTTAACTGTGACATCTGTGGTGTTAAATAACGCAGTATATTTTTGCGTATCGCCGGTATTTTGCGGAAAACGAAAATTCACCAGCATTCCGTCGCCGGATGCCAGTAGCGTGTAGATATGATTTACCGCCGGGATCACCGCCTCGTAACCTTCCGCACCTTCGGGCGTCTCTTTGTCGAGTTCCCGGGCCAGTAGCTCATCCGCCGTAATACGCTGCGCGAGGTTAGAAGAGAAGTCGCTTTTTTGGGTTGATAAATCAATGTGGAAGGGCGTCTGAAGTATCTGCTGAGTGGCGCTATACAGGTGGTCAGGGGAGGATTTTTTATTCATGATGAAAAAAGGATTTTTTTCACCCAGAAAATCGCCGGAGAAATCGCGCCATTGGGCGCTGACACTATTATTATCCTGCAAAAGATACTGCAGAGTACCCTGGTGGACGATATGCGCTTTGCCATCCAGCCCGGTTATCAATGTCACATGATAATTATTTTCTCTCGCCGGGGGGAGATCGGAATGATCGTCACAACCAATTAATATTGATAATATTAATATGAATATCCTTTTCATTTATTTCCTTTATTTTACTCCTTGGGAAATGGAGATGAATTATAGAAGAGCCTGTTCAGAGCATACAGATGAACCGTAATAAAAAGCAGAGAAGTAATGTATTTTGAGAACCCATCCGGGCTGGCGGTATGGCGGAGCGGTAAAAATCAGCATAAAAAAAACGCCGCGAGCGCGGCGTTTTTTCTGACCTTGTTGCGATTAAGCGCGAACGAAGTCGATGTGTTGCAGTTTCGGCTTGTACGGATGACGCTGTACAGCCTGAACTTTAACTTTTACTTCTTTACCGTCGATAACCAGGGTCAGCACTTCGCTGTAGAACTCAGGTTTAGCCTGCATGTTCATCAGTTTGTCGTGATCCAGTTCGATGGAGATTGCAGCGTCTTTGCCACCGTAAACGATAGCCGGGAATTTGTTCGCTGCGCGCAGGCGGCGGCTCGCACCCTTACCCTGCTCTTTACGTACATCTGCGTTGATAGTAAACATTGACTTCTCTCTTTAATAAATCCTGCCGCAGGCGACCCAGCAACAGGCAAATTCTCTGCTTTGCGGATGCAAAAGCGGGCGGGATTATAGCGATAACGGCCCGCCGGGGCAATCAAAAACGGCATTAGCCGCGTAATTCATTGGCGCGCCGGAAGCGCCCCTGATAATCGAACACTTTCTCGCGCACCTGCCAGTATTGGCCTTTTTTGCGCGCCACAACAAAATCCGGATGGCGCAGCAGCCCCTGACTGGCCAGTACATCGGCAACGGTTATCCAGCGTAGCGGAACGCCCGGCGCCCGGCTGTGGGGACGGATGAAGAGCTGTTCAAAAGCGGTGCGCTGCGCGGGAGTCTGCAGCCGGAAACGTTCACTGACGTCGGCGCCGTCTTCGTCGTAATAAACTATCTTCAGCCACGGCCCTTTGGCATCTTCTCCGTGCTCAAGCGTCATGCCGCTACAGCGTAATACCAGGGCATCCTTCAGTTTCAGGGCCGCCTTCAGCATATCGTCCGGATCGACCAGTACCCGATCGCACTGGTGGCAGCGTCGGGCGGCGATGTCGTTTTCGGCATTACAGTTCGGGCAGTTTTTAAAACGGAAACGGTAGTCGCACTGTTCACGATAACCTTCGTCGTCGTCAAACCAGCCCTGGCAGCGGCGACCGAAATGTTCGATGACGGTACCGTCAGCGGTCATTTTACCCCAGAAGGTATTGGCGAACCCGCAGGAAGGGCAAAACACCTGTACCGGTACATTGTCGCTTTTACCTTTTGGCGTGCCGACTTCCGGTGTGTAAAGGTCATGCGGGTTGCCCGCGTAATCCAGAATCAGGCAGTCGCGCTTGCCCGGCGCCAGGCGCAACCCGCGGCCCACGATTTGTTGGTAAAGACTTACTGATTCGGTAGGGCGCAAAATGGCAATCAGATCGACATGCGGAGCATCGAATCCGGTGGTTAACACCGCGACGTTGACCAGGTAGCGGAACTGGCGCTGTTTAAACGCCTCTATCAGGGTATCGCGCGCCGGGCCGGGCGTTTCCCCGGTAATCAGCGCGGCGTCATTGGAGGGTAGTAACGTCGTCACTTCCCGGGCGTGTTCGACAGTAGCGGCAAAAATCATGACCCCCTGACGGCTGGCGGCAAACTCCATAATCTGGCTGACGATATGCGGCGTAATGCGTTTTTGCTGTTTCAGTTCGCGGTTCAGGTCTGCTTCACTGAATAAACCGTTACTTTGCGCCTGCAGGCGGCTGAAATCATACTGTACCACCGGCATGTCGAGGCGTTCGGGCGGGGTGAGGTAGCCGTGCTTAATCATATAGCGTAGCGGTAACTCATAGATACAGTCGCGAAACAGCGCCTTTTCATTACCCCGCACCATACCATGATAGTGATACTGATAAATCCAGCCTTTGCCCAGCCGGAAAGGGGTGGCGGTCAGGCCGAGCAGACGTAAGTGAGGGTTCACCTGCCGCAGGTGGCTGAGTACCTGCTGATACTGGCTATCGTCGTCATCGCTGATACGGTGGCATTCATCGATAATTAACAGCGAGAACGGCTGTTGAAAACGCTCGGGTTGCCGCGCCACCGATTGAATACTGCCGAAAACCACCTTGCCGGCGCTCTCTTTACGCTGCAATCCGGCGGAGTAGATATCCGCTTCCAGCCCCAGCGCGCAATATTTGGCGTGGTTCTGGGCTACCAGTTCTTTAACATGCGCCAGTACCAGCACGCGCCCCCGCGCCAGCCGCGCCAGTTCGGCAATCACCAGGCTTTTCCCGGCGCCGGTCGGCAGCACAATCACCGCCGGCGAGGTCTGGCGGCGGAAGTAGTCGAGAGCGGCATCCACCGCTTCACGTTGGTAAGGGCGTAGGGTAAAAGACATGGCGTATCAGGTTAGTGAAATATCCGGGCTATTATACGCGTCATGCGGCAAGTTGCATGTGGCGTGGCTACGCCGGTTCGCCCCGGCCTCTGACTTACCCGTTTCCCCGGGACATGGCGGGGGTTTCGCCCCACTCAGTCAGGGGCAGCCCTTGCGCGGTTTAAAGATTGTCCCGCAAGCTGAATGAGATGCTACGGCGCGGCGCACAAATCGGTCCTTTCTCATCATGTCGCGGGTGGTTATACTTGCGGGCTCTTTCTGCATTTTATAGCGCCGGTTAACCGCACCGGCACCCGCACTGACAGGCAGCTAACGCAATGCGACTTGATAAATTTATTTCCCAACAGCTTGGGGTAAGCCGCGCTATCGCCGGACGAGAGATTCGCGCCAGTCGCGTCACCGTCGATGGTGACGTGGTGAAGAACAGCGCGTTTAAACTGGCCCCGGAACACCAGGTGGAGTATGACGGCAACCCTCTGGAACAGCACAACGGGTCACGTTATTTTATGCTCAACAAACCGCAGGGCTATGTGTGTTCGACGGACGATCCGGATTACCCGACGGTTATCTATTTTCTTGATGAACCGATGGCGCATAAGCTCCATGCCGCAGGCCGTCTGGATATTGATACCACCGGCCTGGTGCTGATGACCGACGATGGTCAGTGGTCGCATCGCATTACGTCGCCGCGCCATCACTGCGAAAAAACCTACCTGGTCACCCTCGACAGTCCGCTGGCGGAAGGCGTCGGCGAACAGTTTGCCGCCGGCGTCCAGCTTCATAATGAGAAGAGCCTTACCAAACCCGCGCAACTGGAAATCATTACCCCAACCCAGGTACGGCTGACTATCAGCGAAGGGCGCTACCATCAGGTTAAGCGTATGTTCGCTGCGGTAGGCAATCACGTCGTGGCGCTGCACCGGGAGCGCATTGGCGCTATCGTCCTCGATCCGGCGCTGGGGGAGGGGGAATATCGTCCGCTTACTGCCGGGGAAATCGCCAGTGTCGGTATGTCGTAAATGAATGTCAGGAGTGTAGTGTGACCGCCGGGAAAAATTCGTCGTTGGGTATTGTGTTTATTCTCGGGCTGTTGGCGATGTTGATGCCGCTGTCCATTGATATGTATCTGCCGGCGCTGCCGGTGATCGCCCAGCAGTTCCAGGTGCCTGCCGGGAGCGCGCAGATGACCCTCAGCGCCTATATTCTGGGGTTTGCCATCGGCCAGTTGTTCTATGGTCCGATGGCCGATAGCCTCGGGCGCAAGCCGGTGATCCTTGGCGGTACCCTGGTGTTTGCCGTGGCGGCGTCGGCCTGTGCCCTGGCGCAAAGTATTGACCAACTGATCGCCATGCGTTTCGTTCACGGTCTGGCCGCGGCCGCGGCCAGCGTGGTGATCAATGCTCTGATGCGCGATATGTATTCCCGGGATGAGTTTTCGCGCATGATGTCGTTTGTCATGCTGGTGACCACTATCGCGCCGCTGCTGGCGCCGATGATCGGCGGCGCGCTGCTGGTCTGGATGAGCTGGCACGCCATTTTCTGGCTGTTGGCGCTGGCGGCGGTGCTGGCCTGCGCGCTGATCTTTTTTATGATTCGCGAAACGCTGCCGGCGGAGAAGCGCCAGGCCTTTCATTTGCGTACCACCCTCGGCAACTTCGGGGCGCTGTTCCGCCACAAGCGGGTGTTGAGCTATATGCTGGCCAGCGGGTTCAGCTTCGCCGGTATGTTTTCGTTCCTCAGCGCCGGGCCGTTTGTCTATATTGAGCTTAACCATGTGGCGCCGGAGCATTTTGGTTACTACTTCGCCCTGAATATCCTGTTTCTGTTTATTGTTACCACCATCAACAGCCGCTTTGTACGGCGCGTCGGGGCGATACGTATGTTTCGCAGCGGGCTGTTCGCGCAGTTTGTGATGGCGCTGTGGCTGGTTATCACCACGCAACTGGACGCCGGATTCTGGGCGATGGTGCTCGGTGTGGCGGCCTTTATCGGCTGCGTATCGATGGTTTCCTCTAACGCGATGGCGGTGATCCTGGATGAATTTCCGCATATGGCGGGGACCGCGTCATCGCTGGCTGGTACCTTCCGTTTCGGGATTGGCGCGATTGTCGGCGCGCTACTGTCCGTCGCGCCATCCACCAGCGCGTGGCCGATGATCTTTTCTATGGCGCTGTGCGCGACCTGTTCAGTGCTGTTCTACCTCTATGCCAGCCGCCGCGGGCATAAAAAACGCTGAATCTTCCTCCATGGGCGTGGTTAACGCCCATTTATTAATCCACATCAACAAAAATTCTTCCCGGAGCGCTACGATTGTTTCTGGTTTGTAAAACCGTTTTGGAAAAAAAGTCACTACTTTGTAGTGAAAGAAGTTGAGTCCGATCGCAAAAAGAGGTAAATATAGCGCCTTCGTGTGAGCGATCGCACAAAAATAAAGCTTAAAATATGAAATGGTTAGTACCAAACCAGCGCGTAAAAAGTCTGGAAAATGATTCAAACTGGTACAATTTAGAAACAATGTGTTAACATAAAGAAAGGATATCTTTTTTTATTGCTTTGCAATTTCCGGGGAACAAACGTCGTGAAAACCATACAACTTTCCATTGTCCATCGCCTGCCGCAGTGTTATCGCTGGTCGGCAGGTTATACAGGTTCGCGTGTTGAACCGATTCCGCAAAACCATCAAAGCAGCGATGCCGATCTGGTCGCCCTGAAGTTGCTGAGTCCGGGGGGCGAGAAAGCCTGGCCGGTGATGCGTAAACTAAGCCAGGCGCTGAGCGATATCTCTGTGGACAGCTCGGTGCTGGAGTGTGAAGGCGAGCCGTGTCTGTTCGTGAATTGCCAGGATGAGTTTGCCGCCACCTGCCGCCTGAAAAATTTTGGGGTGGCGATTGCCGAGCCGTTTTCCAGCAATAATCCTTTCTGAAATGTCAGTCAGGCATCAAAAGCTGCCGGGTATATTCTGCCTGCGGTGAACTGAATACGCGCTGACATTCTCCCTGCTCTATCACTTCTCCCTGGCGCAGAACCACAACCTGATGACACAGCGAGCGCACCACCTGAAGATCGTGGCTGATAAAAATATAAGCCAGCTGATGTCGCGACTGTAATGACTTAAGCAGCGCCAGGATCTGCGCCTGTACTGAACGATCCAACGATGAGGTTGGTTCATCAAGAATCAACAGCTCCGGGCGCAGGATAAATGCCCGGGCGATAGCGATGCGCTGGCGCTGCCCGCCGGAGAACTCGGCGGGATAGCGGTGGCGGCTATCGGGATCCAGCCCCACTTCCGCCATCACGTCGATGACCTGCTGCTCGCGCTGTGCGGCGCTGAGCTGCGGATGATGTACCTTTAATCCTTCCTCAATGATTTGCTGAACATCGAGCCGCGGGTTCAGCGATGAGTTGGGATCCTGAAAAACAACCTGAATGCGATGGCGTACCGGCAGCAACTGGCGTCGCCCCCATGCATCGAGCGGCATACCGTCGAAGGTGATCTGGCCGAGCGACGGGATCAGGCGCAGCAGCGCCAGCCCGGTGGTGCTTTTCCCGGATCCGGACTCTCCCACCAGCCCGAGACTCTCCCCAGGCCGCAGGTCAAAGCTGAGCTGTTTCAGGCCGTAGTGATAGCCGATAGTGCGCCGCAGCAGGCCGCGGCGAATCGGGAAGCGTACCTGGAGATCTTTCACCTGCAACAACGGGGGACGAGTCACATCCAGCGGCTGCGGAGAGCCGGTCGGCTCCGCGTTAAGCAGTTGCCGGGTGTAAGGATGCTGCGGGGAGTGGAACAGCGCCTGATTGGTGTTCTGTTCCACACACTGGCCGTTACGCATCACCGCGACCCGATCCGCCAGGCGGCGAACGATATTCAGGTTATGGGTGATAAACAGCAGCCCCATATTCAGCTCCTGCTTTAGCTCTTTCAGTAGCCGCAGGATTTGCGCCTGCACGGAGACATCCAGCGCGGTGGTCGGCTCATCGGCGATCAGCAATTCCGGGCGGGTGAGCAGCGCCATGGCGATCATCACCCGCTGGCGTTCGCCGCCGGAAAGCTGATGCGGGAAGTCGCTGAGGCGTTTGGCCGCGTTGCGGATGCCCACCCGATCGAGACAACTGATGATTTCCCCCCGCGCCGCTTCACGACGCATCCCGCGGTGCAGGGACAAGACCTCGTAAAGCTGTTTTTCAATGTTGTGCAGCGGATTCAGGGACACCATCGGCTCCTGAAAAATCATCGCAATGCGATTACCGCGAATTTTGCGCAGCGTGCTTTCCGGGGCGTTGAGCAGCGGTTGGCCGTGAAAATAGATCTCTCCGCCTGGGTAAGACACTGGCGGCGCCGGCAACAGACGCAGTACCGACAGGGCGGTGACGCTTTTGCCGGAGCCGGATTCGCCAACCAGCGCCAGCGTTTCGCCGGCCTCTATCTGTAGTGACAGGTTATCGACCACCGTCCGACGCGCCGGCCCCTGGCCGAAAGCGACGGACAGCTTTTCGATATTCAGCAGCGGGGTAGTCATAGCATCAACTCCGTAGCGGATCGAAGGCGTCGCGTACGGCTTCGAAAATAAAGATCAGCAGCGACAGCAGAATCGCCAGTGAGAAGAAGGCGGTGATCCCCAGCCACGGCGCCTGCAGGTTGTTTTTCCCCTGGAGCAGCAACTCCCCGAGCGACGGCGAGCCCAGCGGCATACCGAAGCCGAGGAAATCCAGCGACGCCAGAGTGGAAATCGACCCGCACAGGATAAACGGCAGGAAGGTCAGGGTCGCGACCATGGCGTTCGGCAGCATATGGCGCAGGATGATCAGCCGATCGCTGACGCCCATCGCCTGGGCGGCGCGGATATAGTCAAAATTGCGAGTGCGCAGGAACTCCGCGCGCACCACCCCTACCAGCCCCATCCAGCCGAACAGCGTGGTGATCCCCAGCAGCCACCAGAAACCGGGCTGTACCACGCTGGAGAGCATAATGATCAGAAACAGGGTTGGCATCCCCGACCAGACCTCGATAAAGCGCTGCCCCCACAGGTCAATACGCCCGCCGTAATAGCCCTGAACCGCGCCGGCGAGGATCCCCAGCGCGCTGGTACATAGCGTCAACATCAGCCCAAAGATAATCGACAGCCGGGTACCGTAAAGAATACGCGCCAGCACGTCGCCGCCATTGGCATCGGTGCCGAGCCAGTTCCGGGACGAAGGCGGGGAGGGGAACGGGGTTTGGGTGGCGAAATCAATTGTGTCGTAGCTAAAGCGAATTGGCGCCCACAGCACCCAGCCTTCGTTTTCCAGCCGCTGCTGGAGCCACGGATCCTGGTAGTCCGCCTGAGTGGTGAGCGGCCCGCCAAAGTCGCTTTCGGCATAGTTCTTCACTACCGGGAAATACCAACTGCCCTGGTAGTGTACCGCCAGCGGTCGATTGTTGGCGATAAGCTCAGAACACAGGCTGAGGACGAAGATTAGGGCGAAAATCCACAGCGACCAGTATCCGCGGCGGTTGCTGCGAAAACGTGCCCAGCGGGCTTGATTGACCGGACTTAAGCGACTCATCCCCGGCCCTCAAAGTCGATACGCGGATCCACCAGCGTATAGGTCAGATCGCTGAGAATGTTCATAAGCAGACCGATTAACGTAAAAATATACAGGGTACCGAAGATCACCGGGTAATCGCGCGAGATGGTCGACTCATAGCCCAGCAGCCCCAGGCCGTTAAGGGAGAACATCACCTCGATCAGTAGCGATCCGGTAAAGAACATGCTGATAAAGGTGGCCGGGAAACCGGCGATCACCAGCAGCATGGCGTTACGAAACACGTGGCGCCAGAGGATCTGTTTTTCCTCCAGCCCTTTCGCCCGGGCGGTTACCACGTATTGTTTGCGAATCTCATCGAGAAACGAGTTTTTGGTCAGCATGGTCAGGGTGGCGAAGCCGCCGATCACCGTGGCCAGCACCGGCAGGGTAATATGCCACAGATAGTCGGTGATTTTCTGATACCACGGTAGAGAGTCGAAGTTGGCCGACACCAGGCCGCGCAGCGGGAAGATATCAAAGTAGTTACCCCCGGCGAACAGCACAATCAGCAGAATAGCGAACAAAAAGGCAGGAATGGCATAGCCGATAATAATTGCGGTACTGCTCCAGACATCGAAATGGCTGCCGTTGTGTACCGCTTTGCGGATGCCCAGCGGAATTGACACCAGATAGATGATCAGGGTACTCCACAGCCCCAGCGATATCGAAACCGGCAGGCTGTCTTTGACTAACTGAATGACTGAGGCGCTGCGAAACAGACTGTTGCCGAAGTCAAAGCGCAGGTATTCAGCGAGCATTTTGAAATAGCGCTCGTGGATAGGTTTATCAAACCCGTAGCGTTGGGTAATTTCGGCGATCACCTCCGGATCCAGACCCCTTGCTCCCCGGTACTGGCTGTCAGTAACGTTGCCTACCCCGGTCTGGGCATGAGTGGCGCCCATACTGTCGCCGCCAGCGCCGGGAATGCCGCTGCTGTGGCCGAACTGAATGGCGGCGATAGCCTGATCCACCGGGCCGCCGGGGGCAATCTGGACAATAAAAAAGTTGATGGTGATGATAGCCCACAGGGTAGGGATCACCAGTAACAGACGACGCAGAAGATAAGTAGCCATCCCGTTTCCTTAACGCCGCTGGGCCGGCAGTTGCCCGGCTTTATTGATGTCGTACCACCAGTTGTCGAAACCCAGTGAATAGACTGGCGTAATGGCCGGACGGGAGAACTTGTTCCAGTAAGCA
The DNA here is from genome assembly GCF_001484765.1 of Entomohabitans teleogrylli. Lineage (GTDB taxonomy): Bacteria > Pseudomonadota > Gammaproteobacteria > Enterobacterales > Enterobacteriaceae > Entomohabitans > Entomohabitans teleogrylli. The sequence continues at coordinate 28,494 of NZ_KQ947383.1, read as the reverse complement.
AAATGGTCGGCGGACATAAACCACATCGGCAGCATGTAATAGTTCCAGGTCAGTACCCGATCCAGCGCGCGTCCCAGCGGCAGCAGTTTACGCTGATCGCCCTGGTTTGCGATGATCTGGTCAATCAGGCTATCGATAATCTCGCTCTTCACCCCCGGCGCGTTCCAGGTGGAGTCGACATACTCAGACGCCCAGGAGATTTGCAGAGACGGGCTGGGGTAAGGCATCGCGCGGTACACCGTCGGCATCATGTCGTAATCCCGGCGCCGCAGGCGGTTGGTCAACTGGGAATTATCCACCTGGCGGATATCCATGGTCACCCCGAGGCGCGCCAGGTTGTGCTGGAAAGGCAGCACCCATTGATTGTTGCCGGCGCTGCTGAGCAGCAGTTCGAAGCGGAAGGCCTCGCCGCTTTTCACATTGACCAGCTTCTGGTCCTTCAACTCCCAGCCGGCGGACTTCATTAGTTCCAGCGCCCGGAGCAGATTGTCGCGGTCAAAGCCGTCGCCCCGGGAAACTGGCGGCTGGTAGACGGCGCTGAACACTTCCCCGGGCAGTTCTTTCTTCCACGGCGCCAGCAGAATCAGTTCGTCGGCGTCCGGGTAGCCGCGGGCGGCGTACTCGGTGTTCTGGAAATAGCTGTCCACCCGGCTGTAAGCGTTGTAGAACAGCGCCTTATTCATCCATTCAAAATCAAAGACCAGTGAGATAGCCTGGCGGACGCGCGGGTCGGCAAAAATTGGCCGCTGGATATTAAACGCCAGCCAGCGGGTATCCTGGGCTGAGGTATTTTTCTGCTCTTCCTTCACGATATAGCCATCGGTAAAGTTTTTGCCGATATAGCGCGTGGCCCAGTTTTTGGCGCTGCTTTCACTGCGGAAATCAAAGGCGCCGGCCTTAAAGGCTTCAAAGGCGACGTTATCGTCGAGGTAGTAGTCGTAGCGAATGGAATCAAAGTTCCAGCGCCCGCGGTTAACCGGCAGGTCGGCCGCCCAGTAGTCTTTCACCCGCGAGTAGGTGATGTACTGGCCCATCCGCCAGGCGGAGATACGGTAAGGTCCGCTGGATAACGGCGGTTGGGAGAGCGGGTCGCTGAGTTTGTGGTTCTGCCAGAATTTCTCCGGCAGTATCGGCAGGGAAAGTAATCCCAGCAGGCGGTCCTTGTTCGGCGTGGCGAGCTCAATACGCACCGTCAGGGGAGCGATCGCTTTGACCGTGGCGCCTTTGTAGATCAGGCGAAACTGCGGGACCCCTTCGGTCATGAATTTTTTGAAGGTGTAAGCCACGTCGCTGGCGACAATCGCAGTACCGTCGTGAAAGCGGGCGCGCGGATTGATTTCCACTTCCGCCCAGGCGTAATCCGCCGGATAGCGCGCCAGTTCGGCAATCAGCGGGTAATAGCTGCCGGGTTCGTCGTCGGAGGTAGTGAACAGGCTATCGTACAGCGAATCCGTGCGTACTCCGGGATTGCCGCGTAGCGCATAGCGGTTGAAGTTATCGAAGGTGCCGATCGATGAAAGCGTGATGTCGCCGCCTTTCGGCGCCGCCGGGTTAACATAGTCAAAATGGCTAAAATTGACGGCATATTTAGGCTCACCTAAAACCGCAAAGGCATAGCTCTCTTTTACTTCACTGGCCCGGCCGGGCAGACAAACCGCACACAGCAACAGAGCGATAGCGCGAACAACCGTCGTCAAAGCGATATATCCTTTTAGTCTGGAGACTGGCGCCCGGGCGTTATCCCGTATCCCTTATGCAAGCGACAGTTCAGTCATGAGTAACCCGTTGTCAGAGAATAATAAGTGAGGATCCGCCGATTGTGAAACACTAGTTGCCTCCGGAGTCTGGCCGGGGAATGGGTTGAGCGGCCCATTCGCGCAACTGGTTCATCGGTAATCCCGGGCTGAAGTAGTATCCCTGAAGATACGTCACGCCCTGATCGATAAGCCACCGGGCCTGCTGCGGGGTTTCCACACCTTCGGCAACGGTCTTCATATTCAGGCGCCGGGCCAGTGACAGCACCGCCTCCAGTACCGGGGTGGTTACGGTCTGCAAACCGATAGACTGAATAAATCCGCGATCGATCTTCAGATAATCCAGCGTGAAACGTTCCAGATAGATTAGGGCGCTATGGCCGGTACCGAAGTCGTCGACGGCGATTTCAAAGCCGTTATCATGCAACCACTGGAAAATGGCGATGGATTCTTCCTCTTTGAGCATATCCCGTTCCGTGATTTCGAAAACGATCTGCAACTGGCTGTCGTGGATACTGCGGGCAAAGTGGAGAATATCCTGCTTAAACGAGGGCGAATACAGGTGGCTGGGCGCCAGATTGACTCCCAGCTTTCCGCCGGCGGGCAGTAACTGTTTGAGCGAATCGGCATCCCTGGCGATTAGAGCGAACAAATGGCGGGTCAGCGGGATGATCGACTGCTGGGATTCTGCGTAACTGATAAACACATCGGGAGGGACCAGGCCGGAACCGGGGCGCTCCCAGCGCATCAGAACCTCCACGCCGATCATCGTCAGACTTTTGCTATCAATCACCGGCTGATAAACCACAAAAAATTGATTGCGGCGGATCCCGGCGAGAATTTCTTTGCCGGAGCGAATACGCAACTGCTGTAGATAACCGCTGGCCAGTGCCCCGGGGAGCGCCGCCAACAGGGCGATCAGTAGTGTCAGTTGAATGTCCTCCAGCGGCCAGCTCTCCCCGTACAGCCAGATCGCCATCGGATAGCCGCTGACAGAAGCAATGCGGATCGGCGTAGTATCAAGATGATTATTTTTCAGATCGATTAATTGCGGCGAAAAGGTGGCAATTGCCTGATCTTTGATAATCAACGCGACGCCGGTGACATCGCGCTCCCGGGCGGTATGCAGTAGCCAGGAGGTCAGATCGATGTTCAGGGTGGTGAAGATCCCGCGCCCGGGATCGACCGGATTGCGAAACCAGACGCTGATCGCCGGTTTATCGGGCAGCATCGGCGTACCGGGTAAGATACTCATATCAAGTGGCAGATTAAGGTTTAGCCGTGGCGTCAGGCTGACCATATGCATTGACATAGCCCCGGTGGCCGAGGAGCAGTATGCCGTCTGGTCTCTGACCAGTAGAAAAGCCCTGACGTTGAGGCTGAACGCCGCTCGCGAAGTGAGCTGCTGGCCGACCTGAGCACATTCCTGAAATGCCAGCGGCTGGAGTTGATCGGTAGTGTTTTTCAGATCGTTGAACAGGGTAATGACGTAGCCGGATAAATTGCGGGCCAGCAGATCGAGGGCGTCCGCGCGTTTATGGTGTAGCGCAACCGCCGCCGCGCCGCCAAATGCCAGCGCGCACAGCACGCCCCAAATAATGGCGATGCCGACGATCTTTCTGGTGGTGGGCAGGTAGCGGGTCAACAGTGTTTTTGGTGGCATATAGCGACTACCCCTTCTCAGGCGTTGTTATTTACCTGATTTTTAAACTATACACATTATCCCTCTGGCTGCCCGTTTGCCATGCACTGTTTAACGTCATTGTGTTGCGGGCAATAAAAAAACGCTGCCATATGACAGCGTTTCTTCCGGTCTTGTCGTCAGTCAAGGGATAGCTGACGAGTTAGCTGCGGCTCAGCACCCGGCGCCCTTCATTGTAGCGCTTCTTCCAGTAGGGCTCGTCCATGCTGGAGATAATCACACCGCTACTGGTGGAAGCGTGAACAAACTGGTTATTGCCAATATAGATACCGACATGGCGCCCGGTAGAACCGGCGCGGAACAGGACCAAATCACCGGTACGCAGTTTATTGCGCGACACCGAGGTGCCCATACCCTGTTGTTCAGACGTGGAACGCGGCAGCTCTAAACCAAATTGTTCACGGAAAGTGCGCTGTACAAAAGCGGAGCAGTCGATGCCTTTTTTGGTACTGCCACCCAGACGATAGCGTACGCCTTTCCAGTCGGCATACTGATCCATAATCCGCGACTTGACATCGAGGTTACGAACCATGTTTTCAAATTCATCCTGAGAGGCTTGCAGTAAAAAGCTGTCTTTATTGCCTACAGCATGCGTCTCAGAATGCACATTCGCGGTATTGGTGGAACTACAAGCTGAAAGTACCGTGGCTAACGCCACCGCGGGGATTACACGCAAGATATATCTCAAAATTGGTTGAGATGTGACCATTTTGTTTATTTTCCCTTGATGTCCTTAACGACAAGAATCGTTATAAAAATGCCAAACGTGATGAGACTAAATTCATCGTGTCAATGAGACAATCGCGGATATGCAAAAATGCGGATTAACGCACACTTTATCCAGTCCCCGCGCAGTCTTCAGGCACAAAACGTAGATGAGAGTACCTTATCGTTTCCGGCATGGCGAGAGGTTTCGTATGATTTTTTATAAGAAATTGTGATGTTTAAACACGGAAATTATATTTGAGTAAATATTGAGCAATCGATGTATGAAAAACGTCGGGCAATGTATTTATTTCAGTTTAATGTCAGATTTATGCAAAATGTAACTAAATAATAAAAAAGGGCGCTGCAGCGCCCTCAGAATAATCATTTTTTAGTGACTGTTTGAGTTAGTTCATCGACGGACGATGTTTACCCGGCAGTCGGTTATCCAGTCCGTTGATGACGCTGTCGCTCAGCGGCGTGAGCAGGATCCACGGCAGGCCAATCAACACAAAAGAGAGCGAACCCACGAAAATATCGGTGAACCAGTGGGCGCCAATCATCATCCGCGGCAGCGCAAATACCAGGAAAATAACCACGGCGACGCCGAAGGCTTTGCGACCAAAATAACGCAACATAAAACCACAAAATATTAACAGCATCATTCCGTGATCGCCGGGAAAACTATCTTTCGAGGCGTCTTTGGTCGGGAAAGGCAGTAATTCGCTGACCCGGTGAATATCGCTAAAAAACAGCGTCGGGCTGGGGCGTTTGATGGGAATTTTCTGGCCAATCTGGTTAAGAATTACCGCAGCCAGCAGCATGGCGATCCCCATAATAATAATTCGCCGGCGCCCGCGCGGCGTTTCACGCCACCAGTACCAGAGCATCAGCGAGCCCATACACAGCAGTGAACAGGCGTCAAACGCGCGGTTATTGGTGATCGCGACAAACCATAAAAAAGTGTGGCTTTTAACCAGTTCCTGATTAAAAAAGTGGAAGATACCGGCGTCAATCGGGAACCAGGAGCCATGGTTAGCGGGCAGATACCACGAGAAAAACAGCGCCAGTCCCAGCGCATTCAGTAACAGTATCAGCGGTAAACGAGTCTTAGTCATAAATCAGTACGGTGAACAACCCAGGGCGAAACGTTAGTCCCGGGCGGTTAAACGAAGCTTCAACAAAGCGGACTGAAATGGATTCCAGTCACATTCCGCACTGTGGATCATCTCCACCCGACTGTCCGGCGGCGCGACATTCTGGGTTTCAATATGGAAATCCTCGCCCTGGCGATTGATTCTGACCAGCCCTTCAGGAATACGCAGCACTCCCTTCACCCGATCGACCGGCGCCAGGCGGGCCCATTCCAGCAGGCCGATAGTGTCGAAAACGGTATCGGCATCGAAAATCCAGCCGCAGGCATGGTAGCCCTGGCCGCTGTTGGTACTGCGCCGCCAGCGCTGATGGGCCGGCAGATTCAGCGCCGCCAGTCCCCGGGACGAGGGATGCGCATGGCTGTGGGCGGCGCTGGCGGTCAGCGCCGCCTGGTTACTGCGCGGTGTGTCGAGAAGCGCGTAGTCGATGCGTCCGTGGCTGACAGAAATGATCTCTCTGCCCTGTTGATGCAGTTGCAACCAACGCTGCAGCGCCGCCTGGCTCTCTGGCGTCGCCCGGTCTTGTTTATTGGCGACGATGATGTCAGCCGCCGCCAACTGGTCGCGAAAGTTCTCGTCTTCCGGATAACGGGGTTCCAGCAACTGGCGCGGATCCAGCAGACACAGAGTGGCGCGTAAGTCGATCCACGGCTGATACACCTCGGCGGTGAGCATATCGAGAATTTGCTTCGGATGGCCCAGGCCGGTGGGTTCAATCAGCAACCGATCGGGTCTGGCCTGGCGCAGCAGGGTATTAAGACCTACCTGCATCGGCAGTCCGTTAACGCAGCACATACAACCGCCGGGGATCTCTTTAATAACCGCGCCGCTATCGGCGAGTAGCGCGCCATCAATGCCGATTTCGCCGAATTCGTTGACCAGCACCGCCCACTTTTCGTTGGCGGGTTTACTGGCCAGCAGGTGCAGGATAGTGGTGGTTTTACCGCTGCCGAGAAAGCCGGTAATCAGGTTGGTTTTCGTCACGGAAAGCTCCCGGAGAGATCATCACAATGGTGTACAGATATCCCTTTATCCTGGCTAACCCTGTGACAAAAGAGAAGAGGGGAGCGCAGTGAGTGGACATAAAGGCGCCGTTAAGCGCATAGATCGTTAACCGGCGACCGGAGCGCCGCCGCAGGTGGCTGGCGCTTTTACTCGTGAACTAGTGATCGATGCCAGCAGGCGGGCGCAGGAGCCAGAGAAAGGTGATCAGACAGATAAGCGCGCCGGCGAAAAAGGTATATTCCGATCCCCACAGCTCCCAGATAATCCCGGCGCAGACGCTGGCTATCAACAGCCCGACGCCGCTGACCATGCTGAAAATACCGAACGCCGTACCGCGCAGATCCGCCGGCGCGGTTCTGGCGATCATCGCCGCCAGCAGCCCCTGGGTCATTCCCATATGAACCCCCCACAGCGCCACGCCGCATAAAATCCCGATCCAGTGGCTGCTGAATGCCAGGACCAGATCCGCGGCTGCCAGCACCACCAGTCCCATTTGCAACAGACGCGAATGGCTCATCCGGTCGGACAGTTTGCCAAACGGGTAGGCGGACAGGGCGTAAAGCAGGTTCATGGCCACCATCACCAGAGGGATCAGCGCCAGCGGAATGTGCATCTGCTGAGCGCGCAGCACCAGAAACGCCTCACTGAAACGGGCAAGCGTGAAAATCGCCCCGAGGCCGATAACCCACCAGCACGGTTGCCCCAGACGACGCAGATTCTCTTTTTTGATCGGGTTGCTGCGCCTGTGGGTAACCGGCGCTGCGGGTTCCTTAAGGCCGAAGAACAGCAGCATCACCGCCAGTACTCCCGGGATCACCGCCACCCAGAAGATAGTGCGGAAATCGTTATCCCACAGCAGCATCAGCGCCACGGCCAGCAGCGGGCCGAGGAAGGCGCCGATAGTGTCCATAGACTGGCGCAGGCCGAATGACGCGCCGCGCAGTTCCGGGGGGGTGACATCCGCCACCAGCGCATCGCGCGGGGCGCCGCGAATACCTTTACCGACCCGGTCGATCAGCCGGGCGCTGAGGATCATGCCTGAAGAGGAGGCGATGGCGAATAGCGGTTTGCTGGCGGCGCCGAGGCCATAACCGAGCAGCGCCAGCCCTTTGCGTTTACCCAGATAGTCGCTGATGGCGCCGGAAAACACTTTGATGATTAACGCTGTCGCTTCCGCCAGACCCTCGATAAGGCCGATTAAAATAACGCTGGCGCCGAGGGTGGTGGCCATAAACAGCGGCAGCAGGCTGTGGATGATTTCAGAGGAGATGTCCATCAACATACTAACGCCGCCAACCACCCAAACGCCTTTGGGGATACGACTTAATGTAGAAAACCGGGAAAGCATTGGGCGACTCCGTGCACGGGGAACGGGATATTTAACCCTGAAATGGCGGAGGATGGAAATGTGAATGAGTATTATTTAATAAAAAATGATCTGCCGGCATCGGGCGTGCGGTGGGGAGGAGTGCTGGCGCCCGGAAAAGCGGATGCGCCCCGCCGGGCGGGGGCATCAAAAGGTCAGTAAATCAGTCGGCGCGGCCCATATAGCGGCGTTCGGCGATATGAATGCGGATTTTTTCCCCGGTGGTAAGGTATTCCGGCACCTGAATCACCAGACCGGTGCTCAGGGTGGCGGGTTTGGTGCGTGAACTGGCGGAGGCGCCTTTGATTCCCGGCGCGGTTTCGACAATTTCCAGATCCACCGTCTGCGGCAACTCCAGCGCCAGCACCTGGCCATCCCAGGTCAGCACCTGCATATCCGGCATCCCGCCTTCCGGCATAAACAGGATTTCGTCTTCAATTTGATCTTTAGTGAAGATATACGGCGTGTAATCTTCGTGATCCATAAACACGTATTCGTTACCGTCGATGTAAGAGAAATCGACAAAGCGGCGGGTCAGGGTGATGGTATCGAGGATGTCATCCCCTTTGAAACGTTCTTCGACCTTCTGCCCGGTACGGACATCGGAAAAACGCATTTTGTACAGCGTCGAAGCGCCGCGGGCGCTCGGCGCCTGGATATCAATATCTTTAACTAACAGCAGCTTACCATTGTAATTAACGGCCATGCCGCGTTTGATTTCATTCGCTCTTGCCATCTGAAAGGTCCTGTAAATAGAGAGTGGCGAAAATTATCGCGTCAAAGTACCTGTGAGGCGTCATTCAGGCAAGCGGATTTCACGTCTGCGGCGGGTTAAAAGAAAAAGACATAGAGTGAACCCGCCGCGGCTGATACAGTCAGGGGTTCCTGTCCTCCCGAAGAGTAAACCCGATGGAGTGTCGCCCTGACTGCGGCGCCTGTTGTACGGCACCGTCGATTTCCAGCCCAATCCCCGGAATGCCTGACGGTAAACCGGCCAATACGCCGTGCGTCCAGCTTGATGAACGCCAGCGCTGCCGGCTGTTTGGTAGCCCGCTACGCCCCAAAGTGTGCGCCAGTCTGCTCCCGGGCATTGACATGTGCGGTCAGTCGCGCCGTCAGGCGATGGATTACCTGATTCACCTTGAGGCGCAAACCGCGCCCTGAACATCTTTGATGCGCCACAGGCAGTAGCAGGTCAGCAGCGACATACCCAGCGCAATCCAGAATACCGAATGGTAATTCCAGATTTCCGCCGCCACCCCGGCCAGCGAGCCGGCGATAATCCAGCCCACCCGCGAAGTATTCGTATATAGCGTGGTCGCGGAACCGGCCTGGCCGGGCATCAGATCCTGAAAATAGAGCATCCCGATACCGGCGAGAATGCCAATATAGATGGCGTTCAGGGCCTGGAGCGCCAGCAGCATCCACGCGCTGTGCAGGGTCAGCATGCCGATATAAAACAGTATCCCGGCCGCCACGGCGATGCGCATCAGAAAGCGTTTGCCAAAGCGGCTGGCGTAATAGCCGGCAATCAGCATGGTGGGGATCTCCAGTCCGGCGGCGGTGCCCATCATCACCCCCGCCAGTTTCTCCGGCAGATGGAGCTCATTAATAATGTATAGCGGCATGTTGATGATATACAGGCAGTTGGTGCCCCACATCAGGGTACAGGCGGCAAACAGCAATAGCGCGTCGCGGCGATGGGTGGCCGGCGCCTGTAGTCGGGCGCTGTTGGCCGCGGCGCTTTTACGCATCGTCGGCAGAAAAAACCACACCATCACGCCGCAGACAATAAACGCCGCCCCGGCGCACAGATACATGGTGCGGAAACCAAAACCCAGCGCCAGCGCATAGGCCAGCGGCGGGCCTACCACCCAGGCCAGTGAGACCTGGGCGCGCAGTATTGAGCTGAACATCACCGCTTCGCGGCCGGTTTTATCTGCGTGTTCCCGCGCCAGGGCGAACATTTGCGGATTGGCGGTGGAGCCGAAGCTGCTCAACAGTACGCCGATCAACAGCAGAATAAAGTAGTTGCGGTTCCAGGCGAACAGTACGCAGCCCAGCGCGCCGAGCAGGCAGCAGGCGAGAATCAGCGTTTTACGGTCCCCTCTGCGGTCTGAGTAGCGAGCCAGAAACTGGCTGACCAGGATGCCGATAACCGCGCTGCCGGTAAAAAAGAAGCCGACCATCGCCGGGCGGGCGTGGACTTCATCGGTCAGAAACAGGCTCAGCGTCGGGGTTTGCAGCGCGCCGGCGATACCGGTAAGAAAGGCGACTATCAGGAACGCGGCAGAAGTGTAGTCGCGCTGCCGGGGCTGGGGCGCGGTGGTGTCAGTCAACATGGGGCTCGTCAGTGGGTGATGGAAACGCGGCGGATTCTACCCGCCTGCTGCGTAAATAAACAGCGGCTGAAATCAAATCCACACGAAAAATCAAAACGCCATTCCATTCAGCAGCGGGTGCTGACGGTGTGCTGATGGTCAGCCTGAAATTTGGTCGAACTTCAGCACGCGTCAGTAAAATGTGCGTAATCTCAAATTTCTGTAAAGTCGTTTGCTTCAGCACTTGCCTGGCGGTGGGAAAATGTACACACTTCTTGAAACGTTTCAGCGTCGTCCGGATTTCAATATCCAGCGGGATGACGCCTTTTTTGGTACTGAGGCTGAAACGATTCAATTTCGCCAGGAGAGGAGAGACATGTTCCAGTTATCTGTGCAGGATATTCACCCCGCCGCCAGCGCGGCGTCAAAAGAAGACGCTATCCGTCAGGTGGCCGCGGCGCTGGTCGCCGCCGGCAATGTGGCTGAGGGGTATGTCGACGGCATGCTGGCCCGCGAGCAGCAGACGTCCACGTTTCTGGGGAACGGCATCGCCATTCCCCACGGTACCACCGATACCCGCGACCAGGTGCTGAAAACCGGCGTTCAGGTTTTCCAGTTCCCGCAGGGGATCGCCTGGGGCGAGGGCCAGACGGCCTATGTCGCCATTGGCATTGCCGCCAGTTCTGACGAGCATCTCGGTTTGCTGCGTCAGCTAACCCATGTCCTGAGCGACGACGCGATTGCTGAACAGCTGAAAACGGCCACCAGCGCCGAAGAGCTGCGCGCCCTGCTGATGGGAGAAAAACAGAGTTCAGCCCTGCGGCTGGATAACGACATGCTCAGTCTGGATGTGGCCGCCAGCGATCTGATGACGCTGCAGGCCCTCAACGCCGGGCGGCTGAAAGAAGCCGGCGCGGTAGACGCCTCTTTTGTCAGCCATGTGGTCAGCGCCAGGCCGCTGAACCTCGGGCAGGGGATCTGGCTCAACGACAGTCCGCAGGGCAACCTCGGCAGCGCCGTGGCGGTCAGCCGACCGGCCAGGGCGTTCGACGCTGACGGCGAATCCGTTGCGCTGCTGATGACGGTGGCGATGGCGGACGACCAGCCGCTGGATGTCCTCAGGCGCCTCAGCGAACTGCTGTTGAGTAATAAAGCTGAACAGTTGCTGAACGCCGATGCCGCCATACTGCTGGCGCTGCTGACCAGCGACGACGCGCCGCAGGATGGCGTACTGAGCGCGGAATTTGTGGTGCGAAATGAACACGGCCTGCATGCCCGTCCGGGCACCATGCTGGTGAATACTATTAAACAATTTAACAGTGAGATCACCGTGACCAATCTCGACGGGACCGGGAAACCGGCCAATGGCCGCAGCCTGATGAAAGTTGTGGCGCTGGGGGTTAAGAAAGGGCATCGCCTGCGTTTTACCGCCCAGGGTGCGGATGCTGAACAGGCGCTGAACGCGATTGGCGAAGCTATCGCCAGCGGTCTTGGGGAGGGCGCAGCATGAGCCGGCGTGTCGCAACCATTACCCTGAACCCGGCCTATGACCTGGTCGGGTACTGCAATGAAATTGAACGTGGCGAAGTGAATCTGGTGCGCACCACCGGTCTGCACGCCGCCGGTAAAGGGATTAACGTCGCGAAAGTGCTGAAAGACCTCGGGATCGACGTTACGGTCGGCGGGTTCCTCGGCAAAGACAACCAGGATGGCTTTCAGCAACTGTTCAGCGAGCTGGGCATCGCCAACCGCTTCCAGGTGGTACAGGGGCGTACCCGCATTAACGTCAAGCTGACGGAAAAAGACGGCGAAGTCACCGATCTGAATTTCTCGGGTTTTGATGTCACCCCTGCTGACTGGGAGCGTTTTGTTAATGACTCCCTGAGCTGGCTTGGGCAGTTCGATATGGTATGCGTCAGCGGCAGCCTGCCCTCCGGCGTTAGCCCGGAAGCGTTTACCGACTGGATGACGCGTCTGCGCAGCCAGTGCCCGTGCATTATTTTCGACAGCAGCCGCGAAGCGCTGGTCGCCGGGCTGAAAGCAGCGCCGTGGCTGGTGAAACCCAATCGCCGCGAGCTGGAAATCTGGGCTGGCCGTAAGCTGCCGACCTTAAAAGATGTGATTGACGCCGCGCACCAGTTGCGCGAACAGGGCATCGCCCACGTGGTGATTTCCCTCGGTGCGGAAGGGGCGCTGTGGGTCAACGCCTCCGGCGAGTGGATTGCCAAACCGCCGGCCTGTGAAGTGGTCAGCACTGTGGGCGCCGGGGATTCAATGGTTGGCGGTCTGATTTACGGCCTGCTGATGCGCGAATCCAGCGAACATACGCTGCGGCTGGCGACGGCGGTGGCGGCGCTGGCGGTCAGCCAGAGCAATGTCGGTATCACCGATCGGACGCTGCTGGCGGGCATGATGGCCCGCGTCGATCTGCAACCCTTTAACTGACAGCGGGAGAGGTATTGATGAAAACGCTGCTGATAATTGAACCCGGTCTGGGTCAGGCGCGCGCCTATCTGGCGAAAACGCTGCTGGGCGCCGCGGCGCAAAAGGCACAACTGGCGATAGTGGATAACCCTGGCGAAGCGGATATGGCGCTGGTCATTGGCGCCGCGATCCCGGCGGATCCTGCCCTGAACGGGAAAAAAGTTTACCTCGGCGATATCGATCGCGCCGTGCAACATCCGGAGCTGTTTTTAAGCGAAGCGTTGCGCGATGCGCAGCCCTGGAGCGCCCCGCGGGTAGCCGCTCCCGTCGCGACGGGTAACGGGCCAAAACGTATTGTGGCGGTAACCGCCTGCCCGACCGGCGTGGCGCATACCTTCATGGCCGCTGAGGCCATCGAAACCGAAGCCAAAAAGCGCGGCTGGTGGGTGAAAGTGGAAACCCGCGGTTCCGTGGGTGCCGGTAACGCCATCACGCCGCAGGAGATAGCCGAGGCCGATCTGGTGGTGGTAGCGGCGGATATTGAAGTGGATCTGGCGAAATTTGCCGGTAAGCCAATGTACCGCACCTCGACCGGACTGGCGCTGAAAAAGACCGCTCAGGAACTGGATAATGCGCTGGAGCAGGCGCAGCCTTACCAGCCGGCGTCCCCTGCCCGCGGCGCGGCGCAGGAGGGCAAAAAAGAGGCCGGCGGCGCTTACCGTCACCTGCTGACCGGGGTTTCCTATATGCTGCCGATGGTGGTGGCGGGCGGTCTGTGTATCGCGCTGTCATTTGCCTTCGGGATTAAGGCATTTGAGCAGCCTGGCACCCTGGCGGCGGCGCTGATGCAAATTGGCGGCGGCTCCGCTTTCGCTCTGATGGTGCCGGTACTGGCAGGCTATATTGCTTTCTCCATTGCCGACCGTCCGGGGCTGACGCCGGGTCTGATCGGCGGGATGCTGGCGGTGAGCACCGGTTCCGGGTTCATTGGCGGGATTATCGCCGGCTTCCTTGCGGGCTATGTGGCGAAGCTTATCAGCACCAGGCTGAAACTGCCGCCGAGCATGGAAGCGCTGAAGCCAATACTGATTATTCCGCTGATCTCCAGCCTGATTGTCGGTCTGGCTATGATCTACCTGATCGGTAAGCCGGTCGCCGGTATCCTGGCTGGGTTAACCCACTGGTTGCAAACCATGGGGACGGCGAACGCCGTACTGTTGGGCGCGGTGCTGGGCGGTATGATGTGTACTGACATGGGCGGTCCGGTAAATAAAGCGGCTTATGCGTTTGGCGTCGGGTTGCTCAGTACCCAGACCTACGGCCCGATGGCGGCAATTATGGCTGCCGGTATGGTGCCGCCGCTGGCGCTGGGCCTGGCGACCCTGATTGCCCGCAATAAGTTCGACAATGCCCAACGTGAAGGGGGTAAAGCGGCGCTGGTGCTCGGCCTGTGCTTTATCACCGAAGGGGCGATTCCGTTCGCGGCCCGGGATCCGATGCGCGTGCTGCCATGCTGTATCGTTGGCGGCGCGCTGACCGGGGCTATTTCGATGGCGGTTAGCGCACAGCTGATGGCGCCGCACGGCGGGCTGTTCGTACTGCTGATTCCGGGGGCAATCACGCCGGTGCTGGGCTACCTGCTGGCAATTGTCGCCGGTACTCTGGTGGCTGGCGTGACTTACGCGGTTATCAAGCGTCCTGAGATCGCGGCGGGCGAAAAAGCGGCGGTCTGATAAGGCGTTGATTCAGTGGGGCGGATCGCGACGATCCGCCCTTTTTTATGTCTGAAGGGTTTTTACCAGCGCTTCTGGTCACCGGGCGGCCAGCTGTGACGGGGTTCATAAAACCGTATTTAATTCATACTGCTTGCGCCTTGTGCGGAGTATCCAATTGATATCACGACAGAACGTTGATTATGTGATCGGCGTCAGCCCTGTTTTTTGATATTAAAATCCGCAATATTCATCTCTGCCAGAATTTCATTTCTTTCCTGCGAATAATACAGTGTTGATATTCTGAATACAGTCTCAGGTAAATTGTGACTGGCATCATATTCATCAGTGAATCCGCCGGGTGGTGGATTTACTTTCTTTTTTGTTTATCTACTATAAACACATGTTCATTTTTAAACATGTGCTCTAATATTTTTTAAATGATGATTTAAATCGCTGTGCTACCCAGGGAAATTCGCCGTTAGTGATAACGACGGCGCGGCGTTTTAGTACGGTGCTGGTGGCGGTTCTGAGCTATAACGCGTCATTTTGGCACCGGAAATTTTATCTATCTTAATGATTTAAAAAGTTTTCTGTATGGCTGGCGGTTGTGGCCGCGGCTTTGATGAGGACAGCTTATGCGTGATAAGGATTATGTTGTCACCATTGGTTCAGCAAATATGGACGTGGCAGGGTATTCACTGGCATCGCTTAATTACGCTGATTCCAATCCCGGAAAAATAAGATATACGCCGGGCGGCGTGGGGCGCAATATCGCTCAAAACCTCGCGCTGCTGGGTAAAGCCTCTTATTTAATTTCCATTGTCGGGGATGATTTCTATGGTCACTCCCTGCTAACCCAGACAGAAATTTCCGGGGTGAATATTTCCCGCTGCCAGGCCCTGGCGCAGGAAAATACCTCGGCCTATTTATCTCTGCTCGATAATACCGGTGAAATGCTGGTGGCGATTAATGACATGGGCATTATTGACCACATTACGCCGGATTTTCTGGCGCAGCACCGGGACTTTATCCGCCAGGCCAGCGTGGTGGTGGCGGACTGCAATATCAGCGAGGCCTCCCTGGCGTGGATTCTGGCAAATAGCGGCCCGGTGCCGGTGTTTATCGACCCGGTATCGGCGTGGAAGTGCGTGAAAATCAGGGCGCTGTTGCCGCAGATTCATACCCTGAAGCCCAACCGCCTGGAGGCGGAAACCCTCAGCGGCATTCCGCTGGTCACCCGCGACGATGCGCCGCGGGTCGCCGCCTGGTTCCACGAGCAGGGGCTGAAGCGACTGGTGCTGAGTATGGGGGGCGATGGTGTCTGGTATAGCGATAGCGCCGGCGAGTGCGGCTGGTCGCTGCCGCTGAAAACCGCCGTGATTAATGTGACCGGCGCCGGCGACGCCATGATGGCCGGCCTTGCCTGTTGCTGGATGGAAGGGCGCGGTTTTGTCGAGTCGGTACGTTTCGCTCAGGGATGTTCTTCTATGGCGCTGGCCTCGGAATACACCAACAACCCTGAATTATCTGTTGAACATGTCATGGAATTACTGGAGTCACAATAATGACTGAATTAACGATTTCACCTGAATTACTTGAAATTGCACCTGAGGTTCGCGAGGCGCTGGCCAATAACCGGCCGGTGGTGGCGCTGGAATCCACCATTATCTCCCATGGCATGCCGTTCCCGCAGAACGCGCAAACCGCCATTGAGGTCGAGGAGACGATTCGCCAGCACGGGGCGGTGCCGGCGACGATCGCCATTATCCACGGGAAAATGAAAGTCGGCCTGAGCCGTGAAGAGATTGAACTGCTGGGACGTGAGGGCCACAGCGTCGCTAAAGTCAGCCGCCGCGATCTGCCTTTTGTGGTCGCCGCCGGTAAAAACGGCGCCACCACTGTGGCATCGACGATGATCATCGCCGCGCTGGCGGGGATTAAGGTGTTTGCCACCGGCGGTATCGGCGGGGTGCACCGCGGCGCTCAACAGACCTTTGATATTTCCGCCGATCTTCAGGAACTGGCTCACACCAATGTGACCGTGGTCTGCGCCGGGGCGAAATCGATTCTCGATCTTGGCCTGACCACCGAATACCTCGAAACCTTCGGCGTACCGCTGATCGGGTACCGGACCACCGCGCTGCCGGCATTCTTTAGTCGTACCAGCCCGTTTAACGTCAGCATTCGCCTCGACAGCGCCAGCGAAATTGCCCGCGCCATGGCGGTGAAATGGCAAACCGGCCTGAATGGCGGTCTGGTGGTGGCGAACCCGATTCCTGAGCAGTTCGCGATGCCGGAAGAGAAAATCAATGCTGCCATCGACCAGGCCGTGGCGGAAGCGGAAGAGCAGGGCGTGGTGGGGAAAGACAGCACGCCGTTCCTGCTGGCGCGTGTCGCGGAACTGACCGGCGGCGACAGCCTGAAGTCCAATATCCAGTTGGTATTTAATAACGCGCTGCTGGCGACGGAAATTGCTAAGGAATACCAGAGGCTCGTCAATTAACGGCTCGTCAGGCGCTGTTCCCGGACGGATTACCGGGAAACAGCGCTGAATATCAGGCATACGCAGAGCCCGGTCATGGTACCGGGCGCTCGACCAGAGAAGGATATTCATTATGGATTTAATGAGAAGCATTCTGGGTATGGCGGTATTACTGACTATTGGTTTTTTACTGTCAGTAAATAAAAAACATATCAGTCTTCGGACCATCGGCGCCGCGTTTATTTTGCAGGTGGCGATCGGCGGTATCATGCTCTATTTCCCGCCGGGAAAGTGGCTGGTAGAGCAGGCGGCCCACGGGGTCAACAAAGTGATGTCTTACAGCGACGCCGGCAGCGCGTTTATTTTCGGTTCGTTGGTTGGTCCGAAAATGGATACCCTGTTTGACGGCGCCGGGTTTATTTTCGCTTTCCGGGTACTACCGGCGATTATTTTCGTCACGGCGCTGATTTCACTGCTTTATTATATTGGCGTCATGAACATCCTGATCCGCGTACTGGGCGGAATTTTCCAGAAAGCGCTGAAGATCAGCAAAATTGAATCTTTTGTCGCCGTGACCACGATATTCCTCGGCCAGAATGAAATTCCGGCGATTGTGAAGCCATTTATCGATAAGCTGAATCGCAATGAATTGTTTACCGCGATCTGTAGCGGTATGGCGTCGATTGCCGGCTCGATGCTGATCGGCTACGCCGGGATGGGGGTGCCCATCGACTATCTGCTGGCGGCATCGCTGATGGCGATCCCTGGCGGTATTCTGTTTGCTCGTTTGCTCAGTCCGGCGCTGGAGCCGTCTACGGTAACGTTTGAAAATCTGTCGTTCAGCGACACGCCGCCGAAGAGCATCATTGAGGCCGCCGCCAGCGGCGCGATGACCGGCATGAAAATCGCCGTGGGCGTGGCGACGGTGGTGATGACCTTTGTGGCGATCATTGCCATGCTCAACGGTATGATTGGCGGTATCGGCGGTCTGTTCGGCTTTGCCGGTGTATCGCTGGAAAGCCTGCTGGGTTATCTGCTGGCGCCGCTGGCGTGGATTATGGGGGTTGACTGGAGCGAAGCGACGCTGGCCGGGAGCCTGATTGGCCAGAAGCTGGCGATCAACGAATTTGTCGCTTACCTCAACTTCTCGCCGTATCTGCAGCCGGGCGGTACGCTGGATGTGAAGACCATCGCGATTATCTCTTTCGCGCTGTGCGGCTTCGCCAATTTTGGATCGATTGGCGTGGTGGTTGGCGCATTCTCCGCGGTGGCGCCGCAGCGGGCGCCGGAAATTGCCCAGCTCGGGGTGCGGGCGCTGGCGGCGGCCACGCTGTCGAACCTGATGAGTGCGACTATTGCCGGTTTCTTTATTGGTCTTGCCTGAATTCTCGCGCCAGCAATCTGGCGCGTACTATCGCGGCGCGGAAAATCCGTTTTCCTGCGCCGCAAGGGGCATCCTGGTTAATTTCAATAATCGCAGATTCACGCATCCGCCGGTATAATAATAGTTATGCCGGGCAGCGGCTGATATTTTTTATTCATTAATATAGTAAATTGATAAAGTTATTTTCCGGATCCATTTCCCGCGCCAGCGCAGTCAGCACTTTTTTGTTGCTAATAACATAACCCGCTTTTTGCTTGAGTAATATTCTGTCGCGAGTAAATTGCGCCAGTACATATAATAAATGGCGATAGGATACTCCCATATATTCCGCGGTCTGGGTGTGTTTTTCGTGATACAGATCGTCCTGCTGAGTCAGTAAAATATAGGCGGCGAGACGGTTAATCAGCGGAAAAGATTGGTTCTGGGTTAACGAAACAATATTGCGGTAATTTTTTCTGCTCAGCGAAACGCAAAGATTGCGCAGAAACAGCACGTCGTTTAATAGCTGTGTGCGGAAGGGTTTTACCGGCAGCGCCAGGCACCAGCACTCTTCAATCGCCTGAACGGCCCGCGGCTGATGGTATTCATCCACCAGCTCAATTTCCCCGATGAAACACGGGGCGCCAAAAAAATCAACCAGCGATACCCGGCCATTAGCCAGCGTGACATATAGCCGCGAGCGGCCGCGCGCCAGGTAAAACAGCCACGCCGGCGCGGTACCTTCCTTGACAATGTAATCACCAGCCATGATATGGAACAGCCGGGTCTCCGGCGCCACATCAAACGAGAAATGCTCTGTATAGCCTGACTGACTAATCAATTGCTGTTTAAGATTGTCATTCTGGATTTCTTTCATCATTGCGCCCGGTATGAGATTTCTCATATTTAGCATACGTTTTCCGTGTTTATCATTCAATCATCAACCCGATTAATTTTCTTTGCTGAGACAAAAATAACGTACCCGCTAACAGAGGAAATAAAACATGGAAAAGAGAAAGATTATCCTGGATTGTGATCCGGGTCATGATGATGCGATTGCCATAATGATGGCGGCCAGACATCCGGCGATTGATTTACTGGGTATTACCATTGTCGCCGGTAATCAGACCCTCGATAAAACCCTGGTCAACGGGTTAAATGTCTGTCAGGCGCTGGAAATTAATGTGCCGGTCTATGCCGGGATGCCGCAGCCGCTGATGCGCCAGCAAATTGTCGCAGATAATATTCACGGTGAAACGGGTCTGGACGGCCCGGTATTTGCGCCGCTGACCCGTAAAGCGGAAAGTACCCACGCGGTGAGCTATATTATCGATACTCTGATGGCCAGTGACGGCGATATTACACTGGTGCCCGTCGGCCCGCTGACCAATATTGCCGTGGCAATGCGCATGCAGCCGGCGATCCTGCCGAAAATCCGCGAAATTGTCCTGATGGGCGGCGCTTATGGTACCGGAAATTTCACGCCATCGGCTGAATTCAATATCTACGCTGACCCGGAAGCCGCCCGGGTGGTATTTACCTCCGGCGTACCGCTGGTGATGATGGGGCTGGATCTGACTAATCAGACGGTTTGCACTGCGGATGTGATAGCCCGCATGGAAAAAGCCGGCGGCCCGGCAGGTCAGTTGTTCAGCGACATTATGAACTTTACCCTGAAAACCCAGTATGAAAACTATGGCTTAGCCGGCGGCCCGGTACACGACGCCACCTGCATTGGGTATCTCATCAACCCTCAGGGTATCCGCACTCAGGAAATGTATGTCGAGGTCGATGTCAACAGCGGCCCGTGCTACGGCCGCACCGTTTGCGACGAGCTGGGGGTCACCGGCAAAGCGGCGAATACCAAAGTCGGTATGACCATCGATACCCGCTGGTTCTGGAATTTAGTGGAAGAGTGCGTGCGTATGTACCTTCAACCCTGCTGATTGACGGCGCGGGCAATTCAGGAATCACGCCGCGCGAATAAAAACTGGCGGGCCGTCAGCGGTCGCCCGCCGCCTTATCAGAGATACCAAAAGCCGGGCATCAAGGAATCATCATTATGGATGTCATGAGAAGTGTTCTGGGTATGGTGGTATTACTGGCCATCGCTTTTCTGCTGTCAGTAAATAAGAAACGAATTAGTCTGCGCACTATCGGGGCGGCGCTGGCGCTGCAAATCGCTATTGGCGGAATCATGCTCTATTTTCCGCCGGGGAAATGGCTGGCGGAACAGGCGGCGCTGGGGGTACATAAAGTCATGACCTACAGCGACGCCGGCAGCGCGTTTATTTTCGGTTCGCTGGTTGGCCCGAAAATGGATACCCTGTTTGACGGCGCCGGGTTTATTTTTGCCTTCCGGGTTTTACCGGCAATTATTTTCATTACTGCGCTGGTGAGCCTGCTTTATTATATTTGCGTGATGGGGATCCTGATCCGTATTCTCGGCGGTATTTTCCAGAAGGCGCTGAATATCAGCAAAATTGAGTCATTTGTCGCGGTTACCACGATATTCCTCGGCCAGAATGAGATCCCGGCGATCGTTAAACCCTTTATCGACCGCCTGAATCGCAATGAGCTGTTTACCGCCATTTGTAGCGGTATGGCGTCGATTGCCGGTTCGACCATGATTGGCTATGCCGGGCTGGGCGTACCGATTGATTATCTGCTGGCGGCATCGCTGATGGCGATCCCGGGAGGGATTTTGTTTGCTCGTCTTCTCAGCCCGGCAACGCAGGAGTCGCAGGTGAGCTTCGATAATCTCTCGTTTAGCGAAACGCCGCCGAAAAGCCTTATTGAAGCGACGGCCAGCGGTGCGATGACCGGGCTGAAAATTGCCGCCGGAGTGGCGACCGTGGTGATGGCGTTTGTCGCCACCATTGCCTTGATCAACGGCATTATCGGCGGTATTAGCGGCTGGTTCGGTATGGGACATGCCACCCTGGAAGGTATTTTCGGCTATGCCCTTGCGCCGCTGGCGTGGCTGATGGGGGTGGACTGGAGTGATGCCGCCCTTGCCGGCAGCCTGATTGGCCAGAAGCTGGCGATTAACGAATTTGTCGCCTACGTCAATTTCTCTCCTTATCTGCAAACCGCCGGGACGCTGGATGTTAAAACCATCGCCATTATCTCTTTTGCGCTGTGCGGGTTTGCCAATTTTGGCTCGATTGGCGTGGTGGTTGGCGCGTTTTCCGCTGTGGCGCCGCAGCGGGCATCGGAAATCGCCCAGCTCGGGCTACGGGCGCTGGCGGCGGCCACGCTGTCAAACCTGATGAGCGCCACTATTGCCGGGTTTTTTATCGGTCTTAGCTGAGTGATACCACAAGGGGGTGAAAGCGGGCCGCAGGCGATGCTTGCGGCCCGTGGTGGTTTCTGGCGCCGGGACTATTTGCTGGCGTCGCTCTGCAGCAGTTCCAGCACATTATCCACCGACAGATTCGGGTTATTCATACTGGCGCTGGCCCGGGTGAGGGCGGCGCAGGCCTGGGCAAAAACCAGGCTGTCGCGGGTATCGCTGCCGTCGAGAAAGCTATACACCAGCCCGGCCATAAAGGCGTCGTCGGCGCCGAAGGGATCCTGTATCGGGTATGGCGGGGCCGCGAGGCGCAACTGTAGTCCACTGCGTTCACTACAGAACACCGCGTGATCATCAAGATAGATACACACCCGCGCCGTACCCTGGCGGTGGAACCACTCGCCTGCGGCGCGCATCTCTTGTTCGCTGCCGATTGCCGCGCCATACAATAACTCTGCGTCCTGGCGGGCCATTTTCAGGGTGTGGATTCGCGCCAGCCAGTTTCTGATCCTGGCGGCTTTAAACTCGGATACCGTATCGACAAACACCGGCACTTCCCGGGCGTGGGTGAAGACCCAGGTCAGGGCCGCTTCGTCGAGGTTACAGTCGGCGACCACTACCCCGGAATGGCTGAGTAGATCCCGGGACGGATTGAGCAGCTCAGGGGTAAGTTGCGCCATGATATGGGTGTCGTTAATGGCCACCACCGTTTCGCCGGCGTCGTTATCAATGGCCAGATAGGTGGCGGTACTGTGGCCGTGCAGCCGCACGCAGCTCTGGATATTGACCCCGGCCAGGCGGGTCTGCTCCAGCAGATTTTCACCGTAGAAGTCATTACCTACCGCCGAAATCAGGTGGCAGTCGCGGCCCAGCAGAGCCAGATTATGAGCGATATTGCGCCCCACGCCCCCCGGCGAACAGCGAATGCAGCCCGGGTTGGAGGCGGGTTGCGGATAGTGAATATTGGCCACGCCGCGGATATCCATATTGACTGAACCGAGCACCACGCAGTAATCCTGCTCGGCCAGAATATACCCCTTACCTTTGATCAACCCCTTGCGCATCAGATCCATAATATGCGCCGCCACTCTGGAACGACTGATGGCGAGAATGTCGGCGATCTCATGCTGCTGGATAAGCGGGTTGCGTCTGAGGATCTTGAGGATCTGTTTTTCCCTGTCATTCATCATAATCACGTTACCGGGCGCCTTACCTGTCTGCTGTTATTGTGCCGTAAAGTCGGGCAGGGGAGTAGCGCCGCGCTTCAGGCGGCGGCCTCGCGGGTCTGCTGCGCTTTAAGCCAGGCGATCTCCTCGGCCCAGATATCCGGGTTAATGGTTTCGAGAATCAACGGAATCCCGTCGAAACGCGCATCGCGCATGATCCAGGAGAAGGCGGTATGGCCGATGTTCCCTTCGCCAAGGCTGTTATGGCGGTCCACCCGGCTGGCGAATTCGCTTTTGGCGTCATTGAGATGCATGCCGCGCAGGTACTGAAAGCCGACGATACGCGCAAATTCGTTAAAGGTGTGTTCGCAGTCGGCTTCAGTGCGCAGATCGTAACCGGCGGCGAAGGCGTGGCAGGTATCGATACAGACGCCGACCCGGCTTTTATCTTCCACCCCGTCGATAATCGCGGCCAGGTGCTCGAAGCGGAAGCCCAGATTGCTGCCCTGGCCGGCGGTATTTTCAATAACCGCGGTCACGCCTTCGGTTTGGGCGAGGGCAATGTTGATTGATTCGGCGATGCGCGCCAGGCAGTCTTGTTCGGAAATTTGCATCAGGTGGCTGCCGGGATGGAAATTCAGCAGCGTCAGGCCGAGTTGTTCGCAGCGCTGCATTTCATCAAGAAATGCGTCGCGGGATTTTTCCAGCGCCTCCGCCACCGGGTGGCCGAGGTTAATCAGATAGCTGTCGTGCGGCAGTATCTGCCCCGGCTGGTAATGGTATTTCTCGCAGGCGGCTTTGAAGGCGTCAATGGTGTCGGCGCTGAGCGGCGCGGCGCGCCACTGGCGCTGGTTTTTGGTGAACAGGGCAAAGGCGGTGGCGTCAATCTCGTGGGCGCGGATGGCGGCATTTTCCAGCCCTCCCGCAGCGCTGACGTGCGCTCCAATATACTTCATGGGTTATCTCTCCGATCATACACCCCCGCTATGGGGTAACTTGCCATCATAGCGGGTTTGCGCAGAGATTTCCTGGCTTTCAGGCCAGCAGACCGTCAACCAGCAGGTTAATGGCGCCGCCGCCGACGATCAGCCAGATGAACAGGGTTAGCGCCATCAGCAGCGGGCGCAGCCCGGCTTTTTTCAGGGCGCTGACGTGGGTAGTGACCCCCAGCGCCGCCATGGCCATTGCCAGCAGGACGGTGTCGAGGGTAATCAGCGCTTCCACGAGCGGGGCAGGCAGCAGGTGGAAAGAATTCACCAGCGCCACGACAATAAACAGCACGGCGAACCACGGAATGGTGATGCGACTTTGCTGCCCGTCTGCGGCGGGGGATAACTGTTTCACCCGGGCGGCGAGCAGCAGCAGGAACGGTGCCAGCATCATCACGCGCAGCATCTTGGCGATCACCGCTGCGTTTTCGGTTTCCGGGCTCACGGCATGGCCGGCGGCCACCACCTGGGCGACTTCGTGCATTGTCGAACCGATATAGACACCGAATTGGCCGGGGCTGAACCAGGCGCTGAGCCAGGGATACAGCATCGGGTAGATAAAAATCGCCAGTGTCCCGAAAATCACCACCGTCGCCACCGCCACGGTCACTTTGCCTGGCTGGGCTTTGACGACCGGTTCACTGGCCAGTACCGCGGCAGCGCCGCAGATACTGCTGCCGGCGCCGATCAGCCAACTGGTCTGGCGGTCCAGTCCGAATACTTTTGGCCCCAGCCAGCAGGCCAACAGAAAGGTGGAGCTGAGGGTGAGGATGTCAATCACTATCCCGCTCAGCCCGACGTCGGCAATCTGGGTAAAAGTAAGGCGCAAGCCGTAGAGAATAATGCCGAGGCGCAGCAGATGCTGTTTGGCAAACAGTACGCCGCTTTCGCACTGGCGGTCGATTTTTGGGTAAATACTGTTACCCGTCACCATACCGAACAAAATCGCCAGCGTCAGGGCGCTGAAGCCGGCGCCGGCGATTGTCGGAACACTGCCGGCCAACATGGCGACGCCAGCGATCAGCGCGCTGAGCGCCAGACCAGGAATAAAGTGCCATCGCACAGGGCGAGACGGGTGAACGGAAATTGTTGTCATAACCTTCTCCTCTTTGTGGGCAAAGGTTACGGTGGGATGGTATAAAAATAAAATTGATTATATATTTATAATTAATCTTTATAAGTGGTAAGGCAACGGCCCTCAGGCCAGAAAAGGCGGCAATCAATCATGCATATTACCCTGCGGCAACTGGAAGTATTCACTGAGGTGCTGAAGAGCGGTTCCACTACCCAGGCTTCTCTGGCGATGGCGCTGTCCCAGTCGGCGGTCAGCGCCGCGCTGGCGGATCTGGAAGGACAGCTTGGGGTGCAACTGTTCGACCGGGTCGGCAAGCGACTGGTGGTCAATGAACATGGCCGGCTGCTGTATCCCCGGGCTGTCGGGTTGCTGGAGCAGGCTATCGAGATTGAGCAGTTGTTCCGTGAAGATAACGGCGCGATTCGGGTCTACGCCAGCAGTACTATCGGCAACTATATTTTGCCGGAAGTGATCGCCCGCTATCGTCGCGATAACCCTGGGCTGCCGGTGGAGCTGAGTGTTGGCAATAGCCAGGATGTGATCAACGCCGTGGCAGATTTTCGGGTCGATATCGGGCTGATTGAAGGGCCGTGCCATATGACCGGGATTGTCACGGTACCGTGGCTGGAGGATGAACTGGTGGTGTTTGCCGCCCCGGACGCGCCGTTGCTCCAGGGGGAGATTACGGCTGAGCGGCTGGCCGCCGCGCCGTGGATTTTGCGCGAGCGCGGATCCGGCACCCGGGAGATTGTCGACTATTTACTGCTGTCTCACCTGCCGGAGTTTCATCTGGAAATGGAACTGGGCAATTCAGAAGCGATTAAACATGCGGTACGCCACGGGCTGGGGATTAGCTGCCTGTCGCGGCGGGTGATTGCCGAACAGCTGGAGAATGGCTCGCTGGTTGAGGTCGCGGTGCCGTTCCCCGGCCTGGTGCGCACGCTGTACTCTATTCACCATCGCCAGAAGCATCTGTCGAAGGCGCTACAGCGCTTTCTACGCTACTGCGGATCCTGACTCGCGGTCAGGATACCAGTTTAGCACTGACCTTTGGTTATTTGGGTCAGCGGGACGTTGATGTCAAAAATTCGCGCCCGGGCGTTGTTGACGCCGAATCCGGACAGCCGCGCCTGATGCATTTCCCAGTATTTCTCAGCGCTGGCGCGGTCAGTGAAGAAATAAATGCCGCCGGCTTCGTTGGTTTGCTGATTTTCAGTCCAGACTTTAGAGATAAATCCCGGCTCCCGGGTGATGCTTTCCGCCAGCGGCTGCGCGGATTTGGATAAATTTTCCCCAAGCATTTCTGCGGGCATACTGAAATCAACCTGTAAAACAACTGTCATGGTGTGCTCCTTTCGTGACATCAGGGTCCAGAGTCGTTCCCTGCTGCGGGCCAGCTTATCATAGTGCGCGGCAAAGCCGTTTTTCCGGAGATGCACTTGTGATCCCGGCCGGGGCGGCGCAGTGCCGGATGACGGTTTTACTTATAATCCGTCGGCGATTATGAACGTCTCTAATAAGAGGTTTTTTCAGGGCAGCAACGTGCGGCGAGTCTGCTAGAATTGCGCCTCATTTTTTGGATGGGCAACATTTTTATATGGTTTCTCAAGATAAAACCACACAAGCGCCTGGTCTGCGCCGCGAACTGAAGGCGCGTCATCTGACGATGATCGCTATCGGCGGTTCGATCGGCACCGGGCTGTTTGTCGCCTCCGGCGCGACCATTTCTCAGGCGGGCCCGGGCGGCGCGCTGCTTTCTTATATGCTGATTGGCCTGATGGTCTACTTCCTGATGACCAGTCTTGGGGAACTGGCGGCGTTTATGCCGGTTTCCGGTTCATTTGCCACTTATGGCCAGAAATATGTTGAAGAAGGGTTCGGCTTCGCGCTGGGCTGGAACTACTGGTACAACTGGGCGGTGACGATCGCTGTCGATCTGGTTGCGGCGCAACTGGTGATGAATTACTGGTTCCCGGATACCCCGGGCTGGATCTGGAGCGCGCTGTTCCTCGGGATCATGTTCCTGCTGAATTACATTTCGGTCAGAGGTTTTGGCGAGGCGGAATACTGGTTTTCATTAATTAAGGTTGCCACGGTGATTATTTTTATCGTGGTTGGCGTGTTGATGATTATTGGCATTTTCAAAGGCGCGCAGCCGGCGGGCTGGTCTAACTGGACGATCGGCGATGCGCCGTTCGCCGGGGGATTTGCCGCGATGATCGGCGTGGCGATGATTGTTGGTTTCTCTTTCCAGGGGACTGAGCTTATCGGTATTGCTGCCGGTGAGTCGGCGGACCCGGAGAAGAACATTCCGCGCGCGGTGCGTCAGGTGTTCTGGCGTATTCTGCTGTTTTATGTGTTCGCGATTCTGGTGGTCAGTCTGATCATTCCTTATACCGATCCGAGTCTGCTGCGTAATGACGTCAAGGACATCAGCGTGAGTCCGTTTACCCTGGTGTTCCAGCATGCGGGTCTGCTGTCGGCAGCGGCGGTGATGAACGCGGTAATTCTGACCGCGGTGCTGTCGGCGGGGAACTCGGGGATGTACGCATCAACCCGTATGTTATATACCCTGGCCTGCGACGGCAAAGCGCCGCGTATATTCGCGAAGCTGTCGAAGGGCGGCGTACCGCGTAACGCGCTGTACGCGACTACGGTGATTGCCGGGCTGTGTTTTCTGACGTCGATGTTTGGCAACCAGACGGTTTATCTGTGGCTGCTGAACACATCGGGGATGACCGGGTTTATCGCCTGGCTGGGGATTGCTATCAGCCACTACCGGTTCCGCCGTGGTTTTGTACTGCAGGGTAATGATATCAATAACCTGCCGTATCGTTCGGGGTTCTTCCCGATCGGGCCGATTTTTGCCTTTGTGCTGTGTCTGATCATTACGCTGGGCCAGAACTATGACGCTTTCCTTGCCGATCGCATTGACTGGGGCGGCGTAGCGGCGACCTACATTGGAATTCCGCTGTTTTTGATTATTTGGTTTAGTTATAAGCTGGCCAAAGGGACCCGTTTTGTACGGTATAGCGAGATGGAGTTTCCGGAGCGATTTAAGAAGTGATTGGGGGGGAGGGAGGCTGGCGCCTCCCTCATTGCTTTTTGCCTGGTGTTGTTGGTGTTTTTTGGTGTGGTTTTGTTCTTGTAGTGGTTCTGTTCGTTGTGGTCTTTTTTCTGGGCAGGAATTCCTGTTCATTGCGGTTTTTTCCTGGGGAGGAAATTCCGTTCACCGTAAGTCAGCGCCTTATTTTGCTTTTGTCGCCAGGTGAACGGGGAGAGGTGGCAGGTGTCGCTTTTTTACTTTTAGTCTGTGGCAATGAATTCTGTTTACCGTGGTCATTTTTTCGTGGGTGGGAGATTTCGTTCGCTGTGGTCATTTTTGCCTGGGCAGGAATTCCTGTTCATTGCGGTTTTTTCCTGGGGAGGAAATTCCGTTCACCGTAAGTCCGCGCCTTATTTTGCCNGAATTCTGTTTACCGTGGTCATTTTTTCGTGGGTGGGAGATTTCGTTCGCTGTGGTCATTTTTGCCTGGGCAGGAATTCCTGTTCATTGCGGTTTTTTCCTGGGGAGGAAATTCCGTTCACCGTAAGTCCGCGCCTTATTTTGCCTTTGTCGCCAGGTGAACGGGGAGAGGGGGCTCGCCGCCGCCCCCTCTCCACACCGGGCTCCCGGCAGTAAAATCGCCGCTGCGCGGTACCCGTCGATTTTCGCGTCTGGCTTCGGGTCGGGTAAGACAGGACGTCCCTGTCCTGGCTTACCCTCAGGCCGGTTCCCTCCGGCCTGCCCCGGCCATCCACAAAAATAGCCGGCGATTTTAAGCCGGATTCAACCCCCCCCCCCCGCGGTGAAATCGGGGATTTTAAAAGGCATGTTGATTGCTGTTTATTGCTACAGGGGCATTATCAGAACTTTTGAGAAACAGAGAGTTCCGGTTGATAAGTTCTTGTTTTTACTTTGATACTGTTACAAATTTT
>NZ_LLXO01000025.1 GCF_001484765.1 Entomohabitans teleogrylli | reverse complement strand
TATTTCTCTGTTACCAACTGGTGTGAGCGCGATTGTTGAAGGGGGGGCGTTAAATCTGACCAGTGCGCATTGCTCCTATGGTAGTTTCCAGGATCCTCCTGGAGGCATGTTTACTTCCTGTACAACCAGCGGGGTGGTTGTACCGGTGATTCTTACAGATGAAGAGGCGGCGAGGGTTATTCCTCCAGTTATTGTAGGGCAAAGCGGCTGGCGTTGGGGGGTCATTACTCGTACGGGTGACGTTGCCGGAAGTGCACATTTTGGTCAGGGAAATTATTCGGTCACCTGGCTGTCCAGTACAGTGCATAACACCTACGGTACTGCCGTTACAGAACTTAAGTCATTAATCGGCAGGACGTATATGGCCAGCAAGTCGAATTACATTAACTCGACTGGACCATTGGCACAGTGCGCAGGATTGATTCAGCTTCAGATGGATTCTCAATACCCAACTTATGTGGCTCAAGTTGGGATGAGGGATTTTGTTGTTCCCCTGAGTCAGTGCCAGCTGGCTACTGTTCCGCCGACTCCACCGGTCTATTGTGCGCCTGTGACACAAAGCCTGGATTTTAACTTTGGTACACTCAGCCGTACAGAAGCCGCGGGTAAATCATTGTCAAAACCAATTACGATGCAGTGTAGTGCAAATAATGTGGCATACAAACTGACGCTTCCCGGCGAGGCGAGCAGTTTCAGGTTAAACAATAATATGAATGCCGCCGTGACAACGTCTAAGGGGTCATTGGGGACAACTATTTACGGCCCAACTTCCGAGACTTTCAATATTACTGTCACCCTGAATGGCCAGCCTGCGTCAACAGGTGCTTTTCAGGGCTCAAGTATATTAATGGTGACATACCCCTGAAGTTGGTCCTGGCCCAAAATCAGTACAGCGCTAAATCAGAGATCTTCGTCTTTGTGGATACTTCGGATAAATTCCGCCGGAGTCATGCCATTTAATGATGAATAAGTTCTCTTATGATTGTATTCCTTACACCAGTTATCGAGTTTTTCCTGCACATCTTCCAGTGACAGGAACCCGTGAATGTTCAGGCAGTTATCCCGCAGACTGTCGTTAAATAATTTAATAAAGGGGTTGTCTGGGCGCGAGAAGTTCATTGTTATAGAAGATAATTTTGATAGTGAAACCCGCTGTCCAGCGGGTTTTATTTGAATGTTAGTGATTATCCAAAATATGACTGGCAGTACCATACCCCAGTAATATGTTTTGTCATAAAGGTACCCCACGGGCATACAATTTTCTTCTTTCCTGAACGCCCTGAACCACCTCCGGATGGATGCTCCTGTTGCGAAAATACAGGGCTGGTAACAGGAGCAGGAGTATCGGAAAATGCTTTCGCATATGGATGTTGCCACATAGCACTGGCGCTGAAGGATAATGTACACAGCGCAATGAATGCGGCTGGCAGAGATTTTTTTAACATAAAACCATCCTTGTTTATTCAAAAGAGCTTTTCTGTA
Organism: Entomohabitans teleogrylli; assembly: GCF_001484765.1. GTDB lineage: Bacteria > Pseudomonadota > Gammaproteobacteria > Enterobacterales > Enterobacteriaceae > Entomohabitans > Entomohabitans teleogrylli. Next base: position 89,431 of record NZ_LLXO01000025.1, on the reverse strand, counting down.
CTAACGCAATGTTCTATAAGAAATGCGATTGGCTTTTCTTTTATAAGTGAATGCGGTTATTTATTTTATGATTTAAATCATTAACTGTAATAAAACTTCTTTTTTATATTTAGTGTTCTCAGGGATGTATTTGTTGGGTTTATGTGGTAAGTGGAATGATCGTTTTTATGAATTACCTCCTCCTGTAGACTTCCCACAATCGTGCGGCTCAAGGTATATATTGAATTACCAATAATCCTGTGACGAGGTGGTATGGGACCTATCAGGCGAGCTTTAAATGTATTTGTATAGTTAATTTCGCAGGAGAAAGATCATAAAATTCGGTCGTATAATTTACAGGAACGATGCTTAGGAAGTAATTCATCGGTTATTAGAAAGGGGTGATGAGTTTTGTGATTGATAACGCAGTGATTTGTTTTGTATGCTCAGGAACGGTGCCGGAAGATGGAATCTGATACGCACAATTCAACAGAAAAAGAAAGGAGAAAGATAAGAACTAATGGGTTTGCTCTGAGCAAATCCTGGAAATCTGGCATTGCATATAAAACGTTAAAATAGACATTTTTTCAGATATAGTCAGCGATCATGCTTTAACCAGCCTTAGTATATCTAATGCAAATGATACATATTTAAATGATTAACCATTTTTTCTTTTAAACAGTATGGTTATGATTAAAGTATTAATTTTGGGGTTGTCTGCTTTAATTTATGCGGAAATTTCTATGGTGGTCGCATTAATTCGTGTGAAATCAACTGTTGGATAGAGAAAGATAAATATAAAAACGGAAATTAAACTAATGAAGTTATATATCAGAACACACTGTCCGCGTATTCGTTCAGACCTTAATTAGCTTTTCCGCCGCACCCGTAGCGCATCCACGACCAGCGAAAACGCCGGGGACGGCTGCTTGCGGCTCGGGTAGTACAGGTAATAGCCGGGAAACGGTAAACACCACTCTTCCAGCACCCGAATCAGACGGCCTTCGGCGATGTGCGAACCCAACTCTTCTTCGGGTAAAAAGGCGATACCCAACCCGGCCAGCGCCGCGTCGACAATATGTTCCGAGGTGTTGAACGTGAGCTGTCCGCTGACCCGCACGTTAAGATCGCCACCCTGCCTGTCGAAATCCCACACATAAATTCCCCCGGAGCGGATCATGCGCTGGTTTATGCACTGGTGACGGGTAAGTTCATGAGGCGTCCGGGGGAGCGGATGGCGTGCGAAATAATCGGGGGAGGCCACCGCGGCCATGCGTAATTTGGGGCCGATGGGCACAGCAATCATATCTTTATCAATGGTATCGCCAAGTCTGACGCCGGCATCGAATCGATCCGCGACAATATCCCGAAAACCATGGTTGGCGTCGAACTCAATATGAATGTCCGGGTACTCGCGCAGTAACGGCGTCAGTTTGGGCAGCAGGGTGGTCTTCAGGACATTGGGGCCGCAGGTGATACGCACCGTGCCAGCGGGTTTGTCACGCAGTTCGGTCAGCATATCCAGCTCAGCGGTAATTTCATCAATACGATGGCCCACCGACTGTAACAGACGTTCACCAGCGGCGGTGGGCGAAACGCTGCGGGTAGTGCGGGTCAGCAGGCGGATTTGCATACGCTCTTCCAGCCCGGAGATCGCCTGGCTCAGTGCCGGCTGGGTTACCCCAAGCTGCGCCGCCGCCCGCGTAAAGCTGCCTTCCCGCGCCACCGTCACAAAAAACAGTAAATCGTTGAGATTACGTCTGGCCATATTTTCCTGCCCGGTTTTTTATTAATAAGTATTACTTATAAACCCATTAAGTATTCATTAGCTAGTCAGCATCTTACTTCCTGGCAACAATAACGCCATGAAAACATCAATATTCACTGTTACAGCCAGTCGATGGCGTAAAGCATTACTGCTGTTCGCCGCCCTGGTCGCCGGGGGCCTGGCCTTCAGCCAGATCAGTACCGCAGCGGATAACGCCCGCGGGTTTTCACAGGAGCCGTTGATGAAAATTAGCCTGACTATCGATAGCGATGTGGTCCTTGCCACGCTGTATAACACCCCGGCAGGGCGCGATTTTGCCGCGCTGCTGCCGCTGTCGCTGACCCTTGAAGACTATGCCGATATTGAAAGGGTTAGCCCGTTGCCGGGCAGGCTTTCCACTGTCGGGGCGCCGGCGGGCTTCACCCCGCAGACCGGGGATATCACGCTATATGCTCCGTGGGGAAATCTGGCGATTTTCGTCCGGGATGGGAACTACTCCCGGGGGCTTGTCCCACTCGGGAAAGTCGATGGCGGATTACCTGCGCTGCAGCGCCCTGGCCCGCTGGCGGTGCAGATCCGCGCCGCCGAATAGCGTCACACGCCAGGCCTGCGACTGGCGTACCTCCGGACCATGTACAAATCGATAAGCCATAACACCGGGGCATTGCTGCGCAACGCGTGGCCGTGTTTTGCAGCAACCCGCCAGTATTGCCGTCACACAGGAAACCCTAAGCGGAATGAGTAGCCAGACCTATGAAACACCACAGGAGACGCCGGTTCACGGCCAGCAGACCGCTCACTGGGGCGGCGTATTCGCCATGACCCTGTGCGTGTTTGCCCTGATAGCATCGGAGTTCATGCCGGTGAGCCTGTTGACACCGATCGCCGCCGATCTTGCCATCACTGAAGGTATGGTTGGGCAGGGCATCGCTATCTCCGGCGCTTTTGCGGTAGTGACCAGCCTGTTCATTTCGACCCTGTCCGGCGCCCTGAACCGTAAAACACTGCTGCTCGGGTTGAGTGCGCTGATGGCGCTGTCGGGAGTGACGATCGCCATGGCGCCGAACTATTTCATCTATATGGTCGGCCGCGGGCTGATCGGCATTGCGGTGGGCGGATTCTGGTCGATGTCGGCGGCTACCGCCATGCGCCTGGTGCCTGCCCATCGCGTGACGCGCGCGCTGGCGATTTTCAATGGCGGTAATGCGCTGGCGACCGTCGTGGCGCCGCCGCTGGGCAGCTATCTCGGTTCGGTGATGGGCTGGCGCGGCGCGTTCTTTTGCCTAGCGCCGGTTGCGCTGCTGGCTTTTATATGGCTGCTGGTCAGTCTGCCGTCGATGCCGGTGACCCGCCGCTCAGGCGCTTCCGTCCATGTTCTGGCGCTGTTGCGCCGTCGGGTGGTGCTTATCGGTATGACAGCCGTCGGCTTTTTCTTTATGGGGCAGTTCACCCTGTTCACCTATATCCGTCCATTTCTTGAAACGGTGACCCGGGTCGATGCGTCAGTGGTGACCTTCATTCTGCTGGTCATCGGGCTGGCGGGATTTGCCGGCACCCTGCTGATCGGCCCGCTGCTGGCGCGCGGATTTTACCGGACGCTGATGGCGCTCCCGCTGCTGATGGCCGTCACCGCGCTGGCCCTGGTGGTATTCGGCGACCAACTGGTCACGGTAGTTATGCTGCTGGGGCTGTGGGGATTGCTCGCCACCGCCGCGCCTGTGGGCTGGTGGGCATGGGTGCCGGGGACCTTTGCGGATAACGCCGAAGCCGGGGGCGGCCTGATGGTGGCGATGATTCAGCTCTCCATTGCGCTGGGCTCTACGGTGGGCGGACTGCTGTTCGACCTCAGCGGCTACCGCAGCACCTTTATTGCCAGCACAGTGATGCTGCTGGTCGCCACACTGCTTATTTACCTGACTTCGCGCTCAGAAATGCCCGAGCGACCCTGAGCGGGACCAACCAACCGGAGATTATCTGATGACAGTAAAAGCTTATGGTGCCCATGCCGGCACGCTTCCTCTTGAACCCATGGATATTATCCGCCGCGCCCCGGGAGCGCATGATGTGCAGATCGATATCGCTTACTGCGGGGTATGCCATTCCGACATTCACCAGGTGCGCGCCGAATGGGCCGGTACGTTGTACCCCTGCGTACCCGGGCATGAAATCGTTGGTCGGGTAGCCGCCGTCGGCGAACATGTACACCACTACCGACCAGGCGATCTGGTCGGCGTCGGCTGTATTGTCGACAGTTGCCAGCACTGCGCGGAATGCGATGAGGGGCTGGAAAACTATTGCGACCAGATGGTCGGCACCTACAACTTCCCGACCCCGGATGCGCCAGGCCATACGCTGGGCGGTTATTCACAGCAGATTGTGGTCCACGAGCGTTATGTTTTACGTATCCGCCATCCGCAGGAACAACTGGCCGCCGTCGCGCCGCTGTTGTGCGCCGGGATCACCACCTGGTCTCCTCTGCGCCACTGGCAGGCTGGCCCAGGTAAAAAAGTCGGCGTCGTGGGCATTGGCGGTCTGGGGCATATGGGCATCAAACTGGCGCACGCCATGGGCGCCCATGTGGTGGCGTTTACCACCTCGGAAGCGAAACGCGCAGCGGCAAAAGCGCTCGGCGCTGATGAAGTGGTGGTGTCGCGTAATGCGCATGAAATGGCGCAACACAGCAACAGTTTCGACCTCATCCTCAATACCGTTGCCGCGCCGCACAATCTGGATATTTTCACCGCTCTGCTCAGGCGTGACGGCACCATGACGCTGGTAGGCGCCCCGGCCACACCGCACGATTCGCCGGAAGTATTCAACCTGATCATGAAGCGTCGCTCGATTGCCGGTTCAATGATTGGCGGTATCCCGGAAACCCAGGAGATGCTCGACTTCTGCGCTGAACACGGGATTGTCGCCGACATCGAACTGATTCGCGCCGATCAAATCAACACCGCCTATGAGCGGATGCTGAAAGGCGATGTGCACTATCGCTTTGTGATTGATAACGCCACGCTGACCGACTAAAGGACAAGAAGATGAAAAACCTGACTCTGGCATTGGGGCTGTTAATCAGCTCATTCGCCGCCTGCGCCGCCGATATGTCAAAAGGCGCCGACAATTTCTATACCAGCGATAAGCTGACTGAGCAAAAGGTAACGTTTAAGAATCAGTACCAGATGAATGTCGTCGGCAATCTGTTTATCCCCAAAGAGAGGGACCAGAATGCCAGGTACCCGGCAATTATCGTCGGTCATCCTATGGGAGCAGTGAAAGAGCAGAGTTCCCGACTTTACGCACAAAAGCTGGCGGAGCAGGGTTTCGTAACCCTGGCGATTGATCTGTCATTCTGGGGCGAAAGCGAAGGGAAGCCGGGACACCTGATTGCGCCGGAAATCTATACCGACGACTTCAGCGCCGCGGTTGATTTTCTCAGCACTCAGCCTTTTGTGGATGCCGAAAAAATAGGGGGCCTGGGTATCTGCGGCAGCGGGAGTTTCGCTATCAGCGCGGCAAAAATCGACCCGCGGCTGAAAGCGATCGCCACGGTGAGCATGTACGATATGGGCTCTGCGTTCCGAAACGGTCTTAACCATTCTCAAACCCCGGAGCAGCGCAAAGCGTTTATCCAGTCGGCGATTGAACAGCGGTTTGCCGAGTTTAAAGGCGGGGAGATTGCGTATATCCCCGGTACGGTTAACAAACTGGATGATTCCACTTCAGCTATTCAGCGTGAATTCTTTGATTTTTATCGTACCGGGCGCGGTGGTTATACCCCACAGGGCGAACAAGAGGAACTGACCACCAAACCGATGCTGAGCAGTATTGGTAAATTCATGAACTTCTACCCGTTTAACGATATTGAGACGATTTCGCCGCGGCCGATGTTGTTTATTACCGGCGACCAGGCGCATTCGAAAGAGTTCAGCGAAGATGCTTATCAACGCGCCGGCCAGCCGAAAGAGCTGTATCAGGTTCCTGGGGCAGGACATGTCGATCTGTACGATCGCACCGATTTGATCCCATTTGCCAGACTGACGTCATTTTTTAAAGATGGCATGAAGTAACCCGCGCCAGATAACCTGTCTGCCGCGCTGCTACAGGCGCGGCGGTACAGCCACTTCTGTACATGGCATTTTCAGCGTGGGAGACCGTCAATGCTCTGCGGCTCCCACAGTCTGGCGGGTTACAGGGACAGGAAATTCTCCAGTTGTTTAATCACCCCGGAGGCATTTTCTTCCACCATCCAGTGACCGGTATTTGGCAGAATGACGCCTGTAAAGTTTTGCCTGTCTTTCACAAAACGGCTGCGCATTTCCTTGACCAGCACATCGTTAACCCCTGATGCGCCGGTTAATGCCATTGACGGGATTGACAGCGTTTTACCGGCGGCAAGCAGCGCTTCATTCTGTTTAACGGAGCGGGCATGCGATTTGTAATAGCCAAAGGCGGCGTGCAATTTCTCACGGGTTGAGTAAGGTTCAATGAGCTCAGTTAACAGCGTCGGGGTGAACACGTCCTTTTTCCCGGCATAGGTTTTAATGAAATAAGAGAAAAACAGCGCCGGGTCGCTGCCGACCTGTTTTTCGGCAATATCGCCAAAGCTGAAATAGCCAAAGTGCCAGCCCAGCCCCGGCCCCGATGGGGTATAGCCCGGGTATTCAAACATGGCTTTATCGGGAATTGGCGAGTCCATAAACACCACTTTGCTGATATATCCCTGGTTATTAGCGACCAGCGGATAAGAGGCTGAATTCCCCAGATCGTGGCTGACGTAATAAATCGGTCCATTACCGGCTATCTGTTTGATAGCGGTCAGCAAAATAGCCGAAATATTCTCTGCGGAGTAGTCGTCATTCGCCACAGCGGAAGACTGCCCAAGGCCCGGCAGGTCAATAGCGATCACTTTGTTGCTGGCTTTAAATTTTTCCATTATCGGCTCCCACATTTTCCATGTAGAACCGAAACCGTGGATGAAGACAATCGGTGTTCCGCTGTTTCCGCCTTCAACATAATGCAAACGGACGCCATTGACATTGATGAACTGACTCTTCAGTCCCTCGCCATAGGCATATTGTCCACGCTGTTCGCTTTGTACCTGATTGAATTGCTGTTGCGATACTTCGGCAGGGGTATCAATGGATTTCAGGTTGGGATCATATTCTGCGTGGGCAGAATTCAGGGCAGCAAAAACCATTGCGGCCAGCAGTGCCGATTTCATTTTCATCAAAACTTTCTCTATTGTTGGGTAGCGATATTGTCTTTCACTACGTGCAGGTGGAATCTGCGCTATCACCTCCTTCGCAGGAAGATGATGGCATACAGCGACAACGAAAAGAGGATGTCGCGCTTCTCTCGCTATTTCTGTATCGATTAGTATATAATTGACTTCACCAGCGTCAAGCTATTTATGTATCAATCATTACAGAAATAATTTTTATGACCACTGAAAATACCCCAACCCGCGGAAGACCAAGGGATTTCGACCGGGCCGTCGCGCTGGAAAAGGCGATGGAAACGTTCTGGCGCTACGGCTATGAAGCGTCGAGTCTTTCAGTTCTTAAGGCCGCGATGGGGATCAATTCACCCAGTCTGTACGCGGCATTTGGTAATAAAGATGCGCTGTTTGCCGAAGCGGTGAGCTTTTACCTTGAAAAATATGGTTCGTACCGCGAACGGGCGCTGAGCGATTCAGACACCGCCCGGGAAGGCATTGCGGCGCTGTTTAACCAGACCCTGAAGCAGTTCTTTGCGGCTGAAGGCCACAAAGGCTGTCTGGTGGTGCTGGCGGCGCTCTGTGGATCGCAGGACAGTATGCCGATTCAGCGCCTGCTGAATGAAGAACGGCGGCGCACCTCGCAGTTGTTTGCCGACCGCTTGCGGCGCGGTCAGCAGGAAGGGGATATTCCCGCACAACACCATGCGCAAATTCTGGCGGAATATTTTACTACCCTACTTTTCGGGCTTACCGTTCAGGTCAGGGATGGCGTCCCGGAAGAACAGGCGCGGGCGGTTGTCGATCTGGCGCTCCAGGCGCTGGCGGCGTAGCCTTCAGGGAGGAGAGGCGGCGCGGAAACGTCTCGCTCTGCGGGATGGCCAGCGCCAGTGATGTCATTTGAATGTCTTAACGACTTGTCGGCTGTACAGCTTCGTTAAACAACAGAGCGAACAGGTTTGTGTAGACCTTGTGGACTGCATGCATGTCCTGTTCCTCGTCACCGGGGATACGGCTACTTAGGCCATCCATCAATGCTGCAACAAACTCAAATCTGGCTGCCAGTTTCTGTTCATCCCATTCGGGATATAGCCGTTGCATATGTGTCAGCGCCTGGCTGTAAGACAGAGCGTTTGCCTGCTGGAGCATTTTTTGAATCGCGGGATTACGTGAGGCCTCAGCAATGATTTCCCGCTGCAGGGCGCGATCTTCAGGGGGTTGGCCAAACCAGCTTACCGCATGCTGAATCAGGAGGTTTTGCAGGGCGGTGGGGGAAGTCGCTTCGCTAAATATGACGCAGACTCGTCTGGCTGTCATACACAAAACAAATTCGGCAATGATCGCTTCTTTATTTTTGAAATAACGATAGATCTGGCCAGCGCTGTAGCCTGACTGCCGGCTAATTTGCGTCATGGTGGCACCGTGGAAGCCAGCGCTGAGAAAGCAGCTCCTCGCGGCGGCAATAATTTCCTTACGACGCGCTGCCTGTACAGCCAGGCGCGATGTACTGGTCATTGTCCTTCCTTTATTGCGGGCATGTGCAGAGCATGGAATATTTCCTGTGCAAGTGCGATGAATTCCGGCGTTGCGCTTTGCAGCCCGAGCGTTTCTCTGATCGCTATACCATCGGCAAGCACTGAAGCGACGTGGAGTCTGGCACGCAGTTCGCTGTCTGTTAGTTCGGGAAAATGCTGTTTTTCTTTCTCCAGAGCGAAGTCTTTTAATCGCTGCCTCGCATGGATAACCATGTTCAATATCTTTTCATTTCTGGTGGCTTCAGCGGAGATTTCCATCATTAGCAAGATATATTTTTTGAATTTATCGTTATCAGGCAACCCTGAGGGAAAGGTGATGCTGGCATCGCACTGCGCAGCGGAAAGCCCCTCTGTGGGCAGTAGACTTTGCATTTCCTGGACGACCTGATCGACAACGGATTCGATTATCTCATCTTTACTGTTGAAGTAGCGATACACCAGACCCGTACTGATACCTGCCTGTTCTGCGATGTCATTAATGCTGGAATTGTGAAACCCCCTGCTGATGACACAATCACGGGCGGCGTTGATTATCTGCATTCTACGGTCGGGTTTTGTTGATGACATAGCCTTTCTCTACCAATGTATTTTTCTGTCAAACACGTATCAGTCTATAAGTTTTTAGTATAACATTCTGGGAATGAATGATCATTCTCAATTTATTATCCATCAGGGAGAACACAGAGCATAATGAAAAGGAAAGGGTTTCTTTGGGCTTTGGCTATGGTTACTGCCAGTATCGCCGCTGGTATCTATATGCTGGCTCCGGCAAAACAGGGCAATATTTATTTGACTGAACAGGTTAAAAAAGGCGACATCTCTACCACCGTCATCACCACTGGCACCGTGCGAAGCAATAACCGGGTGAATGTGGGGGCTCAGGTGTCGGGTAAAGTTACGGAAATGACGGTGGCGTTGGGAGATTCGATTAGCAAAGGCCAGCTTATCGCCCGCATTGATTCCACAACCAAAGAGAACGACCTGAAGAAGGCTGAATCACAACTGGCAACTTATCGTGCTGAATATGAATCGAAAAAAGTCACCCTTGATGTGGCGCAGCGTAATTTTACTCGGGTTTCCACGCTCGCTAAAACCAGTGCAGTGTCCCGGGAAACGCTGGATACGGCCAGCGATACGCTGGCAACAGCGCGAGCGGATCTACAGGTAACGGCAGAAAACATTAAGCAGGCTGAAATCGCCGTGAGTTCTGCCAGAACCGAGTTGGACTATACCACTATTGTCTCGCCAATTGACGGTGTGGTGATCTCGGTTCCGGTATCGGTAGGGCAAACGGTGAATAGCTCCATGGAAACGCCGACCATCGTACAGATCGCTGATTTAACGACCATGCTGATCAAACTTGAAATTCCTGAAGGGGATGTGACCAGGGTCAGGGAGGGAATGAACGCGCAGTTCTCGACGCTGGCCGATCCCGATATTCAATATCAGGAGGCGATTACTTCGGTAGATCCTGGCTTAACAACTCTGACGGATAACAATTATTCTGAATCGGTGACCAATACAGATGCCGTCTATTATTACGCCAATGTTATTGTCGAAAACCCGCAGGGAAAGCTGCGTATCGGTATGTCAACGGAAGGATCTATTGAAATAGACAGCCGTAAGGATGTTCTGCTGGTTCCTGCATTAGCGGTTAAAAAACAGCAGGGAAAAAGTGTGGTCTATCTACTGGGCGAAGATAATGTCAAAACGGAACGCGTGGTGCAGACCGGTATCAGCAACGAATTTATGACAGAAATTGTTGCGGGTCTCCGCGAGGGTGACAAAGTGATTCTCTCGGAACTCAGCGCCGGTGAAAAGGTCGGTAACACAATGCCGTCACCGATATAGGAGGGGAAATGGAACCTATCATTAAAATCTCCTCTCTGAATCGGTTTTTTGGTGAAGGGAACAGTCGCGTTCAGGTGCTGAAAGACATCAATCTGGAGATTGATCGCGGCGATTTTGTGGCCATCATTGGTGCTTCCGGTTCAGGAAAGTCCACTCTGATGAATATTATTGGCTGTCTGGATAAAGCCAGTGCTGGTGATTATCTGCTGGATGGCAACCGGGTGAGTGCGATGAATGACGATCAGCTTGCGGATCTGCGGCTCTCGATGTTCGGGTTTATTTTTCAGCGCTATAACCTGCTCAGCTCTCTGAATGCGACAGATAACGTGGTATTACCTTCCGTCTATGCCGGAATGGGCAACCAGCAGCGTCAGCAGCGGGCCGCCGATTTACTCAACGACCTTGAGCTTGGTGAGCGCCTGGAAAACCGGCCGAGTGAGTTATCTGGCGGCCAGCAGCAGCGCGTCAGTATTGCCCGCGCTTTAATGAACGGCGGCAGTATTATTCTGGCGGATGAACCCACCGGCGCCCTGGATTCCAAAAGTGGCGTGATGGTGATGGAGATTCTTAGCGAACTGAACCGTAAAGGGCACACCGTCATTCTGGTGACGCACGATAAGAGTATTGCAGAGCACGCGAACAGAATTATTGAAATCAGCGACGGGCAGATTGTTAATGATACAGTTCAGCGGCGCCCTGGTGTGGTAGAAAAAGAAAATCATTCTGGTCCAAAACGTAATTTTGCCTTTTACCGCGAACAACTGACCGAAGCTTTTACCATGTCGGTTAAGGCGATTATCGCCCATAAATTGCGCTCTATGCTGACGATGTTAGGGATTATTATTGGCATCACGTCGGTGGTCAGCGTGGTGGCGCTGGGAACCGGCTCGCAGCAAAAAATCCTCAATAATATTAGTTCGCTGGGTACTAATACCATGGATATTTTTAATGGTTCAGGGTTTGGCGATACCCGTGCGGATAAAACCAAATCTCTGACTATTGCCGATTCGCAGGCGCTGGGCCAGCAAAGCTATATTGAAAGCTCCACGCCGAACAGCAATGTTGCAGGAACGCTCATTTTTGGTAGTAAATCTCTGACCGCGACTGTGAAGGGCGTGGGGGAGCAATACTTTGTCACCAAAGGTATTGCTACACAGACGGGTTTTACTTTCAGTGAACAGGATGTGGCAAATAACGCCTCTGTGGCAGTGATTGATGAGAATACCCTCGACAGTGTGTTTAATGGCGAAAGTCCGTTGGGGAGAATTATCATTTTTAATAAGCGGCCGCTGCGAGTGATTGGCGTTGCCGTCACCAAAAACAATATGGCGATGAACACCAGCGATCTGAATATCTTTGTCCCCTATACCACGGTGATGAATAAAATCTCCGGGGAAAAGAACATTGATTCGATTACTGTCAGAATGTCCGCCGATGTTGACAGCGCCGTCGCAGAAAAAAGCGTGACTGAACTACTGACCTCCCGGCATGGAAAAAAAGATTTTTACATCATGAACAGCGATACGCTGAAAAGGACCATTGAGACCACCACTAATACCCTGAAGCTACTTATTTCGCTGATTGCTCTGATTTCACTGGCGGTTGGCGGTATCGGGGTTATGAATATCATGCTGGTGTCGGTGACAGAGCGCACCAGAGAAATTGGTATTCGTATGGCCATTGGCGCCAGACAATCGAATATTCTGCAGCAGTTTCTGATTGAAGCGATACTAATTTGCATGATTGGTGGCATTGTTGGTGTACTGCTATCTTTTACTATTGGTATGGCGTTCAATCAGTTGATGAAAGACTTTTCGATGGTATTCTCTTCTTTTTCCATCATTTCTGCGGTGCTGTGCTCAACGCTGATTGGGGTTATCTTCGGCTATATGCCGGCAAAAAATGCCTCGCGGCTGAACCCGATAGAGGCATTATCGAGAGATTAAAGGAAAGTGCGCTCTGCCCCGAAAACGGGGCAGTTGCTATTTCTATCCCGGGTTACCTGCGTGATTGCAGGCAGTCAGGGCTTGCGGCGCGTGAACTGCTGTTCGGTGACAACGCTGCCCCACTGGTTGCCTTCGGCTTCGTGAGTCAGTACAAAACCGTGCGCTTCATACAGATGCCGCGCGGCATTGAGGCCGCTGAAGGTCCACAGATGGGTTGCCGGGAAACCTGACTCATCACAAAACGCGACTGCCTGCTCAAGCAATCTTTTCCCGACGCCGCCGCCGCGGCAACCATCATCAAGAATGAACCAGCGCAGATGGGCCTCGTCATTATCTGCATCCCCGCCGTCGATAGCCACGGAGCCGACAATTCTGCCGTTCAGTAGCGCGGCCCAGATGCGATTGCCGGGGTTATCCAGGCGACCGACAAACTCAGCGATACCGCTGGCGACCTGGCTTTCAAAAAATTGCCCGAAACCGGAATATCGTGAGTAAAAATCAGCGTGCATCTCCACCACCCGGCCGACCAGCCCCGGGCGATAGCCGGACTCAATGGCGATCGGACTGGCGGCGGTGCGGCTGTCCGGTGCCTGGCGGCGCGATTTGAGCGCCTGAGCATATAAAGCGATGCCCTGGGCGACCGTTTGTTGCTGTGTGGGGTTAAGCTGCCGCATCGCCGTTTCCACCTGCATCCGCCCGTAAGCGTGAATCTCCTGCACGCTATGGCGGCCCTGGGCGGTCAGGCCCAGCGACTTAATGCGCCCGTCGCCGTCGACCGTGGATTCCACGAGTTCTCCCGCCTCTACCAGCTTACCGAGCAGGCGGCTGATACTCGATTTTTCAAGGCCGAGCAACTGGACCAGTTGCGCGGCGCTCAGGGGGCCGTGGGCGTCGATCTCCAGCAAGGCGTGTACCGCGGAAGCAGAGTACCCGGTCGCGGCAAGGGTGGCGTTCATAAAGCCCAGCTCCCGCACCATCAGGCGCGAGGCGGAGCGAATATCTTCGATAAGAGTGCTGCTGTTAGTCATGGTGGGCGCTTCCGTTGTTATTGTAGTTGTATGATACAACCATTTATCAGCGCCACCGTCAAGTGAACAACCGTACCTGGAATCACAAAGGGGAAGAAGGGGGGAAAATCGCCGGCGTGAGCAGCGTCGGGCTTGTACTGGCGGCATGAGAAACGCCGGAGCGGCGGCTCCGGCGCAGGGGTTAGTTGCGCAGCATCACCCGCTGCCGGCGACGTTTCACAACCCGGGCGCGCAGGGCGTCATAGCTCCAGTTATAGACCATGGTATAGGGCAGGAAGAACAGGAAGAAACCGAACTCCAGCATAAATGCCTGCACCAGGCTGATGCCGAGAAACAGCGACACCACCGCCACGCCAATGACAATAAAGCCGCACTCAAACCCGAGGGCGTGCAATGCGCGGACTTTGGCGCTACGCCGGACCAGATGCGCCGGCCAGAAATGGTCGAACAGCGCATTGTAGATAATGTTCCACAGCATCGCGATAGTGGCCAGTAATACCGTCAGTCCGCCCATCTCAATGACCGAACGCTGCATCAGCCAGGCGGCGGTCGGCGCGATCATCGCGGTGGCGATCCCTTCGAAGCAGACGGCATGGAAAATGCGTTCCAGCAACGATCTTCTTTGTTCGGTGTGGTGCTGCATAACTTTAAAAACCTCCGGATCGGGAAAATTCATTACCGACGGGATTTTTATCGATAATTATGATATTTAAAAAATAGAATCCATCGATAAAATAGATAGTTTATGCGCTACTCTCCTGAAGCGTTGACCGCATTTGTTGAAACCGTGGCCTGCGGCTCTTTCTCCGCCGCCGCGCGTCGCCTGCGTAAAAGCCAGTCGACGATCAGTACCGCCATCGCTCATCTGGAGGCGGATCTTGGCATCACCCTGTTCGATCGTTCATCGCGCCAGCCGGTGTTAACCGAAGAAGGGAAACGGGTGCTCAGCTACGTTGAAGCGATACTGGCCGCCAGCGAGCGGCTGGATGAACTGGCGATTTCGCTTAGCGGAACCACCGAAGCGCGCCTGACATTTGTGCTGTCGGACACGCTGCACCCGGATATCCTTGAAGATCTGATGGCGCAATTCGACAGCCAATTCCCGCATACCGAATTTGAATGTCTGATCGGCGAGGATGAGGATGTTGTCGATCTGCTGCAAAAGGAGCGGGCCCAGGTGGGGCTTATTGAAGCCCGCGAGGTTTATCCCGCCAATATTGGCGCTATGCGCCTGCCGGTTCAGACTCAGATGGGCATTTATGTCGCCAGTCACCATGCTCTGGCCGCCCGCCGCGATGTGGCGTGGGAGCAGCTGCGCACCTGGCGTGAACTGAAGCTGAGTACCTATCTGGAAACTGACCCTACCCCCGCCAGAGGGCCGGTGTGGTCCGCTCCCAATTACTTATTGCTGCTCAGTATGGCGGTTCAGGGGCTGGGCTGGTGCATCCTGCCCTGCGCGCTGGTGGAGGAGTTCGCGGCGGCAAAGTCCCTGCAACAACTGGATATCGCCGGCTGGCCGAGGGCGGTGGATATTGATTTGTTGTGGAACAAGCGGCGTCCCCCCGGGGCGGCGGGCGCCTGGCTGCGTAACTACCTGGCTCAACAGCATAAACAGATGCAGTAAGTCGCTGTGTAACGCGGCGCAGTATGGCTCCTGCTGGTGGGGCGCCGGCGGTTGATTATTGTCGCCAGCGCAAAAAACCTTTGCCGATTTGGCCCTTTTCCGGACGGCGATTCCCCGAAATAATGCCGGCCATCTATTGCGATACTCGTCATCAAGAGGTCAATAACATGGCAATCCCCGCATTTGGTCTGGGCACTTTCCGCCTGAAGGGCGAACAGGTCATCTCATCCGTTAAAATGGCGCTGGCGCTGAATTATCGCGCCATTGATAGCGCACAAATCTATGACAATGAGGCCGATATCGGCCAGGCGATCGCCGAAAGCGGCGTGGCGCGCAGCGAGCTGTACATCACCACGAAAATCTGGACCGAAAATCTCAGCAAAGAAAAGCTGATCCCCAGTCTGAAGCAAAGCCTGCAAAAACTGCGCACTGACTATGTCGACCTGACGCTGATTCACTGGCCATCCCCCGGCAATGCGGTATCCGTTGAGGAATCAATGCAGGCCTTACTGGAAGCCAAAAACCAGGGACTGACCAGAGAGATCGGTATCTCTAACTTTACTATTCCGCTGATGGAGCAGGCGATTGCCGCCGTGGGGGCGGATAATATCGCCACCAACCAGATTGAACTCTCTCCTTATTTGCAAAATCGCCGGGTGGTGGACTGGGCGCGCGCCCATGGTATCCACATTACCTCGTACATGACGCTGGCCTATGGCAAGGCGCTACAGGATGCGCAGATACAGTGGATTGCGCAAAAACACGCCGCCACCCCGGCGCAGGTGATTCTGTGCTGGGCGATGGCGCAAGGGTATTCGGTGATCCCGTCCTCCACAAAAAGAGAGAACCTGGCCAGTAACCTGCTGGCGGCGAATCTCCATCTCGACGCAGACGATATGCAGGCAATTGCGGCGCTGGATAGCCATCAGCGTCTGGTGGATCCGGATGGGCTGGCACCGAACTGGGATTAATGTCTGACGCTCAGGGCCGGCGACGATTGGTCGGCTCCCGACGCCGGGCACGTTCACTGCTGGCTGGCGCCGCGAAAGTCTCTGATTGCGCCGAAATTCCGGTATCGCTACTCCTGCTGGTACGCGGTTTTGTATATGATGTACAGCTACATGAATCGTATGCTAAGCATTGACAGGAGTTATTGCATGACGGCAGTTGGCGTGTTTTGTGGTTCTTCAGGCGGGCAGCTTCCGGTTTATATGGCGGCGGCCCGGGAAGTGGGGAAGGCGCTGGCGGAAGCGGGACTGAGTATCGTCTACGGCGGCGGTAAAGTCGGACTGATGGGCGCCGTTGCCGGCTCGGCGATGGCCCATGGCGGCAGGGTCACTGGCGTGATGCCCGGTTCGCTGGTGGAGCGTGAAATCGCCCACGACGGTCTGACCGAACTGCTGGTCGTGAAAGATATGCACGAGCGCAAAACCCGCATGGGCGAACTGGCGGATGCCTTTATTGCCCTGCCCGGCGGCGCCGGCACGCTGGAAGAGATCTTCGAACAGTGGACCTGGGCGCAACTGGGCCTGCACCATAAGCCGTGCGCGTTTCTTAATGTGAATGGCTACTATGAGCCGTTGAGAGAGATGATTCGGCGTATGGTGGCCGAAGGATTTTTGCATCAGCGCTACGCCGATATGATCCCGTTTTGCGACACCATCGACGAGGCGATTGCGTTTTTCCGACGCTATCAGGCGCCGGAGCAGAAGTGGACTTCTGCCGGAGTGGCGCGTCATGGCGGCTGATCGGCAAATTCATATTGCGGCGGCGGTGATTCGCGATGATGCCGGGCGCTGCCTGCTGGTGAGAAAACGCAATACCCGGTATTTCATGCAGCCCGGCGGTAAAATTGATGTCGGGGAATCGCCGCAGGGCGCGCTGGTGCGCGAGCTGCGCGAAGAGCTGTCGATCTGTGTCGATCCGCAGGCGCTGCGTTCGCTGGGGCGTTTTATCGATATTGCCGCCAATGAGCCGCAGCATCAGCTGGTGGCGGAGATGTTTACGGTGAGCGGTACGTTTCAGGTCACGCCGGCGGCGGAAATTGAAGAGGTGGTGTGGCTGGATCCCGACAGCCGGGCGGACATTTTACTGGCGCCCCTGACGGAAAAACAGATCCTGCCGCTGCTGCGCGCATAACAGAGCAGGCGCGGTATCACACCCGGACTCAGCGGGTGTGATACCGGTAAACCGGTAAGCGGATTATTGCGCCCGGTTTTCCAGCGCTTCCCACAGGCCGAGCAGATAGGTGGCCCCCAGCGCCCGATCGTAAAGCCCGTAGCCGGGGCGACCGGTTTCTCCCCAGATAAAGCGACCGTGGTCCGGGCGGATATAGCCCTCAAAACCGTTGTCATGCAGGGCCTTCATCACTTGATACATGTCCAGCGAGCCGTAGCGCGACGGGTGTGCGCACTCATAGAAGTCTTTGTCTTTTATCAGCTTGATATTGCGCACGTGGGCGAAGTGGATACGCTTGCGGCGCGTAAACTCCGCCAGGATCTGGCACACGTCATTGGCCGGATCTTCGGCAATCGAGCCGGTACACAGGGTGATCCCGTTCGCCTCTGAATCCACGGCCCGGCAGATCCAGTCCAGATCGTCGCGGTTTTTGACAATCCGCGGCAGACCAAAGATAGAGTATGGCGGATCGTCAGGGTGGATCGCCATTTTCACCCCGACCTCTTCACAGACCGGAATCACCGCCTGCAGAAAGTAGACCAGGTTGGCACGCAGTTTTTGGTCATCCACGCCCTGGTATTTGGCGAACAGCTCCTGGACTTTGGCCAGCCGTTCCGGCTCCCAGCCCGGCAGGGCGAAACCGTTGGAACTGTCGAGAACCTCCCTGACTACCTCCTCCAGGCTCTTATCAATACCTTGTTTTTCGAAGGCCATGGACAGAGAGCCGTCCGGGAGTACATATTGCATATCGGTTTTCATCCAGTCGAAAACCGGCATGAAGTTGTAGCAAATGACCCGGACGCCATATTTCGCCAGGTTGCGGATAGTCTGCTGGTAGTTGGCGATATAGCGATCGCGGCTCGGGAGGCCGATTTTAATATCGTCATGAATATTAACGCTTTCAATAACTTCCATTTTCAGGCCTGCCTGATGGGCCTGGCCGACCAGCGCGGCGATTTTCTCTTCCGGCCAGGTTTCGCCAACCGGGACGTCATACAGCGCGCCCACCACGCCTTCAACCCCTGGTACCTGGCGAATATGTTCCAGCGGTACTTTATCTTCGTCTGGTCCAAACCAGCGCATTGTCATTTGCATCATTACACCTTAACTGTCAGCCGTTGATTGCGTCTGATTATCTACCATACTAGTAGTATTGAATAGTGACTGAGCGCAAAAAAAGTGCAGTCGGCGCAGGGCGCCTGATTTCTGGTTAGCCGGGTTTTGTGGGCGATGATGGTAAATTCGACATTTACTGACAATTTTGTCAGCCAGCAGTCAGTCTGAAGACATGCCAGAGCGTGTAAACTGATGCCATGAGCGGCGATCCGGAGCGAGATAAAGCATGCGGCTGTTACTGATTGAAGATGAAGAGAAAACCTCTTTCTACCTGCGTAAGGCGCTGGCGGAACAGAGTTACTCGGTTGACGTCGCGGCAAACGGCAACGAGGGGCTGTGGCTGGCGCTGCAGAACGATTACGACGCCATTATTCTCGACGTGATGCTGCCCGGGATGGACGGTTATGGCGTGCTGGAAGGGCTGCGGGCCGTCAAGCAGACGCCGGTACTGATGTTATCTGCCCGCGGTTCGGTCGATGAGCGGGTACGCGGACTGCGTTCCGGGGCCGATGATTACCTGGCAAAGCCGTTTTCGCTGATTGAACTGGTGGCGCGCATTCAGGCGCTGTTGCGCCGCAGAATGAGCGATGCCAGCGCGCCGACCCACTTGTGTATCGCCGATCTGCAAATCGATCTGATCGCCCGTAAAGTCTTCCGGGCAGGCAACCGCATCGATCTCACGGCCAAAGAGTTTTCGCTGCTCAGTCTGCTGGCCAGGCATCAGGGGGAGATTCTGTCGAAGATGATGATCGCCGAAGAGGTCTGGGATATGAACTTTGACAGCGATGCCAACGTGGTGGAAGTGGCGATTAAGCGTCTACGCAATAAGATCGATACTCCCTATGAAATGAAATTGCTGCACACGGTGCGTGGCATGGGCTACGTGCTGGAAACCCGCGCCGAGCGGGAAACGAATCCGGTGACATTATGAGAATCTCTATCTCCGGGCGCCTGACGCTGATGTTCGCGCTATTAATGATTGGCACTGTCGCCACCTTCGCCCTGTTTCTGCGCAGTTCACTGCTTTCATCGCTGGAAGGGATGATGCATAACGAACTGGTGATCCGTAATTCGCTGATGGCGCCGTATATTGAATACCAGGGATCGGTGGAAAACTGGTCCCACGTGGAGCAAAAGCTGGCAACGCTGAGCAGTAATGAGCGCGATAAAGTGAGTTACCTGATTCTCAGCAAGGATCAACAGTACCGCGTCGGCTCGCTGCCGGTGGCGGCGCTGAACTACGATCAACTGCCGGAAGGGTTTTCAACCATCCCTAATGTCGACGATCCCTGTCCTCTCTATATGCTGGTGCAAACCCTGAAACCGCTGGGGGATCGCCCGGAGGTGAAATTCATTGTCGCCCTCAACTCCCGGCCTTATTACTCCACGCTGGCTGAATTCACCAGTTCGCTGATCTTTAGCTCTGTGGCGGGGCTGAGTTTTGTTATTTTGCTGAGCTATTTTATTTCCCGCTATGGCCTGCGGCCGGCCAGGCATCTCAGCGAGCAGGCCCACGGCCTGGCGCCGGGGGAGCCCAGTCAGCGTCTGGAGACCAACACGCTGCCCAGCGAGCTCTATTCGCTGGCGGTGGCGTTTAATGGCGCCCTGGAGCGCCAGGAAATAGCCTGGAAACAGCTGGAAAGTTTTAATGCCGACGTCGCTCATGAACTGCGCACCCCCCTGACCAACCTGATCGGCCAGACTCAACTGGCGCTCTCCCGGCAGCGAATCGCGCCGGAGCTGGAGGAACTGCTGGAATCCAACCTCGAAGAGCTGGAGCGCATGACGTCGATCGTCAACGATATGCTGTTTCTGTCGCATGCCATGGCTGGCCAGAGCGCGACGGAGCTCAGTGAGGTGTCGCTGCGCGAGGAAGCGCTCAAAACCTATGATTACATTGAACCATCATTACTGGATAAATCCCTGTCGCTGGATATTGTCGGCGATGTGCGGGCGCGGGTGGATAAACGCCTGTTTCACCGGGCGCTCGCGAATCTGCTGGAAAACGGCGCGCGCTATGCGCCCACGGGGAGCGCGGTGCGGGTGACCTTATCCCACAATGGTTACCTGACGCAGATTGCGGTTTCCAACGTTGGCGATGCCATTGAAGAACGGCATCTTGAGCGGTTGTTTGAGCGTTTTTATCGGGTGGACGCGGCGCGTAACGGCAGTCATATGCACCACGGGCTGGGGCTGGCGATCGTCAATGCGGTGGCGCTGATGCACGGTGGGAAAGCCTTTGCCCGCAGCGAGGCCGGTATTAATACCTTTGGCTTCACCCTGCGCATTGCGCCGGCCGGGCATGAGTCGCAGCAGGCGGAGGCCCTGGCCGACGGTAGCCAACTGGCGCAGTCGGTATCGGGACAGGGGATTGCCTGACGGGGTCAGGCTTTAACCTTATCCTGCGGCAGAGAAAGGCGGGGGACGGGGAGAGTCGGGGCAGCGGTGAAGGGGGGCTGCCGGGCCGATTGACAGGATAAAAAAAGCCGGGTCACCAGGCCCGGCCAATATCATCATCAAATCAGAATAACATTCGTAACGTTAGCAATGGATAACAGCAGGACTACCGGACTTTCAGCAATTAACGGTAAATATCCGCAACGCCGAATTGCTTATTATTGCCGCCGACAGCGACAATTTTAAACGATGTTGCGCCAGCCTCTTCTGCTTTTTGCTCCAGCGCTTTACTCACTTCGCTCAGGGAATTTTTGCCCTGTACGCTAACAACGCCGATTTTCTCTTTACCCTGCGCGGAGGATATTTCAT
This sequence comes from Entomohabitans teleogrylli, assembly GCF_001484765.1. Classification (GTDB taxonomy): domain Bacteria; phylum Pseudomonadota; class Gammaproteobacteria; order Enterobacterales; family Enterobacteriaceae; genus Entomohabitans; species Entomohabitans teleogrylli. Next base: position 68,425 of record NZ_LLXO01000025.1, on the reverse strand, counting down.
CGGCGGCGAAGGCGACCTGAGTGGCGAATAAGGCACTGATTGCGACAAATGCTGCGCTGAACTTTTTCATTTTTCCACCTCACATTAATTAATAAAAAAACAACTGATAGTATTGATACAGACCGCTGTCTTGTATGAGCAAACTATAGCAATCCAACCTGACAGCGAAGTGACCTGAAGATAACGAAATTGTCAGATTTCCGCTGTTTACATAACTTTTCCTTTTCTGTGGGTATTTATTTACATTAGGCGATAAATAACCCGTTTAACACTGTCTGGCCATTGCCGCCAGCGCGTGATTTACAGGCGTATGATCTCCTGCTCCTCCCCGGGAATCAGCACCTTGCTCTGGTAAGGTATTGTTTTTGATGTTAGTCGGAGGTCGCTCAGCGACAGGGCGATGCACAGAATAATGATCCCGGAGGCTATCAGCATAATGTTAATTTTCATCAGTCCCTCTTTGGTTATCCATTTTTTATTCAGCTCTGACAATAAAAAAAACCTCTGACAATAGCGTGACCGCCAGATAACAATCATGTCAGGTTATTGAAAATAAGAATAATCAGTTTAAAAAAGCTCACTGAATGCTGGAGGGTTATTTATGATGAATACTCATAAGCTTTGTTAGCATTTCTCATGGATATTACCGCTATCTCCCTGAATAACCGTACTGTCCGGTATCTGATAATAGAATAAATGATGCGAATTTTCGCCATCACGAAATGACTGTTGGCAAATCTCCTTGACAATGAATTTGTCTGCTGTTTATTTTTTACCGGGTTAATAAGTGGATGATATGGGAAACCTGCAATTATTTATTTTACTGAATCTGATCCATTAATTATCCACCAGACGATAGTTGAAATTTCCAGACGGCAAATAGTGCCACGCTGCGCTATTGCGTGAAATGACATCATCAACCCGTGGACGCGAATCTGAAAGGAGCATCAGCATGTGTGAAAAATGCAATCAACGAATGGCGTCGGGACGCCGCTCATTTTTACTGGGCAGCGCCGGGCTGCTGGCCTCCGCGCCGTTTATTATCAGCGGCGCAGCGCGGGCGCAGGCGCCGGAAAGCCAGGCGGTCCCTGGTAGCGCTGCGGGGCCGACCCGGGCATGGGGGGCGCACAGTTCGGATTTCGCTTTCCGGGAAATGACCATTCAGCGTCGGGCGCTGGGGCCAAAGGATGTGCATATCGATATTCTTTACTGCGGCATTTGCCATTCCGATATTCATGCGGTGCGCGGCGACTGGCGGGTGCCGGATCTGCCAATTGTGCCGGGCCACGAAATTGTCGGGCGGGTGGTGGCGGTTGGCAGCGCGGTGACTAAATTCCGCCCCGGCGATATCGCCGGGGTAGGCTGTATGGTGGATTCCTGCGGCGAGTGTGAAAACTGCCTTGCCGATCGGGAGCAGATTTGCCTGAATGGCACCACCTTTACCTACGGCGCGCCGGACAAGATTTCCGGCGGCCAGACCTATGGCGGCTATGCCGACAGCATTGTCGTGACCGAGCGTTTTGCTATCCGTATTCCACCCGGGATGGACCTGGCCTCCACGGCGCCGATTCTCTGCGCCGGGATCACCACCTTTTCGCCGCTGCGCCACTGGCAGGTGACCCCCGCGTTTCGCGTTGGCGTCGTTGGCCTCGGCGGGCTTGGACATATGGCGGTAAAACTGGCGCTGGCCCACCAGGCGCAGGTGACGGTATTCACAACGTCGCCGGGAAAAATCGCCGACGCCCGGCGGTTAGGCGCCAGCGAGGCGGTACTGTGGTCCGATGCCCAGGGTATGAGCCGACAGGCGAATAGCTGTGATCTGATTATCGCGACGGTGCCGGAAGGGTTCTCCATGCAGCCATTTTTCAATGCCCTGAAAAATGATGGCACGCTGGTGAACGTCGGGGCGCTGGGCAGCCTGAACCCGGATCTCAGCGGTATGCTGTTGGCCTTTAGCCGGAAAAAACTCTCCGGCTCCATGATTGGCGGTATCGCTGAAACCCAGCAGGTGGTCGATTACTGCTTTGCCCGCAATATCCGCCCGGAGGTGGAACTGATTCGCCCGGATCAGATTCAGGCCGCTTACCGGCGGGTACTGGACAAAGATGTGCGCTACCGCTTTGTCATTGACTTTGCCTCCGCAAAACGCGCGGCGTAGCGGTGGTTACATTTTCGGCGTCACCCCATAGCGCGGGTGGTTAAAATTGGCCGCCCACAGCTTAATGTCGCCGTTAATGATCACGGTACGGTCCTGGGAGAGTTTTCTGGCGATACTGTTGACCTCCCGGGAATCGCTGAGCAGGAAATGTTCTTTTTTACGCTTGTCGGTTTCGAAACAGGTGTAGTGGGTGTTGAGCGGTTTGTCATCCACAAGCAGGGTGGCATTACCCGCCGGCGTTTCACAATCGCCGGGCACAGATTGTGAGACCACCAGATTGGCGTCATCGGTGCCAATGCCGAAAATGCTCACCAGCACCGGCTCGCTGTCTGCCGTCTGGGTGAGGTCGTACATCACGCCGCTGGACTGATACCAGACGTTATACTCCCGGGAGGCGCTGTCACTTTGCGCCGCGCTGCTGGCGCCAGGCATTGCCGCCACTATCGCCGCCAGCGCAAGAATTTTAAAACCGCTATTTTTCATTTGTTATGCCAGCCTCCATGAGGCAAATCAGGAATGTCTTTGTTTCTCTTCAGGCGGCAGGCCACCCCTGGCGACCAGGCGCGGCCCGCTCCGCTATGACCCGAATGTTATTAGTGTAGTTATAAAAATCACCGCGCCGGCAATACCTGACCATGATTTTTTCCTCAGTAAGTGACGGTGACGGTCACCGTATCGCTGTAACTGCCCGCCGCCTGGTTAGCCTGGCTGGGGTTTACAGTCGCCTGATAGATAACGGTCTGCGAGTTCCCGCTGCCGGTGGCGCTCAGATTGGCGGTGCTGGTCCACGGCGTGCCGTTGTTATAGTAAAGCTGGTATTGCAGATAGGAGGTGGTGCCGCTGGTGGTGGCGGCCATCTGTCGCCAGGCGCCGCTGAGCGGGGTACTGCTGGCCATACTGACGCTATAAGCGGTATTGAGGGTGCAGCGGATGCTCAGGGTGCCGGACTGGGTTGTGAACCCTGAAGGGAGCGGCGCGCTGCCGAAAACGATATCCGTGGCGCTGTCGAGGTAACAGTACTTAGTGACATTCATCGAAATTGTGATGCTGTACGCGTTAATGGAGCCGGTCTCGGCCAGACACACCTGAATGCCGAGTACCACCGCGCCGATAGAACATATGTTATAGCTCCCGGTGATGTTGATGGTGTCGGTATAGGTTCCCGCCGGCACGTTGGCGCCCGGGGTCGTGCGTATCCACAGAGGGAAGGAGCCATTGGCGGTGAGTAGGCCCAGCAGATCGAGAAAGGTGGTGGTAGACCAGGTGATGGGGTTACCGCTGGTAACCGATGTGCCGCAGGCCGCGTCTTTACACAGGATATAAGGAATAGCGTAGCCGGTGACGGTGTTACGCAGGCTGGAGGTCATCGTCGGGACGGCGGTGACGGTGTTGGTACCGTTGATACTTAACAGGCTCCCGGAGCATTTCAACCCGCTACTGATCTGGGTGGTTTGCGCGCTGCTGGCGACGCTGAAAGAGTCGGTGGTGGGTAGGGTGCTGCTGCCTGTCGTTCCGGAGCAGGCCGCCTGTACCGGGGCCAGCCAGAACAAAAGCAGCAAGCTCAGTAATATCCTGACGGGAGTCATCCCTGTCATAATGTGTTCTCCGTATCAGCTGGCGCCGGGCAGCGCAGGGTTTTCAGCGCCATAGCGCTGCTGTCGCCGTCCGGTAACGGGAAGGCGTGGCGGCACAGCGGGTAGCCCGGGGCGCGGATTTCCAGATTCAGGCTTTGTTTCAGGTGGCTCAACCAGGCATCGCCGTCGTAACCCACCAGCGCGCTCTGTCCGCTGGTCTTATCGACAATCTCACTGCCGGGCGGCAGCGGCTGGTTACGGCTATCGACAATCCTCAGACGTGCGGAACGCACCTGGCGTACCGGGAAATTCGCTACCGCGCCGCTGCCTTCGCGGATTGCCATTTTCTGTTCGACATTCGGGGTTTCGACATCGACCGGCAGGTTCAGGGTATCGATGGACACTTTGCCGGCATACCAGGCGCTGACCCATGGGATCAGTACCCGGCCGCTGTCGTCGGTGGTGCCGATCAGTTGGTTCTCGTAGCGTACCGGGACGTCCGGGTAACCGTCGGTGTTGACCACAATAAAGGCATCGTTGATTTTATTGGTACTGAACAGTGAACTGTCCATCCAGATCAGCGAACCGCTGATCTCTCCCCAGCGGGTGAGATCATTTTCCGGCCCGTAGATCCCGCCCTGCAACGTGCTGTAGCGGTTTTTCCAGGTGATATCCGCCTGGCGCCACGGATTTTGTCCCTCCGACCAGCCAAGATTCCAGCCCAGACCGCCCTGAGTCGGCGCGCTGCGGCTCAGGTTGAGGCGTTCGCTGTAATCCCCTTCGGTGGTGCGCTGGACGCTGGCGCTAACGCTGCTGCCGTCGCTCAATGGAACGATAAACTGTAGCTGGGCGTTATAACCGCCGTCATCGGGGGACTTATTCACCGCCAGGTACAGGTTGCTGTTGCCCCACAGGCCGACGCTCCATGACAGAGTGGCAAGCCGGGTACGGGTGTTGTCCCGGGCCTGGATATCAAAATAGCCGAGACCGAAGGTGCCATAGCGCGAGCCGAAGGGAGCGAAGCTCAGGGTGACCTGATCGCTACGCTGGCTGAGCTGGGCCGGGCTTTTGAATACACTCAAATCCTGATAGTTGCCGTCGCGCTGCAGGTGTTCGGCAGAAAAGCTAAACCGCGCTGAATAGTAGCTGTAGCCGAGGCTGTATTGCCAGCCGTTGCCGCCGTCGCTGGCGTCGGTAGCGCGGCTCTGGCTCCATGCCGTCGCCGCGCTGAGCGTACCGGCGTTCCACAGCGCGATATCGCTGCCCAGGCCGCCCAGCGCCAGACCGTCGCTGAATTCACCGTGGCTGGAGAACGTCAGGTTGTTAGTCAGACCGTAGCGCCAGATACCGCTTACCGCGCCGCTGCCGTAACTGGCGCTGCGAATGCCGTAATCTTCGCGCAGGGCGCCGGCGGAAAAATCAAAATCGGACAGCCCCTGGCGCAACAGGGTATTTGCCACATAGAACGGTACGCTGGTGGAGACCTGGCGTCCCAGGGCGTCGGTGGTCACCACCGTGGCTTCGCCGGCGCCGTTAATATAGGGAACATTAGTCAGGGTAAACGGTCCGGCATTAATATTGTCGCTGCTGGTCTTATAGCCGTTAATAAACAGATCGACCGAGCCGGGAACCGCGGCCACCCCGGAGTATTGCAGCATCGGCCAGGTGACCAGATCGGGGCGAATCTGAAAATCCCGGCTTACGCGCAGGCCGCCGAGGCGCACCGCATTGCTCCAGGTCAGGGCATTGCTGATAACATCGCCCACCTGCAGATTGATCATGGTGGCTTCATCGCTGTAGCGCCAGAAGGTGTCATAGCGCAGGTAGCCGTCATCATAGCCGGCCTGGCCGCTGCTGTTGCGCCAGGTGCCGGTATTGCTCAGATATCCTGCAGGGCTGAACAAGCGCTGCTCCAGCCAGGCGGCGACATAGCGGCTCTGCCCGCTGGCGTCCTGACCGTAAACATCGTAGTTAAACAGCATTCCCGGGCTGCCGAGGGCCGCCGGGCGCTGGCCGGATTCGCCGGCGCCTAGCGTCTGCTCGGGCAGCCAACTGTCGGGAACGGTCAGATTAAGCCGCTGGGCGGCGGCGTCGAGGGTGACGGTTACCGATGGCAGGGTACTCAGATCCACCAGTCCGCTGCTGGTATCCGGCAGACGCACAAAGTTGCGGCGCAGGGCGCTGGATTCCACCAGATAGTGGCTATCGCGCCAGCGCACCGGAACGATCTGATTGTCCTGGCGGCCATTGACCACCAGCGTCAGATATAGCGTCGCGCTCTCCTGCACCGGCAATGCCTGCGGCGCGTCCGGCAGGGCGTCATACTCTTGCCCCGCGACCGTCCACGGCAGACTCGCCAGCGTCAGGAGACTCCAGAGTCCCGCGCCCGAGCGCTTCATACAGCTCAGCCCGCGCCGCTGACTTAACGGGTAAGGGCGACTGGCGTGGAGTTATCCGCCAGTTGGGCAAACAGCGTTTGCCCGGCGGGGATCGTTTTCCCGGCGGGGAGCGGCCAGCGCATGGTCTGGCCGGGCAGCACATAGCCAAGATAGCCGTCGGCCAGCGACAGAGTCTTACTCCCGGCGCTATGGCCCCAGAAAACATTGCTTAGCCGGGCGTGAACCTGCCCCTGGTTGTGTACAGTCAGCCAGCTTTTGCCTTCGGATTGAGTGATTTGCCAGCGTAGCGCCGGCGTGCTGGTGAGCGGGCGGGTGCCGTCATCCGCCGGTAACGTTAAGCCTTCGCCCGCCATAAACAGCGGCAGTACATAGCGCATTCTGAGCTGCACACCGGCGGCGGATCCGGCATCGCCGGCAGAGGCGGGCTGGGTGGCGGGAATTTCATCAATGATAATCCGGTAGGCCTGCTCCTGGCCGGCGGGGACTGGCTTCAGGCGTACCAGACGTACCAGTTGGCGCTGTCCCGGGGGCACCGTGGCGAAAGGTGGACTGGCTGCTGCGTTGTTTTGATCGGCGTAGCGCTCACGCCCGTCCTGTTGCTGCCAGGCCAGCACTCTCACCTGTAATGTTGTGGGCGTTGAGCCGCGGTTTTCCAGCCAGAGCGCGGAACTTTTCTGGTCGGCGGCGATGGTCTGGTAAACCGGCCACACCAGTACCGAACTGGCGCTCAGGGCGGATAACGGGGATAAAAACAGCAGCAGGGTCAGGAGATATCTCATGGCATTCATCTTATTATTTACCAGGTCAGAGTGACGGTAACGGTATCGCTGTAGCTTCCTGCCGGCGGTGGGGTGCCGTTACTCAATAATCGGGCATAAACGGTCAGGGTTTGCGTGGTGGCGGGAAAACTGGCGATACTCCGGGCCAGGGCGCCGGTTCCCCACACCGTGCTGCGAGCGGCGTCCTGATACAGCTGATAGGCCAGCGTTCGGGTGCCGCCGCTGTTAATCAGGTAACGCTGGGCGTTGCTGCCGCCGTTCACGCCGCCGTTAAGGGCGATCGACACCGCCATCCCCGGCGTACAGGTTACCACCAGCGATCCGGCTCCCACGGTACTGGCCGCGTCCACCACATTCGCCACATTGGCCAGGGTACCGAAGTTAATGGTACCGAGGTTGCCGGAACCACCGCTGCCGCTGCTGCCGAAAATACAGCCGTTGGCGATGGTGGCGGTGACGGTAAAGTTGCGGGTGACGGTATCGGCCGCCAGCGGCGGCGCGAGCAGGTACGCCAGCAACAGGTATAGTCCGTAGCGCCAAAGCCGCGGGCGTTTCACCACAGGCCTGCCGCTTACCAGCTCAGGGTCGCCACAACCGTATCGTTATAGGTGCCCGCGGCTGGCGTAGTGCCTCCGGTACCAGTGGTTTGATCCGCCGGGATGATACGGCCATACAGCGGGATATTCTGGGCTGTGCCGGTGGTGGAGAGTCCCACGTTGCCGCCTGGGGCGATTTCGGCGCTGCGGGCTACGTCAGAATAAATGCGGTATGCCACCAGTGTGGTGTTACCGCCGTTGGTATAGGCCATACGGCGAACCCCGCCGGAGGCATTGAGACCGGAGCCGATGACCAGCGACGGAGTCAGGCCGCTGCTGCACTGAATGGTCACCGCGCTCTGACCGTCGCTGCCGATGACGGTACCGTTGATCACGTTATTCAGATCGGCATACTGGCCGAAGTTGAGGTTACCCCACTGGTTAATCCCGCCGACAACGCTGTTATTGGTCACGGTACAGCCAGCGCCAATCGTGACTTGTACGCCTATCTGGCCGGTGAGCGCACCGGCGGACCAGGCGTTGCCGCAGATCCCCAGTGTCAGCGCGATACCGGGAAGTAAATGCGTCGCGATATGTTTAACGTTCATGGTAAACCTCCAGGCAAAAAAAGGCCGTGCAGACGGGGCTGCAAATGGTTGTAGCGATACGACAGGCGCTGCCGCAGAACCAGTGACGGGTCGCACAGCGCAGTCGCTGTGCAGAGGGGGAATCTTGTTTTTCTGCCGCGCGGCAGATAAAAGCTTAAATAAGCCGGTATCCATCATCATCGCCTCATACAGGCATTTCAGGTCAATAAATGAGAGCGCCAGTTTTTTATGGTGTGAATACCATTATAAAAATAGCGATTATTCGCTGGGGCTCTGGGTCGATATTTTTTTAGTTTGTTGGATTAAATATAGATATTCCTGGTGATTAGATAGTGCCTGACAGGTTAAAAAATTTAAATTCTGATTAATGATTTTATCGTGGATTATTGTGCTGACTATGTGGGGTTTTCTTTCATTTGTACCGTTTTAATGCTAATCAACATCAGGCTAATTAATCGCAGGATAGCCTTTAAAATAGCGAATCAGATATAAAATATATTTTATTTCCGGGCCGGGAAATATATTACGGAGTTAAAGAATAGAAGGTTTTTGGCATTATTACCAGGCGCCGGATATATGAGATAACAGGAGATTAGTTGATCGCTATTTCTTTACAGGGCGGCGCGTTTACTGAGGTTTGCGGAGAGCTGGCCGGACGTATCACACGCCGGCCATCACCACATGGCATAAATCATCATGGAACTGCTGGTAGCGGGCGTCATCAAGAGGGTGCGGATGGCTGAGCACCAGCAGCAAATGATCCGCCACGCCGGCGTGGTAGCTGGGGTGGTGGTGAGTAAATGGATTGCGCTGAAACCCGAGCTGTTGGTAAAAGCGCAGCCGCCGCCGGGCAATCCCGGTCGTCAGAGGATCAATTTCCAGAACGGTGAGCGGGTTTGCGTCGAGGAACTGGCGCAGCATCCGTTTACCATAGCCGGCGCCGCGCAACTGGTCGTTGACGGCCAGGTGCTCAATATAGCTGTAGCCGTGGAAGCGCCAGGCGCCGATCATCCCGACAAATAGCCGCCCATCGTAACAGGCCAGCAGACGGTAGTGAGGGTTGTCCAGCGCCAGCTGTTTCGCCGCTGCTTCGCGTTTTTCATGCCACGGGAAGGCGGATTCGTACAGGGTGTCCACCAGACGGAAATCGTCGCTGGCGGTATCGGTGAGGTGTCGAAAGGTGAGCATCATTCCCCGGTTCTGGTACGCGCAGGCAGAGCGCGGTGAAACAAACTGCGCGCCCGGTAATCCGCAGCGCGCTTTGTGTCGCTAATTAGTCAATCAGATGGGCAATATCGTCGTACTTCACCGACGGCGGCGCCTGGCGCAGCCCTTTGGTCAGCCACAGCAGGTAGATAAAGCCAATCACCAGCCAGGTCATACCCACTTTCAGGGCGTCCGGTTCAAGGTGCGACCACAGCCAGACCGAAAGCAGAAAGCCGATAATCGGCAGCAGCCCATACTTAAACAGCGCTGCGCCGCCGCGCCGCTTTTCATTGATCAGGAAGTGTTTGACCACGCTCAGGTTAACGAAGGTAAATGCCCCCAGAGCGCCGAAACTGATCATCGACACCACCATGTTGAGGTCGAGGAACAGGGCGGTCAGCGATACCACCGCCACGAACAGGATCGCCCGGTACGGCGTGTGGTAACGGCTGTGCAGATGGTAGAACACTTTGCGCGGCAGCACCCCTTCACGACCCATGGCATAGAAAATACGCGATACCCCGGTCTGGGCAGTCATCGCCGAAGCATAGACCCCGGTCAGGTAGGCGGCCATAAAGAAGGTATACATCCATTTACCGCCGGCCTTTTCGGAAACCACCAGGCTGGCGGTATCCTGCACCGGGATCAGCGACTGCCAGTCCGGGTAGATGATATGGGCGGAGTAGGAGACGGCGATAAAAATCGTGCCGGCGGAAATGACGGTGATCAGGATGGCGCGCGGCAGGGTGCGCTTTGCGTCATCGGCTTCTTCGGCCATGGTGGCGATAGCGTCAAACCCGAGAAACGCCAGGCACAGCACCGCCGCGCCGGCCATTAGCCCGGAAAAGTCTCCGGCGCCGACCAGCAGCGGGCGCATCAGGTTTTCCGGCGTCAGTTCGGCCTGGCTGAATGACAGCGTGATAAACAGGACGATAAACACCATCTGGGCGCCAATCAGCGAGAAATTCACTGACGTCATTAGCCGTACGCCGAGGATATTTAACAGACTGACCGATGCAATTGAACCGAGCACAAACACCGCGGCGGGAATGGACGGAAATGCCTCGTGCAAAAAGATGCCTAACACTAAGTAGTTGAGGATCGGCAGGAACAGATAATCAAGGATCTGCGCCCAGCCGACCAGAAAACCGACTTTACCGCCAAAGCTGCGCTGCACGTAGGAATACGCTGAACCCGCCAGCGGCATGGCGCTGGTCATTCGGCAGTAGCTCAGTGCAGTAAACAGGATGGTGGCAATGGTGATTAAATAGGCGACCGGCAAATGCCCCTGGCTTAACACCGTCACCTGACCATAAGTAGTGAAAACGCCCAGTGGGACCATATAGGCCAGCCCAAACGCGACCAGCGCAGGCGTTTTAAGAACTCTTCGCAACTGAGTATTCTGTGGCATTTACCGTATCATCTCCTGGTGCCGGGATAACCGCACTGGCAAAAAATTAATAAATATTAGCGACATCCTTTGTCTGATGCCGGCGCGGCGCTGTGGTGGCGGCGTACGTAGTACGTGACCGGATGTCAGCTCCCCGGCGGCCTGAAAATAATGTCGGTCTGAGTAAAGTCGCGAATTTTGACACAGCCAGGGGGGGTTGGAAAGTGGTTAAATTAATAAGCGACCGGATTAGTGGTTAATCCTGGCTATATAATTCAATTTGCGAATGTTAAAAATCGAAATAATCAGCAATGTAGGGTTTGTGATGTAAATAAATGGTTTCATTATGAGGAAATTCTGATTATTGATTTACCGGCAGCGGAAATTATCCACTGCCGGTAACCCGCCTCACTGGCTCTGGTAAACCACCTTACCGCCAACCAGGGTACGAGCGATACGGGTGCGGAACAGGGTTTCCGGCGGCTGTGCAAAAATATTGTTATGCAGCACAATCGCATCAGCGAGTTTGCCCGGCTCCAGCGAACCGATATAGCGCTCTTTACCGACCATCCAGGCGGCGTCAATCGTGGCGGCGCGCAGAGCTTCGGTGAGTGTCAGATCACGGTCGTTGTCCAGACGCGGCCCGGCGGGCTGACCTTCGGCGTCCCAGGCGCGGCGGGTCATGCCTACCTGAAGGTTATACCATTCGTCGAGGCGATCGATAGGCCAGTCGCTACCGTAGGCCACCCGCGCACCGGCGTCGATAAAGTGGGCGATGGGTTCCATATTGCGAAAGCGCGCTTCCCCGAGCATCTCCCGCTCTTCGTGGATTAACACCGCCGGCAGACCGCTCCACTGGAACGAGAGCACCGCCGTCGCGCCGAGCTGTGCGAAACGCGCATAGTGGTGGGTAGCCGCCAGCTCGTTGTGGGCCAGCCCCGGGCGAATATCCTTACCCGGCAGGGCGTCGCGCATCTTCTCCACGGCGTTAAGCACCATTTCGATAGCGCCATCGCCCACCGTGTGGGTATGGGGATGTAACCCGGCGCGCGCCGATTCGAGGATCAGGGCATCCACTACCGGCGCGGTGAAGTACAGGTCGCCATAGCGCCCGCTGGGCTGCCAGTCCGGCTGTTCGTCGCTGCCGCGGTTTTCCCGGTAAGGCTCCAGCAGCGCCGCCGTCATGGTGGGGGGCTGCAATACGCCGTCAATAAACAGTTTCATGTGCGTCAGGCCAAAGCCGGGTTCCGGCGTCCACTGCGCGTCGTCCCACTGGCGGGCGAACGCCACGACTTCGCTAACCGCCCGGGCGGCGTCCTGTGGACCGTCAACGCTATCCGGGGTGATTTCCCGGGCGCCGAGCACCCGTAGCGACAGTTGGCCTCTGGCGCGCAGGGCGGCGAAAGCTTCCAGTTGTTCAGCGAATACCCGGGTGTCCATCACCGTGGTGACGCCCTGGGCATTCAACACCTGCTGCACGTGAGCGGCAATCTGGACGTTTTGCTCCGCAGTACCTGAGGGGATGGAGTCAAAGGCGCGCATCGCCGGGGCGTCTTCGAGAATACCGGTCAGGCGCCCCAGGTGGTCGCGGGCGATTTTACCGTCGGTCGGCACTGGGGTCGTTTCATCAATACCCAGCATCTCCAGGGCGCGACTGTTGGCGGCAAGGGTGTGGCAGTCATTGGAAAACAGCGCTATCGGGCGGCGGGTACGCAGCGTATCGAGGGCGTCGCGGCTCATGTCGGCGCCCACCGGCACCATTCCCTGGCGCTGCCAGGCGCGCACGGTCAGCCAGTCATCTTCGCCGCTGACCGGATCGTTATCCAGATGCTGTTGAATATGGGCGAGGGTTTGCTCAACGGTGAGGGCGGCGTAGTTGAGATTACAGCCGCGCAGTTGTTTACCGCCCCAGAACGGGTGCATATGGCTGTCGATCAGACCCGGCAGCATCACTTTTCCCTGTAGATCGATAAGTTCCGTGCCGCTGTCGGCAAGGCGCAGCATCTGTTCATCACTGCCAGTGGCGAGAATGTAACCCTGGCGAATAGCCAGCGCGCTACAGAACGTATTCTGCTCGTCGGCGGTGTAAATCGTACCGTTGTGATAGATAACCTCAGCGGTGCCGGGATCTTGCGTCATGATCGTCATCTCAACATAAATAAGGTAATGCCAGTCGGCATTACCCGGGTTATTCAATAGCAAAGTTGCGCGCTGATTGTGGAGGCTATCCACAGGTTTGACAATACCCGCAACCTCGGCCTTGCTTATTAATCAGAGTATCGCCGCCGCTGCCTTTTCACAAATCACCCCACCATCAGTTGTGGGCGGCGGCGATGCAGAGTTGTGACTTATTTCACTTATTTTTAAACTTTTCAAAAAGAGTTGATAACAATCATTTAATATGTCCGCTTCCCGAACAGGAGAGCCTGCATGAAAGATGTCGTTATCGTTGGCGCGGCGCGCACCCCCATCGGCTGTTTTCAGGGGAGTCTGGCACGCTATTGCGCAACGGAGCTGGGTAGTGTGGTGGTTCGGGCGCTGCTGGCGCGCAGCGGCATCAACCCCGTAGATGTCGATGAAGTTATTCTTGGCCAGGTGCTGACCGCCGGCGCCGGGCAAAACCCTGCCCGGCAAACCGCGCTCAACAGCGGTCTGCCGAGTTCGGTTTCGGCAATTACGATTAATGACGTCTGCGGTTCGGGGCTCAAGGCGCTCCATCTGGCGACTCAGGCGATTCAGTGCGGCGAGGCCGATGTGGTGATTGCCGGCGGCCAGGAGAATATGAGCCGCGCGCCGCATGTGTTGGCCAACGGGCGGCACGGCGCGCGTCCTGGCGATGTTCAGTTGATAGACAGCCTGGTGCACGACGGCCTGTGGGATGCGTTCAATGATTACCATATCGGCGTAACGGCTGAAAATCTGGCCAGGGAGTATGGCATCAGCCGCGAGCAGCAGGACGCCTACGCGCTGGCTTCCCACCAGAAGGCTCGGGCGGCGATTGACGCCGGGCGTTTTCGCGACGAGATTGTTCCGGTCGCCGGGCGGGGGGAGCCGGGCATTGATACCGATGAACAGCCGCGCCGCGATCCCTGTGCCGAAGGGCTGGCGACGCTGCTGCCGGTATTCGAGCGGTCCGGCAGCGTCACGGCGGGCAATGCGTCATCCCTTAACGATGGCGCCGCGGCGGTGTTGATGATGAGCGCCAGTAAGGCTGAAGCGCTGGGGCTGGAGCCGATGGCGCGCATCCGCGCCTTCGCCAGCGTAGGGGTCGATCCGGCGCTGATGGGCATTGCGCCGGTGTATGCCACGCGCCGCTGTCTGGAGCGCGCCGGCTGGCAACTGGATGAGCTGGATCTGATCGAGGCCAACGAAGCATTTGCCGCCCAGGCGCTGTCGGTGAATAAGCTGCTGGAATGGGATGAGCGCCGGGTGAACGTGAACGGCGGCGCGCTGGCGCTCGGACATCCTATCGGCGCCTCCGGTTGCCGGATCCTGGTCTCGCTGGTGCATGAAATGGTGAAGCGTGATGCCCGCAAAGGGCTGGCGACGCTGTGCATCGGCGGCGGGCAGGGGGTGGCGCTGGCCATTGAACGCGATTGACGCTCTCTTCCGGCGCGTCCTGCGCCGGAAAATAACGGCGGTAGTTTTTTATCTCCCCCAGTGATTTTTCCCACTTAGAGCCTCTCCCGGAAGGCGTTCCTGGCGCAGCCAGTTTGAGCGCTGCCGAGGTTCAGAATGGCAAGCCAAATAGCCCTGACAGGACAGGCTCTTAAATACTTGCCTTGTCTGGCTGGCGACAAAAGGTTAATTCCCGCCATATTAAAAATATTTCCATAGTGATTATTGGGTTTGTTGTTTTTTCATAAAAAATGAAACGTAAAAAGGATCCTGCTGACCAGAAAACCTCTTTTTTGTTTTTGAAGTGCTGTTTTATTTTTGAGCTGTATCACGTTCCTGACAGCGGATTTGGCAACGGTGAATATTTACGATCCTGATCACTAAAATAATATTTCTTTAAAAATAAAATTCAGTTTCATAAAAATGAAATATTATTTCAATCGAGGATTGATTATGTTGAAAAAGGCTCTGGGAATGGCAGTGCTGTGCGGCGCGAGTTTTGCTGCGCAGGCGGTAACGGTAGATTTGCGCCACGAGTATGTGGACGATCGGGTCAATAAAGATCGCGTGGCGGTATCTCACCGTTTTGCAAATGGCCTCGGGTTTAGCGTTGAGGCAAAATGGCGCTCCGGCGGTACTAACCACGACAGGCCTTTCAGCGATGTTATCGGTAATGGTCATGAGGAATCCATCAACTGGCGCTGGGCCGCGACCCGTAATATTGCGCTGACGCCGGGGCTGACGGTAGAAAGTAACGACAGCAAAACCATCTGGAAACCTTATCTGCACGCGCAGTATAGTTTCGACAACGGTTTCTATGTAGCTGCGCGCTATCGTTTTGAATATACCCGTTTTCCTAATGATAATACCAAGAATGAAGACGATAAGACCAACCGCGGCGAGGCGTGGGCCGGGTATGTGTTTGGCGACTGGCGCGTGGAGCTGAACTACCTGTACAAGCGTAGCGAGCACCAGGTGAAAGCCAATAACAAAAAAGGCGACGATGAGTATAACGTGAAAGTGGCCTACAAGTGGGATCAAAACTGGGCGCCGTATGCCGAACTGGGTAATGTCAGCGGTAGCAAAACCACCGATGAACGCCAGACTCGCTATCGGGTCGGTGTGGCCTATTCTTTCTGATATCCGCTTATCTTTCCGGAAACCGGAAACGCATTTGCCGGACCCGATGTATGATTCAGTCCGCTAACCTGAATCATTTCGTGATACTGAAAACCTCCCATTGCGCGGAGGTTTTTTTATCGCCGTTATATCTTATTACCCGATTTATTATTTCAGTTTCTCGATAGCGCTATTATTCAATATTGCTGTCAGACTCGGCATTCGTTTACAGGGAAGATGTCGGGGCGTAAATAATAATCACCACCGTGATAAATCTACCGCGAAGAAATTATTCGTAGTTAACTTTATTGATGGCCGGTAAGCGAAGCGTTATTACGAATAAAAAAAGCCCCCGCAACAGCTGAGGGGGCAAGGGCCAGTTACAGGAAACAACAACAAAAAGCGACGTTAATTGCCTCTTAACGCTCAGGCTTTCACCATGACGCGTTTTTCCGGGAGTTGTGCAATATACAGCGCCGGCTTGCCGTCTTTATCAGACGTGAACAGTACGGCGCTATCGTCCGGGGTAAACGACGGGTGCGGATGGGTGACCTGACGGCTATTGGCAAAGGTCGCCCATGAGGTATCGTGACGCGCAATGCGGAACCACGCTTTTTGCGCTACATCGAAGCCGTACAGATAAGGATCGTTTTCAATGCTGTATCCGCCGCTGTCTTTCACATCGACCGGCGTGCCGGAGCCGTCGCCGACCAGCAGTGTGCCGTCAACGTTGCTCATCAGATGCGAGCAGGGAGGCATGTGCATCAGCGCTTCATTTACTCCGCTTTGCGGGTGATAACGGTAGATGGTGCGCTGCTGCTGACCTTTCAGATAAGAGACGTAGATCAGCGCGGAGCCGTCCGGCACCCAGAATTCGTGGGTGCAGCTTTCTCCTGGCGCGTGCTCCTTCACTTTACGTACCTGACTGCCATCCTCATTGACCAGCCACATACGGGCATCCACCAGATCGTGCGGGCCTTCATGGCAGAAGGCGACGGTGTTGTCATCAAACGGGCGGTAAATCGGGTGCCCCAGCCAGACTTTCTGCTGGAGGATCACCGCGCTGGCGCCGGTTTGCAGATTGACGCGCAGCAGACGGCAGAGCGGACCTTTATGGAAGAAGTCGTGGAACGCCTGCCAGTCATTGAGCGGCTCATGATCCTGCCGGGCGATTTCGATACCCACCAGTTTGTTACAGTCGCTGTTGGCCACCCAGGTGCCGTAGCCCACCCAGTCATCGGGAACCCGGTAGACTTCGCGTTCGACGAGGGTTTCAAGATTGACTTCCCGCAGGGTACGTTCATTTTTCACGTAATACAGGGATTTGTCGTCAGGGGAGAGGAAGCCACCAAATGTGTTATCACCTGGTCCTTCGGTGAGCTGGACAGCCTCGCCGGCGGCCAGATCCAGCAAGTAATAGTTCCAGTGGCCGTCAAACTCCCCGGCGAATAACAGCCGGCTGCCATCGTTGGTGAAGCATTTCTGGTAGAAATAGTTCCGGTGGCAGGTGACGTCCGGGGGCGTTAAACGGGTCACTTGCGCCCCGGTATCCGGGTCATGGCTGACCTGATACTCAAGTTTGACCCGCATACCTTTAGCCATAATCTTCTCCTTTTTGCCATCCGCCGGATGTGCTGATTATTAAATTAAAAACATGGTGATAATTTATAGAAACATCGTTTCATTTTATGTGATGATTCACGCATTTTCCATATTGCGTCGTCGGCGCGCAGAGATTTACCGGGTATATGCGCCCCGTTTGCGGCAGTGAGAACTCGATCTACGGCGCTTCAGCAGTCGATAACAACCCGCATGTTTCCTGATCAGATGTGATCCTGGCGTCAAATTTTCACATGAATGGCATATAAACTGAAACATCGTTTCAAATTTAATTGAAAGCAGGTTTTGTTCAGCTTACTATGTCATCAGATTCGGTAATGGAACAACGTTTCATTCAGAATGGAGGTCGACAGAACAGACGTCCTGGGCGATCTGTGACCGGTAAATAGCGGCCTGCAACAGGCCTGATAAAAAGGAAATAAAGATGATTCTCGATTCATTCTCTCTTCAGGGCAAAGTCGCTGTCGTTACCGGCTGCGATACTGGTCTGGGCCAGGGTATGGCGCTGGGGCTGGCGCAAGCCGGCTGCGATATCGTGGGTATCAATATCGTTGAGCCGACGGAAACCATCAGCAAAGTTACCGCTCTGGGCCGCCGTTTTCTGAGTCTGACCGCCGATCTGCGCCAGATTGACGCGATTCCCGCGCTGCTGGACCGCGCCGTGGCCGAGTTCGGTCATATTGATATTCTGATTAATAACGCCGGCCTGATCCGCCGCGAAGACGCTCTCGCATTCAGTGAAAAAGACTGGGACGATGTCATGAATCTGAACATCAAGACCGTCTTCTTCATGTCCCAGGCGGCGGCGAAACAGTTTATCGCCCAGGGCAACGGCGGAAAAATTATTAATATCGCCTCCATGCTCTCGTTCCAGGGGGGGATTCGCGTACCGTCCTATACCGCTTCGAAAAGCGGCGTAATGGGCATTACGCGTCTGATGGCCAACGAATGGGCGAAATACAATATTAACGTCAATGCTATTGCCCCGGGTTATATGGCGACTAACAACACCCAGCAACTGCGCGCCGATGAACAGCGCAGCGCGGAAATTCTTGAGCGTATCCCGGCGGGCCGCTGGGGACTGCCGTCCGACCTGATGGGGCCGGTGGTGTTCCTGGCGTCTGCGGCATCTGACTATATCAATGGCTATACCGTTGCGGTAGACGGCGGGTGGCTGGCGCGCTGACCGGCGCGTCGTGCTCTTCTGAACCCCTCTGTCTGTTTATCGGGCAGAGGGTTTTTTTATGGCTGGAATTTACCGGCGTCAGGGGCGATAAACTGCCGGCATAAAAATACCCTGCCGGGGAACCCGGGCAGGGTAAAGGGGAATCGGCGGGGGCTTTAGCGCATGGCGCGGCGCAGAATACGCTCCGCCTGGCGCTGGAAGTCAGCGGCGGCGTCTTCCACGGATTTCTGACCATAGTCGATATACTGCAGCGTAGTACCGAACTGGGCGACAATCTGCGGATCGTCAAAGTAAGGGGAAACGCTCAGCGTGGTCGGCAGCGACTGGGCCAGTTTCAGACCTGCGACGGCCGGATCGTCATCCTGAATAATACCGTCGGCGCTTAATTGCTGTACCGCCGCCTTGCTTAGCGGCACGCCGCGCTCCAGCCCCAGCGCCTCCACGCCTTCTTTGCTGTTCAGCAGGAAGTTAAGCAGTAGCGCCGCTTCTTTGGGATGTTTAGTGGTTTTGCTGACCGAGAACATCTGCGCCGGTTTGAAGAACAGCCCCGCGTCCCGGGCCTCCGGCAGCATCGGGTAACTACCCAACTCAAGTCTGGCCGGCGGTTTCAGGTTGTCCGAATACTTGGTAATGGTGGAGTTCCACATATAGGTCCCGGCCCATTCTCCTTCGATCCACGGTTTCATTTCATACATATTGCTCTTGCCGAAGGAGGCATAATATTTGGTGTCCGGCATGACGTGGCTGTCGATCAGTTTTTTGTAGACCTGGAAGAACTCCACCCACTGCTCTTTACTCCAGGAGAACTTTTTGGTTTTTTCATCTACCGCCGGAATATTGTACTTTTGCACCATGTAAGAGTTGAGCAGCGCCAGCACGTCCTGGTGTTCCAGTACCACCGGGTAAAACTGCTTGCCCAGTTGGTTATTAAAGGCCACGCCCGCCGCCATCAGTTCGTCCCAGGTTTTCGGATAGTCGATGCCAGCTTTTTTCCAGGTCTCATTGTTGTAATAGAACACCCGCGCGGTGACCGAGATGGGGATACCGTTCAGTTTGCCGTCGACCGTGGTGGACTGTAGCTCTTTGGGATCGAACTGGCTGAGATCGAGTACCTCGCCCAGTTGGTTGAGATCGTAAAAGCCGTTACCGGTTTTCGAGAAAATTGGCAGCCAGTTCCAGTTGGTTTGCATCAGGTCCGGTTCGGTACCGCCGGCTATCTGGGTGGTCAGACGCGACAGATGCCCGTCCCAGCCGGTGTATTCCGCCTTCACATTAATGTGCGGATACTGCTTGTGGAACGCTTCCAGCGCTTTCAGGGTGACCTGATGGCGGCCATTGCCGCCCCACCAGGACATACGCAGGTTAACGTCATCGGCGGCGAAGGCCTGGCTGGCCGTCAGCGCCAGAGTAGAGGCAATCAGGGTACTCAACAGCATGGTTTTCATTGCTATAGACTCCTGTCAGAGAGAGATATTTTGTTCTGTTTTGGCATCGAAAATGTGGCACTTATGCATATCGAAACGGAACCAGACTTTGCGATTGAGCCCCTTGTTAATCATCGGTTTGGCCTCATCGGACGGGATGCGGCCGGTCAGTTCGTAGTCGCCCACTTTCAGGTAGATAAAGAATTCGTGACCCATGTTTTCCACCCGCACCATCTCACCGCTGGCGCAGCCGTCGGCAAAGGGTTCATCCGCTACCGAAACAAACTCCGGACGCACGCCGAAAAATACCTGCTGGTCCTTATAAGCAGCCAGTTTTTGCTGCTGATGGTCGGTGAGCGGCAGCATATTGTTGCCGACAGTGATGTGCAGGCGGCCATTGTGTTCGGCAAGGCGCGTTGGTTTGATATTCATTTCCGGCGCGCCGATAAAACCCGCCACAAACATATTCTTCGGGTGGTGGTAGAGGTTGTCCGGGGTATCCACCTGCATGATATGGCCGAGCTTCATCACGCAAATGCGGTCGCCCATGGTCATCGCTTCGGTCTGGTCGTGGGTAACGTAAACGCTGGTGGCCGGTTTGCCGGATTTTTTGAGCTGCTTATGTAGATCTGAAATCCGGATGCGCATTGAGGCGCGCAGCTTGGCGTCAAGGTTGGAGAGCGGTTCATCGAACAGGAATACATCCGGTTTTTTAACGATGGCGCGACCGACCGCCACACGCTGGGCCTGGCCGCCGGAAAGCTGGCGCGGCAGGCGGTCCATCAACTCTTCCAGTTCAAGGATCTTCGCCGCCTCATCCACCTGCATGTCGATCTGCTCTTTCGGCATTCTGCTCAGCTTCAGGCCGAAGGCGAGGTTTTCACGCACCGTCATATGCGGATACAGGGCGTAGTTCTGGAATACCATGGCGATCCCGCGCTCTTTCGGCGCCAGGTTGTTAACCACTTTTTCGCCGATTCGCACTTCGCCGCCGCTGATGGTTTCCAGGCCGGCCAGCATGCGCAGGGTGGTGGATTTGGCGCAGCCGGACGGGCCGACGATGACCATAAACTCGCCGTCGGCGATTGTCAGGTCGATACCATGCACCGCTTTAAATCCGTTGGAGTAGACTTTTTCCAGTTTGTTGAAAATGACTTCAGCCATGATATTCCCTCTTAACCTTTGATTCCGCTGCTGGACACGCCCTGCACAAAGTAGCGCTGCGCCAGGAAGAAGATGATGATGGACGGCAGGATGGAGATACTCGCCATTGCCAGAATTTCGTTCCACGGCGCCCCTTCGGTCACGTCGATAGACATTTTCAGCGCCAGGGCGATCGGGTATTTATCCACGCTGTAGACGTAAATCAGCGGGCCGATAAAGTCGTTCATTGACCACATAAACTGGAACAGCGCCACGGAGATAATCGCCGGCTTGAGGATCGGTACGACCACGTACCACAGCACCTGAAAGGAGTTACAGCCGTCGATTTGCGCCGCTTCTTCCATGTCGCGGGGGACGCCGCGCAGGAACTGAATCAGCATAAAGACGAAGAACCCCTGGGTGGCGAAGGCCAGCGGCAGGTACAGCGGCAGATAGCTGTTCAGCATGCCCATTTCACGGAACATCAGGTACTGCGGGATCAGCAGTACGGTGCTGGGCAGCAGCATGGTGGCGATAAGCGTCGCGAACCAGAAATTCTTCCACGGGATCTCAAACCGCGCGAAGCCGTAGGCCACCACGGTGGAAGAGATAATGGTCAGGATAACTTTCGGGATCACATACTGGAAGGTATTGAGCATGTAATGGCCGAAAGTATATTCGGTACCGGTTTTCCAGCCGTTGGCGAACCCGTCCATGGTCGGGTTTTCCGGGATCAGGCCCAGCGTGGTGAAGATCTCATGGTTAGGTTTAAAGGCCGCCGAAAACATCCACACCAGCGGATAGAGCATCAGCAGACCGACCGCCAGCAACACCACATAGCGAATGCCGGCGTTGATTTTTTCCCGGCGCAGCGTGCGCTGCACTTCCAGTTCCGCTTCACCAGGCGTCTGCCGGGTGGGGGTGTGACTCTGTTGAATATCAGCCATTTTTGCCTCCTTTATCAGCGGAGTAGAAGACCCAGTATTTTGATGATTTGAAGGCAATGGAGGCGAATACCGCCACCACCAGGAACAGTACCCAAGCCAGCGCCGCGCCGTAGCCCATTTCGAAATATTTGAACGCCGTGTCGTAGATATACAGCGAGAACAGATAGGTGTAGTGGGTCGGACCGCCGCCGGTGATGATGTACGGCGCGGTAAACTCCTGGAACGCCTGAGTAGTCTGCATAATAAAGTTGAAGAAAATCACCGGGGTAATCAGCGGCACCGTGACCTTCAGGAACATCTGCCATTTTGAGGCGCCGTCGATCATCGCCGCTTCATACTGGGACTGCGGGACGTTTTGCAGCGCCGCCAGGAAGATAACCATCGCTGATCCGAACTGCCAGACGCGCAGCAGGGTCACGGACATCAGCGCCAGCGAGGGTTCCCCCAGCCAGTTCACCGGATCGAACCCGAACACGCTGATAAAGCTGTTCAGCAACCCGTCGATGGCGAACAGGGCGCGCCACAGTACCGCGATCGCCACTGAGCTGCCGAGAATCGATGGAATATAGTAGGCGGTGCGAAAGAAGCCGATACCGCGCAGTTTAAAGTTCAGGACGAAAGCAATTCCCAGCGCAAAAGCCAGCTTGAGCGGGATAGTCAAAAATACGTAGGCAAAGGTCACGCCCATCGATTTCCAGAAGAGCGCGTCTTCGGTAAACATGTAGCGATAGTTCTCAAGGCCGGTAAATTCCGGCGGGTTCATCAGGTCATACTCAGTGAAACTGAGAAAGAACGACGAAACGAAAGGAAAGGCGGTAAAGACTATCAACCCAATGATATAGGGCGATATCCATGCCAGTCCTAACAGTCTGTTTTCATTCATACTTACCTACCTGGCTGTCAGAGGTTGAAATTAAGAGGCGTTAGCCATCCGCCTGCCGATGCCGGGAGCATCTGCGCTGGCGTGTGGCGTTAATCGTTGCTGGTGGCTGGCATATCGTGTCCCTGATCGTTACCGTTGAATTAATGCGTTATCCGTACCCTGGGGTGGATAAAATGGCTTATCCGCTGTGCATCGTCTGGTTTATAAAAATGTCGTTTTAAATTTATGAAACGATGTTTTATTTAATTCTAATGGGATTTAAAAACCCGTCATGCGATTCTTGTCGGAAATGTGATCGAAGTCGAAACGCTGTTTCAATTTATTTCGGAGCGGCGATTTTTTGCGCCGGATGGGGATAGTTCGGCCAGCGTGGCGCAGGGGAGCGGGCTGGCCGCTCCTGTACGGGGGACGGAGTGGGACGTTACTTCAGGAAGTCTTCGCGGATTGGGGTGAACGTATCAAGCAGCGTGCCGGCCTGCAAACAGACGCAGCCGTGCATGATATTCGGCTGTTTGTACAATGTATCACCGGCGCTTACCCGATGGGTTTCATCGCCGATGGTGAACTCAAATTCGCCGGACAGGACGTAGGTCAACTGTTCGTGCGGGTGGTTATGCAAGGGGCCAACGGCGCCGGTGGCGAAATTCACCTGTACGGCCATCATGTTGCCATCGTGGGCCAGAATCCGGCGGGTGACGCCGGCGCCGAGGTCTTCGAGTTCGGTGTCTTTAATAAAAGTAAACATTGGCGGCTTTCCTTTGATTGAAACGTTGTTTCATTTTTACCACGGTAAGCGGATTCAGGCAATGGCGATAGCCTGTATGATAAAACTGGCGGTACGATCGGATTGGCATTGTCCCGCAATCCCGGCATCATCAATTCGCGAAGCGCTGTCATCACAGGAGAGATCATGAAAACCATCGGATTACTGGGCGGAATGAGCTGGGAGTCCACCATTCCTTATTACCGGCTGATAAATGAAGGGATCAAAGCACGGCTGGGCGGGCTGCATTCCGCGCAAATTGTGCTGCACAGCGTGGATTTTCATGACATCGAGCTGTGTCAGAGCCGCGGGGAGTGGGATCAGGCCGGGCAGATGCTGGCCGATGCCGCGCTGGGGTTACAGAGAGCGGGCGCCCACGGTATTGTGCTGTGTACCAACACCATGCACAAAGTGGCGGATGTCATTGAAGCGCAGTGTGCGCTGCCGTTTTTGCATATCGCCGACGCCACCGGGCGGGCGATCGCCGCGCAGGGGCTGCGCCGGGTGGCGCTGCTCGGCACGCGCTATACCATGGAGCAGGATTTTTACCGCGGGCGGCTGGAGCGTGAATTCGCTATCGAATGTCTGATCCCCGGCGCCGACCAGCGGGCGGAAATAAACCGCATCATTTTTGAAGAGCTGTGTCTCGGGCGCTGGCTCGACAGCTCCCGGGCCTGCTATCAGCAGGTGATTGCGCAACTGGTCAGCCAGGGGGCCGAGGGGGTGATTTTTGGCTGTACCGAGATAGGCCTGTTGATCAATCAGCAGCAGTGTCCGGTGCCGGTGTTTGATACCGCGGCTCTCCACGCGGCTGATGCGGTACGCTTTATGCTGGAGGACTAATCCTCCAGCATCTGCGTCAGCAGGGTGGTAAAGCGCGGCATCGCGGCGCGTAAATGTTCGCTGAAAGCGTTGACCAGCGCCGACGCCGGGCGGTGAAGCGGACGAATCAGGCTGACCGTGAAAGGAACGGCAATCCGGAAGCGCCGCACCGCTACGCCGCTGGCCGCATAGTCCAGCGCTGTCAGCGGATTGACCACCGAAATACCCGCCCCGGCGCGCACCATGGCGCAGACGGAGGCGGCGCTGTGGGTTTCCACCACCATCCGCCTTTTCACCCCATGTTCGTGAAACAGCTGGTCGAGCAACTGGCGATAGCTGTCGCTGCGCGACAGGCTGATATAGTTTTCGCCGCTGAAATCGGCGGGGCCGAGGCTGCGCTTTCGCGCCAGCGGATGGTCGGCGGGCAGCACGCACACTTCATTGAGGGTCAGCAGACTTTCGCGCGCCGTACCGGCCGGCGTGGTGACGGTTTCCGTCAGCCCCAGGTCGTGGCGCTGGGCGGAGAGCCACTCTTCCAGCAGCGGCGATTCCTGAGGCACGATGTTCAGGCTCAATTCCGGGTAGCGGGCGAGGAACGGCGTCACCAGCGCTGGCAGAAACGACTGGGAGAATACCGGCAGGCAGGCGATAGACAGCTCCCCCTGGCGGAATTCGCGCAGGCTTTCCGCCGCCGCCACGATGCGATCCAGACCATACCAGGATCGCTGCACCTCTTCGAACAGCCGCAGTCCCTGCACCGTCGGGTGTAGCCGGCCGCGGCTGCGTTCAAACAGTTGCAGACCGATCACTTTTTCAAAGCGCGCCAGCTCCCGGCTGACGGTCGGCTGCGAGGTGTGCAGCAGGGCGGCGGCCTCGGTCAGGTTGCCGGCGGTCATCACCGCATGGAAGATTTCGATATGGCGCAGGTTAATGGCGGGCATGGCGCGATTCCTCGTTAGTCCATATCATTTTTGCATAGACTGTGTAGAAAACGATATTTTTTATTCACTGGCGACTGTGGCGTAATAAACGCCATACAAAATGAAAGGAGTTCTCCATGCCGCAACCTCTCGATACCACCCAAAGCGCGCTGAGCGCCGCTAATCTGCGCGCCCTGCCGCCGCAATTCGGCTGCCCGGTGTGGGTCTATGACGCGCAGATTATTCGCCGTCAGATTAGCCAGTTGCGCCAGTTTGATGTGATTCGCTTTGCCCAGAAAGCCTGTTCCAATGTCCATATTCTGCGCCTGATGCGCGAACAGGGAGTAAAAGTGGATTCGGTATCGCTGGGGGAGATCGAGCGGGCGCTGGCCGCGGGCTATGACCCACAGCAAAATCCCCACGACATCGTCTTTACCGCTGATGTGCTCGACGACGCCACTCTGGCGCGGGTCCATGAGTTGGGGATCCCGGTGAACGCCGGTTCGGTGGATATGCTCTCCCAGCTTGGCGCCGTGTCGCCCGGCCACCGGGTGTGGTTGCGTATCAACCCCGGATTTGGCCACGGCCACAGCCAGAAAACCAATACCGGCGGCGAAAACAGTAAGCACGGTATCTGGTACAGCGATCTGCCCCGGGCGCTGGCGGTGATGCGCCAGTACGATCTGCAACTGGTGGGCCTGCACATGCATATCGGATCCGGCGTCGATTACGGCCATCTTGAGCAGGTGTGCGGCGCCATGGTGGAGCATGTGATCGCCTTTGGTCAGGATTTGCAGGCGATTTCCGCCGGCGGCGGGCTGTCGATCCCCTACCGCGCCGGCGAAGAGACTATCGATACCGACCACTACTATGGTCTGTGGAACGCCGCCCGCGAGAGAATCGCCGCCCACCTGGGCCACCCGGTGACTCTGGAGATTGAGCCGGGACGCTTCCTGGTCGCTGAATCCGGGGTGCTAATTGCGCAGGTGCGCAGCGTAAAACAGATGGGAAGCCGCCATTTCGTGCTGGTCGACGCCGGGTTTAACGACCTGATGCGTCCGGCGATGTACGGTAGCTACCACCATATTTCTGTGCTGCCGCGCGATGGCCGGGCGCTGTCCGGCGCGCTGACGGAAACCGTGGTGGCCGGTCCGCTGTGCGAATCCGGCGATGTCTTCACCCAGCAGGAAGGGGGTAAAGTGGAAACCCGGGCGCTGCCGCCGGTCCAGATCGGCGATTACCTGGTATTCCACGATACCGGCGCTTACGGGGCTTCAATGTCCTCCAACTACAATAGCCGCCCGCTGCTGCCGGAAGTGTTGTTCGATAACGGCGCGCCGCGCCTGATTCGCCGCCGCCAGACGGTGGCGGAGCTGCTGGCGCTGGAACTGCTGTAATTTCGCGGCTGGCGCTCTGGTGACCGGTTTTGCGCCCCACAATCGTGGGGCGCAGATTAAAGCGTCACGGCTTCTGCATGTACTGCGCTTTTGCGCCTTGCGCCTCGCGCCCGCGGGGGCAGGGCGGGTTATTCGGCGGGGGGAACTACCGAGTGGCGGCGCACCAGCGTCGGACTGAACAGGTGGGTCACCTCCGGCAGCGGACGGTTGTCGGCCAGCGCCAGCGCCAGCTCTGCGGCCTGAGTGGCCATGGTCACCAGCGGGTAGCGGATGGTGGTCAGCCGCGGGCGCACATAGCGCGAAACCAGAATATCGTCGAAGCCGATCAGCGATATCTGCCGCGGTACGTCAATACCGTTATCGCTTAATACCCCCATCGCCCCGGCCGCCATCGAATCGTTATAACAGGCGACGGCGGTCACCGCTTTGCCGCGTCCGAGCAGTTCAGTCATTGCCTGTTCGCCGCCGCTCTCATCCGGTTCCCCGAATGTCACCAGCCGATCGCTGGCCGGCAGGCCATGTTCCGTCAGGGCGTCATAGTAGCCCTGTAATCGGTCTTCGGCGTCGGAAATGGGATGGTTGGAGCAGATAAAGCCTATCTGCCGGTGGCCCTGCTGGATCAGATGGCGGGTCGCCAGCCAGGCGCCGTAGCGATCGTCGAGGGCCACACAGCGTTTTTCATAGCCGGGAACAATACGGTTGATCAGCACCATCCCCGGGAACTGCGCCATCAGCGCGGCGATATCGGCGTCGGGGATCATTTTGGCGTGCACCACCAGCGCCGCGCAGCGGTGGCGGATCAACTGCTCAATGGCCTGGCGCTCTTTCTGCTCGTTATGATAACCGTTGCCGATCAGCAGGAAATTGCCGGTGCGGTAAGCCACTTGTTCCACGGCTTTGGCCATCGCGCCGAAGAACGGGTCGGAAACGTCGCTCACCACCAGTCCAATGGTTTCGGTATTCTGTTGGGCCAGCGCCCGGGCGTTGGCGTTCGGATGGTAATTCAGTTGTTCCATGGCGCTGTTGACAGCGGCCCGCGAGGCATCGCTGGCCTTTGGGGAGCCGTTGATCACGCGGGAAACGGTGGCAACGGATACCCCCGCCAGTCGCGCTACATCCTTTATTGTCGCCATTGGACACCACCTCGTTGGGTAAACGTTTACACCTTATCAGTGTCACGGAAAAGCGCCGTCAGTTCAAGCGCCTGCCGGGATCCAGGTCATAAAAGCGCGCAGACGATATCCGAAAGGGAAAGAAATGCAGCCCGCCGGACGGCGGGCTGGCGTGGGGATTACGGCTTCAGGGCCGCGCCGTGGGTTTTAATCACCTGCTGATACCACCAGAAGCTGTCCTTGCGGCTGCGATTGAGGGTGCCGGAACCGTCCTGCTGGAGATCGACATAGATAAAGCCATAGCGCTTGGCCACTTCCGCCTTCGAGGCGCTAATGATGTCGATGGGGCCCCAACTGGTATAGCCCAGCACCTCGACGCCATCGTCGATAGCTTCCCGCACCTGGACCAGGTGATCGTTCATATAGCTGATGCGGTAATCGTCATGGATGCGCCCATCGGCGGCGGGCTGGTCGTTAGCGCCGAGACCGTTTTCGACAATGAATAACGGTTTCTGATAACGATCCCAGAGGACGTTGAGCAGCGTGCGCAGGCCCAGCGGGTCTATCTGCCAGCCCCACTCTGAACTTTCCAGATGCGGATTTGGCACCATGTCGAGGATGTTGCCGCGCAGCTTCTCCCCGAGATCCGCATCGGCGGTAACGCAGCCGGTCATATAGTAGCTGAATGAGATGAAGTCGACGGTGTGACGCAGCGCCTCCAGGTCGGCGGGTTCAATATTCAGCGTGATACCGTTATCGCGGAAATAACGCGTCATATAGCCCGGGTAAGCGCCGCGGCACTGAATATCGCCAAAGAACTGCCAGCTGTGGTTCTCCTGCAGGGTGGCGAAGATATCCGCTGGTTTGCAGGACAGCGGATACATCAGACCGCCGAGCAGCATGTTGCCGATGCGCGCGTCCGGGATAATCTCGTGGCAGGCTTTTACCGCCAGACCGCTGGCCACCAGCTGGTGGTGAATCGCCTGGTAGATCTCTGTCGTGGTACAGTCCCCCAGCAGGCCGACGCCGGTGAGCGGCGCATGCAGCGACATATTGATTTCATTGAAGGTTAACCACAATTTGACCTTATCGCGGTAGCGCTCAAACACGGTGCGGGCATAGCGCTCAAAGAAAGCGATCAGCTTACGGTTGCCCCAGCCGCCATAGTTTTCCACCAGCGCCCACGGCATTTCATAGTGCGACAGGGTGACCAGCGGCTGGATGTTATGGCGCGCCAGTTCATCAAACAGTTTGTCGTACCAGGCCAGCCCCGCCTCGTTGGGTTGTGCATCGTCGCCGTTGGGGAAAATTCGCGTCCAGGCAATGGAGACCCGCAGGCAGGTAAAGCCCATTTCCGAAAACAGCGCGATGTCCTGCGGATAGCGGTGATAGAAATCAATGGCGACATCTTTAATACTGAAATCGCCGGGCTGGCGTGCGGTCACAGGCCCAAAAATACCGTTGGGCTGCATATCGGAGGTCGATAGCCCTTTACCGTCTTCCTGATACGCCCCTTCCACCTGGTTTGCCGCCAGCGCGCCGCCCCATAAAAAACCGTCCGGAAATCTGTTACTCATCTCTTTCTCCTTTAAATTCAGCGTGTCACATGCAGGAACGGTGAGCCGGCATAGACAGAAGGCGTCGGGTTAACATTTTCCAGCCCGGCGTAGTCGTCGCTGTTACTGATAATAATGGGGGTACTCAGGTCGTAGCCGGCGTCAAGAATCGCCTGGCGGTCAAATTCCACCAGTACATCGCCGGGCTTAATCCTGTCGCCTTCCTGAATAAAGGCGGTGAAGTGCTGGCCGTTGAGTTTGACGGTGTCGATACCGACGTGAATCAACACTTCAATACCGCTGTCGCTGAGCAGGCCAATGGCGTGTTTAGTGGTGAACAGCGATGCCACTTCGCCGTGGAATGGGGCGATGACCCGGCCCTCTGACGGGATGATCGCCGCTCCCTGGCCCAGCAGGCCGCTGGCGAAGGTTTGATCCGGCACCTCATTGAGGGCAATCGCCACGCCGGTCAGCGGCGCCAGAATGTCGTCCGCGCTGGCTTCGGCTACAGGCGCCGGGGGCAGCTCCGGCTGCGCGCTGTTCTGCTGCGGCAGGCCGGCGATGATGGTCAGCAGGCAGGCCAGGGTGAAGGAGACGGCGACGCCGATAATGGCACCCCACACAGAGGCGTCGATCCCGGTCGGCGGGATTATCTGCGCCAGGGTAAAGATACTCGCCAGCCCGAACGAGTAGACCATGCTCTGGCTGAAGCCAACAATCGCGCCGCCAATCGCGCCGCCCACGCAGCCAAAGATAAACGGCCGGTGATTGGGTAAGGTCACGCCATACACTGCCGGTTCGGTGATACCGAAGACCCCGGCGACCGCGCCGGAGCCGGCCAGCGCCTTCAGGCGTACATCGCGGGTTTTCAGGAACACCCCAACGGTAGCGCCGACCTGGCCGAAGACCGCGGGCAGCAGAATGGGCATCATGGCATCGTGGCTCAGCACCGCCATGTTATTCATCATCAGCGGGATCAGCCCCCAGTGCAGGCCGAAGATCACACACACCTGCCACAGGGCGCCAAGTACCGCTCCCGCCAGCCACGGCGCGAATTTATAAATAATCTGAAAGCCGGAGGCCAGCAGTTCGCCCAGCCCGGTGGCCAGCGGGCCGATAGCCAGAAAGGTGAGCGGGACTGTGATCACCAGGCAGAGAAGCGGGGTGAAGAAGTTTTTCACCGCCGCCGGCATCACTTTATTGCACTGGCGTTCCAGCCAGCAGCAGAACCAGGCGGCACAGATAACCGGAATCACCGACGAGGTGTAATTGATGAACACTACCGGGATACCGAGAAAGTACTCTGTAGTGCCGTTGGCGGTGGCTTCGAAGGCCTGGATCATCAGCGGGTGAACCAGCGCGCCGCCGATTACCATGGTCAGGAACGGATTGCCGCCGAATTTTTTACCGGCGGTATAGCCAAGGACAATCGGCAGAAAATAGAACAGCGCATCGCTGGTGGATTGCAGGATTCGGTAAGTGCCGTCGCTTTCCGCCAGCCATCCGCCGACCAGACTCAGGGCGAGGAAACCTTTCAGAATACCCGAGGCCGCCAGCACGCCGAGGAACGGGGTAAAGATTCCGGAAACCACATCGATGAATTTTGCCAGCGCCCCGGATTTCTCCGTGCTTTTCTGCGCGCTGGCCGCGCTATCTTCATTGAGCCCAGCGGCGCTACACACTGCGCGGTAGACGTCGCTGACATGGTTGCCGATAACCACCTGAAACTGGCCGCCGCTTTCTACCACCATGATCACGCCGGGATTGCTCTTCAGCCCTTCGGCGTCCGCTTTGCTGCTGTCGTTGAGTTTGAACCGCAGCCGGGTTGCGCAGTGCACAAGGCTGTTGATATTTTCCCGCCCGCCGACATGACTGAGAATGTCGCTGGCCAACGCCTGATATTTCATAATAATTCCCGTTACTTAACCCATAGCCAGCGCTGAGGCGCAAAAAAACCTGAGCGCCAGTTCCGGTTTGCAGGATGGCGCGTCAGGTTTTGCCTGCAGACGCAGTAACAATCCTTGATCCAGAAATCTTTTTTGCTTCGGGCGCCGCTGCGGCGCCCGGAAGGATAACGCCGATTACTTGCCCAGCAGCGCTTCATACTGCGCCTGGAACTGCGGTGCGTTCCATGAGCCATCGAAAAGGGTGTAAGTGATATAGCCCTTGTTCAGCCAGCCGGTATCATTGTCCCCTTCGCCGGGCTCCAGCGCCGACGGGTTCATGGTCTGCTTCGCGCTGCCGTCCGCCAGCAGGTCATAACCGATCTGCGGCGCCGGGAACTGTTCGTTGTCGATATAGTGCACTCCTTTGATCTCCGACACCGGCAGCGGCGGATAGTTGATGCTCAGACCGGAACCCTTCGGCAGCACGTCCGCGCCCGCTTTCCAGGAGGTGTTGAGCTTATCGACCAGCGTTACCACATAGTCCACGGAATCGGGCCAGTATTTATGAGTGCTCGGCCATTTGTTTTTGATCTCTTCTTCGGTAAAGCGGTAGCCGATACTGGCGGCGATGGCCGGGAAGCCGTAGCGCAGCGCGCGGGCAGCGGCGCTGACGGTGCCGGAGTTCACCTGCGCCATGCCGGTATTCGGGCCGTCATTGACGCCGGAGATGACCAGATCCGGCGGCGCGTCTTTCAGCACGCCCCACAGGCCAAAGTCCAGCGCGTCTGCCGGCGTGCCCGGGAAGCAGTAACGCTTATCGGCAATCTTTTTGGTGTCGAACACTTTACCCGGGCGGAACGTAATCGCGGAGCCAATACCGCTCTGGTTAGTGGCCGGCGCCACCATCCAGACATCATAACCTTTCGCCGCCAGCTTATCCTGCAGGGAGGTGGTGCCGATGGACTCGCAGCCATCGTCGTTGACGATGAGGATTTTCATTGGTTTTTCAGCGGCCTGTACTGAAACGGCCAGTACGGACAGTAGCGCAGCGGTGAGGATTTTCGTTCTCATGGTGACTCCTTGTGAGTATCAGAGGCCTTTCTGAGGCGCAAAAAAAAACCTAAGACACCTGCGCGCAAATGTGGCTTGCGACAAGTATCTTAGGTTTTGCCTGTGTTCAGTAACAATCCCAGGATGCAGGCAAAATAACGTCAGTCGCGCAAAGAGTCCAGAGGTGGATGTTTTATTATGTGACCACGATCAATAAACCTTATCTGTTGCCGGAGGCGTTGACGGGGTATTTCCGGCTATCCGGGAATGTGTGGTTTATCTTAATTTGGCCGCAGAGATGACCACTGAATATTACATCGCGGAACGAAGCGGGACGGGGTGAATAATAATTATGATGTTGAGTTATTTCTTATTTTATTTTCCGTTGCGAGAGGTTTTTCCTCCGTCCATGATTATGAGTGGGATCACATTTATTGATAAATTGAATGAGTATGGGGATGCCATTTTGATTTTTTGGTGATAACGTGGGCAGCGTTGGATTGTTACTGTTTAATACAGGCAAAACCTACGTCGAATACCGCGGTGCAGCATATTGTGATTAACACAGCGTGCCCCGGTAGACGGCGTGGGTTTTTTTGTTTTCGGGCTACCGAAAAGCAACGCAATGGCGGGATATAATATGAAAAAATGGTTGATAGCATTGATGGTGATGGCCAGTGCGGCAACCTGTTCGGCAGCGCAAATTGCCGCTGACGATGAGGTAAATATCTGGTTCGCACGCCACGGAAAAACGCTGTTTAATACCTTTGACCGGGTACAGGGATGGGCGGATTCACCGCTGACTGAGGATGGCATTCGCGTCGCGCGTTACCTGGGCGAGGGGCTCAAAGGCATTCCGTTTGACAGCTACTACTCCAGCGACGCCGGGCGCCAGCGCGAAACCATGAGCGTAATTCTCAGGCAGGCCGGGGTGGAAAATTATCAACTGACGGAACTGAGCGGCTTGCGCGAAGCCTTCTTTGGCGGCTTTGAGGGCGGGTTCAATAAGGAGATGGCCGATGCCGGCGCAAAGCAGCTCGGGCTGCAGGATGGCCGGGAACTGTTCAGCAAAATGAAGGCGGGAACGCTGCCGGTCAGCGATAACCAGAACGCGCTGGCCGCAGCCGATCCCAAAGGCCTGGCGGAAAATTACCAGCAGGTGAAGGCGCGCACTCACGCGGCGCTGCAGACCATTGTCGAAAATGCCCGGGCGCGCGGTGATAAAAACGTGCTGGCGATTTCTTCCGGCACCGCAATGCAGATTATGATTGCTGATTTAACCGATGATACCGCCAAAAATAAACCGCTGGCCAATGCCGCCGTAGTCAAAATTGTCTATAAGGACGGTAAATATACGGTTCCGGAAATCGGCACCATGAAATATGTCGAAGCAGGTAAGCTGGCGCTCGAGAAAAAATAAAATACGCGTTTTTTAATTATTAGCTAAACGTCGCAGGGACGGGCGAAATTATCTTTCGCCGGCAGGCGTGCGACTATTTTCTGGGGTTAACAATGAAATATAATGCTATTACAGTCGCTTTGATGATGCTGGCGATTCCGGCCAGCGGCTGGTCCGCCGATGTCAAACCGGATATTGAGCAGCGGGATATGATCGATACGATACTGGCCGATCCTTTTTTCAGCCAGTCGCACATGGAACTGTCATTTAAAAATTACTGGAAATATCTCAAGGAAGAAAACGCCAACCCGAAAGAGGTCCATAATGCCTGGGGGCAGGGGGTATCGGTAGATTATAAATCCGGCTATTTCGCTGATATTATCGGTTTCGACGCCACCTATTATGGGGCGGTGAAGCTGGGGGCCAGCGATTACTTTAACTCGCGCGGCGTGCTGTACAATAACGGTAGCGGCAACAGCAAAAGCAATGCCGACGGCTTTTCCAAATTCGGCCAGCGCAACGTTAAGCTGAAGTATCAACTGGCGGATTTTAATTTCGACGCCCGTTGGGGCTGGCAAACCATGAAAAATATGGGGGTGATTTCCAACTCCACCCGCCTCTCTCCCACCACCTATTTGGGCTGGACCGGCTCGGTGAATTACGATGCCCTGACGCTGCGCGGCGCTTATGTGGAAAGCTCTATGGAGCGTAATTCGCCGGATAAAATGCGCTTCCAGACCAATGAGGGCAAGTATATCAACCATATCGCCAGCGGAGATGCGCTGTGGAAAGGCGACATGCTGAATCTGCAGTACGGCTATGGCGAAAGCGATAATTATCTGCGCCGCCATATTCTGTTCGCCAACCTGAAGCCGGTAAAACAACTGAATATCGGTACCCAGATTTACGGCACCCACGCGCTGGACGAGTATAAATCGATGGCGGCGGGCAAGCGTGACTTCGACAACAACGCCTGGCACTTCGCAGTGGACGTCAAATGGCAGGCGGATAACTGGAGCACCAAATGGGGTCTGGGCTATACCGATGCGGAAAAAGCCAACGCCGTGGGCTTCTACCCGCGCCATATGAGTAAAAACTCACGCGGGACCTTCGCCTCCATGGCCTATGCCGGCGATGACTATATGCGCGACGGGGAACTGATGCTCGCCACCATGACCGATTATAACCTGACGCCGGAGCTGACGGTGGGGCTGGCCGGCAACATTGGCCAGCTCAACTATAAAGGCAATCACGTGCGCACAGGGGAGATTAACGCCTACAGCCGCTGGGTGCCTTCACATCCGAAGCTGAAAAACCTCACTCTGTGGGCAATGTTCGGCCCCGGCTGGTCCTATAAGATGAACGGTAAAACGCCGGTGCTGACAGATGGCCGCTATACCCGGACGCACACACTGTCCTCTGAGGTGATCATCGAATACAAATTCAAGATGTTCTGATGTCCTTTCCCCGCCAGCCAGGCGGGGGATTTCCTCCGGGCGCTGACTGCGGCGCCGGTTTTCTGTCACGACCGCTAACCGTAATGATTTCAGGGTAAATCTTTCGTTACATTTTGCGCCATGCTGTTGCGATTGAGTCATGGCGGTCAGTGAGCCGCGGTTGATACAGTAACTGTCCCAGAGGTATTGATAGGTGGTATCGGCGCCTTGCGTCGATGACAACAGTTACACCAACCTGCGCGGATGCGCAGGTTTTTTTTTGCGCCGAATTCACGATGTCTGCCTGTAGTTATGTGGTGTCATTTACCGCTACACTAAGAGCCTGGCTTAGTGTCAGTATCATGACCTCACAAAGGGAGTTGACATGTTATTTGGTTTTTTCCGTTTACTGTTCAGACTGATATTCAGGGTGCGCGTTTCCGGCAATATGGAAGCCCTTCAGCAAACCCGGGTACTGATCACCCCCAATCACGTCTCATTTCTTGATGGCGTGCTGCTGGCGCTGTTCCTGCCGGTTCGCCCGGTATTCGCGGTCTATTCGTCGATCAGCACCCGCTGGTTTATGCGCTGGCTAAAGCCGATTATTGATTTTGTCCCGCTCGACCCCACCAAACCGATGTCTATCAAACATCTGGTGCGGCTGGTGGAGCAGGGGCGCCCGGTGGTTATCTTCCCGGAAGGGCGTATCAGCGTTACCGGCTCTCTGATGAAAATTTATGACGGCGCCGGCTTTGTGGCGGCGAAATCGGGCGCCACCGTGGTGCCGGTGCGTATTCAGGGGGCGGAACTGAGCAAGTTCAGCCGCCTGAAAGGGCGAGTGAAACAGCGCTGCTTTCCGACGATTACGCTGCACGTGCTGCCGCCCACCACGATTGCGATGCCGGAGGCGCCCCGCGCCCGTGACCGGCGGCGCATGGCCGGGGAGCGGCTGCATCAGGTGATGATGGAAGCGCAGATGGCGGTACGCCCGCGGGAAACCCTGTTCGATGCCCTGCTGAGCGCGAAATACCGTTATGGCGCCGGCAAACCCTGCATTGAGGATGTCAATTTCACCCCTGACAATTACCGCGGATTGCTGACCAAATCGCTGTTTGTCGCCCGTCTGCTGGAAAGATACAGCAAGCCCGGGGAAACCATCGGTCTGATGTTGCCGAATGCGGCGATCAGCGCGGCGGTGATTTTCGGCGCCGTCTGCCGGCGGCGTATTCCGGCGATGATGAACTACACCGCCGGCGTCAAAGGGTTATCCAGCGCCATCACCGCGGCGCAAATTGAAACCATCTTCACCTCCCGCCAGTTTCTGGAAAAAGGCAAGCTGTGGCATCTGCCGGAGCAGCTTACCCAGGTGCGCTGGGTGTTTCTGGAAGACCTGAAAGGGGATGTGACGGCAGCGGACAAAGCGTGGATCTTCTTCCATGTCCTGTTCCCCCGCCTGGCTCAGACCCGCCAGAGCCCGGAAGACGCGGCGATGGTGCTGTTTACCTCCGGCTCGGAAGGGAATCCGAAAGGGGTGGTGCACAGCCATAAGAGTCTGCTGGCCAACGTTGAACAGATCCGCGCTATCGCCGATTTCACCACCGATGACCGCTTTATGTCGGCGCTGCCGCTGTTTCACTCCTTTGGGCTGACCGTCGGGCTGTTTACGCCGCTACTGACCGGCGCGGAAGTCTTTCTTTACCCCAGCCCGCTGCACTACCGGGTGGTGCCGGAACTGACCTACGATCGCAACTGTACCGTGATCTTCGGTACCTCCACTTTCCTCGGTCACTATGCGCGTTTTGCCAATCCTTATGATTTCTACCGGGTGCGCTACGTGGTGGCCGGCGCGGAAAAACTCCAGCAAAGCACCCGCCAGATCTGGCAGGACAAATTCGGCCTGCGCATCCTGGAAGGCTATGGCGTGACCGAATGCGCGCCGGTTATCTCCATTAACGTGCCGATGGCGGCGAAGCCGGGCACGGTCGGGCGCATCCTGCCGGCGATGGACGCCCGTCTGCTGGCGGTGCCGGGTATTGAACAGGGGGGGCGTCTGCAGGTGCGCGGACCGAATGTGATGAAAGGTTACCTGCGGGTGGAAAACCCGGGGGTGCTGGAAGCCCCGCAGGCGGAAGACGCCAACGGCGCGCTGGAGGCCGGCTGGTATGATACCGGCGATATTGTCGCTTTCGACGAGCAGGGTTTCTGCGTGATTCAGGGGCGGGCGAAGCGTTTTGCGAAAATCGCCGGCGAGATGGTCTCCCTGGAAAGCGTTGAACAAGTGGCGCTTGGCGTCTCCCCTGATAAACTCCATGCTACCGTGATTAAGAGCGACCCTGGTAAGGGAGAGGCCCTGGTGCTGTATACCACTGACCATGAATTGAGCCGCGATCGGTTGCTGCAGTATGCCCGCGCGCACGGCGTGCCGGAACTGGCGGTGCCGCGTGATATCCGTTTCCTGAAGCAGTTACCGCTGCTCGGCAGCGGCAAGCCGGACTTCGTCACCCTGAAAGGGATGATGGACCAGGAGGACGCGCAGCATGGCTAATGGCGCCGAGGCCGGGACCTCGCTGTGGTCCCGGGGGATGAAGGCGGTCATTTCCGCTCAGTTTCTTTCTGCTTTTGGCGACAACGCGCTGTTGTTCGCCACCCTGGCGGTGCTCAAGCAGCAAAGCTACCCGGAATGGAGCCAGCCGGTCCTGCAAATGGTCTTTGTCGGCGCCTATATCCTGTTTGCGCCGTTTGTCGGCCAGGTGGCGGACAGTTTCCCGAAAGGGCGGGTGATGATGGGCGCTAACGCCCTGAAACTACTGGGGGCGGCGGAGATTTGCTTCGGTTACAACCCGTTTATCGGCTATACCCTGGTGGGGATTGGCGCGGCGGCCTACTCGCCGGCCAAATACGGCATTCTCGGCGAACTGACTACCGGCGATAAGCTGGTGAAAGCCAACGGCCTGATGGAATCCTCCACTATTGCCGCTATTCTGCTGGGTTCAATGGCCGGCGGCGTACTGGCGGACTGGAGCCTGCTGGCCGCGCTGGGGATTTGCGTGCTGGTGTATGCCGGGGCGGTGGTGGCGAATCTGCTGATCCCGCGCCTGGCGGCGGCGCGTCCCGGCCAGACCTGGCGTCCGGGAGCGATGGCGGGCAGCTTCTTCAGCGCCTGCCGTACCCTGTGGCGCAACGGAGAAACCCGCTTTTCGCTGGTGGGCACCAGTCTGTTCTGGGGCGCCGGCGTGACGCTGCGTTTCCTGTTGGTGCTGTGGGTGCCGGTGGCGCTCGGTATCACCGATAATGCCACGCCGACTTATCTGAACGCCATGGTGGCGGTGGGGATTGTCGCCGGCGCCGGGCTGGCGGCGAAGCTGGTGACCCTCGAACGCGTGGCGCGCTGTATGCCGGCCGGGATTTTGATCGGCGTGGTGGTGACCCTCTTCTCTGTGCAGACCGGGTTATTGCCCTCCTATCTGTTACTGGTGATCATCGGCATGCTCGGCGGGTTCTTTGTGGTGCCGCTGAATGCCCTGCTACAGGAACGCGGTAAGCGTTCGGTGGGCGCCGGTAATGCGATTGCGGTGCAGAACCTCGGTGAAAACGCCGCTATGTTGCTGATGCTGGGACTGTACTCGCTGGCCGTGAAAATGGCGATTCCGGTGGTGGGTATCGGGATGGGCTTCGGGGTACTGTTTGCGCTGGCGATCGCCTGGCTGTGGATATGGCAGCGGCGTCAGCCGCGCTGAATGGGCGCCCCATGGCGCTGTGACGATAAGCGGGGAAAATCAGCGGATTTTCCCCGCGTTGTTTTTACCGGTCAGGGCGCCGGGTAGGTATACAGCTGATGCACCGCTTCCAGCTCCGCCAGCACCTCTTCTGACAGCGTCAGGTTCAGACTTTCCACATTGGTTTGCAACTGGGCGAGGCTGGTGGCCCCCAGCAGCGTGCTGGCGACAAACGGCTGCTGGCGCACGAAGGCCAGCGCCATCTGCGCCGGATCGAGACCGTGACGCCTGGCTATCCCGACATACGCCGCCACCGCCTGCTGCGACTGCTCGCCGCTGTAGCGGGTAAAGCGGCTGAACAGCGTATTGCGCGCGCCGGCGGGCCGGGCGCCGTTGAGGTATTTGCCGGTCAGTGTTCCGAAAGCCAGGCAGGAGTAAGCCAGCAGTTCAACCCCTTCGTGCTGGCTCACTTCCGCCAGCCCCACCTCAAAGCTGCGGTTCAGCAGGCTATAGGGATTCTGAATAGTGACAATGCGCGGCAGATCGTGTTTTTCCGCCATATGCAGGTAGCGCATCACCCCCCATGGGGTCTCGTTGGATACCCCGATATAGCGGATTTTCCCGGCGCGCTGAAACTCGGTTAACGCTTCCAGGGTTTCCAGCAGCGTGACGGGCGGGGCGCTGTCGGTCCAGCGATAGCCGAGGGTACCGAAGCAGTTGGTGGCCCGCTGCGGCCAGTGAACCTGGTAGAGATCCAGATAGTCGGTTTGCAGCCGCTTCAGGCTGGCGTCCAGCGCTTCGCGAATGTTTTTGCGATCCAGCGCCTGCCCCGGGCGAATCGCGCTATCGCTGTTGCGCGCCGGGCCGCTGACTTTAGAGGCGATTATCAGTTTTTCGCGGCTGCCGCGTTGGTGCAGCCAGTTGCCGACGTAGGTTTCGGTCAACCCCTGGGTTTCGGGACGCGGCGGGACAGGATACATCTCCGCGACGTCGATAAGGTTGATGCCCTGGGCTACGGCGTAGTCCAGTTGTTGATGGGCTTCGGCTTCACTGTTTTGTTCGCCAAACGTCATGGTGCCCAGCCCCAGTGTGCTTACCTCAAGTGAACTATGAGGAATACGATGGTAATGCATCGCCTGCTCCCTGATGTTTTTGTTGTTGTGTCAGGCTTGCCCGACAAAAAACTTTCAGCTGTGCCCGGGTCGCGCACGCAGCCAGGATGGCGGCTGTCTGAAAGAGGAAAGTTATATATGGCAGAGGGGAAGCCAAAGGGGAAGGGCGGGAGCGAAAAAAGTACCGCTGTTGACGCAAAAAAGCGGTAAAAAAGAGCGCGTTACTCAGCGCTCGATGATTTGTGATACGTCGTCGCGATTGATCTGCATGTTATTTCCCTGCTGATCGCGATAGCTGACCAGCCCGGTTTCATCATCAATTTGCGGTTTGCCGTCGGTGAGGATCATTCGGCCATCTTTGGTTGCCATCACGTAGTCGCTGCTGCATCCGGAAAGTGAAAACACCAGACCCATAGCGGAAATTGCAACTGCCCATTTTTTCATCGTTATTACCTCGCAGGGATCGGATTAATTAGGGTAATTCTAGCAATAGCAGGGAATTCAGGAGCGAAAAAGGAGGAGAATCTTAAAATCGGTGACAAAAAGTAAAAAAAACGCCCAAACGGGACGACGGAATTGCCGGGTGATGCTGTGGCCGGCGCGACGCGATTTATCGCTGACCAGTTGCCGGGGAAATTGATTTTGCCGGATAATCACCGTCCTGCGTAGAGCCCGGGCCGGCAATATCGCCGCCCCTGGCGGGGCGGCTAAAAGGATTACAGCGGATTTTTCTTGTTACGGATCAGATTCAGGCTTTCCACGGCGATTGAGAAGAACATCGCGAAGTAGATGTAACCTTTCGGCACGTGGACATCGAAACTTTCCAGAATCAGGGTAAAGCCCACCAGAATCAGGAAAGAGAGCGCCAGCATTTTTACCGACGGGTGACGTTCGACAAAATCGCCGATAGGGCGCGCGGCGAACATCATGACTGCTACCGCGATCACCACTGCCGCCATCATGATGAACAGATGATCCGACAGCCCGACGGCGGTGATCACCGAATCGAGGCTGAAAATGATATCCAGCAGCATGATCTGGACAATGGCGCCCAGAAACGAGTGGACGTGGGTTTTTAGCCCTTCCGCTTCGCCTTCAATCGACTCGTGGATCTCCTTACTGGCTTTCCAGATCAGGAACAGTCCCCCGAGCAGCAGTATTAAATCGCGAATCGAAATCTCTTCGTCAAAGACGGTGAACAGCGGGTTGGTCAGCCGGGTCACCCATGAAATGGAAGCCAGCAGCGCCAGGCGCATGATCATCGCCGCTCCCAGCCCCACCCGCCGGGCGCTGCTCTGCTGCGCTTTCGGGAGTTTGGCGACCACCAGGGAGAGGAAAATAATGTTATCGATGCCGAGAACAATCTCGAGCAATGTCAGCGTTCCCAATGCCAGCCAGGCGTTAGGATCGGAAATCCATGCAAACAACATGACAAAACCTGCCAAAAGAATAAAGCGCTAATTATATGCCGGAATGCCCCGCTCCCACAAAGGGCCTGCGCAGTAAACCCGGCGGCGCGGGCGGTAAAAAGCACTATCTGGCGCCGTGAAGGGAGCCGCGCAATCCCGGCGCGGCATATGCGCTATGGCGCCTGTAAGAAGTGGCGATCCAGCAGGGCGCGGGTGAAATTCTTTTTCAGATAAAAACCGCGGGGCAGCGTCAGTATCGGCTGGCCTTCGGCGCCGATAGCATCAGTGAGCGCTTTGCTGTTCGCCGCTTTGGGACGCAACTGCAGGACTTCGCCGTGGCGGGCGGTGATACGCTCCACCTGGCCGAGGACAATGAGATCCATCAGCTCTTCCCAGTCCCGGCGCAGTTGATCTTCCTCTTCCGGCGACGGGCTCCACAACAGCGGGCTGCCGACCCGGCGTTCGGCCAGCGGAATGGCGCGTTCCCCTTCCACGGGGATCCACAATACCCGGCGCAGTTTATGGCGCACGTGACTGGTCTCCCAGACCACGCCGGTATTGCCGGTCAGCGGCGCGACGCAGACAAAGGTGGTTTCCAGCGGCTTTCCCGCCCGGTCGATGGGAATGGTTTTTAGCTCAACGCCGATAGCGGCGAAATCCTGTTCCGGTTTACTGCCGGCGCTGGCACCCAGCCATAACTCCAGCAGGACGCCGATCCAGCCTTTATCGCGGCGGAGATCCCGGGGGATCGCCAGCCCGGAGAGTGCGGCAAGTTCGCCCAGTGAATAGCCGGCCAGCCTGCCGGCCTGCTCCAGTAACCGGGCTTCATTTTCCGGAGGATGTGACAGTGGTCGCAGTGGTTGCATGTCTACTCGGTAATACGGCTAAAAAACAGCCAGTGTTCTGGCGCCCTGGGTACAGAGTTTACCTTGTTCACACAGTGAACCACAACGCAATGATTTATAATGTTTTTTATTTTTAATCTCCGCAGATTTGTCAGAGTACGGCGCGGTTTTCCAAATCTGGTCACTGACAATGAACAGGATCTTACACCTGTTTATCCACAGAAAATTGGGATAACTGGGAAAACTCGCCACTACTGGTTCGATTTACAGCCTTGACGTGCGACATAAATCAAGGTTTCGCAGGTTTTGTGACTAACTTATTTGCACAATCTGTGGATAAAAACGACGCTGGTCGATCTTTCGCCATGCCGGAGATCCGCACTGTGATTTCCACAAGATCCGGCGGCCCGCAAACAGGGATAACCTCCTTAATGGTATGAATTGTAATGCATTACCACCATGAGGATCGGAATAAAGCCCGGGGCGCGGAAAAGTTTTCCCGGCGTAATACGGCAGTTCTACACAGTGATATCCACAGAAAACGTGAATAAAAACCCTGGTTGATCCCGTTACCTGTTCATAACCTTGCCCTGTTTTGTGGGTTATTCAATGATTATTCCGGCAAAAGCAACGTAAAGGAGTGGTTTACCGCCTTACGGGAGTATGAAACAATCACCCTTATTCAGTTTTATGTTGAGGTAGTCCGGTGATCGATGATGATGGCTACCGCCCGAATGTGGGTATTGTGATCTGTAATCGGCAGGGCCAGGTCATGTGGGCCAGACGCTTTGGGCAACACTCCTGGCAATTTCCGCAGGGGGGAATTAACCCCGATGAATCCGCGGAACAAGCAATGTATCGGGAATTGTTCGAAGAGGTCGGCCTGCAGCGCAAGGACGTGCGTATTCTTGCCTCCACCCGAAACTGGTTGCGTTACAAATTACCGAAACGTTTGGTGCGTTGGGATACAAAGCCGGTGTGT
The DNA here is from genome assembly GCF_001484765.1 of Entomohabitans teleogrylli. Lineage (GTDB taxonomy): Bacteria > Pseudomonadota > Gammaproteobacteria > Enterobacterales > Enterobacteriaceae > Entomohabitans > Entomohabitans teleogrylli. Next base: position 25,430 of record NZ_LLXO01000025.1, on the reverse strand, counting down.
ATCGGCCAGAAGCAAAAGTGGTTCCTTCTGCAGTTGTTGAGCAACGACGCGGATATCAATATGCAAACCAGCAGTACGCCGGAGTTCGATGGCTGGCGTTGGGTAAGTTACTGGTATCCGGTACGCCAGGTGGTCTCTTTTAAGCGGGATGTGTACCGCCGGGTGATGAAGGAGTTTGCCAGTACCGTGATGGCGCTGCAGGAATCGTCGCAGCGTAATCATCCCCCCGCCTACCGTCGCAGAAGAGGTTAAGCCACGCGTAATATGCTCACCCCATTACGAGAAATTGTTGAGAAGGTAGCCAGCGCCCCGCGCCTCAATGAGGCGCTGGATATTCTGGTCAACGATGTCTGCGTGGCGATGGAGACTGAGGTGTGCTCGGTCTATCTGGCGGACCACGACCGGCGCTGTTTCTATCTGATGGCGACCCGGGGGTTAAAAAAGCCGCGCGGGCGCACCGTGGCGCTGGCCTTCGATGAAGGCATTGTCGGCCTGGTCGGGCGGCTGGCGGAGCCTATCAACCTCGCGGATGCCCAGAAACATCCCAGCTTCAAATATATTCCCTCGGTAAAAGAGGAGCGCTTCCGGGCGTTTCTTGGGGTGCCTATTATCCAGCGCCGCCAGTTGCTGGGCGTGCTGGTGGTACAGCAGCGCGAGCTGCGCCAGTTTGATGAAAGTGAAGAATCTTTTCTGGTCACTCTCGCCACCCAGATGGCGGCGATCCTTTCTCAGTCGCAGCTTAATGCGCTGTTCGGCCAGTACCGGCAAACCCGTATCCGCGCTATTGCCGCTTCCCCTGGCGTGGCGATCGCTCCCGGCTGGATGGATTCCACCCTGCCGCTGATGGAGCAGGTTTCTGAAGCCTCCACCCTCAATCCGGCTCTGGAAAGGGAGCGCCTGACCGCCGCCCTTGAAGCGGCCGAAGGGGAGTTTCGCCGCTACAGTAAGCGTTTTTCCGCCAGTGCGCAGAAAGAGACGGCGGCGATTTTCGATCTGTATCTGCACCTGCTTTCCGACACCCGCCTGCGCCGCGAATTGTACAGCGCGGTGGATAAAGGGTCGGTGGCGGAGTGGGCGGTAAAAAAAATCATCGAAAGGTTTGCCGAGCAGTTCGCCGCTTTGACCGACAGCTACCTTAAGGAGCGCGCCGGCGATTTACGTACTCTCGGCCAGCGCCTGCTGTTCCATCTTGATGACACTATTCAGGGGCCGAATACCTGGCCGGAACGTTTTGTACTGGTAGCGGATGAACTATCCGCCGCCACCCTGGCGGAGTTGCCCCAGGATCGGCTGGTGGGGGTGGTGGTGCGCGACGGCGCGGCGAACTCCCATGCGGCGATCATGGTGCGCGCGCTGGGGATCCCGACGGTGATGGGGGCGGATATGCAGCCGACGCTGCTGCATAACCGCAATCTGGTGCTGGACGGTTATCGCGGCGAAGTGCTCATTGATCCGGAACCGGTACTGTTGCAGGAATACCAGCGTCTGGTCAGCGAAGAGTCTGAACTCAGCCGCCTGACCGAAGATGACGTCGACCAGCCGGCGCAGTTGAAAAGCGGCGAGCGGGTGCAGGTGATGCTCAACGCCGGTCTGAGCCCCGACCATGAGCAAAAGCTCGGCAGCCGCATTGACGGCATCGGGCTGTACCGCACCGAAATTCCTTTTATGCTGCAAAGCGGCTTCCCTTCGGAAGAGGAACAGGTGGCGCAGTATCAGGGGATGCTGCAAATGTTTAACGGTAAACCGGTGACGTTGCGTACCCTTGATGTGGGAGCGGACAAACAACTGCCCTACATGCCGATCAGCGAAGAAAACCCCTGCCTCGGCTGGCGGGGGATCCGTATTACCCTCGATCAGCCGGAGATCTTTCTGGTCCAGGTGCGGGCGATGATGCGCGCCAACGCCGCCACCGGTAACCTCAGTATTCTGCTGCCGATGATCACCAATATTGACGAAGTCGACGAAGCGCGGCGCCTGATCGATCGCGCCGGTCGCGAAGTGGAAGAGATGCTCGGTTACCCGCTGCCGAAGCCGCGGATAGGCATCATGGTGGAAGTGCCTTCAATGATGTTTATGTTGTCGCATCTGGCCGGAAGGATCGATTTTATTTCTGTCGGCACCAACGATCTGACCCAGTACCTGCTGGCGGTGGATCGCAACAATACCCGGGTCGCCAGCCTGTACGACAGTCTGCATCCGGCGCTGCTACAGGCGCTGGATATGATAGCCCGGGAATCGGCGCGCCAGAATATCGATCTCTGCCTGTGCGGTGAAATGGCTGGCGATCCGATGTGTGTCGCGCTGTTGGTGGGGATGGGCTATCGCCATTTGTCGATGAACGGCCGTTCGGTCGCCAGAGTGAAATATTTGCTGCGCCATATCAGCCTCGAAGAGGCTGAAAATCTGGCGCGCCGTAGCCTGGAAGCGCAGATGGCGACTGAAATCCGTCATCAGGTCGCGGCGTTTATGGAGCGGCGCGGTATGGGCGGGCTTATCCGCGGCGGCCTGTAGCCAGCGCCCTGTGGCGTGGCGATCGGAGCCGGGCCGTGGGTCTGTGCTGAACCCGCGCCCGTGTATACATATCTTTTACATCTTCCCCCCGGCATCACGCCAGCCCTTGTGCTATGATCCGCAGCCCCGGGGGCAGACAGAATGTGTGTTCCGTAGCGATTTATATCGCGATTTATTTCGAAATAACAATGTCTTATGGTGAAAGATGAACAGTGGCTATCTGCATTTTCCCGATATTGATCCGGTAATTTTTTCCATCGGGCCCCTCTCACTGCACTGGTACGGCATGATGTACCTGGTCGGTTTCGTCTTTGCGATGTGGCTGGCCATCCGGCGCGCTAATCGTCCGGGCAGCGGCTGGACGAAAAATGAAGTGGAAAATCTGCTCTATGCCGGGTTCCTCGGGGTCTTCCTCGGCGGGCGTATTGGTTACGTCCTGTTTTATAACCTGCCGCTGTTTCTGGAAAACCCGCTGTACCTGTTCCGGGTGTGGGACGGCGGTATGTCTTTCCACGGCGGTCTGATCGGCGTGATCGTCGTGATGATCATTTTCGCCCGGCGCACGAAACGCACCTTTTTCCAGGTATCCGATTTTATCGCGCCGCTGATTCCGTTTGGTCTCGGGGCCGGGCGGCTGGGGAACTTTATCAATGGCGAATTGTGGGGCCGCGTCGATCCCGGCTTCCCGTTTGCGATGTTGTTTCCCGGCTCGCGCAGCGAAGATATCGGCCTGCTGGCCAGCCATCCCGAATGGCAGTCGCTGTTTGATACGTACGGCGTGCTGCCGCGCCATCCTTCGCAACTGTATGAGATGGTGCTGGAAGGGATAGTGCTGTTTATCATCCTCAACCTGTACATCCGCAAGCCGCGCCCGATGGGCGCCGTCTCCGGGCTGTTCCTGATTGGCTATGGCGCTTTCCGTATTATCGTCGAGTTTTTCCGCCAGCCTGACGCGCAGTTTACCGGCACCTGGGTACAGTACATCAGCATGGGACAAATTCTTTCGATTCCAATGATTATTGCCGGCGCGCTGATGATGGTATGGGCTTACCGTCATCGTTCACAGCCGGCGTCGTGAGGGGACATGAAACAATACCTGGATTTAATGAAAAAAGTGCTGGAAGAAGGGACGCCGAAAGACGACCGCACCGGCACCGGAACGCTGTCGATTTTTGGCCACCAGATGCGTTTTAACCTGCAGGACGGTTTTCCGCTGGTGACCACCAAACGCTGCCATTTGCGCTCCATTATTCATGAGCTGCTGTGGTTCCTGAAAGGGGACACCAATATCGCTTATCTGCGCGACAACAACGTCACTATCTGGGACGAATGGGCGGATGAGAACGGCGATCTCGGCCCGGTTTACGGCAAGCAGTGGCGTTCGTGGGCGACCCCGGATGGCCGCCATATTGATCAGATCTCGACGGTGCTTAAGCAACTGAAAAGCGATCCGGATTCGCGGCGTATTATTGTGTCGGCGTGGAACGTCGGGGAACTGGACAAGATGGCGCTGGCCCCGTGCCATGCCTTTTTCCAGTTCTATGTCGCCGACGGCAAACTTTCCTGCCAACTGTACCAGCGCTCCTGCGATATTTTCCTTGGGCTACCGTTTAATATCGCCAGCTACGCCCTGCTGGTGCATATGATGGCTCAGCAGTGTGGCCTGGAAGTCGGTGATTTTGTCTGGACCGGCGGCGATACACATCTGTACAGCAACCATCTGGAACAGACGCGCCTGCAACTGAGCCGTGAACCGCGCCCGCTGCCGAAGCTGGTGATCAAGCGCAAGCCGGACTCGCTGTTCGACTATCGCTTTGAAGACTTTGAAATTGAAGGCTACGATCCGCACCCGGCAATCAAAGCGCCGGTCGCTATCTGATAGCCTGACATACCACCGGCATACCACCAGGGTGCCGGTCTGTCGATCATCCCGTCCTCCCTGTGGTCGAATCACCCGCCAAAAGGACCCGCATTGAATAAATTACGCGCAGCGCTGGAACTGCACCAGGTAGTGATTTATTTCGCCTGCGTGGTAAGCGCGGCGCTGGTGGCGGGGATAATCCGCGACGCCAGCGGGCTGGAATGGGCCGTCAATCCGGCGCTGGCGCTGATGCTGTTTGTGACTTTCCTGCAGGTGCCGGTGACGGAAGTTCGCCAGGCGCTGACCCGGATGCGCTTTCTGTTTGCGCTACTGGCGACCAATTTTATTGCTATCCCGCTGCTGGCGGCGGCGCTGGTCTCGGTAATCCCGCTGGATCCTCTGCTGCGATTCGGGGTTCTGCTGGTGCTGTTGATGCCCTGCATCGACTATGTGGTGACCTTTACTCATCTGGGTTGCGGCGATGCCAGGTTAATGCTGGCGGCGACCCCGCTTCTGCTGGTGGCGCAGATGGCGCTGTTACCGGTTTATTTAAGGGTGTTTATCGGCGATACGGCGGCGCATCTGATTCACCCCGGCCCCTTCATCGACGCTTTTCTGTGGTTGATCGCGACGCCCTTTTTACTGGCGGCGCTGGTGCAGTTATGGGCCAGCAGGCATCGCAGCGGCGCCCGCGTGGCGGCGGTGTTTGGTCTGCTGCCGGTTCCGGCGACCGCGCTGGTGCTGTTCATTGTGGTAATGGCGATGGTGCCGCAACTGGGCGCAGCGCCGGGTATGGCGCTGTGGGTGATTCCCTGTTACCTGATCTTTGCCGTTGCGGCGCCGCTGGTGGGCTGGAGCGCGGCCCGCTTATTCCGCCTTGAGACCGGCGCCGCCAGGGCGCTGGCATTCAGCGCCAGTACTCGTAATTCACTGGTGGTACTGCCTCTTGCCCTGGCGATCCCCGGCACGGCCCCGCTACTGCCGGCGATTATCGTGACGCAAACGCTGGTAGAACTAGTGAGCGAGCTTATTTATCTGCGCGTGATTCCGCTACTGATTCGGGAACGCTGATCGCTGGCGCGGCGTGGTCGCCAGCGATCAGCCATCCAGAAGCGCAGTGCCGTATGAGTTGTCGATCGCGCATAGCCAGCGCCCGTCGCTCTGGCGCTGAAACACATAGGTCGCCCGGCGGGTGGCGGTCACGGTGCCCCCGGCGTCGTCCGGGTAGTGAAGTACGGTTTCCATGATTACCAGCGCATTATCCGCGCCTTCTATCACCTGCAACTCCCCCTGTTCCACCACCAGTTGGTCCTGAAAATAGTCAGAAATCGCCGTAAAGGCTTTGCGGATTGCCGCCTGGCCGGTGACCACCAGGTCGGGTCTTACCACCAGCGCGGCGTCCGGGGCGTAATACGCCATCAGCGCATCAAAGTCGCGCGCCGAAATGGCTCTGTCGCAGGCTTCAATAATCTGTCGCAGGGGATGTGAATTCATAAAGTACGCTCCTGATAAACCATCGGCCAGACGCCGGGAAGGCTGCGCGTGGCGGGATGCGGCAGGAGTATCCTGATGATGATCTCTTTGTCGATTGCCAACAATTTCTCGACACCCCTTCCATTTCCCTGCCAACAATAAGCAACAGCCGCCTTTTCACTGCAAGGTATCACGTAAAGAGCGTAACTGACGCTGGAATGTGCGTTTTCTGCTGGCACACTGCTGCGCTATGAACAGAAAACAACACGGTTTCAGCCTGCCTGAAATCATGATCGTACTGAGTATTGTTGTCATGCTGAGCGCCGCGGGAATTAGCGGCTGGCGCAGCTGGCAGCAAAAACAACAATTGCGCCACAGCGCGCTGTTGCTGCGCGATTATCTGCATCGTCTGCGAACCGACGCCAACGGTTATAACCGCGATTGGGTGGTGCAACTGATTTCCGGCCCACAGGGTTGGTGCCTGGCGCCCCGGGGGAGCGGGGCGGAAAGCTGCTCTGTCGCTAATCGCTGGCAGTTTCACCCTCCTTATCAGGGGATTACCTGTAGTGAGCTGACTGACGGTATCGGCTTTTTCGGATTACGCAATACCGCCTGGCCCGGGCATATCACGCTGCGCAGCGCCGGCGGCGCATGGCGGGTGGTGATTTCCGTATGGGGGCGCGTGCGCCTGTGTCGTGAGGAGGAGAACCTGTGTCGGTAACCGCTAAAGGGTTCACGCTGCTGGAAACGTTAATCGCAATGGCCATCGGCAGTCTGGTGGCGATGGGAGCTATGCGCCTGCTGGCGGTCATTCAGCAGGAAACGCTGAAAACCAGCGCCCGGCAAATGCTCGAAGAGGAGTTGTGGCAACTGACGTTTACGCTGGCGAAACAACTGCGTCGCGCCGGCTACTGCGCGGGGGAATGCGCCGGTGATACGGCGGGGCTGAAGCTGGCGCCTGGCTGCGTTATCGTGCAGTGGGATGAAAACAGCAACGGCATCCGGGAACCCGCCACTGAACAGACCGCCTGGCGGCTGAATGCCGGGAGCCTGGAGACCCGCCGCGGCGTGGCGCACTGTAGCGGTAAAGGGTGGGAGAAAATGAACGACCCGGCGATGCTGAGCATCGAGGCATTTTCCGTTACCCGCCACGAGCAGCCATTCGGACCGCCGCTGGTGGCGGTGCGTCTCGCTGGTCGGGCATCACGGGCGGGCGTGGCGCCGGTTGCCGTCACCCATCTGATCACCGGGTTTAATTTATGATTCGGTGCCGGGAACGGGGGGCTATCGGGATAATGATGCCGGTTTTGCTGCTGATGATCGGTACCCTGATGCTGAAAGGCGTTGATAGTCAGATGGCGGCGCGGCGTTACACATTGGTCGGGGAACAGTCGGCATTGCGCGGCGAACTGCGCGGGCTGTCTGCGCTGGCGTGGGGGACGCGTCTGCCATGGGCGCCAGAGGCGCAGTGGCGTTGCCGGGAACAGCCGGTCCACCACTGGCGCGCCTGTCTGCGTCTGTTGGATAATAACCGGTTGCTGCTGGCGGCCCATGATGCCTCCGGCACTGAAGCGCCGCTGATTTTCTGGCGCCTTGGGGAACTGCGCGGCGCTAAAGTGATATTTACTCCCCGCGGCTGGGCGGATTTTTGCCCGCTCAGCGACGAGCGGTGCCGGTTGCCGTGAAGCGCCAGCGCGGGTTCAGCCTGCCGGAGGCGTTGGTTTCGCTGGTACTGCTGGTGCTGGTCGCCAGCGCGCTGGCGGGCTATCTCAGCGGGTTACAACGCGGCGCGGCCAGCCAGCGGCAGGCGCAATTGCTCTGGCGTTATGTCAGCCAGCAAACGGCGCTTTCGCCGCCGCCGCTGCCGGAGGGCTGGTCGGTCAGCCGGATCCAGAGCGCGCAGGGGGACTGCCGCGCTGTCAGCGTGCAGGTTATTGCGCCGGATGGCAGGCAGGGCCAGGCATATCGGTTACACTGTGCGGATACACCATAGTCAGGAGTTTTTATGCTGCGGGTTTACCACTCCAATCGTCTGGACGTGCTGGAAGAGATCATGGAGTTCATTGTCGAGCGCCAGCCGCTGGACGATCCCTTCGAGCCAGAAGTGGTGCTGGTGCAAAGTACCGGTATGGCCCAGTGGCTGCAGATGACGCTGGCGCAAAAATTCGGCATTGCCGCCAATATTGATTTCCCGCTGCCCGCCAGTTTTATCTGGGACATGTTTGTGCGGGTGCTTCCCGGCGTGCCGCAGGAGAGCGCTTTCAGTAAAACCAGCATGAGCTGGAAACTGATGGCGTTGCTGCCGGAGATGCTTGAACGCCCGGAATTCACCATGCTGCGTCACTATCTGGAGAACGATGACGACCGGCGTAAACTGTTCCAGCTATGCGCGCGGATTGCCGATTTATTTGACCAGTATCTGGTGTACCGCCCCCGCTGGCTAACCAGTTGGGAGCAGGATCAGCAGGTAGAGGGGCTGGACGAGGCGCAAAGCTGGCAGGCTCCGTTATGGAAGGCGCTGGTGGAACATACCCGCCGCCTGGCGCAGCCGGAGTGGCATCGCGCTAATCTTTATCAGCGATTTATCAGCACCCTGGAAAACAGCGACAGTTGCCCGCCAGGCCTGCCTTCCCGGGTTTTTATCTGCGGCATCTCCGCGCTGCCGCCGGTCTATCTGCAGGCGCTTCAGGCATTGGGCAAGCATATTGATGTGCACCTGCTGTTCACCAACCCGTGCCGCTGGTATTGGGGGGATATTCAGGACCCGGCGTTCCTGGCGCGACTGATAAGTCGCCGCCGCCGCAAACATAATCAGCCGCAGGAACTGGCGTTATTCCGCGATCCGCAACAGGCATCGACGCTGTTTAACGATGACGGCCAACAGAATATCGGCAACCCTCTGCTGGCTTCCTGGGGGAAGCTCGGCAGGGACTACACTTTTCTGCTTTCCGGGCTGGCGCGTTTTGAAGAGCTGGACGTGTTCGTCGATCTGCAGCCGGATAATTTACTGCATCGGGTTCAGCACGATCTGCTGGAACTGCGCGATAGCCAGATCCTTGGGCTGACCGAGGAGCAATACCGCCACAGCGGCGAAAAACAGCCGCTCCGGCCGGAGGATCGCAGCCTGACGTTACACGCCTGCCACAGCCCCCAGCGGGAAGTGGAAGTGTTGCAGGATCGGCTGTTACAGATGATGGAAGCGGATCCGTCGCTAACGCCCCGGGACATCATTGTGATGGTGGCGGATATCGACAGCTACAGTCCGTATATCCAGGCGGTGTTCGGCAGCGCGCCGGCGGAACGCCGTCTACCGTTTGCTATTTCGGACCGTCGCGCGCGCCAGGCGCATCCGGCGTTGCAGGCATTCATTACCCTGCTGAGCCTGGCGGAGAGCCGCTTTACCGCGGAGGATGTGCTGGCGCTGCTCGAGGTTCCCGCGCTGGCCAGTAAGTTCGCTATCGATGAAGAAGGGTTGGGCTACCTGCGCCAGTGGGTTGGCGAATCTGGCATTCGCTGGGGGATGGATGACGATAATGTCGAGGAGTTTGGGCTACCGACCGGGGGGCGGCATACCTGGCGTTTTGGCCTGACGCGCATGCTGCTCGGCTATGCCATGGAAAGCCAGCGCGGCGAATGGCGCGATGTGCTGCCTTATGATGAGTCCAGCGGGCTGATCGCCGGGCTGGCGGGGCAACTGGCGGAACTGCTGATGCAGCTAAACCGCTGGCGCAGAGCGCTGGTACAACCCCGCACCCTCGATGGCTGGTTGCCGGTGTGCCGCGATCTCCTCAACGATTTCTTCCTGCCGGAGCCGGAAACCGAAAGCGCGCTGGCGTTAATTGAACAGCAGTGGCAGTCGGCTATCGCCCAGGGCATTGAGTCCCGCTATGGCGAAGAGGTGCCGCTGACGATACTGCGCGATGAGCTGACCCGGCGGCTGGATCACGAACGTATCAGCCAGCGTTTTCTCGCTGGCCCGGTCAACTTCTGTACCCTGATGCCGATGCGCTCGATTCCTTTCAAAGTAGTTTGCCTGCTGGGGATGAACGATGGCGTCTATCCACGCACTCTGGCGCCGCTGGGATTTGATCTGATGAGTCAGAAGCCGGAACGCGGCGATCGCAGCCGACGCGATGACGATCGTTATCTGTTCCTGGAGGCGCTGATCTCCGCCCAGCAGTGCCTGTATATCAGCTATATCGGCCGCTCGATTGTCGATAACAGCGAACGTTATCCGTCGGTGCTGGTGCAGGAACTGCTCGAATATCTCGCCCAGAGTCACTATCTGCCCGGCGATGAGCATCTAACCTGCGATGAGAGCGCCCGCCGGGTGCGGGAGCATCTGGTGCATCAACATACCCGTACGCCGTTCGATGCCCGTAATTTTCTCCCCGGCGATGAGCGGCAGAGCTATGCCCGCGAGTGGCTGCCGGCCGCCAGCGAAGCCGGTCAGGCGCAGCCGGCGTTTATGCAGTCCCTGACGCCGTACAGCGCAGAGGAGGTGACGCTGGAACAACTGCAGCGTTTCTGGCGGCATCCGGTGCGGGCGTTTTTCCAGATGCGTCTTGGGGTGAACTTTCGCACTGAAGAGACCGATCTCCCGGATGAGGAACCTTTTTATCTCGACAGTCTGGAGCGTTATCAGATAAACCAGCATTTGCTCAATGCGCTGGTGGAAGGAGACGACGCCAGTTTGTTGTTTCGCCGCTATCGGGCATCGGGGGCGCTGCCCTATGGGCCCTGGGGGGAAATCGCCTGGGAGTCGCAGTTAAATGAAATGCAGCAACTGGCGGATAGCGTGGTGGCGGAAAAGCTGCCGGGTGAAAGCCGCGAAGTGGATCTGAACATCGCCGGCGTTCGGGTAACCGGTTGGCTGCACGATGTACAAAGTGACGGCCTTCTCAGATGGCGCCCCTCTGTGCTTAATGTTGGCCACGGAATGCAACTTTGGCTGGAGCACCTTGTCTACTGTGCCTGTGGCGGTAACGGCAGCAGTCGCTTGATGGGGCGCAATGCGTCAGTGTGGCGTTTCCCGGCGCTACCGGTTCAGGAGGCCGAAGCTTATCTCGAACAATGGCTGGAAGGCTATCTCAGCGGCATGTCGCAGCCGCTGATTCTGTTGCCGCGTAGCGGCGGCGCCTGGCTGAGCGCCTGCTACTCTCCTGAGAGTCAGAGCATTCTGTGGGATGATGAGACGCAGCAAAAAGCGCGTGTAAAACTATTGCAAAGTTGGGAAGGTAATCAGATGGTAGAGGGCGAGGGAGCGGATATCTGGCTCCAGCGCCTGTGGCGGACTCTGGATCGTGAATATTACGACGCCATCATCCGCGAAGCGCAGCGCTTTCTGCTGCCATTATTCAGGTATAACCAGCCGTAACGGCAATCTGAACGGATTCTTTCGCCTGCCGCCCGCGGATATCGCGGGTGATGAAAATAACAAAAGCCGCTTCAGCGGCGCAGTATCACAACGTTAATGATGAGGCCCGGCGAGGGCGAAATAATGAGGTTTGCGATGCCTAAATGCAGCATCTGGTTGAAGTTGCTTGTTTTACTTGCTGCCCTCTGGACACCGGTAAGTCAGGCTGATACAGGGTGGCAACCTGTTCAGGAAACAATTCGTAAGAGTGACAAAGATAACCGTCAGTATCAGGCCGTGCGCCTCGATAACGGTATGGTTGTGTTACTGGTCAGCGACCTTCAGGCGGTCAAATCGCTTTCGGCGCTGGTGCTGCCGGTGGGGTCGCTGGAAGATCCCGACGATCATCTGGGGCTGGCTCACTACCTGGAACATATGATCCTGATGGGATCGAAAAAGTATCCCGAGCCGGACAGTCTTGCCGAATTCCTGAAACTGCACGGCGGCAGTCATAACGCCAGCACCGCGCCCTACCGTACCGCTTATTATCTGGAAGTGGAAAACGACGCCCTTGAGCCGGCGGTGGACCGGCTGGCGGACGCCATCGCGCAACCGAACCTTTCCCCTGAATACGCTGAACGGGAGCGCAATGCGGTAAATGCGGAACTGACTATGGCCCGTTCCCGCGACGGTATGCGGATGGCCCAGGTCAGCGCCGAAACCCTTAACCCCGCCCATCCGGGGGCGCGTTTTTCCGGCGGCAACCTTGAAACCCTGCGCGATAAGCCCGGCAGTAAGCTGCATGACGCGCTGGTGGCGTTCCGGGATAAATATTATTCCGCCAACCTGATGAAGGCGGTTATCTACAGTAATCAATCGTTGCCGGAGCTGGCGCGTATCGCCACTCAAACCTACGGGCGTATTAAAAATAAAAATATCACCGAGCCGCAGATAACCGTACCGGTGGTGACCGATGCCGGGAAGGGCATCATCATTCACTATGTCCCCGCCCAGCCTCGCAAGGTGCTGCGCGTTGAATTCCGGATTGAAAATAACAGCGATAAGTTTCGCAGTAAGACCGATGAACTGATCGGCTACATGATTGGCAACCGCAGCAGTAATACCCTGTCCGACTTGCTGCAAAAACAGGGGCTGGCTGACAGTATCCGCGCCAACTCCGATCCGGTGGTCACCGGTAATGGCGGGGTGTTTGCCATCTCGGTATCCCTGACCGATAAAGGGCTGGCGGAACGCGATCGGGTCGTGGCGGCGATTTTCAGTTATATCAACCTGTTGCGTCAGGACGGGATAGATAAACGCTATTTTGATGAGCTGGCCCATGTGCTGGATCTGGATTTTCGCTATCCGTCCATTAACCGCAATATGGACTATGTGGAGTGGCTGGCTGACACCATGCTGCGGGTACCGGTCGCCCACACTCTGGATGCGGTAAACATTGCCGACCGTTACGATCCCCAGGCGGTCGAGGCGCGTCTGGCCATGATGACGCCGCAAAATGCGCGTATCTGGTATATCAGCCCGAAGGAGCCGCACAACAAAGTCGCCTACTTCGTGGAGGCGCCCTATCAGGTCAATAAAATCACTCCCCAGACGCTGGAAACATGGCAACGGGAAGGCCGCGCGATTAACCTCAGTTTGCCGCAGCTTAATCCTTACATTCCTGATGATTTCACGCTGATCAAGCCTGAAAAGAGCCTGTCCCATCCTGAGCTTCTTGTACAGGAGCCGGGGCTGAGGGTGCTGTATATGCCGAGTAAAGCCTTCGCCAGCGAGCCAAAGGCGGATGTGACGGTAGTGCTGCGTAATCCCCGGGCGATGGATAGCGCCAGAAATCAGGTGTTGTTTGCCCTCAACGATTATATGGCCGGGCTGGCGCTGGATGAACTCAGCAACCAGGCGGCGGTAGGCGGTATCAGCTTCTCATCCAACGCCAACAGTGGTCTGATGGTCAGCGCCAATGGTTACACTCAGCATCTGCCGGCGCTGTTCAGCGCGCTGCTGGAAGGGTATTTCAGCTTTACGCCGACTCAGGCGCAACTGGAACAGGCGAAGTCCTGGTATCAGCAGATGCTTGATTCCGCTGAGAAGGGCAAAGCGTACGACCAGGCTATTATGCCGGTACAGATGATTTCTCAGGTGCCGTACTTTACTCGCGATGTGCGGCGCGCGCTGCTGCCTTCTCTGACGGTGAACGATCTGGTTGCCTACCGCGACAATTTGCGGCGCAATGCGAAGCCGGAATTTTTGATTGTCGGCAATCTGACGCCGCAGCAGTCCATCGATCTGGCGCGCAAAGTTCAGCAGGATCTGGCGGCTCAGGGTACCGAATGGTGCCGCAATCGCGACGTGCTGGTGGATAAACAGCATCTCGCGGTGATGGAAAAAGCCGGCAGCAGCACCGATTCGGCGCTGGCGGCGCTTTTTGTCCCGCCGGGATATAGCGAGGCGCAGAGCGCCGCTTATGGGGCGCTGCTCGGGCAAATCATCCAGCCGTGGTTCTATAACCAGTTGCGTACCAATGAGCAACTGGGCTACGCGGTATTTGCCTTCCCGATGGCGGTAGGCCGCCAGTGGGGTATCGGTTTTCTGCTGCAGAGCAGCGACAAGCAACCGGCGTTTTTGTGGCAGCGCTATCAGGCGTTTTTCCCGCCAACGGAAGCGCGGCTGCGTAAGCTGGACCCGCAGACCTTCGCCCAGATCCAGCAGGCGGTGATTAACCAGATGCAGCAGGCCCCTCAGACGCTGGGTGAAGAGGCGTCCCGGTTCAGTAAAGATTTCGATCGCGCAAATATGCGCTTCGATTCGCGCGCTAAGGTGATTGCCGAAATCAGGCAACTGACCCCGGCGAAGCTGGCGGATTTCTTCCGCCAGGCAGTGATTGAGCGACAGGGAATGGCGATTCTGTCGCAAATTTCCGGCAGCCACAGCGGTAAAGCGGAATATGCGCATCCGCAGGGCTGGAAGGTCTGGGATAATGCCAGCGAGCTACAGCAATCTTTACCCCTGATGAGTGAAAAACCATGACTGACGAGACCGCGCAGCCCCTTGATTCGTTAACTTTACCGCTTCAGGGGGCGAGGCTGATAGAGGCCTCTGCCGGTACCGGAAAAACCTTCACTATTGCGGCGCTCTACCTGCGGCTACTGCTTGGTCTGGGCGGCGCCGCCGCGTTCCCACGTCCGCTGGGGGTGGAAGAGCTACTGGTGGTGACCTTCACTGAAGCGGCGACCGAAGAATTACGAGGTCGTATTCGTTCCAACATCCACGCGCTGCGCATCGCCTGCGTGCGCGGTCAGACTGACAATCCGCTGTTTCAGCGCCTGCTGGAAGAGATTGACGACCTGGCCCGGGCTGCGCAGGTTCTGCTGCTGGCCGAGCGGCAGATGGATGAGGCGGCAATCTTTACCATTCACGGCTTTTGCCAGCGCATGCTGAACCTGAATGCCTTTGAGTCGGGCATGCTGTTTGAACAGCAACTGCTGGAAGATGAAACCCATCTGCGCCGCCAGGCCTGCGCTGATTTCTGGCGACGCCACTGTTATCCTCTGCCGAAGCCGGTGGCGCAGGCGGTCAGTGAAATCTGGACTGGCCCGGAGGCGTTACTGCGCGATATATACAGTTACCTGCAGGGGGAGCAGCCGCTTCTCAAACGCCAGCCGCCGCAGGAAGAGACACTGCTGAGCCGCCATGAAAAGATTGTTGCCGCCATTGATGAGGTAAAAACGCAGTGGCGGGCGGCGGCGGGAGAGCTTGCCGCGCTTATCAGCGATTCCGGGGTTGACAAGCGTAGCTTCAGCAGCCGCAACCTGCCCACATGGCTGGACAAAATCGGTGAGTGGGCGGGGCAGCCTACTACCAGCTATCAGTTGCCCGATCCGTTGGGCAAGTTTGCCCAGTCATTCCTTGATGAAAAGACCAAAAAAGGGCCGCCGCCTCGCCATCCCTTGTTCAGCGCCATTGACGCCTTACTTAGCGAGCCGCTGACCCTGCGCGATCTGGTGTTGGCGCGGGCGATTTCTGAAATCCGCTATACGGTGGAGACGGAAAAGCGCCGCCGCGGCGAAATGGGGTTTGATGATATGCTCAGCCGCCTCGACGCCGCGCTGCGCCAGCCCGGCGGCGAAGCGCTGGCGGCGGCGATCCGGCGGCGTTTTCCGGCGGCGATGATTGATGAGTTTCAGGATACTGACCCACAGCAGTACCGTATTTTTCGCCGCGTGTGGCTCAATCAGCCGCAAACCGCGCTGCTGCTGATCGGCGATCCCAAGCAGGCTATTTATGCTTTTCGCGGCGCGGATATTTTTACTTACATGAAAGCGCGTCGCGAGGTGAGCGCTCACTACACCCTCGATACCAACTGGCGCTCTTCACCGGAGATGATTCACTGTGTTAATCGGCTGTTCAGCCAGCAGGAAAATGCTTTCCTGTTCCGCCAGATCCCCTTTTTAGTGGTGAAGTCGGCGGCCAGCAATAGCGGCCTGTGTTTCACCCTGCAGGGGAAGGCCCAGGCGGCGATGACGCTGTGGAACATGCCGGGGGAAGGTGTCGGTGTAAGCGATTACCAACAGGTGATGGCGCGCCAGTGCGCGGCGCAAATCTGCGACTGGCTGGCCGCCGGCCAGCGCGGCGAAGCGCTGCTGTGGCGTGGAGAACAGTCTCGCGCCGTCCAGGCATCGGATATCACTGTGCTGGTACGCAGCCGCAATGAAGCGGCGATCGTGCGCGATGCGCTTGGAGCGCTGAATATTCAGTCGGTATACCTTTCCAACCGCGACAGCGTTTTTGCTACCCTGGAAGCCCGGGAGATGCTCTGGCTGCTACAGGCCGTGCTGGCGCCGGAAAAGGAGAGCACCCTGCGCAGCGCAATGGCTACCGGGATTATCGGGCTGGACGCTGCGGCGCTGGATGCCCTGAGCCAGCAAGAATCCGCCTGGGATAGCCTGGTGGAAGAGTTTGACGGTTATCGGGAATTGTGGGTGCGGCGCGGGGTAATGCCGATGTTCAGCGCCCTGATGGCGCGTCGTCAGGTGGCGGAGAATATTCTCGCCACGCCGGGGGGGGAGCGGCGTCTGACGGATATTTTGCACCTCAGCGAGCTATTGCAGGAGGCGGCGGGCCAGATTGACAGCGAGCATGCGCTGGTGCGCTGGCTGGCGCAGAACATCGCCGAACCGGACAGCAATGCCGCCAGCCAGCAACTGCGGCTGGAGAGCGATAAACACCTGGTGCAGGTGGTGACTATCCACAAATCGAAGGGGCTGGAGTATCCGCTGGTCTGGCTGCCGTTTATCGCCAGCTATCGCGCCCAGTCTCAGGCGCTGTACCATGACCGGCAAACCTTTGAAACCTTTCTCGATCTCGGCAATGATGCGGAAAGCCTCGGTCTGGCGGAGGAGGAGCGACTGGCGGAAGATCTGCGCCTGCTGTATGTGGCTGTTACCCGTTCGGTATGGCACGCCAGTCTGGGGATCGCGCCGCTGTTTCGCGGCAACCGGGCGAAAAAAGGGGTCTCCGATTTTCACCTCAGCGCTATCGGTTTTTTGATCCAGAAGGGAGAAGCGCTGGAGGCCGCAGAGTTGCAACAGGCGCTGGCGTCCCTGTGTGGCGAGGCGATTGCCCTGGAAACCGTCCAGGCGCCGGATGAAGCGCCGTGGCAGCCGCTGGCGCCAGCGGCGCCGGCGTTGCAGGCGCGTTATCTGACACGCGATGTCGGCGATGACTGGCGCGTCACCAGCTATTCCGGGCTACAACAGCATGGCAGCAGCGCGGCGCCGGAGTGGGTGCCGCGTCTTGACGTCGACGCTGCCGGCGAGGCGCAGGAGGCGTCGCAATCGGCGTTGACGCCGCATCAGTTCCCGCGCGGCGCGTCGCCCGGGACGTTTTTACATAGCCTGCTGGAAACGCTGGATTTCACCCAGCCGGTGGATCAGGCGTGGGTGGCGGAGCAACTGGCGCAGGCCGGGTATGATGCGCAGTGGCAGCCGGTGGTTAGCGGCTGGCTGGCGTCAATCCTGGCGGCGCCGCTTAATGACAGCGCGGTGTCGCTGCATCAACTGTCGGCCAGGGATCGCCAGAGCGAACTGGAATTTTATCTGCCCGTGGCCGGGCCGCTACAGGCGACGCAACTGGATGCATTAATCCGCCGCTACGACCCGCTGTCTGCCGACTGTCCGCCGCTCGATTTTCGCCAGCTACGCGGAATGCTGAAAGGTTTTATCGATCTGGTGTTCCGCTGGCAGGGGCGTTATTACCTGCTGGATTATAAATCCAACTGGCTGGGGGATAGCAGCGACGCCTACACCCAGGAGGCGATGGCGCAGGCGATGCGCGAGCATCGTTACGACCTCCAGTATCAGTTATATACTCTGGCGCTGCACCGCTATCTGCGACAGCGGATCGCCGGCTATGACTACCGGCAACATTTCGGCGGGGTTATCTATTTATTTCTGCGCGGCGTCGAGGAGGGAGGTTCCCGTCAGGGGATTTTCTCCACCTGTCCAGAGCCGGCGCTGATTGACGCCATGGATGCGCTGTTTGCCGGAATCTGGCAGGAGGACGATGTCGCATGACGAAGATGGAAACGCTGCTGCTACAGGCCGTTGAGCAGAAGCTATTTCGCGCCCTGGACGTTCAGTTCGCCCTGATGGTGGCCGCTAACGATGAGCCGATCGTGATGCTGGCGGCGGCGCTGGTCAGCCGGGATGCCGGAGAAGGCCACGTCTGTCTGCCGCTGGAAAATCTCGATCCGCAGCGCTGTTTTGCCCATCGCCAGAATGCGCTGGTGGACGCGCTGTTTGCCCGGGTGGGGGAACCTGAGGCCTGGCGCCGGCATTTGCAGGCGTCGCCTGCCGTCAGTAGTGAGAACGCGGCGACGCCTCTGAAACTGGATAACGACAGTCTGTATCTTAATCGCATGTGGTGTTACGAGCAGGATGTGGCGCATTTCTTCCTGGAAGGAAACCATCCAATGCCGCTGGACAGCGCGCGTCTGCGCGAGGTGCTGGGCGAATTGTTTAGCCCGACGCAGGAGACGGACTGGCAGAAAGTCGCGGCGGCCGTCGCGCTGACCCGGCGTATCGCGGTGATTTCCGGGGGGCCGGGCACCGGCAAAACAACAACGGTGGCGAAGCTTCTGGCGGCGCTGGTGCAGATGTCTCCCGGCGCTCAGCGCATTCAACTGGCGGCGCCAACCGGTAAGGCGGCGGCCCGTCTCACCGAATCCCTGGGCGCCGCGCTACAGTGTTTGCCGCTCAGCGCGCAGCAAAAAGCGATGTTGCCCGATGAAGCCTGCACCCTGCACCGCTTGCTGGGGGCTCAGCCCAACAGTCAGCGGCTGAAATATCATGCCGGTAACCCGCTACATCTCGACGTGCTGGTGGTGGATGAAGCCTCAATGGTGGATTTACCGATGATGGCGCGATTGATCGCCGCGCTGCCGGCTAATGCCCGGGTTATTTTCCTCGGGGATCGCGACCAACTGGCTTCGGTGGAAGCGGGGGCGGTACTGGGGGATATCTGTCACTTTGTAAACCGCGGCTATAGCGCCGAACGGGCGCAGGAACTGAGCGTGATTACCGGTTACGCGCTTCCCGCCGGGGAGGGGGATACGGCGCAGGCGTTGCGCGATTGCCTGTGTCTGCTGCAGAAAAGCTATCGCTTTGGCCGCGAATCCGGGATCGGTCAACTGGCGCTGGCGGTTAACGCCAGCGATATTCGCGCGGTCCGGGCCACGCTGGCGGCCGGTTATGAGGATATCGTCAGCTATCCGCTGAGCCAGGCGGCGGATTACCAGATGATGATTGACCAGTGTGTGCAGGGGTACCGGCGCTATCTGGAGCTACTGGCGGGAGGGACGCCGGAATCGATCCTTACCGCATTCAGCGAGTTTCAGTTGCTGTGCGCGCTGCGTGAAGGGCCTTTCGGCGTACGCGGTCTGAATGAGCGCATTGAACAGGCGCTGGCGCGTCAGCGGCGAATTCGGCGGCCGGTATCGCAATCGCTGCGCTGGTATCATGGCCGACCGGTGATGATTGCGCGTAACGACAGCGCGCTGGGGTTGTTTAATGGGGATATTGGCGTGGCGCTGGATTTTGGCCACGGGCTGCGGGTGTGGTTTTCGATGCCGGATGGAACGGTGAAATCGGTGATTCCGGGTCGTCTGCCGGCCCATGAAACGGCCTGGGCGATGACGGTACACAAATCTCAGGGGTCGGAATTTGATCATGCCGCGCTGGTATTGCCGGATCAGATAACGCCGGTGGTGACCCGTGAACTGGTCTATACCGCCATTACCCGCGCCCGCCAGCGGCTGTCGCTGTATGCGGATGAGCGGGTTCTGGCGAAAGCGATTGGCGCGCGTACCGAGCGGCGCAGCGGATTACTGGCGCTGTTCAGTCAATAAAGCGTTGCGGCTTATGCCGGAACGCCTGTGATTAGCCGAGATCGGCCATCAGGACTTTGGAGCGCCGCTGGTAGTTATACATCTGCTTTTTGCTTTCCGGCAGTTGTTCAATATCCACTGGGGTAAAGCCGCGCTCCTGGAACCAGTGGATGCTGCGAGTGGTCAGCACGAACAGCTTCTCAAGCCCTATTTGCCGGGCCTGGGCGGCGATGCGCTGCAACAGTATTTCGCCGCGCGAAGAGCTGCGGTAGTCGGGGTGGACCGCGACACAGGCCATTTCACCGATTTTCTCTTCCGGGAACGGATAAAGCGCCGCGCAGGCGATGGTCAGATTATCCCGCTCGACGATGGTGAACTTGTCGATCTCCATTTCCAGTTGTTCGCGGGAACGGCGCACCAGGATGCCCTGCTGTTCGAGCGGGCGGATGAGCTCCAGGATCCCGCCAATGTCATTAATGGTCGCCCGGCGGATCTGCTCGGCGCTTTCCATCACTATCTGGGTACCGATGCCATCGCGCGAGAACAGCTCCTGCAGCAGCGTACCGTCTTCCCGGTAGCTGATCAGGTGGCAGCGGCGAACCCCGCTGCGGCAGGCTTTGACCGCCCCGCGCAGAAAGCGCACGGTGCCGGAGTGGTAATCGCCGGTTTCCTCCAGGGCTTCCACTCTGGCCTGCGCTTCGTTGGGGAACAGCTCGGAAACAATATTTCCTTCAGCGTCGGTGACCCCCTGGGAAGAGCAGAAGCCAATCATTTTCTCTGCCTTCAGCTTGACCGCCAGTTGGGTAGCCAGCTCTTCAGAGGTCAGGTTAAAGCTTTCGCCGGTGACCGACACCGCAACCGGGCCCAACAGCACGATAGCCCCGCTGTCGAGCTGGCGGTGGATCGCCTCTTCATCGATACGGCGGATGCGCCCGCTGTGGCAGTAGTCCACGCCATCGTCTACCCCCAGCGGCTGGGCGATAATGAAATTACCGCTCACGACATTGATATGGGCGCCCTGCAGAGGAGTATTATTCAGGCTCATGGAAAGCCGTGCGGTAATATCCAGTTGCAGCAGCCCGGCCGCCTGTTTAACCAGTTCCAGGGCGCGGGCGTCAGTGACCCGGGTGTGTTTGTGATAAACCGGCTCGCAGTGGTGTAAGGCAAGGTTAGCGTCAATCTGCGGGCGAGCGCCATAGACCACCACCAGGCGAATACCCAGACTGTGTAGTAGTCCTATATCATTGACAATACTGGAGAAATTTTCATCTTCAATTGCTTCTCCACCCAGCATGATGACGAAGGTTTTGCCCCGGTGGGCATTAATATAAGGAACAGAATGGCGGAATCCCTGAACCAGTTCAGTCTTACGTTCCTTCACCACGGCACTACCTCTCAATGCATGATTATTCGAAATTATTGTATTTTTATTCTTTTATCGACGGCGGCGCAAGCGCAATTTTTATCGTGGGCATTTTTACTTTTCGCCGATCCGCACCCAGAATTATTCATAAGGTATCAGGCAGTATGACAAAGGTTTGTTTCATGGATGATGCTCTTGCCGGCAAACTAAACGGGAGATAAGCGGCAAAATGACGTCTCTATGCGAATGTTTACCCTTTTATAGATGACAGTAACGGCATGTTTCGCTAAAGTTTTTGGTCCACATTTTTATATTGTCACGCCGGAGTACGCGTAATTTGTCCGGGAGAAGCATGTCAGGATCCAGTTCTGCTATCAGCCGCCGCCGTTTGTTACAGGGCGCGGGCGCCATGTGGTTACTGAGCGTCAGTCAGGTCGGGTTGGCCGCGGGCGCAAGCCAGGTTATCGCCGTGCGCGTCTGGCCGTCCTCTACCTATACGCGCGTGACTCTGGAATCCAACCGCATGCTGAAGTACCGCCAGTTTGCGCTGAGCAATCCGGAACGTGTAGTGGTGGACCTGGAAGGGGTACAGCTGAATTCGATTCTTAAAGGGCTGTCCGGTCAGATCCGCGGTGACGATCCGTTTATTAAATCGGCCCGGGTGGGGCAGTTCGATCCAAAGACGGTGCGTCTGGTGTTTGAACTGAAGCAGAATGTCACGCCGCATCTGTTTGCTCTGGCGCCGGTAGCGGAATTTAAAGAGCGTACGGTGATGGATCTGTACCCGGCCAACACCAACAGCGAACAGGATCCGCTGCTGGCGTTACTGGAGGATTACAATAACGGCCAGCTGGATAAAAAAGTGCCGCCGGCCGGGCCGCAGCCGGGTAAAGCCGGACGCGATCGGCCGATCGTTATCATGTTGGATCCCGGTCATGGCGGCGAAGATCCTGGCGCCATCGGTAAATATAAAACTCGTGAGAAAGACGTGGTGCTGCAAATTGCCCGTCGCCTGAGAACGCTGATTCAGAAAGAGCCGAATATGAAGGTGTACATGACGCGCAATGAAGATATCTTCATACCGCTGAAGGTGCGGGTGGCGAAGGCTCAGAAACAGCGCGCCGATCTGTTCGTATCGATTCATGCTGATGCGTTTACCAATCGCTCGGCGCGCGGCTCTTCGGTGTTTGCGCTGTCGACCAAAGGCGCGACCAGCGCCGCGGCGAAATATCTCGCGGAAACCCAGAACGCCGCGGACTTGATCGGCGGGGTCAGCAAGAGCGGCGATCGCTATCTCGACCATACGATGCTGGACATGGTGCAGTCCCTGACCATCAACGACAGCCTGAAATTCGGCAAAGAGGTGCTTAATCGCCTCGGGAATATCAACAAACTGCATAAAAACCGCGTCGATCAGGCCGGCTTTGCGGTATTGAAAGCGCCGGAAATTCCGTCCATTCTGGTGGAAACCGCGTTTATCAGTAACGTTGAAGAGGAGCGTAAACTGAAAACCGCGGCATTCCAGCAGCAGGTGGCGGAGTCGATTCTGGCCGGCATCAAAGCCTACTTTGCCGACAGTAGCACCCTGGCGCGGCGCGCTTAGCCTGTGCCGCCGTGGGATTTAACCCAGCTCACCAGTTCATAAACCCGGGTACTGTTGGAACCTTTAAACAGCACCACATCCCCCTGTTGCAACTGGTTTTCGAGTACCGCCCGTAATTGACCGGGGGTCGCGACAAAATCTCCCCGCCGATCGTCGGCCAGCGACTGCCAGCACTGCTCATAAAGTTCTCCCGCCAGATAAACCCGATCGATAGCGCTGTGGTTAATCAGTTCCGCGAGATCGGTGTGGTAGCTCAGGGCGCCGGGGCCGAGATCCGCCATTTCACCCAGTACGGCGATACGCCGCTGATGGGTGCGCTTATCGCTGAGCTTTTCCAGCGCCGCCTTCATGGAGCCCGGATTGGCGTTATAGGCGTCATCAATAATGGTGAGTTGCTGCCCATTGAGGGTTAGCTCCAGCTCTTCTCCACGCCCGGACAGGGCTGAAAAACGGGCCAGTTGTTCAATCGCTGGCTCCAGCGGATAGCCCAGCGTCAGCACCGTCGCCAGTACCGCAAGGCTGTTAAGGGCCATATGTCTGCCGTCAGCGCCGCAGCGATAGCGAATTTCCCGATCGCCGATACGGGCTGTCACCTGCCGTTCGCCGGGGTCGTAGTCGATGAGGCGGATATCGCATTCCGGGCTGGCGCCATAGTGGACGATGTTCAACTGGCGCTGCCGGGCGGCATCGTGGACGGTTTGCCACTCCTGCATATCGCGGTTGAGAATGGCGGTACTGCCCGGCGTCATCCCCACGAAAATCAGGCTCTTGGCGCGCGCGATATCATTCAGCGTGCTGCGTTCCCCAAGATGGGCGGGTTGAATATTGGTAAAAATGGCGATTTGCGGCCGCGCCATCAGCGTACTGGTTTTCATGCGGCCGATGGCCATTTCAAGAACGATTTGCGGCGTATTCCAGGGCATTGACGCCAGATTCCACGCCACACCCCGCGGCAGGTTGGCATTGTGGGCGCTTTTACATACCGGGCCCCACGGCGCAAGGGCGGCGGCCAGCATGGCGACGCAGGTGGTTTTTCCGGCGCTGCCGGTAATACCGATGATGTTGCCCGTCATACGATCCCGGGCATAGCGTCCGAGGGCGAGAATCGCCTCTTCGCTGCTTTGCACCTCCAGCAGGGGGATACCGGCGATAGGCTCCAGCCGCCCGGCGGTGGCTATTATTGCCGCAGGTGGCGATTTCAGACGCGGAATCGAAGTGGGCGGGATACCGGAATTGTCATCCTGGGTGCGCACCACCACAATATTGCCTGGCTGCATCGCCGGCGCCCAGATAGACAGCCCGGTGGCGGACCAGCCGGCGGGCGGCGGTTGTCTCCATTGTCCTCCGGTGACGCCGGCCAGTTCTTCGGCATGCCAGATAGCCTCTCCGACGGTTGTTTGCGGGTAATTTGCCATAACGCCTCCGACGCGTCGCCGGTGCTGAAATACACCTGATGGTGTCCGACGCCTGATAATTATTCCGGTAGATCAATAATATCCGAGGTTCAGGATATATCGTTGATATATTTGGATTTAACCGGATGAGGGGCAGTCGGCGACCAGCCGGTAGCTGATATTATTTTTTAGCGAGTGATAGGCAGACGGGTCGGCTGATGCGGTTTCCAGTTGTACCCGGTGCCCCCGGGCTTTCAGCGCCATGGCGAATTTTTTCTGCAGGATGAAGGGGGTCACCTGGTCTTTTTCATTACCAACAATAATGATCAGTCGCTGAGGATCGGCGGCGACACCGTCGACGTGGTCCAGCGGATCCCAGGGATTGAGTAATCCGGTTGTATCCCGGCCCGGACGCGATGGCCAGCCGTGGGCGGCGCGCAGCATTTGCGCTCTTTCCACCAGGCCATAGGCTCCGGAGGCCAGTATTGCGCAGGAGATATCTTTTCTGCCCAGCGCCAACAGCGCGGCGCCCGCCGTCGCTCCGCCGCTGGTGCCGCTGAGGATAAAGTGGTGAATCCCGTAGCGCACTTTCAGCCCGTCGGCGGCGGCATTCAGCGCCATAAACTCCGCCTGCTGTCGGCGCTGCAGGTGATTACCGCTGGATCCCCAGGTACCGGGGCGCGCGACAACAATTACCGGTATCCCGGCAATGCGGGCAATTTTGCTGGCGTAGTCGCGCTGCTCGCTGACGGTATTGCCCGGAATGGTCTGCGGATCGCGATCCTTGCGGTAGGCGCGATCGCCGCGGAATACCAGCAGCACCGGGTCTGCCTGGGAAATTTTCCCGGCGGAGAAATAGCGAATACAGGCTTCGCCGCCGGACCAGGTGACCCACAGGGCCTCATCCCCGACGGGACAAGCGGCCTGGCTGGCAGGCTGGTTCCACAGTAACGGGGTGGTGTCATCAAAGGCGACGGCAGAGTGCGCGGCAGTCAATGCCAGCGTCAGCAGGGCAGCAGAACGAAGCATAGAGAGATGTTGAGGGTCAGTAGAGGGTAGAACGAGTATAGTGGGGAAAATAAAAATACAGGGAATTAAGACACAGAAGTTTTCAGGGGAAAAAAGAGATGACTCTGAGATTGGTTGCGGGGGCCACAGTCAAGAGGTTAATCTAACCTTTTGAAACTTAAGGCATTCACTGTTCCCGAACCCAAGCTATCTACCGAATTATACACTCATTATCTGATGTGAATCAACGAGTATATTCGAACCAGCTATACTCAAGGCGCTGGTTATTCATGATTAAAAGTTAGAAAAGTAGGCAGTTTGCTTGACTCACTGAGAACAGTCTACCAGATGTGCCGGTTCGCGCATAGCGGCTTTATTGAAGGCATTGAGAGCACATGAGCGCCTACATCTTTAGCTGTATTAGTCGCGACTTGATCTGACATATGACCTTGAAAGGTTG
>NZ_LLXO01000024.1 GCF_001484765.1 Entomohabitans teleogrylli | reverse complement strand
GACATTACTAATATCGCGGTGTATTAATCAACGGGGAGCAGGTCAGTGATATTATATGAGACTTTATGGAATTAAAAAAGCCAGTATTTACACTGGCTTATGGATATTGGTGGGGCGTCGTGAGACTTAGTGAGTTTAAGTGAAACCTTACTCGATGTTTTGAATCTGCTCGCGCATCTGTTCAATCAATACCTTCAGCTCAATAGCAGAATTGGTCACTTCGGTATTGATAGACTTTGATGCCAGAGTATTCGATTCGCGGTTAAACTCCTGCATCATAAAGTCGAGGCGGCGGCCTACCGCTTCTTTCTTCTTCAGGATGTTCCAGGTCTCTTTGACATGGGCTTCCAGGCGATCCAGCTCTTCGGCGACGTCGATACGCTGGGCCAGCAGAACCAGCTCCTGCTCCAGGCGGTTATTCTCCAGTTGCACCTGCGCTTCTTCGAGTCTGCTGAGTAACCGTTCGCGCTGCCAGACCAGAATCTCCGGCATTCGGGCGCGGACTTTCACCACTTCCGCACTGACGCCTTCCAGCCGTTGTTCAATCAACGCTTTCAGCGCCTGGCCTTCACGCTCCCGGGCGGCGATAAAATCATCCAGAGCGCCGTCCAGCGCCGCGAGAATCTCTGCGGTAATGGCGTCCAGATCCTGCTCCTGAGCCGACATCACTCCGGGCCAGCGCAGAATATCTACCGGGTTAATTTCCCCTTCGTCACTCTGCAATTTCACCCAGTTAGCGGCCTCAACCAACTGTTTCGCCAGCTTTTCATTGAGGATCAACGTACCCTGGGCGCTGGCATCCGGTTCAAAGCGCAGGTTGCACTCAATTTTCCCGCGCGTCAGGCGGCTGCGAATGCGCTCGCGGGCGACGGGCTCCAGGCTGCGGAATTGCTCTGGCAGGCGCAGATAGGTTTCCAGATAACGTTGGTTGACGGAACGGAGCTCCCAGGCGGCGCTTCCCCACTTACCCTTAACTTCTCGCCGGGCGTAGGCGGTCATACTACGGATCATAGTGATACCCGTTTTCAGAGATGGATGAAGGGATTATAGCCACGCTGGCCCTGCCAGGATAGGCATAAGCGAGTGAAGTCCGTATAATGCGCAGCCACACTCGTTTCTGGCAGGAGAATTATCATGCGTCCAGCAGGCCGTAGCGCTACTCAGGTTCGTCCGGTTACCCTGACTCGTCATTATACTAAACACGCAGAAGGCTCCGTGCTGGTCGAGTTCGGAGAGACTAAAGTGCTGTGCACCGCCACCGTTGAAGAGGGTGTTCCGCGTTTTCTGAAAGGCCAGGGCCAGGGATGGATCACTGCCGAATACGGCATGTTGCCACGATCCACCCATACCCGTAATGCCCGTGAAGCCGCGAAAGGTAAACAGGGCGGCCGTACCATGGAAATTCAGCGCCTTATCGCCCGCGCGCTGCGCGCCGCCGTGGATTTAAAGGCGCTTGGCGAGTTCACCATTACGCTGGACTGCGATGTCATTCAGGCCGATGGCGGCACGCGTACTGCATCAATTACTGGCGCCTGTGTGGCGCTGGCTGATGCCCTCGCCGGTCTGGCTGCCGCCGGTAAACTGAAAACCAACCCAATGAAGGGTATGGTCGCCGCCGTTTCCGTGGGGATTGTGAATGGCGAAGCGGTCTGCGATCTGGAGTATGTTGAAGACTCTGCCGCGGAAACCGATATGAATGTGGTGATGACGGAAGACGGGCGGATGATTGAAGTGCAGGGCACCGCGGAAGGCGAGCCTTTCACCCATGAAGAGCTGCTGGCTCTGCTGGCGCTGGCCCGCGGAGGCATTGAATCAATCGTCGCATCGCAAAAAGCGGCGCTAAACAGTTAACCCATTTAAGGCGACCAGTGAGTCGCCTTTTTTATGCGGTATACCTCGCGCCGTTCCCGCGTCAGGCGCTGCGCGAGGTATTTTGCATAACCGTAGTGAGATGATGAGGAGCGAATCCATGAAACCGTATCAGCGCCAGTTTATTGAATTTGCGCTTAACAAGCAGGTGTTAAAGTTCGGCGAATTTACCCTGAAATCCGGGCGTATCAGTCCCTATTTCTTTAACGCCGGGCTGTTCAATACCGGGCGCGATCTGGCGCTGCTGGGGCAGTTTTACGCCGCTGCGCTGACGGATTCCGGTATTGATTTCGATCTGCTGTTCGGGCCAGCGTATAAAGGGATTCCCATTGCCACCACTACCGCGGTCGCGCTGGCGGAACATCATGAGCGGGATGTGCCTTACTGCTTTAACCGCAAAGAGGCGAAAGATCACGGCGAAGGCGGAAATCTGGTCGGCAGTGCGCTGGAAGGGCGCGTAATGCTGGTTGATGACGTGATAACCGCCGGTACGGCGATCCGTGAATCCATGGAGATCATTCAGGCGCATGGCGCGACGCTGGCCGGCGTACTGATTTCCCTCGATCGCCAGGAGCGCGGCCGCGGCGAACTATCCGCGATTCAGGAAGTGGAGCGTGACTACGGTTGCACCGTGATTTCTATCATCACGCTGAACGATCTGATTCGCTACCTGGAAGAGAAACCGGAAATGGCCGATCATCTGGCGGCAGTGCGCCAGTATCGCCAGACTTATGGGGTGTAAAAGCTCGCTAAGCGGACAGCCACCTGTACGGGTGGCTTATTATTGCAGCTGGGCGGAGATCAGCGGCCAGCGGATTTCGAACTCGTCCGTGGGCCGGTAGCGGAATTCCGTGCGTACGAAGCGGGAAAGCATCCCTTCGCAAAACGCCAGGATCTGGCTGGCTAACAGCGTTTCATCGTTAGTAAAACCTTCGCCTTCGCGCATTTTCCTTTCCCGCAGTACCTGGCGGAGCTGCGCTTCAATGCGTTCAAACAGCTGATTGATACGCCCCTGCAGGCGATCCTGTTCGAACATCAGCGCGTGGCCGGTCAGGATGCGCGTCAAACCCGGGTTACGCTCGCCGAATCCAAGAATCAGCAGGACAATAAGACGCAGCCGATTGGCGGTGTCTTTTTCATCCTTCAGAATCAGATTGATGCGGCTGGTCAGACTGTCTTCGATAAATTCAATCAGACTGTCGAACATCCGCGTCTTACTGGGAAAATGCCGGTACAGCGCGGCTTCAGAAACGCCAACCGAGGCCGCCAGTTTGGCGGTGGTGATCCGCTGGCTTCCATCACTGGATTCCAGCATTTGGGCCAGAGACTGAAGTATTTCCTCGCGACGGTTCCTTTTCGCCGTTTGTTTTTCTGCCATGTTTTAAAATACCCCTGAAATAAACGCTGTGTCAGTCAGGCGCGCACCCACATAACGTCCGCAAGCCGTATGGCCCGCGTCATTATTAATGTTATAACGCTACAGAGGTGCGTCCGAAATATCGGGCTTACTGACGGCCGGAGTGGCCGAAACCGCCTTCCCCGCGATCGGTTACATCGAATTCTTCTACCAGATTGAATTCAGCCTGGACCACCGGAACAAAGACCATTTGAGCGACGCGCTCACCGGGTTCAATGGTGAACGTGGTGTTGCCGCGGTTCCAGACGGATACCATCAACTGGCCCTGATAATCGGAGTCGATAAGTCCGACCAGGTTACCCAACACAATGCCATGTTTGTGGCCCAGCCCGGAGCGGGGCAGAATAACCGCGGCCAGCGATGTATCGGCAATGTGAATCGCCAGACCGGTCGGCAGCAAGGTGGTTTCCCCCGGCGCCAGCGTCACGGCGTTATCCAGACAGGCGCGCAGATCGAGACCTGCCGAGCCATGAGTGGCATAGGTCGGCAGCGGAAACTGCTGGCCCACGCGCGGGTCCAGAATCTTAACGTCGATTTTTTTCATCATAACGGGTAACTATCTCGTCCAGTAATAGATGGCCAAGGAGTGCCTTCTGCGTAAGCGGTAAGACTTTTTCTCCTTCCTGCCAGAAAAGGTGCAATGCGTTGCTGTCGCTGTTAAAGCCCTGACCAGTCTGAGAAACATCGTTGGCGCAGATCAGATCAAGCTGCTTTTTGGCGCGCTTTTGCCGGGCATATTCTTCCACATTATTTGTTTCCGCGGCAAACCCGACCACATAGGGGCGGCGATCGGTCAGGGCGGCAACGCCGGCGACGATATCCGGATTTTTAACCATTTTTATTGTTAATTCATCGCCTTGCTTTTTTATTTTCTCATCAGCGACTTGCCGGGCGCGGTAATCCGCTACCGCGGCGCAGCCAATAAAAATATGCTGCTGCTGAACCTGTTGCTGCACGGCGGCTTCCATTTCCAGCGCAGTGGTTACATCAATACGTTTTACCCACGGCGGCGTAGGCAGGGCGACCGGCCCGGCCACCAGCGTGACACTGGCGCCCCGCGCGGCGGCGGCGGCGGCAATCGCGAACCCCATTTTACCGGAACTGTGGTTAGTGATATAGCGAACCGGATCCAGCGGCTCGCGGGTAGGACCAGCGGTTATCATGATGTTGAGATGTTGCAAATCTTTGACCGGGGCAAAGTGCTGTGCCGCCATCTCGACAATCGTCAGCGGATCGAGCATCCGCCCGGGGCCAACATCGCCACAGGCCTGACTGCCGCTGTCCGGACCCCAGATAAGCAGCCCGCGGCTGGCCAGGGTGCCAAGGTTATGCTGGGTTGCCGCGGCCCGGTACATTTGCTGGTTCATGGCCGGTACGACGGCGACCGGAGACGGC
Source organism: Entomohabitans teleogrylli (assembly GCF_001484765.1). Lineage (GTDB taxonomy): Bacteria > Pseudomonadota > Gammaproteobacteria > Enterobacterales > Enterobacteriaceae > Entomohabitans > Entomohabitans teleogrylli. The sequence continues at coordinate 88,251 of NZ_LLXO01000024.1, read as the reverse complement.
GTGGCCAGGCAAATGGTGCTCACCAGATCGTTGGCCATGCCTGCGGCGATTCGCGCGATAAGATCGGCCGTTGCGGGGGCCAGAATGACTAAATCGGCCCACTTTCCCAGCTCGATATGGCCCATGGCGGCTTCAGCCGCGGGATCCAGCAGACTGTCGGAAACAGGGTAACCGGATACGGCCTGTAAACTCAGGGGAGTAATAAATGCTTTAGCCGCGTCGGTCATTGCGACCCGGACGTCAGCCCCCCGATCGCGCAGGCGGCGTACTAATTCTGGCGCTTTGTAGGCGGCGATACCGCCGCTGATGCCCAGAACAATTTTTTTACCGGCAAGGCCCGTCATCGCTCTTTTCCTGTTTGCTGGCGTCACTGGGCGGAGATTTTATCATAATCCTTGCGGCGTTGTGGCGCCGGGCGATAAGGAGTTTGCGAGGCGTTACGCAACCTGTTGTCGCGACAGTCGTTTCCTTTAATACGTTGTGTCAGGATATGGTAAACGGACAGGGAGGTGCGCAATGGAATGGAGTGAAGAGCTGGGTATGCCGCCGCGGGAGAAGTTGCTGGAACTGGGGCCCAGGGCATTGTCGGATGTAGAACTGTTGGCGATTTTTCTGCGCACCGGCAAACCCGGTGTGCATGTACTGGTGTTTGCGCACCAGTTAATCCGCCATTTCGGAAGTCTGCGCCAGTTACTGAGCGCCAGTCTGGACGACTTTCGCGAGGTTGGCGGTATTGGCCTGGCGAAGTATGCCCAACTATGCGCTATCGCGGAGCTGGCGCGGCGCTATTTTTCCTGCCAGATAGCGGAAGAAAAAACGTTGCTCAGCCCGGAAATGACCCGCGATTTTTTGTTTAGCCAACTGGCGGATGAAGAGCGCGAGGTTTTTATGGTGATCTTTCTCGATAATCAGAATCGGGTTATCTCTCATAGCCGGATGTTTTCCGGCACGCTGGCGCACGTAGAGGTACATCCCCGGGAGATTGTCCGCGAAGCGATGAAACGCAATGCGGCGGCGGTGATTCTGGCCCATAACCATCCTTCCGGAAAAGCGGAGCCCAGCCGCGCCGACCGGGCGATTACCGATCGTATTATGCGTAGCTGCCAGTTTATGGACATTCGGGTGCTCGACCACCTGGTTATCGGCCATGGAGAGAGCGTTTCATTTGCTGAACGAGGCTGGATTTAGGCCAAAACAGGCGATCCACCGGGATCTTTGTTTGTCCGGGACTTGAGCACATGCCTTACTCAGCGTATACTACGCCACCTTTGAGAATCTCGGGTTTGGCATTTGGGCCTGGCATCGCGAGTTCACAATGAACCGCCAGACCAGGCCAGCAGGCCTGACGAGGCGCCAATACCCTATACGAAGCTCGAGCTAATTTGATTTTTGGAGAATAGACATGTCCCGAGTCTGCCAAGTTACTGGCAAGCGTCCGGTGACCGGTAACAACCGTTCCCACGCACTGAACGCGACTAAACGCCGTTTTCTGCCGAACCTGCACTCTCATCGTTTCTGGGTTGAGAGCGAAAAGCGTTTCGTTACTCTGCGCGTATCTGCTAAAGGTATGCGTGTTATTGATAAAAAAGGCATCGATACAGTTCTGGCTGAACTGCGTGCCCGTGGCGAGAAGTACTAAGGAGATAAATCATGGCTAAAGGTGTTCGCGAGAAGATCAAGCTGGTTTCTTCTGCTGGTACTGGTCACTTCTATACCACCACGAAGAACAAACGCACCAAACCGGAAAAAATGGAACTGAAAAAGTACGATCCGGTTGTTCGTCAGCACGTTATCTACAAAGAAGCCAAAATTAAATAATTCTGGCTTCTGTCTGAAAACCCCGCTCCGGCGGGGTTTTTTGTTTTCAGAACGTCCCCATATCATGGCGGTGGACGATGGCAGCAAACACAGACAAGGGAGGAGCCATGCCAGAATTACCAGAAGTGGAAACCAGCCGACGCGGGATCGAACCGCATCTGGTCGGCGAGACCATTTTGCACGCCGTGGTGCGGAATGGCCGCCTGCGCTGGCCGGTCTCTGCGGAGATCCACGCGTTGAGCGACAAACCGGTACTGAGCGTACAGCGTCGGGCTAAATATCTGCTGCTGGAACTGCCGGATGGCTGGATCATTATCCATCTTGGTATGTCCGGTAGCCTGCGTATCCTCCCGTATGAACAGCCTGCCGAAAAACACGATCACGTCGATTTGGTGATGAGCAACGGCAAAGTGCTGCGCTACACCGATCCGCGCCGCTTTGGCGCCTGGCTGTGGACCCGGGAGTTGCAGGGACACAATGTGTTGGCGCACCTCGGGCCGGAACCGCTCAGCGACGATTTCAATGCCGACTATCTGCATGAAAAATGCGCTAAAAAGCGCCTGGCGATTAAGCCCTGGCTGATGGATAACAAACTGGTGGTCGGCGTCGGTAATATTTATGCCAGCGAATCGCTGTTCGCCGCCGGGATCCATCCCGATCGGGCCGCCAGTTCCCTGTCGAAGCAGGAGTGCGAACTGTTGGTACAGGCGATCAAGGCCGTGCTGTTACGATCGATTGAACAGGGGGGAACTACCCTGAAGGATTTTTTGCAGAGCGATGGCAAGCCGGGTTATTTCGCCCAGGAGCTACAGGTTTACGGACGTGAGGGGGAGCCCTGTCGGGCATGCGGCGCGCCAGTCCTGGCGACAAAACACGGCCAGCGACGGACGTTTTATTGCCGCCGCTGCCAGCGCTAATTATTTACCGGCGTTGAGCCGGGACAGCAGCGCCTGGTGGATATGGGGAGGCAGGAAATGGCTGACATCCCCCTGGTGGCGGGCCACCTCTTTCACCAGCGAAGAAGAGACGTAAGACCACTCGCCGGAAGGCATCAGGAAGACGCTTTCCAGTTCCGGCATCAGGTGGCGGTTCATCTGCGCCAACTGCATTTCATACTCAAAGTCGGCGACGGCGCGCAGCCCGCGAATCAGAACGTTGGCCTGCTGTGTGCGGGCGAAGTTGGCCATCAGATCGCTGAAGCCGATAACCTCGACATTCCTGAAACCGCGCGTTGCCTGGCTGGCCAGTTCGACGCGTTCTTCCAGGGTAAACAGCGGTTTTTTGCCCGGGCTGGCGGCGATGGCCAGTATCAGGCGATCGAACATTTTCGCCGCGCGTTCGATGATATCCAGATGGCCGTTGGTCATCGGGTCAAAGGTGCCGGGATAGATGGCGCGAGTGCTCATAGCGGTCTCTTCTGCGTATAACCGTGGTTAAGGGCCCAAAGTTCGGCATATTTGTTGAAAGTATATTGTGCATTCACCACGGCCAGCAACCAGCCCTGAGCGCCGTCCAGCACGCCGCCGCGCAGCAACAGCGTTTTGATGAACGCCCCGGCGGTATGGCTGAATATCCCCCACAATGAGGTTTTCTTGCCCTGCAGATGCCGCTCGTGGGCCCACGCCGTGGCGTAGTTGAGCTGCTTACGCTGAAAGCTGGCGAAGTCCCGGCAGGTTAAGTGCAACAGATCGCCAGGCAGGGGCTTTACGTCGGCGCTGGCGTAGTCAAGGGATTCGTGGACCTGATTGTCGTTATAGCGATACTGTTCGCGCGGATACAACCGGATGACCCTGTCGGGATACCAGCCGCTGTGGCGCATAAAGCGCCCCAGGAACAGATTACGGCGCGCGATGCTGTAGACGGCGCCTGCTGCGGGGGCGGTGAGTACGCTGCGAATAGCGTCAGCCAGCTCCGGCGTGACGCGCTCGTCGGCATCGATCATCAGAATATAATCGCCGCTGGCGTATTGCTGGGCGCGCTGGCGCTGAACGCCATAGCCCTGCCAGTCTTCCCGGACGTATACCTGCGCGCCGGCTTCCCGGGCGATAGCCAGTGTCGCATCCTGACTGCCAGAGTCCAGCACCACGAGCTCATCCGCCCAGGCAACCGATGCCAGGCAATCGGGCAGCAGATCGGCGGCATCTCTGACGATCAGGACAACCGACAGGCGCATTGTCATCAGTGACCTCGCGGCGGCAGATAGGGTTCGAGCAACTGGAGCAGGCGCTGCAGCGCCCCCTGGTTCTGGTGCAGGACTTCAACGGCATGCCGGCCGTACCAGAGACGGTAATCTTCATCGGTGAGTAATGTGGAAACTTCTTTCACCAGCGAATCCGCGTCGGTGACGGTGATTAGCCCGTCCGCCGCCTGCAGGCGAGCGCAAATATCTTTAAAGTTGAAAGTATATGGCCCCATCAGCACCGGGATAGCGTGCGCCGCCGGTTCCAGTGGGTTGTGGCCGCCGCGCTCGACCAGGCTGCCGCCCACGAAAGCCAGGTCGGCAATACCGTACAGCAGCATCAGCTCCCCCATGGTATCGCCGACGACGACCTGAGTGCTGGCCGACGGGATTTCACCGCTGCTGCGCAGGGTATAACTGAAGCCTTCCTTGCGTACCAGTTGCTGCGCGTCGCTGAAGCGTTCGGGGTGACGGGGTACCAGAATCAGCAGTAGATCCGGGAAGCTGGCCAGCAGTTTGCGGTGAGCGTCGAGGATAATCGCCTCTTCGCCGTCATGAGTGCTGGTGGCAATCCACACTTTACGATGTGGCGCCCACTGGCGGCGCAGGGTAATTGCCCGGGCTGCCAGTTCCGGAGTAACGGAGATATCAAATTTCAGGCTGCCGGTCACGGACAACTGGCTGCGTCTGAGCCCCAGCGCAATAAAACGTTCTCCGTCTTCACTGTTCTGGGCGGCAATCAGAGTAATGTTGTTCAGCAGGCGGCGCATTAGTCCGCCCAGCTTTTTATAACCGCGCGCCGAACGCTCGGAAAGCCGGGCGTTAGCGACAATCAGCGGAATGTGGCGCCGGTGCAGGGCGTTAATCATATTGGGCCACAGCTCCGTTTCCATCACGATCACCAGCCGGGGCCGTACCGTGTTGAGAAAACGGTTCATGGCGCAGGGCAGGTCGTAAGGCAGATAAACGTGATGAACATCCTTGCCAAACGCCGACAGTACGCGCTCAGAGCCGGTTGGCGTCATGGTGGTAACGGTAATCGGCAGGGTCGGGTAACGGTGGCGTAACGCCCGCACTAATGGAATCGCGGCAAGGGTTTCACCCACGGAAACCGAATGGAGCAGAATGCCATTCGGCTGAACTTTATTTTTGCAGTATCCGTAGCGCTCCGCCCAGCGTTTACGGTACGCCGGGGCCTTCCGGCTACGAAGTAAAAGACGAACCCAAACCAGCGGCTGGATAAGATAGAGTAGAGCGGTATACAACGATTCCAAGCTAATATCCGTTTTTTATTATCGGCGGGCCAAATTCTAAGCATTTAATCTGTTTAAAGCTATCCCCAGGCTAAGAATCGCTGCTGTTTGGCCGATAAGAGGCACTGAGAGAGAAAAATGCGTTAAACAATATATTCAGGCTATATATTAAAGACTGCCTGCATTTAGCTGCGGCAGGCAGTTTAAGTCTATTTTTAAGTTTATTATCCTGATTTTAATTCTTTTTTTAATCTAAAGTAGCGGCGTCCCAGCCTCCAGCGCAGGCGCAGGCTATGAGCATTTTTCCAGATCAGGCGCCAGATACCGCGGTCAAAAAACTCCCTGATCAGACCGCGCCTTTTCTCCACATCCTTCATCTGATCGATGGTATGAATGATCCCCAGCCCCTCTTTCGCTATCTGCCAGCGGCAGGCGGGAATGCGGCGCACTTTTTCCGGATAGCGCTGGTTAATCACCTCCAGCATTTCCAGAATCTTCATGTAGTGATGGGCGGAACGGATAAGCGTGTCGTCGGTGTCGGGCTTATGGGAAACCGATTCAGAATGAATGTAGTAATCGTAGAATGGCTTATCGGTGTACTGCACCCGCTGAGCCGCCAGCAGAAGCTCTGTCGTCCAGGGAATATCCTGGTGGCGCAGGCCGGGTTCAAAATGAAAATTATGCGCGGTAATAAATGCGTGGCGATAGATGTTCAGCCAGGTCACGTGGAGAAACTTACGCGAGTCCAGCGCCTGTTTCAGCCAGACATCCCCCGCTAAAACCGGTGTGGACGACAGGCGGTCAGGCGGGAAAATGGGCTGTGCGGGTCGGCCATCTTCATAGATATACCGCCCATTGCAGGTAGCGACATCCAGTTGATTTTCTTCGGCTATGGCCAGCAGCGTGCGATACATATCCGGGTAAAACAGATCGTCGATATCCGGAAAGGCAAGGTACTTACCGCGGGCGGCGGCAAGGCCGGTGTTACGGGCGATCGATACGCCCTGATTTTCCTGCCCGATGATGGTGACATTGCCCAGCTTCTCTTTCCAGGCTTCCATGATGGCGACGCTGGCGTCTGTAGATCCATCATTCACCAGAATCAGTTCATAACTTTCCAGCGCCTGCTGCTGAATGCAGGTGAAGAATTGCTCAAGGAACTTCTCACCGTTATAGACGGCGGCGATGATACTGAGTAAAGGGGCATGGTTCATATAAAATCCATCACAAGCAAATGACTGCTGTTAGCATACTATTTCTGTAATTGCCGGTATTGCATACAGATATTTTGCACGCTGAACTTCTCCAGCGCGCCTGGTTCAATGGCGGGGGGATGATAATAAATGTTTTGCATCGTCCGGGCCAACGCTTCGCTGCTGAGGTCCGACAGCCCATTGGCCAGCGACCCGGTAAGAATTTCCGCCGGCCCGCCCGGACAGCGGGTGCTGACTACCGCAGTACCCAGCAATAGCGCTTCCACCAGCACGTTACCAAATCCCTCGCTGTCGGAACTCACCACCAGCAGGCGGGCATGTTTTATCCACGGCCACGGATTGCGATGAAACCCCTGAAAGATGACCCGGTCTGCCACTCCCCGGGCAGCGGCCAGCGCCCGCAGTGTTTGTTCCTGTTGTGGCGTTCCTTTACCGAGCAGCACCAGCGGCGCGTCAATACCGCTTTGCGCATAGGCTTCAATCAGACGATCGTGGCGTTTGGCGGTATGAAAACGCCCGACGTGAATCAGGTAATCCTGCCCGGCCATGGCGCAGGGTTCCAGCGCCGCCTGACGAATGGCGTCGATATCAAACGGGTTATAGATGGTGCGTAGCTGTGCGGGACGTACATGGAACGCTTCAACCAGATCGTTCCCCACCGCATCAGAAACGGTGATGATATTGCGCTGCTGATAGACCTGCTGAATTTTACGGCGCTTCAGCCAGCGATCGAAACCGCGGCGATGCCCCAGATAAGAGGTGGAAAATACCCCATGCAGGCAAAACCACAGATTCTGGTTTCGCAGCGCGCGACTGTGCGCCACGATACGATCGGTCTTGTGGAGATGAGAGACTATCAAATCAAAGTGACCGCTTTGCGCGATGGCCCGATCCAACTGACGCGCCCGGCGCGTTATCTCAGTAAGCTTGCGCCACGGCGCGCGACAGGTATCGGCGATCACCCGGTAGTCCAGCCCCTGCGGCAGCGGATAGTCGCAGACATCGCGCAGAGAGAATAGCGCTACCTGCTCCCCTTCGCGGAGAAACTGTTCCGCCAGCGTGAGTACCACTTTTTCCGCGCCGCCGCCGGGCAACCCGTCGATGATGAACAGAATTCGCATCAGTTACTCCACCAGTTGTTGATACAGGGCGATCAGCTGCGCGGACAGATTTTCCGCGGTACATTCCATAATACGCGCCCTGGCGCAGCGGCCTGGCTCTGAATCGCTGATGTCAGACGGCAGCGCCATGATGGCCTGGGTTAGCGCCGGGATATCCAGGGCATCGCAAACATAGCCGTTGCGTCCGGCATCAATAAACTCCGCGCCGCCGCAGCCGGTGGTGGTGATGACCGGCAGGCCACAGGCCATGGCTTCGAGAATCACGTTCGGGAACGGGTCGTACAGTGTGGGGAGCAGCAGACCGTCGGACGCCTGGTAAAAGGGCAGAGTTTCCTGCTGGATACCGAAAAAGTGAACGCGCTGGTCGCAACCGAGCGTTCTGGCCAGCGCCTGATAGCGCGACTGATCTTTATCTTTACCGACTACCAGCAGGTGGCGATCGGTGGGCGCAAGCGCCCGGATGGCGGCGTCCAGCCCTTTACGCTCGAAGCCCGAACCGACGAAAATCAGGCAGGTCGCCCGTGCCGCGATGCCCAGACGGCTTCTCAGCGCCAGACGCTGCTGCGGGTCAGGGGGGGCGAAACGCTGGTGGTCGATTGCGTTATAAATGACGTGGATTTTATGCTCAGGAAAACCAAAATTAGCCATGATCTCCTGTTTCACCATCGCCGCGTTGCAAATCACGGCGCGCAGGGCCGGATCGCCGTACATCTCCTGCTCGGCGTTCATGACATAGCGATGATAGCGGTCGTACCACAGCAGTTTCGCTTTCCAGCCGGGCAGAATGCGCGAGCGCTCCTCCAGCCAGCGGCGATGCACGCCATCCCCGGCGCGATATAGATCGCAGCCGGCGATACGTTCATGGCTTTGCACCAGATCGAACTGCTGCGCCTGCCATAGCGCTCTGGCGGCGTTGGCAAAGCCGCGTTCGCGGCTGATACGCCCCCATTTAGGCGGGTTACAGATATGGATTTGCCACGCCGGTTTGACGGGGCCCTGCCATTCCCGGGTGATAACGTTAAGCGCCAGATCGTGCTGGTCGAGCGCTTCCAGCGCCCGGGAGACAAAGCGCTCGGCGCCGCCGTCCGGCCGGTATTTTTGTCTGACTAACGCCAGGCGGAATTTTTTCATGACAGTAGCCTTCTGGCGGCATCAATCACGGCGCTGGCGGGGATCAAATCCAGGTAACGTTCATCAGTGCCGGTATCAATCGCGTCGGGATCGGGCAGGGGACCAAAATCGCCGGCCCAGATCACCTCGCCTTTTGCCTGCCAGGGGCGCCAGAAGGTGAGTTTTGACGGGCCGAAAAGCGCTATCAGCGGCGTTTGCAGCGCGGCGGCCATGTGCATCGGCACCGAATCGACGCCAATAAATAGCCGCGCATGGTCGATCAGCGCCGCCAACTGACGTAGGGTCAACTGACCGGCAAGGGAGAGGATCGGCGCCTGCGGACAGCCAGCGATAATCGCCTCTACCATCTGCTTTTCTTTCGGGTCGGGGCCGGATGTGATGATGACATGCTGGCCCATTTCCGCCAGCGCGTTAATTACCTCGCTCATGCGCGACTCGCGCCAGCATTTAAAGAACCAACGCGACGTGGGCTGAATAACAATATATTGCCGGCGGAACGCTTCCGGGATTAGCGCCAGGCAGTTTTGCCAGTCCCCGGAGGTATAGGCCATGGTCACCGTGGGGTGGTCAACCGACAACCCGAGCGGCGCCAGAATCGATAAGTTCTGTTCAACAGTGTGCTGCGTCTGGTGGGCGTCCGTGGCCGCAAGGCGGTTATGACAGTGGCGCCACAGAAAATGGCGCCGCTTGGGGAAGTCAAAACCGATACGCACCGCGGCGCCGGTAAACGCGGTAATCAGGGCGCTGTTCCACTGATCGGCCAGATTCAGTACCAGATCATAGCGCTGCTGGCGCAGGCTTTGCAGCAGCGCCCACTCCTGGCGGAGCTTGTAACGCGCGCCCTGGGTTTTCCAGCGCCGGTCAAGGCCGTAAATCTGGCGAATTTCCCGGTTGGCGGCCAGCATCTCCCGGGTTTCTTCATAAAGCAGAACGTCGACGCTGGTGTCAGGATAGTGCTGCTTCAGGGCATGAATGACTGGCGTGATCAGTAGCATGTCGCCGTGATGGCGTAGCTTAATCACCAGAATACGGGAGGGAATGAAAGATGGCTCTGATCGCATACTCTTTTCTTCACCGGATATTTGGCTTCCGATTTTAGGGTATCAGGCAGTCTGATAGAAGCGCTGTGGCAGTTTTTCACCAATTCCTCTACCATATTGCTCCTCCCGGCCAGCGGATGTAAGCCATGACAAGTAAACCAGCATTTCTGATCACCATTGATACTGAAGGCGATAACCTGTGGCAAAATCACGATCGTATTACCACAGAAAACGCCAGATATTTGGCGCGCTTTCAGCAGTTGTGTGAGAAATATGGTTTTAAACCCACCTGGCTGACGAATTATGAAATGGCTGTTGACCCGGTTTATGTCGAGTTTGCCAGTGATGTGATCGCCAGAAATACCGGGGAAGTGGGGATGCATTTGCATGCCTGGCATAGCCCACCGGAATATGATCTCACCGGTGATGACTGGCGCTGGCAGCCTTATCTCATTGAATATCCTGATGATATCATGCGTGATAAGGTGGTTTTCATGACTGAGCTGTTGGAAAAGACGTTTCAGGTGAAGATGCGCAGCCACCGCGCCGGCCGCTGGGCGTTCGACAGCCGTTACGCGCGCCTGCTGATTGAGCTTGGCTATGAAACGGATTGTTCTGTGACGCCACGCGTTAACTGGCGTAACGCCAGAGGCGCGCCTTCCGGGCAGGGGGGGAGTAATTACCAGCACTTTCCCGATCGCGCCTATTTTATGGATGTGGATAATATTGATAAACCGGGAAACAGCACGTTACTCGAAGTGCCGATGAGCATTCAGTATAAACATGCGGGCTGGCTCAATGCGGTGAAACAGGGTTACGATCGGCTGCGTGGTAAATATCGTAGCCCCTCTGTGGACTGGTTGCGGCCTGCGGGCGGTAATGTACAGCGCATGACGGGAGTGGCGGAGCAATATTTGTCCCGGGGCAGCGATTATGTTGAGTTTATGCTGCATTCGTCTGAGTTTATGCCGGGCGGTAGTCCGACATTTAAGGATTCGGCGGCGATAGAGGGGTTGTATCATGATCTGGAGCAGCTCTTTATCTGGCTTAGCGCGCGCACTCAGGGAATGACGCTTGCTGAGTATTATCAGACAAAGCTGAAATAAAAATTGCTTATATAGTTGTCTACAGAAGATAAAACATTAAATGGATAAGCGAAGATAAAATGTTTGTAAAAAAAATCAAACAGTGGAACAGAAAGAAAAACCAGTATCTTCGTAGATTAAAGCTCCGCCTGGTCTGTTTATTGATGAATACTGGTAGACGCGTGTCGCCATGGAAGCCGGATTCCGTGAAGAAAATCCTGGTGCTGAGAGATGATAATAAGATTGGCGACATGATTGTCTCCACCGGGTTATTCAGTAAACTGGCCGCGGCGGGAAAACATATCGACGTTGTCGCCGGTAAAGACAATGCGTTTATTATAAGCAATTTATCTCAGATTAAAAATATCTTTGTTTATCATCCACGCTTTAGTGATATCTTTAAGCTTGGGCTACGGTTGCGTAAAGAAAAATATGATTTAGTGCTGGATTTTGGTGATTATATTTCACCTGTTTATTATTTCTTTATCTGTCTTATCAACGCCAGGCATACGTTGGGTTTTAATAAAAATAACCTGCCGCGCTATGATATAAACATCGATTATCCGTTTGTCGATCAGCATGTGACTAAACGCTATAAACAGGTCATTACGTTGTTAACCGGGGAACAGGATGAAAACTATCATTATCTGCTATCAATACCTGAACAGGAACGCGCCGCGACACACGCTTTTCTGAGCCAGCTGGCAGGCAATAAAATGGTGGTGATTAACCCCTTTGCTGCCCGTAAAGAACGCAACCTCTCACCGGTACAGGTTGACGGGATGGTCAGGTTCATCCGCAGTATTGGCCCGCATATCGATATTGTTTTAATTGGCCCGGCGCAGTTATTAGCGACGTTTACCGTGGCTGAAGGCGTGGTTAAAAACCCGGGGACAACTTTTTTCAGCGCGATGGCCTGCATCGAAAAGGCCAGCCTGGTGATATCACCGGATACTTCCTGGGTGCATGTCGCCTGTGCGTTTGATAAGCCGCTGATTGCTTTATATGGCAGTAACGTTATTCTGGGGGGATTTATCAACAATAAAGTCTGGGCGCCGAATTATCCGCTGGCGCGGCAGATTATTACAACGGAAGATATGCTTTCATCTATTCCGGTGGATGACATAAACAAAGAGATTGCCGCCATGTCCACTTTCCTGAGCAGTAATTAATCTCAGGAAATCAAGAGGTTTAATGGGCACTGTCCGCCAGACGATGCCCGTGGGTTGAAAATGTCAGATAACGGAGATATCGCCCGGCGACCTTAACGGCTTTTTCTCTGATGGTAACCAGATAAATGCCAGACCTGCTGAGATACATACTACCATTACGGTATTTGCCTGAATTAATACGGAGTCTGTGAGCCCCATCATAATCACTGGCGCGATAATAAAAAATACACCGTTGGTTTTGTCTTTAATACCGCGCAGGCCGATGATTAATCCGATAATATAGAATGATAATAAAGTGATTAGCCCGGCAATACCCTGCAATGAAAAAACTTCAAGCAGTTCATTATGGAGATTGTATTTGACATTATTATAAGCTTCCGGGTTGCTTTTCTCATATTTTTCAATGTATAGACGGGCCTTTTCTGTACGGCTATCCGGACTCTGTCCTAAAAAATCGAGTGTCGTACTATACCAACCGCCTTTCCAGATAGAAAATCTGGCGCCAATCGATGTCGAATTATCATGATGATAGCTTTGTATATTAGCGGCGATCTCTTTCATCCTGTCCTGGGCAAAGAAGGGGGTGGCGATCAATGCTGTCAGAAAACATACCATCAATCCGATTCTGACTTTTTTATTTACCTTCCTGAAAAAGACAGCAAAGAATATAAACAAAAAGACCGGAATACTCAGGATTGCCGAGCGGGTTTCAGTTAATGCCAGTAAGAAAAGCATTAACGCTGAACTCAGCAGGCACAGTGCAATACTACGCAACTGACTCTGGCATCCCTGTATCAGCGTCCACAGAGTGGCAAATCCAATCACGGTAATTAAGTACGATGAGGTGGTTGCCGCATCTGCTGTTAATTTTATTCTGCCGCTTTCCATATATTCATAATAGCCGATGAAACAGGTAATGAATAATGAGATGATTAGCAGTGCTGATGCAATATTCAGTGTCAGGCGATGCGCGCGAAATCTTTCCGTATATAGCCAGAATATGACAAATGTAGCAAGCAGAGCGCGTTTTCCGCTCAATAAATAATTTTCCCTGACATCTACATAATAAACATCATTAAAATAAAGGGCCCATGATACTCTGACCAACCCCACCAGGAAAATACTTATCAGAAAGAAAGTAAACAGTTTGCTGCCGGTTTTTTTTTCTTTCAGGAAATGTCTGATGGTAAATATTACAGAAATGTAGCTCACAATATAGAATATTTTGGCAGGGATACCGGTTATGATAAGGTTAAGAGCCAGAGCAGTTGCCAGTGCCACAACGCAGGCATTGTAAATGATGTCGTTTTTATCTTTTAACATATGCAACCTGAGCATGTTAGCCAATCCCTGCGGATTCTATCATAGCCAAAAACAGGCGTCTGTAGAGAAGTGATTTTTTTGTCTTTATGTGCGCTTTAACTTATAATTAATCTTATTTTTTTTGCTTGCCTGGGTGTCAAAATGCGAATAGTTTTTACTATGGATGTACCTGTCGGTTATGGGGGTATGGAAAGGGTGACATCCAGAGTGATCCGGTTATTAAATTCAGCAGACGGTGTTGAAGCCTCAGTTTTCCTGTTTGATGAAGGGGAAGAACAGGATCGGCAATGGCTGAATGGTATCCCATATAAAATTCATAAATCGTTAATTGGTAATCATAAATTAAGGCGGATTGCACATGCCAGCGCTTTGGCGCGCTATATTGCTAAAGTTAAACCTGACATCATTATTACATTGAACACCATCCCTTGTCTGATCTCCAGACTGGCGATTCGTTTTTCTTTACGGAATATAAAGTTGCTGTCATGGATACATTTGCCGCCGCTGGATCGCTATCGTCCTTACTATTTAATGAAAGCGGATTATCATCTGGCGATCAGTAATGAGATTCGCCGTCAGTTGATGGAATTAGGTGCGGCGGAAAATGACATCGCTACGGTATTCAATCCAGTAGCTCATAGTGATGCCTGGACAGAAAAAGCGCCATCGGCACGTTTTATTTATATCGGCCGAGTACATTTCGAAGATCAGAAAAGATTAAAAGATCTGCTGTCCGCGTGCGCTTTATTGAACGGAGAGTGGCATCTTGATGTGATTGGCGATGGTCCCGACCGGGAACAGTGCCAGGCCTATGCTGTTGCTTGTGGGGTGAGTCAAAATATCACGTGGCATAGATGGCAACGGGATCCCTGGCAATATGTGCGGGAAAATGTCGGTAATGTTTCCGCTTTACTGCTTACTTCCGCCCATGAAGGTTTTCCTTTAATACTGCTGGAGGCTTTATCCCGGGGTATCTGGTGTATTAGCTCTGATTGCGTCAGCGGTCCTGGTGAAATAATTCAGCCGGGATTAAATGGCGAGCTTTTCCCTCCCCGCGATACGACGGCTCTGGCCCGTAAGATGCAGGAGATTATTGACGGCCGCCAGCTATCATCACCGGCGGTTATTCAGGAAAGCGTCGTCCGGTTTTATGAGGAGAATTACCTGGCGCATCTGCTGTCGGTACTTAACGCGTTTACTGGCAACGTGGTTCGCCAGAAATAATTCTTTAAGCGCGTACCCCGTCTGCTATCTGGAGAGGGGGCATGCGGCCTTTACTGACCGGCAATCAGGCGATGGATCGATTGATAAACATCCTGCGGCTGGATCGCCGCAATATCATCGGTCCTGGATTTTAATGCCTGCTGATTTTTTCCGTATCCGCCAATCAGACCGGGGTCAGTGGGGCCATACAACGTGATATTTGGCCGGTCCAGCGCGGCGGTCAGATGGCTCAGTCCGGTATCCACGGAGACAACAAATCTGGCATTCGCCAGTTCACGCGCCACGTTTTCCAGGCTCATGCGCGGTAAAACTTCAACGTACGCAAAACCTTCCGCCAGTCGCTTAGCCCGCGCCTCTTCATGGGGAGCTCCCCACGGAAGTTTGATGGTGATCCCCTGTTCGCCCAGCAGAGCAATTAATTGCCGCCAGTTCGCTTCCGGCCAGTGTTTATTGTCACGGGTCGTGGCATGCAAAAACACGGCATATGGCGCGCGCGCGCGTTCGTGGTCATTGAGAAAGTGCCGGGCGATGGCGTAGTCCCCAGGGGCCTGAGGCCGGGAGTATCCCAGGCTGTCGGCAAACAACTGGCGAATGCGTTCAACGGCATGCTGCGATTTATCAATGTGGTGACGGCGGTTGTAAAACAGGCAGGCCAGCGGTTCGCGGGCGCTCTGCCAGTCCATGCCGTGGCGGGTGCCGCGGGCCAGACGGGTCACCAGCGCAGCGCTTTTCAGCAACCCCTGGGCGTCGATGATTGCGTCGTAGCGAATTGCGCGCACCGTCTTGCGAAACTCGCGGCGCTCGGCGCGTACCGGGCCGGAGAACCACGCTTTGCGCCAGCGGCGCAGCGCCACCGGTATCACTCGCTCGACGGCGCTATGCCAGGTGGGTATCTGGGCGAACCCCTCTTCCACCACCCAGTCGAAGCGAATTTCGGGTATTGCCCGCTGCGCGTCGGTCAGCGCCGGCAGAGTATGGAGAACATCGCCCATTGACGAGGTTTTTACAATCAGAACGCGCATGGATTAAGCTTCCCCGGCCTGCAGCAGTTGGTGCAGTTCGTTCAAAACGCGTTCAGGCTGTATATCTATCAGACTCTGGTGATATCCCTGCTCTCCTTCGCCTTTACGTACTTTCAGGTAGCCGTCGATGAGGCGAATAACCCGCGCTTTATCGGACAGCGGCGGGGTAAAATCAGGGCTGCTCGGGCCGTAAAGCGCCACCAGCGGTCGCCCCAGCGCGGCGGCGACGTGCATCAGTCCGGAATCATTGGTGACGATGGCCTGACAGGAGGCAATCAGCACAACCGCCTGATCGAGGGCCGTATCCCCCGCCAGATTGTGGCACCAGGCCTGCTGCTGCGATGTCAGGTTGCCGAGGATTTGCTGTCCAGCTTCATGGTCTTTTGCTGAACCAAACAGAACGACCTGGTAGCCTTCGTCAATCAACTGACCGGCCAGCGCGGCATAATGGTAGTGGGGCCAGCGTTTGGCCGGGCCGAACTCAGCGCCCGGGCAAAAACCGATAAGCGGACGTTCCGCGCTCAGGCTAAACCTGGCGCAGGTCAGGGTTTTTTCTTCGTCATTGACCTGCAATTGCGGCCACAACAGCGGTTTGGGCAGATCGCGGGCGGACTCCATCACCCCTTTGTCATAGGCCAGTGCGACGTAGCGCTCAACCATCAGCGGCCAGGCCTGCTTGTCCAGCACCCGGGCGTCGTTAAGCAGACCGTAGCGCATTTCACCACGCCATCCGGTGCGTAGCGGAATCCCGGCAAAGAAGGGAACCAGCGCGGATTTAAAGGAGTTAGGCAATACGTAAGCGCGGTCATAGCGGCGCTCGCGCAGGCTGTGGCCCAGGCGACGGCGCTCGCCGATTTCCAGCGCGCCGTGGCCCAGCGGCATGGCAATCGCTTCGTTGATTTCCGGCATACGCGATAACAGCGGCCGGCACCAGGCCGGCGCCATCACATCAATCACCGCCTGGGGATAGCGTGCCCGGAGCGTACGATAGAGACTTTGCGACATCATCATGTCGCCCACCCATGACGGGCCAATCACCAGTATTTTCATGCGTTCAGACCCGATTATGCGTCGCGATTCAACCAGGCCATATACTCCGCTACCCCTTCAGCGACGGTTTTGAACGGTTTGTCATAGCCTGCCGCGCGCAGATTAGTCAGATCGGCCTGGGTAAACGCCTGATAGCGGCCTTTCAGCTTGTCCGGGAACGGGATGTACTCAATGTTGCCCTGCTTATGCCAGGCGAGCGCGGCATCCGCCACGGCCTGGAAGGATTCGGCGCGCCCGGTGCCGCAGTTGAAAATCCCGGAGATGCCGTTTTGCCAGAACCACAGGTTTACAGCCGCGACGTCGCCGACGTAGATGAAATCACGCTTAAAGTTTTCGCTGCCCTGGAACAGTTTCGGGCTTTCACCGTTGTTCAACTGGGTGTTGAGGTGGAAAGCGACGCTGGCCATGCTGCCCTTGTGGCCTTCACGGGGTCCGTATACGTTAAAGTAGCGGAAGCCGACGATCGGCGAGTTGGCTTCCGGCAGGATCTGCCGTACGTACTCGTCAAACAGAAATTTGGAGTAACCGTAGACGTTGAGCGGTTTTTCATACTCGCGGGATTCGATAAAGTCGGAGGTACGCCCGCCGTAGGTGGCTGCCGAAGAGGCGTACAGGAACGGAATTTCCCGCTCCAGGCAGTAGTGCAATAGCTCTTTGGAGTACTGATAGTTGTTATCCATCATGTACTTGCCATCCCACTCGGTGGTGGAGGAGCAGGCGCCTTCGTGGAATACGGCTTCAATTTCCCCAAACTCTTCGCCGGACATTATCTGGATTAGGAAATCTTCTTTGTCCATGTAGTCCGCGATGTGCAGATCCACCAGATTGACGAATTTGGTTCCGTCTTTCAGGTTATCCACCACCAGGATATCGGTATAACCGATGTCGTTCAGGGCTTTGACAATATTGCTGCCGATAAAACCGGCACCACCGGTGACAATGATCATAAGCGTTAACCTTCAAAAATGTGGCGTGCCGGAACCGTATCCGGACACTGATATTTATTATCATAACATCACATCGATGCGCCTACAGCCATCGACTGGCCGTGGCGGTCAGAATCCCGCCGTCGGCGCGTGATTTATGCTACAAAATTTATAAACCATGAAGCGTCATCTCGTCTGCTCCGCTAGCCTCAGGTAATATGTGCGGAAATTTGCCATGCCTGGAGAATTGCAATGCGAGGGGATTTTTACCAACAGTTAAACGCTCAGCTGGAAACCGCCAGGGCGGAAGGGTTGTTTAAGGAAGAGCGTATTATCACGTCCGCTCAGCAGGCGGATATTACCGTCGCCGGCGGTAGTCATGTGATTAATTTCTGTGCCAACAATTACCTTGGCCTGGCGAATCACCCGGTGCTGATTGAGGCGGCTAAAAGCGGTATGGATTCCCACGGTTTCGGGATGGCATCGGTGCGTTTTATTTGCGGCACCCAGGACAGTCATAAACAGCTGGAGAACGCACTGGCGGAGTTCCTTGGTATGGAAGACGCGATTCTCTACTCTTCCTGCTTTGACGCCAACGGCGGGCTGTTTGAAACCCTGCTCGGGCCGGAGGACGCCATTATCTCCGATGCCCTCAATCACGCCTCGATTATCGATGGCGTGCGTCTGTGCAAAGCGCAGCGTTATCGTTACGCCAACAATGATATGCAGCAGTTGGAAGCGCGCCTCAAAGAGGCGCGCGATGCCGGCGCCCGTCATGTCCTGATCGCCACCGACGGCGTGTTCTCAATGGATGGAGTGATTGCCAATCTGCAGGGAGTATGCGACCTGGCGGACAAATATGGTGCGTTGGTGATGGTCGATGACTCCCACGCGGTGGGGTTTGTCGGCGCGCATGGGCGCGGTACCCACGAGTACTGCGATGTGATGGATCGGGTGGATATTATCACCGGTACCCTGGGCAAGGCGCTGGGCGGCGCTTCCGGCGGCTATACGGCGGGTCGTAAAGAGGTGGTGGAGTGGTTGCGCCAGCGTTCCCGCCCGTATCTGTTTTCGAACTCGCTGGCGCCGGCGATTGTCGCCGCATCCCTTAAGGTACTGGAGATGCTGGCGTCCGGCGACGAGCTGCGCGACCGGTTGTGGGCCAATGCCCGCCTGTTCCGGGAGAAAATGAGCGCGGCCGGCTTCACGCTCGCCGGGGCCAATCACGCTATTATCCCGGTGATGCTGGGGGATGCGGTGGTGGCGCAGAACTTTGCCCGCGAGCTGCAAAAAGAGGGTATTTATGTCACCGGGTTCTTCTATCCGGTGGTGCCGAAAGGGCAGGCGCGTATCCGTACCCAAATGTCGGCGGCGCATACCCCGGAACAAATTGAGTGCGCCGTTGCGGCATTTATCCGTATCGGTAAACAGCTGGGCGTGATTGCCTGAGGATAGACGATGAAAGCATTAGCGAAGCTGAAAGCCGAAGAAGGCATCTGGATGACCGAGGTACCGGAGCCGGAAGTCGGTCATAACGATCTGCTGATTAAAATCCGAAAAACCGCTATCTGCGGCACTGATGTGCATATTTATAACTGGGATCAGTGGTCGCAAAAGACGATCCCCGTGCCGATGGTGGTGGGCCACGAATATGTGGGTGAAGTGGTGGGTATGGGCCAGGAAGTTAAAGGCTTCAGCGTCGGCGATCGCGTTTCCGGCGAGGGACACATAACCTGCGGTCACTGTCGCAACTGCCGCGCCGGGCGTACCCATCTGTGCCGCAACACCATTGGGGTTGGGGTCAACCGGCCCGGCTGTTTTGCCGAGTATCTGGTGATTCCGGCATTTAACGCTTTTAAAATCCCCGACAATATCACTGACGATCTGGCCTCCATCTTTGACCCGTTCGGCAATGCGGTACATACCGCACTGTCGTTTGATCTGGTGGGGGAGGACGTGCTGGTCTCCGGCGCCGGGCCGATCGGCATTATGGCGGCTGCGGTTGCGAAGCATGTCGGCGCCCGTAATGTGGTAATTACCGACGTCAACGACTACCGTCTGGCGCTGGCCAGAGAGATGGGCGTAACGCGGGCGGTTAACGTCAGTCAGCAGACGCTTACGGAGGTGATGGCTGAGCTGGGGATGACCGAAGGCTTTGATGTCGGGCTGGAGATGTCCGGCGCGCCGCCGGCCTTTCGCGCGATGCTGGATGCCATGAACCATGGCGGACGGATTGCCATGCTGGGCATTCCCCCTTCCGATATGGCGATAGACTGGAATAAGGTCATATTTAAGGGGCTGTTTATTAAAGGGATTTATGGCCGGGAGATGTTCGAAACCTGGTATAAGATGGCGGCGCTGATTCAGTCTGGTCTGGATCTGACTCCGATTATCACGCACCGTTTCAGCGTGGATGATTTCCAGCAAGGTTTTGACGCTATGCGCTCCGGCCAGTCCGGTAAAGTGATATTAAGCTGGGATTGATTTTCGGAATAATAAATACAGATAAAAGCGTCGCCATGACGCTTTTATCTGAAACGCATCATACTTTAGTTATTATTATTCTGTAACACGCGATTCATCACGCCTCAGATGGTAATCCTCATATATAGTATCTCCATGTCTGGCTAATTCTCTGTTAAATATGTTTAAACTTTCGGTTTGTTTGTTAACCTACAATTCTGAAAGATTGCTGCGTGATGTATTGAAACCGTTAATGAATATTGCTGATGAGTTCATTGTGGTGGATTCCGGCAGCAGTGACAGTACGTTGTCCATTTGCCAGCAATTTGGTCTTACGCCGCACTCCCATGAATATGCCATGCACGGCCAGCAGATGAATTATGCCATCAGCCTGGCCAGCAATGACTGGGTACTGTGTATGGACAGCGATGAGATTATCGATCAACAGGTGGTGGATTATATCCTGGCCCTGAAAGCGGGTGAGGAACCTGAGCCAAACCGTAACTGGCGTATTCCCCGATACTGGTTTGTGCTGGGGCAGCAGGTGCGCACCATCTACCCGGTATCATCGCCGGATTTCCCGGTGCGTTTGTTTAATCGCCAGTATGCCCGTTTTAATGATCGGCCGGTGGATGACGAGGTGGATACTGATGGCCCATCGGAGCGTATCCCGGGTTTTGTCCGCCATGATACGTTCTATTCACTTCATGAAGTCTTTAATAAGCTGAACGGTTACACGACCCGGGTGGTGAAATATAAGAATATTCGGCCATCGCTGGCGCGCGGTATTATCAGCGCTATCGGGGCTTTTTTTAAATGGTATCTGTTCAGCGGAGCCTGGCGGCAGGGGAAAGTCGGGGCGGTTACCGGCCTGTATGCGACACTATATAGCTTTCTGAAATATTTTAAGTCCTGGTATCAGCACGGTAAACCTGAGAAATCCCCCGTCGGCCTTTCCGAACAAAAGCGCACGCTAAAGTTAAACAAATGAACCCAGGGCCGGATATCCGGCCCTGTCTGTTTATGATTTACGGCTCTGCTCCCAGCCCTGCCACTGGTTGCGAAAATAGTTCACCAGATTACTCCGGGCAATACTTTCGCCAACGGTCTCAAAGAAACGCGAGGCGTACACCGGCTGCAGCGGCTGTTCAGGGCGGCATACTTTCACGCCGCGAAACGGGTTGCGCGGCGCGGTCGCTGGTTTACCGGGCGCCGTTGGCGCGGTCTGGCCCGGCGTGGAGGTATCCACCTGAGGCTCGTTCAGCAGGCTGCTCGGGCGCACCAGGGTGATGTCCGGCGGCAGGTTGTATACCATTTGCTGTAGGACCCGTACAGTAGCCGGGTGAGGATGGCCGATGGCGATAGCGGAACCGTTGCGCCGCGCCAGGGCGATCGCACGGTTAAACTGATAGCGAATGTCGGCTTCATTCTGGGTGTCGTCAAGGAACACTTTGCGCTTGATAACTTTGACGCTGGTACCGCTGGCGGCGCGCAGCGACTGACTGTTACCGATGGTCATACTGTCAAGGAAGTAGAGATTGTAGTGATCCAGAACCTGCATCACTTTCTGCATACCAAACAGGCTGGACGTCATCGCGCTGCCCATGTGGTTATTCATGCCGACGGCATTGGGCACTTTATTGACGGCGTCGCGAATTATGCGCTCGATTTCCGCGCTGCTCATCTCCGGGCGCAGCGTATCTTTTTCCAGCGGCTGCTTACTGAGCGGCGCCATGGGCAGATGAATCAACACTTCATGGCCGGCATTGTGGGCTTTGGTGGCCATTTCCCGGGCGTGGGGCGCATTCGGCAGCACCGCCACTGAGACAGCCTGCGGCAGAGCGATTACCTGGTTTTCGGTCTGTGGACGGTAGCCAAAGTCATCAATGACAATAGCCAGTTTGCCGGCAAATGCCGGAAGCGCCAGCGTCAGAGCGCTGACGCCGGAGAGGATAATGCGACGAAATTGCAACAAAACTTATCTTCCCAACCACGGTTGTGGATTGACTGCCTGACCCTGGCGACGAATCTCGAAATAGAGCGCCGGTCTGCCCTGACCGCCGCTACTGCCCACCAGCGCGATAGGCTGGCCGGCGCGCACCTGGGTTCCGGTATTCACCAGGGCGCTCTGATTATAGCCATACAGGCTCATATCGCCTTTACCATGCTCCACCACCACCACCAGTCCGTAGCCCTGCAGCCAGTCGGCGAGAATCACCCGCCCGTCGGCGATGGCTTTGACCTCGGTGCCTTCAGCGGCGCCGATCACAATGCCTTTCCAGCGTAGCTCCCCCTGGAGCTGTTCGCCATAGCGGTGCAGTAACGGGCCGCGCACTGGCCAGTAAGCCTGACCGCGCGGTGAACCCAGCCCGCCGGTACGCGACATCAGCGATTGCTCGCTTTCGGTCGGTTTATAGGTTGTACCCTTGCGGGTGGCCTCCTGCTGGCGGGCGCGCACCTGTTCCGCTTCCCGGGCCTCACGTTCGGCGCGGGCTTTCGCGGCAGCCTCTGCGCGCGCGATACTACTGCGCAAGCGAGATTCGTTCTGGCGCATCTCAGTGAGCTGTTGCTGGCCTTTCTTGATCGATGACTCCAGGCCGGCGAGGGTTTTCTTACGTTCGTTGCGCGCAGCTTCCAGCTTTTGCTGTTCCGCGCGCTGTTCATAGAGCAGGGTTTGCTGCTGGCTCTGTTTTTCTTCCAGCGACGCTTTCTGAGCGCTGACCTGTTCCCGGGTCTGCTTCAGTTCGGCAATGGCCTGCTGGCGCGCTTCGTTGAAGTAGCGGAAATATTCGCGCATCCGTTCGCCGCGTTCCGTCTCTTCGCTATTGAGGACAAACTGGATACCGGAGTGTTCCCCCTGACGGAAAGCGGCATCAAGCATCGACGCCAGATTTTTTTCCTGGGCAGCGCGCTGTTTTTCCAGCCTGGCGATGGAGGCGTTCATGGCGCTAATCTGGCGGTTGAGTTCGGCGAGGGTGTTCTGGGTTTCGCGCAGCTTGCGGGCGGCGGCGGCGATCGCCTGCTCCTGCTTACGCAGCTGTTCCTGCTGCGCGGCACGCTGCTGCTGCTGCTGGCGAACCGCCCGCTCCTGGGTGGCAATATCCTGCTGAATGGATCTGAGCTGGTCGCGATCGTCCGCATGGACGGAAAACGGATATAGCAATACGCCAGCGCTCAGGACGCTGGCGTACACTAAAGGTCTGACAGATAACTGCTTTGGCTTTGCAGCCTTTATCATTGGAATAATCACCTTTCCCCTCATGGGGAGGGATTATTCCACGATGAACAGCGGCTTACCAGTCATCTCTTGCGGGATTTCCATGCCCATCAGGGTCAGCATCGTCGGCGCGATGTCGGAAAGCTTACCGCCTTCCACTGCTTTAAGGGTTTTGTTGCCGATATAGATGAGCGGAACCGGCAGGTTGGTGTGCGCGGTGTGCGCCTGGCCGGTAGACGGATCGCGCATCTGCTCTGCATTGCCATGATCGGCGGTGATCAGCAATTGACCGCCGACGGACAGTACGGCCTGAGTCACCTGGTCGATACAGCGATCCAGCGCTTCCACGGCCTGCACTGCGGCGTCGAATACGCCGGTGTGACCGACCATATCGCCGTTCGGGTAGTTGCAGATGATGGTGTCGTACTTCCCGCTGTTAATTGCCGCAACCAGTTTGCTGGTTAATTCGGCGGAGCTCATTTCCGGTTGCAGATCGTAGGTCGCCACTTTAGGCGAATTGATCAGAATGCGATCTTCCCCGCGGAACGACTCTTCCACACCGCCGTTGAAGAAGAAGGTGACATGGGCGTATTTCTCGGTTTCAGAGATGCGCAACTGGGTCTTATCGTGTTTCGCCATCCATTCGCCAAAGGTATTGGTCAGCGACGCTGGCGGATAAGCGCAGGCGGTTTTGATGTCCGCAGCGTATTCAGTCAGCATGACGAAATCGATGTTTACCACTTTCTTACGGGCGAAGCCGTCGAAATCAGCATTAACAAAGGCGCGGGTGATTTCACGGGCGCGGTCGGCGCGGAAGTTCATGAAAATCAGCGCATCGCCGTCTTCCATTGCGGCGTCGGCCTGACCGGCGGCGCGGATCACGGTCGCTTTTACGAATTCATCGTTTTCATCACGGGCATAGGCTGCCTGCAGGCCAGCTACGGCGCTATCGGCCTGATATTCGCCTTTGGCGAGGGTCAGCAGATCATAGGCCTGCTCGACGCGATCCCAGCGATTATCGCGGTCCATGGCGTAATAACGACCGATGATGGAAGCCACGCGACCTTTGCCGAGGGCGGCGAACTGCGTTTCAAAACGCGCCAGCGAGGCTTCGGCGCTGCGCGGCGGCGTATCGCGGCCATCGAGGAAAGCGTGCAGGTAGATTTTTTCGGCGCCGCGTTCTGCGGCCAGTTCTACCATCGCGGCAATATGATCTTCATGGCTGTGTACCCCGCCCGGGGAGAGCAGGCCCATGATGTGAACGGCTTTGGCGCTTTTTACCGCTTTGTCCACCGCGCCGCACAATATCGGGTTAGCGAAGAATGTACGCTCTTTGATTTCAACGTCCAGACGGGTCAGATCCTGGTAGACGATGCGCCCGGCGCCCAGGTTGACGTGGCCGACTTCGGAGTTGCCCATCTGACGATCCGGCAGACCGACTTCCAGGCCGGAAGCGTCGATCAGGGTATGAGGACGGGTGGCCCACAGCTTATCCATTACCGGGGTTTTGGCAGAAAAAATAGCGTTATCCTGTTGGTCTTCCCGATAACCGTAGCCATCAAGAATCACCAGTACCATAGGTTTTTTAGCAGCCGACATTGCGGAAATCTCCAGTCAAAGACAAAAAATTTGCGTAATTTTACTACGGAGTCAGAAGGGATATAGCCGCAGAAGATCAAAGAAAGCGGGGACCAGCGGTCAGGATTTGTTGTTCTGCGATCATTTTTTTCGTGGCAACACGCAGAAAATGCATAACCTCAACGTCACTGGCTGTAATTGGCACAGCGCGCAGGTATACTTCTTCCCTGGTTTTTTCATTCAATCTGTCGGGAGTTGTTACCCCCCATGCAAGAAATTATGCAATTCGTTAGTCGCCACCCCATACTGAGTATCGCGTGGGTCGGCTTGTTGATTGCCGTGCTGTACACCACCTTTAAAGGGCTAACCTCTAAAGTGAAGGTGATTACCCGTGGTGAAGTGACTAATCTGATTAACAAAGAAGACGCCGTTGTGGTGGATCTGCGTCAACGCGACGATTTCCGCAGAGGGCATATTACCCACTCGCTGAATGTGCTGCCGACCGAAATCAAAAACGGTAGTTTCGGGGAGCTGGAAAAGCACAAAACCAAACCTGTCATCGTGGTGGATGCCAACGGTATGGCGTCTCAGGAATCCGCGACTCTGCTGATGAAGGCCGGTTTTGAACGCGTATACTTGCTCAAAGAAGGGATCGCCGGCTGGAGCGGGGAAAATCTGCCGCTGATTCGCGGGAAATAAACATACAGAGGTACTGTCATGGCCAGGATTGAAATTTATACCAAAGCAACTTGCCCATACTGCCACCGGGCCAAAGCCCTGTTGAGCAGCAAAGGGGTCACTTTTACCGAGCTGCCCATTGACGGCGATGCGGCGAAGCGCGAAGAGATGATCGCCCGTAGCGGGCGCACGACGGTACCGCAGATTTTTATTGATGAACAGCACATTGGCGGCTGCGACGATTTGTATGCGCTGGATGCCCGTGGGGGGCTGGATCCCCTACTGCACTAAGGCTCATGCTGCTTTTTAACACTAAGGACTATTTACTTTAAAGGGTTGACCCATGTCAGAACAAAGCAACGTAGAAATGACTTTCCAGATTCAGCGCATCTATACCAAGGATATCTCCTTTGAAGCGCCGAACGCGCCGCAGATATTTCAGAAAGAGTGGCAGCCGGAAGTTAAACTGGACCTGGATACTGCTTCAAGCCAACTGGCGGAAGGGGTATACGAAGTCGTGCTGCGCGTGACCGTTACCGCGACGCTGGGTGAAGAAACCGGCTTCCTGTGCGAAGTACAGCAGGCGGGCATCTTCTCTATCGACGGTATTGAAGGGACCCAGATGGCCCATTGCCTGGGCGCTTACTGCCCGAACATCCTGTTCCCGTATGCCCGTGAATGCATCACCAGCCTGGTGTCCCGTGGTACTTTCCCGCAGTTGAACCTCGCACCGGTTAACTTCGACGCGCTGTTTATGAACTATCTGCAGCAGCAGGCTAACGAAGGTGCGCAAGACCATCAGGATGCCTGATGAACGCGATTAATGCTTCAATGACTGTTATCGGTGCCGGCTCTTACGGCACCGCTCTCGCTATCACGCTGGCGAGAAACGGCCACACGGTGGTGATGTGGGGCCACGATCCGCAGCATATCGCCACTCTGCAGGCGGATCGCTGTAACGCCGCTTTTCTTCCTGATGTTCCTTTCCCTGACACTTTACGCCTGGAAAGCGATCTGGCGACTGCGCTGGCGGCCAGTCGTAATATTCTGGTGGTGGTACCCAGCCATGTGTTTGGCGAAGTATTGCGCCAGATTAAGCCGCTGATGCGTCCGGATGCCCGGGTCGTCTGGGCGACCAAGGGTCTGGAGGCGGATACCGGACGTTTATTGCAGGATGTCGCTCGTGAAGCGCTGGGCGACGATATTCCGCTGGCGGTGATTTCCGGCCCGACATTTGCCAAAGAGCTGGCCTCCGGCCTGCCGACGGCGATTGCGCTGGCGTCTACCGACGACGTCTTTGCCGATGACCTCCAGCAACTGCTGCACTGCGGGAAGAGCTTCCGCGTATACAGTAATCCGGATTTTATCGGCGTGCAGTTAGGCGGCGCGGTGAAAAATGTCATCGCCATCGGCGCGGGCATGTCTGACGGTATCGGTTTTGGCGCCAATGCCAGAACGGCGCTGATTACCCGCGGTCTGGCGGAAATGACCCGTCTGGGCAGCGCGCTGGGCGCCGATCCGCAAACCTTTATGGGGATGGCGGGGCTGGGCGATCTGGTGCTGACCTGTACCGATAACCAGTCACGCAATCGCCGTTTTGGCATGATGCTTGGCCAGGGAATGGACGTGGACGGTGCGCAGCAGAAAATTGGTCAGGTGGTGGAAGGGTATCGCAATACCAAAGAAGTACGTGAATTAGCCGCACGTTACGGTGTCGAAATGCCAATAACCGAGGAAATTTATCAGGTATTATATTGCGGAAAAAATGCGCGCGAGGCAGCATTGACGCTATTAGGACGTACCCGCAAGGACGAAAGGTAAGCACTGTCGGAGCGTCCGTTATCACCTGTGTTGCGCCGGTAATCTGTGGATTACCGGCCGGTTTTTCTTCTGGAGAGAGCAATGTCGTGTGAAGAACTGGAAATTGTCTGGAACAATATTAAGGCCGAAGCCAGGGCGCTGGCGGACTGTGAACCCATGCTGGCCAGTTTTTATCACGCGACGCTGCTTAAGCACGAGAATCTCGGTAGCGCCCTGAGTTACATGCTGGCGAATAAACTGGCCTCGCCGATTATGCCGGCGATCGCCATTCGTGAAGTCGTGGAAGAAGCTTATGCCGCCGATCCGGAAATGATCGCCTCGGCGGCCTGCGATATTCAGGCGGTACGCACTCGTGATCCGGCGGTGGATAAGTATTCCACGCCGTTGTTGTATCTGAAGGGTTTCCATGCCTTGCAGGCTTATCGCATCGGCCACTGGCTGTGGCAGCAGGGGCGTCGGGCGCTGGCCATTTTCCTGCAGAACCAGGTGTCGGTTTCATTCCAGGTTGATATTCATCCGGCGGCGCGTATTGGACGCGGGATTATGCTCGATCATGCCACTGGCATCGTAATTGGTGAAACGGCGATTGTGGAGGATGATGTGTCCATCCTGCAGTCGGTGACCCTGGGCGGAACCGGTAAAACCAGTGGCGACCGCCATCCGAAGATCCGTGAAGGGGTGATGATTGGCGCCGGTGCGAAAATCCTTGGCAATATCGAGGTGGGTCGCGGGGCGAAAATCGGCGCCGGATCGGTGGTGCTACAGCCGGTACCGCCGCACACTACCGCCGCTGGCGTACCGGCGCGTATTGTCGGCAAGCCGGAAAGTGACAAGCCGGCCATCGATATGGATCAGCATTTCAATGGGATTCATCACGGCTTTGAATACGGCGATGGGATTTGATCTCGCGCTGTCTGCGCGACGATGTTCGTCGTCGCGCGCGTTTTTCTAACTACGCAGTATTGCGCCAGGGTAGCCCAACTGGCGCCACGCCTCATAAACCACAACCGACACCGCGTTAGACAAATTCATGCTGCGACTGTCCGGCATCATCGGGATGCGTATCTTCTGCTGCGCCGGCAGGGCGTCAAGGATAGCGGCAGGCAGGCCGCGCGTTTCCGGACCAAACAGCAAATAATCCCCCTCCTGATAGCTGACGGCGCTATGGGCCGGCGTACCTTTGGTGGTGAGGGCGAACAGACGCCCGGGGCGCTCTGCATCCAGAAAGGCCGCATAATCGTGATGCCGGGTAACGGCGGTGAACTCATGATAGTCCAGTCCGGCCCTGCGCAGGCGCTTGTCGTCCCAGGTAAATCCCATCGGCTCAATGATATGCAGGCGAAAACCGGTATTGGCGCACAGGCGAATGATATTACCGGTGTTGGGCGGAATTTCGGGTTCGAACAGGACAATATTTAACATGAATGCTCCCTTGTAAGGGGCGCAGGATAGCAAATTTTACGCCCGGGAGAGTATCAAAAAGAAGCCGGATAAACGCCTCGCGGGCGGCGCGTATCCGGCTGTGTACTGTTGCTATTTAGTACGGTGGTACAGCGGTAGCCAAAGCGTCAGCCGCAACCCGCCCAGCGGACTGTCGTCGGCCTTCACCCAGCCGCGATGCTGCTGGACGGCGGTTTCCACGATCGCCAGACCCAGGCCCGTGCCGCCGGATTCGCGATCGCGCGCCTCGTCAGTGCGGAAGAAGGGGCGGAAAATCTGCTCACGGTCTTCGGGACTGACGCCGGGACCGTCGTCATCGACGGTGATAGTGATCCCCTGGTTATCCACCGCAAAATTGACGGCAATCTGGGTGTGCGAGTAGCGCAGCGCATTGCGTACAATGTTTTCCAGCGCGCTTTCCAGCGAATTACGGTTACCGTACAGCGGCCAGGGGCCGGGTGGATAGGTGACTTCCAGGGTCTTGCCTTTTTGTTCCGCCTCAAACGCGGCGTTATCCAGCATTTCACTCCACAACTGATTAGCCTTCAGCGTTTCGCTGACCAACGCATTTTTCTGCTGATTACGTGACATGACCAGCAGATCGTTGATCATGCTGTCGAGGCGCTGGGCTTCAGTCTCAATGCGCGCCAGCTCTTTACTCTCCCCGCTGCGCCGTCGCAGCAGGGCGGTACCCAACTGGAGGCGGGTAAGCGGCGTACGCAGTTCGTGAGAGATATCAGACAGCAGGCGCTGCTGGCTGGTCATCATCCTTTCCAGCGCGGAGACCATCTGATTAAAACTGGAGCCTGCCGCCTGGAACTCCTGGGGGCCGGATTCCAGCTCCGGATGCTGCCGCAGGTTACCCTGCGCCACTTCGTCCGCCGCGTTTTTCAGTTTACGGGCCGGCTTCGCCAGGCTCCAGGCCAGCCACAGTAGCAGAGGGGCGCTGACCAGCATGGTGAAGATAAGTAACAGCAGCGGGCGGTCGAACAGTAGATTGATAAAATCAGACTGAGAGGTGCTCGCCGGGCGAATCAAATACAACTGGTAGTTATCTTCGCCATCGCGGACCGCAAAGGGCCCGACCAACTCCAGTCGGCCATATTTTTTCTTTTGCGGATGATCGGCGTTATCTGACTGACCGATAAAGTTACGGATGATCTGCATTTCATTGCGCTGGGCGCCGATCACTCGTCCTTCGCTGGTCACCAGCAACAGCCGCTGCCCGGGGGGCGCCCATTTGTCGATAGCGCGAAACAGACGCCGCCACCACATCAGATCGTTGGGCGGATCGTTAGCCAGTTCGGCTTCGACATGCTGTTCGAGCATCACGCCCTGACGTTGCTCGCTTTCCAGCAGCTCGGTCATCTGGCGTGAGTCGAGTTTGGGTAACATCAGTACCAGCATTAACACCAGCGCCAGCGTGAGCCAGAAGATGGCGAAAATGCGGGCGGTAAGGCTACTTATCATGAAGCGGAGACCATCAGATATCCGCGTCCACGCAATGTTTTAAACCACGGCTGCCCGTCTTTCCTTTCCGGTAATTTGCGGCGCAGGTTCGAAATGTGCATGTCGATGGCTCTGTCGAACGGCGTCAGGCGTTTGCCAAGCACTTCCTGGCTCAGATGTTCGCGCGATACCACTTGCCCAAGATGCTGGGCCAGCAGATACAGCAGCGTAAACTCGGTACCCGTCAGTTCCAGCGGTTGACCGTCGAAGCTGGCCTCCTGGCGGCCTGGATTGAGATTCAGAGAGTCCACTTCCAGCACCGGTGAGCTGCTATCGTTATTCTGCTGCTGCTCGCTCCAGTGGGAACGGCGCAAAATAGCGCGAATACGGGCTACCAGCTCCCGATCGTTGAACGGTTTGGGTAAATAGTCATCCGCGCCCAGTTCCAGGCCCAGAACGCGATCCAGCTCGCTGCCCCGGGCGGTTAACATGATCACCGGAGTCTGATAGGTCTGACGTAATTCTTTTAACGTATCAATGCCATTTTTCTTCGGCATCATAATATCCAGTAGCAACAGGTCGATACTGTCATCCAGCCGATCGAGCGCCTGTTCTCCGTCATGCGCGACCACAACGTCGAATCCTTCCATGTCGAGCAGTTCCTTCAGCAGTGAAGTGAGCTCCCGGTCATCATCAACTAATAGGATTTTGTTCATTATTGCGTTACCTCCGAGGCAGAAATTACGTCATCCAGGTCGGCTAATCCATGACTTTACGTTGTTTTACACCCCCTGACGCATGTTTGCAGCCGAATTCGTAGACTGGCTCTCGTTGAATCGCAGCACACAAGTTTTCAGGAGTTAAGTGATGCGTAATGTTACCGCCGCCATTGTGGCATCGACGCTAGCGTTTGGCGCAATTGCCAGCCAGGCTGCTGACAGCATGACGGGCGTTAACTGGCATCAGACCGATGGAGCTGTACAGCAAGGCACTGCACAAAGCCATATGTTTGATGGCATCAGTTTAACTGAACAGCAGCGCCAGCAAATGCGGGATCTGATGCAACGAGCTCGACATGATAGTCCTTCTGTTAATGTTAGCGAACTTGAGCACATGCATCGCCTGATCATTGCAGATAAATTTGATGAAACCGCTATACGCGCTCAGGCAGAGAAAATAGCGCAGGAGCAGGTTGCCCGCCAGGTCGAAATGGCCCGGGTGCGCAATCAGATGTATCGCCTGCTAACGCCCGAGCAACAAGCGGTTTTAAAAGACAGACACCAGCAGCGTATGAATGAGCTACGTGAACTGGCGGATGTCCAGAGAGGATCATCGCTGCAGCTTATCAGCAGCAGTGGTAACCGTTGATGTGTAGCACCAGTAACCAGTAACAAACCCTGTTTTCCTTGCCATAGACACCATCCCTGTCTTCCCCCACATGATGTGGGGGTTTTTTTTATCTTCAGTTTTAATGATTTCCTTAAAAAACAGTTAATTACTCATTTTCGTGCCCGCCTGACTACGACGTCTCAGCCACGTTTACTGATTTATATGGACGTAATGTGGACGGCTTCCTGTCTCCGTTGAGATGCGCGAAGGGAAGCGTGGCCTGGCTTTTCCTGCTCGCGATGGCGAATTTTTGCCTAAAATCTGAATGGCTATCCGTTATACTTGCGCCGATTTATTTGCGGAGTGGTTATGGATCAACAATATGGGCGTTTAGTGAAGCGGGCTGCGGTCGCGGCCACCACGGTGGCGACTTTGCTGCTGCTGATAAAGATTTTTGCCTGGTGGCTGACCGGGTCGGTCAGTATTCTGGCGGCGCTGGTGGATTCCCTGGTGGATATTGCCGCCTCGCTGACCAATTTACTGGTGGTACGCTATTCCCTGCAGCCTGCCGATAAGGAACACGCGTTTGGTCATGGTAAAGCGGAATCGCTGGCCGCTCTGGCGCAGAGTATGTTTATTTCCGGCTCGGCGCTGTTCCTGTTTTTAACCAGCATTCAACATCTGGCGCGCCCGGAACCGATGAACCAACCGGGGGTGGGGATCATTGTTACTATTATTGCCTTGCTCAGTACGGTAGTTCTGGTAACGTTTCAGCGCTGGGTGGTCAGAAAAACACGTAGTCAGGCCGTCAGGGCGGATATGCTCCATTATCAGTCTGATGTTATGATGAACGGCGCCATTCTTATTGCTCTGGCGCTGTCGTGGTATGGGTGGCATCGGGCGGATTCGATATTTGCGCTCGGCATTGGCATCTATATTTTATATAGCGCGCTGCGTATGGCATATGAGGCCATACAGTCGTTACTCGACAGAGCGCTACCGGATGAAGAGCGTCAGGCGATAGTTGATATTGCCACTACCTGGCCGGGGGTATGCGGCGCGCACGATATCAGAACGCGGCAGTCAGGGCCGACCCGCTTTATTCAGATTCACCTGGAAATGGACGATGGTTTACCGCTTGTTCAGGCGCACCAGATTGCTGAACAGGTGGAGCAGGCGATCCTGCAACGTTTTCCCGGCTCGGATGTCATTATTCACCAGGATCCCAGCTCAGTGGTTCCGGAGCGACTATAAGAGCAGGCAGTAACCCGGTTTTTATGTTGTTCATGTGTCAGGAGCGTGGGCATTTTTTGTTTAAATATCCACCATATGGACTGACCTGAATCAATTCAGCACGAAGCTATTGATATACTATGGACAGCATAGTCGAAAGATCCGGTATCTCCGCGGCGGTTTCCGGCAACAGATTAATTTTGCATTCAAAGTTCAGAGGTAGTCATGATTAAGAAAATCGGTGTTTTGACGAGTGGTGGTGACGCGCCAGGCATGAACGCTGCGATTCGCGGCGTTGTGCGCGCTGCGCTGAGTGAAGGCCTGGAAGTGTGCGGTGTTTATGACGGCTACCTGGGGCTTTACGAAGATCGCATGGTCAACCTGGACCGCTACAGCGTATCCGACATGATTAACCGTGGTGGTACTTTCCTGGGATCGGCTCGTTTCCCGGAATTTCGCGAAGAACATATCCGCTCCGTTGCCATCGAGAACATGAAAAAGCGCGGCCTGGATGCGCTGGTGGTCATCGGCGGCGACGGTTCTTATCTCGGCGCCAAGCGTCTGACTGAAATGGGCTTTCCGTGCGTAGGGTTGCCAGGCACTATTGATAACGACATCAAGGGCACTGACTACACCATCGGTTACTTCACCGCGCTGGGTACCGTTGTTGAGGCGATTGACCGCCTGCGTGATACCTCCTCCTCTCACCAGCGTATCTCGATTGTGGAAGTGATGGGACGCTACTGCGGCGATCTGACCCTGGCGGCGGCGATTGCCGGCGGTTGTGAGTTCGTCGTGGTGCCGGAAGTGGAATTCAACCGTGACGACCTGGTGGCTGAAATTAAAGCCGGCATCGCGAAAGGGAAAAAGCACGCGATTGTGGCGATCACCGAACATGTGTGCGATGTGCACGAACTGTCGGATTTCATTGAGCGAGAAACCGGTCGTGAAACCCGCGCAACCGTTCTGGGGCATATTCAGCGCGGCGGCTCGCCAGTGCCTTATGACCGTATTCTGGCTTCCCGTATGGGAGCTTATGCCATTGAGCTTCTGCTGCAGGGTTATGGCGGCCGCTGCGTGGGTATCCAGAATGAAAAACTGGTTCATCACGACATTATTGATGCCATTGAGAACATGAAGCGCCCGTTTAAAGGCGACTGGCTGGATTGCGCGAAAAAGCTCTATTAATTCAGTTTGTTCAGTCACTAAGCCGGGGATTCCCCCGGCTTTTTTATGGCCGGAACAGGCCGGGCGACGTGGCGCGGCAGAGACCCCGGTATGGTCCGACGTCCCCCCTCTTACCCGGCGTGTCTATATTTGTTTTAGTTATAGCCAATTTTTTTTTATTCTTTAGTAATCGATTTAGTTTCTGGCAGGCTCAATTCATCACAACTTAATGAGAAGAGAGCGTGCGATGAAAAAGTGGCATATTGGGCTGGCGCTGTTACTGGCCTCGACGAGCGTTGTGGCAAAGGATATTCAGTTACTTAACGTCTCTTACGATCCAACGCGTGAGCTGTACGATCAATATAACAAAGCGTTCAGCGCTTACTGGAAGCAGGAAACCGGTGATAATGTCGTTATACGCCAGTCTCATGGTGGCTCCGGTAAGCAGGCGACCTCAGTGATTAATGGGATTGATGCGGATGTCGTCACCCTGGCGCTGGCGTATGATGTTGATGCGATCGCCGAGCGCGGGCGGATTGATAAAAACTGGATAACCCGCCTGCCGGATAACTCCGCGCCTTATACCTCCACCATTGTTTTCCTGGTACGTAAGGGAAACCCCAAACAGATTCATGACTGGAACGATCTGGTTAAGCCGGGCGTGTCGGTGATTACGCCAAATCCGAAGAGCTCCGGCGGCGCCCGCTGGAACTACCTTGCCGCCTGGGGTTATGCCCTGCACCATAATAACGGCGACCAGGCGAAGGCTCAGGAGTTTGTCAAAGCGCTGTTCAAGAATGTCGAGGTACTTGATTCCGGCGCCCGTGGTGCGACGAATACCTTTGTTGAGCGCGGTATTGGCGATGTGCTGATCGCCTGGGAAAACGAAGCGCTGCTGGCGACTAATGAACTGGGTAAAGATAAGTTTGAGATTGTCACCCCCAGCGAGTCGATCCTTGCAGAGCCGACGGTGGCGGTCGTGGATAAAGTCGTAGAGAAAAAGGATACCCGGTCCGTGGCGGAAGCCTACCTGAAATACCTTTATTCTGCGCAGGGCCAGGAGATTGCGGCGAAGAATTTCTATCGTCCGCGCGATCCGCAGGTGGCGGCTAAATATGCCGGCGAGTTCCCGAAACTGAAGCTGTTCACAATTGATGAAGTCTTCGGCGGCTGGACTAAGGCCCAGAAAGAGCACTTCTCTAACGGCGGTACTTTTGATGAGATCAGCAAGCGCTGATCTCGCTGGCGGCCCTGCGGGGCCGCTATGTCATGATTAACCCCGGTCGTTTTCCTGCCTGCCAGCCACTGATGGTTACTCCAAATTCACCTGCCGTCTGCGCAAAAAAACAGCATCCCCGGTCGCCGTGTGCAATAATCAGCCGTTAGTTTTTTGTACAGGCAGTAAGACGATGATTTTTTTCACTTCCGATACCCATTTTTGCCACTCCAGTATCATTAATTTGTGCGACCGTCCCTTCGAAAGCGTGCGCCATATGAATGACACGCTAATCCACAACTGGAATGCCTGTGTGACTCCGCAGGATGAGGTGTATATTCTCGGCGATTTTTTATTCCGCGGCACCGGCAAAGACGCTAACCAGATCCTGCGGCGCCTTAATGGCAGGAAATACCTGGTTCGCGGCAACCATGATAAATTTCTTGATGACCCCGATTTTGACGTCTCCGCCTTTGAGTGGGTGAAAGACTATTATGTGCTGGATTATCAGAAACAGAAGCTGGTGCTGTTTCACTATCCGATCCTTGAGTGGCAGGGTTTTTTCCGCGACGCCATCCACCTTTACGGCCACGTGCACAATGCCGGGAAAGATCCGCAGCAATTTCGGCGCCTGAGCGTGCTCGGGCCGCGGGCGATTAACGTTGGCGTGGATGTGAATGACTTCTTTCCCGTCAGTATGGCGCGGGTGTTGAAGAAGGCGCAGCGTCAGGGATGATATTGTCCGGCGCCTGGCAGGGCGCAGAAACGTAAAGCCGGCGCTGAGCCCTTGATTGTTCGCGGTTTTACGGTACCCTGCTGCCTTCGTCTACCGCGGGGCATCACTATGAGAACGGCATGGCGCGTCATTGTCACCATTATTATCATTCTCGCGCTGGCGGCAGCGGGGCTGTGGATTTGGTTGCGGTCAGGAAATCCGGATGCGCTGCGCCAGATCGTGCTTGAGCAGTGTGTGCCCCATCAGTTGCAGAGCGACACTCCCGATCCCTGCGCGGAGGTCAACCTGCGGGCTGGCTATGCGGTACTTAAAGATCGCAACGGGCCGCTACAGTATCTGTTGCTGCCAACCTGGAAAGTCAAGGGCATAGAAAGTCCGGCGCTGCTGAATCCACGCACCACCGATTTTTTCTGGCAGGCGTGGCAGGCGCGTCATTTCATGAGCGAGCGCCGTGGCGCACCGGTGCCGGATGATGTGGTATCGCTGGCGATTAATTCCCGTACCGGGCGTACCCAGAACCATTTCCATATTCATATTTCCTGCCTGCGGGCGGATATTCGCCAGTTGCTCAACGTCAATAGCGCGCGCATCAGCAGTCAGTGGCTGCCGCTGCCGGGACGTCTGCGCGATCACACTTACCTGGCGCGCCGGGTGACGCAGGCGGAACTGGCGCAGCGCAGCCCGTTCCTGATGCTGGCTGAAGAAGTCCCTGGCGCCCGCGAGCATATGGGGCGTTTCGGGATGGCAATGGCGCGCCAGGCGGACGGTTCGTTCGTTTTACTGGCGACAGAACGTAACCTGCTGAAGTTAAACCGTGCCTCTGCGGAAGAGCTTCAGGATCACGACTGTAAACTACTGGCGGCTCGCTGATCGCTGTCCCGGTGTTATATCGGGAAAAACGTCTGTCTTAGCGCTGCGCCGGATGCGACTGGCTGGCCGCGGTTCCGGGCGGTCAAATCGCTTTAAGCAATGGATGTCGCCTGAAAAGCCAACGTATTAACATTTACTTAACTTTATGCGCGCCGTAGACTGACCTGAAAAACAACAGGAGACAGGTATGTCGTTCTGGTTATCTCACCCGCTGTTTCTTCCTTCACTGATTGTACTGGCGACGGTTGTGCTCTGGGCAACGTCGCTGTTGCCGGAATTTATCACCGCGCTGCTGTTTTTCACGCTGGCGATGGTGACCGGCATTGCGCCGCCGGAAACCATTTTCGGCGGTTTCGCCTCATCGGCATTCTGGCTGGTGTTCAGTGGCTTTATTCTCGGCGTGGCGATCCGCAAGACAGGCCTTGCCGACCGCGTCGCCCGCGGGATTTCCGCCCGTTTAACCGATAGCTGGTGGCAGATGGTGGCGAGCGTGGTGCTGCTCAGCTATGCGCTGGCTTTTGTGATGCCTTCTAACATGGGGCGCATCGCGCTGCTGATGCCGATTGTGCTGGCGATGGCGCAGCGGGCGGGCATCGAAGAAGGGACCCGTAGCTGGTATGGACTGGCGCTGGCGGTAGGGTTCGGGACATTCCAGCTTTCTGCCACTATCCTGCCGGCGAATGTGCCAAACCTGGTGATGAGCGGCGCGGCGGAAGGGTCGTGGGGAATTCATCTTAACTATTTGCCCTACCTGCTGTTGCATACGCCGGTGCTGGGGATCGCCAAGAGCCTGATTCTTATTGTTCTGATCTGCCGTATGTTTCCCGGCAAACCCCGGCCCCCGCAGGATCTCACGCCGCTGCCGCCGATGAGCGGTGATGAAAAGCGCCTCGCATGGATGCTGGCGGTGGTGCTGGCGCTGTGGGTGAGCGGTAGCTGGCATGGTATCGGCCCGGCATGGGTAGGTCTGGCGGCAGCGGTCGTGACTTTGCTGCCGCGCGTCGGGTTTATCTCCGGGGAGGAGTTTGCCAGCGGCGTTAATATTCGCACCTGCATTTATGTGGCGGGGATCCTCGGTCTGGCGGGCACAGTCACCCAAACCGGGCTTGGCAAAGCGATGGGGGATATACTGCTTTCGGTGATGCCGCTGGACAGCGAACGACCGTTTACCAGCTTCACGGCTCTGGCGGCGATCACCACGGCAATGAACTTTATTATGACCGCTAATGGCGTACCGGCCCTGTATACCACTATGGCGGACAGTTTTTCACAGGCCAGCGGGTTCCCGCTGCTGTCGGTTATCATGATTCAGGTGTTGGGTTATTCAACCCCGCTGCTGCCGTATCAGGCGTCGCCGATTGTGGTAGCGATGGCGCTGGGCAAGGTGCCGCCCAGAGCGGGCGTGGCGCTATGTCTGGCGCTGGCGGTCATTACCTGGCTGGTACTACTGCCCCTCGACTATGGCTGGTTCCGCCTGCTTGGTCAGTTATAATGCGTTTTAATTTATTGTTTACCAAAAAAAACGGCCCGTCAGGGCCGTTTCTGATTGATGATGAACCTCATTTCGTTGCTGAACGTC
The DNA here is from genome assembly GCF_001484765.1 of Entomohabitans teleogrylli. GTDB lineage: Bacteria > Pseudomonadota > Gammaproteobacteria > Enterobacterales > Enterobacteriaceae > Entomohabitans > Entomohabitans teleogrylli. The sequence goes on along the minus strand of NZ_LLXO01000024.1, from coordinate 49,917 downwards.
CAGATATCGCCAGATAACGAAATAAGGAAAAGCGCCGCTTACGCTTTTTTCGCTTCCGCCGCGGCTTTCACGATAGTGGCAAAAGCGTCCGCTTTCAGGGACGCGCCGCCTACCAGCGCGCCGTCGATGTCCGGCTGGCCGAACAGCTCTGCGGCGTTAGAGGCATTTACGGAGCCGCCGTACTGAATGATCACCTGGCTGGCGACGTTGGCGTCGACTTTAGCGATATGGTCGCGGATAAATTTATGTACCGCCTGAGCCTGAGCCGGGGTCGCGGATTTGCCGGTGCCGATAGCCCATACCGGCTCATAGGCGATAACTACGCCTTCAAAAGCGCTGGCGCCCTGGGTTTTCAGTACTGCGTCAATCTGGCGGGCGCACACTTCTTCGGTTTTACCGGCTTCGTTTTCCGCTTCGGTTTCACCGATGCACAGTACCGGAATCAGGCCCTGCTCTTTCAGTACCGCGAATTTTTTAGCGATCAGCTCATCGGATTCGCCGTGGTAGGTGCGACGCTCAGAGTGGCCGATGATGATGTATTTGGCGCCGACATCTTTGAGCATTTCAGCGGAGATTTCACCGGTGTAAGCGCCGGACAGGTTCAGGTCAACGTCCTGGGCGCCCAGCTTGATGTGGCTGCCGGCCGCCGCCTGACGGGCCAGGTCTACATACATCAGCGGCGGGGCGATAGCTACATCGCAGCCCACGACGGCGGACAGCTCTTTACGCAGGTTAGCGACCAGCTCGTTAACCATGTGTTTGCTGCCGTTGAGTTTCCAGTTACCCATCACTAAAGGATGTCGCATTTTAATTCTCCACGCGGTAAGCAAATAAATACGCTGCCGGTCTGGGCAGCATGGTCTGTGAAACAGTATAGAGAGTCAGTCGCCGAAAGGCTTTGCTTTTTATCATTTATTACCGGCTTCCAGCGTCTCAGATAGCGTCAGCTTAATCGGTTCAACTGCGAAGGTCAGCCCTTTTTCGCCGTTATCCGCCACAACATAGCGTATCGCCCCGTCGTTTTGGGTGTAGTAGCGCTTGCTCTTGCCTGCTCCCAGCAGCGCGTTGAGTTTTTCCTGGCTTTGGGCCTGGGAGAGGGTGGGGGTAAACAGCTCGATTAGCGCAGCCATGTAATCCAGCGCTTTGGCCTTCGCGGCTTTTTGCTCCGGCCCCTGAATTGGTAACCAGGTGAGCTGGATACTTCTGATTTTCAGCGTGCCGCGTTCCAGGGCGGCAGAGGCATAGAGGTTTTCATTGATCTTGCTGGCCGCCCGGGTCAGGCTGGCTTTATCCGGGCTGGACTCAATGGCGCGAAACTCGTTAAGCGGCAGTGAGGGATTGGTCAGATTGAATTTTTCCCGAAACCCGCTGATCGACATATCGAAAGTGGGCGCGCCAGGCAGCAGATAGGGCGCTGTCGGCACCGGGGTTCCCGTTCCCTGAGCCGCCATGACGGGTGACAGCGGCAGTGTCAGGAGCACCAGCGCAGAAAGTGGTAATTTCATCAGTACGTGCTTCCGGTTACTCGTTTTCCTGTTGCGATTAAAACGGCATTCGACCAGCTTGTCAAAAATGGCGCCCGCCAGGGTACACTACGCCATCATCTTCTGTGGATAGCTTTTATGACCCTACAACAGTGGCTGTTTTCGTTCCGGGGGCGCATCGGGCGTCGGGATTTCTGGAGCTGGATTGTGGTATGGCTGGTGGCGATGGTGGTGCTTTTTACTCTTGCGGGTAACGACTGGCTGAATATGCAAACCGCGGCTTTTATGCTGGTATGCCTGCTGTGGCCGACGGCGGCGGTGGCGGTGAAACGCCTGCACGATCGCGGTAAGTCCGGCGCCTGGGCGCTGCTGATGATTCTGGCATGGATGCTGCTGGCCGGAAACTGGGACATGCTGGAAGGGGTCTGGCAGTGGGCGCTGGGCCGCTTTGTCCCGACGCTGATTCTGGTGATGATGTTGCTCGACCTGGGCGCGTTTGTCGGCACCCAGGGGGAGAATAAATACGGTAAGGAGACCAGCGCGGTGAAATACCGCTAATTACCAGTAGTTTTCGGCGGTGATATGGCCAGGCCGGCGGCGCAGGTGTTTAGCCATATGGCGATTTTCTTTCAACAACTGCTGCGTATCGCGCACCATCTGCGGATTGCCGCACAGCATCACATGGCTGTCCGCAGCGCTCATTGGTAGTCCCACGGCTTTTTCCAGCTCGCCGCTGTCGATCAACGCCGGAATTCGCCCGCTCAGCGCGCCAGGCGCCTTTTCCCGGCTCACCACGGTCTGAATGCGCAGTTTCCCGGCATAGCGCTCCGCCAGGCGGTGCATCAGCGGGAGATAGCTGAGATCGCTGGCATAGCGTACTGCGTGTACCAGCACCAGATGGTTAAAGCGCTCCAGGTCGAGACCCGCCTGCAGGATCGACAAATAAGGTCCCAGCGCGGTACCGGTAGCCAGCATCCACAGAGTGTCGCTGTCCGGGACTTCGTTAAGCACAAAGAAACCGGCGGCGTCATTGACCACCATCACCTCGTCGCCCGGTTGTAGAGCATGAAGCCGCGGGCTAAGCCTGCCGTCGGGTACGGTGACCAGGTAGAACTCCAGCCCGGGATTGCCCGGCGCGTTGACGTACGAATAGGCGCGCTGTACCCGTTCGCCGTCGATCTCCAGCGCCAGTTTTGTGAACTGGCCAGCGGTAAACGGCGCCACGGGGGCATTCACCGTCAGGGAAAAGAGCGTATCGGTCCAGTGCCGTATGCCGGTAACTTTGCCGGTGACCCAGTCCGCCATAGCAAGTCTCCTGTGCTGTTATTATGTCTGGTGCTATCTTCGCTGGCTGCAGTGAACATTTCCAGCCCGGCGGGGCTGGAAAGCTCGAACGGACAAATCAGCGGGTTACAGGATATGAGTCTGGACGTTGGCGTCTTTGCGGTCCAGGTAGTGAATGGATTTTATGCGCCGGATAGTCCGGGATTTACCGCGAATCAACAGCGTTTCCGTGGTCGCCATGTTGCCCTGGCGGCTGATGCCTTCCAGCAGATCGCCTTTGGTGATGCCGGTGGCGGAAAAAATCACATTATCGCTGCGCGCCATTTCGGACAGCGCCAGGACCTGGCCGGCCTGAATGCCCATCTCCGTACAGCGCGCCAGCTCCTGTTCGCCGAGACGGCGGTTCTCTTCGCTGTCGCCTTTTACCTGATGGCGGGCCAGCAGACGTCCCTGCATGTCGCCGTCCAGGGCGCGGATCACCGCGGCGGACACTACCCCTTCCGGGGCGCCGCCGATACCGTACAGGACATCCACTTCGCTGTCCGGCATACAGGTGAGGATCGACGCCGCGACATCGCCGTCAGGAATCGCGAATACCCGCACTCCCAACTTCTGCATTTGCGCAATCGCCGCGTCATGGCGCGGTTTAGCGAGGATCGTGACGGTCAGTTCCGATAGCGGTTTGGACAGCGCCGCCGCGATGCGCCGCAGGTTTTCTTCCAGCGGCAGATTCAGATCGATAACGCCCTTTGCGCCGGGGCCGACGATCAGTTTTTCCATATACATGTCGGGCGCATTGAGAAAGCAGCCTTTGTCACCCACCGCCAGCACGGCCAGCGCGTTCGCCTGACCCATCGCCGTCATGCGGGTACCCTCAATCGGGTCGACGGCGATATCCACCGCGTCGCCGTGACCGGTTCCGACTTTTTCGCCGATATACAGCATCGGCGCTTCATCGATCTCCCCTTCGCCGATGACAATCTGCCCGTCAATGTTGACCTGGTTGAGCATAATGCGCATGGCGTTAACGGCGGCGCCGTCGGCGGCATTTTTGTCGCCGCGGCCCAGCCATTTGTAGCCGGCGAGGGCGGCAGCTTCGGTCACGCGGGAAAATTCGATGGCAAGTTCTCGTCTCATAACACACTCGTTCAGGAAAGAAATTGCCAGCGAGTGTAGCACAGGGGCGCAGCGGGGAGATGTCCTTGCTGGTATTGTGGAGATAAAAGCCCCGCGTACGGGGCTGCTGAATGGGGGAGAAGGCCGGAACACGCCGTTTCCGGCCCTGGCTGGCGCGGGCTGTTTATTCCGTATCGTGCTCTTCCCAGGCCAGCGCGCGCTGTACGGCTTTTTTCCAGCCGCTGTAGCGGTAGTTGCGCTCCGTGGTTTCGATTCCCGGGCGGAATTCGCGTTCGATGGTTGCCTTTTCGCTGAGTTCATCGAGGTTCTGCCAGAAACCTACCGCCAGTCCGGCGAGATAGGCGGCGCCCAGTGCGGTAACTTCCCGGACTTCGGGCCGCTCCACCCGGGTACCGAGAATATCCGACTGGAACTGCATCAGGAAGTTGTTGGCCACTGCGCCGCCGTCGACCCGCAGCGCGTGCAGACGAATACCGGAGTCGGCCTGCATGGCTTCCAGCACATCACGGGTCTGGTAGGCAATAGACTCGAGGGTAGCGCGAATAATGTGGTTGGCGTTTACCCCACGGGTAAGACCGAAAATCGCCCCGCGGGCATAGGGATCCCAGTAGGGAGCGCCGAGGCCGGTGAAGGCCGGTACGACATACACACCGTTGGTGTCTTTCACTTTGGTAGCGAAGTATTCAGAATCGAAGGCATCGTTGATGAGCTTCATCTCATCGCGCAGCCACTGAATGGAAGCGCCTGCCATAAATACCGCTCCTTCCAGCGCGTAGTTCACCTCGCCGCGTGGGCCGCAGGCAATGGTGGTCAGCAGACCGTGGCTGGACGCCACCGCTTTTTCGCCGGTGTTCATCAGCATAAAGCAGCCGGTGCCGTAAGTGTTCTTGGCCATCCCTTCTTTGACACACAGCTGGCCAAACAGCGCCGCCTGCTGGTCTCCGGCGATGCCGGCGATAGGAATACGCGTACCGCCTTTGCCGCCGATATTGGTCTGGCCGTACACCTCGGAGGATTTCCGGACCTCCGGCAGCATGGCGCGCGGGACATCCAGCGCGTCGAGCATTTTGTCGTCCCAGTCGAGCTCGTGGATATTGAACAGCATGGTGCGGGAGGCGTTAGTATAGTCGGTGACGTGTACCCGGCCCTGGGTCATTCGCCAGATAAGCCAGGTATCCACGGTACCGAACAGCAGCTCGCCGCGCTTTGCTCGTTCACGAGCGCCTTCGACATGGTCGAGGATCCATTTGACTTTAGTACCGGAGAAATAGGGGTCGATCACCAGGCCGGTCGCGTGGCGGACGTACTCCTCCATGCCGTCGCGTTTGAGCTGCTCGCAAATCTCCGCGGTACGGCGGCACTGCCAGACAATCGCGTTATAGATGGGTTTGCCGGTCTCCCGCTCCCAGACGATGGTCGTTTCGCGCTGGTTGGTGATGCCGATAGCAGCAATCTGGTCGGAGCGAATGTCCGCTTTGGCCAGCACTTCGACCAGGGTGGAGCTCTGGGATGCCCAGATTTCCATGGGGTCGTGCTCTACCCAGCCTGGCTTAGGATAAATTTGCTCGAATTCGCGCTGGGAAACGCTGACGATATTGGCGTCGTGATCCATGACAACGGCGCGGGAACTGGTCGTGCCCTGATCGAGTGCAACAATGTATTGTTTTTCTGTAGTCATGATTTTGTCCTGAAAGTTGATTACAGCGATGCTTTATGTTGCGCCGTGGCGCTGTTGTTGTCCGGAACGCTGGCAGCGACTCCCGGCAGATGGCGGCCGATAAACTTACGGTAACCAAATGCCCCTAACGCTGCGCCAACGATGGGAGCGAACAACGGTACCAGAAAATAGGGAATCTGCTTCCCGCCGGTAAATGCCACTTCGCCCCAGCCCGCCAGCCAGGCAAATGTCTTCGGCCCCAGGTCACGGGCCGGGTTCATGGCGAAACCGGTCAGTGGTCCCATTGAGGCGCCGATCACTGCGATCAGTAATCCAATCAACAACGGTGCCAGTGGACCGCGAGGTATGCCGTTACCATCATCCGTCAACGCCATGATGACACCCATCAATACCGCCGTGATGACCACTTCGACCGCGAATGCCTGCGCAAAATTGATATGAGCATTCGGGTAGGTCGAGAAGATCCCGGCAAGGTCGATGCTTTCAACACTGCCGCGCACCATGTGATGAGTCTGCTCGTAGTCCAGGAAAAGATTGTAGTAAAGCCCGTAAACTAAAGCTGCGGCGCAGAACGCACCTGTGAACTGAGAAACGATAAAAGGGGCAACTTTGCGCCCTTCAAAGTTGGCAAACAGCCATAATGCCAGAGTCACTGCCGGATTGAGATGCGCCCCGGAGACGCCGGCGGTCAGGTAGATGGCCATCGCCACTCCTAACCCCCAGATGATACTGATTTCCCACTGGCCGAAGCTGGCGCCGGCAACTTTCAATGCCGCTACACAGCCAACGCCAAAAAAAATCAGTAATCCGGTGCCCATAAATTCGGCAATGCACTGGCCTTTCAAGCTAGATGTTTGACTCATAGTCGGGTCCTGAAGTCAAAATGAACGATTATTGTTTTGGCATCCCGGCCACCTTATGCCATGTAGGCATAGTGTTAATTTATCGTTAACGAGCAAAAACGAGAAATATCGAAATTGAAATGTGTGTGTTGCGTCAAAAAAGTGAGCGTTTTTGAGCAATAAGAGGCGCAGAAAAGAAACGTTACTGTGCGGTAGCGCACATTGATGTAACAAATGGTTTAACGTCACGGTCGTATCCCGACGCGCCGGGTTCAGCATAAGCCGAAAAGTGTCCAGAACCGCAAAGAGCAAGGTCTGGCGCTGGACACCGACTGCCGCGCTTCTTACAATCGAGGTACTGCGTAGTGCGCGCGTATTCATAAGGCGTCGCCGGTCATCGGGACGAGGATAGCTATCCATCAACGCCTTGCAATTCAGGAGAGGTATGACCATGTCATTTGAAGTGTTTGAAAAACTGGAAGCAAAAGTTCAGCAGGCGATTGATACCATCACTCTGTTACAGATGGAAATTGAAGAGCTGAAAGAGAAGAATAATAGCCTGGCGCAGGAAGTTCAGGCGTCCCAGGGCAACCACGAAGCGCTGGAGCGGGAAAACCAGCAGTTAAAAGAACAGCATCATGTCTGGCAGGAGCGTTTGCAGGCGCTGCTGGGCAAAATGGAAGAAGTGTAATTTACGCATTTCATCACAAAGCCTGAGCGCGTTACTTTTCGGGTTTTGTCAGTACCCTGAGGGCGCCGCTGGTGCCCTTTTTCGTATTCGGAAGCAGGCATACCGGTCATTCGGCATCGCCAGGGGCAGAAATGCTACAGGCGGGGAAATCCCGCCTGCCAGAAACTTACGCTGAAGTGCATTACTCAATATCGAGCGGATCTTCGGAGAGGATAATGCCGGTATTATCGGCATAGAGGTGATCGCCGGAGAAAAATGTCACGCCGCCAAAATTGACCCGGATATCGCTTTCGCCAATACCTTCGCCGGCGGCGCCGACCGGGATCGCGGCAATCGCCTGGATACCGATATCCAGTTCCTCCAGATCATCCACCTGGCGTACCGCGCCGTACACCACAATGCCTTCCCATTCATTCTGCACCGCCAGGCGCGCCAGATCGGCATCCACCAGCGCCCGGCGCACGGAACCACCGCCGTCTACCAGCAAAATGCGCCCGCGGCCGTTCTCTTCCAGCAGCTCATACAGCAGGCCGTTATCCTCGAAACATTTCACGGTGATGATTTGCCCGCCAAATGAGGACCGCCCGCCAAAGTTGGAGAACAGCGGTTCCACGACGTTGACATCTTCCTGGTAGATGTCGCAAAGCTCGGAGGTATCATATTTCATAGGATTTACGTTCCATTACCGCACGAGTTGTCAGTATATCGCGGAAAGCGAATTGTTGGCAAAATCATCAATGGCGAATTGATATTAGTCAGTTAAAACGGCAGCTTGCTGAGGACGACTCCCAGCGCAAACAGCAGGTTAACTAACAGCGCGCCTTTCACCGTGCGCTCCAGCATCGGGCGCATCGCGACAGGCTCCTTTTCGCGCAGGACATAACCAGCCTGTCTGGCCAGTACCGGCGCCGCCAGAATAAATAGCCAGCCCCACAGATTTTGCAGCCAGATCAGGTTGAATGCGGCAAGACACAGTAGCGATCCGGCCAGTAAACCGGCATGGTAGCGGCGCGCGGCGCGCGGCCCCAGACGCACTGCCAGGGTATTTTTGCCGTTGTCCCGATCGCTGTCGATATCGCGCAGATTGTTAATGTTGAGCACCGCCGCCGCCAGTAGTCCGCAGGCTGTCGCCGGCAGGAAAATGGCGATATTCAGCGCATGGGCCTGTAAATACCAGGTGCCGATCACGCTCAGCCAGCCGAAAAACACCAGCACCGAGATATCCCCCAGCCCCATGTAGCCATAGGGACGGGTGCCGACGGTATAGGTGATGGCGGCGATGATTGCCAGCAGCCCCAGCAGCAGGAAGCCGAGAAAATCCGCCAGGGTGTGGCAGGCGAGGGCCACCAGAATCAGCCCTGACAGGCAAATCAGCGCGACAGTGATAATCAGCGCCCGCTTCATTTGCGTCTGGGTGATAGCCCCCTTCTGCATACCGCGCAGCGGGCCAAGGCGATCCGGTTTATCGCTGCCTTTTACCGCATCGCCATAGTCATTGGCCAGATTTGAGAGGATCTGTAGTAATCCGGCAGTCAACAGCGCCATCAGAGCGATAGCCGGGTTGAAAAGGTCCTGCCACCACGCCAGAGCGGAACCAACCACCGTGGAGGCAAATGCCAGGGGTAATGTGCGGGGGCGCAGGCTCTCCAGCCAGGCCTGGGTCGCACTAATCGATTGCGAATCAGTCATTATTATCGCCAACAATAAAAATGGGGGCATTGCAGCCCCCATCGGTAGTGATGAAAATGCATTGATCGCGATTATAGGATAAAACGGCTCAGATCTTCATCTGCAACCAGCTCATCCAGATGTTTACCTACATAATTTGCGTCAATGGTGATCGTCTGGTCGTTAAGATCGCTGGCATCGTAGGAAATATCTTCCATCAGACGCTCCAGTACCGTATGCAGGCGGCGGGCGCCAATGTTTTCGGTACTCTCATTAACCTGCCAGGCGGCCTGGGCGATACGCTTAATGCCATCCCCGGTAAATTCGATATTCACCCCTTCGGTCGCCATTAGCGCTTTGTATTGCACGGTCACGGAGGCGTTCGGCTCGGTCAGAATACGTTCGAAATCCTGCGCGGTCAGGGCCTGCAGCTCAACGCGGATCGGCAGACGGCCCTGCAGTTCCGGGATCAGATCGGACGGGCTGGCTACCTGGAAAGCGCCGGAGGCGATAAACAAAATGTGGTCGGTTTTGACCATGCCGTGTTTCGTCGATACCGTGCAGCCTTCCACCAGCGGCAGCAGGTCGCGCTGCACCCCTTCGCGTGACACATCCGGACCGGACACATTGCCGCGCTTACAGATTTTGTCGATTTCGTCGATGAAGACGATACCGTGCTGTTCTACAGCATCAATCGCCTGCTGTTTTAGCTCTTCCGGATTCACCAGTTTTGCGGCTTCTTCTTCCACCAGTAGCTTCATGGCGTCTTTGATCTTCAACTTGCGCGGCTTTTGCTTCTGGCCGCCCAGGTTCTGGAACATTGACTGTAGCTGGCTGGTCATCTCTTCCATACCCGGAGGCGCCATGATTTCCACGCCCATCGGCGCGGCGGCGAGATTGATTTCAATCTCTTTATCATCCAACTGGCCTTCGCGCAGTTTCTTGCGGAAAGACTGGCGGGCGGCAGAAGGTTCCTGCGGCTGTTCCGCCTGGCCCCAGTTGTTTTTAGCCGGTGGGATCAGCACATCAAGAATCCGCTCTTCCGCCATCTCTTCGGCGCGGAAGCGGTTTTTTTCGATGGACTGTATACGCACCATTTTGACTGCGGCATCGGTCAGATCGCGGATAATCGAATCCACTTCCTTACCCACATAGCCCACTTCGGTAAATTTGGTGGCTTCGACCTTGATGAACGGCGCATTGGCCAGTTTTGCCAGGCGGCGGGCGATTTCTGTTTTACCCACCCCGGTCGGGCCGATCATCAGAATGTTTTTCGGCGTCACTTCATGGCGCAGCTCTTCATCGAGCTGCATACGGCGCCAGCGGTTGCGCAGGGCGATAGCCACGGAGCGCTTTGCCGCGTCCTGGCCGATAATGTGTTTGTTCAGTTCACTGACGATTTCGCGTGGAGTCATTTCAGACATGGGAGATCCTTACGCTTTAGCGGAGAGTTCTTCGATGGTCAGGAAGTGGTTGGTGTAAATGCAGATATCTCCGGCAATACCCAGCGACTTCTCGACAATTTCACGGGCGCTCAGCTCGGTGTTTTCCAGCAGAGCGCGGGCGGCGGCCTGAGCGTATGGCCCGCCTGAGCCGATGGCGATCAGATCGTTTTCCGGCTGCACGACATCCCCGTTACCGGTGATGATCAGCGACGCGTTTTCGTCCGCTACTGCCAGCAGCGCTTCCAGACGACGCAGCATACGATCGGTTCGCCAGTCTTTAGCCAACTCTACGGCGGCCTTGACCAGGTGCCCCTGGTGCATTTCCAGCTTACGTTCGAAGAGTTCGAAAAGCGTGAAGGCGTCTGCGGTGCCGCCCGCGAAACCGGCGATCACTTTATCGTTATATAAACGACGTACTTTCTTCACGTTGCCTTTCATTACCGTATTGCCCAGCGTGGCCTGACCATCGCCACCAATTACTACCTGGCCATTGCGGCGCACACTCACTATTGTTGTCACGAGCAGACCCCTTTTGCAGAATCGAAAACGGAGATCCTGCGGGCCGACCGGGCTCACTCAGGAGTCGGGCGGCGTCCGCAGGACAGAATGCAATTATAGATGGGGGAGATTTCGGGGGTTTCAACCCCCGGCGGCGAGACGAATACAGTTGCTGTGACCGGCCATTTTCAGGCGGTTGATGGTGCTGTCGGCATTTTCTTTCCCTTTCAGGGGGCCGATCACCACGCGATTCCAGCCGTTATTGGTGGTAATTTTCGAGTCAAAACCCTCGAATGCCAATTGGGCGCGTACGGTTTCCGCCTGGGCGGCGCCTTTAAACGAACCGCACTGTACCATCCAGCGACGCTCGTCTTTTTTCTCTGCCGCTGGCTTTGCCGGCTCTGTTTCCCGGGTGACCGGCGCCGCTTTACTCTCTTTAGGCTGGGCGGCGGCAGTCGTGTGCGGCGGCGTCTGCAACAGATCCTGGTATGGCTGCTGAGTGTTTGCCGCGGCGCGCGGCGTGGGCTGTTGGGTCGTTTGCGCTGTCGTTGTCTGGCGCGTGGTTTCCTGGGGACGGGACTGCGCGCGCGGCTGGGACACTTGCTGTTGCTGTGCCGTCTGGCGTTGCTGTTGACTATTAATCTGCTGCTGCTGCTGCTGCTGCTGCGCCTGGCGCTGTTGCAGGGTTTGCTGGCGCTGGGCCGGCGTCTGCTCATTCCACGGCACTTCGCTCAGTTGTGTCGGCTGTTGGCGCATATCCGCCTGCATCTGTTCCAGTAACTGACGCTGTTCGTTGGTCAGTTGGCTCTGGTTCACGATTTCACCGCCGGCGGAAGGTTCGGTCGGCTTGCGCACGCCGGGCTGGCGGCTTTCCAGCTCTTTAATATAACGCCAGCGCTCCTCCGGTTTGGGCGGCAGCCCGTTGCCGGTAACCTTCTGGCCGGGCAGCGTTTCGACATCTTCTTTTTTATGGTGCGTAATGAACCACAGGCCACCGATAAAGACCACCAGCACGGCGGCGGCAATACCAATCATTGCCGGCGAAACAGCTGACAGATTTGATTGCTTCTTGTTGCGGGAATTGGTCTTTTTCCGCCGCGTCCCTGCCGATTGGCCGCGGCGTACATAATCTCGTTGTGCCACTATCGTTTCGCTGTCGTCTTTATGTATCAGCCCGCCATGTTACTTAAGGGGCGGGCCTTTGACCAGATTATGGTGTCTTAAAGCGGCTTATTTTCCCTGTAAAGGGCGCGTAGACCCGCGGATCACCAGTTCACAGTCCAGCAATCGGGAGCCGCTGCTCACCGCCTGACCGTTAATCTGATCGAGCAGCAGCAGCATGGCTTCGCTGCCAATCTGAAAACGCGGCTGCGCGACAGTGGTCAACGGCGGGTCGCAGAATTGCGATAGCGCGATATCGTCAAAGCCCACCAGCGAGAGATCGCTCGGGACTTTCAGGCCGCGCCGTTTGGCCAGCGACAGCGCGCCCAGCGCCATCACATCGCTGTGGCAGAACACCGCGGTGGGCGGCTCCGGCAGGTTGAGAAGCTGCTCCATGGCCGCCGCTCCGGCCTCGTAGCTAAAATCGCCGCGGGCGATATAGTGCGGATCCACCAGCATACCGCTGCGACGCAGCGCCTGGACATACCCCTGTAACCGGTAGTGGCACAGCGGCATTTCCTCTGGGCCGGCGATACAAGCGATGCGCTGGTGCCCCAGTTCCTGCAGGTAGTGTACGGCGTTGAATGCGGCGGTGAGGTTATCGATATGAACGGTGGGTAGCTCCAGCTCCGGGGCAAACTCATTCGCCATCACCATAGGCGGCAGATTACGCTGTTCTTCTTTCCCGGCGTCAAACGGCAGGCGCGATCCCAACAGCAACATACCGTCGATTTGCTTGGTAATGATTAAATCGATGAATGTCTTTTCCTGCTGATTCTGGTGCGCGCAATCGCCGATCAGGATCAGGTAGCCCTGCTTCGCGGCGGTGACTTCGATACCGCGAATGATTTCACTAAAAAAGGGATCGCAGATATCCGGGACAATTACCAGGATGGTGCGCGATTCGTTGCGTTTGACGTTACGGCCCATCAGATGGGGTAAATAACCGACATCAATGGCCGCCTGCTCCACCCGATTACGGGTAGCCTGGGAGACTTTGTCCGGATTCATCAGTGCGCGGGACACCGTGGCTGTTGACACGTTAGCCCTGATAGCCACGTCTTTCATCGTGGCGGCGACAATTTGCTTTTTTTGCTTCAACTTCAATCTCCTCGCATACCTTCTGCGGGCGTGGGCACGTGCGGCTCTTTTAATATTCTTATCAGATATAGAGCAACACAGTTACAGAAATTTCATTGAAAATGTGACTTACTCTAAGTTTTTCGATCTGTCTCGCATTACGCAACCGGGGACGTTAACTTTCAGAGGGATCCACATCCAGGTACCATTTTACTCGCCGAGCCTCCGGCAGGGTGTTGATCAATTTCAGGCTGTCCCTGAGCAACAACTGCAAATGGCGGCGGGAAGGGTGCTGTAACAGTAATTGCCAGCGAAAACGTCCAGCGCGGCGCGGTTGCAGTGCCGGGACTGGACCCATAACCCAAAGCTGACTGTCGGCGCGCGGGCTGGCGAGCAGTAAATTACGCAACTGCTGGAGGAACAGCGGCGCCTGCTGATTGTTATGATCCTCGGCGCGGATCAGCACATGACTGCTCCAGGGCGGCAACATCACGCTCTGGCGCTCCGCCAGCGCCTGTTCAGCGAACGCATCATAGCCCTGATAAATCAGCGTCTGCAGCAGCGGGTGTTCCGGATGGTGGGTCTGGAGCACGACTTCTCCGGCTTTTCCCGCGCGTCCGGCGCGGCCGGAAACCTGAGTGTACAGCTGGGCAAAACGTTCGGCGGCGCGAAAATCAGCGGAAAACAGCGCGCCGTCCACATCCAGCAGCGCCACCAGCGTGACATCCGGGAAATGGTGCCCTTTAGCCAGCATCTGGGTACCGATCAAAATACGCGCGCCGCCGCGATGAACCTCCGCCAGCTGTTGCTCCAGCGCCCCTTTCCGGCTGGTGGTATCGCGATCGATCCGCGAGAGCGCCGTGTCGGGAAACAGGGCGCTGAGATGCTGCTCCAACTGTTCGGTACCCATCCCCACTGGTTCCAGGTGCGTTGAACCGCAGTGTGGGCACTGAGGGGGGACCGGACGCTGGCTGTCGCAGTGGTGGCAGCGCAGGTGGCGCTGGGCCTGATGAAAGGTGTAGTAGTGATCGCAGCGTGGGCATTCGGCTATCCAGCCGCAGTCGTGGCACAACAGGGCCGGCGCAAAGCCGCGTCGGTTCAGAAACAGGATCACCTGATTGTCCGCCTGCAGGTGCTGGCGCATTCTGGCGATCAGTGCTGGCGCCATACCGGCTTTTAACGGCTGGCCTTTCAAATCAAGAACGTGCTGAACGGCGGGTTTAGCATTACCGGCCCGGCGGGTTAGCGCCAGACGGCGATACTTACCGACCCGCACGTTATGCAGGGTCTCCAGCGCCGGCGTGGCTGAGCCGAGAATGATCGGCAGATTTTCACTATGGGCGCGCCAGACCGCCAGGTCCCGGGCGTGGTAGCGCCAGCCTTCCTGCTGCTTGTAAGAGCTGTCATGCTCTTCGTCAATGACGATAACGCCAAGGTTTTTAAACGGCGTAAACAGCGCGGAGCGGGTGCCGATAACAATCGCCGCTTCGCCGCTGCGCGCCTTCAGCCAGGTGGCCAGCCGCTCGCTGTCATTCAGCCCGGAATGCAATACTTCCACCGGCGCGTTGAAGCGTTCGCGGAAGCGGGCAATAGTCTGCGGCGTTAAGCCGATCTCCGGGACCAGCACCAGCGCCTGGCGGCCGCGGGAAAGGACATTTTCCAGGATGCTGAGGTAGACTTCGGTTTTCCCGGATCCGGTAACCCCTTCCAGTAGCCAGGCGGAGAAACTGTCCAGTTCGCTGTGGATGGCGCCGACCGCCATCGCCTGTTCGGTATTCAGACGCAGCCGTTCGCCGCTGAGGGTAAATCTGTCGCGCCAGTCGCTGGTTTCCGGCAGTTCGCTACGCAGATCGCACAATCCTTTAGCGCGCAACGCCTGTAGCGCGCCATCGGTCAGGTCCAGCTCGTTGACCTGGTGGCGCCAGACGGGTTTCTGGCGCAGCGCCGCCAGGGCCTGCTGCTGTTTGGGCGCGCGACGCAGGGTATTAATGTCGACGGCCTGCCCCTGTTCCGTGGCGTGCCAGTACCACAGCGGCGCAGCGTGTGCCGGTTTCCCCTGGCGTAGTAAAATGGGCAGTGCGTGGAACAGCACATCGCCAATGGGATGGTGATAATAATCCGCGGCCCAGAGCAATAAACGCCACAGGGAGGGAGAGAACAGCGAGTGGCTGTCCAGCACTTCGCGCAGGGATTTCAGTTCACTGCGCGCCAACTCGCTGTGGTCGTCAACGCTGACCACAATACCGACCATGTTGCGATTGCCGAACCGCACCTGTACCCGACAGCCTGCGGCGGCCTGCATGCCTTGCGGCATCAGGTAGTCAAAGGTGCGGTCCAGCGGGACGGGCAGGGCGACGTGGGCAACGGACATTCAGGCTCCGGGCGGATAAAAAAGACGACACAGTGTACACTGTGTCACTATCAAATGGCGGATCAGTTTGCATGTGGCGATGAATTTCTGTATGATTCGCCGCCTTTGATGCGCGATTTCGCCATTGAAAAACCCCTTTATCAACATCGCGTGGTGTCTGGCGTTAGGGCTGGAAGAGCGACGCGGCCTTATACCGAGGTTTTCCATGAAAAAAGATATTCACCCGAATTATGTAGAAATTACTGCAACCTGTTCCTGCGGTAATGTTATCAAAACCCATTCTACCGTGGGTCACGACCTGAACCTGGACGTGTGCAGCAAATGCCATCCGTTCTACACCGGCAAACAGCGTGATGTGGCTACCGGTGGTCGTGTTGACCGCTTTAACAAGCGTTTCAGCATCCCGGGCAGCAAATAAGTTGCACGGAACGAAAAAGGCGCCTGAGGGCGCCTTTTTTGCGTCTGGTCAATGGCTGCCGGATAGCCTGTTCCGCAGTATCCGGCAGCGGGACGCCGCCGGCTATTCAGTATTCCCAGGTATCCGGATCAATACCCAGCTCACGCATCAGAATTTTGGCCGCCTCGGGGATCTCATCGCTGCGCTCTTTGCGCAGGTCTTCATCATTGGGCAATGGCTGCCCGGTGAACGCATGCAAAAATGCTTCGCACAGTAATTCACTGTTGGTGGCGTGCCGCAGGTTGTTGACCTGGCGGCGGGTGCGTTCATCAGTGAGGATCTTTAACACCTTCAGAGGAATGGACACCGTAATTTTTTTGACTTGCTCACTCTTCTTACCGTGCTCAGCATAAGGGCTGATATATTCGCCGCTCCATTCAGCCATGGGATACCTTTAATCCTCTCATTATTGAAAAAATGCTGTCCCGGTAATGTTTCACGGTAGCAGCAGTCATGAATCAGGAGTATACAGCGTAGAATATACCGTCCATTCGACGATGTTGCTGTGCTACCGCCCTAAAACGCATAATTTTAACGGCTATTCACGTTTCGCTCAATCTATACGCAAAGAAGTTTAGATGTCCAGATGTATTGACGTCTATAAGTTCAATGTTTACTCTGTTGTCAGACTTTTACCCGACAAGCCAGGAAATCACCGACCATGACGCGTAAGCAGGCCACCATCGCAGTACGTAGCGGTTTAAATGATGACGAACAGTACGGCTGCGTTGTTCCGCCGATTCACCTTTCCAGTACCTATAATTTTACCGGCTTTAACGAACCGCGGGCGCACGATTACTCCCGGCGCGGCAACCCGACCCGGGACGTGGTGCAGCGGGCACTGGCGGAGCTGGAGAGCGGCGCCGGAGCGGTACTGACCAATACCGGTATGTCGGCGATTCATCTGGTGACCACCGTTTTTCTGCAGCCTGGCGATGTGCTGGTGGCGCCCCACGACTGCTATGGCGGCAGCTATCGCCTGTTCGACAGTCTGGCGAAACGCGGTTGTTACCGGGTGCTGTTTGTCGATCAGGGCAATGACGCTGCACTGAGAGCGGCGCTGGCGGAAAAACCAAAACTGGTGCTGGTGGAAAGTCCGAGCAATCCGCTGTTGCGGGTGGTGGATATTGCGAAGATCTGCCATCTGGCCCGGGAGGCCGGCGCCCTTAGCGTAGTGGACAACACCTTCCTTAGCCCGGCGTTACAAAACCCGCTGGCGTTGGGCGCTGACATGGTGCTGCACTCCTGTACCAAATATCTCAACGGCCACTCCGACGTGGTGGCCGGCGTGGTGGTTGCCCGCGATCCGGAGATGGTGACGGAGCTGGCCTGGTGGGCGAACAATATCGGCGTTACCGGCAGCGCGTTCGACAGCTACCTGCTGCTGCGCGGCCTGCGTACGCTGTCTCCGCGTATGGAAGTGGCACAGCGCAACGCGCAGGCGATTGTCGATTACCTTAAAACGCAACCGCTGGTCAAAAAGCTGTATCATCCTTCGCTGCCGGAAAATCAGGGGCATGAGATTGCCGCCCGCCAGCAAAAAGGCTTTGGCGCCATGCTCAGCTTTGAACTGGATGGCGATGAGCAGACGCTGCGGCGTTTTCTGAGCGGCTTGTCACTGTTCACCCTGGCGGAATCGCTGGGTGGAGTGGAGAGTCTGATTTCCCACGCGGCGACCATGACCCATGCCGGAATGGCGCCAGAGGCGCGCGCCGCCGCGGGTATTTCCGAGACGCTACTGCGCATCTCGACAGGTATTGAAGATAGTGAAGATTTAATTGCCGACCTGGACCAGGGGTTCCGGGCCGCAGCCGAGGGGTAAGCATGAGTGTTACAGCGCCGGCAGGGGCGACGTCTCGTCAACTGCATAAATTTGGCGGCAGCAGCCTGGCCGATGTGAAGTGTTACCTGCGTGTGGCAGGGATTATGGCCGATTACTCCCGGCCCGGAGATTTGATGGTGGTGTCTGCGGCGGGCAGTACCACTAACCAGTTGATTAGCTGGCTGAAACTCAGTCAGAGCGACCGGCTTTCCGCGCATCAGGTGCAGCAGGCGCTGCGCCGCTACCAGTGCGATTTGATCGGCGGCCTGTTGCCGGCGGAGCAGGCTGACCGTCTGATATCACGGTTTATCAGCGATCTGGAGCGACTGGCGGCGCTACTGGACGGCAAAATGTCCGACGCGGTGTATGCGGAAGTGGTCGGCCATGGCGAAATCTGGTCTGCGCGCCTGATGGCGGCGGTACTGGAGCAGCAGGGAATGGCGGCGACCTGGCTGGATGCCCGGGACTTTTTATGCGCCGAGCGTTCCGCCCAGCCGCAGGTTGATGAAGGGCTTTCGTATCCGCTACTGCAGCAACTGTTAGCCCAGCACCCGGGCAAACGTATCGTCGTGACCGGGTTCATCTGCCGCAACGCCGCCGGGGAAACGGTGCTGCTGGGGCGTAATGGTTCTGATTATTCGGCGACGCAAATTGGCGCGCTGGCGGGCGTTAACCGGGTAACTATCTGGAGCGATGTGGCCGGGGTATACAGCGCCGACCCGCGCAAAGTGCAGGATGCCTGTCTGCTACCGCTGCTGCGGCTTGATGAAGCCAGCGAGCTGGCGCGTCTGGCGGCGCCGGTACTGCATGCGCGCACCCTGCAACCGGTATCCGGCAGCGATATCGATCTGCAACTGCGTTGTAGCTATAACCCGGAGCAGGGCTCCACCCGTATCGAGCGGGTGCTGGCTTCCGGCACCGGAGCGCGGATTGTCACCAGCCATGACGATGTGTGCCTGATTGAATATCAGGTACCCACGGATCAGGATTTTAAACTGGCGCATCGTGAAATCGACGGCCTGCTGAAACGTTCGCAACTGCGTCCGCTGGCCATCGGGGTACATCAGGATCGCCATCTGCTGCAGCTCTGTTTTACCTCCGAAGTTGTGGACAGCGCGCGCCAGCGTTTGCAGGATGCCGGGCTGGCGGGGGAGTTGCGCCTGCGTGAAGGGCTGGCGCTGGTGGCGCTGGTGGGCGCCGGCGTATGCCGCAATCCGCTGCACAGCCACCGTTTCTGGCAACAGCTGAAAGACCAGCCGGTGGAGTTTGTCTGGCAGTCGGAGGAGGGGATCAGTCTGGTGGCGGTACTGCGCGTCGGGCCAACGGAAAGCCTGATCCAGGGGTTACACCAGTCGCTGTTCCGGGCCGAAAAACGTATCGGTCTGATGCTGTTCGGCAAAGGCAATATTGGTTCACGCTGGCTGGAACTGTTTGCCCGCGAACAGGAAATTATTTCCGCGCGCACCGGGTTTGAGTTCGTTCTGGCAGGGGTTGTGGACAGTCGTCGCAGCCTGCTTAGCTATGAGGGGCTGGACGCCAGCCGGGCGCTGGCGTTTTTCGGCGATGAAGCGGTGGAGCAGGACGAAGAGACTCTGTTCCAGTGGATGCGCGCCCATCCTTACGATGATTTAGTGGTGCTGGACGTGACGGCGAGCCAGCAACTGGCCGATCAATATCTCGATTTTGCCAGCCACGGCTTCCATGTTATCAGCGCCAATAAGCTGGCCGGGGCCAGTAGTAGCGATAAATACCGCCGGATTCGCGACGCATTCGCTAAAACCGGTCGTCGCTGGCTGTATAACGCTACGGTGGGCGCCGGGCTGCCGGTGAATTATACCGTCCGCGATCTGCGCGACAGTGGTGACAGCATTCTGGCGGTCAGCGGAATTTTTTCCGGCACCCTCTCGTGGCTGTTTCTGCAGTTTGATGGCTCGGTACCGTTTACCGATTTGGTGGACCAGGCCTGGCAGCAGGGGCTGACCGAACCCGATCCGCGGGTAGATCTTTCCGGGCAGGATGTGATGCGTAAGCTGGTGATTCTGGCCCGGGAGGCGGGTTATGACATCGAGCCGGATCAGGTGCGGGTGGAGTCGCTGGTGCCGGCCGGCTGTGAAGTGGGATCGGTGGACCATTTCTTTGAAAACGGCGATGCCCTTAATGAGCAGATGGTGCAGCGTCTGGAAGCGGCGCAGGAGATGGGGCTGGTGTTGCGCTATGTGGCGCGCTTTGACGCCCATGGTAAAGCGCGGGTTGGCGTGGAAGCGGTGCGTCCGGAACATCCGCTGGCCTCACTGCTGCCCTGCGATAATGTCTTTGCTATTGAGAGCCGCTGGTACCGGGATAACCCGCTGGTGATCCGAGGGCCGGGCGCCGGGCGCGATGTGACCGCCGGGGCGATTCAGTCGGATCTCAACCGCCTGGCGCAGTTATTGTAATTGCCCATCAGAGCGGATGTGTTTCAGGCCAGCATAATGCTGGCCTGTATTCTTTTTACACCATGATCATGAAGAAAATTCACCTTCGCTGAAAATTCCTCACTACCGGGGCGCTTTTTTCAGTTGACGCCCGTGCGCTTTTCCGTCATTTTTACATCTGGACGTCTAAACGTATAGAAGTTCGCAAACACCAACATAATGATAAAGCGATTGATGAGGTAAGGTATGAGCTTTTTTCACGCCAACCAGCGGGAAGCCCTGAATCAGAGCCTGGCGGAAGTACATGGCCAGATTAACGTCTCCTTTGAATTTTTCCCGCCGCGCACCAGTGAAATGGAGCAAACCCTGTGGAACTCAATCGATCGTTTGAGCAGCCTGAAGCCGAAATTTGTGTCGGTGACCTATGGCGCGAACTCCGGCGAGCGGGATCGCACCCACAGCATCATTAAAGGCATTAAAGAGCGTACCGGTCTGGAAGCGGCGCCGCATTTGACCTGCATTGATGCCTCCCGCGATGAACTGCGCGCTATCGCCCGGGACTACTGGAATAATGGTATTCGCCATATTGTCGCCCTGCGCGGCGACCTGCCGCCGGGTAGCGGAAAGCCGGATATGTACGCCTCCGATCTGGTGGCGCTGCTTAAAGAAGTGGCGGACTTTGATATTTCCGTTGCTGCCTATCCGGAAGTACACCCGGAAGCCAAAAGCGCCCAGGCGGATTTGATCAACCTGAAGCGTAAAATTGACGCCGGCGCCAGCCGGGCGATTACCCAATTCTTCTTTGATGTCGAAAGCTATTTGCGTTTTCGCGATCGCTGCGTGGCGACGGGGATCGATGTGGAAATTGTGCCGGGCATTCTGCCGGTCAGTAATTACAAGCAACTGCAGAAGTTCGCCACGATGACGAATGTGCGGGTGCCTAAATGGATGAGCGCTCAGTTTGACGGGCTGGATGACGATGCGGAAACCCGCAAGCTGGTGGGGGCGAATATCGCTATGGACATGGTGAAAATCCTCAGCCGCGAAGGGGTGAAAGACTTCCATTTCTATACCCTGAACCGGGCGGAGATGAGCTACGCCATCTGCCATACTCTGGGCGTGCGCCCGGCATAAGCGGGCGGACTAAATCGAAAATGAACCGGCCCGATGGCCGGTTCATGGTTTTACTGAGCGGAATATCTCCGGCCTTTGTTATTTACGACCATTGATCCAGCAGCCGCTGGCCATATTCATCGGCGACCATGATTGCGGCATACACTTTATCCACGGTCACGCCGCCGGGCATGTTATGGATAGTCTCTCCCTCGGCACAGGCCGCCTGCGCCACAATGCGCATTTTGGCCGCGACATCCTGGGTGATGTCGAGCTCCGCCAGGGTGATTGGCAGACCCACCGTGTGGCACAGCGCTGCCACATCGTCCAGCTCTTCCAGTGGGGCGTTTTCCAGTATCAGTTGTACCAGCGTACCGAAGGCCACCTTCTCGCCGTGGAAATAGTGGTGGGCGTCAGGAATCGCCGTCAGGCCGTTGTGCACCGCGTGCGCTGCCGCCAGGCCGCCGCTTTCAAAGCCGACGCCGCTCAGGAAGGTGTTGGCTTCCACGACTTTCTCCAGCGCCTCGGTGACTACGTGCTGGCGAGCGGCGATCATCGCTTTTTCGCCTTCTTCCATCAGTGTGTTGTAGCACAGTTCAGCCAGCGCCAGCGCAGCCCGGGTGCATTCGCCGCCGGCCATGGTCGTCGCGCCGCTGCGCGCGCAGGCGCGGGCTTCAAACCAGGTAGCCAGCGCATCGCCGATCCCGGCCGCCAGCAGGCGCGCCGGCGCGCCGGCAACAATTTCGGTATCGACAATCACGCGGTTCGGGTTGCTCGGTAACAGCAGATAACTTTCAAACTCACCGCTGTCGGTATAGATAACCGACAGCGCGCTGCACGGCGCATCGGTTGACGCAATGGTCGGCGCTACCACCACCGGGATATTCATGTAGTGGGCCAGTGCTTTGGCGGTATCCAGCGTTTTACCGCCGCCGATACCCAGCACGGCGGAACAGCCGGCTTTTTCCGCCAGCGCGCGCAGGCGGGCGATTTCATTCTGCGAGCACTCGCCTTTAAAACTGGCGACTTCCAGACTAAGGCCCGCCGCGCTACAGCTGGCTTTCACCTTTTCCTGAACCAGCCCCAGGACAAAATCATCTCCCAGCACCAGGTAGCGGTCGGCCAGCGGTTTCAGATAATCACCAATACGTGCCAGTACTCCTGCGCCCTGAATGTATTTACCCGGTGACTGAATAATACGATCCATTTACGATCTCCTTGCGTTACAGGTTGGTGCTGCCGAAGGCGTTTTGCCAGTCTTGTTCAAACTTGACTACAGCGGCCTCAACGGCAGGGGCAGCGAGGAATTGTTGCGCCACATCCAGCGGCAGCGTGATGGCTTCACAGCCAGCCAGCAGGCAGTCCAGCGCCTGACGCGGGGTTTTGAAACTGGCGGCCAGCACTTTGCTGGCCGGCGCATGCAGTTCCAGCAGACTTTGCAGTTCCTGCACCATGCGAATACCGTCGCCGCCCTGGGCGTCGACGCGGTTAACGTACGGCGCGACATACTCCGCGCCCGCCAGCGCCGCCAGCAGGCCCTGCGCGGCGCTATAAACGGCGGTGCCCAGCGTCGGAATACCGATTTTTTTGAGCTGCTTGATAGCCGCCAGCCCTTCCGGGGTGACCGGAATTTTTACCACGATGCCGGGAATCGTGTTTTCAAGGCGCTGGGCCTCTTTCACCATACCGTCCGCATCGCGGCTCATTACCTGCGCGAAGAGCTTCCCTTGCGGGCCGACGGCTTTCTGCAGGCGGGGCAGGACATCCCAGATCACTTCTTTACCCGCGGCGACAATGCTCGGGTTAGTGGTCACGCCGCTCAGGGGAAAAATGCGCGCCAGACGTTCGACTTCAGCGACGTTAGCGGTATCGAGATACAATTCCATACTCATTATCCTCTCAACTTATAATTCGAGTTCACGTTCCAGCAGGGCGGCGATAGCGCCACTGTCGCGGGCATTAACCAGTTCGTTACGAAACGCTTCGTGCATAATGCGCCGCGCCAGACGCGAGAAAATACGCATGTGTTGATCGCCGGCGGCGTGTTTATTCAGGGTCAGCATAATGATGAATTGCGCCTCTTCGTCCCCCCACGGCACCGGAGCCGGGAGTCGCGCCACGCTAATGGTGGACTGCTCAATATGCTCCGATTTGCTGTGCGGAATGGCAAAGCTGAAACCCAGCCCGGTAGAGAAGACCGCTTCACGCGCCCACAGATCTGCTTCCAGCTTACGCGGATAACGGCAGCGTTCGGCGAGCAGCAGATTGTCGGTCATCCCTTTCATTACCTCTTCTTTACTACGCCAGTCGTTATCCAGCGAGATGCAGGCAGCGGTAATCAGCGGCGCATCCCGGGACGTCATACGGAACTGGGCCAGCAGGTGCTCTACCTCCAGCGAGGTGCGGCAGGCCATCGCCTGGTTGAGCAACTGGCGACAGGCCCGGCTGTCCAGTTGCGCCAGACGCGCTTTGGTGGCCGGAATCGACGGCGCGCTCATGCTGATTTCGTCCAGTCCCAGGCCGACCAGCAACGGCAGCACCGAGCCTTTGGCGCCCAGTTCGCCGCATAGCCCGATCCATTTCCCCTGGCGATGCACCGCCTGGACCGCATAGTCCAGAGCGCGTAAAAATGCCGGATTCAGACTGTTGTAGTGGCGGGTCACTTTGGCATTATCGCGGTCTACGGCGAGAAGATATTGCGTCAGGTCATTACTGCCGATACTAAAGAAATCAATTTCTTCACAGCACTGATCGATGATGAACATCACTGACGGCACTTCCAGCATGATGCCCAGCGGGATCTGTTCGTCGAACGGGATGCGCTGGCTGCGCAGCGACTGTTTGACCTCCGCCAGTTGCTCTTTCACCCACAGAATCTCCTCCATGGAGGAGATCATCGGGATCATTATCTTCAGCGAACCGTGCGCCGAGGCGCGCAGAATCGATCGCAACTGGGTGTGGAACAGCGCCAGATATTCCTGATAGATACGTACGGCGCGGTAGCCGAGGAACGGGTTATTCTCTGCCGGGATATGGAGATAATCCACCGGCTTATCGCCGCCGATATCCATGGTGCGCACGATAATGCTGCGTCCTGCGGAAGATTCCAGCGCCTGGCAGTAAATGTTGTACAGCTCATCTTCCGAGGGTGCGCAGGCGCGGTCCATATACAGCATTTCGGTGCGGAACAGACCGATGGCCTCCGCCCCGTTGCCGAATGCCGCAACGGCCTCAATGGAGTGCGCGATATTGGCGGCGACTTCCATGCGGATCCCGTCAGCGGTCCGCGCTTCCCGGTCGATCCACTCCTGTTGCTGCGCGCGCAGCGCCTGTTGAACGCGCTCCTCCTGGCGATAATAGCGCTGGACCGGTTCGCTCATGTTGACCACCAGAAGCCCGGCATTGCCGTCAATTTGCACCGGCTGGTTGAGCCACGGCGCCAGTGCGTCGAGATCGACCCCCACCAGCGTCGGGATATTGAACGAGCGGGCCAGAATCACGGTATGGGAAGTGGTGCCGCCGCTGCGCAGCGCCAGACCTTTGAGCAGCGTTTTATCCAGTTCCAGGAACTGACTGGGAGTGAGTTCGTCCGCCATGCAGATGGACGGCTGCTGTAACTGGCCCGGCGTCGGGAAACTCTCATGGCCATAGATGTGCTGGAGTAACTGGAAGCAGACATCGCGTACGTCCAGCGCACGTTCCTGAAGATAAGCGCTTTCCGACGCGGTGAACTGGGCGCAAAAATGGTCGGCGCTATTCACTATCGCCCGGGCGCAGCTCTCGCCTTTCAGTACGCCGCCCAGCAGGTGCTGGCGCAGCGAATTGTCGCCGGCCAGCGAGCGATGGGCTTCCAGAATGGCGCTGGCGGTGCCGTCGTTAGCCATTAACTGCAGCTCAATATGCTTCACCAGCTGACGTAAGCCTTTATCCAGCGCCTGTTGTTCTTCTTCCACACTGCGGGTGGCGGGCAGTTCGCCTAAATCGTGCAGATCCAGAGAGCGGATCGCCACCAGCATTCCCCCTGCGCTACCACCGCAGACTGGCGTGCCGTGAAACAGGGTGGGGTTGAGGCGCGCCAGGGATTCGGGGATTGGCTCCTGTTCGGCGCTGGCGACTTCCGGCAGCGGCTCATCGCAGTGGGGGAATTCGTTGCGAATAAAGTCGCTCAGGCGGGCGAATGCCTGCTCTTCGTCGCTGCCGCTGACGATCAGATGGCACTCATCGCCTTTAATGGTGTTAGTGCCAATCAGCGCCAGCGCGCTTTTGGCATCGCCCCGGCGATCGGTTCTGAGGTTATGCCACTCGACGCTGGCATTAAAGGTATTGCACAGCGTTTCAACATGGCTTGCCGGGCGGGCGTGAACGCCGTTAGGCAACTCACAGTGAAATTTTACTACCAGGGCCATAACGACTCTCCTGAGCGAAACCAATGACGGGATACAGCATAAGAGGGTTGTTCATCAGGGCGCTATGTGACAAATCTGCCAAAAACTGGATAAATGTAATATCTGCGGGAAAGTGAGATGTACCTCACGCAATACGGCTTATGTTCTGGTTTTTCAGGAGTGGGGCGAAGATTTGAAACGGATCTCATTTTTCTTCTGGTATTACAAAAATCCAGTAAATGGCGTTTTTTTCCACTGTCTCCCCACCCGGCGATTCCCTATTGTTTCCCCACAACAACTTTACGGACATGAGCGGCCCACGCTCAGGAGAAACGGTATGAAAGAGTTGGTGCAAATACTCAGAAACACACGCCAGCATTTAATGACCGGGGTATCGCATATGATCCCCTTTGTGGTCTCCGGGGGAATTCTGTTGGCGGTTTCCGTCATGCTTTACGGCAAAGGCGCGGTGCCGGATGCCGCCAGCGATCCCAATCTAAAGAAACTGTTTGATATCGGCGTCGCAGGTCTGACGCTGATGGTGCCCTTCCTCGCCGCCTATATCGGCTATTCGATTGCCGAGCGTGCCGCGCTGGCCCCCTGTGCTATCGGCGCCTGGGTAGGCAACAGCTTCGGCGCCGGGTTTTTTGGCGCCATTATCGCCGGCCTGATTGGCGGCATCATCGTCTACTACTTGAAGAAGATCCCGGTGCCGAAGGTGTTGCGCTCGGTGATGCCTATCTTTGTGATCCCGATAATCGGTACGTTTATTACCGCCGGGATCATGATGTGGGGACTCGGGGAACCGGTTGGCGCGCTGACACAGAATCTTACCCAGTGGCTGCAGGGTATGCAGCAGGGCAGCATCATTGTGCTGGCCGTCGTGATGGGGCTGATGCTGGCCTTTGACATGGGCGGTCCGGTTAACAAAGTGGCGTACGCCTTTATGTTGATTTGCGTGGCGCAGGGGGTCTACTCCGTGGTCGCCATCGCCGCAGTAGGGATTGCGGTACCGCCGCTGGGTCTGGGGCTGGCGACGCTTATCAACCGTAAAAACTTTAACTCAGAAGAACGTGAAGCGGGTAAAGCGGCGCTGGTGATGGGTTGCGTGGGGGTAACCGAAGGCGCGATTCCTTTTGCCGCCGCCGACCCGCTACGGGTGATCCCTTCCATCATGCTGGGTTCGGTATGTGGCGCGGTAACCGCCGCAGTGCTGGGCGCCCAGTGCTATGCCGGCTGGGGCGGATTAATTGTTCTGCCCGTGGTTGAGGGCAAACTGGGGTATATCATCGCGCTGGCCGTCGGCGCTGTAGTCACGGCGATTTGCGTCAACGTACTGAAAACACTGGCCCGTAATAAACAGGCGCAGAAGCCTGTGAAAGACGAAGACGATCTTGATTTAGATTTTGAAATTAACTGATTACATAGAGGACGCCGTCATGACTAAAATCGTTGCTGTAACTGCCTGCCCGTCCGGGGTCGCTCATACCTATATGGCGGCTGAAGCGCTGGAAAGCGCCGCGAAAGCGAAAGGCTGGGATGTAAAAGTAGAAACTCAGGGTTCTATTGGACTGGAAAATGAGCTGACGGCAGAAGATGTCGCCAGCGCCGACATGGTGATACTGACCAAAGATATCGGCATTAAGTTTGAAGAGCGTTTCGCCGGGAAAACCATCGTGCGCGTCAATATCAGCGATGCGGTAAAGCGCGCCGAAGCGATCATGAACAAGATTGACGCTCACCTGGCGCAACACGCCTGATTTCACCGGGCGCCGCAGAGCGCCCGTTATTTCACAATAAGGAGCCTGCTATGTCGAATCGTATCCAACGTCTGAAGAATGCGCTGTTTGCCCGGCCCCGGGAAATTTCCCTGGAACGCGCGCTGCTGTACACGGAAAGTCATCAACTAACCGAAGGGGAACCGGTGATTCTGCGCCGGGCGAAGGCCACAGCGTATATTCTGGATAAGGTTGAGATAACGATTCGCGACGATGAGCTGATCGCCGGTAACCGAACCGTGAAACCGCGAGCCGGGATCATGTCGCCGGAAATGGATCCCTACTGGCTGCTTAAAGAGCTGGATCAGTTCCCGACCCGGCCTCAGGATCGCTTTGAGATCAGTGAAGAAGACAAACAGATCTACCGCCAGACGCTGTATCCGTACTGGGAAAAGCGCTCAATGAAGGATTTTATCAACGGTCAGATGACCGACGATGTTAAAGCGGCGGTCAGTACCCAGATTTTCAGCGTTAATCAGACCGATAAAGGGCAGGGGCATATCATCATCGATTATCCCCGCTTGTTGAACAATGGCCTGGCGGCGCTGATTGAGGAAATGAAAAACCACATTCGCACCGCTCCCGACAACCATTTCTACCAGGCGATACTGATCGTACTGGAGGCCTCCCAACGTCATATTCTGCGCTATGCGGCGCTGGCCGACGCCCAGGCCGCGGCCTGTGAAGATCCTGTGCGCCGCGGGGAGTTGCAGACCATGGCGGAGATTGCGCGCCATAACGCTGAGCAGCGCCCGGAAGATTTCTGGCAGGCGTGCCAGCTGTTCTGGTATATGAATGTGATCCTGCAATATGAGTCTAACGCCAGCTCCCTGTCGCTGGGGCGTTTTGACCAGTACATGTTGCCGTTTTACCAGGTGTCGCTGAGCCGCGGGCAACGTCCGGCGTTTCTGCGCGAGTTGCTCGAATCCCTGTGGGTGAAATGCAACGATATCGTGCTGCTGCGCTCCACCAGCAGCGCGCGCTACTTTGCCGGTTTCCCGACCGGTTATACGGCGCTGCTCGGCGGACTGATGGAGAATGGCCGCAGCGCGGTGAACGTGCTCTCCTTCCTGTGTCTGGACGCTTACCAGAGCGTACAACTGCCGCAGCCGAACCTTGGTGTGCGGATTAACGAGCTGATCGACCGTCCGTTCCTGCTGAAAACCGCGGAAACTATTCGTCTGGGCACCGGTATTCCGCAAATCTTTAACGATGAAGTGGTGGTGCCGGCGTTCCTCAACCGCGGCGTGTCTCTGGAAGACGCCCGGGACTATTCGGTCGTGGGCTGCGTGGAGCTGTCTATTCCCGGGAAAACCTACGGCCTGCACGATATCGCGATGTTCAACCTGCTGAAGGTAATGGAAATCGTGATGCTGGAAAACGAAGGTAATGCCGACATTACCTATGTCGGGCTGCTGGAACAGATCCGCGAAAAAATCTGCCACTACATCCGCCTGATGGTGGAAGGCAGCAATATCTGCGATATCGGACACCGCGACTGGGCTCCGGTGCCGCTGCTGTCTTCGTTTATTAGCGATTGTCTGCACCACGGTAAAGATATTACCGAAGGCGGCGCGCGCTATAACTTCTCCGGCGTTCAGGGGATCGGCATCGCCAACCTGAGCGACTCACTGTATGCCCTGAAGGGGATGGTGTTCGATCAGCAGCGCCTGAGTTTTGATGAGCTGCTGGCGGTGCTGAAGGCCAACTTCGCTACGCCGGAAGGGGAGAAAATTCGCGCCCGGCTGATCAACCGTTTTGAAAAGTACGGTAACGATATCGACGATGTGGACAATATCAGCGCCGAACTGCTGCGCTTTTACTGCAAAGAGGTGGAAAAATACCGTAATCCGCGCGGCGGTCAGTTTACGCCGGGATCGTATACCGTATCGGCCCACGTACCGCTAGGGGCGGTGGTCGGTGCCACGCCGGACGGCCGCTTCGCCGGGGAACAGCTGGCAGACGGCGGTCTGTCGCCGATGCTGGGCCAGGATGGTCAGGGGCCGACCGCTGTGCTCAAATCGGTCAGTAAGCTGGATAACTACCTGCTGTCTAACGGTACGCTACTGAACGTAAAATTTACCCCATCGACCCTTGAAGGGCCCGGCGGGCTGAATAAGCTGGCGGATTTCCTGCACGCTTTTAGCAAACTGAAGCTGCAACACATCCAGTTTAACGTGGTCAATGCGGAAACCCTGCGTGAGGCTCAACAACGTCCGCAGGATTACGCCGGGCTGGTGGTGCGCGTAGCGGGTTACAGCGCCTTCTTTGTTGAGCTTTCGAAGGAGATTCAGGATGACATCATCCGCCGCACCGCGCATCAGCTGTGAGGTGATTGACGAGCGCGCCGATATGGCGCGCATTTTCAATATTCAGCGCTATTCCCTGAACGACGGGCAGGGAATTCGTACCGTGGTGTTTTTTAAAGGCTGCCCCCACCGCTGCCCGTGGTGCGCTAATCCGGAATCGATCTCCGGCGCGATTGAAACGGTCAGGCGCAAAACAAAGTGCCTTCACTGTGCGCCCTGTCTGAAAAATGCTGATGAGTGCCCATCCGGGGCGATGGAACGTATCGGGCGCGATATCACCCTCGAAGCGCTGGAAAAAGAGGTGCTCAAGGATGAGGTGTTTTTCCGCTCTTCCGGCGGCGGCGTTACGCTTTCCGGCGGCGAGGTATTGATGCAGGCGCCGTTCGCCACGCGTTTCCTCGGGCGCCTGAAACAGTGGGGGATTGATACCGCTATTGAAACCGCGGGCGATGCGCCGGCCTCGCGACTGTTGCCGCTGGCCCGCCAGTGCGATGAAGTGTTGTTTGATCTGAAGATCATGGATGAGCAACAGGCCAGGACGGTGCTAAACCTGAATTTACCGCGGGTACTGGCTAACCTGCGGCTGCTGGTTGATGAGGGGATTCGCGTAATCCCTCGTTTGCCGCTGATTCCCGGTTATACCCTGTCGCAGGAAAATCTGCGTCGTGCGCTGGATGTGCTGGCGCCACTGGCGCTGAAGGAGCTTCATCTGCTACCGTTTCATCAGTACGGAGAGCCCAAATATGAACTATTGGGCTGCGAGTGGGCGATGAAGGGCGTCAGCGCGCCGGAGGAAGCTGATATTTCTCCGCTGCGATTGATGGCTGAATCGGCCGGATACCGGGTAACGATCGGCGGCTAGCGCGCCGGATGAAGGAGCCAATCATGACACGTTTTCTGGTGGCGGTGACCGCCTGTGTAAGCGGTGTGGCGCATACTTATATGGCAGCGGAGCGTCTGGAAAAGTTGTGTCAGCAAGAGGGCTGGGAAGTAAAGATTGAAACCCAGGGCGCGCTGGGGACTGAAAACGCCATTAGCGCCGAAGACGTGGCCCGGGCGGATGCGGTGTTACTGATTACCGATATTGAACTGGATAACCCGGAGCGTTTCCTGGCATCCCGCTGCGTCCAGACGGGCATTTACGCTTTTCTGCGCGATCCGCAAAAGGCCATCAGCGCTGTGCGTAAGGTGATGTCGACCCCGCAGCATACCCATATTGTCCTCAGCTAAGTTCTTTTTCGGTGAGCTGGCTGTGGTACTGGCGACGGTATTCGGATGGCGAACGTTCGGTATTTTTACGAAACAGCCGGCAGAAGTAGTTACTGTCGACAAACCCGCAGGCGTGCGCTACCTCTTTCACTTTCATGTCATAGCCTTTGAGTAACGCCTTAGCCTGCTCCAGGCGGGTGTGATTCAGATATTCATTAAAGCCCATCGCTCCGGCCTTCTGAAACAGATGGGACAGGTAGTTAGGGGAGATGTAAAACGCCTGGGCTACGGACTCCCGGGTGAGGGGCTGCATATAATTTTCGTCAATATATGCTCGTACGGCTTCAAATAAGGCCTGGCTGCGCGAAGCGGTCTGAATCTGGCTGCCCAGCAGGTCGGCGCAGTGGCTCAGCAGGCTGGCGACGATAAAGCGCGCGGTTTGTTGCTCCTGTGGCTGCATGCTTAATTCGCTTAATGCCTGGAGCAGGAAAGAGCCGGTGCGCGGGCCGCGCCGGGCGACATGCTGCTTACTCAGGTTATGGAAACGCTCGCCGTCCCAGTGCAGCAGGCTAAAACCTAACTGCTGTTTACCGAACAGGATACTCAGCGTGGTGGCCGGGGTATCCCAGTGGGGATGGTTCCAGCCGCGGGCGGGCACAAAGAGGGTATCTCCGCGGCGCAGGCGTACAGGCGCATCGGGCTTCAAGTGATCTTCCAGCTCACCCTCCAGCAAGATTTCCAGACGCGGGAAATCGACCTGATAGGCCAGTTCCGGCGCCGGACCGGAGGAGGGGGTAAAGAAAATCCTTTTCAGCGCCGTTGAGCCCTCGATAAGCCCGGAAATGACAGAATGGATGTCATTTTTCATAGTGACTCCTTACCAGGAAAACGCACGCCCGGAGATATGATCATTGCGCAGTCCCTGGATGAAACTGCGCATTTCCCATCACCGCGGAGTGTATCGCGCTACTCCGGGTGTGACGAGTATACACACTTCACCCTGCGCCGGGAAAAATGTGGCGATGGCTGACTCGTCCGGAGAGGGTGAGACAGAGCGAGGCTTCAGAATTGGCGATCGAAGGTTAAATAAACGCTGTTTTCACTGTACTGATAATAATCGATATTACTGGTGACGCGCTTATAGATGTAATTGAGTTTTGGCATTACCCCCATAACATGCAGATCACGATGCCACAGCGACAGGATATAGACCGCTTCATCATCCGCCCTTTTCTTGCGAAAAATATCATTTTCCCCCTGATACTGCTTTTTTGAGATACCGACCATTGTGGCCAGTGATATTTTCCAGGGCAACTGAGACTCAAAACCTGTTCTCATCCCATAGCGCCAGTAAGTTTCACCCGCCGAGCGGGTATCCTGCTGGCCGATATCGACGCCGGTAAATGCGGAAAAGCGCGCACTGAATGCGTGGGACAAGGTGCTGGAAAACAGGGTCGAGTGGCCGCGCAGATAATCGTAGCTGGCGTTGTCATAATCCAGTTTCTGGTATTCGAGGGTGTTGCTGGTTTGCCAGTCAGGCGTCGGTAAATATTTATATTCAGCGCGTACGCCAGCTCCTGAAGTGTAGGCGCTGGAGCCGTACCAGCGTTTTTCATAAAACGGTAACAATGTTATTTGCTGTTGGTTATTCTGCCACAGCCAGCCCGAATAAATTCGCGAAGTAATGTCATTATAATCGTGGTTATCCCACCAGATTTTGCCCTCAGCGGCGGCTTTGAAGCGCAGGCTGTGTCTGCCATACAACTGAACATCTCTTAATAACGTTGCGGAGACGAAAACGCCTTCGCCTTTTTGTGGATAAGATGCTTTGTCGCGAATCAGGGTACGATTCCCGATACGGATATATTTACCGTCCGAGGCATTATTAATATTGTTATCTTTCAGGTAACTGATGGCGAAATTACCGTTACAGCCAGTACGCTGATTAATAAGGGCCAGATAGTGGTCGATATTCTCTAATACCCCGGCGGGGGGATTTTCGCTGCGCGTCTTGCTGAAATGCCAGGCGGCGCTCTGATACTGACGATCGTCAAATAAGGCTCTCGCCAGTTCCAGTCGGACGCGGGTGAAGTGTGGCGTCGTGGCAAGGATCCTGCGGTAATTGGCAATGGCCTGAGAGAGATTGTTTTCACTGCGCGCCAGCCCCCCGCGGGCAAAAAGCACCAGCGTGCTATCCGCGCCAGACGTGCGTTCGTAGATGGGCAACACTTCTTTGACGACCTGCCACTGCCCATCGTTAACCGCCTGGTCAAGAATGGCTGCCGAGAGCGCCGGATCGTGTCTGAGCATTGCCTGGGTGATCCGCGGCGGTGAAGATGGCGTTGTGGCGCGGCGATCGGATGGTGTCAGCGATTCCAGCTCCGGAGAGGCCGGTATCAGCGATGATTCCGGGGGCTGGGCCAGGATTCCGGAGGCATACAGCGCCAGGGATAAGGACAGCGGAAGACTACGTATCAGGGGCATGTATCAGGCTACGATTCAGAGAGGGAGAGGGGCGACCTCCGGGAGGCCGCCCTGGTAGGGTTAGTTCGCTGCTGCGCCGAAAGAGGCGCTTTTGGCGTTATCTGCGAACTCCGCCATGCCACCGAGTTCCTGGGCCTGCGGGCCGTAGAAATGACCGGTAAAGGTGCCCGTCTGACCGTCAGTTTCCGCACTGCCGCTGAAACCACCGCCATTCAGTGAGCCCTGCATCGCGATAGCGCTGCCGAAATTTTCTGCGGCATCAATATTGCCGTTGATCGTTCTGGCCGCGAAATCAACATTGAAAGAAGCGACGCTGGATGCGCCATTACGCATACCGGTACCGGTATACGTGGCCGTTCCCTGAGTCGGGACGCTGCTGGCCGCCGTTGCTTCACCGGTATAGAACACCCCATGCTGGTTGGTATCGCTGTTGGACCAGGTACCGTAGTTGGTGTAGCTCATTCGTCCACAGCACCAGCTGGTTTTAGTGGCGCCTGAGGCCATGGTGGTGGTTCCGCCAGCGGAGATACCGCCGCCGCGCAAGGTGTATTCCTTACCGTCCGGAGAAATATAGGTATATCCTGAAACAGAGCCCAGCGTCGCTTTACTGGCCGGCGCTTCGACAGGTGTTTCCGGCGACGGCGGATTGCTCTCTTCCTGGTTATTTTCCTGGCTGTTTTCGGAAGGCGCTGGGGATTGCGGCGTATCATCGTCTCCGCCGCCTCCACCGGAGGAACAGGCCGCCAGACACAGAACAGACAGCAATAATAGCAGCTTTTTATTCATTGCAACTTTTCCTTGTTTTTATTTATTTCAAAACGGAATTCTCGAAGGAGTAAAAAGAATTATCTATTGTGCTTATTCTTATTTTCCGGCTGGCGGCATATTAATGAGATTTTTTATGGAGGAGAAATAAATGGAGGGAATTTATTTTGGAAATAATCGGAAAAAATCTGATGAATATTTTTGTCTTATTTGAGGATCCGAAAACAGTTTGATGGTGACAGCATGTATTGTGGAGGAAGAGTGCTTCCCGCTATCAGCGGGAAGCACTGATAAAATTAACCAGTATTACGCATACCCGCCGCCACGCCGGCGATAGTCACCATCAGCGCCTGTTCAACCTGCGGATCCGGTTCTTTACCGGCATCCTCCAGTTGGCGGGAGCGGTGCAGCAGTTCGGCCTGCAGAACGTTGAGCGGATCGGTGTAGATGTTGCGCAGCATGATGGATTCGGCGATCCACGGCAGATCGGCCATCAGGTGGGCATCATTGGAGATATCCAGCACCAGTTTAATGTCCGCTTCCAGCTGTTTGCGCAGCTCCAGACCCAGGCCCCACAGCGCTTTATCGACCAGGCGCTGATCGTAGTATTCCGCCAGCCACAGGTCGGTTTTGGCGAATACCATCTCCAGCATCCCCAGGCGTGTGGAAAAGAACGGCCAGTCGCGACACATGGTCTCCAGCTTGTCCTGTTTGCCGTCATCCACCACTTTTTGCAGTGCGGCGCCGGCGCCAAGCCAGGCAGGCAGCATCAGGCGGTTCTGGGTCCAGGCGAAGATCCACGGAATGGCGCGCAGTGACTCGACGCCGCCATTCGGGCGTCGTTTCGCCGGACGCGAACCCAGCGGCAGTTTGCCCAATTCCAGCTCCGGTGTCGCAGAGCGGAAGTAGGGGACGAAATCTTTATTTTCCCGCACATAACCGCGGTACATCTCGCAGGACAGCGCGGAGAGCTCATCCATGATATGGCGCCATTCGGCTTTCGGCTCAGGCGGCGGCAGCAGGTTGGCTTCCAGAATCGCCCCGGTATACAGCGACAGGCTGCTGACGGTGACTTCCGGCAGGCCATATTTAAAGCGGATCATCTCCCCCTGCTCCGTTACGCGCAGGCCGCCTTTCAGGCTACCCGGCGGCTGGGAGAGCAGCGCCGCGTGTGCCGGCGCGCCGCCGCGACCGATGGAACCGCCGCGGCCGTGGAACAATGTCAGCGCAATGCCGGCCTTTTCGCAGGTTTTGATCAGCGCATCCTGTGCCTGATACTGCGCCCAGGAGGCGGCCATAACGCCGGCGTCTTTGGCGGAGTCGGAATAGCCGATCATCACCATCTGCTTACCCTGGATAAAGCCGCGGTACCAGTCGATGCTCAGCAACTGGGTCATCACGTCGTTGGCGTTGTTCAGGTCATCCAGCGTTTCGAACAGCGGAGCTACCGGCAGAGCAAAGCCGACACCGGCCTCTTTCAGCAACAAATGCACCGCCAGCACGTCGGACGGTGTTTTAGCCATTGAAATCACATAGGCGGCGATGGACCCCTGCGGCGCTTCAGCGATGGCCTGGCAGGTATCCAGCACTTCGCGGGTCTCTTCGCTCGGCTCCCAGTGGCGCGGCAGCAGCGGGCGTTTTGAGTTCAGTTCGCGGATCAGGAACGCCTGTTTGTCCGCTTCTGACCAACTTTCGTAATCGCCGATACCCAGATAGCGGGTCATTTCGCCCAGCGCTTCGGTATGGCGGGTACTTTCCTGGCGAATATCAATGCGCACCAGCGGTACGCCGAAACATTTTACCCGCCGCAGGGTATCAAGCAGTTCGCCATTGGCGATAATGCCCATACCGCAGGCCACCAGCGACTGGTAACAGGCGTGAAGCGGCTCCCACAACTGGGCGTTATGCGTCAGTAGCCCTTCCGGCTTCGGCAGTTTCTGGCCCTTCAGGCGCGCTTCCAGCCAGGCCTGGGTGGTCATCAACTGAGTGCGTATCTGTTTGAGCAGGTAGCGATAGGGTTCCGACTCCCCTTCTTCGCCCACCCGGTTACGGAATTCTTCGGTACATTCCACCATGGAAAGTTCGGATACCAGCAATTGAATATCTTTCAGGAACAGGTCCGTGGCTTTCCAGCGGCTCAGTAGCAGCACATGGCGTGTGACGTCCGCCGTTACATTCGGGTTGCCGTCGCGATCGCCGCCCATCCACGAGGTAAAACGCACCGGGACAAAGTCGACCGGCAGCTTATAGCCGAGCTGCTCTTCCAGTTGTTCGTTGAGCTCACGCAGGTAGCTGGGTACCCCTTCCCACAGGCTATTCTCCACCACGGCGAAGCCCCATTTGGCTTCATCCACCGGGGAGGGGCGGTGCTTACGGATCTCGTCCGTATGCCAGGATTGGGCGATTAACTGACGCAGACGGCGCATGATCTGGTGGCGCTCATAGTCAGCGATGTCTTTGTGGTCTAACTGCTTCAGGCAGTTATTGACCTCGACCATTTTGTGGATCAGGGTGCGGCGGGTAATTTCCGTGGGGTGGGCCGTCAGCACCAACTCCAGCGACAGTGATTCCAGCGCGCGCTGGATGTCGGCCTCCGTGATATTCGGCTGGTCTTTTAATCTTCTCAGCGTACGGGCGATGACTTCCGGGTTGCTGGCGGCTTCGCCGTGGGAGGAAATGGTATGGTACTGTTCAGCGGTGTTGGCCAGATTCAGAAACTGGCTGAACGCACGGGCTACAGGTAGCAGCTCATCGTTGGACAGATTTTGTAATGTGGTGAGCAACTCCTGACGATTCGCTTCATTGCCAGCACGTGAGGATTTCGACAACTTACGGATAGTTTCTACGCGGTCAAGGATGTTTTCTCCCAGCGTATCCCTGATGGTATCCCCGAGCAACTTGCCGAGCATACTGACATTACTTCGCAAAGCGGAATATTGTTCGTTCATATGACCCCAGACACCCAATCTCATTTTTTACTTAATTTCGCCCATGCGGGCTCAACACCGTCTTTTATAAAGCCACGTTAGATCCCATTCGTCAAATGTTGCGAAATCGCTTCAGCAAACGAGTAAACGGCGGGAATTTACTAAATTTAATTGCCAGCCTGCCTGATAAGAATTTCTTATAGAAATGCACACTGCGAGGGAGAAGGGGAGAGGTTGCCTCTCCCTGAAAACGTGTTGTTAATGCCAACAGAAATGGCGAACCACCTGGGTGATCAGCTCGCGAGTGGGTTTAATAAACCGGGTCTCGAGATATTCATCCGGCTGGTGGGCCTGATTGATGGAGCCCGGTCCCAGTACCAGCGTCGGGCACAGCGTCTGGATAAAAGGCGCTTCGGTACAGTAGTTCACCACCTCGGTTCGGGTGCCGAGCAGTTTTTCCACCACTGCCACCAGGTGGTGATCGATGGGGCACTCATAGCCCGGAATAGCCGGATTAAGCTCGGATACGGTCAGTCTCCCTGGCCAGCGCTCGCTGACCGGCGCCAGCGCATCGCTGAGCAAACCGTTAAGATCGTCTAATGTCATCCCCGGCAGCGGCCGAATATCCATGTGCAGTTCGCAGCAGGCGCAAATACGGTTGACCGCGTCGCCGCCGTGGATATGCCCGAGGTTAAGAGTGGGATACGGCACGGTGAAAGCATCATGATGGTAGCGGGTCTTGAGATCGTCGCGTAGCGCCAGGATATGGCCGATGGCTTCATGGATCACTTCAATGGCATTAACGCCGCGCTCAGGATCGCTGGAATGGCCGGACTGCCCCATTACGCGAATCGCGTTCGACATATGTCCTTTGTGGGCCCGCACCGGCTGCAGGGAAGTGGGTTCGCCAATGATGGCGCAGTCCGGGCGAATATGTGCGGTTTGTGCGAAATAGCGCGCACCCGCCATACTGGTCTCCTCATCCGCCGTGGCGAGGATATACAGCGGCTTTTTCAGAGTACTGACGTCAACATCGCGCAGGGCATCAAGGATAAAGGCGAAAAAGCCCTTCATGTCGGCGGTGCCCAGACCATACAGCTTGTTGTCATGCTCCGTCAGGGTAAAAGGATCCCGGGTCCAGCGCCCGTCGTCGAAAGGTACGGTATCGGTATGACCCGCCAGCAGCAGACCGCCATCGCCCTGGCCGGTGCTGGCCAGCATATTAAATTTGTTGTTGGTGCCTGGTACCGGCTGTACTTCGACGTTAAAACCGAGGTCGCGGAACCAGCCAGCCAGTAAATTGATTAACGACGCATTACTCTGGTCCAGCGCGCTGTCGGTGGCGCTGATGGACGGGGTTGCAATTAACGCGCGATAAATCTCGATAAAAGGCGGTAATTTCATCTTCACTGTTGACATGCCTTAGGTTGGATAGTATCAATATTCATGCAATTATTGTGAATAAAAATACAATAACGCTGAGCGAAAGGGAATCGTTGAATTCCGGGATTTATCACCTCGCCGGCTTACATGGGTGAGGCAGCACGCCCGCCCTGGGCAAATTTATGACACTAAGAGGTAGACAGCCCCGATGTTGAACACGCTGATTGTGGGTGCCAGCGGCTATACCGGCGCAGAGCTTGCGGCCTATGTGAATCGCCATCCTCATATGAACATAACCGCTTTAACGGTCTCCGCGCAAAGTGCAGATGCAGGAAAATTGATTTCCGATCTCCATCCACAGTTGAAAGGCATTGTCGATCTGCCGCTACAGCCGATGTCTGATATCAGCGAATTCGCCCGGGGTGTGGATGTGGTGTTTCTGGCGACAGCCCACGAAGTGAGTCACGATCTGGCGCCGCAGTGCCTGGCGGCAGGTTGCGTCGTATTTGATTTGTCCGGCGCGTACCGGGTGAATAATCCGGAGTTTTATCAGCGTTATTATGGGTTTACTCATCAGCACGCCGATCTGCTTGAGCAGGCGGTATATGGCCTGGCGGAGTGGCAAAGCGGCGCGTTGAAAGAGGCGCAACTGGTCGCGGTGCCCGGCTGTTACCCGACGGCGGCGCAGCTTTCTCTGAAGCCGCTAATCGACGGCGGTCTGCTGGATCTGAGCCAGTGGCCGGTGATCAACGCTACCAGCGGCGTAAGCGGCGCCGGGCGTAAGGCGGCGCTGTCCAACAGTTTTTGCGAGGTGAGCCTGCAGCCGTATGGCGTGTTTACGCACCGCCATCAGCCGGAAATCGCCAGCCATCTTGGGGCACAGGTGATTTTTACCCCGCACCTCGGTAATTTCCCGCGCGGTATCCTCGAAACCATTACCTGCCGCCTGAAGCCGGGCGTTACCCGGGAGCAGGTGGCGGATGTTTATCAGCAGGCATACGCCGATAAGCCGCTGGTACGCCTGTATGACAAAGGGGTTCCGGCGCTGAAAAACGTCGTCGGTCTGCCATTCTGCGATATCGGCTTTGCGGTTCAGGATGAACACCTGATCGTGGTCGCCACTGAGGATAACCTGCTGAAAGGCGCTGCCGCCCAGGCTATCCAGTGTATGAATATTCGTTTCGGCTTTGCTGAAACCCAGTCCCTTATTTAACAATCAGGTGAGATGATGAACCCGTTAATTATTAAATTAGGCGGCGTATTGCTCGATAGCGAAGAGGCGCTGGAGCGTCTGTTTGGCGCGCTGGTTGATTATCGCCAGTCTCACCAGCGTCCGCTGGTGATTGTGCATGGCGGCGGCTGCTTAGTGGATGAGTTGATGAAAAAGCTTGCCCTGCCGGTGCAGAAGAAAAACGGCCTGCGCGTTACCCCCGCCGATCAGATTGACATCATTACCGGCGCGCTGGCGGGGACGGCAAATAAAACGTTGCTTGCCTGGGCGAAAAAACACCATATTGATGCGGTTGGTCTGTTCCTCGGCGATGGCGACAGCGTGAAGGTGACGCAACTGGATGAAGAGCTTGGTCACGTCGGGCTGGCGAAACCGGGATCGGCGAAGTTGATAACGATGCTGCTGGAAGGCGGTTTCTTGCCGGTGGTGAGCTCCATCGGGGTGACCGATGAGGGGCAGTTAATGAATGTGAACGCCGATCAGGCGGCGACCGCGCTGGCGGCGACGCTGGGGGCGGACTTGATTTTGCTTTCCGATGTGAGCGGTATTCTCGATGGTAAAGGCCAGCGTATTGCGGAAATGACGGCGGCGAAGGCGGAACAATTGATCGCCCAGGGCATTATCACCGACGGCATGGTGGTCAAAGTGAATGCGGCGCTGGATGCCGCCCGCACCCTGGGACGTCCGGTGGATATCGCTTCGTGGCGCCATGCGG
The DNA here is from genome assembly GCF_001484765.1 of Entomohabitans teleogrylli. Lineage (GTDB taxonomy): Bacteria > Pseudomonadota > Gammaproteobacteria > Enterobacterales > Enterobacteriaceae > Entomohabitans > Entomohabitans teleogrylli. Next base: position 9,586 of record NZ_LLXO01000024.1, on the reverse strand, counting down.
AACAGTTACCTTCGCTGTTTAACGGTGTGGCTATCGGCACCCGGATTCTGGCTCAGGAGCCGGAGCGTTCCTGAAAGGACTGATAATACTGACTTGTGTTATCCCCCCACTTCGTATGCAATGACACGGCGCGAAGCGGGGGGCTTTTTTATCACTACATTGATTTTTATGGAGCATGACTATGGCACTTTGGGGTGGGCGTTTTACTCAGGCGGCGGATCAGCGTTTTAAACAGTTCAACGATTCATTACGCTTCGACTATCGGCTGGCTGAGCAGGACATTGTCGGTTCTGTCGCCTGGTCCAAAGCGTTGGTTACCGTTGGGGTGCTCAGTGCGCAAGAGCAGCAGCAACTGGAGCAGGCGCTGAATATACTGCTCGAAGAAGTACGGACTAACCCGCAGGCGATTCTTGAAAGCGATGCGGAAGATATCCATAGCTGGGTGGAAGGCAAACTGATTGACAAAGTCGGCCAGTTGGGGAAAAAACTGCACACCGGGCGCAGCCGCAATGACCAGGTCGCTACCGATCTGAAATTGTGGTGTAAAGCGCAGATTAGCGAGTTGCTGAGTGCGACCCGTCAGCTACAGCAGGCGCTGGTGGAGACCGCAGAGAATAATCAGGATGCGGTGATGCCCGGCTATACTCATCTACAGCGCGCCCAGCCGGTGACTTTCGCCCACTGGTGCCTGGCCTATGTTGAGATGCTGGCCCGGGATGAAAGCCGTCTGCAGGATACGCTACAGCGTCTGGATGTCAGTCCGCTGGGCAGCGGGGCGCTGGCGGGTACCGCCTATGAAATTGACCGCGAGCAACTCGCCGGTTGGCTGGGATTCGCTTGTGCCACCCGCAACAGTCTGGACAGCGTTTCGGATCGCGACCATGTGCTGGAATTGCTGTCGGACGCGTCTATCGGCATGGTGCACTTGTCGCGCTTTGCGGAAGATCTAATCTTCTTCAACTCCGGAGAGGCGGGCTTTGTGGAGCTGTCTGACCGGGTTACATCCGGTTCTTCGCTGATGCCGCAGAAGAAAAATCCCGATGCGCTGGAGCTGATTCGCGGTAAATGCGGCCGTGTTCAGGGGGCATTAACCGGCATGATGATGACCCTGAAAGGTCTGCCGCTGGCCTACAACAAGGATATGCAGGAAGATAAAGAAGGGTTGTTCGATGCGCTGGATACCTGGCTGGACTGCCTGCATATGGCGGCCCTGGTGCTGGATGGTATTCAGGTGAAGCGTCCGCGCTGCCAGGAAGCGGCTCAACAGGGGTATGCGAATGCCACTGAGCTGGCGGATTATCTGGTGGCGAAAGGCGTACCTTTCCGCGAAGCGCACCACATCGTTGGGGAAGCCGTCGTTGAGGCGATTCGTCAGGGTAAAGCGCTGGAAGCGCTGGCGCTGAGTAGTCTGCAAAAATTCAGTAACGCGATCGGTGAGGATGTTTACCCGGTACTGTCACTGGAATCCTGCCTTGAAAAACGTGCGGCAAAAGGCGGCGTGGCGCCGGATCAGGTTGCCCGGGCGATTGCCGATGCAAAGCAGCGTCTGGTATAACGTCATAAAGCGCCGCCAGAGCGTTTACCGTAGATAAAAAAAGAGCGGACATAATGTCCGCTAAAAGTTCACGTTGGCTTTAGTAATTCAGTCAGGTTTAGAGAGATTCTCTTAGCGAAGGTTTCCAGGGGTTATTGGGAAATCCCTCCGCCGTTGAGTGCTATTATGCATATCCGGACTTGATAGGGATAATCGTTGGTTGCTATTCTATCTATCGCCATGAACTATCATGGCGCCGGAGGATGAATAATGAATATTCGTGATCTTGAATACCTGGTGGCGCTTGCTGAACATCGTCACTTCCGTCGTGCTGCGGATGCCTGTCATGTCAGTCAGCCAACACTCAGCGGCCAGATTCGCAAACTGGAAGATGAACTGGGCGTGATGCTGCTGGAAAGAACCAGTCGTAAAGTGCTTTTCACTCAGGCGGGTCTGCTGCTGGTAGATCAGGCGCGCACGGTGCTGCGTGAAGTAAAAGTACTCAAAGAGATGGCAAGCCAGCAGGGCGAAGCCATGTCGGGGCCGCTGCATATCGGCCTGATCCCAACCGTGGGACCCTATCTGTTACCCCATATTATTCCCATGCTGCACCAGACATTCCCGAAGCTGGAAATGTATCTCCATGAAGCGCAGACCCATCAACTGCTGGCCCAGCTCGACAGCGGTAAGCTGGACTGCGCCATTCTGGCGCTGGTCAAAGAGAGCGAAGCTTTTATTGAGGTGCCGCTGTTTGATGAACCGATGATGCTGGCAATCTATGAAGATCACCCGTGGGCCGATCGGGACCGGGTCCCGATGTCCGATCTGGCGGGGGAAAAGCTGCTGATGCTGGAAGATGGTCACTGTCTGCGCGATCAGGCGATGGGGTTCTGTTTCGAAGCCGGCGCTGATGAAGACACCCACTTCCGGGCCACCAGTCTGGAAACCCTGCGCAACATGGTCGCCGCCGGCAGCGGCATCACGCTGTTGCCCGCGCTGGCGGTGCCTCAGGAGCGTAAGCGTGATGGCGTTGTCTATCTGCCGTGCTATAAGCCGGAGCCGCGGCGTACCGTTGGCCTGGTGTATCGTCCCGGTTCACCGCTGCGCAGCCGCTACGAGCAACTGGCTGAGGCCATCCGTAGTGAAATGGACGGCCACTTTGATGCCCCGTTAAAAAAGGCGATTTAACCCGTTAAGCGCCGCTACCCGATAGGCTTCCGCCATCGTCGGGTAGTTGAAGGTGGTGTTGACGAAGTACTCAATAGTGTTGCCACCACCTTTCTGTTCCATGATTGCCTGGCCGATGTGAATAATCTCCGCGGCCCGCTCGCCAAAGCAGTGGATCCCCAGAATCTCTTTCGTATCCCGGTGAAAGAGTATCTTCAGCGTCCCCACATTCATCCCGACGATTTGCGCCCTGGCCAGGTGTTTAAACTGCGCGCGGCCGACCTCATAAGGCACTTTCATGGCAGTAAGTTGCTGCTCGGTTTTGCCCACTGAACTGATTTCCGGAATGGTATAAATACCGGTCGGAATATCTTCGATCAGGTGGGCGCTGGCTTCACCTTTGATCATCGCCTGGGCGGCAATACGTCCCTGATCGTAGGCGGCGGACGCCAGGCTCGGGTAACCGATCACATCCCCCACGGCGTAAACGTGCGGCAAGGCAGTCTGGTACATGCTGTTGACCTTGAGCTGCCCGCGTCCGTCGGCCTCCAGGCCGATGTTCTCCAGCGCCAGCGAGTCGGTGTTGCCGGTACGGCCATTAGCGTACAGCAGGCAGTCGGCTTTCACCTTCTTACCGGATTTCAGATGGACGATAACGCCATTCTCAACCCCTTCAATCTTTTCATACTCTTCGTTGTGGCGAATGACCACGCCGCTGTTCCAGAAGTGGTAGGAAAGGGAGTCTGACATCTCCTGATCGAGGAACGCCAGTAGCCTGTCGCGGGTGTTGATCAGATCAACCTTGACGTCCATACCGCGGAAAATAGAGGCGTATTCGCAGCCGATGACCCCTGCGCCATAAATGATGACGTGGCGGGGCTCATGATGCAGGCTGAGAATGGAGTCACTGTCATAAATGCGCGGATGAGTAAAATCGACATCCGTCGGGTGATAAGGGCGTGAACCGCAGGCGATAACGAATTTCTCCGCCGTGACGGTTTCTACCGTACCATCATGGCATTCCAGCGCCAGCGTATGTTCGTCCAGGAAATGGGCGTCGCCCTGCAGAATTTCGCAGTGGTTACGCTCATAGAAACCCTGGCGCATGTTGGTCTGCTGGTTAATGACATTTTCGGCGTGGTTAAGAATGTCGGCGAAAGAGGAGCGGAGAAGTCGGGTGTGGTCGCTATAGAGCGGGTTCTGATTGAACTCGATAATACGGCTGACGGCGTGGCGGAGCGCTTTGGAAGGGATGGTACCCCAGTGGGTACATCCGCCGCCGACATTATGGTAGCGCTCAATCACGGCTACCCGGGCTCCCTGTTTTACCAGCCCCATGGCGGCACCTTCGCCTCCGGGACCAGAACCAATCACTATAGCGTCATAATCGTAGGAATGTGGCATGGTAAGGCTGACCTGTTCTTATACATAAAAGCAACAGGATAGTAACATTCTTTGCTGAAATAACCCAATTCTCTCTGTGCGTTTTGCAGTACGATGCGAGGTTTCTTCTGTAAACAATCATTCACAATCCAGTCTGAACCGGATAACTTTATTTTCTGATATAGTGCCGGTTACTGTTGGAAGGATTCAGGCAAAATGATGGGTGTTAGAGCGCAACAAAAAGAGAGAACCCGGCGTTCATTAGTGGAGGCCGCGTTCAGCCAGTTGAGTGCTGAACGGAGTTTTGCCAGCCTGAGTTTACGCGAAGTGGCCCGGGAAGCGGGTATCGCTCCAACCTCTTTTTATCGCCACTTCCGTGACGTCGACGAGTTGGGGCTGACCATGGTGGACGAAAGCGGACTGATGCTGCGCCAGTTGATGCGCCAGGCCCGCCAGCGTATTGCCCGCGGAGGCAGTGTGATTCGCACCTCGGTGTCCACGTTCATGGAGTTCATCGGCAATAATCCCAATGCGTTTCGGCTGTTGTTGCGGGAGCGCTCCGGGACTTCTGCGGCGTTCCGCGCCGCGGTGGCCCGTGAAATTCAGCACTTTATCGCCGAACTGGCCGACTATCTGGAACTGGAAAATAGTATGCCGCGCAGCTTCACTGAAGCGCAGGCCGAGGCCATGGTCACAATTGTTTTCAGCGCCGGCGCGGAAGCACTGGATGTTGATGCGGAACAACGCCGCCTGTTAGAAGAGCGGTTAGTTTTACAGCTCCGGATGATCTCCAAAGGAGCTTATTACTGGTATCGCCGTGAGCAGGAAAAAATGGCGATGTCACATATACCCGAGAAGTGAAGGATAACTAATGATGAAACAAACGATTCAGGAGCGAGGTACCCTGCTACTGGCATTTGTTGCCGGGTTGTCGGTGAATGCCTCTTTTTCTGCGCTATTCAGTTCCATGGTCTCTTTTTCTGTCTTCCCTATTATCGCGCTGGTGCTGGCGGTGTATTGCCTGCATCAGCGTTACCAGAACCGTACCATGCCGCTGGGGTTACCGGCGATTGCCGCTGCCTGCTTTGTGCTGGGCGTCGTGCTGTACAGCGCCGTGGTGCGGGCCGAATATCCGGAAATCGGCTCGAATTTCCTGCCGTCCGTGCTGTCGGTCATTCTGGTGCTCTGGATTGGCGTTAAGCTCCGCGCCCGAAAGGCAGCCGGGGTCGAAGCGGCGGAATAAACTGTCAGGGCGCTATCGGCGCCCTGATGCGTTGTTAGCGGCGGGTCAGCAGTACGCCGCACTCCATATGGTGGGTATAGGGGAACTGGTCGAACAACGCCAGGCGCTCCACCCGATGTGTCTGCGCCAGGGTTTGCAGATTTTCGCACAGGGTCTGCGGATTGCAGGAAATGTACAGAATGCGCGGGTACGTCTGAACCATCCGCAGCGTATCGTCATCCAGTCCACTGCGCGGCGGATCGACAAAAATCGTTTCGCACTGGTAGCCTTTCAGATCAATCCCCCTGAGACGGTGAAATTCCCGTACGCCGTTCATCGCCTGGGTAAACTCTTCGGCCGACATGCGAATGATTTGCACGTTATCAATATGGTTAGCGGCGATATTATACTGGGCCGCCGCCACGGACGGTTTGGCGATTTCGGTAGCCAGTACCCGGTTAAAATTGCCGGCCAGCGCCAGGGAGAAGTTGCCGTTTCCGCAGTACAGTTCCAGCAGATCGCCGGTTGACTCTTGGGTGACATCCTGCGCCCACTCGAGCATCCGGATGTTCATTGCCGCATTGGGCTGGGTAAAGCTGTTCTCCACCTGGCGATAGATCATCTCTTTTCCCGCGACCGGCAGGCGCTCGTCGATATAGTCCCGATCGAGTTCTATTTTGGTTTTGGTTGCCCGGCCAATCAGGTGAATATTGAAGCCCCGATCGCGCAGCGCATCCCGCAGGGTCGCCGCCTGTTCGCGCCACTCATCGTCCAGTTTGCGGTGGTAGAGCAGCGATACCACTGCCTGATTACTCATGGTGGTCAGGTAGTCAATTTGAAAGAGCTTTTGGCGCAGCGCGCGGTTGCCGCGAACGCCGTTGAGAATAGCCGGCATCAGGGCATTGATCAGATCGCTGGCGGCCGGGAAGCTGTCTACCCGGATACGGCTTTTGGTCTGCTGATCGAAAATAATATGGTACAGATCGTCGCCGTCATGCCAGATTCGAAATTCAGCGCGCATTCGGTAGTGGCTGACCGGGGAACGAAACACCTCCGGTACTGGCGCGCTAAAAGGCGTCATCATACTTTGCAGACGCACCACTTTTTCAGCCAGCTGCGCTTCGTATTGTTCAGTCGGGAGATGTTCGGGAGTCATGACTCGTTCCTGGATGGTGGCACATTACGCGGGGATTGTAGGGAATAGCGCCATGATGTCCAGCTTCAACGTGTGAATAACGTCACATAGCAGTCTGGACTTCTATTGGTAACCAAAGGTAGCATGGCGTTTCCGGCCTCCTGTGAGTGAAAAGGGAATCCAGTGTGAATCTGGAGCTGACGCGCAGCGGTAAGGGAAGGTGGATGGTCGCATTATGCAGACACTGCTTATTCAGAGCGGGAAGTCACTGTCCGTTTCAAAACCCCCGAGCCCGAAGACCTGCCGGAGACACGTCGCATCTGGTCCATCTATCGCGTGCTATCGGGTGGCCCTGCGGCATCCTTTGATTAAGCGGATGCTTACATAATGATCAACAAGAAACTCCCGCTGTTTACGGTGTTGTCCGTAACGGCGTTTTCCGGCTGGGCCCAGGATGGCCAGGAAACCCTGGTAGTAACGGCAAATCGCGTTCAGCAACCGATAAATACGGTTCTGGCATCGACTTCCGTCGTGACCCGTGAAGATATTGCGCGTTGGCAGGTGAAAAGTGTGGCGGAAGTGCTGACACGATTACCCGGCGTCGATATTGCGCAAAGCGGCGGCCTTGGGGCTACGACATCAATGTTTATCCGTGGAACAGAGTCCCGACACGTTCTGGTGCTGATCGACGGTATTCCCCTCAATAATGCTGGTATCAGCAATGCGCCGGACCTGAGCCAGATCCCCACGTCACTGGTCCAACGCATCGAATATATCCGCGGTCCGCGATCCGCTCTGTATGGCTCCGACGCTATTGGCGGCGTGGTGAACATCATTACCGGTCGCAGTCAGCCCGGAGCGGAAATTACCGCGGGTTTCGGGAGCAATGGTTACCAAAATTATGAAGGCTCGGTTCAGCAACAGTTCAGTGGCACCAAAGTCACGCTTGCGGGTAATTACACCTATACCAGAGGCTTCGATATCGCAGCTCAGGATGTACCCCGTCAGCCCGACCGCGATGGCTTTATGAGCAAATCGCTGTATGGCGCTGTGGAACAGCAGATCACTGATAACCTGAGCGGCTTTTTCCGTGGGTTTGGCTATGATAACCGTACTGGCTATGACGGCTACGATAGTTACCAGGGCTTTAATGTGATTGGTCGGCCGGATACCCGCCAGGTTTACAGCCAGAACTGGGATACGGGATTACGCTTCAGCCAGGGGTTTTATCAGTCGCATCTGGTTGCGGGCTATGGCCGTAGTAAGGATATCAATTACGACCCGCGTAAAGGACGTTATGCTGATTCCGCCACGATGGATGATGTTAAACAGTACACCACTCAGTGGCTGAATACCTTCACTGTCGGGCATGGAAATATTGGCGCTGGGTTAGACTGGCAAAAGCAGACCACGCAGCCAGGTACCGGTTACCTGACGGAAGGCTATGAGCAGCGCAATACCGGCGTATTCCTTTCTGCGATGCAGCAGTTTAATCGCGTCACCCTCGAAGCCGCCGCGCGCAGCGATGATAATTCGAACTTTGGCCGCCATAACACCTGGCAGACCAGCGCCGGGTGGGAATTTATTGATGGTTATCGTCTGGTGGGATCTTATGGCACCGCCTATAAAGCGCCAACCATGAGCCAGATCCATAGCGCGACTTATGGTAATCCCTCCCTAAAACCGGAGGAGAGTAAACAGTGGGAAGGGGGCGTGGAAGGGTTAAGCGGGCCGGTTAACTGGCATGTTTCCGCTTACCGTAATGACATTAGCCAGCTTATTGACAGCGATCCGCGCACTTTCCGCTATTACAATGTCAGCAAGGCGCGTATCGAAGGGATTGAGGCGACGGCACAGTTTGATACTGGCATTTTGAGCCACCAGATCTCGTATGATTATGTCAATCCTCGCAATGCGAAAACCAATCAGATACTCAACCGCCGCTCTAAGCAGCAGGTGAAATATCAACTGGACTGGCAGGTATGGGATCTTGACTGGAATCTGGCCTACCGGTATCTGGGGACACGCTATGATACCGCCTACGATCCGAATACCTTTGCCTCCTGGCGCGTAAAATTGGGCGGAGTCAGTTTGTGGGATGTTGCCGTGTCATATCCGGTCACCTCTCACCTGACGGTTCGTGGTAAAATAGCTAACCTGTTCGATAAAGACTACGAGACCGTTTATGGCTACCAAACTGCAGGACGGGAATACACCTTGTCTGGCAGCTACACCTTCTGAGGCTCGCCCCACTGTCCTGGTATTTGATTCCGGGGTTGGTGGGTTGTCCGTTTATGATGAGGTCCGGCATTTGCTGCCGGATCTGCACTATATCTATGCGTTTGATAATGTGGCGTTTCCGTACGGCGAAAAAAGCGAAGCGTTTATTGTCGAACGCGTTGTAGCTATCGTCACCGCGGTACAGGCGCGCTATCCGCTGGCGCTGGCGGTGATCGCCTGTAATACGGCCAGCACCGTTTCACTTCCCGCCCTGCGTGAGAAATTTGAATTCCCTGTCGTTGGCGTGGTGCCGGCGATTAAACCTGCCGCCCGGCTGACGGCGAACGGCATTGTCGGGTTACTGGCGACAAAAGGTACGGTTCGTCGCCCTTATACCCGCGAATTAATTGATCGCTTCGCAACCGAATGCCGTATTGAGATGCTGGGCTCTTCGGAACTGGTGGAACTGGCGGAAGCCAAGCTGCATGGCGAAGCGGTGAGCCTGGATGAGCTACGGCGAATTTTGCGCCCGTGGCTGCGTATGCCGGAGCCACCAGATACGGTGGTATTAGGCTGTACTCATTTCCCGCTGCTTCAGGAAGAGCTCCTGAGTGTACTGCCGGAAGGTACCCGGCTGGTGGATTCCGGTGCGGCAATTGCGCGTCGTACCGCCTGGCTGCTGGAGCACGAAGCGCCGGATGCTAAATCCAGCGAAGATAACCTCGCTTTTTGTATAGCGTTTACCCCTCAGACGGCTCAGCTATCGCCCGTTTTGCAGCGTTATGGGTTTAAAACGCTCGAAAAACTGACGCTGGATGGCGCTGCTGAGCAAAAAAGCGTCGGTTGATTTGAAAATTGCAAATCAGGGCTTGTCAGCTTCGGATAAGGCCCTATAATGCGCCTCCACTGACCCGGTCACAACGCG
>NZ_KQ947382.1 GCF_001484765.1 Entomohabitans teleogrylli | reverse complement strand
GTGGAGGCGCATTATAGGGCCTAATTTGGCGCTGGCAAGCGCTGATTGCAAAATATTTATCATTCGCCTGTTTTCCAGGCATTACGCCTGGTTTTCAACCTTTTTACCTGATAAATGCGCCAGCGAACGCGCAAATTCCGCAACCTGCTGCCAGTCGGTATACACAATCTCTTTACTAACATCCGTCTCTCCCCCGGTCATTTTCATGATCAGACGAATCATGAAACGGTCAAACCACCGATAGCGGGGATAGCGCAGCGCGCCGGCAAAAACGGCGCTGTAATCCGGCTTCCAGGCAGAAGAGGCTAAAAATTTACGCGTATAAGCATTGGTTTCCGGGGTCCGCTTTTCCGGTTTTCTGGCGACCAGATTGACAGAAAAGAACGCCCCGGGCAGCGCATTAAGCTGCGCGGCATAGCGATCCACAAAGGTACGCAGCGCGGGGTGAAAATGGCCATAGCGAATCGATGCGCCAATCACCACCTTATCATAGCCGGACCAGTCCAGCTCTCCGGCCTCGTGCAGATTGACCAGGACCACCGTTTCAGCATATTGCTGAAGTTGATCCGCGATACGGGTTGCAATTTCGCGGGTTTGCCCATCCCGGGTGGAAAACAAGAGCAAAGTTTTCACATCGAACTCCCTTATTACTCACGCCAGAACGTTGGGGTAAACAACACCAGTAAGGTGAATACCTCCAGACGCCCGAATAGCATATTGCCGATCAGGATCCACTTAGCCACCGGATTCATACTGGCAAAGTTATCCGCCACCACGCCAAGCCCCGGGCCCAGATTATTCAGGGTTGCGGCGACGGAAGCAAATGCGGAAAAATCATCCACGCCAGTGGCGATAATCGCCAGCATACTGATGATGAACACCAGCGCGTAGGCGGAGAAAAAGCCCCACACGGCCTCCAGGATACGCTCCGGTAGCGCGCGATTACCCAGTTTAATGCTGTAAACCGCGTTCGGATGCACCAACCTTTTCAGTTCGCGGTTGCCCTGCTTAAACAACAGCAGAATACGGATGACTTTCAGCCCGCCGCCGGTTGATCCGGCACAACCGCCAATAAATGCTGAGCACAGTAACAAAACCGGCAGGAACAGCGGCCAGCGGGCGATACTATCGGTGGTAAACCCGGCAGTAGTCGCCATTGAAACTACCTGGAAAAAGGCCTGATTGAGGGTTTGCAGCAGCGATCCGTAAGTATTGTGGACCCATAGCACCAGGGTACAGATAATAACCAGCGACAACTGTACGCCAATGAACATTCGGAATTCAGGATCCCGCCAGTAGACCTTCAGGTTACGTCCGCTGAGCAGCGCAAAGTGCAGGCCATAGTTACAGCCGGAAATCAGTAAAAATATAGCGATAATGCTGTTAATCGCCGGGCTATTAAAAAACCCGACGCTGGCATCATGTGTGGAAAAACCGCCAATAGCGATAGTAGCAAAACTATGGCCGATGGCGTCAAAGGCCGGCATACCGGCAAACCACAACGCCAGAGCGCAGGCTACCGTTAGCAACACGTATATTAACCACAGGGTCTTGGCCGTTTCGGCAATACGCGGGCGCATCTTGTTATCTTTCAGCGGCCCGGGCATTTCTGCGCGATAAAGCTGCATCCCCCCTACCCCGAGGATCGGCAAAATCGCCACCGCCAACACAATGATCCCCATGCCGCCAAACCACTGCAGCATCTGGCGGTAAAACAGAATTGCATGCGGGAGGCTATCCAGCCCGACCAGCGTTGTGGCGCCGGTGGTGGTTAACCCGGAAAATGATTCAAAGAAAGCGTCGGTGATCGTCAGATTAGGGCGTTCGGAAAAGATAAACGGCAATGACCCGACACTGCCCAGCACCGTCCAGAACAGCACCACGATCAGAAATCCCTCCCGGGGCTTCAGCTCGCTTTTTTCACGACGGTTGGGCCACCAGAGCAAAACGCCAATAGTCAGCGCTACAAAGAAGGTCTGGGTAAACGCCCTCCCCGCGCCATCCCGATAGATCAGAGCCACCAGTCCGGGAACAATCATCGTGCCGGAAAAGAGGATGACCAGCAAACCAACGATTCGGGTTATCGCGCGAAAATGCATTTCAGCCGCTTCCTTCTGGATAAGACATAAGAAATTGAGGGAGGATTATTATTCAACCGGCAGCAAATGCAATGCGCCACGGCTGACATCGGCCAGTTTTTGCGCGAACTCCTGCGCTCTGGCAGGCGGCAGCGCCAGCCTGAGCGCGACAGACGCCTGATAATCGCTGTGCACAATATGCCCCTCAACCTGGCCGAGCAATGCCTCAATCGCCGCCAGCATGGCGTATTCGCACTGCAAAGTATATTCGCTCAGGGGAACTTTGCGCAGCGTTTCAAGTTGGCTCAGCGCCTGATGAACGCCGCCGCCATAGGCTTTAACCAGTCCGCCGGTTCCCAGTTTAACGCCGCCGTAATAACGCACCACCACAGCGGTGATCTCCCCGATACCGCTCCCCATCAGCTGCGCCAGCATTGGTTTCCCGGCGGTCCCCGCCGGTTCGCCGTCGTCAGAAAATCCAAGCTGTTGCGAATCATTCGGCGCTCCCGCTACCCACGCCCAGCAGTGATGCCGGGCATCCGGGTGCGCCGCCCGAACCGATTCCACAAAAGCCTTTGCCGCCTGCGTACCACAGGTATGGGCCAGCAGCGTAATAAAGCGGCTCTTCTTGATCTCTTCAGTAACGGCGATCGGCTGAACCGGGATCGGCCAACTGTCCATCAGGCCAGTTTCAGATCGCGGGTCATATTTTCGATAGCGTTTTCATGAACAACGACATTATCTTCGATCCGAATGCCGCCATACGGTTTCAGCGCCTCAATCTTCTGCCAGTTAAAGTGCTTGCTGTACTGACCCTCGCGCCACGGTTTCAGCAACGATTCGATGAAATAGATCCCCGGTTCGATAGTCAGCACCATACCCGGCTCCAGAATGCGCGTGCAGCGCAGGTACGGGTATTTTGCCGGCGCGGCCAGATGCGTGCCGGTATCATCCTGCATAAAACCGGCGACATCGTGTACCTGCAGTCCCAGCGGATGACCAATGCCATGCGGCATAAACGGCCCGGTAATATCGGCCTCCACCATCGCTTCTTCGCTAATCCCGGTAATGATGTCATGGCGGCGCAACAGTTTAGCGATCCGCTGATGAAACTGGAGGTGATATTCGGTATAGCGAACGCCGGCTTTCATCGTCGCAATCAGCGCCAGCTGTTCGTCGTTAACATCTTTAATCAGGTTGGCGTAGTCGTTATCGCTGTGAGCCGCCCAGGTACGAGTCAGATCCGCCGCATAGCCGTTATACTCCGCGCCAGCGTCCAGCAAAAAGCTGCGCATCTCCGCCGGCGCGCGATGATCCAGCTTCGTGTAATGCAGCACGGATGCATGTTCATTCAGCGCCACAATATTGCTGTAAGGAACATCGGTATCGCGATGCCCGGTCGCGGTTAGATAGGCAAGGTTGATATCGAATTCGCCCATACCGGAAAGAAAGGCTTCATGAGCGGCACGATGACCGGCAACCGCCATCTTCTGCGCCTCACGCATGCAGCTCAGCTCATAATCGGTTTTATAAGCGCGATAGTAGTGCAGATAGTCGATCACCCCCTGGGGGTTAATGTGATCGGCGGCAATGCCCAGTTGCAGCGCTCGCTCAGGCACCGGACCAATATAGGCGATCCCGGCGCGATTTGCCGGCAACTGATGACCAATTTCCTGCGCTTTCGGCAGCGCGATGATATCAATGTCCTGAGTCCAGAAGGTGTCCGGCAACGGTTCGACGTTATGCCAGTAATCTACCGGCAGATAAAACCAGAGTTTGGGCGGATTAACGCCATCCACCAACAGCCAGCAATTCGGCACCTGGGTGACCGGCACCCACGCTTTGAACTGCGGATTAACTTTAAACGGGTAAGGATGATCATCGAGAAAAACGTTAAACAATTCACCGGAATGGATCAGCAGCGCATCCAGGTTAAAACGCGCCAGAACGTTGCGGGTACGTTCCTGTAGGGTTGCCAGATGTTCTTTATACTGCCGGGACAAAGACTCCATAATTTACCCTTCTGAATTTGATCTTAAACCTGCGCATCTTAGCACAGCCTGCCACCCCCGGAATGATTTCCCCCTTCCGTGATCGCGTTAGCAAAAAATTAAAGAGTAATTTGCAATCTGTTAACATCAACTCCACACTCCGCTTCATCTGGTACGACCAGATACCTTAACCCGATTCAGGAGGCTGACATGCTCTATCAGGGCGAAACTCTCTATCTTGACTGGCTGGAAGACGGCATCGCCGAATTGGTATTCGATGCGCCCGGCTCTGTCAACAAACTGGATACTGCGACTGTGGCAAGCCTGGGTCGTGCGCTGGATGTGCTGGAAAAACAATCTGCCCTGAAAGGCCTACTGCTGCGTTCTAATAAAGCGGCATTCATCGTTGGCGCTGATATTACTGAATTTCTGTCACTGTTCCTGGTCCCGCAGGAGCAGCTTTCCCAGTGGCTACACTTTGCCAATAGCGTCTTCAACCGGCTCGAAGATCTACCGGTGCCGACCATTTCCGCCGTAAACGGCTACGCGCTGGGCGGCGGCTGCGAATGTGTGCTGGCGACCGATTACCGTCTGGCGACGCCGGATCTGCGTATCGGCCTGCCGGAAACCCGGCTCGGTATTATGCCGGGCTTCGGCGGCTCGGTACGTATGCCGCGACTGCTGGGCGCCGACAGTGCGCTGGAAATTATCGCCGCCGGCAAAGATGTGAGCGCCGAACAGGCGCTGAAAATCGGCCTGGTGGATGGCATTGTCAAACCAGAAAAACTGCGCGACGGCGCCATCGCTATTCTGCGCCAGGCCATTGACGGCGACCTCGACTGGAGAGCCAAACGTCAACCCAAGCTGGACCCGCTGAAACTCAGCAAAATTGAAGCGACGATGAGTTTCACTATCGCCAAAGGCATGGTGATGCAGACCGCGGGTAAACACTACCCGGCGCCGATCACCGCAGTCAAAACCATCGAAGCCGCGGCCAGATTAGGCCGTGACGAAGCGCTCAAATTAGAGAATCAAAGTTTCGTTCCGCTGGCTCACACCAGTGAAGCCCGTGCGCTGGTTGGGATTTTCCTTAATGACCAGTATGTGAAAGGCCTGGCAAAACAGCTGACCAAAAACGTCGCAATTCCCGGTCAGGCAGCAGTGCTGGGCGCCGGTATTATGGGCGGTGGGATCGCTTATCAGTCTGCCTGGAAAGGCGTGCCGGTCATCATGAAAGATATCAATGATAAATCCCTGACACTGGGGATGACGGAGGCAGCCAAGCTGCTCAACAAACAGCTGGAGCGCGGCAAGATTGACGGCCTGAAGATGGCCGGAGTGATTTCAACTATCCACCCAACGCTGGACTACGCCGGTTTTGAACGCGTGGACGTCGTGGTGGAAGCGGTTGTTGAAAACCCGAAAGTGAAAAAAGCGGTGCTGGCGGAAACCGAAGACAAAGTTCGTCCGGATACGGTACTGGCCTCAAACACCTCAACTATTCCGATCGGTGAACTGGCGAGTGTACTGAAACGCCCGGAAAACTTCTGCGGGATGCACTTCTTTAACCCGGTACATCGTATGCCGCTGGTTGAAGTCATCCGCGGCGAGAAAACGTCGAACGACACCATCGCTAAAGTGGTGGCGTGGGCCAGCAAGATGGGTAAAACGCCAATTGTGGTTAATGACTGCCCGGGTTTCTTTGTCAATCGGGTGTTGTTCCCCTATTTCGCCGGTTTCAGCCAACTACTGCGCGATGGCGCGGACTTCCGCAAAATCGACAAAGTAATGGAAAAACAGTTCGGCTGGCCGATGGGGCCGGCATATCTGCTGGACGTTGTGGGTATTGATACCGCGCACCACGCTCAGGCGGTGATGGCCGCAGGCTTCCCGCAGCGCATGCAGAAAGATTATCGCGATGCCATCGACGCGCTGTTTGAGGCTAATCGCTACGGCCAGAAAAACGGCCTCGGCTTCTGGCGCTATAAAGAAGACAGCAAAGGCAAGCCGAAGAAAGAAGCAGATGCCGACGTCGATAACCTGCTGGCTGAAGTCAGCAAAGCGCGGCGCGATTTCAGCGATGAAGAGATTATCGCGCGCATGATGATCCCGATGGTTAACGAAGTGGCGCGCTGTCTGGAAGAAGGCATTATCGCCAATCCGGCCGAGGCGGATATGGCGTTGGTCTATGGCCTGGGCTTCCCTCCGTTCCACGGCGGCGCATTCCGCTGGCTGGATACCCTCGGCAGCGCGAAATATCTCGATATGGCGCAACAGTACCAGCACCTTAGCCCACTGTATGAGGTGCCGGAAGGACTGCGCAATAAAGCACGCCATAACGAACCCTACTATCCCCCCGTTGAGCCAGCTCGTCCGGTTGGCGAACTGAAAACGGCTTAAGGAGTCACAATGGAACAGGTTGTCATTGTCGATGCAATTCGCACCCCGATGGGCCGTTCAAAGGGCGGCGCATTTCGTAATGTACGCGCGGAAGATCTCTCCGCGCATCTGATGCGCAGCCTGCTGGCGCGTAACCCGGCGCTGGAAGCAAGCGCGATTGACGATATTTACTGGGGTTGTGTTCAGCAAACGCTGGAACAGGGCTTCAATATCGCCCGCAATGCGGCGCTGTTAGCGGAAATTCCCCATAGTGTACCGGCGGTGACCGTCAACCGTCTGTGCGGCTCATCCATGCAGGCGTTACACGATGCGGCACGGATGATCATGACCGGTGATGCGCAGGTTTGTATGATTGGCGGCGTCGAACATATGGGCCATGTGCCGATGAGTCACGGCGTGGATTTCCATCCGGGCATGAGCCGCAATGTAGCAAAAGCCGCAGGTATGATGGGTCTGACAGCGGAAATGCTTTCACGTCTGCACGGTATCAGCCGCGAAATGCAGGATACGTTTGCCGCCCGCTCTCATGCCCGCGCCTGGGCGGCCACCCAGTCCGGCGCCTTTAAAAATGAACTAATCCCGACCGGCGGTCACGACGCCGATGGGGTGGTGAAGCAATTTAACTACGACGAAGTCATCCGCCCGGAAACCACCGTTGAGGCACTGTCAACGCTGAAACCCGCTTTCGATCCAGTCACCGGCACTGTTACCGCAGGCTCTTCGTCCGCACTTTCCGACGGCGCCGCCGCTATGCTGGTCATGAGCGCCAGCCGCGCCCGGGAACTGGGGCTGACGCCGCGGGCGCGCATTCGCAGTATGGCCGTGGTTGGCTGCGATCCGTCCATTATGGGCTACGGCCCGGTGCCGGCATCGAAACTGGCGTTGAAAAAAGCCGGACTTAGCGCCAGCGACATCGACATTTTCGAGATGAACGAAGCCTTTGCCGCCCAGATCCTGCCCTGTATTAAAGATCTGGGTTTGATGGAACAGCTTGACGAGAAAATCAATCTCAACGGCGGCGCGATAGCGCTGGGACATCCGTTGGGCTGCTCCGGCGCACGTATTTCCACTACGCTTATCAACACCATGGAACGCCACGACGCGCAATTTGGTCTGGCCACCATGTGTATCGGGCTTGGCCAGGGGATCGCGACGGTATTTGAACGCGTATAACAGAGATTCGATTTAGTTGCCGTTTTTCCCGCCTGTCAGGGGCGGGTTTTTTATTTTCAGGCCCGAAAGATACACCGTTGATTGAACAGCAAGCAGGAAAAAGGAAAGACACACAACCTGCCGGGCTGCGATAAAAGGCCAAATTCTCAGCCTCTTAAAATGCCTGACCGCGACCAGCGCCGCGGTAGTTTGGTTTGCAGAGGGTCAGATAAAGGCGAAGGCGTCGCCAAACATACGATCTTCACGGGCATTACGCTCGTTGCAAAACAGATCGCGGGCAATTTTCGCCATCTCAAAGCGCCCGGCGATATAGATGTCGTGCTCAGCCAGAGAACCGTAATCCTGCAACACTGCGGTCAGTACTGTGCCAGTACGGCCACGCCAGTTTTCATCCGGCTGTTCCACCACCGCTTCCACACGCAGACGCGGGTAGCGAACGGATAGCGCTTCCAGCTCAGCCAGATCGTAGAGATGTTTTTCTTCGCGGCCGCCCCAGTAGATAGCAATATCGCGATTCGGATTTCTGGCCAGCGCGGTGAATAAAATGGAACGTACGTAAGAGAACCCCGTCCCGCCGGCGATCAGCACCAGTGGACGATCGTCTTCATCGCGCAACCACGCCTCGCCGTGGGGGATATCCACCACAATCTCCCGCTGTTTAAGAATGCGATCCATCACGGCCATGGCGTATAGATTCAGCTCCGAAGCACCGATATGAAGCTCGATAAAATCACGCTCTGCTGGCGTAGAGGCCATAGAGAAAGGGCGTTTATCCCGCTCATCCATGACCACCATCAGGTACTGCCCGGCCTGAAAAGAAAAGTCGGCTTCGGGCAGTAGCCGAACACGGTAAACCGTGTCAGTAATCGCTTCTACTGAGGTCACTTTACAGCTTAAGATTGTCATGCATCCCCTCTGTCGGGTCGTTAAAGCAAAACCACAACGGCCAGCGCCTCAGGCGCGCTTACCGTCATCAAAAATGGCCAGCTCATCCCAGATAGCATCGATTCGCGCGGTGATCTGGGGGTCTTTAACGATCGGTTTACCCCATTCACGCTGCGTTTCTCCCGGCCATTTATTGGTAGCATCCAGCCCCATCTTGGAACCCAGTCCGGATACCGGCGACGCGAAATCAAGATAATCAATGGGCGTATTATCTACCAGCACCGTATCCCGCACCGGATCCATGCGCGTGGTGATCGCCCAGATAACGTCTTTCCAGTCTCTGGCATTGATATCGTCATCGCAAACAATCACAAACTTGGTATACATGAACTGACGCAGGAAAGACCATACCCCCATCATCACACGTTTAGCGTGTCCCGCATACTGCTTACGGATGGTGACCACCGCCAGACGGTAGGAGCAGCCTTCCGGCGGCAGATAGAAATCAACGATTTCCGGAAATTGTTTCTGCAGAATCGGCACAAACACTTCATTCAACGCTTCGCCGAGCACCGCCGGTTCATCGGGCGGACGCCCGGTATACGTAGAATGGTAGATAGCATCTTCACGGCGAGTTATATGGGTCACGGTAAAGACCGGGAAGTTATCCACTTCATTGTAATAGCCGGTGTGATCGCCATACGGCCCTTCAGGCGCCATCTCGCCAGGCTCGATATATCCCTCAAGGATAATCTCCGCGCTGGCGGGCACTTCCAGATCGTTCGAGATGCATTTCACTACTTCAGACTTATTACCACGCAGCAGCCCGGCAAAGGCGTACTCAGACAGCGTATCCGGCACCGGCGTAACGGCGCCGAGGATGGTTGCCGGATCGGCGCCCAGCGCGACAGCAACCGGGAATCGCTCGCCAGGGTGAGCCGCCAGCCACTCCTGGTAATCCAGCGCGCCGCCGCGGTGGGAGAGCCAGCGCATGATCAGTTTATTTCTGCCGATAAGCTGTTGCCGGTAAATCCCGAGATTCTGACGCTCTTTCTGCGGCCCGCGGGTCACCACTAACCCCCAGGTAATCAGCGGCGCGGCATCGTCCGGCCAGCACTGCATAATCGGGATCCGGTTCAGATCGACCGCATCCCCTTCAATCATCACCTGCTGGCATGGCGCGCCGCGCAGGCGCTTTGTCGGCATGTTAAGCACTTGTTTAAATTGGGGCAGTTTATCGAACAGATCCCGGAACCCCTTTGGCGGTTCTGGCTCTTTAAGAAATGCCAAAAGCTTACCGACCTCACGCAACGCGGCAACATCATCCTGGCCCATCCCCATCGCCACGCGCTTTGCCGTGCCGAAGAGATTGCACAGTACCGGCATCTGGTACCCTTTTGGATTTTCGAACAACAGCGCAGGCCCGCCGGCCCGCAGCGTGCGGTCGGCGATTTCAGTCATTTCCAGATGAGGATCGACCGGCAGAGTAATGCGTTTTAGCTCGCCCTGCTGCTCAAGTAGCGTAAGAAATTCGCGTAAGTCCTGATATTTCATGCTATTTATCTTGGCTTCCCGTTAAGAGCGGTCATTATACGGCTTTCGTACAACCCATGCCGTATTTTTGTTAAATTTGCGTAAATACTTCCCCGTCATGTGACCAGCCAGTCATAATAATGGTCTTTGCTATCACTCTGGTGGGGGTTTTGTTATGCTTCGCGCCAGGCAATCATTTAAGAGTCGTTATGCAATCCTGGTATCTTCTGTACTGTAAGCGTGGGCAACTTCAGCGCGCCAGAGAACATCTTGAACGCCAGTCAGTACACTGCCTGACCCCTATGATTACCCTGGAAAAGATGGTTCGAGGTAAAAGAACAGAGGTCAGTGAACCGCTGTTCCCCAACTATATGTTTGTTGAATTCGACCCTGAGAAAATTCACACCACCACGGTGCATTCTACCCGTGGCGTCAGTCATTTCGTCCGTTTCGGCGCTCAACCTGCAATGGTGCCGGAAGCGGTGATTCACCAGTTAGAAAACTACCCGTATGACGAGGTTGTCGATCCGCAAACGCCGTGGCCGGGAGATAATGTGATTATCACTGAAGGCGCGTTCGAGGGCTTACAGGCCATTTTCACCGAACCGGACGGCGAGACTCGCTCCCTGTTGTTGTTGAATCTGCTCAACAAGCAGGTCACCCAGAGCGTTAAAAACACTGATTTTCGAAAGCTGTAGCTCTGAGCACGCTGTATCACTTCCGCGCATCAGAATGCGATCCCGAACACACGTCGGACATTTTCTTCAGTTATCTTTTCCAGCCATTCGGCGTCTTCCTGGCGCCATGCAGCGACCTGCCGGAGAATATGCCCGAGCCATAGCGGTTCGTTGCGACGCGATGCCGGTTTTGGCTGGAGATCGCGCGGTAGCAAATAAGGCGCATCGGTTTCCAGCAGTAGACGTTGCGCCGGAATCATCGGTAACAGCGCGCGCAACGCCAGCCCGCGACGCTCATCGCATACCCACCCGGTAATCCCCAGATATAACCCGCGATCCAGGCAATCACGCGCCTCCTGAGCCGTACCGGTAAAACAGTGCAGCACGGCGCCCGACAGTTTATCCAGCCAGGGATCGAGCAGTTGTAAAAAGCGCTCATGGGCGTCACGGCAGTGCATGAAAACCGGCAGTCCTGTCTCTGCCGCCAGCGCGAGTTGCCCGGTAAACGCCTGCTCCTGCTGCTGCGGGGTGGAAAAGTTGCGATTAAAGTCCAGACCACACTCGCCGATCGCCACCACCTGCGGCGCGCGCGCCAGATGGGACAGTTGCCCGGCGCTCTCTTCCCCCCACGTAGAAGCGTCGTGGGGATGAATGCCGGCAGTGGACCAGCAGCCAGGGTAACGCTGCGCCAGTGCCAGCGCGCGTTCGCTCTCGCGCAGGCTGGTGCCGGTTATCAGCATACCGCTGACCCCCGCTTCCCGGGCCCGCAGTACTACATCATCACTGTCTTTGACGAATTGTGAGCTGGTGAGATTAACGCCGATATCAAACATGGTGATTACCTTAAAGAAATGCCCGCCGTGGGCGCCAGCAGATTCCGCCCGCCAGAAACCTTTCCGGGGAGCCCGGACATCCGGCAAAACATCTGTTTGCGAATATTCCGCTGTGAAGCGCCGGGCTTTGCTACGCCCGGAAACCACAACCGCCCGGTTAAGGGCGGTTGATGATTATTCGCTACGGGCTTCGCCGTCGGCCTCTTCGTCTTCAGGGTCTTCCGGGGCCCGGCGCTTGCCGACATAAAACCGGGAACAAAACACCCCAACTTCGAACAGGAAATACATCGGTATCGCCAACAGCGTCTGGGAAAAAACATCCGGCGGCGTCAGTAACATTCCGACGACAAAAGCTCCCACCAGAATATAAGGGCGCTTCTTTCTTAGGTCGTCTGGCGTAGTAACGCCCATCCAGCACAGCAGCACAATGGCGACCGGCACCTCAAAGGAGACACCAAACGCCATGAACAACGCCATCACAAAGCTCAGGTAGCTGGCAATATCGGTAGAAACCACCACACCTTCCGGCGCGGTATTGGCCAGGAAGCCAAATGCCAGCGGGAAGACGACAAAATAGGCAAACGCCATACCGATATAAAACAATAAGGTACTGGAAACCAGTAGCGGTACGATCAGGCGCCGCTCGTGTTTATACAACGCCGGCGCGATAAATGCCCACACCTGGTAGAGAATCACCGGCACCGAAAGAATCACCGACACCATGATAGTCAGCTTGATCGGCGTAAAAAACGGTGAAGCCACATCAGTGGCGATCATATTCGCACCGGCAGGCATCTTGCTGATAAGCGGCGCTGAAATC
The DNA here is from genome assembly GCF_001484765.1 of Entomohabitans teleogrylli. Classification (GTDB taxonomy): domain Bacteria; phylum Pseudomonadota; class Gammaproteobacteria; order Enterobacterales; family Enterobacteriaceae; genus Entomohabitans; species Entomohabitans teleogrylli. Next base: position 83,413 of record NZ_KQ947382.1, on the reverse strand, counting down.
AGATGATAAATATCGTTGGCGAAATACACCAGGCAGAGAAATATCACCAGAATGGCCAGCATGCAGTTCAGTAACCGCTTACGCAGCTCAATCAGATGACTGATTAACGGTTGAGTATCTTCTACGGCCATGTTCAGGATTTATCTGCTGGAGATTGGGGGGAGGCCGGCGCTTTTTCTACCCCGGCGTATTCAGGTTCTGCGGAGGCTGCCACCGCAGGCTGCGGCGTCGCAGGAGCAGGAGCGCTCTTCGCGATCGCCTCCGCTTGCGGCTTCTGCTGCGGCGCGCTGGACTGAGTTTCCGCCGTCGCTGGCGTCACGCCATCGCGCGATTCGCCAGTGCTGACAACCGGATTATGAATGGTATGAGCCTCGTCGCTTTCTTTCTCAGGATCGTCCTGACTATAAGAGCGCTTCATAGACTCCGCCGCTTTACGCAGCTCGTCCATCGACTCTTTCAACTCCGGTGTGAGGTTATTCAGGCTGGCCTTTTCAACTTTCTTCAGGCTGTCCTGAAACTCCTGCAGTTTTAACTCCTGCGTCAGTTCATTCTGAACTGTCGTCGCCAGCGATCTCAGCGCGCGCACCCACCCGGCAACCGTTTTTACCGCCACCGGTAAACGTTCCGGCCCCAGAACAACGAGGCCGATAATAAATACCAGGACGAGTTCGCTAAAACCAATATCGAACACGGATTACACCTGCTCTTTATCGTTGCTCTTCGCTTCGTCTTTCTTTACATCACTGTCTTTTTCAGAAAGCGCTTTGGTGGTGAAGTCCGCATCCTGTGCAGATTTCTCTTTTTCTTTGTCATCGTCGTCATTCATGGCTTTTTTAAAGCCTTTAATCGACGCACCCAGATCGGAGCCCAGGGAGCTCAGCTTTTTGGTGCCAAACAGCAAGACCACAATGACAACAATAATTAACAATTGCCAAATACTGATACCACCCATAATGTTCCTCTACTCAGTCGTGTTTCCATTTCTGCCACAGTATACGGTACGTGGGCAGTAAATGACGATGTTAATTCAGACCGTGCGGCGCCAGCCGATGACCCAGGAGACAAATCCCCCCGCCATCAGACAGGCAGTCACGACATCCCAGTCTGGTCGATTTATCAGCAATAATGTACCACTAATAATCAACGTAGCCCCAATAGCGAATAAATAACGCGATTGCCCTTGCCGCACGCGATGCGTATGGATTTCCCGGGCGATTTTATCAACACTTTGCTGTAATTGTTTGCCCTGGCGCAAACTGTCGTATACCAGCTCCGGAATTTCAGGCATTTTCTCGACCCAGAACGGGGCTTTTTCTTTAAAAGCGCGTACCAGCGCCGGAAAACCGACCTGTTCCTTCAGCCACGACTCCAGGAAAGGTTTCGCCGTTTTCCACAAATCCAGTTGCGGATAAAGCTGCCGCCCGACCCCTTCGACATAGAGCAGCGTTTTCTGCAATAGCACCAGTTGCGGCTGTACTTCCATATTGAAGCGACGCGCCGTGTTGAACAAATTTAACAGCACATGACCAAAGGAGATCTCCGCCAGCGGCTTTTCAAAGATTGGCTCGCACACGGTACGGATAGCGAATTCAAACTCCTCCACGTTGGTATCCAGCGGAACCCAGCCGGAATCCACATGTAATTCAGCCACCTTACGGTAATCCCGGTTGAAAAACGCGATAAAGTTTTCCGCCAAATAACGCTTGTCGTTTTTGTTCAGCGAACCAACAATCCCACAGTCAATCCCAATATAGCGGGGATTCTCAGGATGTTCGTAACTGACAAAAATATTGCCCGGATGCATATCAGCATGGAAAAAGCTGTCCCGAAAGACCTGAGTGAAGAACACCTGCACCCCACGTTCAGCGAGGAGCTGCATGTTGGTCCCCATTTTTTCCAGCGTAACAACATCAGAAACCGGCACCCCGTAAATCCGCTCCATCACCATCATATCCTGATTGCAGTAATCAGGATAAACCTCCGGGACATAGAGCATCGGGCTATTGTCGAAATTACGCCGCAGTTGAATCGCATTCGCCGCCTCGCGAGCCAGATTAAGCTCATCAAGCAGCGTTTTTTCATACTCGCGCACCACCTCTGTCGGGCGCAAACGACGGCCATCCGGCAATAGGCGAGGCACCCAGCGAGCGAGGCGATAAATCAGCTTCATATCCGCTTTGATCACCGGAAGGATATCCGGACGGATAACCTTAATCACTACCTCTTTACCGTTATCTTTCAGGCGCGCGGTATGAACCTGAGCAATAGAGGCCGACGCCAGAGGGGTAATCTGGAAATCATCAAACCAGGCTTCTACCGACAAGCCGCCCATCGCTTTTTCAATCTGCTTTTTCGCCAGCGCCCCGTCGAAGGGCGCAACGCGATCCTGCAACAATTCCAGTTGATCGGCGATATGAGGCGGGAACAGATCGCGGCGCGTCGAAAGCATCTGGCCAAATTTAATCCACACCGGCCCCAGTTCCTGTAGCGCCAGGCGTAAGCGTGCGCCAAGCGGCTTTTCCTTGTGGCGACACGGTATCCAGAACAGCATCCGTCGCCAGATGCGCAGCGGCAGCGTGATACGCATTCTGGGGATCAGCTCATCAAGCCCATAGGTTAAAAAAGTATGGACGATGAAATAGAGGCGCCGAATTTCTCCTGGCGTCATTTGCCCTCCAGTCTGTCCAGACGTTTTTCCAGCGCATCCAGTTCCCTGGCCAGCGCCGCGACTTCCTCATCGAACCAGGCGACCTCAAGAGACCCCGGCGCCATACGCCACTCTTCGGTCAACGCCTGCGCCAGGTACTGCTGCTGACGCGCCACGCCGTGGCGCAGCAAACGCCCACCGCCGCGCATGACTTTACTTACCCCTTCAGCCACGATATCGCCCGTCCATGGCGCCAGCAGTTCCGCCAAATCGAATTCCGCCAAATCCAGCAGCGCTGTCAGATTCTGAACCACCTGAATATCGCCTTTAACCTCCAGACTACCGCTACGAATCAGCGACGTCAGTTGCTGACGATTTCTCAGCTCCGGCAATACGCTGACCCGGGTCACCACCGTGCAGTCAGCTTCGCCTTCCCAGGCCGCCAGCACATCCAGTTGTCGCTCGCTAAAAACCAGCACCAGCGGCGTGGAAAACCCATCGAGTTCAATGCGCAGAACCTTGCCCAGTAAGCGCTGGCGCGGTGCTTTCAGGGCGTTATCGCGATAGAGAAAGGCGTTAAGCCCCTGTTCCAGCGCGGCGGTAATCAGCGGTGCGAATGGCATATTTCTTCTCCGCTCAGAACTTATAGCCGCGATGCAGCGCGACAATGCCCGCCGTCAGGTTGTAGTAAGAGACGTTTTCATATCCCGCCTCTTGCATCATGTCTTTGAGGGTGTTCTGGTCGGGATGCATACGGATAGACTCCGCCAGATAGCGATAACTCTCCGCATCCTGCGCCACCACTTCGCCAATCCGCGGCAGCACGTGGAAAGAGTAGGCATCATAGGCTTTGCTGAGCGGCTCAAAAATCGGTTTGGAAAACTCCAGCACCAGCAGACGACCGCCCGGCTTCAGTACCCGGAACATCGAACGCAGCGCTTTTTCTTTGTCTGTAACATTGCGCAGCCCGAAAGAGATGGTGATGCAGTCAAAAGTATTGTCCGGGAAAGGCAGAGCCTCAGCATTAGCCTGCACATAATTCACATTGCCCACAACGCCGAGATTACGCAGCTTTTCACGCCCCATTTTCAGCATGGAGTCGTTAATATCCGCCAGAACTACCTCACCGGTTTCCCCCACCAGGCGGGAAAACTTCGCGGTCAGATCGCCGGTTCCGCCCGCCAGGTCCAATACCCGCTGGCCGCGGCGCACGCCGCTGCAATCAATTGTGAATCGCTTCCACAGGCGGTGGATACCGAATGACATCAGGTCATTCATCATGTCGTATTTCGCCGCCACGGAATGGAAGACATTCGCCACCATATTGGCTTTCTCGGCTTTGGCTACAGTACGGAAGCCAAAATGCGTTGTATCCTGTGAATCCTCAACCATCTCTGAGCCTGCTTATCAAAAAAATGTTCGTGAAGTGTAACAGATTGGCCGCGTTTACCCTACCGCCAGCCAGACCACCATGGTACACGCTCACCCTTCGCCATTTGAACGGCGCAATGTGCTGTCAAACGCCGCAATGGCCCCGGACGCCTCCGCCGCTTCCGCTGTCGGGGCCGCTCCTGGATCGCTCTGTCGCGCCTGCTCCAGCAGATCCGCATTAATCTCTTTTTTGATTTCCACCCCCTGGTGGCGGAAAGCATCGGCCTGCGCCAGCAGGTTACCGCGCCCCTGAGAGAGTTTTTTCATCGCCTGGCGATAATTGTCCTGCGCTTTATCCAGACCGTGACCAATGGCCGACATATCATCGACAAACAGTCTCAGCTTGTCATACAGGCGCGCCGCCCGTTCGGCGATCTGCTGGGCATTGCGGCTCTGGTGCTCATAGCGCCACAGATTGGCAATAGTACGCAACGCTACCAGTAGCGTGGTGGGGCTGACCAGCATAATATTATGCCGCAGCGCTTCGCTAATCAGCTCCGGCTGGCGATCAATCGCCACCAGGAACGCGGGTTCAACGGGGATAAACATCAGCACATAATCCAGCGAACGCAGCCCGGGAAGCTGATGATAATCTTTACGTCCCAACAGGCGCATATGACTACGCACCGACGCAATATGCTCATTCAATGCCTGTTCACGGGAGAGTTCGTCTTCGGCATTAAAGTAGCGCTCATAGGCCACCAGCGTCATCTTGGCGTCAATCACCACATCCTTGCCCTGTGGCAGTCGCACAATCACATCCGGCTGGAGCCGCGCCTGGTTCTCTGTCTGGATATTAACCTGGGTCTGATACTCATGCCCTTCCCGCAGTCCGGACGCCTCCAGCACCCGGGAGAGAACCACTTCCCCCCAGTTACCCTGAGTTTTATTGTCGCCTTTCAGCGCCCGGGTAAGGTTTAGCGCCTCCTGGGCCATACGGGCGTTAAGCTGCTGTAAATTGCGGATTTCATAGGCCAGGGTATGGCGCTCCCGGGCCTCCTGGCCAAAACTCTCCTGCACCTGGCGGCGAAAACCGTCCAGTTGTTCGCGCAGCGGCGTCAGCAATCCGTGCAGGCTCTGGCGATTCTGCTCGTCCACCCGGCGATTACTGTGTTCAAAGATACGGTTGGCGAGATTTTCAAACTGCTCGCTGAGGCGCTGTTCACTGTTGATCATCTGGCGCACCTTTTCTTCGGCGCTGATGCGCGTCTCCTCCAGACGGGTAGAAAGTTCGCGCAGGTCGGCCTCCTGAGCGCTGTTAATTTCCAGTTGGTTTCTCAGCTCGCGATTCAACTGTTCACACTCTTCCCGCCAGTGCTGATTCTGCGCCAGCTCCTGACGTGTCGCCATCAGTTCGCCATAAATATCGCGCTGCTCCGCCTGCATTTCCGCCTGCTGCTGCGCGGCGCGCAGCCCGCTGGCCAGCCAGCCAAACAGCCCACCGGCGACGAGGGCAGCCAGAATATAAACAAGAGTGAGATCCACAATGCCTCCGCAAGACCATTTAATCAGGCAAACTAAAATTCTGCTGTATAAATGTCCAGATGAAAAGCGATTTCCTGCGAGGTATTACGCAATATATCAGGGAGAGAGCGACGCACGTCGCTTTTAAGGAGGAGACAAGCGCCGGTTTCACCGCGCGCCGCCCAGGGGTGCCGGGAAGTCAATCTGGCAACGGTTGCTGTGACCCTAAGCGCGGCGCAGAGACAACAAAGCCCAAAAGCGGGCTTTTTGGGCTTTGTTAACCATCCGCCCGGCCCCGTCTGGCACAGGCACAGACAGTAATATCAGATCAGACGGCGGGCAGCTTCCACGACGATTTGCACCGCATGGCTTTCGGTCTGCTTCATGGTTTCGCTGTTCGGGATCTCCTGCTGAGTGCGGTTGACGATCACCCCAGCCACCATCCCGGCGCGTAGCCCCTGGCTGGAGCACATAGTCAACAACGTTGCCGATTCCATTTCATAGTTCATGACGCCCATCGACTGCCACTCTTCCATGGAGCCTTTAAACTGACGTACGACCCGACCGGAGAACGTGTCATAACGTTCCTGGCCCGGATAAAAGGTATCTGAAGAAGCCGTTACGCCAATATGCGTCGTCGCGCCGACGGCCTTTGCGGCCTCAACCAGCGCCGTGGTACAGGAGAAATCCGCCACTGCCGGGTATTCCAGCGGCGCGAAATGCAGGCTGGCGCCGTCAAGGCGAACCGACGCCGTCGTGACCAGCACATCGCCGACATTGATATGCGGCTGAATCGCGCCGGTGGTCCCCACGCGCAGGAAAGTGCGGATACCAAGCTGAGCCAGCTCTTCAACGGCAATAGACGTGGAGGGGCCGCCGATACCGGTCGAACAAACGATCACCGGCTTACCGTCAAGCTCGGCGCGCCAGGAGGTGAATTCACGATGCGATGCCAGCTTCACCGGTTTTTCCATCAGCGCGGCAATTTTTTCTACTCGCTCAGGATCCCCCGGCACAATGGCCAGCGTTGCGCCCTGCAGGTCGCCTTTGGTCAGGCCGAGGTGAAATACGTCAGACTTAGACATAACAGACTCCTCTGTAGTCAGTTTTCAGGAGAAGCAAAGCGGTACTGTACAGAACACATCAGCAAATTTTCGTGACTGAGTTCACCTGAAATGAAATATGTTACATAAACGAGAATTTAATTAGTGATCATACTCACAAAACAGAGCCAGGTTATCCGTGTGATGTATAACACAAGGCGACTTTTGCGCCACTTCTCCCGCAATCTATAGTTGTTCACATGCGACTGATTACTGGTACGGAGAATGCCATGACAGATAACACAACAACCCACCCTTCCGGCGGGCAATTCGCACCTGCCGCAGAGCCTATCGCGACGACCGTGGTTCACACATCGCCCGCAGACATCCACACGGCGGAAACCTCTATCCCTTCCCAGGGCGACAGTATGCCCGCCTGGTTCGCCCGGCCTAAACATGCCGAAGGTCCTTTGCCGGTGGTGATCGTAGTTCAGGAGATTTTTGGCGTTCATGAACACATCCGCGATCTGTGTCGCCGACTGGCGCAGGAAGGCTATCTGGCCGTGGCGCCGGAGCTCTACTTCCGTCAGGGCGATCCGAATGATTACGCGGATATTCAAACCCTGTTCAGCGGACTGGTTTCCCGAGTGCCCGATAACCAGGTACTGGCCGACCTCGATCATGTCGCCAGTTGGGCGGCGCGCAACGGCGGCGATGCACATCGCCTGATGATCACGGGCTTTTGCTGGGGCGGGCGTATCGCCTGGCTGTATGCCGCCCATAACCCGCAACTGAAAGCTGCGGTGGCGTGGTACGGGAGACTGGTGGGGGATAAGACGCTGAATACGCCGAAGCAACCGGTGGATATCGCCGTCGATCTCAGCGCGCCGGTGCTCGGGCTATATGGCGCGCAGGATACCGGTATTTCGCTGGAGAGTGTGGAGACCATGCGCCAGGCGCTACGCGCCGCCAACGCAAAGGCGGAAATTATTGTCTATCCGGAAGCCGGCCATGCGTTTAACGCCGACTATCGCCCCAGCTATCACGCCGAATCGGCCAAAGACGGCTGGCAGAGAATGCTGGCATGGTTTGCTCAATACGGGCAGGAGAAACGCGCCTCTCAGTCGTGATTGACGCAAAACCGCGGGCAGGCGGATACCTGCCCGGGTTTATATTACCCCTGGCGCAGGTTGCGCGCCGCTTTCACCATGTTTGCCAGCGCGGCGCGGGTTTCCGGCCAGCCGCGGGTCTTCAGACCGCAGTCCGGGTTGACCCACAGACGCTGCGCTGGTATACGCAGCGCGGCTTTCTTCAGTAACGCCTCAATCCACGCCACATCGGGCACATTCGGTGAATGAATGTCATAGACACCCGGGCCAATTTCATTCGGATATTCAAACTCTTCGAATGATTCCAGCAATTCCATGTCAGAGCGCGAGGTCTCAATGGTGATCACATCCGCATCCAGCGCCGCAATGGAATCCATAATGTCATTAAATTCGCAGTAACACATATGGGTGTGGATCTGGGTGTCATCCTGCGCCACCGCGGCGTTGATGCGGAAGGCTTCCACGCCCCACTGCAAATAGGCATTCCAGTCGCTGCGTCTGAGCGGCAGACCTTCACGCAGCGCCGGTTCATCGATCTGGATAATCCCGATTCCGGCGGCTTCCAGATCCGCCACTTCATCGCGCAGCGCGAGGGCAATCTGTTTGGCGATGGTTTCCCGGCTCACGTCTTCACGTGGGAAGGACCAGCAGAGAATCGTTACCGGGCCGGTCAACATGCCTTTTACCGGTTTATCGGTCAGGGACTGCGCGTACTTCGCCCACTCGACGGTGATCGGCGCCGGGCGGCTGATATCGCCAATCACCACCGGCGGCTTCACGCAGCGGGAGCCATAGCTCTGCACCCAGCCGTTCTGAGTAAAGACAAAACCGTCCAGATGTTCGCCGAAATATTCCACCATGTCGTTACGCTCGGCTTCGCCATGTACCAGCACGTCGAGGCCCAGCCGTTCCTGTTCAACAATCGCCTGCTTAATGTGCTCCGCGATGCCGGTGCGGTAATGGTTAGCGTCAAGGTTGCCCTTTTTAAAATCCAGACGCAGGCCGCGAATTTCTGTGGTTTGCGGGAAAGAGCCGATAGTGGTGGTCGGCCAGTCCGGCAGGTTAAAACGTGCGCGCTGCGCCTGTGCGCGTAGCGGATAAGCGCTGGCACGCTGGCTGTCCCGGGCGGTTATCGCCGCCAGACGCCGCTCCACTGTCGTATTATGAACCCGCGTTGAATGGCGACGTGCCTGAATCGGCGCGCTCCAGGCCGCAAGCTGCGTGGTATCACCGCTGTTCAGGGCATCGCGCAGCAGCGCCAGCTCGCCGCATTTTTGCAGGGCGAAGGCGAACCAGCTTTTCACTTCCGCATCAAGACGGGTTTCCACGCTCAGGTCAATCGGGCTATGCAATAAAGAGCAGGAAGAGGCCACCCAGAGTTCCCGCTTCCCGACGAGATCTTTAATCCGGGCATATTTTTCTGTCAGATCGGCACGCCAGACGTTCCGGCCATTTATCAGCCCCGCGGACAGGACCCAGTCAGCCGGTAAACGTTGTTGCAGTTCCGCCACATCATCCTTGCCGTGTACCAGATCGACATGCAACCCCTGTACCGGCAGAGCGGTAATGGTATCGAGGTTATGCGTCACCCCTTCAAAATAGGTAGTCAGCAGCAGTTTTACCTGGCCCTGCAGCGCGTCACAGGCCGGTTTAAAAGCCTCCAGCCATTGTTGCGGGAGCTCCAGCACCAGCGCCGGCTCATCAATCTGTACCCACTCAATACCCCGCTGCGCCAGTTCAGCCAATACTTGTTGGTAAACCGGCAGAATGTCCTGCAACAGGCTCAGGCGGTCAAACTGTTCGCCCTTCACTTTCCCCAGCCACAGATAAGTGACCGGCCCGAGCAATACGGGTTTCACCCGATAGCCCAGCGCCAGCGCTTCGTCCACTTCCTCAAGCAACTGGGTCCAGGTCAGCTTAAACTGCTGGCCTTTGACAAACTCCGGTACCATGTAGTGGTAGTTGGTGTTAAACCATTTGGTCATTTCCGCCGCCGCCGCTGGCTCGCCGGTCGGCGCCCGGCCGCGGGCAATACGGAACAGGGTATCGATATCCACCGATCCATCGTTGTTCTGATGACGAGCCGGCACATTGCCAAGCAGCAGGCTGGTGGTCAGAACATGGTCGTACCAGGCAAAATCGCCCACCGGCAGCAGATCGATGCCCGCCTGCTTTTGCTGTTCCCAGTGGCGCGCCCGCAATTCACGGCCTACCGTCAACAGTTGTTCACGGGAAGCGTTCCCCGCCCAGTAGCTTTCCTGGGCTTTTTTCAGTTCGCGACGCAGACCAATGCGGGGAAAGCCAGGGGTGTGATTCAGGATTGTCATTCTTAAAACCTCATAATTTGTCATCCGAAGGATTTCGGATTCAGGGAAGGCGGCAAACTTGCTTATCCCCCGGAGCCGGCATAAGTCAGTCACGGGATCGGCAGGCGCAGCCAACGCGCCATAAATTCGAAACACACAGGATTTAGACGTCCAGATGTTTACACCGCTATAATTCGCAAGTACTGTATCTTCCTCAAGCGCAAAATGTTCATGCCGAAGTGAAGGACTTTCATGATCGAAATTAAACACCTGAAAACGCTGCAAGCGTTGCGTACGACGGGTTCGCTGGCCGCCGCCGCCGCGATGCTGCACCAGACCCAGTCCGCCCTGTCTCACCAGTTCAGCGATCTGGAACAGCGCCTTGGCTTCCGGCTATTTGTGCGTAAAAGCCAGCCGCTGCGTTTTACGCCGCAGGGCGAGATCCTGCTACAACTGGCAAATCAGGTGCTGCCGCAGATTAGCCGCGCGCTCCAGGCCTGCAATGAGCCGCAGCAAGCCCGACTACGCATCGCAATTGAATGTCATAGCTGTATTCAGTGGCTAACCCCGGCGCTGGAAAATTTCCGCGCCAGCTGGCCGCAGGTCGAAATGGATTTCAAATCCGGCGTGACGTTTGATCCTCAGCCCGCACTACAACAGGGTGAACTGGATCTGGTGATGACATCGGATATTCTGCCGCGTAGCGGGCTGCACTATTCGCCGATGTTTGACTTTGAAGTGCGGCTGGTGGTAGCCCCGGATCATCCGCTGGCCGGCACAACCCAGATAGCGCCGGAAGATTTAGCCAGTGAGACGTTGCTTATCTATCCGGTACAGCGCAGCCGGCTGGACGTATGGCGCCATTTTCTGCAACCTGCCGGCATTAGCCCGGCGTTGAAAAACGTGGATAACACCCTGCTGCTAATCCAGATGGTCGCCGCCAGAATGGGCATTGCCGCTCTGCCGCATTGGGTGGTGGAAAGTTTTGAGCGCCAGGGCCTGGTGGTAACCAAAACCCTGGGGGACGGTTTGTGGAGCCGCCTGTACGCCGCCGTACGCGACGGCGAGCAGCGCCAGGCGATTACGGAAGCGTTTATTCGCTCGGCGCGCAATCACGCCTGCGATCACCTGCCGTTTGTACGCAGCGCGGAGCGACCCAGCGGCGATGTACCCAGAGCGAGGCCAGAATCACCGTCCCTCCGGTAATAAAACTCGGCCAGTGGGGCTGCTGCTGCCAGATAGCCAGATTCACCAGCAGCCCGGCAGGTACGTGAACATTGTTCATAATCCCCAGCGTTCCGGCATCGACCTGTGTGGCGCCATAATTCCACATAAAATACCCCAGACCGGAAGCCACCACGCCCAGCCAGACCAGAATGCCCCACTGTAGCCCGGTCTGCGGCAGCTTTTGCGGATTACCCAGCGTAAACCAGGCCGCCACGGCCACCAGAAAGGCGCCGAGGTAAAACCACGAAAATGCGCTGTGCTGCGGCATTGGATGAATCTCCATCAGGCGCTTGTAGCCCACCATCCCCATCGCAAAGCTGATATTGGCCAGTTGTACCAGCAACAGCCCAAACCAGAAATGGTCGCTCAACTGGTCATAGCGAATGATCGCCGCTCCCGCTACCGCCAGCAGCGCGCTCAGCGCATAGCCCCAGCGCAGCGGTTGCCGACTAAGGAGATCGTAAATCATGGTGATATAGAGGGGAGTGAAGACGGTAAACAGCAGGAATTCTGACACCGACAGATAGATAAAGGCCCGGAAACTGAGCAGATACATGATACCAAGCTGCATCGCCCCTACCAGCATATACATCAGGATCACCCGCCAGCTCTGGCCGCGGGTTCGCAGGAAAGGCAAAAACACCAGCGCGGCCAGACCAACCCGTACCAGTACGGAAAAATAGCTGTCCACGCTACCGGCGAGATATTCGCCAATCAGGCTGAATGAAAACGCCCACAGAATGGTGGTAATAATCAGTAACGCCACAAGGGGATATCCACTGAAAACAGGGATCCCCATTGTAGCGAAGCACCAGCCCCTCGACCTGACTATTTAGTTGACGACTGTACTTTTAGTAATCAGTCGTCAATATCAACCCGCGATGCCGAACAACTTGCGCAGATAATGCGGCACCGCATCATCGGCATTAGTGCCAATAACCTCTAGATCCGGCAGCAGATCTTTCAGGCGCTGATGCGCGTTAGCCATAATGCAGCCTTTGCCAGCCATGCTCAGCATCTCTTTATCATTCATGCCGTCGCCGAAGGCGATACAGGACTTAAGGCCGTAACCCATGGCCGCCGACACCGCTTCCAGCGCGTGACCCTTCGAAACGCCGCCGGCCATGATCTCCAGGCAGGTCACCGTCGAGAAACTGACATTCACCCGATCGCCCCAGCGGGCGTTAATCGCCTGCTCAAGCGGCAACAGCTTTTCATGACTTTCGCAGGTGAAAAAGACTTTGCTGACCCCTTCCGGCTCCAGCAGACCCGGCTCAAACAGCGCATAACTGAACGCCGCTTCCTGAAAATATTTCATCTCTTCCGGGCGGTGGCGGTTCATAAACCACTCATCGTCACGGTAAACATTGGTCACAATATCGGGATCATTGTGCATCATGCCGAACAGATCGGCGGCGATATCGCGATCCAGGTTATGAGCAAACACCAGATTACCGCTGGTATCGTGCACCCGGGCGCCATTAGAGGTAATCATATAAGCTTCAATGCCGAGGTTACCGCGGATCTGCCCGACATCAATATGATGGCGACCGGTCGCAAAAACGAAATGGACGCCGCGGGCGGTAAGTAATTTCAGCGTTTCTTTGGCATAGGGCGTAAGCCGATGATCGGGGGACAGCAGCGTGCCATCTAAATCAGACGCAACAACCTGATACATAAGATAAATTCAACCTCTGGTGGTCAATCGCCTGGCGGTTACGAACCGCCGGACGGTAGCTTAATAACGCGCGAAAAAGTCAACAATGGCATTCAGCGCGGCGGCGCGCATCGCGTCCTTTTCAAACAGGATCTCATGGTACGCGCCTTCAATAACATAAGGTTTCCCCCCCTCACAGGGGTGGCCCGCCGCGGCCTTAATCGAACAGAAGCGATCGTGCATACGGTTATCCACCACATGATCGTCCTCTGCCTGGAGTAACAATAACGGCGGCGTAATAGCAGTGGCCCCTGCCATTACCTGCTCTCCGGCGAGAATCCCTTCCCGCACCCAGTGATACGTTGGTCCCCCCACCCGCAGCGCCGGCTCGTCGGCGTAAAAACGCAGGTTGCGGCGATAACGCTCCCGGCTGTGTGTCAAAACATTGACGCTGAACGGCAACGCCAGCCAGCGCCCGGTACCAATGGCATAGCCATCGCGAAAGCGCGGACGCTCTTCCGCCCAATCGAGAATATGGCGCACCATCCAGTCCGGCAGGCGAATGATAATGCCGAACATCGGCGCGCACAGCGCCACGGCGTCCACCACCTCAGGATGGCGCTGGATAAACAGCGCACTGATCGCTCCCCCCATGGAGTGCGCCAGGATAAAGCGCTGTTTCCACGGGCCGGAGGCGACCTCCTGCTGCCAGAAGTGCTCCAGATCGTCGACATAATCGCTGAAGTTCACCACGTGACCGCGGTGACTATCCTCAAGTATTCTTCCGGAACGCCCCTGGCCGCGGTGGTCGATGATCAGAATATCGTAGCCGCAGTGGAACAGGTCATAAGCCAGTTCGGCATATTTGACGTAACTTTCAATACGCCCCGGGCAGATAACAATAACCCGGTGGTGGTTATGGCCGCGAAAGCGCACAAAACGCACCGGCACATTATCCACGCCGCTAAACTCACGCTCTTCCCGCGTGCGCCAGAAATCCGTTAGCGGGCCCATGGTAAAAGCAGCAAATGCTTTTTCCCTGCCCAGCCATCCTTTTTTATGCTGATTCATAGGCGTTTTTTCGCACCCGTGCGTAAAAGATCGCTTTTTTTGTGATTCGTGGCACAGCCCTCAACAATAGCGTATTGTGGCATAAAAACAGACGTTCAGGGAATTTCACATGACGATTGAGTGGTGGCTGGCATACCTGCTGACCGCGGTAGTCCTCAGCGTATCTCCGGGATCCGGGGCGATTAACACCATGAGTACCGCCATCAGCCACGGCTATCGGGGCGCGCTACCTTCCATCGCCGGTTTGCAGACCGGTTTGATCATCCACATTGTGCTGGTCGGCATCGGCCTTGGGACCCTGTTTTCTCACTCGCTGCTGGCGTTTGAGATCCTGAAATGGGCCGGGGCAGCCTACCTGATCTGGTTGGGTATTCAGCAATGGCGCGCCGCGGGAGCCATCGACCTCAACGCCGTGGCGCAGGCGCAGTCCCGCAGCCACCTCTACAGGCGCGCGGTGTTCGTGAACCTCACCAATCCGAAGAGCATCGTCTTCCTGGCGGCGCTGTTTCCCCAGTTTGTCATCCCCGGGGAGCCGCAGGTAATACAGTATGTGATTCTTGGATCGACGACGATCATCGTCGATATCATTGTGATGATCGGTTACGCGACCCTGGCAACCCATATCGCCGCATGGATCAAAGGACCACGCCAGTTAAAAGCGCTTAACCGGCTGTTTGGTTCCTTGTTTATGCTGATTGGCGCGCTGCTGGCCAGCGCGCGCCACGCTTAGCGGGAAATAATCAAGTGAATGCCGAAGCCGGCGAACAGCGCCCCGGCCATGCCGTCAATCCAGCAGGCCAGACGCTGATATCCCCGACGCATTGCCGGCAGGGCGAACAGGCTGGCCACCACTGCAAACCAGGCGAATGTCTCCAGCGCGATCAGTAAAAAAATCCCCCAGCGCGCCGCGGTATCCACGCTATCGCCGACAAACAGTGAGAACACGCTGCCGAAGTAGATAATCGCTTTCGGGTTGGCCAGATTGGTCAGCAGACCTTTGATATAGCTGCGGCCCCGGCGAGCCAGTTCCACCTGTGGCGCGGCGGCGTTTTCCGGCGCTTTACGCATCGCTCCGCGCAACATCTGGTAACCCATCCACAGCAGGTAAAGCCCCCCACCGACCATAATGATATTGTGCAGCCAGGCCATCTTATCGAGGATCAGATGCAGCCCCAGCAGCGCAACGCCGGCCCACACCATAACGCCGGAAGTAATCCCCAGAACCCCCATCATCGCCTCACCGCGTGAACGGCTGACGGCAGTCTGGGAAACAAAGAAGAAATCCGGCCCCGGGCTCATCAGCGCCACCAGATGCACTAACGCCACAATCAGAAATAGCATCAACATAAGGAAAACTCGCGGAAACGGTAACGTGAGAAACTATCCTGGCACGATAGACGGGCGATGACTACTACTCTTCGTCATCGCCGTCCACATGCTGGCGAATTAAGGTCATAAACGGTTTTCCGAAACGCTCCAGCTTGCGCGTTCCCACGCCGTTGACGCTCAGCATCTCCCCCGGGCTAAGCGGCATCTGTTCAGCCATTTCAATCAGCGTCGCGTCGTTAAACACCACGTACGGCGGGATATTTTCCTCATCGGCGATGGCTTTACGCAGCTTGCGCAATTTGGCGAACAGTTTGCGATCGTAATTCCCGCCGTAAGACTTCTGCATCACCCGCGGTTTGAGCGCCACCACGCGCGGCACCGCCAGCATCAGCGCCACTTCGCCACGCAACACCGGCCGGGCGGCTTCGGTCAGTTGCAGCGCCGAATGCCGGGCAATGTTCTGGGTGACCATGCCCAGATGAATCAACTGGCGGATAACGCTCACCCAGTGCTCCTGGCTTTTTTCGCGCCCGGCGCCGTAGACCTTGAGCTTGTCGTGCCCCATATCGCGAATACGCTGGCTGTTAGCCCCGCGCAACACCTCTACCACATACCCCATACCAAAGCGCTGATTCACCCGATAGATACAGGACAGCGCCTTCTGGGCATCCTCCAGACCATCATATTTGCGCGGCGGGTCAAGGCAAATATCACAGTTGCCGCACGGCTCCTGGCGCCCTTCGCCAAAATAGTTCAGTAACACCAGACGCCGGCAGGTCTGCGCTTCGGCAAAGGCCCCCATAGCGTTGAGCTTATGGCGTTCGATTTCCTGTAGCGGCCCGGCCGGCTTCTCTTCAAGGCAGCGGCGCAGCCACGCCATATCCGCCGGATCGTAAAACAGCATCGCTTCCGCCGGCAGGCCATCGCGCCCGGCGCGCCCGGTCTCCTGATAGTAGGATTCAATGTTGCGCGGAATATCGAAATGCACCACAAATCGCACGTTGGGCTTGTTGATCCCCATCCCGAACGCCACTGTCGCCACCACGATTTGCAGATCGTCACGCTGGAACTTTTCCTGCACATCGGCGCGAATCTCGCTCTCCAGTCCGGCATGGTAAGCCGCGGCGCTAATCCCGCGGCTTTGCAGACGGGCGGCGGTATCTTCGACTTTTGAACGGCTGTTACAGTAGATGATGCCCGACTTACCGCGCTGCTCCTGGACATAGCGCATCAACTGGTCGAGCGGTTTAAACTTCTCCATCAGCATGTAGCGAATATTGGGGCGGTCGAAACTGCTGATCTGAATTAGCGGATCGTCCAGCCCCAGCAGACGCGCGATATCCTGACGGGTAGTATCATCCGCCGTGGCGGTCAGGGCCATAAACGGCGTCTGCGGGAAGCGTTGGCGCAACTGGCCCAGAAGCGCGTATTCCGGGCGGAAATCATGGCCCCACTGAGAGATACAGTGAGCTTCATCAACCGCCAGCAGCGACAGGTTCCACTGGCTGAGCCGATCGATCAGGCTGTCCATCATCAGCCGTTCCGGCGCCACATACAGCAGCCGTACTGAACCATCGCGGCAACCGGCGATCACTTCAAGCTGCTGCTCGCGGTTTTGGGTCGAGTTGAGGCAGGCGGCGGCCACACCGTTGGCCTGTAGCTGATCGACCTGGTCTTTCATCAGCGATATCAGCGGCGATACAACCACCGTCAGGCCGCTGAACACCAGCGCCGGAATCTGGTAGCAGAGCGATTTCCCGCCGCCGGTGGGCATCACCACCAGACAGTCGCGCCCCGCCAGCACTGCGGAAATAATCGATTCCTGGCCAGGCCGGAACTGCTGGTAACCGAAGGTTTCCTGTAAGACCTGCCGGGCCAGTGATTCCTGATTGATAACTTCCGCCTGCGCCACACGCACTCCGCATCTGAAAATAAAAACAGGCGCTATTTTCAGCGCCTGAGCGGTAAACTGCAATGATTAAAACAGATCGTTAAGCATCACCCCGACGCCAATGCGCGTCTGGCAATAGTTGTAGTCGATCATCGATTCGCCGTAGCCGCTGTATAGCTGGGTGTAGAGGCGGACGTGACGGCTCATCGGGTAGCTGAGCCCCAGCTCGGCGCCGCCGTAGCCGGTGTTCCAGTTATACTGCCCTTTCGCGCTGATTACCGCATCGCCCAGCGCATACCCCACTTTCAACTGGTAATAGCCCATGTATTTAGTGATATCCGGGTTATCGCGGATGCTGCCGACGACATACCAGGGTTTCACTTCCACCAGCCAGTCGCCGCTCTGCGCCATCAGACGGGTATACAGTCGGTTCCAGCCGCGGGATGTCGGATCGGAACGGCCATTGGACTGGTGATTGTAACCCACTTCAATATCGCGCAACGTCCAGCCGGCAAACTGATAATCAGTGGCGAAACCGAGGAACATCTGTGGCTCATAGTTGGTTTCCCGGAACGGCGCCGAGCCTTTACTGTTAGACAGTTGCCACCAGGATTTCTGGGTATAAGAGGCCCCCAGCACCGAATTTTCGCCGAGGATCCCGCGCCACAGAGGAAACGCCAGGCTGAGCTGAAACTTCACTTCATCCTTGCGCGCCTCATTCGCCCAGTCGTAGCTGGCGATCGCCGCTTTGTTCATATTGCTGGTATAGGTATAAATCAAATAGTTGCTGTCATACGGGTAGAGCACAAACGGGTTGTCATACTCCTGCAGCATATTGGCGATGATACTGCCGCGCGGCGGCCGGGCATCCTGAATAGGCTTTATCGCCGCCTCCTGCGCGAATACTGCGCAGGGTATCAGGCCGAGCGCCGCCAGCCATCCCGAAGGGTTGCGCATAAATCATGTTCTCCTGAACAAAAAACCGGGCGAAATTACGCCTACGGAAGAATCCGGGTTATTCATCACCTTTACAAGCAATCAGAGCTACAAACGTGGGATTAATCAATTAATATCATTGAAACAAACAATAACTAACCCTACAAACCCCGAGATGGAGCCTGCTATGTCGTCCAGAATGTTGAGTGCCGAAGCGGTATTACAGCTGGTTGGCGAGATGTTCGTGTATCACATGCCGTTTAACCGCACCCTGGGACTGGAACTGGAATGTTATGAGAAGTCGTTCGCCCAGTTGAGCTTCGCTCACCAGCCGATGATGGTGGGTAACTGGGCGCAAAATATCCTGCACGGCGGGGTGATCGCTGCAGCGCTGGATGTTGCCGGCGGACTGGTATGTGTCGGCAGTACCCTGACCCGCCACGACGCCATCAGCGAAGATGAGCTGCGCCAGCGAATGTCGCGCATGGGCACTATCGATTTGCGCGTCGACTATCTGCGACCCGGTAGAGGTCAGCGCTTTACCGCGGCCAGCACCCTGCTGCGCGCCGGGAATAAAGTCGCTGTGGCGCGCATTGAGCTACACAACGAAGCACAGGTTCATATCGCCAGCGCCACCGCAACTTACATGGTGGGCTAAACCCATCAGCAACCTGGAGTATGACGAACGTATTCCTGATACAATTGCGCCACTTTTTTACATCAGGTGTCGTCAATGGATGCGCAGCAGACGCGGCAAGGGGTTTTACTGGCTCTCGCCGCTTATTTTATTTGGGGTATCGCACCGGCTTATTTCAAACTGATCTCTTATGTGCCGGCAGATGAAATCCTCACCCACCGGGTAATCTGGTCATTCTTTTTCATGGTGGCGCTGATCAGTCTCAGCCGCCAGTGGCGGCAGGCGAAAAAGATCCTCGCCACTCCACGCAAACTGCTGGGCCTCGGGCTCACTGCGGTACTGGTGGGCGGCAACTGGCTACTGTTTATCTGGGCGGTGAACAATCACCATATGCTGGAGGCCAGCCTCGGTTACTTTATCAACCCGCTGGTAAACGTACTGCTGGGGATGCTGTTCCTCGGCGAACGTTTCCGGCGCATGCAATGGCTGGCGGTGATCCTGGCCGCCTGCGGCGTGCTGGTACAGTTGTGGACCTTCGGTTCACTGCCGGTTATCGCGCTGGGGCTGGCGTTCAGTTTCGCATTCTACGGACTGGTGCGTAAGAAAATCGCCGTCGACGCCCAGACCGGGATGCTGGTAGAGACATTATGGCTACTGCCGGTGGCGGCCATTTATCTGTTCGGCATTGCCGATAGCCCCACCAGCCATATGGCGGATAATCCCTGGTCGCTGAATCTGTTGCTGATCGCCGCGGGCGTGGTCACCACGGTGCCGCTGCTGTGCTTTACCGGCGCAGCCACCAAATTGCGACTC
This sequence comes from Entomohabitans teleogrylli, assembly GCF_001484765.1. Taxonomy (GTDB): domain Bacteria; phylum Pseudomonadota; class Gammaproteobacteria; order Enterobacterales; family Enterobacteriaceae; genus Entomohabitans; species Entomohabitans teleogrylli. The sequence goes on along the minus strand of NZ_KQ947382.1, from coordinate 63,852 downwards.
TCAACCCTGGGGTTCTTTCAGTACATTGGCCCGACGTTGATGTTTCTGCTGGCCGTTACCTTTTATGGCGAAGTGCCCGGCCCGGACAAGCTGGTCACTTTTGGGTTTATCTGGGTGGCGCTGGCGCTGTTTATCACCGACGCGGTCTATACCCAGCGCCGCAACAGGCTGCGCTAATCTGCCGATCGTTCCCTGCCCGCGGCAGGGAACATTGTTTTAACGCCTCGGAATATTGTTTTAACGCCTCGCCCACGCAGCCCTCTTATTGACAGACACGAACAGTCGGGAATGCAGTCGCAACTGTCCGGGCCCCCCGGCAGGCGCGGCACAGAGCAACTGTCCGGCGGCTGGCAATGGGCAAAATCCATACAGTCACAGCGATTGCGTTTTTTCTCTTTATCACGCCGCTTCTCTAGCTGTTCCGCCGCCTGGCGGCAGTCGGCAAAGCGCTGGCGAATGTCTGGCCAGCCACCTGTCAATCCCTGGCGTTGAATGATCTGTTTGACGGCTTCTGAACAGCCGGATGAATGGTGTAATGCGCCGAAGGCGCAGCGGAAGCCTTTATGCGGGGAGAGATAACGTTGGTAGCCGTTAATCAGCAATATCCATACTCTGGCCATCCCGGCCTCCCTGGACAGTGCCAGGACGCGTCCTACGCCCCGGAAAACAGCCGGCCCTGCACAAACAGAGCCGGCGCCATCACGCATGGTTACTGAAGCAGGGAGATATCCGCCACTTCGAGGAACAGTTCGCGCAATTTACTGAGCAGCGTCAGTCGGTTGATGCGCAGATCTTTATCTTCCGCCATCACCATTACTTTATCGAAGAAGGCGTCCACCGGGGCGCGCAGCGCCGCCAGCTCCACCAGCGCCTGCTGATAATCACCGCGGGCGAAAACCGGTTCCAGCTTATCACGCAACACCACCAGATCGCGCACCAGCGCTTTCTCCTCCGGCTCCACCAGCGTCGCCGGATGGATATGATCGTTCAACGGATCGCTGTTCTTCGCCAGGATATTGGACACTCGCTTATTGGCCGCCGCCAGCGCCGCTGCCGCATCCAGAGTACGGAAGTGCGATACCGCCTGCATACGGGCGTCGAAATCCGCCGGACGCGTCGGACGGCGCGCCAGCACCGCCTGGATAGTATCCACCGCGTGACCTTCTTCCTGATACCAGGCGCGGAAACGGCCCAGCATGAAGTCAATCACCTCATCGACCACATTCTGATTGGTCAGCTTGTCGCCATACAAACGCACCGCTTCTTCAGTCAGCGTCTGCAGATCCAGGTTCAGGTTCTTCTCAACGATGATACGCAGCACGCCCAGCGCGGCACGACGCAGCGCAAACGGGTCTTTATCCCCTTTCGGATGCTGGCCAATGCCGAAAATACCCGCCAGAGTATCCATCTTATCGGCAATCGCCACCGCGCAGGAGACCAGGCTCGACGGCAGCGCATCGCCGGCGAAACGCGGCATATACTGCTCGTTGAGCGCCACGGCAACATCTTCCGCCTCGCCATCATGGCGCGCGTAGTGCATCCCCATAACGCCCTGGGTATCGGTAAATTCGAACACCATGTTGGTCATCAGGTCGCACTTGGACAGCAGACCGGCGCGGGTGGCGTGAGTCACATCAGCGCCGATTTCACGGGCGATCCAGCCGGACAGCGCCTCAATGCGGTCTGTCTTGTCGCGCAGGGTGCCCAATTGTTGCTGGAACAGTACCGTGGCAAGACGCGGCAGGTGATCTTCCAGACGCTTTTTGCGATCGGTGTTGAAGAAGAACTCAGCATCCGCCAGACGCGGCCGCACCACTTTCTCGTTACCGGAGATAATCTGCTGTGGATCTTTCGACTCAATATTGGCCACAAAGATAAAGTTGGGCAGCAGTTTTCCATCGCCTGTGTAGACCGGGAAGTATTTCTGGTCCCCTTTCATGGTGTAAACCAGCGCTTCCGCCGGCACGGCAAGAAATTTCTCTTCAAACTTCGCTGTCAGCACTACCGGCCATTCCACCAGCGAGGTTACCTCCTCCAGCAGGCTGTCGCTGAGATCGGCATTGCCGCCAATCTGGCGCGCCGCCGCTTCGGCGTCGGCTTTAATCTTCGCCTTACGCGCGTCGTAATCCGCAATAACTTTACCGCGCTCCAGCAGAATTTGCGGATATTGTTCGGCATTGTCGATGGTGAACTGCGGCTCGCCCATAAAACGATGGCCACGAATCACCCGATCGGACGCCACGCCCAGCACCGTCGCCGGGATCAGGTCGCTGCCGAGCAGCAGCGTCACGGTATGCACCGGACGCACAAAGTGCACATCGGAGGCGCCCCAGCGCATCAATTTGGGGATCGGCAGCTTCGCCAGCGCAGTGTTGACCATCGCCGGCAGCAGCGACTGCGCGCTTTCGCCTTTCACATGGGCGCGATACAACAGCCATTCGCCCTTATCGGTGGTCAGACGTTCCGCCTGATCGACAGTGATACCGCAACCGCGCGCCCAGCCTTCCGCCGCTTTGCTCGGTTTGCCTTCGGCATCAAATGCCTGGGCAATAGCCGGGCCACGTTTTTCTACTTCACGATCCGGCTGAGAAGCGGCCAGATTCGCCACTTTCAGCGCCAGACGGCGCGGCGCGGCGAACCACTCGACCTTGCCATGGGCCAGGCCAGCGGCATCCAGCTCCGCCGTCACATTCGCAGCAAAGGACTCCGCCAGGCTGCGCAGGGCTTTTGGTGGCAGTTCTTCTGTGCCAATCTCCACCAGAAAAGTTTTTTCAGACATGGCCGCCTCTTATTTATTACTGTTGCACATCGGGAAGCCGAGGGCTTCACGGGACGCGTAGTAAGCCTCCGCGACGGCTTTAGTCAGCGTGCGAATACGCAGAATGTAGCGCTGACGTTCCGTGACGGAGATGGCCTTACGGGCATCCAGCAGGTTGAAACTGTGGGCGGCTTTCAGAATACGTTCGTAGGCCGGCAGCGGCAGCGGGGTTTCCAGCGCCAGCAGCAGCTGAGCTTCTTTCTCGTACTGCTCAAAGCAGGTAAACAGGAAGTCCACATCGGCATATTCGAAATTGTAGGTCGACTGCTCCACTTCGTTCTGATGGAACACGTCTCCGTAGGTGGTTTTACCCAACGGCCCGTCACTCCATACCAGATCGTAAACGCTGTCCACGCCCTGGATATACATCGCCAGACGCTCCAGACCGTAAGTGATTTCACCGGTTACCGGCTTACACTCCAGGCCGCCGACCTGCTGGAAGTAGGTGAACTGGGTCACTTCCATACCGTTCAACCAGACTTCCCAGCCCAGCCCCCAGGCGCCCAGCGTCGGGTTTTCCCAGTTATCTTCCACAAAACGGATATCGTGGATCGTCGGATCCATGCCCAGCTCTTTCAGCGAGCCGAGATACAGCTCCTGAATATTATCCGGAGACGGCTTAATGATGACCTGGAACTGGTAGTAGTGTTGCAGGCGGTTGGGGTTTTCCCCATAGCGGCCGTCGGTCGGGCGTCGGGAAGGCTGAACATAAGCCGCTGCGATAGGCTCTGGTCCCAGAGCGCGCAGGCAGGTCATCGGGTGGGAGGTGCCTGCGCCGACTTCCATGTCCAAAGGTTGAACAATGGTACAGCCCTGGCGAGCCCAGTAATCCTGTAATGTCAGGATCAGGCCCTGAAAGGTCCTGGTATCAAACTTTTGCATATTCTTTCGCACGCGATACGAGTGGATTTAGGTGGAAGCGGCCAGTATATACTCAAAAGCGGTCGCGTTGCATCATGACTGCGACGCGAAGCGGCTTTGCGCCGGGTAAATCAGAAATAGCGGCAGGGAGAAATACCCGCCGCCGCAACCCGGCGGACAGCGCTTCAGCGCATCGAAAGGTGCAGAAACTGGCCGTCTTCATCAAACGAGCAGGTAAAGTCTTCGTTATGGGCGGTTATACCGCGCATTTCATAAGTGCCCTGAAACTCCTCCAGGTCCTGGATATCGATACGCTGGGGCTGCGTGTTGTAACGATGCGCCGCGCTGTCCCGGCAAACCTGCTCCATCGCGCCGGAAGGAGCTTTGCGCGCCTTGCTCTGTGCTGGTGGGGCATCAGACGTTGGGGAACTGCATCCTGCCAGCCAAAGCGCGGCGAATAGCGCCGCAAGGGGTAATTTTTTTTGCATCATCATTATGGTTCCCGATCGTCGGGCTAATCTTCGTTATAGTTTTCAGCGCGTTTCTGCGCAGCGCAGCCTGACAGCATTCTGCGTAGCCGCTGCGCCTGTGACAAGCCGCGGGCACAAAACTCAGACAAAACCACTGTGGTCGGTCATCGGTGTTCGGCACACTGGCTAATAATAAAGATGGTACAGAGGAAGCAATGGGGCAAAAAATAAACTGGATCGATAACTTACGCGGTATCGCCTGCCTGATGGTGGTGCTGATTCATACCACCACCTGGTATATCACCAATCCCGGTAACGTAAGCGCATTCAGTTGGGAACTGGCCAATATGCTCAATTCCGCATCCCGGGTCTGCGTACCGCTGTTTTTTATGATTTCCGGCTACCTGTTTTTTGGCGAACGCAGCGCGCAGGGGCGCCACTTTCTGCGCATTGGCCTGTGTCTGCTGTTTTATAGCCTTGTCGCCCTGCTCTATATCGCGCTATTCACTCGTATCAACTGGCATCTGTCGCTGATTAATCTGCTGCAAAAACCGGTGTTTTACCATTTATGGTTCTTCTTCGCGCTGGCGGTGATTTACCTGCTTTCCCCGCTGATAGCGGTGAAAAACGCCTCTCTGACGATGGTGATTACGCTGGCGCTGATCCTCGGGGTCATCGCCAATCCCAATACCGTGCCACAGACCCTGTACGGCGTAAAATGGTTGCCGATCAACCTGTTGATCGGCGGCGACACTTTTTACTATGTGCTGTACGGCCTGCTGGGCCGGGCAATCGGCACGCTGGATACTGGCCGCAAAGGCGCTACGCCGCTGACGGCGCTGAGTTTTATCCTGTGCATACTCGCCATTGCGCTGGGTACCCATGAAGAGCTGGAAAAGCGCGGTAACTTCGCCGATACCTGGTATCTCTACTGCGGACCGCTGGTCTTTATCGCCGCGCTTAGCCTGTTCACCGTTGTCAAAAACACCCTTAACCAGCGCCCGGTGCCGTTTCTGGCCTTTATATCGCGCCATTCGCTGGGCATTTATGGCTTCCATGCATTAGTGATCCACGCCCTGCGCACCCGGCACATTGAGATAGCCGCCTGGCCGGTACTGGATATGCTGTGGATTTTCAGTATCGCCGTCGGCGTCAGCCTGGTGCTTTCCACCGCGGTACAGCGACTGGATCGCCGCCGCCTGGTCAGCTAATCCGCCACCCGCAACTGCGCCCGACGCAACTGGCGCGGCGAAGAAAAACCGGCGGCCCGCGCCGCCTGTTCAGGATGCTGCCCGGCCTGCAGGCACTGTTCGGCGATCGCCAGGCGCAGTCGTTCAAGATAATCGCGCACACTCACCCCCAGATGCTGGCGGAACAATCGAGCTAAATGACGTGGACTGACGTGGACCCGGGCAGCCAGCGATGGCAAGTCCCAGTCATTGTCCGGCTGTTGGTTCAGAAGGTCCTGCGCCCGGTGTACTGCCTGATGCAGATGGTTGCGATAGCGCAGCCACGGCGACAGTTGTGGATCGTCGCCGGAACGGCGAAACCACACCACCATCTCCCGGGCAACCTCCAGCGCAACCCGGGGCCCGCAGTGCACATTGATCAGATTCAGGGACAAATCAATGCCGGACGTAATCCCGGCGCTGGTCCATATCCCGCGATCCTCCACAAAAATGCGGTTTTCCTTCACCTGCGCCCCTGGCGCCACAGCCCGCAGGCGCGGGATGACATCATGATGGCTGGTACATTGAATTCCATTCAACAGACCGGCCCGCGCCGCCAGCAGCGCACCGGAACAGACGCAAACCAGCGACAATTGCCGGCGGTGAATCGCCGGCTGGAGCGTGGTCAGCCAGCGCCGCGCGCTTTCGGCCGCCGGGGTGGCGAAATTGTGCTGGCTATCGCCGACCCCGGGCAATACCAGCAGACTACCGACAGGCAGGTTATCAGGCAGCGGTTGAATATCCGTCAACGAAAGCCCCACCGACGTGCGCACTGTTGACTGCGGCCCGACATAGTGCAGCCGGAAGGCATCACCGGCCAGCGCGAAAGTTTCCGCCGGCCCGGTAAGATCCAGCGCCAGCACGCCAGGTAACACAACAAACCAGATATCTGTCGCCATCTTCTTTCCTGCCAGGGAATATCAGTCCAGCGCTGCCAGGCAACCGTCTACATCCATCACGGTGGCAAAACGCCCATTCAGCACGGTTTCGGTACGGTGGCGCAGCGTCGCGCTATCCAGCGTTACCCCCTGCCAGCGCATCGGAAAAGTGAGCATCGCGGCGCTGACAAAGGTCACCCGATACCCCATATCAGACGCAATGCGCGCCGTGGTTTCACAGCACTGCTCAGTGCGGGTACCGCAAATAATCAGGTGATTAATATCCCTGACCCGCAGCCAGTGGTCCAGCCCGGTATCGGTAAAAGCGTTATGGACATGCTTATAGAAACTGACCGCTGGCTGATGATGCAGAAAAGGCATCGCCCGCACGTGGCCGGAGGCCAGCGAGAATGGCCCCGCCTGCGAAACGTGAAAAATATCCACCACCGGAACGCCACGCGCCTGGCAGCCGTCGATCAGCCGCAACATCTCCTGCTGAAACGCCGGAACATCCTGCTGCTGCCAGAAATCACAGTGCATGAAAGAGCACTGGGTATCAATATTCAGTAACGCACTACGGGTCATATTCGGACTCCTGATTTTGATGAGGAAGCCCTATTGTGGTGGGATTATTGACTGTGAAGAAGACCAGAATCGGACAGCAAACGACGCATTATGGACAATCGCGCCGGGCGCTTATGGCAGCCCGGCGCGTCCTGCGCTTAGTCGTGTTCCTGAGACGCCGGCATCGACAGAATGCTGTCCTCGCCTTTGTCATTGACCGCGTCGCGCACGTTCTTCTGAACGGCGATCGCGCCAAACAGGCTCAGGAAGAACGCCAGCCCATAGAACCCTTTCTCACTGAGTAGCAGTTCTGCGTTCCATAGCCCCACGGCCAGCAGCAATACGGCAACGATAAACGCCAGCAGGCAGGCGCCAAAATAGATAGGCGTGGTGGGAATATCCTCCATCCGGTCGCGCACCGTTTTCTGCAGCGAGATGGCGGCAAACAGGCCAAGAACCAGTACCGCAAAATAATAGCCCTTTTCATTGAGCTGCATTTCAGCACGCCACAACCCGATAAGATAAACCACAATACCGCCGATAAATGCCAGCCATGAAACGGCATTAAACGCCGGCGAAGTAACCTGAACAGACTTTTCCATTTAACGTTCCCTGATTGATCGATCCATTGATTAGGCTGCACGTTAGCAACCCGGCGCTCAGAATAACAGAGCGACGCAGAAACCGGCACCTGACAGAACCAGGAGTTATTCTCAATTTACTCCCCGGCCCCTGACGTAACAATACTGCGGCATGGCAAAAGAAAAAGGCCGCCCCGCAAACAGCGGTACGGCCCCGGTCTTCTGATTTTTTGCTGTCACATCAACGGCTTCAGCGTCTGGTAGAGCTGACTGAAAACCTGGCGCCGCCCGGCATAGTCGGCGTGACGCTGTGCATCAGGCTCATGCCGTTGCTCAAGTGGCAGTTGCGGCAACAGGGTGTGCAAATCGCAGCCCGGCGTCATGGCGATCTGCGCCAGCCGCGCCGCGCCCAGCGCCGGACCAACATCACCGCCGGTGCGGTAGTCAAGGGTCTGGCCGCTGATATCCGCCAGCATCTGACGCCAGTACGCGCTGCGCGCGCCGCCGCCGATCAGCGTGATACTCTGCGGCTTTACCCCACATTCGTGTACCACATCCATCCCCTGCGCCAGCGCATAACCCACCCCTTCAAGCACGCTGCGAGCCAGTTCTGCCGGGCCATGCTGATGGGTCAGGCCAAAGAAAACGCCTTTAGCCTGCGGATTATTGTGCGGCGTGCGTTCTCCGGAAAGATAAGGCAGGAACCACAGCGCGCCAGCGTCCTCGCTGGCCTGTTGCGCCGCGCTAATCAGCGCCGGCACGCTGTCCATACCGGTCAGTTTCACCGCCCAGTCGAGGCAGGAGGCCGCACTGAGCATCACCGACATCAGATGCCAGCGCGACGGCAGGGCATGACAGAAACTGTGTACCGCCTGTTCCGGCCGGCTGAGAAACCCGTCGCTGACGGCGAAATACACCCCGGAGGTACCCAGCGATAGCATGGCCTGCCCGGCATCGACCATCCCGGCGCCGATGGCTCCCGCCGCATTATCGCCGCCGCCCGCCACCACCGGCACCTGCGCCATTCCCCAGCGCCCGGCCGCCTCTGCGCTTAAAGCGCCCGTAACCTGGCACCCCTCAAACAGCGCCGGCATATGTTCCCGGCTCAGGTGACAGGCGTCGAGCATCCTGTCACTCCAGTCGCGCTGCGCCACATCCAGCCACATCGTGCCGGCGGCATCGGACATGTCGCTGGCGAACTCGCCAGTCATCCGCAACCGCAGGTAATCTTTCGGCAGTAAAACCTTCGCGACCTGGCGAAAGATCTCTGGTTCATGGCGTTCCACCCACAATAATTTCGGGGCGGTAAAACCGGGCATCATCAAATTGCCGGTGATGTCGCGCGACTGCGCTACCAGGGACTCCAGCAACTGGCACTCCCGGGCGCAGCGTCCGTCATTCCACAATATTGCCGGGCGCAGAACTCGCTGATGTTTATCAAGCAGCGTTGCGCCATGCATCTGGCCGGCGAGGCCAACGGCTTTAACACCGCGCAAATCATGCTGCCGTCCCAGCGCCTGCATCGCCTTATCCGTCGCCTGCCACCACTGCTCCGGGTCCTGTTCGGACCATAGCGGATGAAGGCGGGATACCGTCAGCGGTTCGGTACGGGAGGCCAGCACGTCTCCCTGCTCCCCGAGCAGTATCGCTTTCACCCCCGAGGTGCCAAGATCGATCCCGATATACATTGCCACCACTCCTTAACAGAGCGCCACGGCAGGCGTGGCGCAGTGTGGTTTATTTATTGAAAAGATATTCAGATCTTATTTATCGAACAGATAGTAGTTAACCAGGTTTTCCAGCCGCTCCTGCTGGCCGCTGCGATGTACCGGATCGAGGTTATGCTGCTGCGCGTATTGCGCCAGTTCCGCCAGCGTCAGCTGCCCCTTGAGGATTTGCTGCCCCAGCTCGCCGTTCCACCCGGCATAGCGCTGCGCCACACGCTTATCCAGTTCACCGTCCTCAATCATGCGGGCCGCGACTTTCAGCGCCAGCGCCATGGTATCCATCGCGCCGATATGGCCATAGAACAGGTCATATTTATCGGTGCTCTGGCGGCGCACTTTCGCATCAAAGTTCAGACCGCCGGTCGTGAAGCCTCCGGCTTTAAGGATCTCATACATCACCAGCGCGTTCTCTTCCACGCTGTTCGGGAACTGGTCAGTGTCCCAGCCCAGTTGCGCATCGCCGCGGTTGGCATCCACCGAACCAAAAATTCCCAGCGCGATCGCCGAGGCGATTTCATGATGGAACGAGTGACCGGCCAGCGTGGCGTGGTTAGCTTCGATGTTAACCTTGATCTCTTTTTCGAGGCCGAACTGTTTCAGGAAGCCGTACACCGTCGCCACATCATAATCATACTGGTGCTTGGTTGGCTCCTGCGGTTTTGGTTCGATCAGCAATGTACCGCGGAAACCTATTTTGTGTTTGTGCTCCACCACCAGTTGCATAAAGCGGCCAATCTGCTCGCGCTCCTGGCGCAGATCGGTATTCAGCAGGGTTTCGTAACCCTCACGCCCCCCCCACAGGACATAATTTTCCCCACCCAGTTGCTGAGTCGCATTCATCGCTGTAAACACCTGGGTCGCCGCCCGGGCGAACACTTCCGGGTCCGGGCTGGTGGCGGCGCCGGCGCCGTAACGTGGATTGGTAAAACAGTTAGCGGTTCCCCACAGCAGCTTCATACCGCTCTGCTGCTGTTTTTCTCCCAGTACATCAACCATTTGGGCAAAATGACTCAGATATTCATTCAGCGTCGCGCCTTCCGGGGAAACATCCACATCATGGAAGCAGTAATACGGTACATTCAGTTTGTAGAAAAATTCGAACGCCACATCGGCTTTCAGCTTCGCCATCGCCAGCGCGTCGCCGGCGTGCTGCCAGGGACGATCGAACGAGCCGATACCAAACATGTCGGCGCCGTTCCAGCAGAATGTGTGCCAGTAGCAGGCGGCAAAACGCAGATGATCCTCCATACGCTTGCCCAGCACCAGCTCGTCCGGGTTGTAGTGGCGAAATGCCAGAGGGTTAGTGGTTTTCGGGCCTTCATAGCGTACGCGGTCGAGTTGATCGAAATAGGCTTGCATAATGTGAACTCCGTATTCAGGGAAATGATGCTCTACAGCAGTAGAACCATCCTGGATTTTCCCTGCGCGGCGCTCAATTACGTTATTTCACAGGCGGATTCAGAGAATACCCAAACGTGCGCCAGCTCGCAAAAAAGGCTATATCACCGTCGTCAATAAAATTTTTACGGCACCATAAAATACGCTGACGATTAAAATTCGATCGCGGTCATATTTCACTTAAATAGATAAAAAATCATAACCCGGTAATAAGAACCCGTAATTGCCAGGCGAAAAGATCTGATATTAATGTTAGCCGTTGTTGTTAACGTTTCTTCATCTGAGTATCCGCGACCGGAGGCCTTACATGACCCACAACCACATATCCGGGCTGACGACTCTCTCAGGCGCATCCGTGCGCAACGGTGCCGTAACCCGCCACCCGGATAATATCCCGTAGCCAGCCCGCGCCATTATCCGGAGAAACGTTTAAAATAATCGCCCCTTTCATTTTATTCTCTTCAGGATGTTCAGATGTGGTCATAATAAGGGAGTCACAATAATGTATTCATCAAACCACAGCGCCGCGATTTACCCGCCCATCAATAATCAATGCCCGACATTTCTCTGCCTCACCAGCGGCGTATTAAGCCACCTTGTCGGCGTCCGGAAAATAATAAATCCACGGTTCAGTAACCTTAGTGCAAAAGGAAAGCCGCAACAGCTCACATTCTCAACGGTAAATCCCCCGGCAGCGTTTATTATCTGCTATTGAGTTGAGTGCTAACGTCTACGTCTGGAAACTACAACATGTTTGAGAAGCGTCACCGTATTACCCTGTTATTCAACGCCAACAAGGCCTATGACCGCCAGGTGATTGAAGGTGTGGGGGAGTACCTGCAGGCGTCGCAGTCTGAATGGGACATCTTCATTGAAGAGGATTTCCGTACCCGTATTGAACACATTAAAGAGTGGCTGGGCGACGGCGTCATCGCCGATTTTGATGATAAAGAAATCGAAATCCTGTTGGCCCATACCGATGTGCCAATCGTCGGCGTCGGCGGCTCTTACCATCGCCCGGAGGACTATCCGGCGGTGCACTATATTGCTACCGATAACTTTGCGCTGGTGGAGCGCGCTTTCCTGCACCTGCGGGAAAAAGGCGTCCACCGCTTTGCCTTTTACGGTCTGCCTGCCTCCGGCGGCAAGCGCTGGGCGCAGGAGCGGGAACACGCGTTTCGTACTCTGGTCAGCCGCGAGAACTATCAGGGGGTGGTTTATCAGGGGCTGGAGACGGCGCCGGAAAACTGGCAACACGCCCAGAATCGCCTCGCCGACTGGGTGCAAACGCTCCCGCCCCAGACCGGTATTATCGCCGTCACCGATGCCCGGGCGCGCCATCTTCTACAGGTCTGCGAACATTTACACATCCCGGTGCCGGAAAAGCTGTGCGTGATCGGTATCGATAATGAAGAATTGACCCGCTATCTGTCCCGGGTAGCGCTGTCATCCGTCGCCCAGGGCACTCGCCAGATGGGTTATCAGGCCGCCAAACTGCTGCATCGCCTGCTGGCCGGGGAAACATTACCCCTGCAGCGCATCCTGGTTCCGCCGGTACGGGTGATCGAACGCCGCTCCACCGACTACCGCTCGCTTACCGATCCGGCGGTAATCCAGGCCATGCACTATATCCGCAATCATGCCTGTAAAGGGATTAAAGTGGAGCAGGTGCTGGATGCCGTGGGCATATCGCGCTCCAATCTGGAGAAGCGTTTTAAAGAAGAGGTGGGTGAGACCATTCACGCGGTGATCCACGCCGAAAAGCTTGAGAAAGCCCGCAGCCTGCTGATCGCCACTTCGCTGTCGATCAACGAGATCTCCCGGATGTGCGGCTATCCGTCGCTACAGTATTTTTATTCGGTGTTTAAGAAAGAGTATGACGCCACCCCCAAAGAATATCGCGAACGTCATGGCGAAGCGCTGATGTAAGGCCGACGCGGCGCCGGCCTCACAGAGGGTCACAGCCAGTTACGGCGCTTAAAGTACAGGTACGGCGCCAGCCCGGCCAGAATCATGAAAATGATCGCCGCCGGATAGCCAAAACTCCAGCGCAGCTCCGGCATGAACTCAAAGTTCATCCCGTAGCTGGAGGCCACCAGCGTCGGCGGCAGGAATACCACGGAGACCACTGAGAAGATCTTAATAATCCGGTTCTGCTCGATGTTAATGAAGCCCATTGCCGCCTGCATCAGGAAGTTCACCTTCTGAAACAGTGATTCGTTGTGCGGCAGCAGGGATTCAATATCGCGGATGATCTCTCTGGCCTGCTCCAGTTGGCTGCCGGGCAGACGCGCTTTACGTACCAGAAAGTTGAGCGCACGCTGGGTATCCATCAGACACAGGCGCACTTTCCAGCCGATATCTTCCTGCCCCGCCAGCGTGGAAAGCGCGTCGTCATACTCATCCCCCTGCTGGCCCTCCATGATCACCCGGCTGAGCTTTTCCAGATCGCTGTAGATGTTTTCGATCTGATCGGCGAGCTGTTCGATTTTGGTCTCGAACAGATCGAGCAACAGTTCATAAGCATTGCCGTCGACCATTGACTGATTGCGGGCGCGCATACGGTACAGGCGAAACGCCGGCAGTTCGCGCTCGCGCAGGGTGAACAGACGGCCATTGCGGATAGTGAACGCCACGGTGGAGTTACCGGTGTGGTCTTCCGCATCTTCAAAAAGAAAAAATGAGTGAATGTGCAGGCCGTCTTCGTCTTCGAAAAAACGTGCCGATGCTTCGATGTCTTCCAGTTCCGGCCGGGTGGCCAGACTCTGGTCCAGTTCGCTCTGAACGCGCTGGCGCTCATCGTCGTCGGGCTCCATCAGATCCACCCAGACAGCATTGGCCAGCGTATCCACCTCATCAAGTTCAAGGCGTGACAGACGATTGTTTTCCAGTTGAAATGCGCTCAGCATGACCGGTACTCCCAGGACAAAATGTCATCAACAACACTTCGCGGAGCACACCGAAACGAGCAGAGTTTCAGAGCCAACGATCTGACTCAATGCGACGGGAGAGAATCGGGTCGCCGATAACCACTAAGGCTATCAGCATAAGAGGACAGCCTTAGTGGTTATTCCTGGATAACAGGTTAATGAGCCAGCATCTACTGGGTGTGTCCAAGGCGAGTGTCCTCTTAGTGTAATCGTGCGCGCATGTTACGCCAGCCGCCATATGGCGTCAACACGCAACCCGCAGCCGCAATGGAATAAATCGTTGCCAGTGTAACGCCCCGGCTCAGACGGTTTCCAGCCGCGCGTACGCCGCCACCAGCCACTTAATGCCCTGCCCCTGAAACGCCACCTGCAGACGACTATGCTCGCCGCTGCCTTCCAGATTGACAATCGTTCCTTCACCAAATTTCGGGTGACGCACCCGCTGCCCCAGCTTATAGCCGGTATCATTCTGGGCGACCGGCGTCCCCATGCGCTGGTGACTGACCGGACGACTGACGCTGGCGCGCAGCCGCACCTCTTCCACGCACTCCTCCGGCAGTTCGCCAATAAAGCGCGATGGGCGATGATATGCTTCTTTACCGTACAGACGGCGGGTTTCCGCGTAGGTCATGGTCAGTTTCTGCATCGCCCGGGTAATCCCCACATAGGCAAGGCGCCGCTCCTCTTCCAGACGGCCGCCTTCATCCAGCGACATCTGGCTCGGAAACATTCCTTCTTCCATACCGACGATAAATACCTGCGGGAATTCCAGCCCTTTCGCCGAATGGAGCGTCATCAATTGTACCGCATCCTGCCAGGTATCAGCCTGCCCTTCCCCGGCCTCCAGCGCGGCGTGGGAAAGAAAAGCCTGCAGCGGCATCAGGTCTTCATCTTCATCGTTGTAACTGAACTGGCGCGTCGCCGTGACCAGTTCCTCAAGGTTTTCGATCCGGGTTTGCCCTTTTTCGCCCTTCTCCTGTTCGTACATCATCCACAGGCCGGAATCGCGAATTACCCTGTCGGTCTGCACATGCAGCGGCATTTCCGCCGTTTCATGGGCCAGCGCGTCAATAAGCTCGATAAAACGCTGCAACGCGCTGGCGGCGCGACCGGCGAGCGCTTTTTCCTGCAACAGCAACCGGCTGGCCTGCCACAGGGTCAACTGGCGATCCCGGGAAGTCTGACGCACCACATCCAGCGTACGATCGCCAATACCGCGCGTCGGGGTATTCACCACCCGCTCGAAAGCCGCATCGTCATTACGGTTAGCGATCAAGCGCAGGTAAGAGAGCGCATCCTTGATCTCCTGGCGTTCGAAGAAGCGCATACCGCCATAAATGCGATACGGCATACTGGCCTGCAACAACGCCTCTTCCAGCACTCGCGACTGGGCGTTGCTGCGGTAGAGAATCGCGCATTGTTCCAGCGCGCCGCCGTTTTCCTGCCACACCTTGATGCGGTTGACCACAAAACGCGCTTCGTCCAGCTCATTAAAAGCGCAGTACAGGGAGATAGGCTCGCCGTCGCTGCCATCAGTCCAGAGATTTTTCCCCAGCCGCCCGGCATTGTTGGCGATCAGGGCATTCGCCGCGTTAAGGATGTTATTGGTCGAGCGGTAGTTCTGCTCCAGACGAATAGTTTTCGCCCCGGGAAAATCGTTGAGAAAGCGCTGAATGTTCTCGACCTGCGCGCCGCGCCAGCCATAAATAGACTGGTCGTCATCGCCGACGATCATCACCTTGCCGCTATCCCCGGCCAGCAGGCGAATCCACGCGTACTGAATACTGTTGGTATCCTGAAACTCATCCACCAGGATATTGGTGAAGCGTTCCCGGTAGTGGTTAAGAATATGAGGTTTATTAAGCCACAGCTCGTGAGCGCGCAGCAGCAACTCGGCGAAATCCACCAGCCCGGCGCGATCGCACGCTTCCTGGTAAGCCTGGTAGACCTTCTGCCAGGTCTGCTCTACCGGATTACCATAGCTTTCAATGTGCTGTGGGCGCAGCCCTTCATCTTTTTTGCCATTGATGTACCACATCGCCTGGCGCGGCGGCCACTGCTTCTCATCGAGATTCATGGCCTTAATCAGCCGCTTCAGCAGACGCAGTTGATCTTCGCTGTCGAGAATCTGGAAATCCTGCGGTAAACCAGCGTCCATATGGTGAGCGCGCAGCAGACGATGAGCCAGACCGTGGAAAGTCCCGACCCACATGCCGCCCTGGCTGGTGCCCATCAACTGACCGATACGGTGGCGCATTTCCGCCGCCGCTTTGTTGGTAAAGGTCACCGCCATGATCGAATACGGCGAGCAATTTTCCACCGACATCAGCCAGGCGATACGATGCACCAGCACCCGCGTCTTGCCGCTCCCCGCTCCGGCCAGCACCAGCAAATTGCCGCGCGGCGCCGCAACGGCCTCGCGCTGGTTATCGTTCAGGCTATCAAGCAGGTAAGAAACGTCCATTGGCACCGCCGCGCTTATCAGGTGAGGGTCACTCCCCGTCATACTGTCGGCCGCGCCAGACAAATGCCCGCAGCCGGATGAGGTAAAAGCAAAAACCCTGGATTTTTATACATAACAATCGGGGATTATATCAGCGTCACAAGGGATGCCAAACGGGAAATCTCCAGATGCGGCAACAGCCGGCTATCGTCGATATGCATCAGGTTACCGCCCCGCAGATTAATCCAGCAAGTCTGCATACCGCAGCGCAACGCCCCCGCGACGTCGGTAGTCAGATCGTCGCCGACGTGCAATATCTCCCGATGGGCGATCCCCAGGCGCTGCGCCGCCAGCGCATACATATCGTTAAACGGCTTCGAACGCCCGTCGGGACCGGCGCGCAGAATGAAACGGAAATATTTCGCCAGCCCAAACTGCTGCGGGTCGGCGTTACCGTTGGTGATAGCCACCAGCGGCCGCTTGCTGGCCAGCGCCTCCAGCGCCTGGTGGGTTTCCGGCGCAATCTCAATACGGCTGCGCCACAGGGCGAAGTTCTCCATCGCCTCGCGCGCGCCACGGGTTGCCGCATCGCCGGAAAGCCCGGCGTTAAGTAGCGCCCGCTCAACGCTGCGCCGGCGCCACTCCGTTACATCGTGGTAGATATCCGGCTCTTCCTGACGCAGTTCCTGACGCAGGCGCTGAAAATCCACCACCTGAAATTCACGCAGTGCCGGGTGGTAATTCTGCACAAAAGCGATCGACTCCAGCTCGGTACGGCGGATCACTGGCCGGTTATCGTACAGGGTATCGTCGAGATCGAAAGTGATGGCGGAAATTGTCCCCAACGGTCGGTAAAATTTCATGATTTTTTTCCTCGTTTGGCGCGTGGATGCGCCGCATCATACACCGAAGCGAGGTGTTGAAAATCGAGATGGGTATAGATTTGCGTGGTGGAGAGGTTAGCGTGGCCCAGTAATTCCTGAACCGCGCGCAGATCGCCGCTGGATTCCAGCATATGGGTGGCGAACGAATGGCGCAGCTTGTGCGGATGCACATGGCTGCTCAGCCCCTGCTTAATCCCCCATTCGGAAAAACGCTTTTGCACATTGCGGGCGGAAATACGTTTCCCCTGTTTTGACAGAAAAACCGCATCATCCTCCGGCCCGAACAGCTCGCGTAAATCAAACCAGTGCTCCAGCCAGGTTACCGCGCTGCGCCCGATGGGCACCCGGCGCTCCTTACTGCCTTTGCCCATCACCCACACTTCGCCGGTGGCGAGATCGAGATGCCGGCAATCCATATTGACCAGTTCCGACAAGCGCAGCCCGGCGCCATACATCACTTCCAGCATCGCCCGGTCGCGCACCGCCAGCGGATCGTTGATATCAATGTCCAGCAACTGATTAACATCATCCACTTCGATGTTTTTCGGCAGGTGGCGCGGCGCTTTAGGCGCCGAAACCCCCTTCGCCGGATTGGCCTTCATTTCTCCCTGGCTCACCATCCAGTCGAAAAAGCTACGCAGCGCCGACAGACGCAGAGCGAGGCTCGACGCCTGGAGCCCGGCGCGCCGGCTGCGCACCACAATACCGCGGACCGCCGCCGCATCGCACTGCGCCCAGCTTGCCAGGCGCCCCTCTTCCGCCAACTGAACAACCGCCCGCAACTGGCGGCCATAGTTCAGTAAGGTGAGCGGGCTGAGCTGGCGCTCGACTTTCAGATAACGCAGAAAGCGTTCAACGGCCTCCTGCAAAGGGAGGACCGTCATACCCGCTCGATCCAGCGAGAAAGCAGTTCCGGCAGCATCAGCGCCACTTCCTGGATAAGATGGGTGCCCTGACCTGCCTGATAATGTTGCGGATCGCGACTGCTGAAAATAATCACGCCCTGATCGCCATCGCCGCCGAGCATCGACATCGCCACGGATCCTATCGCTTTACCCTGCGGCAGCATCAACAGAAGTTCCGGCCCGTGCAGCGGCCCCAGATAGTGCAGCGCATCGCCGAAGCGCTGAATGCGCAGCGGCTCAAAGGCGTTACGGTTCAGCGCCAGATAGGTGAAATCGGACGGCGCGCCAATGCGCCAGCGATCGGGGAACAGGCGAATGTTGGCGCCCGCCAGCCCCATTTCCCGGGCCCAACGGTGCAGACGGTTCAGCATATCCTGTAAACTGTCGGCGCCCGCCAGACGGCTTTGCAGCTTCAGCAGGCGGTAGAACAGGCTCTCATTGGTCCGCGCCTGTTCAAGCAGCAGAGACATGTCGCCTTCCAGCTCGCTAATGTAGTGGCGCTGGCGCGCCATATGCCACTCCACCAGCGACACCGTACCGCGCACCGGGTGCGGCACTCGCATTTGCTCAACCTGACGCGCATTGCGAATAAAGAAATCCGGGTGTTGCCGCAGATAATCACAGACCTCCTGGTCTGTCAGTTCCGACGGTTGCTCCTGAGTTTCTCCGGCATTATTCATAGATGTATAAATCCATCATAGACGTGAGTGGCGGGACCGGTCATAAACAGCGGCTGACCTGGCCCCTGCCAGGCGATATCCAGACGCCCGCCGGGTAAATCGACGCGCACCCGCTCTGCCAGCAGGCCCTGCTGAATCCCCACGGCCACCGCACCACAGGCGCCGCTGCCGCAGGCCTGGGTTTCGCCGGCGCCGCGCTCATACACCCGCAGACGCACATATTCGGTATTGACCACCTGCATAAAACCGATATTGGCGCGTTCCGGAAAACGCTCATGGCTCTCCATCACCGGGCCGAGGGTTTCCACCGGCGCGGTGTCCACATTCTCAACCTGAATCACACAGTGGGGATTTCCCATGGAAACCACGCCGCACAATACTGTCTGCTCGGCGGCGCGCATAATATAAGTTTTTTCCGCTTTGTTGGCGCGAAACGGCACCTGGGCAGGTTCGAAAATCGGCTCCCCCATGTTGACCCGCACCAGCTCGTCTTCCGTGACGCTGAGCACCATCCGCCCGTTGGCGGTACTCACGCGGATGTCGCGTTTGTTCGTCAACCCCTTGAGGCGGACAAAGCGCGCAAAACAGCGCGCGCCGTTGCCGCACTGAGCCACTTCGCTCCCGTCGGCATTGAAGATCCGGTAATGAAAATCCAGATCGGGATCGTAGGGCGGTTCGACAACCAGTAACTGATCGAATCCCACCCCCAGATGACGATCGGCAAGCCGGCGGATCAGTTCAGGCGAAAAATAGACGTTCTGGGTGACCGCATCCACGACCATAAAATCGTTACCAAGGCCATGCATTTTTGAGAACTGCATCTCTCACTCCATTACCGCGACTTTCGCACGGCCCTTACTGGGAAATGACCTGGGTCGGGCCGTTGCCCTGGGCGCGATCGTTACGCGCCGGCTCCCCTGACTGCAGTACCGGCGCGGGCGCTTTCTCCACGCCAGCCGGTTTATTGTCCTGCGGCGGGAAATAGAGGGGCCCCTTCAGGCCACAGCCCGCCAGATTCAGGAGAACCAGCATTACAGCCAGCTTACTCGCCATATTTTTCATACCTGATAGCCTGTCATTAATTCATTCTGCTATCTATCATCGCAGGTGATCCCCGAAAAGCAAATAGTCGTTATCACAGAGGGATACTGAAAAAACGTCGCCGGCGGCAACGCCGCGCGGAGCAATTCCTATTCCAGCCCAATACTTTTATACTGCCGCGACGACTTACAACAGGAAGTGGATATGAACGACAGTGAATTTCATCGCCTTGCCGACAGCCTGTGGCTGACCATTGAAGAACGCCTAGACGACTGGGATGGCGACAGCGATATCGATTGTGAAATCAATGGCGGAGTACTAACGTTGAGTTTCGAAAACGGCAGTAAAATCATCATTAACCGCCAGGAGCCGCTGCATCAGGTTTGGCTGGCGACCAAAAACGGCGGCTACCATTTTGACCTGAAAGGGGATGAATGGATTTGCGATCGCAGCGGCGCAACGTTCTGGCAGTTGCTGGAAGAGGCCTGTTCGGCGCAGTCCGGCGAAACGGTCAGTTTCCGCTAATCAGGACTGGTAGCGATGTAACAGCGGCGGCGCGGCGCTATCGTCGTTGTCGTCCTGATTGGCTGGCGCGGTTACCCGACCCGGCTGGGAGCGAAAAGGTATCACCTGGGTGCGCCCGTCGCTTTTCACAATCTGGTAGAACTGCGGCAGGTTAAAGTTGATAAAACTGGAGCCATAGGTAAACCTGTCGTGAGAGGAAGAGTAGAAGCGGCTCACATCGCGCACCAGTTCCTCCATGCTGCCTTCGCAGTGGTGGTAGACCTCCGCCCGGTTGGTCTCATCCAGAATATAAATATTGAAACCCTGCTCGCGGTCGCTCTCTTCAAAGAAGAACTGAATAATCCCCTCACTGGCGAAACCATCTACCACCGGCGGTAACTGCACATGGTGGGTTTCTACCTGAACGGACAGCCCGTGCAATTTGTTGTGGGAGATTGCGCCGTAAAACTCAACGGCATTTTCCAGCTTCTGCACCGACACACTGAGGCGCTCAAAGAACAGTCCCCAGGTCTGGCCCGCCACCCGCAGCGCTTTGAAGCGCCCCGGCTCCAGACGCGTACTGGACAGGCGCAGCTCAATACACTCCGACACCAGCTGCTGTACCCGGGTGCGGATCAGCCCACGCAAATGCTGGCTATAGCAGAAGACTTCCACGCTATCCGGCGGCGCAGCGTCCTGATGCATTTTGCCGAGGATCGTTTTCAGCGCTTCGATCATCGCCTGCTCGCCGTTAAAGTGCAGGGTACGCACTTCATTCCATGAATTGCGGTACAGCAGATCGACGCTACCCACCAGGCACTGCTGATCTTCGCCAAAGCTGAAAACATCCAGCTTACGGAAATCAAAATGCACCACCTGGTTACGGAATGCCGCGGTAGGATCGTATTCAAGGTTAACGATAATCGCCAGATGGCGGATTTCGCAGGGGCTGTACAGCGCTTTCGGCGACGGAGACGGCAGGCGCAGCGGGAAGTGGTGTGAAACATCCGCCACCATCTCCTGCAGTTTCGGCAGATCGACAATACCGTTGCCCTTGATAAACAGGCGGGTACGGGAGGTCAGCAGGCCGTTAAACCAGGCCCAGGCCACCAGCTTATTAAGATAACGGTTATATTCCAGCGGCTGATGGCTGACAATCGAGTCCATATTCGGCGCGCGATTATATAAATACCATCCGCTGCGGTTAGCGCGCCCCGGCGGCACGTGGATGAACGTCAGATTCGGCTCCGACAGGTCCGGGGAGATCTGCGGGTTCACCAGCGTTACTTTACCCGGCAACGCTTCAAAGGCCGCGTACAGTTTGCGGGTCAGGACGCCAATATCCTGCGGGCTGGCGCTGACGCTAAGATTGTTGCGCCGCGCGAAACGAATCAAATTGCGGTAGCTCTGCATCATCGCATCGAGCAGCTCGTTATGGGCCCGGCGCACTTCATCGATTTTCCAGTTCGCCCGGTTATCAAGCATTGTCAGCCGCGCGTTATCCCAGCCCCACTCTTTCACCAGTTGGCTCAGGACTTCCCGACGCCAGCCGACGCAGGCCCGCTCACGGGAGAGTTTTTCACACACTTTCAGATAAAAACAGCGGCGCACCAGATCCAGCCGGGCAGTATCTTCAATCTGCACCAGGTAGCGGGTAACGCGCTCAAGCATCATGCAGTAAGGATCGAGACCGAATGAAACGATTTCACCATCGTGCAGACGCTGTTTGATCTCTTTGGCCAACAGCCGGGTATTGGGGTATTCCCAGGAATAGGCTTCCAGCAGCAGGGTTTTCAGCACCGCTTTATAAGGAGAGTCGATACTCTTGTACAACTGCCAGAGGCTGGCGCCGAAGTACTCTTCCGCCGACATGGAGCTCAGCCCGCCGAGATCCAGCCACTCATTGGGCGTCAGTACGCCCTGGGCATACAGCGACATGACATAATCGTCGTAGTGTTCTTCTTCGTCGCCGGGCACCATATTCCACAGAATACGTTTCCCCGCCAGGCGCACCGCGGTGCGGTAGAATTCATCCAGCAACAAAATATGCTGTGTCGAACCGCAGTCCTCACCGCCGAGGCTACCGCTCTCATTATGGCGGAAGCGGTTTTCGTCAATCAGGAAAAAGCTTACTTCAACGCCGAGCGACGCAGCCCATGTTTCCAGCAGGCTGCACTTGCGCTGCAGTAGCTGGCGCTCTTCGGTATCCAGCCACGACTGGTGGCAGACCCAGATATCCAGATCCGACGAACAGCTTTGACCAACCGAGGAGGTACTGCCCATGGAGTAGACGCCGGTAATGGGAAGTTCCCCGGGCAACGTCTTCTGGGGCGGCATACCGCGCATCAGTTCCAGTTCATGAAGGTAATGGCGTTGGGTTTCATCAGGCGTGTAAAGGCAAATACCGTGGGGAACGTTACCGTCAAGGAACCCCGGCATTAGCGGATGATGATAGTGCAACAATGTCGGCAGAAGACTGTATACCTGCTGGAAAGCAGGTCCCATGGCGGCCAACGCGCGATCGACACGCAGTTGGTTGATGGCATCCAGTCTCTGTTTCAGAGTCTCAATATAGAGGTACAAGACATATCGCCTGATGGTTTCAGTATTTCAAAAAAAAGTCCTGCTTCAGCGTATCGCCTTTATCATTTTATGTGGCGCCAGGCTGACAATTGCTGGAAACGTGATCAATTTAACACCTTGCTGATTGACCGTAAAGAAAGATACGCTACCCGATGAGTTTAGCACCGCCTGGCCATCTTTTTTCCCATAATACGAACTACATCCCTCTTTTTATCCAAAAGCCGTTGAAACTGACAGCCTTTCGCTAACAATGTTAGGATGGTCAGCGGACGATAATGACGGTAACAAGCATGTTAGACAATGTAATGAGAATTGCCACTCGCCAGAGCCCGCTCGCCCTGTGGCAGGCGCACTACGTGAAATCCCGCCTTGAGGCCTGCCATCCAGGACTGACGGTTGAACTGGTGCCAATGGTCACCCGGGGTGACGTAATCCTTGATACGCCGCTGGCGAAAGTGGGCGGCAAAGGGCTGTTCGTGAAAGAGCTGGAGCTGGCGCTGCTGGAAAACCGGGCGGATATCGCCGTGCATTCCATGAAGGATGTGCCGGTCGAATTCCCGTCGGGGCTCGGACTGGTCACTATCTGTGAGCGTGAAGACCCCCGTGATGCCTTTGTCTCCCACCATTACGCCAGTCTGGATCAATTGCCGCCCGGTAGCGTTGTCGGCACTTCCAGCTTGCGCCGCCAGTGCCAAATCGCCGCACGGCGTCCGGATCTGCAGATCCGCTCCCTGCGCGGTAATGTCGGCACCCGTCTGAGCAAGCTGGATAATGGCGAATATGACGCCATTATTCTGGCCGTCGCCGGGCTGAAACGTCTGAAACTGGAGCAGCGCATTCGCTGCGCCCTGGCGCCCGAAGTATCATTACCTGCGGTCGGTCAGGGGGCGGTCGGTATTGAATGCCGGCTGGACGATGCGCGGACCCGCGCGCTGCTCGAACCGCTTAACCACCCGGAAACGGCGTTGCGCGTCAGCGCGGAACGGGCGATGAATACGCGCCTGGAAGGCGGATGCCAGGTACCGATCGGCAGCTATGCCGAACTGATTGATGGCGAGATCTGGCTGCGCGCCCTGGTCGGTGCCCCGGACGGTTCGCAAATTATCAGCGGCGAACGGCGCGGCAAGCCGGAAGATGCCGAAGCGCTGGGCGTGTCGCTGGCCGAAGAGTTGCTTAATAAGGGCGCCCGGGAAATTCTTAGCGCCGTATATGGCGGAGACAGCGCGCTATGAGTATCCTGGTCACTCGCCCTTCCCCCGCCGGAGAACAGTTAGTTAGTCGGCTGCGCGCGCAGGGGCGGGAGGCCTGGCATTTACCGCTGATTGAGTTTTCCCCGGGACAGGGACTCTCCGCGCTTCCCGGGCAGCTTAACGATCTGCGGCCTAGCGATTTAGCATTTGTGCTATCGCGGCAGGCGGTGAGCTTTGCTCATGGCGAACTTTCCCGCCGCGGTATAGCGTGGCCGGGTGGTATTCAGTGGTTTGCTATCGGCCGCGCCACCGCTCTGGCCCTGCATCAGGTTAGCGGCCTGCCGGTCAGTTACCCTCTGGATCGGGAAATCAGCGAAGTATTGCTACAATTACCAGAATTACAAAATATTTCCGGCAAGCGCGCGCTGATTCTGCGCGGTAACGGTGGCCGGGAACTGCTGGCGGAAACCCTGACGCAGCGCGGCGCCGACGTCGCGTATTGTGAATGTTACCAGCGGCAGGACCGGCATTACGATGGAACAGAGGAAGCCGGCCGCTGGCAGGCCAGGGGTGTGAGCACGCTGGTCATCACCAGCGGCGAGATGCTCCACCAGCTTTTTGCTCTGATACCCGACTGGTACCGAACCAGTTGGCTACTACGCTGTCGGCTGATCGTCGTCAGCGAACGGCTGGCGAACCAGGCCCGGGAACTGGGCTGGCAGGATATTCGGATCGCTGACAATGCAGATAACGATGCGCTACTGCGCGCGTTGCAATAACACAAATAATGGGATGCCATAATGACGGAACAAAAAGACGCCTCCGCCATGGTTGAAGAAACCACGCCGGCCACCGCGGCGACGCCACAGCCGGAAAATGCAGACAAGACGCCGCAACCGGAAAAAACGCAAAAACCGTCCCGTAGCGGCACCGCGGGTATCGCGCTGGGCGCGATCGCCATCGCGATAGCCCTGGCGGCCGGCGCCGGTCTGTACAGTTGGGGCAAAAGCCAGGCCACCGCCCAGAGCGCGGCCAGCGATGCGCTGGCCTCACAACTGACGTCGCTGCAAAAAGCCCAGGATCAGCAAAAAGCCGGACTGGAAGCGCTGGTGAAACAGCAGGCCGACCAACTGGCGCAAGCGCAGTCCCGTCAGGCCAGCCTGTCCCGCGATCTGGAGGAGTTGCAACAAAAAGTCGCCACCATCACCGGCAGCGACGCCAAAACCTGGATGCTGGCGCAGTCCGATTTTCTGGTCAAACTGGCAGGCCGTAAACTATGGAGCGATCAGGACGTCACCACCGCCGCCGCGCTGCTCAAGAGCGCTGACGCCAGCCTGGCTGATATGAACGATCCCAGCCTGATTACTGCCCGCCGGGCGCTGACCGACGATATCGCCACCCTCTCTGCCCTGACCCAGGTAGACTTTGACGGCATCATTCTGAAGCTCAATCAGCTTTCCGATCAGGTGGATAACCTGCGGCTGGCGGACAACGACAGCGACGGCTCGCCGATGGACGAAGACAGTAGCGAGATCTCCACATCCCTGAGCGAGTGGCGCCAGAATTTGACCACCAGCTGGCATAATTTTATGGACAGCTTTATCACCATTCGTCGCCGTGATGAAACAGCCGTGCCTCTGCTGGCGCCAAACCAGGATGTGTACCTGCGGGAGAATATCCGCTCGCGCCTGCTGGTCGCTGCCCAGTCAGTACCGCGCCACCAGGACGAAGTTTACAAACAGTCGCTGGAAAATGTCGCGACCTGGGTACGCGCTTACTACGATACTAACGATTCCGTCACGAAAGCGTTTCTTGAAGAGCTGGACGGTCTCAGCCAGCAGAGCATCAGCATGGATGTACCGGATACCCTGAAGAGCCAGCCGATTCTGGAAAAACTGGTGCAGACCCGGGTGCGCAGTCTGATCGCGCAGCCTGGCGCAGTGGCGGCCGGCGCTGAACAGAATGCCGCCGCCGCACCGCAGGGAGAATAGGTATGATTAAAGTCCTTATCCTTTTTCTGTTACTGATCGCCGGGATCGTCGTCGGACCGATGATCGCCGGGCATCAGGGCTATGTGCTGATCCAGACCGACAGTTACAACATTGAAACCAGCGTGACCGGCCTGGCGATCATTTTGATCATGGCCTTAGTGGTGATCTTCGCCGTTGAATGGTTACTGCGGCGGATCTTTCGCACCGGCGCCCGTACCCGCGGCTGGTTCCTTGGTCGCAAACGCACCCGCGCTCGCAAGCAGACCAGCATGGCGCTGTTGAAACTGGCGGAAGGCGACTACCAGCAAGTTGAAAAGCTGATGGCGAAAAATGCCGATCACGCAGAACAGCCGGTGGTTAACTATCTGCTGGCCGCCGAAGCCGCGCAGCAGCGCGGTGACGAACTCCGCGCCAATCAGCATCTGGAGCGTGCGGCAGAACTGGCTGACAACGATCAGATCCCGGTAGAAATCACTCGGGTACGTCTGCAACTCGCCCGTAACGAGAACCATGCGGCGCGCCACGGCGTTGATAAACTACTGGAAATCACTCCGCGCCATCCGGAAGTCCTGCGCCTTGCTGAACAGGCCTATATTCGCACCGGCGCGTGGAGTTCACTGCTGGATATTCTCCCTTCAATGGAAAAAGCGCAGGTCGGGGACGACGAACACCGCCTCGCCCTGAAGCGCCAGGCATGGATGGGGATGATGGATCAGGCAATGGCCGATCAGGGCAGCGAGGGCCTGAAAACCTGGTGGCGCAACCAGAGCCGCAGAACCCGTCACGAAACCACGCTGCAGGTTGCTCTGGCAGAACATCTGATTGAATGTGACGACCATGAGATGGCGCAGCAAGTGATTCTCGACGGGTTAAAACACCAGTTTGATGAGCGCCTGGTGGCGCTGATGCCGCGCCTGAAGAGCCCGAACCCGGAACAGCTGGAGAAAGCGCTGCGTCAGCAGATCAAAACCCAGGGCGATCGCCCACTGCTGTGGAGCACCCTCGGTCAACTGTTGATGAAACACGGCGAGTGGCAGGAAGCGACGGTTGCGTTCCGCGCCGCCCTGAAGCAGCGTCCGGACGCCTGTGATTACGCCTGGCTCGCCGATGCGCTGGATAAGCTGCACCAGCCGGAAGAAGCGGCCGCCATGCGCCGCGACGGGTTGTTATTAACCCTGCCAAACAATCAGTAACCTGTTATCTCCACCTCCCTGCGGAGGTGGACTTCCTTTTCTGCAGGCCCGCCGCCACGCACGCTATTACGACATAAAAAAACACCTGCCCGGGGGCAGGTGTTAAAACAGGTCTGTTTGACAACAAACTGGTGCTTCACTCAACGTTATGTCCATGGTGTTTGATGAGGCCGCTGCGCGACGACATCTGACGGTGGACGATAAGCACCGTAAATGGCTCTGCATCATTCCGGGGTTTATGAAGCCATCAGGCGAGCATAAGAAGTGGAATGAGCATCTACGGACGTAATAATGCACGAAATATGCCAGCGGCGCACCAGGAAAATACTTAATGCTAACTCCTTAATCTGACACTAGTAATGCCCACCGTTCCCTGATCTTGTCGCATCTTCTGGCAACAATCCCCCACCTGACGCGCCATTGACTGTCGCCTGTAGGCGACAACTGGTAAGGCAATATAAAAACACTTTGCTTTTCATGATATTAAATGTCTTCGATAAGAGACAACGCCGGTAAGCGCTGTCTGTATCAGGAGACAAACGCAATGGCAATGGCAATGGCAATGGCAATNTGGCAATGGCAATGGCAATGGCAATGGCAATGGCAATGGCAATGGCAGGCGAGGAAAAACGCAACAGTGGGAAAAGAAAACAAAAAACCCTGCTATTAAGCAGGGTTCAAAGATGGTCGGCGAGAGAGGATTCGAACCTCCGACCCACTGGTCCCAAACCAGTTGCGCTACCAGGCTGCGCTACTCGCCGATGTACATACTTTTTGATTCTTGTTCAATTTGGTGTGGTGCGAGGGGGGGGACTTGAACCCCCACGTCCGTAAGGACACTAACACCTGAAGCTAGCGCGTCTACCAATTCCGCCACCTTCGCATAACCCACTTAAATTGATGGGGTGGCTAATGGGACTCGAACCCACGACAACTGGAATCACAATCCAGGGCTCTACCAACTGAGCTATAGCCACCACAGAAAACTTTACGCGACTATGTTAAATAACATATCGCCGCAGCTCAAGCGCCTGAACGTAAAATGGCGCGCCCGACAGGATTCGAACCTGAGACCTCTGCCTCCGGAGGGCAGCGCTCTATCCAGCTGAGCTACGGGCGCGTAGCGCCGTTGCGGAGGGGGATACTACGGACTTCGCGCCCTGCTGTCTAGTGCTTTTTTTAAGAAAATGAGCGTTTGGTTATGCTTTGCGCATTCTGTCGCTTATCCATCCATTCTTTCTCCGGCGATATGTCGACCAAGCCCAAAAACCTTATATGCCAGCGTCACCGCAGCCATAAACAGCGCCCCAACAATCAGCGACATGCGCGTATCTTCGTTAATTCCCATACCAATCAATACGCAGATCAGAAACGCCATCGTCAGAAAGTTAGTCCACGGAAACAGAATAGAGCGGAACGGATGGCTGGCCAGCGCCTTGCGATGTGCCTTCCGGAAGCGAATCTGGCTTATCAGAATAACGAACCACGGCACCATCCCCGGCAGCACGCTGGCGCTATACACATAGACAAAAACGCGCTGTGGATTAGGTATCAGGTAATTCAGGCACGAACCCAGTAAAAGAATCGCTATTGATATGCCAACCCCGGCCACGGGTACACCGCTGCGCGACACGCGCGCCACGCCGGAGGGCAACTGGTGATTTTTCGCCAGTGCATATAGCATGCGCCCACAGCTGTACATACCGCTGTTACATCCAGACAGTGCCGCAGTCAGCACTACAAAGTTGATAATTCCTGCCGCGGCGGTAATACCAATCTTTGCAAAGGTCAGCACGAACGGACTGCCGTTACTGCTAATCTGATTCCACGGGAAGATGGTCACAATGACAAAAATGGCCCCGACATAGAAAATCAGGATCCGCCACAGCACCTTCCCAACCGCGCTGCGCAGAGTCACCTGGGGATTTTTAGCCTCTCCAGCGGTGATACCGATAAGCTCCACCCCCTGATAAGAGGCCACTACAATACACAGCGCCGTCAGCAATCCTTTCCAGCCACCGGCGAAAAAACCGCCGTGCTGGGTCAGATTGCCAAAGCCAGTGGCGTGACCGCCATTGCCAAAGCCAAAGAAAATAACCCCCAGCCCAACCACAATCATCACGATAATGGTGGTGACCTTGATCATCGCGAACCAGAACTCAATTTCCCCATACAGCCGTACCGCCGCCATATTGGCCAGCGCCACCAGCGCCACGGCGAGCAACGCGGGTATCCACTGGGGCAGTTCAGGGAACCAGAACTGCACGTACACGCCGATGGCGGTAATCTCTGAAATCCCCACCGCCATCCACATAAACCAGTACGACCATGCCGTCAGGTAGCCGAAAAAGGGACTCATATAGCGATGCGCGTATACAGCAAAAGAGCCGGTCACCGGTTCAAGGAAAAGCATCTCCCCCATGGAGCGCATGATGAAGAAGACAAACATACCGGCAATAATATAAGCCAGCAGAACCGACGGCCCCGCCCACTTCAGGGTACTCGCCGAGCCCATAAACAGCCCTACGCCAATCGTCCCGCCCAGGGCGATAAGTTCAATATGTCGCGCTTCCAGCCCGCGCTGAAGCTGCGGTTGTTTCTCTGCCATAAATCCTCAATATCCTGTCGGTAAAACGTCCGGCTGTACCGGTTATAGTTATGGTCGCTGCCATAATTCATGATGCGCTATTTCCGCCATGAAACAAATAGCCTGCTCACTATGTATTACCATCATTAATAAAAGCCGCAGATGTTTTCCTATTTTCACCAAAATGGCAAATTTTGATTAACAAATGGAATAAAAACGCCTGACGGGAGAAAGCCCTGCAGGTATGGCCCGACAGACGTTAATGCGCAGAATGGAGAATGTGGGAAGCAGAGCAATTCCCGAAGGTGCAAATCTACCTGCTGGCCGCCCCTTTACAGGATGGCCCGCACCCGGGGTCAGGTACGGGCGGATTCAGGGAGCCGCTACGGCGCTAGATTTGGCCGCTATAATGCCAGGCCAGATAGCGCAGCAGGCGCAACTGGCGACGAATACGGCTGGGCTGAGCAAGCAAACGGTATAGCCATTCCAGCCCCAGATCCTGCCACAGCTTCGGCGCTCTTTTAACATGGCCGGTAAACACATCGTAGGTACCGCCAACCCCCATATATAGCGCGTGAGGATGCACTTGCCGACAGTCGCGCATCAGAATTTCCTGGCGCGGCGATCCCATCGCCACGGTAACAATTTGCGCGCCGCTATCGCGAATTCGTTCAAACAGCGCCTGACGATCCGCAACGGAAAAGTAGCCGTCCTGAGCGCCAACGATATTAACCTGCCACTCCCGGCGCAGCTTCTGCGCGGTTTCCTCCACGACCTCCGGACGACCGCCGACCAGAAAAACCCGCGAACCTTCACGACCGGCCCGCGCCATCAGCGCTTCCCAGAGATCGGCTCCCGCCACCCGGGAAACCTGCGCCCCGGGGTATTTCTTACGCACCGAGCGCACCACGCTGATCCCATCCGCATATTTGAATTCAGCGGCGCCAATCAGTTCGGCGATCTGCGGATCGGCCTCCATGGTGAGGATTTTTTCAGCATTAATCGCCACCAGCGTTCCCTGTTTCAGGTGACCATCCGCATACAGATAGTCAAGGGCATGAGCCATATCCCGCCATCCCAGCAATGACAGGCCGCGCACCTGATAGACAGGCGCATCTTTTACTTCAGTCATGTTTTCCTTGTCACATATTTTGTGTTGAAGAAGAAGATGACAGCGTCGGCAAACGGCGACTACGCACCAGCCCAACGCTATCCAGCAGCCAGAAAATCAACTTCGCCAACAGCAAACAGAGGCCAAAAACCACCATAAAAAAGACCACCCGCGACACGAACGCGTCCAGCCCTTCACGGGCCAGCACGATCATGTTGAAGATAGCGCCAAAACAAAAACTGTTAATAATTGCCGCTTTATAGCGGTTTGATTCCTGCATAGCCCGGCTATAAAGCCAGTCAAACCACTTTATAATTAACCCGACCAGTACCGCGCCAGGGGCAATAAACCATCCCCCGCCCATCACGACCAGTGAACCGATCAGCGTTGGTGAAATAGCCAGCCCGGAGTGATTATTCAACACTTCCCAGGTGAAGTAGTTTGCGGTATTGAGTATCACGCCCGGCCGCTCCGGCCACAGCCACGTCGGGATAAAGACATAGAAATCCCGGGCGATCGGCGCCAGTCCCTGGAACTCAATTTTGTCGTAATTCTGCAACAGCAGCGCCAGATTTTCCCAGGGCGAAAAAGTGTCGCGCGTCAGATATAAAAAGGTGTAAAACGCTTCCGCGCCGCTGACATCGAGGCTATAGCGCTTCAGCGCCAGCCAGAACATGCCGATAATCCCAGCCACCCCGGCGGATGCCAGCATCCACAGCGAGATCCAGCCGCGAATAATGCCAATAAACAAAAAGATAGCAAACGCGATAATAATGTTCGCGCGGGTTCCGCCAACAATCACATAGGTGAGCATGCCGAACCCCACCGTCGCGACTAAGAAAAACAGCCACATGCGGAACGACGGGCGCAAAAAGTAGACCACCAGCATCGCCGGAATAAAGAAATAGAAAAAACGCTTCAGAGCAACGCCGGAGACTTCGCTGGAAAAAATCTGGCTGTAAGACTGGAGCCGGAACAGCAGGAAACCATTATGGAGAAAGAACACGGTTACGCTGGCCAGCGCCAGCAGCATCAGTATTCCCCACGCCAGATGCGTCTCCAGTCGGTTCATGGTGAACAGCCCCGACCCGCTATGCGCCGACGGCGCGGGTTTACGCAGCCGGGTTTTATAGGTGACAAAATAGATGCCATAAAAACAGGCCGCCGCCAGCAGGGCCTGTAACAGCACCTCCGGCGGCACTACGCTGACATCGAAGCGGAACACCAGCGTTGCGGTAAGCGGAAAGCCAAAGAAGAAAGTCAGCAAAAACAGCAGTGAGAAGAAGACATTAAAGTTGAAGCGCACACGGCGGAATTCGCGCAGTGTGACGATACCGATAAACAGCACCGAGACCAGCCACACCACCAACAGACCGCAGAATTGTAGTGGACTCATCACACTTCCCCCACCGCGCTGCGCAGGGCCTGATGCCAGCCCGTAATATAATTCGGATTAAAAAACGCAATGCGCGATTTATCCACCAGCATCAACTGACGCTGCGCCTCTCTGACCGTCTCCTCGTTGAGCGGATCGCCGCTAAACAGCACAGGAATGTGCTGCTCGGCCATATCCTGCCAGAATGGATTTTCCCGGCTCAGCACACAGGGCACGCCGGCCTGAATCAACAGACATAGCGTCCCGATCCCCTGCTGGCGCTCAAAGATAAAATAGCCAAGACTGCAGCGCCGCAAGAGCGCCAGATAGTCATCGAACGCCACCTGTTCACGTAATATTTGCAGGTTTTCGCCGCTGAACAGCGCCGCCCCCGTCCGCTGTACTTCATCAATATAGGACTGATTATTGGCCGGATAGCCCATCGGCACGATCACCTGCGCCGTGTCGCCGAACTGGCGATGGATGGCCTGCAGCGCGGCGATATGGTTATTACTCCGATCGCCGGAGTTGCCTACCAGAATCGTCATTTTACCCTGCCGTTCGCCGCCGCGGGCCAGTGAGTTAAGCTGCGGATTCATACGGGTTGGAAAATAGAGCAACTCGCCCTTAACGGCAGGGTGGCGCCGGTGATACCAGCTAAGATCGCCGCGGGTACCGAACACCCGCCCCACCCGGCCCTGGGCGATACACCGCAGCAGATAAAACAGGCGAAACTTCAGGCTTCCGGACACTTCATACAAATCGGCGCCCCAGATATGCCAGTTGACCTGCGCAGCCCGAACACGGCCGCTCAACAGCGCCAGCCATAGAGTGGTATTGAACTGACCATGCAGAAAAAAACGCTGCTGGCGATCTGCCCTTGCCCGGGCAATCACCGCCTGGGCCAGCGCTTTTTTAGTTGGGTAACAGTGAAGCGTCAGCCGATCGAATGCCCTGAATGCCTGCGCATCACGGGTCACCACCATAAATTCACGGGCGTGAACCGAGGACGAGGCCAGTTCATCATTGAAAAACCGCAGTACCGTCTGATTGTGGTGAGGAATGTCCGATCCCAGGACATGAATCAAGGTCATCATGATCGTCTACGCCAGAGTAAAAATACGCCGCTGCACAGCGCAAAATAAACAATATACGTCGCCATATAGGCCTGGGCGGCGCCGGCCGCCCCGTGAGCCGGGATTAGCCAGTGGGAAAAGCCCGTCAGCAACGCGAACTGACTGACTTCCGCCAGAAGGTAAAAACGCAACGATGCTTTGGCAATCACCAGATAGCCATAAACATAGGCGCCAACTTTCAACACATCGCCGATCAACTGCCAGACGAACAGGTCGCGCATGGCGGAAAACTTCGCCGAAAACAACAGCCAAATCGCAAAATCCCGCAGCAGCCAGACAGTAAAACTGACCGCCGCCACCGCCAGTAGTACAAAGCGCAGCGAGCGGCCAATCTCCCGGCTGATATCCCGCGTCGCCGTCAGCCGCGACAGGGTGGGCAGCAGATAGACGCTAAACGACGCGGTAATAAACTGCAGGTAGGCATCGGAAATGCTGCTTACCCCCTGCCAGATCCCAACTTCGTCCCAGCTGTAATGCTGCGCCAGTAGATTACGCATCATCACGTAAGCCAGCGGCAGGGTCACCGAGGTTATCAGCGCCATTATGGTAAATTTACCGAGGCTCACCGCCAGCGCCTTGTCCCAGCAGGGCCGGAGAAATCGGCAAGGCAGGTGGGCGCGACGCCGCAGTATCACCATCGCCGGCACCACCACCAGCGCAGGCACCAGCGCCAGCCCCAGCAATGCCCCTTCATAACCGCCAATACGCCAGCAGACAAAGTATGCCGCCACACCGATCAGGCTGCCGGCTATCAGCGCCAGAGCATTGCCCAGCGCATCGCGAAAGCCTTTGATAATCGCCAGAGTAAAGTTGGCCCAGGCAATTCCCATTTGCACCAGCGCCACCAGACGCACCACATGCTGATACTGGTCGTGGCCAAACAGCCCGATACTGATTGGCCGCGCCGCCAGCAAAAACGCCAGCGCCAGCAAAGTGGAAAACCCTATCACCAGCGAGGAGGAAGTACCCACTACCCGACGCAGCATCTCCGGCTGCTGCTGATATTCAGCCACATACTTAGTGACGCCGTTAAAAATCCCGGCCCCGGCCAGGACTCCCAGTACGGTGACCATCTGGCGAAAATTGCCGGCCATCCCGACGCCGGCAGGGCCATAGGCCACCGCCAGCAGCTTTACCACCAGCAGTCCGACGCCAATTTTTACCAGTGTAGACCCAGCGGTCCACACGGAGGCTTTGGCTAACGACATATCAGGCGAAATAGCTCAGCAACGTATTAATCACCGTTCGCTGATTCACCGCAGACAGGTTGTAGAACAGCGGCAGGCGCAACAGGCGTTCGCTCTCCGCGGTGGTATAGCGGTCGTCGCCGGCAAAGCGGCCAAATTCCCGGCCGGCAGGGCTGGAGTGCAGCGGGATGTAATGGAACACCGCCAGAATCTCCGCCTCCTTCAGCCAGTCGATCAGCCTGCTGCGATCCGCTTCATCGCGCAGCTTGATGTAAAACATATGCGCATTGTGGACACAGTCGGCGGGAATGGTCGGCAGTTCGATACGCCCGGCGCGCGCCAGCGGCGCCAGCGCTTCTTCATAGTTATGCCACAGCGCCAGGCGCTGCTGATTAATGCACTCTGCCGCCTCCAGTTGCGCCCACAGGTATGCCGCCTGTAAATCGGCCATCAGATAGCTGGAGCCGACATCGCGCCAGGTGTATTTATCCACCTGGCCGCGGAAAAACTGGCTGCGGTTAGTCCCTTTTTCGCGAATGATTTCCGCCCGCTCGACCAGCGTTGGATCGTTAATCAGCGTCGCTCCGCCTTCGCCCCCGGCGGTATAGTTCTTGGTTTCGTGGAAACTGAAACAGCCTATATGACCAATACTCCCCAGCGCCCGCCCTTTATATGTCGACATCACGCCCTGAGCGGCGTCTTCCACGACATAAAGATGATATTTGGCCGCCAGCGCCATAATGGCATCCATTTCGCAGGCGACTCCGGCGTAATGCACCGGAACGATGGCCCGGGTCTTATCGGTGATAGCCGCTTCAATTTTACTCTCATCGATATTCAGGGTATCCGGACGAATATCCACGAATACGATGGTCGCGCCGCGCAGCACAAAGGCGTTGGCGGTAGAAACAAAGGTGTAGCTCGGCATGATCACTTCATCGCCGGGCTGAATATCCAGTAGCAACGCCGCCATTTCCAGCGATGCGGTGCAGGATGGCGTCAGCAGCACTTTCTTACTGGCAAAGCGCTGTTCCATCCACTGCTGGCAGCGCCGGGTAAAACCGCCGTCGCCGCACAGCTTGCCGCTGGCCATAGCTGACTGCATATAGTCGATTTCGGTTCCCACCACCGGTGGCGCATTAAATGGAATCATCTTTTCACCTGTATAACCAGTAAGCGCTGCTGTCAGGCACAGCGCCGCTGTGAATATAGCGTCGAATTGCGGCGCGGTTGCTGATCTGGGTAGCGACGAACAGTTGCGTCAGTCCGCGCGTTTCACACCAGAAGCGCGCCGCCGCCATCAGCGCTTCCCCTGCGCCGCGTCCGGCCAGCAGACCGATGCGCGCCGCGCCGCCATCAAGCTGGCGTAGTGTAACAAATCCCCGGCAGGAGGCATCCGAATTGCGCAGTATCAGACACTGATGATCGAAGGTCCCCCGTACCGCGTTTTCTACCCAGCAAGCATAAAAGCGCCCGCTGTCCTGCGGCTGGTACCACGGGGCGCGAAAGCGGCTCTGGCTGAACTGGCGCGCCGCCATCTCACGCAGCATCGGGATATCCGCCGCGTCAGCGACCTGCAGGCCGGCATCGCGATTACCACTCCCCACCGCCAGCAGAAAGTCGATTTCCCCTTCCACCAGCCGGAAGCCCAGCCCCTGTAACGCATCCAGCCGATCGCTGCGCGCACTGGCGATTTTCGCCTGTACCCGCGGCCAGGCCGCCAGCCGCGCTTCATTGAGCGGTTCGCCATTGGCCGTAAAGCGCACAATACCGCTGCGGATGGCGAAGAATTCGCTCTCCCAGTTCAGGGGGTCAATACTGGCGAGGACGCGCACGCAATAGCTCCAGTAAATATTGGCCGTAGCCGGTCTTCTCCAGACGCAGCGCCGCCTCGCGGACCCCGCCGTCGTCCAGCCAGCCATTACGCCAGGCGATCTCCTCAAGACAGGCGATCTTGAATCCCTGGCGTTTTTCCACTGTCTGCACAAAGGTACTGGCTTCAATCAGGCTGTCGTGGGTGCCGGTATCCAGCCAGGCAAAACCGCGCCCCAGCAGTTCCACTGTCAGTTGCCCGGCCTCGAGGTACATCTGGTTGATGGAGGTAATCTCCAGCTCGCCGCGCGCCGAGGGTTTCACCCGCTTCGCATAATCCACCACGTTGCTGTCGTAGAAATACAGACCGGTTACCGCCCAGTTAGAACGCGGCTGCGCCGGTTTTTCTTCCAGCGACAGAGCGCGGAAATTGTCATCAAATTCCACCACGCCAAAGCGCTGCGGATCCATCACCTGATAGCCGAAAATCGTCGCGCCGGCCTGGCGACTGGCCACCTGACGCAGTTTCGGGCTAAACCCCTGGCCGAAAAAGATATTGTCACCCAGCACCAGACAGGAAGGTTCGCCGGCCAGAAAATGCTCGCCTATGATAAATGCCTGCGCCAGCCCGTCCGGACTCGGCTGCGCCGCATAATCCAGGCGAATACCGAATACATCGCCATTACCCAGCAACCGCTGATACGAGGCCTGGTCTTCCGGCGTGGTAATAATCAAAATGTCGCGAATCCCGGCCAGCATCAGCACCGACAGGGGATAGTAAATCATCGGCTTGTCGTAAATCGGCAGTAATTGCTTCGACACGCCGCGGGTTATCGGATGCAAACGGGTTCCCGATCCTCCCGCCAGAATAATACCTTTCATTGGCCGACTCCGTTGTCAGATTCAGCGTTTCAGGCCCAGGCGTTCGCCCTGATAGCTTCCGTCGAGAACCTGTTTCCACCAGGCTTCATTCGCCAGATACCACGCCACCGTTTTGCGAATGCCGCTGTCGAATGTCTCCTGCGGACGCCAGCCCAGTTCGCGCTCGATTTTCCCGGCGTCGATGGCGTAGCGCCGATCGTGCCCGGGACGATCGGCGACAAAGGTAATCAGATCGCGATAGTGGGCCACGCCGGCCGGTTTATCCGGCACCATGCTCTCCAGCAACTGGCAGAGGGTTTCCACCACCGCCAGGTTGGTCTTTTCGTTATGGCCGCCGATGTTATACGTCTCCCCCGGCGCGCCGCGGGTCGCCACCAGATACAGCGCCCGTGCGTGATCTTCAACAAACAGCCAGTCGCGAACCTGTTGGCCGTTGCCGTATACCGGCAGCGGCTTACCGGCCAGAGCATTGAGGATCATCAGCGGAATTAACTTTTCCGGAAAGTGGTACGGCCCGTAATTGTTGGAACAGTTGGTGACCAGCGTCGGCAGCCCGTAAGTACGCAGCCAGGCGCGCACCAGATGGTCACTACTGGCCTTGGAGGCGGAATAGGGGCTGCTCGGCGCATAAGGCGTGGTTTCCGTGAAGAAATCCTCTGCGTCGTGTAGATCCCCGTACACTTCATCTGTGGAAATGTGGTGAAAACGAAACGCCGCCCGACGCGGCTCAGGCAGCGCGCTCCAGTAGCCGCGCGCCGCTTCCAGCAGGGTGTAAGTGCCAACGATATTGGTTTCGATAAACGCCGCCGGGCCGTCAATGGAGCGATCGACATGGCTTTCCGCCGCCAGATGCATTACACAGTCCGGCTGCCAGCGGGCAAACACCCGCTCCAGCTCTCCGCGCTGGCAGATATCCACCTGTTCAAACGCGAAGCGATCGCTGTCGGCCACCGGCGCCAGCGACGCCAGATTACCGGCGTAGGTGAGCTTGTCCACCACCACCACGGCATCGCCCGTGTTGCCGATGATATGGCGCACCAGCGCCGATCCAATAAACCCGGCGCCCCCGGTCACCATAATCCGTTTCAACGCCATACTCCTTTGGTATCCACCAGCCACGGCTGTTTAATATCCGTACCAGGAATGGCTTTAAAGGCCTGATGGTCGACCAGCATGACCAGCACATCCGCCTGCTCCAGCGCTTCATTCAGGCCGACCAGACGCCCTTTATCCGCCAGCTTCGCCGGCAAATGGTGGATATTCGGCTCGACAATCAATAGCTCGCCGCGCTGCCACTGGCCGATGGCGTGGGCCACCTCCATCGCCGGGCTTTCGCGCAAATCGTCAATATCCGGCTTAAAGGCCAGCCCGAAGCAGGCAATCCGGATGCTCTCCGGCTGGCGACCGGTCGCCATCAGGCAATCGGCTACCGCGGCTTTAACTTTTTCCAGCACCCAGTGGGGCTTGCTGTCGTTAACTTCCCGGGCGGTGCGAATTAGTCGCGCCTGCGCCGGATTCTGGGCCACGATAAACCACGGATCGACAGCGATGCAGTGGCCGCCGACGCCAGGGCCGGGCTGCAGAATATTGACGCGCGGATGGCGGTTGGCCAGACGAATCAGCTCCCAGACATTGATATCCTGCTGGTCGCAAATCAGCGACAGCTCATTGGCGAAGGCAATATTGACATCGCGGAAGCTGTTTTCCGTCAGCTTACACAGCTCCGCGGTGCGTGAATTGGTCACTACGCACTCGCCTTCAAGGAAAATTTTATACAGCTCACTGGCGCGGGCGGAGCAGGCCGGCGTCATACCGCCAATAACGCGATCGTTTTTGAACAGCTCGACCATGATTTTCCCCGGCAGAACGCGCTCCGGGCAATAGGCGATATTCACATCGGCGCTCTCCCCGACCTGCTGGGGGAACGTCAGATCCGGACGCAGCGCCGCCAGACAGGCCGCGACTTCCTCGGTCGCGCCCACCGGCGAGGTGGATTCCAGAACCACCAGCGCGCCTTTCTTCAGCACCGGGGCAATAGAGCGCGCCGCCGCCTGAACAAAGGCCATGTCAGGTTCATGCTCACCCTTAAACGGGGTTGGCACCGCTATCAGGAAAGCATCAGCTTCTACCGGCGTCGTACTGGCCCGTAAATGACCGCCTTCCACGGCGGCCTTGACCACCCTGTCCAGCTCTGGCTCGACAATATGAATTTCCCCGCGATTGATGGTATCCACCGCGCCCTGGTTAATGTCGATGCCGATGACCTGCCTGCGACGCGACGCAAACGCCGCCGCGGTCGGCAGGCCTATGTATCCCAGGCCAATAACAGAGATTGTTTCAAAACTCATGACGCCACCTGATGCTGTTTCAACGCCGCCAGGATACGCATACACGCCTTACCATCTCCGTACGGGTTATGGGCCCGGCTCATCGCCTGATATTCGTTGTCGTCCAGTAACAAGCGGTTCACCTGGTCGACGATAGTTTGGGTATCGGTCCCCACCAGACGTACAGTACCCGCCTCCACGGCCTCCGGACGTTCCGTGGTATCGCGCATCACCAGCACGGGTTTACCCAGCGAAGGCGCCTCTTCCTGAATACCCCCTGAATCAGTGAGAATCAGATACGCCTGGTTCATAAGCCAGACGAACGGCAGATAGTCCTGCGGTTCAATCAGGACAACATTACTGGTGTTGCCGAGAATACGGTTGACGGGTTCGCTGACATTGGGGTTCAGATGTACCGGATAGACAATCTGCACGTCCTGGTGGCTGGCGGCGATCTCAGCCAGCGCCTGGCAAATATGTTCGAATCCCTGGCCAAAACTCTCGCGGCGGTGTCCGGTCACCAGGATCATTTTTTTACCGGGATCGAGGAACGGGTAGCGGCCGGCCAGCGACTGCGCCAGTGGCTCATCGGCCTGTAACCGGTCGCGTACCAATAACAGCGCGTCGATCACCGTATTGCCGGTCACAAAAATCCGCGCATCGGCAATATTCTCGCGCAGCAGGTTTTGCCGGGACGTTTCCGTCGGCGCGAAATGCCAGCTGGCCAGGTGGCCGGTCAGGGTCCGATTAGCCTCCTCCGGCCATGGGGAGTAGAGATCGCCGGTACGCAGGCCCGCCTCGACATGCCCGACCGGGATACGCTGATAGAACGCGGCCAGGCTGGCGGCGACCGTCGTAGCCGTATCGCCATGTACCAGCACCGCATCCGGTCGGAACGATTCCAGCACCGGTTTCAGCCCTTCCAGGATGCGACAGGTAATTTCCGTCAGCCCCTGACCCGGCTTCATGATGTTGAGATCGTAGTCCGGCTGGATTGAAAACAGGTGCAGGACCTGATCCAGCATCTCACGATGCTGGGCCGTTACGCATACCCTGGCGTCAAAGCAGGCGTCTTTCGCCAACGCATGTACCAGAGGCGCCATTTTGATGGCTTCCGGGCGCGTGCCAAAAACTGTTAACACTTTCACAGCGATTCTCTTTTTGTTAAAAAATGATGAAGAACCCTTGTCGTCCCTCGTTCACCCAATATCAGTCGCGCGGACGCCGCACCAGCGCCACGCCGGCCCCGACCATGGCCCCGACAATCCCCCACATCACCATTAGAAAAGCGCGGCGCGGGCTGTCGCGTTTCACCGGCTCCTCCGGCGTACGCAGATAACGATACGTCTGAAAACGTGGCTCCAGGGTCGGGCCGACATTCAACGTCGCCAGCATGGCCCTGTTTTGCTCATAATCCACATCGTAGTCCGGGCCCGCCGCCTGCAAATTTTCCAGCCGCGCCTGCAATAGCGGGCGCCCCAGCATGAATAGCTCCGAGTCAGGCAACTGCTCTGCCGGGACATCGGTTTCCGCCCGGCTGATGTTGTTACGCATGGCGATGCTCAGCGCCTCCTGGACACTGCGCACTTTGCGTTCGAACAACGCTCTGGCTACCGCGTCCTGGCGTTTTACCTGGGCTTTCATCTGGATAGTTCTCGCCGCCCATGCCCCTTTCAGCTCTTCATTCAGATGGCTGGCGGCCCGCTGGCTGGCGAACGCCACATACTGGCGTAGCAGGTTATTGGCATCCGCCGCCGTTTCCGCCACCAGTTTGATATTATCGTTGATATTGCGCAGCGGATCGGCGAATGAGAACTGGATGTCATTGATCAGCTCGTCGAGCAGCGCCGCATCGGCCTTACTGTTGCCGCTCTGACGCTGCTTGTAATAATCGGTCTGCGACCAGAAATCACGCCGGGTATCCCAGGACGAGAGCTGCATGATGAACTCTTTATAAGCTTCATCCATGACCGAAGGCAGCGCCGGAGTTTCCTGGTTAATTTTACTGTCCAGATTGCGCAGGAACTGCGCCTGGGAGTAATAACCGCTCAACATGTTGACTGCCGGCCGGTCGGTGATAGCCGTGGCGCTCCACTCCTGGCGGGCAAAAACCGTGTACACCAGCGCCCCCAGGCCAAACAGCGCCCCCAGGCCAATAATCCACAGTTTTCCACGCCACAGGGTGTGGAACAGGCCGCGAATATCCAGCTCGTTATCCGCCGTCGCCGGCCGTTCTCCGGGTATCTGTTGTTTCATCGCTTCCCCAATCATGGTCTGGTTAAGGGTGGGTTCTTGTTGTTACCGCGGCGCAGCCGCCTTTTTACGCGCTTCACGAAGCGAGCCACTTTCCAGGCGCGTTTGATGCAGTAGCCATAAAGCAAAAACGCAAGCAAGAACAGTACCAACATGAACCATTCCGGGAAAATGGC
The DNA here is from genome assembly GCF_001484765.1 of Entomohabitans teleogrylli. Taxonomy (GTDB): domain Bacteria; phylum Pseudomonadota; class Gammaproteobacteria; order Enterobacterales; family Enterobacteriaceae; genus Entomohabitans; species Entomohabitans teleogrylli. The sequence continues at coordinate 22,136 of NZ_KQ947382.1, read as the reverse complement.
ATAGTACTCGCTCAGCACACCGATCGACGCCAGCAGCGCCGCGGCAAAGGTAATCAGGACAAACGCCTGCCGGGAAGTGAACCCGGCGCGCATAATTAAATGGTGGATATGCTGGCGGTCAGCGGAGAATGGGCTCTGACCTTTGCGCAGGCGCCGATACATGATGGCAATCATATCCATCAGCGGAATGGCGATAATCCACAGCGCGGTGACCGGGCTAATCGGGTGGGTTTCCCCCTGGGTGGTTTCCAGCAGCAGCCAGATTAGCGTGAAACCGATAAACGTACTGCCGGCATCCCCCATAAACACTTTATAGCGACGCCCCAGCACACCAAGATTAAGCATAATATAAGGCAGGATGGCGGCAATCATGGCGAAACACCACATCGCCAGGCTAAGCTGGCCGTCAAACAGCAGAATCGCGCCCAGCGCGGCAAAAGAGACACAGGAAAGGCCGCCGAGCAGGCCGTCGATACCGTCCACCATGTTGAATGCATTGATGGCCGCCCAGACGGCAAACAGCGTCAGCACATAGCCGAACGGCCCGAGAAACAGCTCCCACGACCCAAAAATAAAACCGAGACTGTTGAGATACAGACCGCCGGCGAACATCATCACAATAGCGATACCGGCCTGCACCGCAGCGCGAATTTTCACACTGATATCGTAGCGGTCGTCGAGAGCGCCGACCAGCACCAACACCCCGGCGCAGAACAGATACAGACGCGCCCAGGGAATGTAGTAACTCGACGTCACCCATGCGATAAAAAATGTACAGCAGATCCCAAAATACACAGAGATGCCGCCAACCAGCGGAATCACTCCCTGATGTCGTTTCCGATAGTTCGGCTTATCCACCAACCCAATTCTTTTGGCGATTTTTCGTGCAAAGAAAAGAAAAACCAGCGTCAAAATAAAAACCAGAACGAGGTCAGTACACATGCTCAGTAGGTTCACAATAACGACTCTCTGCCAAAACTTGCAGTTTTCATAAGCAAAAACTATGCCAGAACAAACAACAAAAAACACCGCATGCACAAAAGGCTCATGGGCGCATAACAGATCGGTCCTGCCGGGGATCAGACAAATGGCTAATTCATATCGTATATAGCAGAAACGAAAAACGCCACGTCAAAGCGTGGCGTTCCCCGAGTTTCTTGCGATTACGAGCGCTTCATCATATCGAAGAATTCGTCATTGGTTTTGGTCATCGCCAGTTTGTTAATCAGGAACTCCATGGCATCGATCTCCCCCATCGGATGGATAATCTTGCGCAGGATCCACATTTTCTGCAGTTCTTCCTGAGTTGTAAGCAGTTCTTCTTTACGGGTACCGGAACGGTTGTAGTCAATAGCCGGGAAGACGCGCTTTTCAGCGATCTTACGCGACAGGTGCAGTTCCATGTTGCCGGTGCCTTTAAATTCTTCGTAGATAACCTCGTCCATTTTGGAACCGGTATCGATCAGCGCCGTGGCGATAATGGTCAGGCTGCCGCCCTCTTCGACGTTACGCGCGGCGCCGAAGAAACGCTTCGGCCGGTGCAGAGCGTTGGCGTCCACACCACCGGTCAGCACTTTACCGGATGCCGGAACCACGGTGTTGTAGGCGCGCGCCAGGCGAGTGATGGAGTCGAGCAGAATGATGACGTCTTTTTTATGCTCAACCAGACGTTTCGCTTTTTCGATCACCATTTCCGCAACCTGAACGTGGCGCGATGCCGGTTCGTCAAAGGTAGAGGCAACCACTTCGCCTTTTACCAGACGCTGCATCTCGGTCACTTCTTCCGGGCGTTCGTCAATCAGCAGCACCATCAGCACACAGTCCGGATGATTGTAGGCGATGCTCTGGGCGATGTTCTGCAACAGCATAGTTTTACCGGCTTTCGGCGGTGCGACAATCAGACCACGCTGACCGCGGCCAATCGGCGACGCCAGATCCAGTACGCGCGCGGTTAAGTCTTCGGTAGAACCGTTACCGCGCTCCATCCGCAGACGGGAATTCGCATGCAGCGGCGTTAAGTTCTCAAACAGAATCTTGCTGCGGGCGTTTTCAGGTTTGTCGTAGTTAACTTCGTTAACCTTCAGCAGAGCAAAATAGCGCTCACCCTCTTTCGGCGGGCGAATCTTACCGGAGATAGTATCCCCTGTGCGGAGGTTGAAACGGCGGATTTGGCTGGGAGAAACGTAGATATCATCGGGACCGGCAAGGTAGGAACTGTCTGCGGAGCGGAGGAATCCAAATCCATCCTGTAATATCTCCAGCACACCGTCGCCAAAAATATCCTCGCCACTTTTCGCATGCTGTTTGAGGATAGCGAAAATAATATCCTGCTTGCGCATACGGGCCAGGTTTTCCAGTCCCATGTTTTCGCCGAGAGTAATCAGCTCAGAAACCGGCGTATTCTTTAATTCGGTAAGATTCATAATGGTGGGTTCTTAAACTCGGGGTAAATCTCGAACTTAGTATCGTGAATGGTATGGCAGGGTCATCCTTGCCTGTTTATGGCCTTCGCCAGATGTCTTATCGCGGTCCGGATACAGGAAAACGCAGAACTGAAACAACAAGACAGACCGGGGAATAGCCCGATATCGATTACATAACCACACGCTTGCTACGCACTACAGCAGATGAGTTTACAACAGTAATAGCCAGCGGGAAGTCAGGGTAAAACAGATTCAATTCTAAGGTATGTTCAGAATGCAGTAGAACTAACATAACACGCCGGGGACCGGTCGTCCAGCAGGCGACCAAAAATAGCGCCGCCGCACGACCGAAAAATTCGCCTTATGCCAGATTAGCATCCAGGAATTCTTTCAACTGACCTTTAGACAGCGCGCCCACTTTGGTCGCCGCCACTTCGCCGTTCTTGAACAGCAGCAGCGTCGGGATACCGCGAATGCCGTACTTCGGCGCGGTGGCCGGGTTCTGATCGATGTTCAGTTTAGCCACCGTCAGTTTGCCCTGATATTCATCAGCGATCTCATCAAGAATGGGGGCGATCATTTTGCACGGACCACACCACTCTGCCCAGAAATCAACCAGAATCAACCCGTCCGCTTTGAGCACATCCGTGTCGAAACCGTCGTCAGTCAGGTGAATAATTTTATCGCTCATGTTTTACTCCACAGGATTAAGACTACCTTGTTGGTGTAGCATTAACCAACGTAAGGTTGACTTTATTTCACCGGATACGCTTTCGTAAAGCAATAGTTAGCTGATATTCTAACACTCTATGAGCAAAACACATTTGACAGAACAGAAGTTTTCCGACTTCGCCCTGCACCCGAAGGTGGTTGAAGCCCTTGAAAAGAAAGGGTTCTACAACTGTACTCCAATCCAGGCACTCACTCTTCCGCTGACGCTGGCGGGGAAAGATGTTGCAGGGCAGGCGCAAACCGGTACCGGCAAAACGATGGCGTTCCTGACGTCAACGTTTCATTATTTACTCTCACACCCGGCCCCTGAAAACCGCCAGGTGAACCAACCACGCGCCCTGATAATCGCGCCGACCCGCGAGCTGGCAGTGCAAATTCATTCCGATGCCGAACCGCTGGCAGCCGCGACAGGTATGAAGCTGGGCCTCGCCTACGGCGGCGATGGCTATGATAAACAGCTGAAAGTGCTGGAGCACGGCGTCGATATTCTGGTCGGCACCGTCGGGCGTTTAATCGACTACACCAAACAGAACCATATCAGCCTTGGCGCTATCCAGGTCATGGTGCTGGACGAAGCCGATCGCATGTTCGATCTCGGCTTTATTAAAGATATCCGCTGGCTATTCCGCCGTATGCCGCCGGCCGATCAGCGCCTGAATATGCTGTTCTCCGCCACCCTCGCTTATAAAGTGCGTGAACTGGCGTTTGAACATATGAACAACGCGGAATACATCGAAGTGGAACCGGAACAGAAAACCGGCCACCGCATTAAAGAAGAGCTGTTCTATCCTTCCAACGAAGAAAAAATGCGTCTGCTGCAGACACTGCTGGAAGAAGAGTGGCCGGATCGCGCGATTGTCTTCGCTAACACTAAACACCGTTGTGAAGAGATCTGGGGCTATCTGGCAGCGGACGGCCATCGCGTCGGTCTGCTGACCGGCGATGTGGCGCAGAAAAAACGCCTGCGTATCCTCGACGAATTCACCCGCGGCGATCTTGATATTCTGGTCGCGACCGACGTCGCGGCGCGCGGATTGCATATTCCTGCCGTCACGCATGTCTTTAACTATGACCTGCCGGATGATTGCGAAGACTATGTACACCGTATCGGTCGAACCGGCCGCGCCGGCGCCAGCGGTCACTCTATCAGTCTGGCATGTGAAGAATATGCGCTGAACCTTCCGGCGATTGAGACCTATATCGGTCACTCGATCCCGGTCAGCAAATATAACCCGGACGCCCTGCTTAGCGAACTGCCGCCGCCGAAACGCCTGAGTCGTCCGCGCTCCGGTAATGGCCCGCGCCGCACCGGCGCGCCGCGCAACCGCCGTCGCATGGGTTAACAGGCTATGTCCGGTTCCGCCTCGCTGTATGCCGCCATCGATCTGGGCTCCAACAGCTTTCACATGTTGGTGGTGCGCGAGGTGGCCGGCAGTATTCAGACCCTCTCGCGCATTAAACGCAAAGTGCGCCTCGCCGCTGGTCTGAATACCGACAATAGCCTGTCGGCGGAAGCGATGGAGCGGGGCTGGCAGTGTCTGCGGCTGTTCGCCGAACGGCTGCAGGATATCCCCGGCGATCAGATCCGCGTGGTCGCCACCGCTACGCTGCGTCTTGCCACCAACGCCCAGGTTTTTATCGACCATGCGCAGACTATTCTCGGCTGCCCGGTTCAGGTTATTAGCGGCGAGGAAGAAGCGCGGCTGATATACCAGGGAGTGGCTCACACCACCGGCGGCGCCGATCGGCGTCTGGTCGTGGATATCGGCGGCGCCAGTACCGAACTGGTCACCGGCACCGGCGCGCAGGCGACCTCGCTATTCAGTCTGTCGATGGGTTGCGTAACCTGGCTGGAACGCTATTTTGCCGATCGCAATCTGGCGCCGGAGAATTTCGCTGCCGCGGAACAGGCAGCCCGTGAAGTACTGCGTCCCGTCGCCGATGAGCTACGCCGCCACGGCTGGAAAGTCTGCGTCGGCGCCTCCGGTACTGTTCAGGCATTACAGGAAATTATGATGGCTCAGGGGATGGATGAACGCATCACCCTGTCGCGGCTCCTGCAACTGAAACAGAGAGCTATCCAGTGTCTGCGTCTCGAAGAGCTGGAAATCGAAGGGCTGACTCTGGAGCGCGCGCTGGTATTCCCCAGCGGGCTGGCGATTCTGATCGCCATCTTCAACGAGCTGAAAATTGACTGTATGACGCTGGCTGGCGGCGCGCTGCGCGAGGGACTGGTTTACGGGATGCTACATCTGGCCGTCGATCAGGATATTCGTAGCCGCACAGTGCGTAACATTCAGCGCCGTTTTATGGTGGATGTCGAGCAGGCTCAGCGCGTCGCGCAGCTGGCTGGCGATTTCGCTCAGCAGGTGTCCGGGGAATGGCAACTGGAACCGCTGAGCCAGGAGCTACTCAGTAACGCCTGTCTGCTGCATGAAATCGGGCTGAGTATCGATTTCCGCCAGGCGCCGCAGCATGCCGCCTACCTGATACGCCACCTCGATTTGCCCGGTTTCACGCCGGCCCAGAAGCGGTTGCTGGCGGCTCTGCTGCTGAACCAGATCAACCCGCTCGATCTCTCGTCGCTGCATCAGCAAAACGCTGTGCCGCCGCGGGTCGCCGAGCGCCTTTGCCGCCTGCTGCGTCTGGCCATTCTCTTCGCCGGGCGCCGTCGCGACGATCGGCTTCCGCAACTGGCGCTACATGCCAGCCAGGACCATCTACAACTGTCGGTCTCCGCTCCCTGGCTGACCACACATCCGCTACTGAAAGAAAATCTTCAGCAGGAAGTGTTGTGGGAAAGCTATGTTCACTGGCCGCTGGATATCGCAGAAACACCATAATGGGTTTCACCGCAGGATAGCCGCGCCGGCAGTGGCTATCTCTGCGCCATATCCGCATTCGTTACTTCTTCGCTTTGGCCAGCATCGCCCGGATATTGGCGACATTGGCCTGCCCTTTGTGCATCCGCTCCTCGGCGCTGACCACTTTGCGCTCAGTTTCCCAGATCAGGTCATCCTGTGGAAGTTCCAGCAGAAAACGGCTCGGCTCCGGACGCACCAGTTCGCCGTACTGACGCCGCTCCCGGCACAGCGTGAAGACTAACTCTTTCTGCGCCCGGGTGATCCCCACGTAGGCCAGCCGCCGCTCCTCATCGACATTGTCTTCATCAATGCTGCTCTGGTGCGGCAAGAGCCCCTCTTCCATCCCCACCAGATAAACGTAGGGAAACTCAAGACCTTTGGAGGCGTGCAACGTCATCAACTGGACCTGGTCGGCCTCTTCATCGCTCTCTCCGCGCTCCATCATATCGCGCAGCGTGAAGCGGGTGACCACCTGAGTCAGGGTCATCGGCTCCTCCAGTTCGCTGCCCTCCAGCATCTCCGTCATCCAGCTAAACAGCTGGTTGACATTTTTCATGCGCATCTCCGCGGCTTTCGGGCTGGCGGAGGTTTCATACAGCCAACTCTCATAATCGATGCCGCGGATCAGATCGCGTACCGCCGCCACCGGCTCCCGCTCAGACAACCGGGCGATATCCCCCAGCCAGTGCGTAAAGCGGGTCAGCGACTCATAGCCGCGCCCGGTCAGGGTCTGGCTCAGCCCGAGATCAAAACTGGCGGTGAACAGACTTTTATTGCGCTGCGTCGCCCACTCCCCCAGTTTCTGGAGCGTGGCCGGACCAACTTCCCGCTTCGGCGTATTCACAATGCGCAGAAAAGCGCTGTCATCGTCCGGATTGGTCAGCACCCGCAGGTAGGCCAGCAAATCTTTAATCTCGGGGCGGGAGAAGAATGAGGTGCCCCCGGAAATTTTGTAGGGAATGCGATTCTGCATCAGCATTTTTTCAAACACACGCGACTGGTGATTGCCACGGTAGAGGATCGCGTAATCCTTATATTGGGTTTTATTAATAAAGTGGTGGGCGATCAGTTCACCGATCACCCGCTCCGCTTCATGTTCTTCATGGTTGGCGCTCAACACTTTCAACTCGACGCCATAGCCCAACTCGGAAAACAGACGCTTTTCAAATACGTGCGGGTTATTGGCGATCAAAATATTGGCGGCTTTCAGGATGCGCCCGGAAGAGCGATAATTCTGTTCCAGTTTGATGACCTGAAGCGCCGGAAAGTCCTTGCTCAGTAGCACCAGATTCTGTGGGCGCGCCCCACGCCATGAGTAGATCGACTGATCGTCATCCCCCACCACGGTAAAACGCGCCCGGCTCCCCACCAGCAGCTTCACCAGTTCATACTGGCTGGTGTTGGTGTCCTGATATTCATCCACCAGCAGGTAGCGAATACGGTTCTGCCAGCGCTCTCTGACCTCTTCATTACGCTGTAGCAACAGCGTGGGCAGCAGAATCAGATCGTCGAAATCCAGTACATTACAGGCTTTGAGGTGCGCATCATACAGACTGTAGCAATGCGCGAATATCCGCTCCCGCTCACCCTTCGCCTGCGCCGCTGCCTGGGATGGGCTCAACAGGTCATTTTTCCAGTTAGAGATGGTCGACAGGAGCTGCTGTTGTAGCACTTTGTCCTCTTCGATCAGCCCTTCCGTCAGCTCCTTAATCAACGCCATCTGATCGGTATCGTCGAACAGCGAAAAATTCGCCTTCATCCCCAACGCCGCATATTCGCGCTTGATGATTTCCAGCCCCAGAGTGTGGAAAGTGGAAATCAGCAAACCGCGCGCCTCTTTACGCCCCAACGTCTGGGCAACGCGCTCTTTCATCTCGCGCGCCGCCTTGTTAGTAAACGTGACTGCCGCAATATGGCGCGCCTGATAGCCGCAACCGCGGATCAGGTGGGCGATTTTATTGGTGATAACGCGCGTTTTGCCGGAACCGGCTCCGGCCAGCACCAGGCAGGGCCCGGTAACAAATTCGACGGCTTGCTGTTGGCTGGGGTTAAGACGCATAACGTTGACTCAATTTCCTGACGGGGGAAGGATTGTAGCAGAAAGCCGGGCGGAGATTTACCGCTGTCCGCCAGCGAATGATAGAGTGTGAGCTAACTGATTTACGCTTCGGGAATTTATTATGGCAAAAAGCGCGGCGGCACTGCACATTCTGGTGAAGACGGAAAAACTGGCCCAGGAAATCCTCGCAAAGCTGGAAAAAGGCGTCAGCTTTGATCATCTGGCAAAACGTTACTCCACCTGTCCATCCGGCCGCAACGGCGGCGATTTAGGGGAGTTTAAACAGGGCGTGATGGTGGGTCCGTTCGATAAAGCGGTCTTCAGTTGCCCGCTACTCAAGCCCTGCGGCCCGATCAAAACCAAATTCGGCTATCACATTATCAAGGTGCTGTATCGCCGCTAGCGCATGCTATTATTGCGACCCGATTCATCTCAATTACCTCAGAGCACTTCATGGCTAAAACCGCGGCAGCAATGCATATCCTTGTTAAAGAAGAAAAACTGGCACACGACCTGCTGGAGCAGATTAAAAACGGCGGCGATTTTGAGAAGCTGGCGAAGAAGCACTCAATTTGCCCGTCGGGCAAAAAAGGCGGTCACCTGGGCGAATTCAAACAGGGCCAGATGGTGCCGGCGTTTGATAAAGTGGTCTTCTCCTGCCCGGTACTGGAGCCAACCGGCCCACTGCATACCCAGTTCGGTTACCACATCATTAAAGTGCTGTATCGTAACTAACAAACAGCCCGGTAGCGCAGAGGCTTACCGGGCTGATGAGCATTAATCATCGGGTAAGCGCAGCGCTACCCGATATTCTGATTACCCCGCGACGGCGATGCGTTTCATGTCCGTCATATAACCGCGCAGTTTTTTACCCACCTGCTCAATAGCATGGCCGCGAATCGCTTCGTTAACATCGCGCAGTTGCGCGTTGTCTACCGCGCCTTCAGCAATCGCTTTACCCAGATCACCCGGCTGCAGCGTGGTCATGAACTCTTTCAGCAGCGGTACGCAGGCATAAGAGAACAGGTAGTTACCGTATTCGGCGGTATCGGAGATAACCACGTTCATTTCATACAGGCGCTTACGGGCGATGGTGTTGGCGATCAGCGGCAGCTCGTGCAGTGACTCATAGTAAGCAGACTCTTCGATGATGCCGGAATCCACCATGGTTTCGAACGCCAGTTCAACACCCGCTTTCACCATCGCGATCATCAGCACGCCTTTATCGAAGTACTCCTGCTCGCCGATCTTGCCGTCGTACTGCGGCGCGGTTTCGAACGCGGTTTTGCCGGTCTCTTCGCGCCAGGTCAGCAGTTTCTTATCGTCGTTCGCCCAGTCCTCCATCATGCCGGAGGAGAATTCACCGGAGATGATATCATCCATATGTTTCTGGAACAGCGGCGCCATGATCTCTTTCAGTTGCTCAGAGAGCGCATAAGCGCGCAGTTTCGCCGGATTGGACAGGCGATCCATCATCAGAGTGATACCGCCCTGCTTCAGCGCCTCGGTGATCGTTTCCCAGCCGTACTGAATCAGTTTTTCCGCATAAGCCGGGTCAGTGCCTTCCTGCACCAGCTTGTCAAAGCACAGCAGGGAACCTGCCTGCAACATGCCGCACAGAATGGTTTGCTCGCCCATCAGATCAGATTTCACTTCCGCAACGAAAGAGGATTCCAGCACGCCGGCACGATGACCGCCCGTCGCTGCAGCCCAGGCTTTAGCAATCGCCATACCTTCGCCTTTCGGATCGTTTTCCGGGTGAACCGCGATCAGGGTCGGAACGCCGAATCCACGTTTGTACTCTTCACGTACTTCGGTGCCCGGGCATTTCGGTGCAACCATCACCACGGTGATATCTTTACGAATCTGCTCGCCCACTTCAACGATGTTGAAACCGTGGGAGTAGCCCAGCGCGGCGCCATCTTTCATCAGCGGCTGTACGGAACGCACCACGTCAGAGTGCTGTTTGTCCGGCGTCAGGTTAACCACCAGATCCGCCTGCGGGATCAGCTCTTCGTAAGTCCCGACCTTAAAGCCGTTTTCGGTCGCTTTACGCCAGGAAGCACGCTTTTCCGCAATCGCTTCTTTACGCAGAGCGTAGGAGATATCCAGCCCGGAGTCACGCATGTTCAGACCCTGGTTGAGGCCCTGAGCGCCGCAACCGACAATGACCACTTTTTTCCCTTTGAGGTAGCTGGCGTCATCAGCAAACTCATCGCGCGCCATAAAGCGACATTTACCCAGTTGCGCCAGTTGCTGACGCAGATTCAAAGTGTTGAAATAGTTAGCCATTGTGTAACTCCGTGATGTCATATTGTGCTTGTTGTTCAGAACGCCAGCCGTGTCAAAGCCTGCGATAATGACTCCACTATATGACAGGAAATGTATTGCGCAAATTGATATATTAACAACGTGACGTTGCACAATGCGCAATAATAAACCCGGGGCACCGAATCATGGATTTACGCGATCTGAAAACCTTTCTCCATCTGGCGGAAAGCCGCCACTTTGGCCGTAGCGCGCGGGCGATGCACGTCAGCCCCTCGACCCTTTCGCGCCAGATTCAGCGCCTGGAAGAGGATCTCGGCCAACCATTGTTCATCCGTGATAATCGAACCGTCACTCTGACCGAAGCCGGAGAAGCGTTGCGCACCTTCGCCCAGCAAACCCTGCTGCAGTATCAACAGTTGCGACACGCCATCGATCAGCAGGGACCATCGCTCTGCGGCGAACTGCACCTGTTTTGCTCGGTCACCGCTGCCTACAGCCATCTGCCGCCGATTCTCGACCGCTTCCGGGCCGAACATCCCTCGGTGGAAATTAAACTCACTACCGGCGATGCCGCCGACGCCATGGAAAAAGTAGTGACCGGGGAAGCCGATCTGGCAATTGCCGGCAAGCCAGAGACCCTGCCTGGTTCAATAGCCTTTTCGATGCTGGAAAATCTGGCGGTAGTGCTGATTGCGCCAGCGCTGCCGTGTCCGGTGCGCAACCAGGTCAGCGAGATCGATCCCGACTGGTCGAAGGTGCCGTTTATCCTGCCGGATCAGGGCCCGGTCCGGCGGCGGATTGAACTGTGGTTCCGGCGCAACAAAATCAGTAATCCGGCCATTTATGCCACGGTAGCCGGCCACGAGGCGATGGTTTCAATGGTGGCGTTGGGCTGCGGCGTGGCGCTGATCCCGGAAGTGGTGCTGGAAAACAGCCCGGAGCCGGTGCGTAATCGCGTGCTGATCCTTGAGCGCAGCGATGAAAAAACGCCCTTTGAACTGGGCGTCTGCGTACAAAAAAAGCGGCTCCACGAGCCGCTGGTCAGCGCATTCTGGCGACTGCTGTCATAAATCAGCCGGGTCAATCTGCTTCATGGACTCCACATTCATCAGCCATTGATACAGCGGCTCCAGTTGGCGGAAACCATGAGTCAGCGTCTGCGCCAGTTGCGGATGGAAAAGCGGCTCCACATCGCTGCTGGTAACCATCACGGCAAAAGATTTGCGGTGATACCACGATGAGATAACCGGATCGAGGTCTTTCACCAGCAACCGCTTATAACTCTCCCCCACCAGTTCAAACCCACCCTGGCAGCACTGCTGCGCAACGGCCAGAAACGGCTGTGGCCGCTGTTTCAGGGTATGGCGGAACAGATCCATCGTCGCTTTGCTGGCGCTGTAATAGCCCAAACCATAGCGCAACATATCCGGCCCCAGTTCAAAGAAATAGGCCGGCGCATCAGTCCAGTCTTTCCCCGGCCGTTTAAACGTCAGCCACATCCGGCTGCGGTAGCGGGATTTGTCGTGAGAAAAACGCGTATCCCGGTGGATACGCGACAGAGTTTTACCAATGGCGGGGCGGGTTTCAAATTGCGGGTCGATCTCCAGCATCGCCAGCGCCAGGGTATCCACCAGCGCCCGTAAGGGGGTTAGCAGGCTTTGCTGGTAAACATCGCGATGCGCCTCAAACCACTCTTTGTCGTTTTCAATACGCACCTGCTGGAGAAAGGTCAAACCCTGTTGCTCAAATCCCGCGAAGCTCCCTGCCATACCTGGTTACCTACCCTTTTAAAAAGAAACGGAATGCCGGGTTATCGGTCTCGTCGTGGCAATCATAACCCAGTTCATGCAGCCGGGTTTCGAAATCCGGCTCATGCTGACCCAGCTCAAACGCCGCCAGTACTCTGCCGTAGTCCGTACCGTGGCTGCGGTAATGAAACAGCGAAATATTCCAGTGCGTCCCCAGCGTCTGGAGAAAGCGCAACAGCGCCCCCGGCGATTCCGGAAACTCGAAACTATACAGACGCTCCTGCAGCGGCTTCGACGGGCGACCACCCACCATATAGCGCACGTGCAACTTGGCCATTTCATCGTCGGAGAGATCCACTACGCCGTAACCGCCTTGCGTAAGCAGCGCGATGATCTCTTCACGCTCTTCCACGCCGCGGCTCAGCCGGACGCCGACAAAAATACAGGCCTCGCGATCGTCGGCGAAACGGTAATTAAACTCGGTCACCGCCCGCCCGCCCAACAGCTGGCAGAACTTCAGGAAGCTGCCCTTCTCTTCCGGAATGGTTACCGCCAGTAGCGCTTCACGCTGTTCCCCCAGTTCGCAGCGTTCTGAAACGTAGCGCAGACCGTGGAAGTTAACATTCGCCCCGGAAAGAATATGGGCCAGATGTTCGCCGCGGATGTTGTGCTGCTGGACATATTTTTTCATTCCCGCCAGCGCCAGCGCGCCAGAAGGTTCCGCCACGGCGCGTACATCCTCGAACAGATCTTTCATCGCCGCGCAGATAGCGTCACTGTCCACAGTGACAATATCGTCCAGATAAGCCTGGCAGAGGCGAAAGGTCTCATCGCCGATACGCTTCACGGCAACCCCTTCGGCAAACAGCCCGACCCGCGGTAAATCTACTGGCTGCCCGACATCCAGCGCCGCCTTCAGACAGGCGGAGTCTTCCGCTTCCACCGCGATCACTTTGATCTGCGGCATCAGTTGTTTGATCAGCACCGCCACGCCAGCCGCCAGTCCGCCGCCGCCCACCGGCACAAAGATACGATCGAGGTGAGCATCCTGCTGTAACAGCTCCAGTGCCAGCGTACCCTGTCCGGCGATCACCGCCGGGTGGTCAAACGGCGGCACCCAGGTAAAACCCTGCTGCTGAGCCAGCTCAATGGCTTTGGCTTTCGCTTCATCAAAGTTGGCGCCGTAGAGCAGCACTTCGCCGCCAAACCCACGTACCGCGTCCACCTTGATATCCGCCGTAGCGACCGGCATCACAATCAGCGCTTTCACCCCAAGACGGGAAGCGGAGAACGCCACGCCCTGGGCATGGTTGCCCGCAGAAGCGGTAATCACGCCGTGCGCTTTTTGCTCTTCGCTCAGGCCGGCCATCATCGCGTAAGCGCCGCGCAGTTTGAAACTGTGCACTGGCTGGCGGTCTTCGCGCTTAACCAGCACCACGTTGTCCATCCGGGCGGAGATCTTTTCCATCTTCTGCAGCGGCGTCACCTGAGCGGCTTCATAGACCGGCGAACGCAGTACCGCCCTCAGGTACTCCGCCCCTTCCGGGGCGGCTGACAGGGGTTGGGATTCGGCCATACTCAACCTCCCAGTTTCGATTTATCGCGCACCGCGCCTTTATCCGCACTGGTGGCAAGGCTGGCGTATGCGCGCAGCGCAAAGGAAACCTGGCGCTCACGGGCTTTCGGCGTCCACGCCTGGTCGCCGCGCGCTTCCTGCGCTTCACGACGCGCCGCCAGCTCTCGATCGCTCACTTCCAGCTGGAGGCTGCGACCCGGGATATCAATCGCGATGATATCGCCGTCTTCAATCAGACCGATGCTCCCGCCGTTGGCCGCTTCCGGAGAAACATGGCCGATAGACAGACCGGAGGTACCGCCCGAAAAACGACCATCAGTAATCAACGCGCAGGCTTTGCCCAGACCCATCGACTTCAGGAAGCTGGTCGGGTAGAGCATTTCCTGCATCCCCGGCCCGCCTTTCGGCCCTTCGTAGCGGATCACCACCACATCGCCGGCCACTACTTTGCCGCCGAGAATGGCTTCCACCGCATCATCCTGGCTTTCATACACTTTCGCCGGACCTGTAAATTTCAGGACGCTGTCGTCTACTCCGGCGGTTTTTACAATACAGCCATTTTCCGCGAAGTTGCCATACAGCACCGCCAGTCCGCCGTCCTGACTGTAGGCATGTTCCAGGGAACGAATACAGCCCCCGGCCCGATCATCATCCAGCGAATCCCAGCGGCACGACTGCGAGAAGGCTTCTGTCGTGCGAATGCCCGCCGGACCGGCGCGGAACATCTCTTTCACCGCCGAATCCTGCGTCAGCATTACATCATACTGCTCAAGGGTTTGCGGCAGGGTCAGGCCCAGCACGTTGGATACATCGCGGTTCAGCAGGCCGGCGCGATCCAGTTCGCCGAGGATCCCCAGCACGCCGCCTGCGCGGTGGACATCTTCCATATGGTATTTCTGCGTGCTTGGCGCCACCTTACACAGTTGCGGCACTTTGCGTGACAGGCGATCGATGTCGCTCATCGTGAAATCGATTTCCGCTTCCTGAGCCGCCGCCAGCAGGTGCAGTACTGTGTTAGTGGAACCGCCCATAGCGATATCCAGCATCATGGCGTTTTCGAACGCCGCTTTGTTAGCGATATTGCGCGGCAGCGCTGAGGCGTCATCCTGTTCGTAGTAACGTTTGGTCAGTTCGACGATACGCTTCCCGGCATTGAGAAATAGCTGTTTACGGTCGGCGTGGGTCGCCAGCAGGGAACCGTTACCCGGCTGAGAAAGCCCCAGCGCTTCCGTCAGGCAATTCATCGAGTTGGCGGTAAACATCCCCGAGCAGGAACCACAGGTCGGGCAGGCGGAACGCTCGTACTGGGCGCTCTCTTCATCGCTGACGTTCGGATTGGCGCCCTGAATCATGGCATCGATCAGATCGAGTTTAATGATTTTATCGGACAGTTTGGTTTTACCGGCCTCCATCGGGCCGCCGGAGACAAAGATCACCGGAATATTCAGACGCAGGGAGGCCATCAACATCCCCGGGGTGATTTTGTCGCAGTTGGAAATACACACCATGGCGTCCGCACAATGAGCATTAACCATGTACTCCACCGAATCCGCGATCAGCTCGCGGGAAGGCAGGGAATAAAGCATGCCGCCGTGTCCCATGGCGATACCGTCATCCACGGCAATGGTATTAAACTCTTTGGCGACGCCGCCGCTGGCTTCAATCTGCTGCGCAACCAGTTTACCGAGATCGCGCAGATGCACGTGGCCCGGCACAAACTGAGTAAAGGAGTTAACCACGGCGATAATCGGCTTCCCGAAATCGGCATCGGTCATCCCGGTTGCGCGCCACAGGGCGCGGGCACCCGCCATATTACGGCCGTGCGTGGTAGTGGCGGAACGATACTTAGGCATGCTTTAGTTACTCCCAGTCTCTGTCTAAAATAAGCGGGACGCTGTGTGCCGTCCCGTTTTTATCTTAATTATTAACCTGATCCAACCAGCCCCACTTGTCTTCGGTTTCACCGGTGAACAGACCGAAGAAGGCTTGCTGAATACGTTTAGTGACCGGGCCGCAGCGCCCTGCCCCTACCTGGATACCATCCACACTGCGCACCGGGGTAATTTCCGCGGCGGTGCCGGACATAAAGACTTCATCAGCCAGATACAGGGATTCCCGCGACAACACCTGTTCGCGGACTTCGATACCCAGATCTTTCGCCAGTTTGATAATCGCGTCGCGGGTGATCCCCGGCAGCGCGGAAGAGGTAAACGGCGGAGTAAACAAAATACCGTCTTTCACTTCGAACAGGTTTTCCCCTGCTCCTTCAGACAGATAGCCGTTTACATCCAGCGCGATCCCTTCCTGATAGCCGTGACGGCGCGCTTCGCTGCCGACCAGCAGAGAAGAAAGATAGTTGCCGCCCGCCTTCGCTGCCGTCGGAATGGTGTTCGGCGCCGCGCGGTTCCAGGAAGAAACCATCGCATCGATCCCCTGATCCAGTGCTTCCGCGCCAAGGTAAGCGCCCCACGGGAACGCCGCGATGATCACGTCTGTGTTATATCCCGGAGGCGGGTTAACGCCCATACCAACATCGCCAACAAAAACCAGCGGACGAATATAGGCGCTGGTCAGGTTGTTTTTGCGAATCACCTCACGACAGGCTTCCATCAGCTCATCAACGCTTTGTGAAACCGGGAAACGGTAAATTTTGGCTGAATCATGCAGACGCTGCATATGTTCACGATGACGGAACACCACCGGACCTTTGTGAGAGTCATAGCAACGGATACCTTCAAACACAGAGGTACCATAATGCAGCGCATGGGACATCACGTGAACCTTTGCCTCGCCCCACGGAACCATCTCGCCATTGAACCAGATGTAATCAGCTTTTTTGGTCGTCATTTTTCTTCCTTTGCGCTCAGGCGCGGATTTGTTGTGATGTAAGTTGCGGTTGCTGAATTTCGACGCAGGCGACGTCAGCCAGCTTGCTTAATTGACTAAACAGTAATTCGACAGGCCGGGGGCTGGCAACGGTCAATTCGATATTAATGTTCCCGGGAACGGCGGCGGACGCCATATTCATGGCGCAGACCTGAAAGCCGCGATGGCGTACTACGCGCAGTACGCGCTCCAGCGTTTCCGGACGAAAACGGGCCTGAACGGCGAGCTGATGTTGCATCATGATAATTTCTCCAGCATTTGCGAGTTACTGGCACCGGGGGGTACCAGTGGCCAGACGTTCTCAAGCTCATCAATTGAGACGTGAAGCAGATAAGGCCCATCGCTGTTCAGCATGGCATCCAGTGCCGCTTCCACCTGGTCTTTACGAGTAATGTGCCGGCCGGGAATGCCGAAAGCGCTGGCCAGCGTAAGAAAATCGGGATTATCAGAGAGTGTGGTTTCACTATAACGGGCGGAGAAGAATAGCTGTTGCCACTGGCGCACCATGCCTAAACGCTGGTTATCCAGTAAAACAATTTTTAACGGTAACTGTTTTCGTTTTACGGTCCCCAGTTCCTGAACGTTCATCATGAACGAACCGTCTCCGGAGATACAGATTACCGTATCCTCCGGCCGGGCCACCTGGGCGCCAACCGCCGCAGGCAGGCCAAAACCCATGGTGCCCAGTCCGCTGGAAGTGATAAAATTTTCCGGGCGGTTGAAGGACATATGCTGAGCCGCCCACATCTGGTGCTGGCCGACATCTGTGGTCACGACCGCGGTAGCCGGTTTGCGCTCCGATAACTGTTTTAGCAGCAGCGGCGCATAAATAGCGTCTCCCGGGTGGTCGTAGCGCCAACCGTGCTCCGCCTGCAGCGCGCCCACTTCCGCCCGCCAGTCGTCCAGTTGCAGCGGCTGCGCCAGCGCCGGAAGCAAGGCATTCAAATCGCCGCGCAACCCGACATGCGCCTGGCGCAGTTTGTTCATTTCCGCCGGATCGATATCCATATGGATAACGCTGGCATGAGGCGCGAATGTGTCCAGTTTACCGGTCACCCGATCGTCAAAGCGCGCGCCGACGGCAATTAACAGATCGCACGCCTGAACTGCCAGATTTGCGGCTTTATTGCCGTGCATCCCCAGCATTCCCAGATAAAACGGCGACTCAGCGTTAACTGCTCCCAGCCCTTTCAGGGTACAGGTCGATGGAACGCCGGTTACCGCAATGAATTCACGCAGCGCAGGTACCGCCTGAGCCATCCCTACACCACCGCCGATATACAACATCGGTTTACGCGCGGCAGCCAGCATCTGGCGAGCCTGCTCCAGTTCGCTAACCGGCAGAGCAACGGCATCTTCCACTGAGGCGAGGCACGGTTCCAGATCGGCCTGAGCCAGTTGAATATCTTTCGGGATATCGACTAAAACCGGTCCCGGACGACCCGATCTAGCGATTTCAAACGCCTCTGCCAGCACTTGGGGCAACTCTTCTACCGATTCCACCAGAAAGCTATGCTTGGTACAGGCCAGAGACAGACCCAGTACATCCACTTCCTGGAAGGCGTCAGTACCAATGAGCGGTGCGGCAACCTGACCGGTAATCGCCACTACCGGCACCGAATCCAGCAGCGCATCCGCCAGACCGGTCACCAGGTTAGTCGCCCCCGGGCCTGATGTGGCGATACACACGCCAGTTTTCCCGGTAGCGCGCGCATAACCGATAGCCGCCATCGCCGCGCCCTGCTCATGCCGACAGAGTAAGTGCTCCACGCCGCCGTCGTACAATGCATCATAGACCGGCATAATTGCCCCGCCTGGATAGCCGAAAACCGCTTCAACTCCCTGCGCTCGCAACGCATGTACCACCCACTGTGCACCATTCATAGTTAGTTACCTGTCACATTGCCGAAGAAACAGAATTTTATTCTGTAGCGCATTCTCTGCTCTTCCTGCATTTCTAAAGGCCAACAAAAAACCCCCGGACCTTTCGGTGCGGGGGTTCTTTTCGATTAAGACTCTGACTTCTAAGCCTTTCTATCTCCGAGCATAGCCCCGCACGGTGGGATAATAATCACCACCACACTTATCACGACCAGGCTAATCACTCGTAGAAGGGCTGTCATCTTCTGTTCAATCTTGCTTCTTGTTCGAAGGAATACCTAAAGAGTTATCACAGAGGATGCTGCACTGACAAGAAATTTTTATTGACGATTTTTCGGCACAGAAATTTATTGAATAAAAAATTATTATTTTTCATAGAGTAAGGTAACTTTTCAAAATCTGCTCTTTTTTACCTTGTTACAATCAACATAAGAGAAAACTATCTTTTGCGATCAGGCCTCCATTCTTCATGAACTACGGCGAAAACAAGGAAATAATCTCCTATATAAGTCGTAGATATTGATCTTCCCCGTTCAGTCCTCCTCTTGTCGATGGCATACTCCAGCCGGCAAGGAGGAGCTATGTCGCTGGCCATTATTCATACCAGAGCCGCACTGGGAATTGCCGCACCGCAGGTGACCGTTGAGGCGCATATCAGCCAGGGGCTTCCGGCATTAACCATTGTCGGGTTACCGGAAACCACCGTGAAAGAAGCGCGCGATCGGGTACGCAGCGCCATCATTAACAGCGGATATACCTTCCCTGCCCGCAAGATCACCATCAATCTGGCCCCAGCCGACCTCCCTAAAGAGGGCGGGCGATACGATCTTCCCATCGCGCTGGCGCTCCTTGCCGCTTCTGAGCAACTTTCTACCAACCGGCTGGCGGATTATGAGTTCATTGGCGAACTGGCCCTTAGCGGCGCGCTGAGGGGGGTTTCCGGCGCTATTTGCGGGGCCAGAGAATCCCTGCTGGCTGGCAGACAGATTGTCGTCTCCGAAGAGAACCAGCATGAAATCGGCTTACTGGAGCTGGAAGGGTGCCATATTGCCGGCAATCTGGCAGAAGTCTGCGCCTTCCTGGAAGGTAAAGCGCAGTTGAGAGCGCCGCAGCGCAAACCGGACGCGCCGGGTGACAGTGGGCCTGATATCAATGAAATTATCGGTCAGGCGCAGGGAAAGCGGGTACTGGAAATCACCGCCGCGGGCGGACATAACCTGTTATTAATGGGGCCACCAGGAACCGGTAAAACCATGCTCGCCAGCCGCCTCGGTGGCCTGTTACCGCCCCTGAGCGCTGAAGAGGCGATTGAAAACGCTGCAATCCTTAGCCTGGTAAATCCGTATGCGCTGGAAAAGCAATGGCGTTTGCGCCCCTTCAGGGCGCCGCACCACAGCGCATCATTAAATGCGATGGTTGGCGGCGGAACGCTACCGGTCCCCGGAGAGATATCTCTGGCGCACAATGGCATACTATTTCTGGACGAGCTCCCGGAGTTTGAGCGGCGGGTGCTGGATGCGTTAAGAGAGCCCATCGAGTCAGGAGAAATCCATATTTCCCGCACCCGTGCCAAGATATGTTATCCGGCCCGCTTTCAGCTTATCGCCGCCATGAACCCCAGCCCGACCGGGCACTATCAGGGGAGTCATAACCGCAGTTCTGCGCAACAGGTGATGCGCTATCTGAGCCGCCTGTCCGGGCCTTTTCTGGATCGTTTCGACTTATCTCTGGAGATCCCCCTCTTACCACCAGGGGTACTCAGCCAACAGGCACAGGAAGGCGAATCCAGCGCCATAGTCAGGGAAAGAGTAGTCTCCCTGCGTCACCAGCAACTGGCGCGCCAGGGAAAGCTAAACGCGGCGCTGAACAACCACGAAACGCGTCACTACTGTAAGCTCACAGCAGAAGATGCCGTATGGCTCGAAGAGGTGTTAATCAGGCTTGGTCTGTCTGTCCGGGCCTGGCAGCGACTGATTAAAGTCTCCCGTACTATCGCCGATATGGCGCACGAAGCGGATATTCAACGCCCGCATATTCAGGAAGCACTGAGTTACCGGGCAATCGACAGGCTTCTGATTCACTTACACAAACAGGTATCACAGGGTATCTGATAAAGGTTATCCTGGAAGGTGACAGGAAGAGGGATAAAAAAACGGGGCATCGTGCCCCGTCGTTTAATCATCATTGTCGCTATAGTCTTCTACTGTATCCATCTGCGGCTTACCGCCGGACAGGGTATGAAAACGTCTGGGGCGCTTAATACGCGCCATGTACTTACTCCAGACACGCTCCGCTTCTGACGCTGGCTCACGTTCACCGCGGCATACGGCTACAAAAAGCTTTTCTTCTTCGGTAATGGGTTCACGTTTACCAAGATCCAGCTCATTGAAAGCATATCCATGACGTTCAAGTAACTGTGCCTCTTTGATGGTGAAGTCACCATGACGAGAGAACCCGCGCGGATAATGTTTATTGTCGAAAAATCGATTAGTCGTCGTAAAGCTTTCCGCCATCCTACACGCTCCTAATTCTCTTGGCCGAGCTATTTATGGCGCGGAGTATTAGTTAGGCTTGACATAGTGTAAAACAAAACATTTAAATCATAACGACAAAAAATTTTTTGGAGAGCGTTGTGGATACTGAATTGCTGAAAACCTTCCTGGAAGTGAGCAGAACACGTCACTTTGGCCGGGCGGCAGAAGCACTCTATCTTACCCAGTCAGCAGTTAGCTTTCGTATTCGTCAGCTTGAAAATCAGCTTGGAGTAAACCTTTTTACCCGCCACCGGAACAATATTCGTCTGACCTCCGCAGGTGAACGTTTACTCCCCTATGCCGAGAACTTGATGAACACCTGGCTGGCGGCCAAAAAAGATGTCTCCCTGACCGCGCAGCATAACGAATTCTCTATCGGCGCCAGCGCATCGCTGTGGGAATGTGTACTTCCCCGTTGGCTGGAGCATGTCTATCGGGATAATCCTGATATGCAGATTGAAGCGAGAATTTCACAACGCCAGTCGCTGGTAAAACAACTTCATGAACGGCAATTGGATCTCCTGCTTACCACCGAATCTCCTAAAATGGACGAATTCAGCAGCCAGTTACTGGGGCAATTTGATCTGGCCTTATATTGTTCAGCGCCGCTACGCCCTGAAGGTAAATTACAGTATCTACGCCTGGAGTGGGGGGCCGATTTCAGACAACATGAAGAAGATCTGATTGCCATGGACGCGATCCCAGCGCTGACAACCGGTTCAGCAAAGCTGGCCTGCCAGTTGCTCCCCTCTCTTAACGGCTGCACCTGGCTTCCTGTTTTATGGGCCGAGTCGCGTAAGGATCTGGTCAGGATGCAGCAGCGCCCGATTTTAACGCGTCCACTGTACGCTATATGGCTGCAAAACTGTGATAAGCAGGAACAGATTAAAATGTTGCTAAAAAAGCCGCTGGTTGAATGACAGCGCTTTATGCATGCATGGAATGAATGTGTTTTACCCCAGGTATGGGTAAGAAACCTCTGGCAGGTAAATTTCAGGCAAAAAAAATCCTTAGCAAATGCTAAGGATGTTTTCTGGCAGGGGCGGAGGGACTCGAACCCCCAACACCCGGTTTTGGAGACCGGTGCTCTACCAATTGAACTACGCCCCTAAATAGGGTGGCGGAACGGACGGGACTCGAACCCGCGACCCCCTGCGTGACA
>NZ_LLXO01000021.1 GCF_001484765.1 Entomohabitans teleogrylli | reverse complement strand
CCCTCGGCCAGCTGCGCCGTGCCGCTGTCCGCCGTAAAGGTCACGTTCACACTCTGGCTGCTGCCACTGATGGTGGCGGTCACTGCAGAGATGCCTGCCGTGGTATTCGTCAGGGTGACAATCACGCTGCCGTCAGCCCCGGTCACCCCGGACGCGGCTATCGTCGCACCGTTATCGGCACTGAAGCTTACGCTCTGGCCCGCCAGGACATTACCCTGCGCATCGGTCACCACTGCCTTCACGCTGTTGGTCGCCGACCCGTTGGCCAGCGCGTTATCGGTTTCCACCGTCAGACTGCCCTCGGCCAGCTGCGCCGTCCCGGTATCCGCGGTAAAGGTCACGTTTACATTGCGCTGGTTACCGTTACCCAGACTGGCAGTCACTCCGGCCACGCCCGCCACATGACTGATCAGTGCAACAGTCACATCACCCTGCTCGTCCGTGGTCAGAGTGACGGTGTCCGTACCTCCCGCCACAAAGCGGGCACCGTTATCTACGGTAAAAGTGACGCTCTGATTCGCCAGCAAATTACCGTGATGATCTGTCACGGTGGCTTTCACCCGGTTGGTCACCACACCGTTCGCCGGCGCATTATCTGCCACCACGCTCAGGGCTCCATCGATAATCTGCGCCGTACTGCTGTCCGCAACAAAAGTGACGTTCACACTCTGGCTGCTGCCACTAATTGACGCAGTCACTGCCGAGACACCAGCCATCGTGCTGGTCAGGGTGACGCTCACGCTGCCGTCGTCACCGGTCTCGCCCGTGGCGGCAATGGTCGCGCCATTACCGGCACTGAAGCTCACGGTCTGGCCCGCCAGCGGGTTGCCCTGTGCATCTGTAACAATCGCCTTCACACTGTTGATCGCCGAACCATCCGCTACGGCATAATCATTCACAACGACAAGATCGGTGGCAGTAATCTGCGCCGTACCGGTATCGGCAACAAAAGTCACACGGACACTCTGGCTGCCCCCGTTAATGGACGCATTCACCACAGACTGTCCTGCCGTGGTACTGGTCAGCATCAGGGTCACACTGCCGTCCTCACCGGTGACGCCACTCGCCGCAATGGTGGCGCCATTATCGGCGCTGAAGCTTACGCTCTGGCCCGCCAGGGCATTGCCCTGCGCATCGGTCACCGTCGCCTTCACGCTGTTGGTCGCCGTGCCGTTCGCTACCGCATTATCTGCCACCACCAGCAGATCGCCGGCAATCTGCGCCGTACGCGCATCGGCAATAAATGTCACACTGACAGATTGTGTACTGCCATCCACCACCGCTGTTACCGTGACAACACCCGCACGGGTGCTGGTCAGCGGTATGGTCACTGAGCCATCAGGCCCGGTTATGCCACTGGTAGCAATGACTGCACCATTATCGGCACTGAAGCTGACTTCACGGTCTGCCAGAGGATTGCCCTGTGCATCTATTACCGTCGCTTTCACGCTGTTGGCGGCGACACCATCTGCGGCGGCGTTATCCGTCACCACACTGAAATCAGACACGACAGCCGCTGAAGAGACAAAGGCCACCGGCTTACGCAGTGAAGACAGCACCGAACCATCCACCACTGGCGCCATCCAGGCTTCACCGGCCACATTGCCGGAAACGGTCGCAACATAGACCCCCGCACTGACTTCACGCACACTACTAATCTGCATTCCACTCAGGGAGGATTCATGCTGCTGCATCTCGGTACTCAGCGAGGTCACCGGCAGGTTATTTTCGTCAAACGCACGGAAGGTCATGGTGGCAGTACTGACACCATCGGCCTCAATAATGACAGAGCGCGCACTGGCATCAGCAGTTGGTACGATGTCAAAAGTTGAGTGCTCAGCATGAACAACGGACTGTTCCACAAAGATATGTGTGGAGGCCTGAGGAGACTGATTTCCCGCTTTGTCGTGAGCAACCGCGTTAATCACATAAGTGTTGGCCTCAATACCCCCGGACTTCCAGAGCGGGAGGGTCACCATACACTGAGTATGCGCCGTACAGGCCAGCTCACCGCCTGCGGCACGCAAAGCGCTGTCATCCCATTCAATACGCTCCAGCCCGTGTCGGGTATTTACCACCACATCCAGGGAAAGACGATCACCCTGGTGTCCGCGCAATGCATCCGCCATTTTCAGGGTAAGGGTATTTTTAGCCCGGTATTCCAGGACAATATTGTTGTTACGGTCCACCAGGTTGTAACGGCTGCCCGCCAGGGTTCGCATCTGCCCCACGGCGTCAGTATCAAGCAGTTTGCTGAAAGGTGTATCGAACTGCCAGGTAAAATCCACACCCAGACGGGTGTCATGTTCGCCACCTTCACCCAGGCGGTGATCGGCACTGAATTTCATTAACGGGAATGGTGTATAGTTAAGCCCTGCCGTCAGCGCACGCGGATCCTGCTGGCGGTTATCCCGGCCAAACAGCCCCACTTCCTTACCGTAATACTGTTCATAGACAAGTTTCCCGCCCAGTTGCGGGTAAACTGGCAGATAGCCTTCACTACGGATATCCCAGCCGTTAGCCGGACGGGCTTCATAGTCAGACAGATCGGAAGCCGTTTTCCAGCCGGATAAACGGAAATAGCCGTTTGCCGCCAGTTTCAGGTAATCCCGGCTGTATTCCAGCCCTACCCCCATGCGGGAGTGCTCACCGGAAAAGTCGTAGTCATAGAACGCGTTCACACCGGCCATCCAGTCCGGTGCATAATAGCGATATCCGGCCCCCAGGTTTCCCTGGGTCCGGTCATCAGTCCGGTGCAGGCTGTGCTGTGAGAATATCAGAGCATCAGGTCGCTCATACCACGGAATAAGTAAATCAACAGATGAACCCTTCAGGGAAAACTCTTTATCCACCTGCATCTGAACCCGGGCGGTCCCCACGCGGTTAAGCCATTGTTCTATTTCTGCACTGGCCTTTCCTGTCGCCATCTGTCTGGCCATGCCCGCTGCTGCATCACTGCTCGCGTCGTTCAGAAAGCGCCCCGTCTGAGTTGCCATCTGTGCCGTCCGGGCTTCTGCTTCATTCCCGCCACTGCGTTTTTCATCATTATCCGGGCTACCCAGAGACGGCAGC
Source organism: Entomohabitans teleogrylli (assembly GCF_001484765.1). Classification (GTDB taxonomy): domain Bacteria; phylum Pseudomonadota; class Gammaproteobacteria; order Enterobacterales; family Enterobacteriaceae; genus Entomohabitans; species Entomohabitans teleogrylli. The sequence continues at coordinate 107,603 of NZ_LLXO01000021.1, read as the reverse complement.
TCATCTGTTGAAACAGAGACAGTCTGCTGCTGGGGAGGTGTCTCATACCATTTTGCCTGCGCAGCACGGACTGCCGGCGTGAAAGCCAGCATCAGAGGCAGGAAAAACTGCAGAATAATATTAATCCACGCCCAGAAACGAATCTGCCGGGAAAAAGTAATACCCTCCCGAAGATCAGACTGAGTAGCCTGATGAATTTCAGAATGACGGCTATATGGCGACATGTGTTTCATCCTTAATAAATCTTTTACTTAATCCTGAGGACCTTTTGCTTACAGATGCGATTCGTAAGCAAAAAGTATTTCCCCGGCGTTACACCAGAGAAATAAAATGAAACCGACAAAAAAAGAATTAGCTTATAAATGTTATTAATAATTCAGTGAGGAAAGAGCATCTTTCCCGGCCTGCGCATATTTCTCTTTCAGGTCTTCGGTGGTGTTAAAGGTGGAAATCAGCATTTTCCCGTCCCGGGAGGACAGCTGCATCAGGTTATAAATGTTGCCGTCCGCTGAGGGCGTGACCATCTCAAGACGGCTCATCTTTTTACCGTTGACGGTGACTTCTGACAGTGACGGTGAATACGGACTCAGTTGCTGTTTCATGGCGGCAGCGAACTGTGGCACCTGAGATTCTTTCATGGCAGTACCGGTAACACTGAAGGCAATAGAGACTTTGCCGCCTTCACTTTCCACATACCAGGCCTCCTGCGGGCGCTGTGCAGCCGGATATTTCACGTCCAGCATGTCCTGCGGCATTTTCACGAAACCATCCGGCATCACCATGGTGACCTTGCCGTCGAGGACTTTTGTTGCATTCAGCGCCGTATCTGCACTGCTTCCGCTGTCACAGGCAGACAGCAGCAGGGCGGAACTGATAAACAGCGAACTGGCGATTAAGCGGGTTTTCATGGATAACTCCCTGTTGGTAATAAATCCCTTTTTGGGCTGATGGATAACTGCGGTGTGATTAAAATCCGCAGGGTTAAAAAATATTCCGGCAGGCGACGCCTCCTGCGGCATCACATAAGCTCAGTACCTGAGAGAGTCCAGTGTGGCCGTCCCTGCCGGCTGATATGTCCCCTTCAGAGTTTCAGGGGTCGTAAACACCACCATCATCAGCTCATCACTGAAGGCAGAAAGCTGTATAATCTGATAAACCCGGGTTCCGGGCGCATCAGATGAGACGGTTTCCAGCCGGCTGACGGTATGACCGTTCACCTTCTGCGTGGTCAGAACGGGTTTCTGTGCCGCCATCTGGTTTTTCATCATTGCCGCCAGCTCCGGCACATGCCCGTCGGCCAGAGGTTTACCAGGAAACGGGAACAGAAAGGCCAGTGATATGATGTTTTCACCGGTGTCGGTGTACCAGACCTCCTGCGGGCGCGGCTGGGCGGCGGTATAGCGGTCCGCTATCTGCTCTTCCGTCATCCGTGTAAATCCTTCCGGCAACTGAACCGACGCCCTGTCGTTGAGAATACGGGTGTCGCTTTGCGTGGCCACGGTACTTTCCGTTGCCGGCAAAGCAGTCTCAGCCAGCAAATATCCGCTGAAAAAATAAAGAGCACAGGCAGCCAGCATGGCTGTCGGGAAATATGTCATCTTTATCAAAATTCCTTTTTTATAACTGTTCATGGTTCACCGCCCCCCGCTGCAGGCGTATTTAACAGAAGTCCCTTCCCTTCACGCAGACAATCAGCACCGCTCAGTGACTGGGTTATTTTCAACAACATTCATCCCCGACTTCCGGAAGAAAGCAGGTCTCTGCCGCCCGAAAATATTACCGACCTCTGCCGGATGAATTCGGGTTTAACGGATATTTATTACTGACGCTTTAATGTGTTCAGATAAGTTCTTTCATGCCCAGCATATCGCGGCATACCAGAATACCGGCTGAATTACAGTTAATCAGTCCGTACTGCTGAAAAACATTACGTTTTATGTGATAAACCTTTTTTACAGATTGCCCTGCATTTCCGGACAGGGTTGCTGCGGATTTTCCGCTGCTGAGTTGTTCAAATATAGCCAAAGTGCTTTTTGTTACCTCTCCACGTAAAACACAGGCCCGGGATGCCTTCTGGAGAACAGCCGCAAAAGCTTCCATACCGACACTTTTGGGCAGCAACCACGGGAAGAAAGACAGCCGTGACGGAGTAAGCGGAATATCCAGCATCACCATTAAACGACAGCGGGTCATTATCGGTCTTCTGAGCAGTCGGCTGCGCAGATGGACATTATTAACTGCAACAACGACAATATCTCCGGGCTGTGGGTTAAGTACTTTTCTTTCTTCATTAAGGTTATTAAAAAAAGCTCTGACATCCATATTTTTAATAACCTCCCGGATACCCAGGAGAAAAAAACTGTCATCAGAAATAAAATGATAATTCATGGAAAATGAATCTCCTTTCCTCCCGGGAGACAAAAAAATAATGCCAGTCACGGGATAGCAATTAAGTAAACTCCTTTTTCTGGAAACAATTAAATCATTACAGATAATTCTTTGATAATCGTTTAAACCAACCACACACAACAATTTGATAGATTATAACTATCATGAATAAGTTATTGATCGTTGATAACTATGTTAAATATTACTAATCTATTCATGCGATTATGGCGCCCCCTCCCCCGCTAAGAATTTTCCTGCTTGCCCTAAGGTAAAGAAAAACTGAAGAAAAATGACAGTATCCGAAAACAGGGACAAAACTTTACCATGATAACATGGTGAAAGCTCTGTAAAAAAACACAATAACAGGTGATTGTTTTGATAAAATATTCAGGACAGATTTAAATACTTAAGAAAGGACATAACAGCCGTATAAAGGAAAAATCACAGGTCGCGATAAATATTTTTATATGAAGATATGCTTATCTGGGGCGGGGAGCATTTTCAGACGATTAGGGAATATGCACAGAATATTCCCGGGGAAAATCACAAATCGTTTACATATAAACCAATGAAAAAGAAGAAAATATTCACATAAACTGTGAGAGATATCACAATGCACAGCCTGACAGTAGCCCCGACACTCCTGTCACACCGAAGCAATAGATCCATTTTACCGGAGATGATTAAGAAAATAATCCTGGAAATAAGGGAATGGTAGTACCGTAGAGATTCGCGCGGTTTATCCCCGCTTTCGCGGGGAACACGATTTTCCTGCCCCGGGTGTGCCGTGCATGACCGGTTTATCCCCGCTTCCTCGGGGAACACACAGGCGGGAAAGCAGGCTGCGGGCGGACTGCCGGTTTATCCCCGCTTCCGCGGGGAACACTTTCTGGTGATAATTGGCAGGGTTAACGGAATCGGTTTATCCCCGCTTCCGCGGGGAACACCTACAGCTATAGTATCCGGCATAATATTACTCCGGTTTATCCCCGCTTCCGCGGGGAACACACTATCCAGCTGGCCGGAACGGCAATCCATCGCGGTTTATCCCCGCTTCCGCGGGGAACACATTTGGCCATCTTCTAAACTCCTCATCATTCGCGGTTTATCCCCGCTTCCGCGGGGAACACATGAGTCGTGCTCCCGGTATCGGTTATGATTTCGGTTTATCCCCGCTTCCGCGGGGAACACGCTCTACAGACTATTGCAGATATTGACGATGACGGTTTATCCCCGCTTCCGCGGGGAACACTAAAACGACATTTGATTCTGGTTATTTAATCCCGGTTTATCCCCGCTTCCGCGGGGAACACTCCAACTATATCTAACTGAATCTACAAATATTTTCCAGCCCACAAAAAGCTACCGATCCTGGCCACTTTTCAGTAAAAAATAACTTACTGATAATAAAAGAAAAAAATAACCACGATTGCAAAACCAGGGCTTATACCAAAAATCACTTTATATTCAATCTATTATCATAATTTTTTAAACCCTGATTCACGAGGCTGCGATAAACAGTTCGCGCAACTGATGTATCCGGTCACGCAGTTGCGCGGCTTCCTCAAACTCAAGATTCTGCGCATGCTGGAACATCTGTCCTTCCAGCTCGTGGATTTTTTGCTGTAGCGCTTTCGGACTGAGATCGGTTTCCGCCGCACCGCTTTGCGCCGCGACTTTTGTCCTGCCGCGTTTCGATTTGGTCTTCGCCAGACTTTCACCCAACGAAAGAATATCAACCACTTTCTTATTCAGACCCTGCGGTACAATGCCGTTCTCTTCGTTATAGCGCTGCTGCTTTTCGCGCCGCCGCTCGGTTTCGCCAATCGCCTTCGCCATTGATGGGGTGATCTTGTCGGCGTAGAGAATTGCCTTACCGTTAACATTACGGGCCGCGCGTCCGATGGTCTGAATCAGGGAGCGTTCCGAACGCAGGAATCCCTCCTTATCGGCATCCAGAATCGCCACCAGCGAGACTTCCGGCATATCCAGTCCTTCGCGCAGCAGGTTGATCCCCACCAGCACATCAAACTCGCCAAGCCGCAGATCGCGAATAATCTCCATACGCTCCACAGTGTCGATATCCGAATGCAGGTAGCGCACCCGCTCGCCGTGCTCTTCCAGATATTCGGTCAAATCCTCAGCCATCCGTTTGGTCAGCGTCGTCACCAGCACCCGTTCGTTGATCGACGCCCGCAAGCGGATCTCCGACATCAAATCATCCACCTGTGTCGCTACCGGGCGTACCTCAATCACCGGATCAAGCAGCCCGGTCGGACGTACCACCTGATCCACCACGTCGCCGCCGGATTTTTCCAGCTCATAACTTCCTGGCGTGGCAGAGACATAAATAGTCTGCGGTGCCAGCGCTTCGAACTCTTCAAACTTCAGGGGACGGTTATCCAGCGCCGACGGCAGGCGGAAGCCGTATTCCACCAGCGTCTCTTTACGCGCCCGGTCACCGCGGTACATACCGCCAATCTGCGGTATGGTCACGTGAGATTCATCCACCACCAGCAGACCATCGGCGGGCAGGTAGTCAAACAGTGTCGGAGGCGGCTCTCCGGGCCCACGCCCGGACAAGAATCGGGAGTAGTTTTCAATCCCTGAGCAATAACCCAGCTCGTTCATCATCTCAAGATCGAACTGGGTACGCTGGGTAAGACGCTGCTCTTCCAGCAGTTTATCGTTGGCCAGCAGTACCTTACGGCGATCCGCCAGCTCAACTTTAATCTCTTCCATCGCCTGCACGATGCGCTCCCTGGGAGTGACATAGTGCGTTTTCGGGTAGATGGTATAGCGCTGAATCGTCGATTCCACATGGCCGGTGAGCGGATCGAACAGCGACAAACGCTCGACCTCTTCGTCAAACAGTTCCACGCGCAGGGCAATGTCGTCCGATTCCGCCGGGAAGATATCAATCACCTCGCCGCGCACCCGGAATGTTCCACGCTGGAATACCTGATCATTACGGGTGTACTGCAGTTCCGCCAGCCGGCGCACAATGGCGCGCTGATCGATAATCATCCCTTTTGTCAGGTGCAGCATCATTTTCAGATACAGGTCCGGATCCCCCAGACCGTATATCGCTGATACGGAAGCGACTACGACCACATCGCGACGCTCCAGCAGCGCCTTGGTCGCTGAAAGCCGCATCTGTTCGATATGTTCGTTTACCGAGGCGTCTTTCTCAATGAAGGTATCCGAACTGGGGACATAGGCTTCCGGCTGGTAGTAATCATAGTAAGAAACGAAGAACTCCACGGCGTTTTCCGGAAAGAACTCTTTCATCTCGCCATAGAGTTGCGCCGCGAGGGTTTTATTGGGTGCCAGCACCATCGTTGGCCGCTGTAAATCAGCGATTACATTGGCAATGGTAAATGTTTTACCGGAGCCGGTTACCCCCAGCAGCGTCTGGTGGGCTAACCCATCCTCCAGACCTTCTTCCAGTTGGCGGATGGCCTCTGGCTGATCGCCGGAGGGTTTAAAAGCAGAATGTAATACGAATGATTTACTCATGACGTGGCAACCAACCTGATGGAGAAAAGCGCGACCCCGGAGCGATAATTCTACCCGGGATAACAATTTTTGCCACTAATATATACTGGATAAAAAAACAGTGTTATAAAATAATACCGTCAGAAAGTGGCGCTCATCGCCAGGGGTTGCTCGTGCCGCCCGCCCTTTGCCGGAGAATCCACCGGGATAAGTCGGTTATCCCCAAATCTTTTTTGCTATTTAACATTTGTCAAGCAAGCAAAAGAAAGTTTTATGACGTTAAATGACAGGAATATGATAAGGATTGCTTTTATTTATCTGTTTGATTATTAATGATTTTCAGACAAAGCGCGGTTTGACGCCAATTCAGGCGCAGGCCGCGTCCGCTCTCGCTTACCGCACGTTTTCTAACTCTAATACACAAGGTTATCCACAGGAATAGTGGATAACTGCCGCTGGCCCATAACCCACGCTGGCGCCGCAAAAGCCCTGATCTTTGTGTCCTTCGGGACAAAAAAATTTTTTTAGATTTTTTTTGAGTTTCATCATCCATAAATGTGGTGAATCAAGTAGCAGCACCGGGCTTTCTCTGCACCACTATCGGCCAGCGAAAAGCACCAACAAAGTGCGCCGGGGGCGGTCTTCCGCCATACCCACGCGCTGTTTTACGGCATTTTATCTTTTGTGACCCGCCAAAAACGTCCAGCCGGATAACTGGCAAGAGAATTGCAACGCTAAAACCACCCCGACCTGCCGGAAGCAGATAAAAAAGGCGAAGCAGCGCCGTACGCGGAAAAGTGGCTGACATCCTCACCCTGTCTGAAGGAGAACCTCATGTTAAGTCTGCGGGCGGTGAATCAGTTTTATGGCGCACAGCACACGCTGTGGAATGTGGACCTTGAGTTGCAAACCGGAGAGTGCGCCTGTGTACTTGGCGCGCCGGGAATGGGCAAAACAACGCTGATGAAGTGTATTACCGGGCAACTGCCGGTCCAAAGCGGCCATATCCTCTGGCAGGGCGCCAGCGGGCCGCCGGAAGATCTGCGCTCGCTCCCGGTCGGGCGAGGCACGCATCCCGGTATTGGCTATCTTCCCCAGGACTGGCGTCTGTTCTCTCAGCTCAGCGTGGAAGAGAACTTACATATCGCGCTGCTGGCCGTCAGCAATGGCGCTCAGGCCGTCCCGGCCGAGATTTACGATCTGTTCCCGGAACTGTACCCGTTGCGCCAGAAACGCAGCGGAGAACTGCCGGCTGACCTGCAACTGCGCCTGGCGATGGCCAGAGCGCTGGTTGCCCGCCCGGAGTTGTTGATTCTTGATGAACCGACCCTCGGCGCCGGCCAGCGGCTGGTGAACGACATCAGCCAGTTAATCCAGCGTCTCAACCGCGACTTCGGCATCACCATTCTACTGGTTGAACAGCGCCTGTCGTTTATCCGCCGGGTGGCGGACCGCTTTTTTCTGCTACACCGCGGGCGCAATGTTGCCCAGGGTAACATTGCGCAACTGGACGATCGCATGGCGGACTGGCTGATGTTGTAGGCTATAACGCTGAAATAGAGAGCCAGCGGCCATTATCCTGGTTTTCCGGCGCTTCCGGCTGCCAGGGTATTTCACCGAGCAGCGGAGCGTCCAGCATGGACGTCAGGGTCGCCATGTATTGCCGGTGATACGGCCCGCACGGCCGGATATCATTGGCCACCCACCCCGCCAGCCGTAACCCGGCCTGCGCTACCGCGCTGGCCGTCAGCATGGCGTGGTTAATACATCCCAGCTTAACCCCCACCACCAGAATCACCGGTAACTGCTCGGCGACCACCCAGTCAGCAAAGGTGGCGCGTCCGGACAGCGGCGTGAACCAACCGCCCGCTCCTTCCACCTGCAGCCAGTCGGCCCGAGTTTCCAGCTCCCGCAGCCCCGCTGACAGCGCGGCAAACGATATGGGTTGCCCGGACAATTCGCTGACAATATGCGGCGACGTCGGTTCCCGGAAAACGCAGGGATTCACTTGTTCATAACGTAACTCCACGCTGCTGTGGTGCTGTAGCGCCAGCGCATCGCTGTTACGCAGCCCCAGCGGCGTCATTTCACTCCCGGAAGCCACCGGCTTATAGCCCGCGGTCCGGAATCCCGCATCGCGCGCCGCCTGGAGCAGCGCGCAACTGACGACCGTTTTCCCCACTTCGGTATCAGTACCGGTTACAAACCAGCGTTTAATCACAATCCATCACTCCATACAACAAATGGTAACTCAGCAAAAACGCCCCTTCGCGCTGGGGCCAGGCCAGCGACAGCGCGGTAAGCTGGCGTCGGGTCAGCGTGCGCGTCTGCCGTCCCTGGTGCAGATGAGTGGCGCCAATACCTTTCAGGGAACGCATAGCGCTAAGCACATCCGGAAAAACCAGGGTGACGGTCTGCTCATGAAGGGCAACCGGCCAGTCCCGGCAGGCTTCCTGAACCTGTTGAAGAGTCAGAAAGCGGTTGGCGTGCGGCTGAGCATCCACCGCCCGCCAGGCCTGTCTCAACTCCCCCAGCGAATCCGCCAGCAGAGTACTGAACAGAACGCGCCCTCCCGGACGCGTCACCCGGCGCAGTTCTCCCAGCCCGGCGCAAAGATCGCCGCACCACTGCACCGCCAGATTACTCCATACAGTCTCCACGCTGGCGCTTTCCAGCGTCAGGGATTCAATATCACCGCATAAATACTCAGCCGCAGAATCCAGCCTTCGCGCCTCAGCAAGCATTTCGCTGGAGAGATCCAGCGCGATCACCTGCTGGCCGCGCTGCTGCCAGATACGGCTGAACCAGCCGGTACCGCAGCCGGCATCCAGTAGCCGCCCTCGCGGCAGATCGCCGGCAAGCGCCAGTAAGCGTTCGCCGCTAATGCGCTGGAGATCGGCGTACTGTTCATAGGTCGTGGCCGCCCGGCCAAAGGCGGCGGCGATAGCCTGTTTATTGACTTTCGCCATCGCGCAGCGCCTCCAGAAGCTCATCAATATCCGTTTCGCTATGGGCGGCGGTCAGGGTAATCCGCAGGCGCGCGGTCCCGGCCGGTACTGCCGGCGGGCGAATCGCCGTCACCCAGAAGCCTCTGGCGCGCAGTTGCCGGGCAAGCGCCAGCGCGCGGGCGTTATCCCCGACGATCAGCGGTTGAATCGCGGTTTGTGACTCCGCCAGTTGCCAGGGAAGCAGCCCCGCCCCGTGCCGGAAACGGCGGATATTGCGCTGCAGCGCGGCGCGTAACCCCTCAGCGGCGCGGATCTGCGCCAGCGCGGCATGTAGCGCCTGCGCCTGCGCCGCCGGCATCGCGGTGCTGTAAATCAGATGGCGGGCAAACTGAACCAAGTAATCAGCCAGCGACTCGCTGCACAGCACCGCCGCACCGCTGACGCCAAAAGCTTTGCCAAAGGTCACCACCAGAATATCCGGCCGGATCCCGGCGCGATGGCAACTGCCCCGGCCTTCGTCCCCCAGTACGCCTATACCGTGGGCGTCATCCACCATCAACCAGCCGCCGCGATCCCGGGTCAGCGCCGCGATATCCGCCAGCGGCGCCGCATCGCCATCCATACTGAAAATCCCTTCCGTCACCACCAGTTGCTGACCGCCAAGCGGCTTATCCAGCAGCCCGGCCAGCGACGGCAGATCGTTATGGACAAAACGACGCAGCGCCGCCGGGCTGAGACTGGCCGCCTCCAGCAGCGATGCGTGGCTCAAACGGTCGGCGACAATACGATCCTCTTTGTCCAGTAGCGCGCCGATGACCGCCTGATTGGCGGCAAAGCCGGAGATAAACAGCAGCGCCCGCGGATAGCCCAGCCACGCTGCCAGCGCTTCTTCCAGCCGCTGGTGAGCTGGCGTATAGCCGGTGACATGCCCGGAGCCGCCGCTCCCTACCCCATACAGACTGGCCCCCTGCCGCCAGGCCTCTATTACCGCCGGATGGCGGCTGAGCCCAAGATAATCGTTGCTGGCGAAGTTGCAGTAATCGCGCCCCTCAAAGCGAATCCGACAGCCATCGAGCGGCTGCAATGCGCTGCGACAGCGCCAGGCCTGCGCCGCCGCCCGTTCTTCAAGGCGACGGCTAATGCGCTGCTGCCAGCTCACAGCGCCGCCGCGTTGTAATACAAGCCGGTATCGGCATTGAGCAGTTGCTCTGCCAGTCGCTGCTGCTGTTCGTTATCCCCGGCCTCCACCGCGGTCTGCTGTGGATTCAGCCCCAGTTTGCGGAACAATTGCAGATCGTTATCTTCCTCCGGGTTCGGGGTGGTGAGCAGTTTACAGCCGTAGAAAATCGAATTCGCCCCGGCCATAAAACACATCGCCTGCGTCTGCTCATTCATTTGCTCACGTCCCGCGGACAGGCGGACATGGGAGGTCGGCATCATGATGCGCGCCACAGCGATAGTGCGGATAAAATCAAACGGATCCACATCGTCGTTTTCCGCCAGCGGCGTGCCTTTAACTTTCACCAGCATGTTGATTGGCACGCTTTCCGGCGGAGTCGGCAGGTTCGCCAACTGGAGCAGCAGACCAGCGCGATCGGTGACTGTCTCTCCCAGGCCGACAATCCCCCCGGAGCAGACTTTGATACCGGCATCGCGGACCCGATCAAGGGTATCGAGACGCTCCTGGTAGGTGCGGGTGGTAATGATGTTGCCGTAAAACTCCGGCGAGGTGTCCAGATTATGGTTGTAATAATCCAGCCCGGCCTGCGACAGGCGCAGCGCCTGATCATCTGACAGGGTGCCCAGCGTCATACAGGCTTCCAGCCCCAGCGCTTTCACGCCTTTCACCATCTCTTCGAGATAGGGCATGTCGCGTTCGTGGGGATTTTTCCACGCCGCCCCCATGCAAAAACGGGTCGAGCCGGCATCCCGGGCCTTACGGGCCGATATCAGCACCTGTTCCACTTCCATCAGGCGCTCTGATTCCAGCCCGGTTTTGTAGCGCGCGCTCTGCGGGCAGTATTTGCAATCTTCCGGACAGGCGCCGGTTTTAATCGATAACAGGGTGCTGACCTGCACCTGACGCGGGTCAAAATGCTGGCGATGAACCTGCTGCGCCTGATACAGCAGTTCCAGAAACGGTTTCTCAAACAGGGCGGTAACCTGTGACATTGTCCAGCGTGACGGGTGAGCCATGGGCCTCTCCAAAGGGGTGTTAATCATGGTTGTTCGGGTTTATACTTGTAAACCTAAATCTTTTTAAAATAGTTTACAAGTCACTCTATGACCCCTTCAGATCTGGATTTTGACGCGCGACATATCTGGCATCCCTACACTTCGATGACCCAGCCGCTGCCGGTTTACCCGGTGGCGAGCGCCTCAGGCTGCGAGCTGCAACTGGAAAACGGCGCAACCCTGGTAGACGGGATGTCTTCCTGGTGGGCGGCGATCCACGGCTATAATCACCCGCAGTTGAATGCCGCAATGAAGCAGCAGATCGACCGTATGTCGCACGTGATGTTTGGCGGCATCACCCACCAGCCGGCCATCGATCTGTGCCGCCGTCTGGTCGCAATGACGCCGGCGCCGCTGGAATGCGTTTTCCTTGCCGATTCCGGTTCCGTGGCCGTTGAAGTGGCGATGAAGATGGCACTTCAGTACTGGCACGCCCGGGGGGAGACCCGCCAGCGCTTTCTGACCCTCCGGCACGGCTACCACGGCGACACTTTTGGCGCGATGTCGGTATGCTGTCCGGATAACTCCATGCACAGCCTGTGGAAAGGCTATCTGGCGGAAAACCTGTTCGCTCCGGCGCCGCAAGTGGGGTTTAACGATGACTGGGACGAACGCGATATCGTACCGTTCGCGCGGCTGTTCGCCGCTCATCGTCACGACATCGCCGCGGTGATCCTTGAGCCCATCGTCCAGGGCGCCGGAGGAATGCGCATCTACCATCCGGAGTGGCTGCGCCGTATCCGCCGTATGTGCGATCGGGAAGGCATTCTGCTGATTGCGGATGAAATCGCCACCGGTTTTGGCCGCACCGGCAAGCTATTCGCCTGCGAACACGCCGGTATCAGCGCCGATATTCTGTGCCTCGGCAAAGCGCTGACCGGCGGCGCCATGACGCTGTCCGCCGCACTCACAACCCGCCAGGTCGCGGAAACCATCAGCGACGGCGCGGCCGGTTGTTTTATGCATGGCCCGACATTTATGGGCAATCCGCTGGCCTGCGCGGCGGCTAATGCCAGTCTGTCCCTGCTGGAAAGCGGCGCCTGGCAAAGCCAGGTTCAGGGGATTGAAAACCAGCTCGAACAGGCGCTGCGGCCCCTTACGGGTATGGCGGAAGTGGCGGATGTGCGGGTGTTGGGCGCCATCGGCGTGGTGGAGACCCGGCGACGGGTGAATATGGCCGCTCTGCAACAATTCTTTGTCGAACGCGGCGTGTGGATCCGCCCGTTTGGCCGGCTAATCTACCTGATGCCGCCATATCTGATTACATCATCACAACTGGAAAAACTCACCGATGCGCTGGCCGCTGCGTTACAGCGCCCGGAATTATTTCTCGACGCCTGATCGCAACTCAGGATGAAGGGAACAGCGTACCGCTGGCCTGTACTGGCGCCCGGAGATGTATCGGCACTTTTGCGCAGGCGTCATGACGCTAATCAGCCAGAACCTGCGCGCCAGCGGCACAGCCATTGGCTTTAATAAGGTCCATTTCCACCCCCGGCAGCGTCTCGCTGACCGTCCTGTTCAGCTAAAACGGGTCATTTTGCCGCCGATTACGTAAATCGGCTTCCCGTTTCGCTCAACTTAGTATAAAAAGTCAAGTTTCTGAGTATGGTATCAGGAACACCTGATGGTAACGCGCGTTTCCCGACGCCAGACCCCGGTACCGCCTCGCCCCTTTTCTGTCATTAACTCGTGAAGCAAGGAGCATCCCTTGAACACTTTTTCGGTTTCTCGTCTGGCCATGGCGTTGACGCTGGGCATGGCGCTGAGCGCCTGTAGTTCCGTGCCGCCGGAAGAACGTCCGTCTGAACAGGTCGCGCCGGGGAGCGATGCTCGTCCGGTACTGACAGCTGATGAAGCGCAGAATTTCGTCGCGGCGAACTACTTCTCCGCGGTAACCCCGGATATGGGGCCCTGGAGGCCGTCGTCCATTGCCATTCCGCAACAGGCTGATTTTGTTGTCGGACCGCCAGGGACGCCGGGAGTGACACACACCACCATTCAGGCCGCGGTGGATGCCGCCATTCAGAAACACACCAGCCAGCGCATGTATATTGCTATCCTGCCCGGCGAGTATAACGGTACCGTCTACATTCCCGCCGCTTCCGGCAGTCTGACGCTGTACGGTACCGGCCAGAGCGCCACCGACGTGCGTATCGGGATTGCGCTGGATTCCGAAGTGGATGCCGCAAGCTGGCGCCACGCGGTAAACCCGTCGGGTAAATACATGCCCGGCAAACCGGCCTGGTACATGTATGACAACTGCCAGAACCGCCAGACCGCAACCATCGGCATGATGTGTTCCGCCGCCTTCTGGTCCCAGAATAACGGCCTGCAGTTGCAGAATATGACCATTGAGAACAGCCTCGGCGATAGCGTCGACGCCGGTAACCACCAGGCGGTGGCCCTGCGCAGCGACGGCGACCAGGTACAGCTCAATAACGTCAACATTCTCGGCCGTCAGAACACCTTTCTGGTGACCAACAGCGACATCCAGAACCGTATTCTCAAAGATCGCCAGACCCGTACTCTGGTGACCAACAGCTACATTGAAGGGGATGTCGATATGGTCGCCGGACGCGGCGCAGTGGTGTTTGACAACACCGATTTCCGGGTCGTCAATTCCCGCACTCAGCAGGAAGGTTACGTGTTTGCGCCCGCGACCCAGGCGAACGTCAGCTATGGCTTCCTGGCCGTGAACAGCCGCTTCAGCGCCGCCGGCGACGGCGTAGCGCAACTGGGCCGCGCCTGGGATATCGGCGATGCCAACGGTCAGGTAGTGATTCGCGATAGCGTGATCAACGAAGGCTTTAACATTGCCCATCCCTGGGGGACGGCAAAAGACAGTCAGCGTCCGTTTGCCGGTAACATTGAGCCGCAGCGCCAGTTGAACGACAGCCGCTATAACCGGATGTGGGAATACAATAACCGCGGTCTCGGCACCCCGCAGTAACTCTGCCCTGATAAGCAAAAACCCCGCAGCGCTGCGGGGTCAGGCTACTGACAAAGGAGGAAAAAGCGTGGTTTTTCCTCCTTTGTGGTTATCAGTCGAAAATCAATAAATGGATTTTCCTTGTTTTTTATCGAGTGATATCGGCAAATTCGCCAGTGAGATAACGTTTGTCATCGATCTCCCCCCGCACTGCTGCGGGGTTTTATTTTTCAGAATCGGCGAAACGAAAACCGCGCCGGCATGTATCCGCCGGCTGACGCACGATTACCAGGCGTTGATGGTCACCCACATTGGCCCCTGGCCAACGGCATAGCGCCCCCGCTCTTCCAGCAGCCCCTGCTCGCCGTGAATTTCATATACCGCGATGTGATGCGACTTCTGCCCGGCGGCAATCAGGTATCGGCCATGGTGATCAATGTTAAAACCGCGCGGCTGGGCTTCCGTCGGCTGGTAGCCCTCCACCGCCAGCACACTGCCATCTTCTGACACGCTGAAGATGGTAATGATGCTCGCCGTCCGATCGCAGGCGTACAAATGGCGCCCGTCCGGGGTCATGTGAATATCCGCCGCCCAGCGCGTATCGGAGAAATCAGTAGGCATCATGTCCAGCGTCTGTACGCACTCAATCTCGCCATGGGGATCTTTCAGCTCCCAGACGTCCACACTACTGTTGAGTTCATTGACGCAGTAGGCGTACTGGCGGTTGGGATGGAACGCCATATGGCGTGGTCCGGCGCCCGCCACGGTGGTGACCTGGGCCGGCGACAGCGCCTGCAGATTGCCATCTTCGCTGAGATTAAACAGACAGATACGATCCTGCTTCAGCGCCGGCACCCACAGCGTGCGATTATCCGGAGCCATATTCGCAGAGTGGCAACCTTCCAGTCCGTCCACCACGCAGACCACCTCGTCCGGAAGACCGTCGCGCAGCGGCGTCACACTGACCAGTCCGGCGTTGTAAGAGGCGCAAAACAGGAAGCTGCCGCTGCGATCGGTAGAGATATGGGTCGGACTGCCCGGCAGCGCCGCCTCCCCGGCCTCGGTCAGCATCCCGTCGTCCGGCGCGATACGGTAAGCAATCACCCGGAACTCCGGGCGCACGCCAACATACAGATACTGCTTATCCGGGCTGACGACCATCGGCTGTACCTGGCCTGCCACATCCACCACCTGCAACAACGTTAATTTACCCTGCTCCTCAAGACGCCAGACGTGAATTTGCTGACTTTCCGGGCTGGCGGTGTAAACGGTTTGTTTCATTACGACTCCTTTGCTGGGGCTGATTCAGGTCTGCCACAAGGGTAGCGCGTTTTCTCCCGTAACGCCGATCTTCCGGAGGACATTTTGCGCCCCCGGCAAGGCGGTGTACCATTTGCGCAGACCTTACGATTCATAAAACAGGAATTTCTGATGCGCTATCGTGTAATTGCTCTCGATCTGGACGGCACCCTGCTGACGCCGCAAAAAACTATTCTGCCGGAATCCCTCACGGCCCTGAAACAGGCGCGCGCCGCCGGCTGCCAGGTGCTGATTGTCACCGGTCGCCATCATGTGGCGATACACCCTTTTTATCAGGCCCTTGAGCTGGATACACCCGCTATTTGCTGTAATGGCACCTATCTGTACGATTACCAGGCGAAGAAAGTTCTTAAATCCGACCCGATGCGTCCCGAACAGGCGACCCGGGTGATCGATTTGCTGGAGGAGTACCATATTCCCGGCCTGATGTATGTCGACGACGCCATGATTTACCAGCACCCAACCGGCCATGTGGTGCGTACCGAAAAATGGGCGCAGAGCCTCCCGGAAGCGCAGCGTCCGGTATTCCGCCAGGTCCCGTCGCTGCGCGACGCCGCTCATCAGGTCGACGCCATCTGGAAATTCGCCCTGACCGATGAAAATCTTGACCACCTGCGCGATTTCACGCGCCAGGTGGAACAACAACTGGGCCTGGAGTGCGAATGGTCATGGCACGATCAGGTGGACGTCGCCCAACAGGGTAACAGCAAGGGTAAACGTCTGGCCGAATGGGCGGCGTCTCAGGGCATCGCCATGGAGGAGATCATCGCTTTTGGCGATAACTTTAACGATCTGAGCATGCTTGAAAACGTCGGACTGGGCATCGCCATGGGCAACGCCGATGAAGCCATCCGGGCGCGCGCCGACCTGGTGATCGGCAGCAACCTGGAGCCCGGCATTGCCGCCGCGCTGTATCAGCACGTGTTGTAATCTCCCGGCGCAGGCTCAAAACATCAATTTGCGCCTGCGCATCGGTATCAGGAGGTAATTGAGACGCTCTTGATTTGCGCATACAGCCACAGGCCTGGCTTAATCGCCAGTTCGTCCCGCGCCCAGGGGCTGATACGCGCCCAAAGGGTGTGGCCGGCAATCGCCATCTTCACTTCCACCTGCCCCTGCTCCTCATAGCACTCCACCACCTGGGCTTTCAGCACATTGCGGATACTGCTGTGTACCGGCGGCTGTAAGGCCAGCGACACATCCGCCGCCTGAATACGAATGCGCAGCGCGGCGCGCGGCGCGGCATCCAGCCGGTTGACCCACAGATGCTGGTCCCCGAGCGCCAGGGCGGTCATCGCATAGTGCGGATGTTGCTCCAGCACGGTCACTTTCAGCACGCTGCTCTGCTGCTCGCGCGGTAGCCAGGGATGCATGACATCGCTGCTCCATACCGTATCAAGAGAGCCAAACGCCCTGACTTCGCCGTCGTCGAGAACCAGCACGTTATCAGCCAGATGGAGAATTTCTTCCAGCGAATGGCTGACATAGAGCACCGGGATATTGATCTCCCGCGCCAGACGTTGCAGATACGGCAGCAGCTCGCGCTTGCGCGGCACATCCAGCGACGCCAGCGGCTCGTCAAGCAGCAACAGTTCCGGAGCGGTCAGCAGCGCCCGGCCAATCGCCACCCGCTGCTTTTCACCGCCGGACAGCCCCCACGGCAGACGATCTAACAGATGACCAATCCCGAGCAGTTCGACCATCTTGTCGAATTGCTCATTCATACTTTTCGCCATCCCGTATTTCAGGTTGCCGATCACCCGATAATGGGGAAACAGGCGCGCCTCCTGAAAAACATAACCGACGCGACGCTTTTCCGGTGGCAGAAAAATACGCTTTTCGCTATCGCCCAGCACCCGGCCATTAAGGGCGATACGTCCGCGTTGGGGACGGGTTAGCCCGCTGATGGCATTAATCAGCGAAGTTTTACCGGCGCCGGAAACCCCGAATACCGCCGTGATCCCCTGCCCCGGCAGGTTTTCATTTATTGTGAGGGTGTGATCGCCAAGCGTCTGGCTAAAATTCAGTTCCAGCATGACTTAGCCTCCCATCCGTTTGCGGCTCTGACGCGCCAGCCACTCGGAAATCAGAAGTGAAACCAGCGCCAGCCCAATCGAAATCAGACATAAACGCGCCGCCGCGCTTTCGCCGCCGGGCGTCTGGATCAGGGTATACATGGCGGAAGGAATGGTGCGGGTTTCCCCAGGAATATTCGAAACAAAGGTGATCGTCGCGCCAAATTCGCCCAGCGAACGGGCAAAAGCCAGCACGGTGCCGACAATAATGCCCGGCAAGGTCAGCGGTAGCGTAATGGTCCAGAAGACCCGCCATTTACCGGCGCCGAGGGTGCGCGCCGCCTGTTCAAGACGCATATCCACCGCTTCCAGCGCCAGGCGAATCGCCCGCACCATCAGCGGGAATGACATCACCGCCGCGGCCAGCACCGCGCCGCGCCAGCTGAACGCAAAGCTGATGCCAAACCAGTCGTACAGCCAACCGCCGACCACGCCATGCCGCCCCATCACCACCAGCAACAGATAGCCAACCACCACCGGCGGCAATACCAGCGGTAAATGGATAATGCTATCCAGCAGAGCCTTACCCGGGAACTGGCAACGCACCAGCACCCAGGCAATAAGGATCCCCAAAGGTAGGCTGAACAACACCGCCAGGGAAGAGACTCTCAGGCTCAGCAGTACCGCCTGCCATTCAGGATCTGACAGAAACATTAGCGTGAACTAAATCCGTATTGTTTAAACACTGCCGCGGCCTGCGGCCCCTTCAGGTAGTCATAGAACGCGGCTACCGTGGCATTCTCATGACCTTTGACAATCGCCAGGAGATATTCCACCTTCTTATGCGAGTCTTCCGGGAAAGTACCGACGACTTTCACCCCTTTACTAGCGACGGCGTCAGAACCATAAACAATCCCCAGCGGCGCCTCTCTACGCTCGACCAGCGCCAGCGCGCCGCGCACGTCTTCCGCCGGCGCCAGCTTCGGCGACAGTGTATCCCAGGCGCCCAGCTTCTGTAGCGCTTCTTTAGCATAGATACCCGCCGGGACGTGGTCAGGATCGCCCACCGCCAGACGGCCGCCATTGAGTAGCGAAGCCCAGTCGGTTTTATCATTGATAGCGATTTCCCCCTGAGCGCTGGCCTGTGGCGCCACAACCACCAGACTATTGCCCAGCAGCGTGATGCGGGTATCGGTCTTGATAGTCTCTTTCTCTACCGCGTAATCCATCCATTTCTGATCGGCAGAAATAAACAGATCCGCTGGCGCGCCGGCTTCAATCTGACGCGCCAGCGTTGATGAAGAGGCAAATGAAGACACCACCTCGACATTTTTTTCTTTCTTATACTGCGTCGCAATATCCTGCAGCGCATTGGTCAGAGACGCCGCCGCAAAGACGGTAATCTTTCCCCGATCGGCAAACGCCTGCCCTGCAATGCCTGCTACCAGCGTGGCGCCAAGCGCCAGACGAACCCAGGATTTGGTCATCAATATCTCCCTTTCCCACTCGTTATGTAGGCGTAAATATAACGATAGTTGCAAGGATTTAAAAGCGATCGTCGGCACACAAGATCAAAGCTTTAGCAAAATAACGCAAAAGAGGTAGAGACTCGCGGAGGGAAGAAAAGAAAACGCCCGGTAAAACCGGGCGCCTGTAAAATCAATGCTGTTGTCTGGTGGTGTCGCGGTGTCCAATCTTCGACAGGACATTAAATACTTCCCCAAGGCCATAGATCAGGCCGAGGATAATCGCCATCACTACCGGCACCATGATTGCCGCAAATACCAGACTTTTCAATAATTCTAACATGGTTGCCTCCCGCAAAATGAGATGCTTATTCTAACTATCTCGCCAGAAAACGCACGCGCCTTTTGTGCGCATGGTAGAATCGCGCTTTTCCGCAAGCAGGATTCAGGTTATGCAGGCTGAAATTTTACTGACACTTAAACTCCAGCAGCGGCTGTTCGCCGACCCGCGCCGAATATCGCTCCTTAAACAGATAGAACATACTGGCTCAATTAGCCAGGGCGCTAAACTGGCCGGTATCAGCTACAAAAGCGCCTGGGATGCCATCAATGAAATGAACCAGCTTGCCGACGAAACCCTGGTGGATCGCGCTACCGGCGG
Source organism: Entomohabitans teleogrylli (assembly GCF_001484765.1). Taxonomy (GTDB): domain Bacteria; phylum Pseudomonadota; class Gammaproteobacteria; order Enterobacterales; family Enterobacteriaceae; genus Entomohabitans; species Entomohabitans teleogrylli. The sequence goes on along the minus strand of NZ_LLXO01000021.1, from coordinate 88,140 downwards.
TAAAGGCGGCGGCGGCGCGGTACTGACTGTTTATGGTCAACGCCTGCTGCAGCTTTATGACCTGCTGGCGCAGATTCAGCAGAAGGCCTTTGATGTCCTGCGCGACGATACCCTGCCCCTCGATAGCCTGCTGGCCGCCATTTCGCGTTTCTCACTGCAAACCAGCGCCCGTAACCAGTTGTTTGGTACTGTCATGGCGCGCGAGCACCACCACGTCCAACAGCACGTCGACATCCTGCTGGCCGACGGCACTACCCGGATACGCGCGGCGATTACCGAACGCAGCGGCGAACGGCTGAGCCTTAACGAGGGTAAAGAAGTGCTGGTACTGATCAAAGCGCCCTGGGTACAGATTACCCGCGACGCCAGCCTGGCCAGTGAAGCGGATAACCGACTGGAAGGCCAGATCGCCAGTATTGAAACCGCCAACGATCGTAGCGAAGTACTGGTGACCCTGTGCGATGGCCAGACCCTGTGCGCCACGCTGCCCGCCTCCCGGGTAAAGCAGGAAAATTTAGTGCCGGGGGCCGGGGTTACGGCATTTTTTAACGCCGACCGGGTGATCATCGCCACGCTGTGCTGAAAACGCCGCGCCGGTTGACAAGCCGCCGGCGAACACGTATCCCTGTAGTTATTTGCTGCAATAAATGGGATGTAAAATGTCTTCGTTGCATATTTTGCAAGGTACGTTTCGCTTAAGCGAGACAAAAACGCTAACGATTAACGCTCTGACGATTCGCGCCGGTGAGAGCTGGGCGTTTGTCGGCGCCAACGGTAGCGGCAAGTCGGCACTGGCCCGGGCGCTGGCCGGCGAACTGGCAGCGGAAAAAGGCACATGGCGTTCCAGCTTCCCGCGCGTCGCCCGGTTGTCGTTCGAACAGTTACAGAAACTGGTCAGCGACGAATGGAACCGCAATAACACCGATCTGCTCAGCCCGGGCGAAGATGACACCGGCCGCACCACCGCCGATATTATTCAGGAGGAGGTCAAAGACGCGGCACGCTGTCAGGAGCTGGCGATGCTGTTCGGTATTGACCATCTGCTCACCCGGCGCTTCAAATACCTGTCCACCGGCGAGACCCGCAAAACCTTGCTCTGCCAGGCGCTGATGGCGCAGCCGGACCTGCTGGTGTTCGATGAGCCTTTCGACGGTCTGGACGTCAGTTCCCGTCAGCAACTGGCCAGCCTGCTGGGGGAGTTAAACCAGCAGGGCTACACCCTGGCGCTGGTGCTGAACCGCTTTGATGAGATCCCCGACTTTGTCGACAATGCCGGCGTAGTGGCCGACTGTACCCTGACGGAAACCGGCCCGAAGTCGCAACTACTGGAAAAAGCGCTGGTCGCCCAGCTGGCGCACAGCGAAAAACTGACCGGCGCCGCGCTCCCCGAGGCGGACGATCCCACCAGTATCGCCACACTGCCGGCCGACCAGCCGCGCATTATTCTGCGCGACGGCGTGGTGAGCTATAACGACCGCCCAATCCTCCACCGGCTGAGCTGGACGGTGAATCCTGGCGAACACTGGCAGATTGTCGGCCCCAACGGCGCCGGCAAATCCACGTTGCTCAGCCTGATTACCGGCGACCATCCTCAGGGCTACAGTAACGATCTGACGCTGTTTGGCCGGCGTCGCGGCAGCGGGGAAACCATCTGGGATATCAAAAAACACATTGGTTATGTCAGCAGCAGCCTGCACCTCGACTACCGGGTCAGTACCACGGTGCGTAATGTGATTCTGTCCGGGTACTTTGATTCCATTGGTATCTACCAGGCGGTTTCCGATCGCCAGCAAAAGCTGGTTCGCGACTGGCTGAACCTGCTGGGTATGGATAACGCGATGGCGGATGCGCCGTTCCACGGCCTCTCCTGGGGGCAGCAGCGGCTGGCGCTGATCGCCCGGGCGCTGGTGAAACACCCCTCCCTGCTGATCCTCGACGAACCGCTACAGGGACTCGACCCTCTCAATCGCCAGCTGGTGCGGCGTTTTGTCGACATTCTGATCGGCGAAGGGGAAACTCAGTTGCTCTTCGTCTCCCACCACGCCGCAGACGCCCCGGATTGTATTACTCACCGCCTGACCTTTGTGCCTGACGGCGGTAGCTACCGCTACCAGACAGACATGCTGCGTTAAGCAATAAGCTCTCCCGACGACGGGAGAGCATTTTCAGATAAAATAAGAACCTCGCCGCCAGCGCTTTGTTCTACAATGTGTTTGCCGTTGCGTTGTCTTATTTATACCTTGTGTAAACGCTTTCACTAATTTGCAGCATGTCACACTTTTGACGATTCTGTTATGCTATGGTTAATTCATACCATAAGCCTAATGGAGTATAAAATGAAAGTTCTGGTCACGGGTGGTAGCGGTTACATCGGCAGCCACACCTGCGTACAGCTTTTAAAGAACGGACACCAGGTGATTATCCTCGACAACCTGTGCAACAGTAAGCGCAGCGTGATACCGGTTATCGAGCGGCTGGGCGGTGGGCAACCCCTGTTTATTGACGGCGACATTCGTGATGAAGCGCTGCTCAATGAAATTCTTCATGACCATAAGCCAGAGGCTGTCATTCATTTTGCCGGCCTGAAAGCCGTCGGCGAGTCAGTCAATAAGCCGCTGGAATACTACGACAACAATATCACCGGTACCCTGTGCCTGCTGTCCGCCATGCGCAAGGCCGGGATCACCAACTTTATTTTCAGCTCCTCCGCCACCGTGTACGGCGACCAGCCGAAAATCCCTTACGTTGAAAGCTTCCCCACCGGTACCCCCCAGAGCCCATACGGCAAAAGTAAACTGATGGTGGAACAGATCCTCGCCGATCTTCAGAAAGCCTGTCCGGAATTCAGCATTGCGCTGTTGCGTTACTTCAACCCGGTCGGCGCTCATCCGTCAGGCGACATGGGAGAAGATCCGCAGGGTATTCCCAATAACCTGATGCCCTACATCGCCCAGGTGGCGGTCGGCCGCCGCGAATCGCTGGCGGTGTTTGGAAACGATTACCCTACCGCCGACGGGACCGGCGTACGCGATTACATCCATGTTATGGACCTCGCTGACGGCCACGTTGCCGCCATGCAGCAGTTAGCCGGTAAACCCGGAGTCCACATCTACAACCTCGGCGCCGGCGTCGGCAGCAGCGTACTCGACGTGGTCAACGCGTTCAGCAAAGCCTGCGGTAAGCCGGTGGCTTACCACTTCGCCCCGCGCCGCGACGGCGATCTGCCTGCCTACTGGGCGGATGCCAGCAAAGCGGCGAAAGAACTCAACTGGCGTGTCAGCCGCTCACTGCAGGAAATGGCCGACGACACCTGGCGCTGGCAGTCACGTCACCCTCAAGGTTACCCCGATTAAGGATTTACTATGGAGCGCTTTAATCCCGTCGATCATCCGCATCGCCGCTATAACCCCCTGACGGGTCAATGGATTCTGGTCTCTCCACACCGCGCCAGGCGCCCCTGGCAAGGGGCGCAGGAAACACCGGCAAAACAGACCCTCCCCAGCCACGATTCGGACTGTTTTCTGTGTCCCGGTAATACCCGGGTGACCGGGGATAAAAATCCGCACTATGCCGGAACGTATGTCTTTACCAACGATTTCGCCGCCCTGATGACCGACACCCCGGACGCGCCGGCCAATGACGATCCGCTGCTGCGCTACCAGAGCGCCCGCGGCACCAGTCGGGTGATCTGTTTTTCGCCGGACCACAGCAAAACCCTGCCGGAGCTGTCTGTGGCGGCGCTGGAGGAGGTGGTGAAAACCTGGCAGCAGCAGACCGCGGAACTGGGTCAGCATTACCCGTGGGTACAGGTATTTGAAAATAAGGGCGCCGCCATGGGTTGCTCAAACCCTCACCCTCACGGCCAGGTCTGGGCGAACAGCTTTCTGCCCAATGAAGCAGCCCGGGAAGATCTGAATCAGCGCGACTACTACACCCGCTATGGTACGCCGATGCTGGTGGATTACGCCCGCCGCGAACAGGTGGACGGTAGCCGGACGGCGGTTGAAACCGAGCACTGGCTGGCGGTGGTCCCCTGGTGGGCGGCGTGGCCGTTTGAAACCCTGCTGTTACCGAAAGCCCACGTGCTGCGCATCACCGATCTCAGCCCGGCGCAGCGCAGCGATCTGGCGCTCGCGCTGAAAAAGCTCACCAGCCGCTATGACAATCTTTTCAACTGTTCCTTCCCGTATTCCATGGGCTGGCACGGCGCGCCGTTTAACGGTGAACAGAACGCCCACTGGCAGTTGCACGCCCATTTTTATCCGCCCCTGCTGCGTTCGGCGACGGTACGCAAATTTATGGTCGGCTATGAAATGCTGGCGGAAACCCAGCGTGATTTAACCGCCGAACAGGCAGCCGAACGGTTACGCGCCGTCAGCGATGTCCACTTCCGCGAATCCGGAGAATGATCATGAGTCTGAAAGAAAAAACCCAGGTGCTGTTTGCTGAAAAATTTGGCTACCCTGCCAGCCACACCCTTCAGGCGCCGGGACGCGTAAACCTGATCGGCGAGCACACCGACTACAACGATGGTTTCGTGCTGCCCTGCGCCATTGATTACCAGACGGTGATCAGTTGCGCGACCCGCAACGACCGCCAGGTCAGAGTGATTGCCGCGGATTACGACAACCAGGTTGATGAATTCTCGCTCGACGCGCCGATTCTCAGCCACGACAGCCAGCAGTGGTCCAACTACGTGCGCGGTGTGGTGAAACATCTGCAAAAACGCAGCCCGCAATTCGGCGGCGTCGATATGGTGATCAGCGGCGACGTTCCGCAAGGCGCCGGACTCAGCTCTTCGGCATCGCTGGAAGTAGCGGTCGGCACCGTTTTTCAGCAGCTTTATCATCTGCCGCTGGACGGCGCGCAGATTGCGCTGAACGGCCAGGAGGCGGAGAACCAGTTTGTTGGCTGTAACTGCGGCATTATGGATCAGTTGATCTCGGCGCTGGGTAAAAAAGACCACGCGCTGCTTATCGACTGCCGTTCGCTAAGCAGTAAAGCGGTGCCGATGCCCAAAGGGGTGGCGGTGGCGATCATTAACAGTAATTTTAAACGCACCCTGGTAGGCAGCGAATACAACACCCGCCGCCAGCAGTGCGAGACCGGCGCCCGCTTCTTTGAGCAACAGGCGCTGCGCGATGTCGATATCAACCAGTTCAACGCTGTCGCTAACGAACTGGATCCGGTTGTGGCGCGCCGGGTGCGTCACGTGCTGACAGAAAATGCCCGCACTCTGGAAGCCGCGGAAGCCCTGAGCAGAGGCGACCTGCAGCGCATGGGGCAGTTGATGGCCGAATCCCACGCTTCAATGCGCGATGATTTCGAAATCACAGTCCCGCAGATCGATACCCTGGTGGAAATAGTCAAAGCCGTGATTGGCGAGCGCGGCGGGGTGCGTATGACCGGCGGCGGCTTCGGCGGCTGCGTCGTGGCGCTGGTGCCGGAATCTCTGATTCCTGAGGTTCAGCAGGCGGTCTCACAACAATACCAGGCAAAAACCGGTATAAAAGAAACTTTCTACGTGTGTAAACCTTCACAAGGAGCCGGGCAGTGCTAAGAGAAACGCCCCAACTGGCGCCGGACGGGCAGCCTTATCGCATCATCACCCTGCGTAATAGCGCCGGGATGCTTATCACCATGATGGACTGGGGCGCCACCCTGATGTCCTGCCGGGTGCCAATGAAAGACGACAGCGTGCGCGAAACGCTACCGGGCTGCCCCAGTCCGGAGGTGTACCAGCAACAAAGCGCTTTTCTCGGCGCCAGCGTGGGCCGCTATGCCAACCGCATCGCCAACAGCCAGTACGTCTACAACGGCGAAACCGTTACTCTGACGCCGAGCCAGGGCGCGCATCAGTTGCACGGCGGGCCGCAGGGATTCGACAAACGGCGCTGGCGCATTGCGCTACTGAATACAGACGAAGTGATTTTTCGCCTCGACTCGCCGGACGGCGATCAGGGTTTTCCGGGCAATTGCCAGGCCACAGCCCGCTACAGCCTGACTGAAGACAATCGGGTCGCCATTGAATTCCGCGCTACCGTGGACCAACCCTGCCCGGTGAATCTGACCAGCCATGCCTATTTCAACCTTGACGGCGCCCGGAATGATATTCGCCAGCATCGCCTGCAGCTGTTTGCCGACCGCTACCTGCCGGTGGATGAGAACGGCATCCCCTGCCGCGATCTGAGCGCCGTCGCCGGCACCAGTTTCGATTTCCGGGAACCGAAACGCATCAGCCAGGATTTCCTCAGCGACGATGACCAGCGCAAAACGAAAGGCTATGACCACGCTTTTCTGCTCAATACCCGGGGCGACATTAAGCGCCCGGCGGCGCGGGTGTGGTCCAGCGATGATTTGCTGGAAATGACGGTCTACACTACCGCGCCGGCGCTGCAGTTCTATTCCGGCAACTATCTGGGCGGCACACCGGCCAGAGAACAGGGTAGCTATCAGGACTGGCAGGGGCTGGCGCTGGAAAGCGAGTTTCTTCCCGACAGCCCGAATCACCCGGAATGGCCGCAGCCTGACTGTATACTGCAACCCGGGCAGAGCTACTACAGCCTGACCGAATACCAGTTTACCCCGCGCCAGCCCGGCTAGCAGTCAGCGACAGAGGTCCGCCCGGGCCTCTGCCACTCTCCGCGCAGAGCGGTAAAAGCCATTCGCCAGCGCAGTGTCGATCACCCGCCGCGTCGTTTTCCTGCCGGATGTCGCGACCCTGCAAGAGTGCAATCGACTATTTTCCCGCCGTTATGCTGGAAATAACATCGGTCATAGACAAAAATCTAACCACAGATTCACAACTGCCTTACACTACGCGGCTATTTTCGCTATGTTAAAGGATTGTCATTGCCGCAGACCCCGGCGCGGCAATATAATGATAATCGTTATCATTCATCACAGATTCATGAAGGAGTCCTATTATGGCTGTTACTAAGCTGGTTCTGGTGCGTCACGGCGAAAGTCAGTGGAACAACGAAAACCGTTTCACTGGCTGGTACGATGTTGACCTGTCCGAGAAAGGCGTTGGCGAAGCCAAAGCCGCCGGCAAACTGCTGAAAGAGGAAGGCTACAGCTTCGATTTTGCTTATACCTCTGTGCTGAAACGTGCCATCCATACGCTGTGGAACGTGCTCGACCAGTTAGATCAGGCCTGGCTGCCGGTTGAAAAATCATGGAAACTGAACGAACGTCACTACGGCGCCCTGCAGGGTCTCAACAAAGCAGAAACCGCGGAAAAATATGGCGATGACCAGGTGAAACAGTGGCGTCGCGGTTTTGCCGTCACTCCGCCGGCCCTGACCAAAGACGATGAGCGCTACCCGGGCCACGACCCGCGCTACGCGAAACTGAGCGACAGCGAGCTGCCGGTCACCGAAAGCCTGGCGCTGACCATCGATCGCGTTGTGCCCTACTGGAACGAAACCATTCTGCCGCGCCTGAAAAGCGGTGAGCGGATTATCATCGCCGCCCACGGCAACTCCCTGCGCGCGCTGGTGAAGTACCTCGACAATATGGGCGAAGATGAGATCCTGGAACTGAATATCCCGACCGGCGTACCGCTGGTGTATGAATTCGACGAAAACTTCAAACCGCTGAAACGCTACTACCTCGGCAACGCCGACGAGATCGCCGCCAAAGCCGCCGCAGTCGCCAATCAGGGTAAAGCGAAGTAATGTATCCTGCCTGACTGGCGCTGTTATGGGCTATGTCACTACATTGAACCACGGCGTGCGCCGTGGTTTTTTCTGCTCAGAAACTTACCTGCGCATTTAGCATCCCGCTGACACCATCACTGTGGCTCCCGGCGGTCAAATAACTGACCTGGCCGCCCAGCGTGACATTACGCCAGTTGCCGCTGAGCTGAACCCCGGCCTTATAAACGTCCTTACTGTTAAACGCTGATCCCTGGTCAATACTGATGCCGTAGAGCGTTCCACGCTGCGTTACCCGGGCGTCATTAAGTAACCGTTCGTAGCCCAGCGAAATCCCCGGATTCAGTGTCCAGTTGCCGGCTTTCTGCGGCGCAATGTGAATTCCCATATCAGCGACCAGACTGGTCTGGGTGGTGTTAATTCCATCCATCACCAGCGCCAGCTCGCTGCCAGACTCTTTAAAACCGTTAATTTTCAGATGAGTCACCTGTACGCCCAGCGCCGGATCGAGGGTCAGCGACCCGGCACCGGCCAGCCAGCCGAGCGATGCGCGGCCGCTGTAGTACTGACCGTGGCTGTCGCCGCTGGCGTTGCCCAGTCCGTACCCCAGCCGGCGGTCGCTCTGGTAATCAATATACCCGGCGTTACCCTGCACTCCCGCCCATGGCCCCTGCTCAAGGCTGTAAAAGCCATAGCGCCCGCCCAGTTGCAGAGTTGTGGTATTGGTCTTCACCTTACCGCCGGCGCTACCTACTGAACCGTGGCCGTAACCGATACCGCCATTCAGCGCCAGCGTCTGGCTGAGGCGCGTTGTCGCGCCGACCATCACCCCGCTGGTGTGCTCCGAAACGGCGCTATTGCCGTCGTGCTCGTCACTGCCCAGATAGCCGCTGAGCCCCTGCAACCAGACCCGGGTCTCTCCCGCGGCGATCCCTCTGGCGCTGACCAGCGGCGCCAGCGCGTCGTTAAGCCGTGAAGGCTGGCGCAGCAAATAGCTGGCCGCATCGGCATACACCTGACCGCCGACCCGGTTAACCAGCCCGCCCAACGTGCTGCTGTCAATGGCCGACTGCAGATAGTAGTTATACGCCGTATAGTGACCGGAAAGCGGTGAATCCTGGAGCCCACTGAGCAGCGCGGCGCCGGCGGCGGCATTCCCCTCCAGACCGGCCTCTCCGGGTAAACTCAGATAGCGCACCATTCTGGCGCGCAGGACATAGATTGTCGCCTGATCGAGGCCCAGACCCTGCTTCAGGTAATTGTCCATGCTGCCATAGCTGGCGATAACCTGATCGAACCCGGCAGCCAGCCAGTTAGCCCGCACCCCCATCAGCGCGCCGTAGGTCGCGCCGAGGGCCGGCGGCAGCATAGCTACCGTCGCATTGATCCGCTCAGCGGTATAATCGTTGGTCGCCAGGTAGTTAGCCATAATGTCCTGGCGATCGACGCCGGCGATTGACTGTAGCACCGCCGTCAGCCAACCGGTACGGTCCTTACCGGCGGTACAGTGAAACAGCGCCGCGTCATCGGCCATAGACAGCTCATTGAGCACCGTCGCAAAACCCTGGCGCGAATAATCACTGGTCACAAAGCCGCGCTCACCCTGCTCCATCATGGCGTCGACATCGCTAACGGTCATTTTATTGATATCGATGACAAACGCGCCATTATTACCAATGATATCCACGGCATGGTACTGGCTGCCGGCCGGCAGCGTATCCGCCTGCGCGGCAATTTCCGATGGTGAGCGCAGATCGATGACCGTTTTAATCTTCAATGCTTCCATGGTCTGCAGATCGGACGCGCCAGGCGTCAGGACGTTCGAGCGATAAAACACCCCGGCGCGCATCACGCCGTTATTGGTCGTGCTATATGCCGTGTCGATCCCGGCAATATCACGGAAGTTATCCATACCGCTCAGCCGCGGCGTATTCAGTTGCACATCAGCCGCCACCGCCGGTGCGCACGCCAGACACACCAGCGCAGCCAGCACAGAAATCCCCTGTTTCAATTGTCATATCCTGTAATAAATAAATGGAAGACGAATTATAGGGACGGATTATTAACTTATTGTGACATAAGGATTTTCTTGTATAAGCCGAAAATAGCCTCTGACAGGAAAGACAGACAGCGCAGGAAATGGAAAGCGGAGAAATGTCTGTAAGCGAAGTACAGCACAGATAATAAAAACCCCCGCCGGAACTGGCAGGGGCTGGCGTTTAATGGCGTATCGTTCAGCCGCGGCGCGCTTTCACCGCCGCTGCCAGCTGGCGCAGCACTTTATCCGTGTCGTCCCAGCCGATGCAGGCATCGGTAACGCTTTTGCCGTAAACCAGCGGCTCGCCGCTTTCCAGACTCTGGTTACCTTCCACCAGATTGCTTTCGACCATTACGCCGACAATCGATGCCTCACCGCTGGCAACCTGACGGCAGACATCGTCCGCCACCTCCATCTGCTTTTTAAATTGCTTGCTGGAGTTGGCGTGGCTGAAGTCGATCATAATCTGCGGCGCCAGACCGGCCTTTTTCAGCCCCTCTTTTACCTGCTCAACATGGGCCGCGCTGTAGTTCGGCTCCTTGCCGCCGCGCAGGATAATGTGGCAATCGCCATTACCGGCAGTGTTAACAATCGCCGAGTGGCCCCACTTAGTGACCGACAGGAAGCAGTGGGGCGCGCTGGCGGCGTTAATCGCGTCAATCGCCACCTTAATGGTGCCATCAGTACCGTTTTTAAAACCGACCGGACAGGAAAGCCCGGACGCCAGTTCGCGGTGCACCTGAGATTCAGTAGTACGGGCGCCAATCGCCCCCCAGCTCATCAGGTCGGCCAGATACTGCGGGGTGATCATATCGAGGAATTCGCCGGCGGCCGGCAGCCCGCTATCGTTGATCTCCAGTAGCAGCTTACGGGCAATGCGCAGACCGTCATTGATCATAAAGCTGTTGTCCATGCGCGGATCATTAATCAGCCCTTTCCAGCCTACGGTAGTACGCGGTTTTTCAAAATAGACGCGCATAACAACTTCCAGCTCGCCGCTCAGTTCATCACGTAAGGCCAGCAGGCGCACCGCATACTCTTTTGCCGCCTGGGTATCGTGAATCGAACACGGGCCAATGACCACCAGCAGACGATCGTCATTACCTTTGAGGATCTGATGGATTGCCTGGCGCGCTGCCGAAACGGTCGCGGCAGCCTTTTCCGTGGCGGGAAACTTTTCCAGCAGCGCTACTGGCGGTAAAAGTTCGTTAATTGCTTTAATGCGTAAATCGTCGTTCTGATAATTCATCATTGTTTCACTGGCTCAACATTTTACTGGAATTGCAATCCCTCCAATCTATCCCGCTGCGCCTGGAGTGTAAACGTCATTTTACAGCTTTGCGGAATAATCCTGAAAACCAGAAAAAACACGCCATAAAGTCGCGAAGCACAGCCAGCAGGCTACACTTTTTAACTATTAACGCTGCCGATAGATTATTTTACGATATCTCATTCTGAATCAGGTATCCACGGTGGTGTTTCATTCCCCGCCGATTTCACGGCGGGATCATGCAAAGCACTGTTGGAGATGTATCCGACATTAACGGCCAGACAGGAGAACGATGATGAAATCACTGACCACCCTGCTTTTCGCCGCCACACTCGCGATGACCAGCGCAAGCGCCTTTGCCGCCTCCCAGGCTTCCGATAATAACGGCCAGGCCAACGCCAGCGCAGAAGCCGGCCAGCAGGCGCCGAATAACGTCGACAACGGCACGATCAATAGCGGCGGCACCATGCTGCATCCGGATGCCGACACCAGCGGCGGAACCATGCTGCACCCGGACGCCGGTAATAGCGGCGCCTCTGATATGAGCAGCAGCGAGATACACAAAAATACGCTGTGTAAAGACGGGCGCTGTCCGGACGTGAACAGTAAAACGCCAACCGGTGAGGGTCAGGACAACAACGACGCTGATACCCGGGTAGACGGTACCACGCAGTAAATCCTCTCAGGGAGCTTCTGCTCCCTCAGGCTACTGACAGAGGAGGAAAAACGTGGTTTTCCTCCTCTGTGGTTATTAGCCGAAAATCAATAGATTGATTTTGCTTATTTTTTATCGGGTGATACCGGCAAAACCGGCAATGAAATGAGGCGTGTCGTCACTCTCCGGGAGTTTTGGCCTCGTTTTAGCGGGTTCTGATTTGTTTCTACGCCCCCACAGTGTCCTTTGCGAAAATGCAGATTGCCAGTCTTGTGTTATAACAATGAATAATCTTGCATTGCGGACAGGAAACAGCTCTATGTCTCACCAACACGACAGCCCGTCAGACGGTAACGCCCGCCGCCTGCTGATTGCTTTCACCATTACAGCGCTGTTTATGGTGGCGGAAGTTCTCGGCGGCTTACTGTCCGGCTCGCTGGCGCTGCTGGCGGATGCCGGCCATATGCTGACTGACGCGGCGGCGCTGCTGGTCGCCCTGCTGGCGGTACACTTCGCCAGTCGCCCTCCCAGCAATCGCCACACGTTTGGCTGGCTGAGGCTGACCACCCTCGCCGCCTTCGTGAACGCCATCGCCCTGGTAATGATCACCATCTTTATTGTCTGGGAAGCCGTGCTGCGTTTTCGCAATCCGCAGCCCATTGCCGGCGGCCTGATGATGACCGTCGCCGTGGCGGGATTGCTCGCCAATGTCGTCTCTTTCTGGATATTGCATCGCGGCAGTGAAGAGAAAAACCTCAATGTGCGCGCGGCGGCGCTGCATGTCATGGGGGATTTGCTGGGATCAGTGGGCGCCATTGTTGCGGCGCTGGTGATTCTGGCCACCGGCTGGACGCCCATCGATCCGATCCTGTCGGTCCTGGTTTCCTGCCTGGTACTGCGCAGCGCATGGCGCCTGATGCGCGAAAGCGTCCATGAACTACTGGAGGGAGCTCCGGGGGCCATTGATATTGCGCTGCTGACCCGGGCGCTGACGCGGGAAATCCCGGAGGTGCGCAATGTACATCATGTCCATGTCTGGCTGGTGGGCGAAAAACCCCTGATGACGCTGCATGTCCAGGTGATACCTCCCCACGATCACGATGCGTTACTGGAGAGGATTCACCATTTTCTTGCCCACAATTACCAGATAGCCCACGCAACGGTGCAGATGGAGTACCAGTCGTGCTGCGGCGCGGACTGCGAACTAAAGCACGACGCGGCGGAGCATGCCCATCATCACCATTGAGCTACGAAAACGCCCGGGAACCCGACTCCCGGGCGCTGCGCATCCACATGCGGCTTCCGTTCAGGGCAATAAACAACAGAATCAGGTACTCGACCGCCATCGCATAAACCCCCTGCCGGGCGAAAATCGCCACGCTGATCATGTTCACCACCGTCCACAGCAGCCAGTTTTCCACATATTTACGGGTCATCAGGATCATCGCGACGATGGACAGCACCATCATCGAGGAGTCCCAGAACGGAAATGCGTCCGGCTCAAGCGCCGGCATGGCGACGTTAATTCCCAGCGTCTGCATGGCCGTCACGGCAACGCGGGTCAGGAAGGCAAACACCGGATCGATCCACACCGTCATCAGCGCAATGGCAATAACGCTGGCAGCCAGCCACAGGCAGGCTTTCTTCGCCGGTAGCCAGCGAATCTTCAGCGCGACCTGGCTGTCATCGTTCTGACGCGACCAGGCATACCAGCCATAAATATTGGCGGCGAAGAAAAACAGTTGCAGCAGCAGGCTGGCATACAGCTGGATCTGAAAGAAGATAATCGCGAACAGCGTCACGTTAATCAGCCCGAAGGCGTAGTTACTGATTTTTTCCAGACTGGCTAGCCAGATGCATAAGAGCCCGGCAAGGGTACCCACGGCCTCAATCCATGAGAGATCGTAACCGCCGGCGCCCAGCGGAATGTGAACCAGAATATTTTGGGTGCTCAAAAAATCCATATCAACCCCGGTGCGTATCTACGCGTTGCCTTTAACAGAAAGGCGAAGTGTAGCAGCAAATTCCAGCATGCGATGAAGCGGAATCAGCGCGCCGTTACGCAATTTTTCATCAACATGTATCTCGTGGTACTGCCCCCCCTGTTCCAGCCCCTCGCAAATCGCTTTCAGGCCGTTCATCGCCATCCACGGGCAGTGCGCGCAACTGCGGCAAGTGGCGCCCTCGCCGGCGGTGGGCGCTTCCAGCAGAACTTTATCCGGGCAGGCCTGCTGCATTTTGTAAAAAATCCCGCGATCGGTGGCGACGATCAATTGCGGATGCGGCAGTGTTTTCGCAGCGCTAATCAACTGGCTGGTTGAACCGACGGCGTCCGCCATATCAACCACCGACTGCGGCGATTCCGGATGCACCAGCACCGCGGCATCCGGGTACAGCGCCTTCATACGCTGCAAAGCCTGAGTTTTAAATTCGTCATGCACGATACAGGCACCCTGCCAGCACAGAATGTCAGCGCCGGTCTGCTTCTGTACATAGCTGCCCAGATGGCGATCCGGCGCCCAGATAATTTTCTCTCCCAGGCTATCAAGGTGCTCTATCAGTTCGACAGCAATGCTGGAGGTCACCACCCAGTCGGCGCGCGCTTTCACCGCGGCGGAAGTATTCGCATACACCACCACCGTTCTGTCCGGATGTTGATCGCAGAAAGCGCTGAACTCATCAACCGGGCATCCCAGATCGAGAGAGCACTCGGCCTGCAGCGTCGGCATCAGGATACGTTTTTCCGGGCTGAGGATTTTTGCCGTCTCGCCCATAAACCGCACCCCGGCAACCAGCAGCGTGGAAGCCGGATGGTTAGCGCCGAAACGCGCCATTTCCAGCGAATCCGCCACGCAGCCGCCGGTCTCTTCCGCCAGCGCCTGAATTTCCGGATCGGTATAGTAATGGGCAACCATAACCGCGTCCCGCGCTTTCAGCAGGCGTTTGATTTTTTCGCGGTAATGCTGCTTTTCATCCGCCCGCAGCGGTGCCGGTTTCGGCGGGAAGGGATAGGCGGTAGCCATGGGATCAAACATCATGCTCATATCGCTGTCTCGTTTTTCTGACTTAACTTACCGACCCCACTAATGGCTTTAAGCGCTATTTAAGGGGTGGTTATGTTTTATATGCTAAACAAGATAGCCGATTCCGCTCCCGATGTCGTGCGGTATTTTTGTTGGATGTGAGGGAGGCGGCAGACTGCAAATGCGTTCTGGCAGGGCTTTTTGACCATGTCGGGCTGTGCGGAATGGTTCACTTCATTCGATTTTAACCTGCCGCCGTAATATTCGTCTCATCCGGGACTCGCCCCGCGGGCTAACGCTGCGCGTTGTGCAACATTGTTTCCGACAATTTTGTCGAGTCTTTAAATATTGCAGGCAGCAAAAAGGCGCCTTGCAGGTCTCCTTTCTACCCTGGTGGGTCGTGCAGGATGACTCGCTTTGCTCGCCCTTCGGGCCGTCGCCGCCAGCGGCTCCGTTGTCTCACTTTGTTCGGCTCGAACCTGCTGCAGATTCGAATCTTTAAGTATTGTAGATAGCAAAAAGGCGCCTTTAGGGCGCCTTTTACACTGGTGGGTCGTGCAGGATGACTCGCTTACGCTCGCCCTTCGGGCCGTCGCCGCCAGCGGCTCCGTTGTCTCACTTTGTTCGACCCGAACCTGCTGCAGATTCGAATCTTTAAGTATTGTAGATAGCAAAAAGGCGCCTTTAGGGCGCCTTTTTACACTGGTGGGTCGTGCAGGATTCGAACCTGCGACCAATTGATTAAAAGTCAACTGCTCTACCGACTGAGCTAACGACCCATATGGGGTGTGCATATCCTGGCGGCTGTAGTTTTACCAACATTCTGTGGAATGGTGGGTCGTGCAGGATGACTCGCTTTCGCTCGCCCTTCGGGCTGTTGCTGACGCAACGTTATCCTTCACGATATTTCTCTGTCCAACATTCAGTAAGAATGGTGGGTCGTGCAGGATTCGAACCTGCGACCAATTGATTAAAAGTCAACTGCTCTACCGACTGAGCTAACGACCCTTATCAGGGTATTGCTGTTACAACTCTCAACATCACTTCATTCGAACGCTGTTCGTGCAGGATGACTCGCTTTCGCTCGCCCTTTGGGCCGTTGCTGACGCAACGTTATCCTTCACGATATTACTCTGTCCAACATTCAGTGAGAATGGTGGGTCGTGCAGGATTCGAACCTGCGACCAATTGATTAAAAGTCAACTGCTCTACCGACTGAGCTAACGACCCGAAGTGGTGGGTGATGACGGGATCGAACCGCCGACCCCCTCCTTGTAAGGGAGGTGCTCTCCCGGCTGAGCTAATCACCCACTTCGTACTACAAACTTCGCTGAAGAGAACTTCCACAGAAGAAAACTTCACATGACATGCTGGCTTGTGAGAGCGGCTCGACCGTCGTCTTACCCCGACACGCTGCTGACGCAACGTTATCCTCACCATGTTACTCTGTCCAACATTCTGTGCGAATGGTGGGTCGTGCAGGATTCGAACCTGCGACCAATTGATTAAAAGTCAACTGCTCTACCGACTGAGCTAACGACCCACTTTTTGCTGCCAACGTATTGTTTACTATCCCGTGGCAACGGCGGCATATATTACTGATTTAAGATTCTGACGCAACAAAAATTTCCGACCCAGGCGCTTAACTGCTTATGATTCGTGCGGCAAGACCAGAAAAACGACGACTTCTGGTCAGGCCGTCATCACTGTATTGCGCTGAGGCGTTTTTGCGCCTGTTTAGCGCCATCGGTGCCCGGATATTTGGCCACTACCTGCTGGTAAACAGCCTTCGCTTTAGCGCTGTCACCCTTATCCTGCATAATCACGCCGACTTTAAACATCGCGTCGGACGCCTTTGGCGACTTCGGGTAATTTTTCACCACCGAGGCGAAATAATAGGCTGCGTCGTCCTTTTTCCCCTTATTGTAGTTCAGTTGCCCAAGCCAGTAATTGGCGTTCGGCTGATAAGTGGAATCGGGATATTTTTTGACAAAATTTTGAAACGCCGCAATAGCTTCATCCTGGCGGGCAGCATCCTTCGCCAGCGCGAAAGCGGCATTGTAGTCAGTATTGGCATCGCCGCTTTGTACTGGCGCAGCGGGCGCCGCGCTGGCACCGCTATCCGCCGCCCCGGCGGCTGGCTGACCGGTGGCCGCCCCCTGCGAAGGCTGCGCGCTGCCGCCACTCAGACTGTCGATCTGCAGCAAAATCTGTTTCTGCTGCTCGACTATCTGATTAAGCTGATATTGATTTTCCTGAATTTGCCCACGCAGGGAGTCAATATCCGCCTGATTATCGGAGAGCTGTTGCTGAAGTTGGGTTAAAAGCTGGCTGTGCGCATTGGAAATACGCTCAAGTTGAGTGACGCGGTCTTCGACCGAGCCTGAGCCGACACTACTGATTGGCGCCTGGGCATTAGCGGCCCAGGGGGCCGCTACGCCAACCAGTAACGACAGACTCAACAAATGAGATCTGAAGTTACTGATCATGCGATTCTCTTAGTAAACCAGTACGGCGCGACGGTTTTTAGCGTAAGCCGCTTCGTCGTGGCCCAGTACTGCAGGTTTCTCTTTACCGTAAGATACGATAGAAATCTGATCGGCGCCGACGCCTCTGCCCTGCAGGTACATTTTCACCGCGTTAGCGCGGCGTTCGCCCAGGGCGATGTTGTACTCAGGCGTACCACGTTCGTCCGCATGACCTTCTACGGTCACTTTGTAAGACGGGTTGCTGCGCAGGAAGTTTGCGTGAGCGTCCAGCATCGCGGCAAATTCAGACTGGATGTCATATTTGTCCAGGCCGAAGTAAACGATGTTGTTCTGCTGGAGCTGCTGCATCTGCAGACGCGCCTGCTCTTCAGAAGACATGTTGCCATTACCGTTAGCATCCATACCAGTGCCGGCGCCCAGCATACCTTCGCCGCTCTGGTCATTGTTGGCGCTTTTGTTGGAACTACATGCGGCGATCGCCATAACAGGCAGTGCCAGCATCAGCCCTTTCAGCACTTTGTTCAGTTGCATTTCTTTGATCCTTTAATAATCAATATTTATTATCACAGATACGGCGACCAGGCAGGGAATTTAACCTGTCCATCAGTTGCCGGAAGACGCGCTTTGAAACGCCCATCCGTGGAAACCAGATTCAGCACGGATCCCATGCCCTGAGAAGAGCTGTAGATAACCATCGTGCCATTTGGTGCCAGACTCGGCGTTTCATCCAGGAACGTTGACGTCAGAACTTGTACGCCACCCGCTTCCAGATCCTGCCTGGCAATGTGCTGAGAACCGCCCGCGGTGCTCACCATCACCATAAACTTACCATCGGTGCTCACATCAGCGTCCTGGTTCTGCGAACCTTCCCAGGTAATACGCTGCGGCGCGCCGCCGTTGACATTCACTTTATACACCTGCGGACGACCGGCCTGGTCGGAAGTAAAGGCCAGATTCTGGCTGTCCGGGAACCAGCTTGGTTCGGTGTTGTTGCTGCGGCCATTGGTCACCTGGCGAATCTGGCCGGAGCCCAGATCCATTACATACAGGTTCAGGCTGCCGGTTTTCGACAGTGCGAAAGCCAGTTTGCTACCGTCCGGCGAGAACGCCGGGGCGCCGTTGTGCTGCGGGAACGAAGCAATCTGACGCACTGCGCCGTTCGCCAGTGTCTGCACTACCAGCGCCGAACGACCGCTTTCGAAGGTCACGTAGGCCAGTTTGCTGCCGTCCGGCGACCAGGCCGGCGACATCAGCGGCTGAGATGAGCGGTGCACCACAAACTGGTTGTAGCCATCATAGTCGGACACGCGCAGTTCGTAAGGGAACTGGCCGCCATTGGTTTGCACAATATAAGCGATACGGGTACGGAATGCGCCTTTAATACCGGTCAGTTTTTCAAAAACTTCATCGCTGGCGGTATGCGCGGCGTAGCGTAGCCACTGTTTGTTCACTTTAAAGGAGTTCTGGGACAGCACAGTACCCGGCGCGCCGCCGGTATCCACCAACTGGTAAGAGACGGTGTAACTGCCGTCGGCGTTCGGCGCTACCTGGCCGACCACCACTGCGTCAATGCCCAGCGCGGACCACGCGGCAGGCTGGACTTCTTGTGCCGATCCCGGCTGCTCCGGCAGGCGCGAGCGATCGAGGGGATTGAATTTACCGCTGTTGCGTAAATCCGCCGCGACAATACCGCCAACATCTTCCGGCGCGGCGCCCGGGCCGCCCCACTTAAACGGCGCAACGCCGATTGGACGCGCCGAATCCACCCCCTGGGTGATCTCAATGCGCACTTCCGCGTGCAGGACTGCTGCCCACAGCATCAGAAAACTTAATGCGACTCGTAATGCCTGCTTCATCATATCTCCCTTATCCGGGCGAAACGCCCACGATAATTTAGCAGAATGTTAACAAACTGAAATATCCAAAACTACATCTCGCCCGGGAATCTTTACCTGACCCGGCTTACCCCAACGTGGTGAGGTAAACCCGATTAGGGTTTAAAGTCCAGCGGCGCATTCTTAAAGGTTTCATAAATCGCCTGAGAAGGCGGTTTCGGAAACTTCGACATCCGACTGGTAGCCGACTGCATTTGTTGACAAAACGCCGGATCACCACCCTCAACCTTAACATTTAACAAAGTTCCGTCCTGAGCTATGTTAACGCGTATCGTGCACGTCTTGCCTTTATAGGTATCCCAGTCGTAAAGATGCCCTCTAATCGCTGCCTGTACCTGACCGATATAGGAGGCAATCTCAGCCTGAGAAGCTCCCCCCTGACCTGGTTTAGTCCCTTTTGTGGGGGATGAGCCCCCGGCAGAGCCGCTATTCGAACCTTTCGGCGCATTTTTACCAGAACTCAGATCGCCCAACAAATCGTCGACGCCGCTGGCCTGTTTCTCAGCGGCAGCTTTCGCAGCAGCCGCTTTTTTCGCTGCCGCAGCCTTCGCCGCAGCGGCCTTTTCCGCCGCGGCTTTTTCGGCGGCGGCTTTCTCAGCAGCAGCGGCTTTGGCGGCGGCGGCCTTCTCGGCAGCGGCTTTTTCAGCGGCCGCTTTTTCTGCAGCAGCTTTCTTCTCGGCCTCCTGCTGCGCCTTTTTCGCCGCCTCTTCCTGGGCTTTCTTATCGGCCGCGGCCTTCGCGGCCGCTTCCTGGGCTTTCTTATCGGCGGCCGCCTTCGCGGCCTCTTCCTGAGCTTTCTTTTGTGCGGCCGCTTTCGCCGCCGCTTCCTGAGCCTGTTTCTCCGCCGCGGCTTTCGCTGCCAGTTCAGCCTGAGCCTGTTTCTGGGCTTCCAGCTTCGCTTTCGCGTCCGCCAGCGCTTTCGCCGCTTCTTCAGCCTGCTTCTGCTGCTCCTGGGCCTGTTTCGCTGCGGCTTCCGCCTGCTTACGCGCCTCTTCCTGCGCCTGCAAACGCTCTTTCTCCAGTTGCTTCAGTCGCGCCTGCTCAGCGGCCTGCTTCTGCTGTAGCTCTTCCGCCTGCTGCTGCGCCTGCTTTTCGCGCTGCTCCGCAGCCCGCTGCGCGCTGGCCTGCTGCTGCTGTTGACGATTGTACTGCTGAACCACGGCGCCGGGATCGACCATCACCGCGTCAATGGAGGAACCTCCCCCACCGCCCGCGCTGGTGTCGATATGCTCGTCAAACGAACTCCAGATCAACACCGCGATCAGCACTATATGCAGCGCCACGGAGATGATTATCGCGCGTTTCAGCTTGTCGTTTTGTTCGGTTGCCTTTGACACTCTCGGTTCCCAAAAACAGTGACCCAAAACCCGTCGTCAGATGGGCTGCGTCATCAAACCTACAGATTTGACGCCGGCCTGGTGCAACAGATTCAACGCCTTAATAATTTCATCGTAAGGGACTTCTTTAGCGCCGCCGATCAGGAACACCGCTTTCGGATTCGCCTGTAGCCGCCGCTGCGCTTCGGCAATCACTTGCTCCGGCGGCAACTGGTCAAGGCGATCCTTTTCAACCACTACGCTGTACTGCCCGACGCCGGACACTTCGATAATCACCGGCGGCTCGTCATTAGTGCTGACCGTTTTGGATTCTGTGGCGTCCGGCAGATCGACCTCCACGCTCTGGGTGATGATCGGCGCCGTCGCCATAAAGATCAGCAACAGCACCAGCAGCACGTCCAGCAGCGGAACGATATTAATTTCGGACTTCAGATCGCGGCGCCCACGACCACGTGTTCTGGCCATCGCTTACCCCTTGTTGCTCTCGCTGGAGCTGAACGCCTGGCGGTGCAGGATTGCCGTAAACTCTTCCATAAAGTTGTCGTAGTTAAGTTCCAGTTTATTGACCCGCTGGTTGAGGCGGTTATAGGCCATCACCGCGGGGATAGCGGCAAACAGACCAATCGCCGTGGCGATCAGCGCTTCAGCGATACCCGGCGCCACCATTTGTAGGGTGGCCTGTTTTACCGCGCCCAGCGCGATAAACGCGTGCATAATCCCCCAGACGGTGCCAAACAGACCAATATACGGGCTGATGGAACCCACGGTGCCCAGAAAAGGAATATGCGTTTCCAGCGTTTCCAGCTCGCGGTTCATAGAAATGCGCATTGCCCGGGAAGCCCCTTCAACAATGGCCTCCGGCGCGTGGCTATTCGCTTTGTGCAGGCGGACGAACTCTTTAAACCCGGAATAAAAAATTTGCTCTGACCCGACCAGACTATCCCGGCGCCCCTGGCTTTCCTGATACAGGCGAGATAACTCGATCCCCGACCAGAATTTATCTTCAAACGCTTCCGCCTCGCGAGTTGCCGCATTCAGAATACGCGTCCGCTGGATGATAATGGCCCAGGAGGCAATAGAAAAACCAATCAAAATCAACATGATGAATTTGACCAGAAGGCTTGCCTTCAGGAACAAATCAAGGATATTCATGTCAGTCACTGCTTGAACTCCGCGACAATAGACGTAGGAAGCGAACGAGGCTTCATGAGATGAGGATCAACGCAAACCACCAGAACTTCGGCCTGATTAAGAAGTTGGTTTTCAGCATTGACGATTCGCTGCGTGAACACCATGGAGGCGCCGCGCATTGATGTAATTTCGGTCTGGATTTCGAGCATATCGTCAAGCCTTGCCGGCGCGATGTACTCAAGCGTTAATTTACGGACAACAAAAGCGACCCGCTCCGCCATCAGCGCCTGCTGGCTAAAGTGGTGCTGACGTAGCATCTCTGTGCGAGCTCGTTCATAAAATGCGACGTAACTGGCGTGATAAACCACGCCGCCGGCGTCAGTGTCTTCGTAATAGACGCGAACCGGCCATCTGAACAGCATTGTACTCACTCTACATTCCGGTAATGCAATTAAACCTTGCTACTATACGCAAGCTGAAGGGAGTTTGAAATGGCTTGAGGTAAACGGAACGTAAATATTTATGGGCGAAGGAAAGCCCATAAACTGTTCAGGGACACTAAGTTAGCGAAGTTAACTGAAGAAAAAGATAAGCCCGGCCAGTAATACCAGATCGGCAATCAGCGGGCAGAAGATAGCCTGCCAGTGCAGCGCCTGCGGGCGAAAGCCCACACCGTGAATCACGCCAGCGCACACCGCCCACATGATCAGAAAACCGTGCCATATCGACAGCGCGCTGGTCTTCGCCGCAAAGCGACTCGGATCCCAGAAAATACAGCCGGCCAGCGCCAACGCCATGATCAGGGAAAGGGCCCTGAGCGGGCCCTTATCCATTACCGCGTAAAGCGTTGCGATAATTTTTTTCATCAGTGTTTTTCTTTGGAAGCCTGAGTCGCTTCAACCTGCTCCAGCGCCAGCGCGGTAATCACCCCGAAAGCACAGGCCAGCAGCGTTCCCAGAATCCATGCAAAGTACCACATAATCAGCTCCTTACTTAGTACAGAGAGTGGGTGTTGCTTTCAATGTGCTCTTTAGTGATGCGGCCGAACATTTTCCAGTAACACCAGATGGTGTAAGCCAGAACAATGGGCACAAACACGATAGCGACATAGGTCATCACATTCAGCGTCAGGTGGCTGGAGGTCGCGTCCCACATCGTCAGGCTGGCGTTCAGCATGGTGCTGGACGGCATAACGAACGGGAACATTGCGATACCGGCAGTCAGAATGACGCATGCCAGGGTCAGCGATGAGAACAGGAACGCCAGCGCGGCTTTATCCGCCCGGGAGGTCAGCACAGTGAGCAGCGGCAGTACCACGCCCAGCAGCGGAACGATCCACAGAATCGGCGCATTGTTAAAGTTCACCAGCCACGCGCCCGGCTGACGCACCACCTCTTTGGTCAGCGGGTTGGATGCGGCATAGTGATCGATAGTCGAGGTCACTACATAGCCATCAATCCCGAAAACCACCCATACGCCAGCCAGAACGAAGCACACCATCATCACCAGGGTGGCGATTTGCGATGTGGCGCGAACACGCAGGTACAGTTCGCCAGTAGTGCGCATCTGCAGGTAGGTTGCGCCCTGGGTAAGGATCATTGAGGCGCTGACAATACCGGCCAGCAGACCAAACGGGTTGAGTAACTGGAAGAAGTTACCGGTGTAGTACAGACGCAGGTACTCGTCGATATGGAACGGCACGCCCTGTAACAGGTTGCCAAACGCCACGCCGATCACCAGCGGCGGCACAAAGCTACCGATGAAGATGCCCCAGTCCCACATGTTGCGCCAGCGCATATCTTCAATCTTGGAGCGGTAATCAAAACCGACCGGACGGAAGAATAAGGAAGCCAGCACCAGGATCATGGCGATATAGAACCCGGAAAACGCCGCCGCATAGACCATCGGCCAGGCGGCGAATAGCGCGCCGCCCGCAGTGATTAACCACACCTGATTGCCGTCCCAGTGGGGGGCGACGGAGTTAATCATAATGCGACGTTCGGTGTCGGTGCGCCCCAGCACGCGGGCCAGCATCCCGACGCCCATATCAAAGCCATCGGTGATGGCAAAGCCGATCAGCAATACGCCTACCAGCAGCCACCAGACAAAACGCAATACTTCGTAATCGATCATTTCTGGACTCCTGTCTTAGGCCTGCTGAGAAGCCACAGTGGACTGCTCAAAATGGTAGCGACCGGTCTTCAGGCTGCTGGGACCCAGGCGCGCGAACTTGAACATCAGGAACAGTTCAGCCACCAGGAACAGCGTGTACAGACCACAGATCAACACCATGGAGAAAATCAGGTCTCCGGCGGTCAGCGTCGAGTTCGCCACCGCGGTAGGCAGCACCTCGCCGATAGCCCAGGGCTGGCGACCATATTCCGCCACAAACCAACCAGCTTCCACGGCAATCCACGGCAGCGGAATACCGTACAGCGCGGCGCGCAGTACCCATTTTTTCTCGCCAATGCGGTTACGAATCACCGACCAGAAGGCCGCAGCGATGATCACCAGCAGCAGGAAGCCACAGGCCACCATGATGCGGAACGCAAAGTACAGCGGCAGTACGCTTGGAATAGAATCTTCCGTCGCCTGCTGAATCTGTTGCTCCGTCGCGTCAGAGACATTGTCGGTATAGCGCTTGAGCAGCAGGCCGTAGCCGAGGTCTTTCTTAACGCTATTGAAGTCATCGCGCACCGCCTGATCGGTCGAACCATTACGCAGTTCTTCCAGCAGTTTGTATGCCTTCATCCCGTTACGAATACGCTCTTCATGCTGCACCATCAGATCTTTAATACCCACCACCGGCGTATCAACAGAACGGGTGGCGATAATCCCCAGCGCATACGGGATTTTGATAGCGAAGTGGTTTTCTTTGGTTTCTTGATCCGGAATCCCGAACAGCGTGAAGTCAGCCGGCGCCGGCTGGGTTTCCCACTCGGCTTCAATGGCTGCCAGTTTGGTTTTCTGCACGTCGCCCATTTCATAGCCGGACTCATCGCCCAGTACGATAACGGACAGCACCGCCGCCATACCAAAGCTCGCCGCAATGGCGAAAGAGCGTTTGGCGAAAGCGAAATCGCGGTTTTTCAGCATATACCAGGCGCTGATACCAAGAATGAACATGGCGCCGGTGACATAGCCGGAGGCGACAGTGTGAACGAATTTCACCTGAGCGACCGGGTTAAGCACCAGTTCAGAGAAGCTCACCATCTCCATACGCATGGTTTCAAAGTTGAAGTCCGATGCGACCGGGTTCTGCATCCAGCCGTTAGCCACCAGAATCCACAGAGCGGAAAGGTTAGAGCCCAGAGCCACCAGCCAGGTTACCGCCATGTGCTGAACTTTGCCCAGACGATCCCAACCGAAGAAGAAAAGCCCAACGAACGTAGACTCGAGGAAGAATGCCATCAGGCCTTCAATGGCCAGCGGCGCTCCGAAGATATCCCCGACATAGTGGGAATAGTAAGACCAGTTTGTCCCGAACTGGAATTCCATCGTCAAACCAGTGGCAACCCCCAGAGCGAAGTTAATACCAAACAGCTTGCCCCAGAACTTGGTCATGTCTTTATAGATTTGCTTACCAGACAGGACGTACACCGTTTCCATGATGGCCAGCAGGAACGCCATACCGAGCGTCAGCGGCACAAACAGGAAGTGGTACATCGCGGTCAAGGCAAACTGTAAGCGTGACAGTTCGACAATATCAAACATCTTGACTCCTTGCTCCTCGCATGAAGACTCCGGACGTGGTACACCGCGCACTCCGGTGCTCCACAACGCATGCCCCAATACAAATAGATTGCTTCCAGGCGCTTGTGCAAAATCACGCTGTTAAATGTGACATCGCAAAAGCGAAGGTTGCAAATACGTTAATAAAGATACCAAATAGATCCCGCAACCATATTACGCCGCAATTCCCTTACAATAAATAGGTTTTTGCTTACTGTAATTTGCGTTTTTCGACGGTGATCAATTTATAGCGAATTTATTGGCTTTAAACCAGATTGATCCAACGCAATTTCCTACTTTTTCACACTATTTTTCAAAGTTTACAACTTGATTTATATCAATTTTAATCTATTTTGTTAACCATGTTTCTTCCCGGAGAAAATAGTAAAAATAATGTTATAAAATTGTTCTTTATTGGTCTCAGACGTTGCCAGGTTAACGTTAATTCGACAGTGAGTTATTTATTGTAACTATGTCAGGAAAAAGCCACTTTACCAGGTTAAAACCCGGCTTTCAGACTTCCTCAGCCCCACGGCGCTGAGCCGGGTGAGCGGCGTCACACTCCTGCCGCTGCGTTTAGTGACTGCCGCTGCGCTTTACGGCTCC
The DNA here is from genome assembly GCF_001484765.1 of Entomohabitans teleogrylli. GTDB lineage: Bacteria > Pseudomonadota > Gammaproteobacteria > Enterobacterales > Enterobacteriaceae > Entomohabitans > Entomohabitans teleogrylli. The sequence continues at coordinate 62,306 of NZ_LLXO01000021.1, read as the reverse complement.
CTTCCGCAGTCAGCCAGTATTGACAGGACGCAAGCATTAATTTTCAAAATCGTTAGTTAACTTCCATATTTTTGCCTGATAAGAAAAACCAACGGGTTATTTCTGTTAACCAGTGCACAGCCGTAAATTTAATTTTTTGCCATACAGAAAATTCCAGGGATGATAAAAAATGCGCTATCACAGTAGGCCGCATGCTATTTGCCAAATACCCCACTGCGTATCACTGCGATTACTCGATTAGCAGAATGCTTTTTTCGCTTTTTCTGGTTACCAATAAAAAACCAAATCATAACCATATGATAAAAAACATAAAAAGATTAACGTGAATGCAAATCGGCGGCGAGAGTAAAAGCGATAGCGGTGAACAGCGCTGTTTATCCATATTCCCGGGCATAAAAAAGGCCACCCGCAGGTGGCCAATCCATGTCGAATCGTTATTATTTTTAAATCTGCTTACTGCGGCAGAATAGCTTTTAATGCTTCGCCAATGTCCGCCAGACTGCGCACGGTTTTAACACCGGCCGCTTCCAGAGCAGCGAATTTTTCATCCGCGGTACCTTTACCGCCGGCAATAATCGCTCCGGCATGGCCCATGCGTTTGCCTTTCGGCGCGGTAACGCCGGCGATGTAGCCGACAACCGGTTTGGTCACATGATCTTTGATATAGGCAGCCGCCTCTTCTTCCGCGCTACCGCCGATTTCGCCGATCATCACAATCGCTTCCGTCTGCGGATCTTCCTGGAACAGCTTCAGGATGTCGATGAAGTTAGAGCCCGGGATCGGGTCGCCGCCGATGCCCACACAGGTGGACTGACCGAAACCGTAATCAGTGGTCTGCTTAACCGCTTCATAGGTCAGGGTACCGGAGCGGGAAACGATGCCCACTTTGCCCGGCTGGTGGATGTGGCCCGGCATAATACCGATTTTGCACTCACCCGGCGTGATCACGCCCGGACAGTTCGGCCCGATCATGCGTACGCCCGCTTCGTCCAGCTTCACCTTCACGGTCAGCATATCCAGCGTCGGGATACCTTCTGTGATGGTGATGATCAGTTTGATACCGGCATCAATGGCTTCCAGAATCGAATCTTTGCAGAACGGCGCCGGAACGTAGATAACAGTGGCGGTAGCGCCGGTGGCCTCAACCGCTTCACGCACAGTATTAAAAACCGGCAGGCCCAGATGCGTGGTGCCGCCTTTGCCTGGCGTGACGCCGCCGACCATCTGCGTGCCGTAGGCAATCGCCTGTTCAGAGTGGAACGTCCCCTGGCTACCGGTAAAGCCCTGACAGATAACCCTGGTATTTTTATCGATTAAAACAGACATTATTTCCCCTCCACTGCGGCAACAACCTGCTGAGCTGCATCCGTCAGACTTTTCGCTGCAATAATATTCAGGCCGCTGTCAGCCAGTTTCTTCGCGCCGAGTTCAGCGTTGTTGCCTTCCAGACGCACCACAACCGGGACGTTAACGCCCACTTCCGCCACCGCGCCGATGATACCGTCGGCGATCAGGTCGCAGCGTACGATACCGCCGAAGATGTTAACCAGAACCGCTTTAACATTGTCGTCAGAGAGGATGATTTTGAACGCTTCGGTGACACGCTCTTTGGTCGCACCGCCACCGACGTCAAGGAAGTTGGCCGGTTCGCCGCCGTGCAGTTTAACGATGTCCATGGTGCCCATCGCCAGACCAGCGCCGTTCACCATACAGCCGATATTGCCGTCAAGAGCGACATAGTTCAGTTCCCACTGCGCCGCCTGGGCTTCGCGCGGGTCTTCCTGAGACTGGTCGCGCATTTCACGCAGATCCGGCTGGCGGAACAGCGCGTTACCGTCAGCGCCCAGTTTACCGTCGAGGCAGATCAGGTCGCCCTGTTTGGTAATCACCAGCGGGTTGATTTCGATCAGCGCCAGGTCGCGCTCAAGGAAAATCGTCGCCAGGCCCATGAAGATTTTGGTGAACTGCTGCACCAGCTTACCTTCCAGACCCAGTTTGAACGCCAGCTCGCGTCCCTGATACGGCATCGGGCCGGTCAGCGGATCGAGAGCCACTTTATGGATCAGGTGCGGAGTTTCTTCCGCCACTTTTTCGATTTCCACGCCGCCTTCGGTGGAGGCCATAAAGACCACGCGGCGCGAGCTGCGGTCGACGACCGCGCCCAGATACAACTCTTTGGCGATATCGGTCGCGGCTTCAACCAGAATCTGGTTTACCGGCTGGCCATTGGCGTCTGTTTGATAGGTCACCAGGCGTTTGCCCAGCCAGTTTTCAGCAAAAGCGCGAATGTCTTCTTTGCTGTTTACCACTTTCACACCGCCCGCTTTACCACGGCCACCAGCGTGAACCTGACATTTCACTACCCACGGACCCGCCCCGATTTTGGAAGCGGCTTCTTCGGCTTCACGCGGAGTAGTACAGGCATAACCCACCGGCGCCGGTAAGCCATAGCGGGCAAAAAGTTGTTTTGCCTGATATTCATGTAAGTTCATGTGTTCTGTCCATCCTTCAAGTAATCATTACCAGATTGCTGAAAAGCCTGGCTTTTTATTACCGGACAGCGTGCTGCCTGCCCGGCGTACAGGTGAATTGCTAAGCCCGGCGACCAAGGCCGCCGGGTAAAACTGACTACACGTCCAGCAGCAGACGGGTCGGATCTTCCAGCAGCTCTTTAATCGCGACCAGGAAGCCTACCGACTCGCGGCCGTCGATCTGGCGGTGATCATAAGAGAGCGCCAGATACATCATCGGCAGAATCTCTACTTTACCGTCCACCGCCATCGGTCGGTCTTTGATGGCGTGCATGCCGAGGATCGCGCTCTGCGGCGGGTTGATAATTGGCGTAGACATCAGTGAACCGAAGACCCCGCCATTGGTGATGGTGAAGTTGCCGCCGGTTAACTCTTCCACGGTCAGCTTGCCATCGCGGCCTTTAACAGCCAGCTCTTTAATGCGCTTTTCGATATCCGCCATACCCAGCAGGTCGACGTCGCGCAGTACCGGCGTTACCAGGCCGCGCGGTGTGGAAACGGCAATGCTGACATCGAAATAGTTGTGATACACCACATCTTCGCCATCAATGGAAGCGTTCACTTCCGGATAACGTTTCAGGGCTTCCACCACAGCCTTAATGTAGAAGGACATAAAGCCGAGACGTACGCCGTGACGTTTCTCAAACGCTTCGCCGTACTGCTTACGCAGCTCCATGATCGGCTTCATGTTGACTTCGTTGAAGGTTGTCAGCATGGCGGTAGAGTTTTTCGCTTCCAGCAGACGCTCCGCCACACGCTTGCGCAAGCGGGTCATCGGTACGCGTTTTTCGCTGCGCGCGCCCAGGGCCGGCTGTGCGGCTGGCGCTTCAGGCTCGGCTTTCTTCGCCGGGGCTTTCGCCAGATGTTTTTCAACATCTTCACGGGTGATACGACCGCCGACGCCGCTGCCTTTGATGGCGCTGGCTTCGAGGTTGTGTTCCGCCAGCAGGCGACGAATCGCCGGGCTCAGGGCGTCATTACTCTGCTCTTCCAGAGAGGCAGAGTGACGCTGAGCCGGGGTCGACGCGGTAGTGTCTGCTTTGGCGGTGGACTCTTTACCGGTACTGTTGCCTTCACGCAGGCGGCCGAGGATCTGCCGCGAGGTGACGGTGGTGCCTTCGTCTTCCAGCACCGAATCAAGGATGCCATCTGCTGACGCCGGAACTTCCAGAACCACTTTGTCCGTTTCGATTTCTACCAGCACTTCATCACGGGTGACGGCGTCCCCGGGTTTTTTATGCCAGGTCGCCACGGTGGCATCGGCAACAGATTCAGGCAGGTCCGGAACAAGAATATCTACGCTACTCATTATTTATCCTTTAATTAATCGACGTTCAGCGCGTCATTCACCAGATCCTGTTGTTGTTTCTGGTGAACAGACATATACCCTACCGCCGGCGAGGCGGAGGCCGGGCGGCCCGCATAACGCAATGCGGAGCCAAACGGAATCACTTCACGGAAGTGGTGCTGGCTACAGTACCAGGCGCCCTGGTTAAGGGGTTCTTCCTGGCACCAGACAAAATCATGTACGTGGGCGAACGGTTTCAGCGCTTCCTGAACCGCCTGATGCGGGAACGGATAGAGCTGCTCAATACGCACAATGGCGACATCTTTCTGATCGTTCTTACGGCGCTGCTCCAGCAGGTCGTAGTACACCTTACCGGAACACAGTACCACGCGTTTCACGCCCTGCGGATCCAGTTCGTCAATCTCACCGATCGCCGGCAGGAACGCGCCGTTGGCCAGCTCGTCGAGGCTCGATACCGCCAGCGGGTGGCGCAGCAGCGATTTCGGCGACATCACCACCAGCGGACGGCGCATACCGCGCAACGCCTGGCGACGCAGCATATGGTAAACCTGCGCCGGGGTGGACGGCACGCATACCTGCATATTCTGCTCGGCGCACAATTGCAGATAGCGTTCGAGACGCGCGGAGGAGTGCTCCGGCCCCTGCCCTTCGTAGCCGTGCGGCAGCAGCATCACCAGGCCGCACATCCGGCCCCATTTCTGCTCGCCGGAGCTGATGAACTGATCAATCACCACCTGGGCGCCGTTGGCGAAGTCGCCGAACTGCGCTTCCCAGATAGTCAGGGTGCGCGGCTCCGCGGTGGCATAGCCGTATTCAAACGCCAGTACCGCCTCTTCAGACAGCACCGAGTCCCAGACTTTAAAGTCGCCCTGGCCGTTATGTACGTGAGCCAGCGGGGTCCAGGTGGAACCGTTGGACTGGTTATGAATCACCGCGTGGCGATGGAAGAAGGTGCCGCGTCCGGAATCTTCACCGGAAATACGCACCGGAATGCCTTCATCCACCAGAGTGGCGTAGGCCAGCGTTTCCGCGCCGCCCCAGTCAAACAGCTTCTCGCCGCTCGCCATCAACTGGCGGTCAGCATAGATTTTCGCGACCCGGGACTGCATCTCGACCGACTCCGGTACCGAACTGATACGCTTCGCCAGCTCCTGCAGACGCTTCATCTCCACCTTGTTGGGGTAGCTCTCATCCCAGTCGTGGTTGAGGTACGGCGACCAGGTAAAGGAGTGCATGTTCATCGGCCGCCACTCCTGCACCACGCATTCGCCAGCGTCCAGCGCATCACGGTACAGATTGACCTGCTCGGTGGCGTCTTCCAGGGTGGCAAGCTGCTCCTGCTCCAGACGGTCGGCGTAAATCTTACGCGGCGTCGGGTGCTTTTTAATTTTCTGGTACATCAGCGGCTGAGTCGCGCTCGGCTCATCGGCTTCGTTATGGCCGTGACGGCGGTAGCACACCAGGTCGATAAAGACATCGCGCTTGAAAGTATTACGGAAATCCAGCGCCAGGCGAGTCACAAAGGCCACCGCTTCCGGGTCGTCGGCATTGACGTGGAAAATCGGCGCCTGCACCATTTTACCGATATCGGTACAGTACGGCGTTGAACGCGCATCCAGCGGGTTAGAGGTTGTAAAGCCTACCTGGTTGTTGATAACGATACGCACCGTACCGCCCACTTCATAACCACGCGCTTTCGACATGTTCAGGGTTTCCTGAACCACGCCCTGGCCGGTTACCGCGGCATCGCCGTGAATGGTGATCGGCAGAACCTGCTGGGTGCTGCCCGGCTGATCCAGACGGTCAAGACGGGCGCGTACGGAGCCAATCACCACCGGGCTGACAATTTCGAGGTGCGACGGGTTAAACGCCAGCGCCAGATGCACCAGACCGCCTTCGGTCTCGACGTCGGACGAGAAGCCCATATGGTATTTCACGTCGCCGGTGCCGAGATGCTCTTTATGTTTACCGGCGAATTCGTCGAACAGATCCTGAGGTTTCTTACCCAGTACGTTGATCAGTACGTTCAGACGACCGCGGTGCGCCATCCCCAGCACCACTTCGCGGGTACCGTTATTACCGGCATGGCGAATAAGCTCTTTGAGCATCGGAATTAGCGCATCGCCCCCTTCCAGGGAGAAACGCTTGGCGCCCGGGAACTTCGCCCCCAGGTAACGCTCCAGCCCTTCGGCGGCGGTCAGTTCGCTTAAGAAACGCTTTTTCTCCTCAGCGCTAAAGCTGGGTTTACCTACCACGGATTCAACGCGCTGCTGAATCCAGCGTTTCTCTTCCGTGCTGGTGATATGCATATACTCCGCGCCAATCGAGCCGCAGTAGGTCTGCTTCAGGGCTGCAATCAGATCGCCGAGCTTCATGGTCTCCTTGCCGATGGCAAAAGAACCCACGTTAAAACTTTCCTGGAAATCGGCTTCGGTCAGGTTATGGAATGCCGGATCGAGATCCGCCACCGTATCCTGTTTCCACAGCCCGAGAGGATCAAGGTTTGCCTGCTGATGCCCGCGGAAGCGGTAAGCATTGATAAGCTGCAGGACTTTTACCTGCTTGGCATCCGCTGCCGGGTCCGTAATCGAAGAAGAGGTATAACGTGAGGCATCCTTCGCCAGACGACGGAAATAATCACGCGTTTTGGAGTGGAATTGTTCCGGTCCTGAACCGTTCGCGGGCAACTGCTGAAACAGTGTCCGCCAGTGGGTGTCCACTGAATCAGGATCGGTTAAGAAGTCTTCATAGAGCTGCTCTATGTAGGACTGGTTTGCGCCCGCCAGCCAGGAAGAGTCCAGCCAGGGCTTCATCGCGCCGTTCTGCATCGTGATCCCTTAAGCATTTTTATGCTTATTTCGCCGTAGAAACTACCACGCACACCGGAGTATGCGTACCGGGGTTCACTTTCGCGGGCTTATTGTTCATCCCGCAAAGGAACCTTTAAAAACTGCCATTAATCGCTGACTTTCAGACTGCGGCGCTATCGACCACCCCGCGAGCGCTGAACGCCCTGACTAATACCGGACCACCACACCTGGCGGTTTTTAAAGGTTTCCTGCAATTTCGCCCCTCTCCCCTGAGAGAAGAGGGGGCGAAGACAGAGAAATGATGTTCTCTCGTCTGACTTACGCGCTGCGCTGTAGCAACATCGACTTAATATGGCCGATAGCCCGCGTCGGGTTCAGTCCTTTCGGACATACACTGACGCAGTTCATGATGCTGTGACAGCGGAATACGCTGAATGCATCGCTGATGCCTTCCAGACGACTGTCGGTTTCAGTATCGCGACTGTCGATCAGGAAGCGATACGCCGCCAGCAGCCCCGCCGGGCCGATAAACTTATCCGGATTCCACCAGAACGACGGACAAGACGTTGAACAGCAGGCGCACAGGATACACTCGTACAGACCATCCAGTTTTTCACGCTGTTCCGGCGACTGTAAATGTTCGCGAGCCGGCGGATTTTGCCCATTATTCAACAGGTAAGGCTTAATCTTCTCATATTGGGCATAGAATTGCCCCATGTCTACCACCAGATCGCGCACCACCGGCAGCCCCGGCAGCGGACGGATGACAATTTTCTTGCCCGCGTTAACCAGCGCAGAGACCGGCGTAATACAGGCCAGACCGTTCTTGCCGTTCATGTTCACGCCGTCAGAACCGCAGACCCCTTCGCGGCAGGAGCGGCGAAACGCCAGGGTCGGATCTTTCTCTTTAAGCTGAATCAGCGCGTCCAGCAGCATCATGTCCCGGCCTTCTTCCGCTTCGAGGGTGTAATCCTGCATCCGCGGCGCGTCATCAACATCCGGGTTATAGCGATAAATAGAAAATTCGAGTCTCATTTCCAGGTCTCCGCATTAGTAGGTACGCACTTTCGGCGGGAACGCCGGACGCAGTTTAGGCTCCATGTTGACCGTACGGCGCGTCATGGACTCATGCTGCGGTTGGTACAGGGAATGGCACAGCCAGTTTTCGTCATCGCGATCCGGATAGTCGAAACGGCTGTGGGCGCCGCGGCTCTCGGTACGGAAATTCGCCGATACCGCCGTGGCATATGCCGTTTCCATCAGGTTATCCAGTTCCAGGCATTCAACGCGCTGGGTGTTGAATTCGCTGGAAGTATCGTCCAGACGGGCATTTTTCAGGCGTTCGCGGATCACTTTCAGTTGCTCCAGCCCTTTTGCCATCGCATCGCCTTCGCGGAATACCGAGAAGTTATGCTGCATGCACTCCTGTAGCGCTTTGCGGATTTCTACCGGATCTTCGCCGCTGCGGGTATTGTTCCAGCGGTTGAGGCGATCCAGAGACCCTTCGATATCCGATTCGCTGGCCTCGCGCAGCGCGCCCTGCTCCGCGATCGACTCCTGCAGATGCAGACCAGCGGCGCGGCCAAATACCACCAGGTCAAGCAGCGAGTTGCCGCCGAGGCGGTTAGCGCCATGAACCGATACGCAGGCGATTTCACCCACCGCGAACAGCCCCGGAATCACCACATCTTCACCGTTTTCATTCACGGTCAGCGCCTGACCGGTCACTTTGGTCGGAATACCGCCCATCATATAGTGGCAGGTCGGGATAACCGGGATCGGCTCTTTGACCGGGTCAACGTGGGCAAAGGTGCGCGACAGTTCGAGGATCCCCGGCAGACGGGATTCCAGCACCTCTTTACCCAGATGGTCGAGTTTCAGTTTCGCGTGCGGACCCCACGGGCCGTCGCAGCCGCGACCTTCGCGGATTTCGATCATGATGGAACGCGCCACCACGTCACGGCCCGCCAGGTCTTTGGCGTTCGGCGCATAACGCTCCATAAAGCGCTCGCCGTGTTTGTTCAGCAGGTAACCGCCTTCGCCGCGGCAGCCTTCGGTGACCAGAACCCCGGCGCCGGCGATACCGGTCGGGTGGAACTGCCACATTTCCATATCCTGCACCGGCACGCCGGCGCGCAGCGCCATACCGACACCGTCGCCGGTATTAATGTGGGCGTTGGTGGTGGACTGATAGATACGGCCGGCGCCGCCGGTCGCCAGCACCGTGGCGCGGGCTTTGAAGTAAACCACTTCACCGGTTTCGATACACAGCGCGGTACAGCCGACCACCGCGCCATCCTGGTTTTTCACCAGATCCAGCGCATACCACTCAGAGAAAATCGTGGTGTGGTTTTTCAGGTTCTGCTGATACAGGGTGTGCAGCAAGGCATGGCCGGTACGGTCAGCCGCCGCCGCGGTGCGCGCCGCCTGCTCGCCGCCGAAGTTTTTCGACTGGCCGCCGAACGGGCGCTGATAAATACGACCGTCATCAAGACGGGAGAACGGCAGACCCATATGCTCCAGCTCAAGAATGGCTTCCGGGCCGGTCTTACACATATATTCAATGGCGTCCTGGTCACCGATATAGTCGGAACCCTTTACCGTGTCATACATATGCCATTCCCAGTTATCTTCATGGGTATTACCGAGCGCCACGGTGATGCCACCCTGCGCGGAAACGGTATGGGAACGGGTCGGGAATACTTTGGACAGCAGCGCACAGGACTGTCCGGACTGGGAAATCTGCAGCGCCGCGCGCATACCTGCGCCGCCTGCGCCAATAACAACAGCATCAAATTCTCTGACTGGCAGTTTCATTACACACCCCACACCACAACAAATCCATAAATCACGTAAACCACTAAGGCAACCACAATCGCCAGTTGCAGAAACAGGCGAATCGCCAGTGGTTTAACGTAGTCGGTCAACACCTGCCACATGCCGATCCAGGCATGAATCAGCACTGAAACCAGCGCCAGCAGAGTAAACACCCTGGTGAAAGAGGAAGAGAAAAAACCGTACCAGACATCCCAGGTCACTTCACCGCTGGTCGCGAAGAAGCCCACCATGTAGAGAATGTAAAGCGTCAGGACAATAGCGGTGGCGCGAATCAGAATGAAGTCATGTACGCCGTTGCGTCCAAGTGCTGAGGCGTTGCTTACCATACGAGGACTCCTGCGAGAAGTGAAAGCACGACAGTAATAATGAAAGATAATGTCGCGGAGCGTTTACCCGCCTCCAGCGTCTCTTCCAGATAACCAAAATCCATCAGCATGTGGCGAACCCCTACCACAACGTGATAAGCCAACGCGGTCAGAATGCCCCACATGATGAATTTAACGAAAAAGCTTCCCATGATGGCCGAAGCGGTCAGGAAACCTTCCGGAGAAGAGAGCGAGAGGCCCAGCAGCCAAAGCAGAATACCAATCGCCACAAAAGTTATGACGCCGGAGACGCGATGGAGGATAGAGGCAATTGCCGTGACAGGGAACTTGATCGTTGTCAGATCAAGGTTAACAGGTCGTTGTTTTTTCACGTTTTTTATCATGAATAGCGCCCACATGCTGTTCTTATTATTCCTTCCTCCGGGGTCTGCAGGCGGGTCAGACAGCGTTTCGTTTCCATAACTGCGGCTCATATAAAAACGGCCTGTCCACAGAGAAAAACGGCAACTCACTACGCTGGTGGCTCCCGGTAGCAGGGTATTCCGGAGACCTGGCGGCAGTATAGGCCGTTCACAATATCATTACAATTAACACACAAATAGTTTGCCGATTTTTGTCCCAAACAGTGACACGGGTCACGAATACAACATTATTTTAAAATTTACTTATTTGATTTGACATGAATTAAACATTATTGTTACAAACATAACCAGAAATGCCGTATAATTCGTAAAAGTTATAGGGCTACTCTTTCACGTGAATATAAGTTATGTAACAGTGAGGTGGTATTGACCGAACTGACCAGTCCCGGTATTAGTGATATACAGGTTTGATTACTACGGACTGCTAACTTTCTGATTTGCTGCTGTTTCACCATGGTCGGGACGGTTGCCAACAGCGCCCTTTGCTCTGTACCCTGGTTACCTCCTCTCACACAGAGCTACGAGCCGAATAACAAACCGGCAACGTCTGCCCAGGGCTTGAATGCAAATCCGGATACGTGCAGTCTACTGCATACAAGGCGCTAAGGAGACCGTAAATGGCTGATAAAAAAGCAACGCTCACCTGTCAGGGTGAAGCTGCCGTCGAACTGGATGTGCTAAAAGGCACACTCGGTCAGGACGTTATAGATATCCGTAGTCTTGGTTCGAAAGGGGTGTTTACTTTTGACCCGGGTTTCACCTCTACCGCATCATGTGAATCCAAAATCACATTTATCGACGGAGATGAAGGCATTCTCCTGCACCGCGGCTTCCCGATTGACCAACTGGCGACCCACTCCACTTATCTGGAAGTGTGCTACATCCTGCTGTATGGCGAAAAACCCACCGCAGAACAGTTTGAAGAGTTCAAAACAATTGTTACCCGCCACACCATGATCCACGAACAGATTACCCGTCTGTTCCACGGTTTCCGTCGCGACTCACACCCAATGGCGGTGATGTGCGGCGTTACCGGCGCGCTGGCGGCGTTCTACCATGACGCAATGGACGTCAACAATCCGCGCCACCGCGAAATCGCCGCATTCCGCCTGCTGTCCAAAATGCCGACCGTGGCGGCGATGTGTTACAAATATTCGATTGGTCAGCCGTTCGTATACCCGCGTAACGACCTGTCCTATGCCGGCAACTTCCTGAATATGATGTTCTCCACGCCGTGTGAAACCTACGAGGTGAACCCGGTACTGGAGCGCGCCATGGACAGGATCCTGATCCTGCACGCGGATCACGAGCAGAACGCGTCAACCTCAACAGTGCGTACCGCAGGCTCTTCCGGCGCTAACCCGTTCGCCTGTATCGCTGCCGGTATCGCCTCCCTGTGGGGACCGGCGCACGGCGGCGCCAACGAGGCCTGCCTGAAGATGCTCGAAGAGATCAACCGTAAAGAGCATATTCCGGAATTCATTCGCCGCGCTAAAGACAAGAACGACTCTTTCCGCCTGATGGGCTTTGGTCACCGTGTCTACAAGAACTACGACCCGCGCGCCACCGTTATGCGCGAAACCTGTCACGAAGTGCTCAACGAGCTGGGCATGAAGGACGATCTGCTGGAAGTGGCCATGGAGCTGGAGCATATTGCGCTCAACGACCCCTACTTCATTGAACGCAAGCTCTACCCGAACGTGGACTTCTACTCCGGCATCATCCTGAAAGCGATGGGTATTCCGTCGTCGATGTTTACGGTTATCTTCGCTATGGCGCGTACCGTAGGCTGGATTGCCCACTGGAACGAAATGCACGACGACGGCATTAAGATTGCCCGTCCGCGTCAGTTGTACACCGGCTATGACCGTCGCGACTTCGTCTCTGATGTGAAGAAAGGCTGATAAGCGAACCGCTGAACGCCTCTGTTAACGCGTTTAAGATACTGACAAACCCCATACTGCGGTGTGGGGTTTTTTATTTTTATTTGCTTAAGCCACTGGCCCCCCTGTGGCGGGGATCCTACCCTTTTAGCAGCCAGTTCCGACACGCGCTGGCGGTTTTCCTGACAGTCACCCCGTTATCCACCTGTGCGAGATCTTTATGTTAAAACAATCGCTGCTGATACTTTCCCTGTTTGGTGCCCTGGCCACTCCCGCGCTGGCAACCCAGACCGATAATGAACAGAAAAACAAAGAAAACGTGGTCAATTTTTATAATAAGGCGCTGAATGATAAAGATTTCGCCGCGGCCAGACCCTACCTGGGCGATGAATACATCCAGCACAACCCTACCGCCGCCGATGGCGTTGAAGGCTTCCAGCGCTTTATTGAGTTTCTGAAAAATAAATATCCCAACTCGCGCAGTGAAATTAAGCGAGTGCTGGCGGATGGCGACTATGTGATTTTACATGTCCAGACAACGGGCCGGGAACCGGGCGTGACCAAAGCCATCGTCGATATTTTCCGGCTCAATAAGCAGAACAAAATCGTCGAGCACTGGGACGTTATCCAGACGGTTCCGGAAAAAGCGGCAAACAATAACGGCATGTTCTGACCCTGATTCCGGCGCACGCAGGAGCCAATCGCCAGGCTCTGCCGGCGCCGGATTAATCGGCCCCCAGCAACACCAGCAGTTGCCCAAGATGTTCAAACATCGTCATCAGCAACCTTTCAAAAAACGGCCCCAATGTGGACATACCGGCCATCAGCGCCCACATTCCGACGGTCAGCGTCAGGGGAAACCCCACCACAAAAATGGAGAGCTGCGGCGTCAGGCGGTTAAGCAGGCCGAGGGAAAAGTTAATTGCCAGCAGCAGCGTGACAATCGGTAGCGCCAGCATCAGACCGCTGCGAAAGACGACGCCCGCCGAGTGGGCAAGATAGTAAAACGCCCCACTGTTCAGCCCCTGCGTCCCCACCGGCAGCGCGACAAAGCTGTCGCTGAGTACGGAAAGAAACCACAGATGACCATTGAGCGACAGCAGTAACAGCATCGCCAGCAGATTGAGGATCCGCGCAATCACCGGCATATTGGTGCCGCCGGAAGGGTCGAAAAAGGTGGCGAACGACAGTCCAATCTGCAAACCTATAATCTCGCCGGCGGTACGCACCGTCACGAAGATCAGCTGCATCATCAGCCCCATCGCGGCGCCAATCAACAATTGCTGACCCATCACCAGCAGACCCGACAACGAGACGATAGCCAGCTCGATTTCCGGCAGACCGGGGCTGATGAGAAAGGTAATCAACAGCGCCAGGCCGATTTTCACCTTCTTCGGGATTTCGCTTTCATTAAAGACCGGCGCGGTAGTGAAGATAGCCAGCACCCGCAGCGCCGGCCAGAATAGCTGGTTGACCTGCTGCGTCAGCGCTTCTATAGACAGGGTCAGCATCGCTTAGCCGATAATGTAAGGCAGGTTGCTGTACAGCGTGCGCATATAGTCAATGAACAGGGTCAACATCCACGGGCCGAGGCAAATGGCCACCGCCAGAATGACCAGAATCTTGGGAATAAAAGAGAGCGTCATCTCATTAATTTGCGTCGAGGCCTGCAAAATACTGATGATCAACCCGGTAAACAGCGCCGCCAGCAGTAGCGGCACCGCAATCATCAGGCCGACTCTCACCGCCTGAAACCCCATCGCCAACACGCTTTCTGGCGTCATTCCGATCTCCTTGCGCAGGCTAACTAAAGAAACTCTGGGCCAGTGAACCGATGATCAACTGCCAGCCGTCCACCAGCACAAACAGCATCAGTTTGAACGGCAACGAGATAGTCGCCGGCGGCACCATCATCATCCCCAGCGCCATCAGAACGCTGGCGACCACCAGATCGATAATCAGGAACGGAATAAACACCGTGAAGCCTATCTGGAAAGCGCTTTTCAGCTCGCTGGTGACAAAGGCCGGCAGCAAAATACGCAGCGGCACCGCCTGCGGCGTGGCGAAATTGTCCTCTTTAGCCATGCGCGTATACAGCGCCAGATCCGTTTCACGGGTCTGCTGCAGCATAAACTCCTTCATCGGCGTCGCCGCCCGCTGTAACGCAGTCTCCATCGATATCTTATCTTCGCTCAGGGGCTGCCAGGCGTGACGGTAGATATCATTAAACACCGGCGACATCACGTAGAAAGTCACAAACAGCGCCAGCCCTAACAGCACCTGATTCGGCGGCGTGGAGGGGGTACCCAGCGCGTTACGCAACAGCCCCAGCACAATGATGATGCGGGTAAAACCGGTCATCATCAGCAGTATCGCGGGCAGAAAGGTGATGGAAGTCAGCAGGAATAAGGTTTGGAGCGGCAGAGACCAGCTTTCTGCCCCGGAACGCAGCAGCATGACATCGCTATTGGCCGCCAGCCCTGCCGGAGCCGCCAGCAGCAGCGCGCATCCCAGCCCCCACAGCGCTCCCCTGATGCGCCGCCGGGCGGCATTTCGCGCACTTTTCATGATGCCGGCTCCGGTCGGTTTTTCCTGAGTATTCTGTCCAACAGGCGCTGGAAATGGCGCTCCGGCAACGTCCCGGGAAGCGGATCGCTGGCCTCCTCTTTCCCCAGGGTAGCAAGGTAGCTGATATGCGACGACGTCACCCCCAGCAGCAGCCGTTTGCCCTCCACCTCAACAATTACCACCCGCTCACGGGGTCCCAATAGTTGGCTGCTGGTGACTTTCAGCGGCTTGTGACCGCGCACCGCGCCGGGGGCCAGCCCCGCGCGCCGGACTATCCACGCCACCGCAGCGATAAACAGTAAAATCAGCGCCAGAGCGCCGCCAACATCAAACAGCAGCGCGCCGGGCGCCGCGCTGTCAAGCGCTGGCGCCAGCCCGACCATCTCGCCGGAAAGAGGATTTTTCATTAGCGGCTCAGGCGGTGCATACGTTCCGAAGGGGTAATAATATCGGTAATGCGGATCCCGAATTTATCGGACACCACCACCACCTCCCCCTGGGCAATCAGATAACCGTTAATCAGGATATCCAGCGGTTCTCCGGCCAGACCGTCCAGCGTGACTACCGAGCCCTGACTCAGGCGCAATAACTCCTTGATAGTCATTTTGGTGCGCCCCAGTTCCACCGTCATCCGCACCGGAATATCAAGAATCAAATCCAGATCTTGCGAAAAATGACTCATCGCGGCTTCCGCCGTTCCGGGAGCGGCGGCCCCGGCGCTTTCCGCGCCGAGCTGTTCGCTCATCGCCTCGCCCCACAGATCGTCAATGGCGGATTTATCAGCATCCGCAGTGGATGTGGTGTTACTCATGGGTAACTACTCCTTTTTTAAAGATCCTAAAACGGGGTTGATCATCTGCTCGACTTTCAGGGCATATTGCTTATTCACACAGCCATACAGGCCGGAAAATACCGCGACACCGTTCACTGAAACCTCAACACTGTCCGGCTTGTCGATGGTTATCACATCCCCCTGTTTCAGCTTCATAACGCGCGACAGACGGGTTTCTATTTCCGCGAAATTAGCCACCAGTTCCAGTTCGGTCTCGCGCACCTGCGACGCCAGAGTGTCGCGCCACTGGGCATCTTCCTGGCGGGAGTTTTCCATCGGCGGGTTGGTCAACAGTTCGCGCAGCGGTTCAATAATGCTGAAGGGGATGCAGATCTCGAACTCGCCGCGGTGGGGACCGATTTCGACATAAAACGGCGTAGTCACCACAATATCGTTGGGCGACGAGGTGATATTGGTGAATTTGACCTGAACTTCCGCACGGACATATTCAGTGCGCAGCTTGTAGATTGAACTCCACGCGTAGTCGTAGGCCTCCAGCGCCATTGTCATGATGCGCTGAATAATGCGCTGCTCGGTCGGGGTAAATTCACGCCCGTCCACCTTGGTAGGGAAACGACCATCGCCGCCAAACAGATTATCCACCGCCATAAACACCAGATTGGGCGAAAAGACGAACAGCGCAGTGCCGCGTAGCGGATTCATATGGACCAGATTCAGGTTCGTCGGTACCGGCAGGTTGCGCGCAAATTCGTGGTAGGGCTGGATTTTAATATGACCGGCGGTGACATCCGGGCTGCGGCGCAGCAGGTTAAACAGCCCGATGCGAAACTGGCGGGCAAAGCGTTCATTAATAATTTCCAGCGAATGCAGGCGTTCGCGCACCACACGGCGCTGAATATTCGGATCGTAGGGTTTAATCCCGTCATCCCCTGGCGCCACGGTGCTATGGTGTTCGCTTTCGCTACCGCTGCCGCCATTTAACAGACGGTCGATTTCCGCCTGGGACAATGCACCGTCAGACATAATCGCTACCGCAGAATAAAGGCGTTAAATAACACATCGGTCACCGTAATGCGCTGGCTGGTGGAGAATGGCTGATTCACCACCTCTTTAATTTTATCTACCAGACGATATTTCCCCTCGTCGGTAGATAACTCTTCGGCGGTCTGTTTCGAAAATAAAATAAGCAGTCGACTACGTACTTCGGGTAAAAAACTGTCGAGCACGTTTTTCGCTTCGTTATCCGCTACCCGCAGCGTTAAGCCAATATACAGCACCCGATCAATTTCCTGCTCGGTGGGTTTCAGGCTCACCGTAAAAGTATCCAGCGGCATATATATCGGATTGATCGGCGGCGCCGGTGGGATATTCTGCTGGCTGACATTGCCATGCTGCTTAATATTATTCATCTCATACAGCGTATAGCCCGCCGTGGCGCAGGCGCTCAACGCAACCAAAAGTAACAGCGGGATAATAAACACATTTCGATTACCCCCTGATGGCGTATTTTGATTCCTTTTTGGCATGGTATGAAAATCCTGATGTCTGTTATTTGGATGCTGGTATGCGTCTTTTGAATTATATCCGCCATTCTATTACAGCCAGGCGACGGAACAATTCGCTAAACAGGTGAAATTACTGCTGGCTGATTTATGGTTAACAATGGCGCTCAGACATAAGTATTAATTCCCCCACGGCGCGGAGTCACCCCCATAGCGCCGTCCGCTGCGCTATCAAACTCCTCAGGGTGAGCGCCCTCCTCTTGCTGGCGGCGCGCAGAAGATGGCGGACGATGTTCATCATCCCGCGCCGCGGCGGATTCCGATCCGACGCTGCTGTGGCTGAGCTGAATCCCCGCCTCCGACAGGGCGTGGCGCAGAGTCGGCATCGCCGCCTCCAGCGCGGCGCGCACCTGGTGATGTTCACTGAACGCCTGCAGACTGACCTGCTCATTATTGAGGCGTAGGTGAATTTTAATCACCCCCAGCTCCTGCGGATTGAGACGGATTTCAGCGTGATGGATATGGTTGCGGGTAAATACCGCCAGTTGCTGACCCAGCGCATGGCGCCAGGCGTCACTGCCCGGCGGCGGCGCAATGAACGCTGTCGCGGTCGGCGGCGCCGCGCTTAATGACGCAGTATGCGCAACGCCAGCCGCCGGGCTACTGACGGAGGCGCTGAGCGGCGCCGGATTGTCTGCCGTCATCGCCACCTTCACCGGCTGGCGCCCTTCCCCTGCCAGCGGCGCCGCCTCATTGCTGCGGCCCGCGCCCTCCCGCAACGGTGTGATAGCAGGCAATCGCGGCTCCTTTACTTCCGTGGTCAAAGGGGCTTTTTCCGCGATCTCCCGCACCGGCGTCGGCGGGCCATCGCTAAAGGAGAAAGCCGCCATCGCTTTGCTCAACGGCGTGGGATCGCCCGGCATCTGTGCAGTACGCAGCGGCATAGCGAGCTCATTGCCTTCATCAGCGACCGGCGGCGGTACCGCCTGCGGCGCCAGTAGCGCAGCGACCTGTTCGATATCGATCAATAACGCGGGCAACACCGCCGTCGGCGGAGGATCGCGCTCCGGCGGCGCCTTTTCAGGCGGCGCAGCGAGTAATACGGGCGTTTCCGGCAGCAGCAACTGGGCCATTTTCTCTTCCAGATCGGCGGCAAAAGCGCCGGTCTCTCCACCTGGCATCAGGTGCTCGTCAGACAGTGGGCTGGAAACTATTAACCCGGGGAGGATATTCACCATCACATTCCCTCTTTGCTATGGCCGGCGCGCCGGGCAAACTCATCCATCTCTTTCTGTTCCTGACGCTGTTCCCGGGCCAGGCGTAGCGTATCGGCGCGCTGCTTCAGGATATCGAAGGCATTCAGACGCTGCTTATCCTGGCGCCATGACGCCAGCGCCTGGTTAACCGACTGCTGGCAATCATTGACATGACGGGCGTGCTGACCCATAGCCTGGCCGAGAGAATCGATAAACAGTTGCAGGTTAACCAGCTCCCCCATCGTCAGACCTTTGCCGACAATATGGTCATGCAGCGCCTGTTGGTACTCCTGCTGGTAACCGGTAAGTTGCTCCATCTGGTTTACCGCCCGGCTATAGTCCTGCTGAACCCTCCCCAGTTCCGCTGTGGCGTCCTCAAGCTTCTGCTGCGCCAGATGGCGCAGCATCTCCATCGCAGTGGTGGTCATCGCGTCATCCTCCTCTTAACCGGCAAAAATCGCCTCCAGCAGACGCCCGGCGTCATCGTAGCTGCAGTTTTCATTGATGTTCTGGCGCAGCCAGGCTTCCATCTGTGGATACAGCGCCACCGCGCTGTCCAGCAGCGGATCGCTGCCCGCGGCATAGGCGCCGACGCTGATCAAATCGCGGTTGCGCTGGAAAGCGGAAAGCAGCTGTTTAAACCGACATACCGTGGCGTGGCGCTGGCTGGTCACCAGTTCAGTTATCGCCCGGCTGACAGAGGCTTCAATATCGATCGCCGGATAATGGCCCGCCTCCGCGAGGCGGCGCGACAGCACAATATGACCGTCAAGAATGGCGCGCGCGGAATCGGCGATCGGGTCTTGCTGATCGTCCCCTTCGGTAAGCACGGTATAGAAAGCGGTGATCGACCCGCCGCCCTTAATCCCGTTACCGGCGCGCTCAACCAGCGCCGGCAGTTTGGCAAAAACTGAAGGCGGGTAACCTTTGGTCGCCGGCGGTTCGCCGATCGCCAGCGCGATTTCGCGCTGCGCCATGGCGTAACGCGTCAGGGAATCCATGATCAACAGCACATCTTTGCCGCGATCGCGAAAATCCTCGGCGATGCGCGTGGCATAAACCGCCCCCTGCATGCGCAGAATCGGCGAGATATCCGCCGGGGCGGCGATCACCACGGAACGCTTCACCCCTTCTTTGCCGAGAATGTTTTCAATAAAATCTTTGACTTCCCGCCCGCGCTCGCCAATCAGCCCGACGACAATCACGTCCGCCCGGGTGTAGCGCGCCATCATCCCCAGCAACACACTTTTACCCACCCCGGAGCCGGCAAACAGCCCCATCCGCTGGCCGCGCCCCACGGTCAGCAGGCCGTTAATCGCCCGTACGCCGACATCCAGCACATCTTTAATCGGGTCGCGCAACAGGGGATTGAACGGCGCAGTAAACAGCGAGTCGCAGTGCTGGCGGCCAGGCGGCGGCAACCCATCCAGCGGACGGGCGCAGGCATCCAGAACCCGCCCCAGCAGCGCCGGCCCCAGCGGTAATTGTTTGCCAGCGCTGCCCTCCAGCGCGTAAACGCGGGCGCCGGGCAACACACCGTCGACGTTCTCCAGCGGCATCAGGTACAGCACATTGCCGTTAAACCCCACCACCTCGCTTTCCACCCTGGCGATGCCGTTATTGTGGCGACGCTCGACAATACACAGGGTGCCGATCGGCAACTGTAGCCCCACCGCCTCCATCACCAGCCCGGTGGCGCGGGTGAGCTTACCGTAGCGGCGGAACGCCGGCAGCGTGGCGATGCGCGCTTCCTGGCTATCGATAGCCCCCAGCCAGTGGGTGAGACGCGCCATCATCGGCACGACTCCTCGCGGCTCAGATCGCACAGCTCCCGCCAGCGGGTCTCCAGGGTGGCGTCAATCTCCCCCAGCGGTGAAGTGATGCGGCAGCCGCCCGGCAACATATGCGCATCGCCGCGCAACTGCCAGCCCAGCGATTTCAGCGTAGCGCCGAGATGCTGCTCCACCAGCGCGACCTCTTCATGGTTGACCCACAGTTGCGCCTCCCCCTTCAGCAACGGGTCCTCTTCCACCAGTTGCTGAATTTTTTCCAGCAGCAAAGCGTTATCAATGACCACGCTTTTACCTACCAGGGCGCGCACCGCGCTCAGCGAAAGCTGTACCAGACGCGATGGAATCACGCAGTCGAGACTATCCAGCGCGGATTTAAACGCCTCCAGAAGCTGGTTGAGCTGCCCGGCATTGTGCGCCAGCTGCGCCTGCGATTCGGCCAGCCCCTGCTCCAGCCCCTGCTGGCGACCCTGGCTCAGCCCCTCTTCATAACCGCGTTGGCTCCCTTCTTCGAGGCCGCGCGCCTCGCCCTGGGCAAATCCGGCTTTCTCAGCCTGCTGGCGCAAACGGGATAATTCAGCCTGGAGCAGTTCTTCTGACGGGTAGTTTTTGGCCGGCGCCGTTATCTCGGGTTCGCGGTGGCGGGATTCCGCCAGTAAATCCGTCGGCTGCCAGTGCTGCCAGTTTTTATCAGACATAGACATCCTCGCTGCCGCCAATCACCACTTCGCCGCTCTCCGCGAGGCGGCGCACCACCAACAGAATATTTTTCTGCTCGGCCTCGACCTGCGACATACGCACCGGCCCACGCGAGTTGAGATCTTCCTGCATAATCTCCGCCTGGCGGCGTGACATATTGCGGAAGAATTTATTACGCAACGGCTGATCGGAACCTTTCAGGGCGACAATCAGCGATTCGTTATCCACTTCCTGAAGAATGCGCTGGATACTGCGGTCTTCCATATCCACCAGATTTTCAAACAGGAACATCTCATCGATAATTTTCTGAGCCAGATCCTGGTCAAATTCGCGCACCGCCTCGATAGCCGACTCTTCCTGCTGGGTTTTCATCAGATTGAGGATCTCCGCCGCCGGACGAACGCCGCCCATTTTGCTGCGCTTAAGGTTCTGACCATGCAACAGGCCATTGAGGACTTCGGTCAATTCCTGCAGCGCGGCGGGCTGGACGCCGCCGAACGTAGCGATACGCAGCATGATGTCATTGCGTTCGCGATCGTCGAACTTCGCCAGCACATCCGCCGCCTGGCCGCGCCGCAGGTGTACCAGAATGGTAGCGATGATCTGCGGGTGTTCGTCGCGAATTAAATCGAACACCATCGCCGGCTCCATGAAATTGAGCGTTTCGATGCCGTTATGGCTGTTTTGCGAATCCAGCAAATCTTCCAGCATGCTGGAGGCGCGCTCTTCCCCGAGCGCCTTCACCAGTACGCTGCGCAGGTAGTCGCTGGTATTGACGCTCAGCGCCGCGAATTCAGTCGCGTCTTTCTGAAACTCCCTGAGAACGCTGGACAATTCTTCATGGGTGAAACCGCTGATGCTGACCATAGCCGAGCTGATTTGCGTGACTTCCCGGGTATTGAGGTGCTTAAACACTTCCGCCGCACGCTCATCGCCCAGCGTCAGCATCACCACGGCGCTCCTTTCATAAGCATTCATTACTGAGCGTGCTCCTTATTCATCCACTGCCGCAACACCAGCGCGATCACCTGCGGATCCTGTTCCGCCATTTCACGTAGCTGCTGCGTATGTAGTTCGGCATCCACGCGCTGCTGCGCTTTAACTCTGGCTCCGCTCTCTTTTTCACGGACCAGGGCATCCAGTTCCGCCTGGCGTGCCTCTTTCTCCAGCTCCAGGCGCTGCAGCGCCAGCTCCTGATGGCGTAACCAGGAAGGCTGAACCGCTTTGCGCCATAACACCCAGGCGACAATGCCGATCAACAGATAACGTACCGCCGCCATCAGCAGATCGATCACATCAGGCTGGCGCCACAGCGGGATATCCGCCTCTTTATCGGCGCTGCTGAACGGCGAATTGACGACATTGACGGTATCGCCGCGCGCCGCGGAATAGCCAACGGCCTCTTTCACCAGCGCGTCAATTTGCGCCATCTGCTGCTGTGATAGCGCTTCGTCCACGCCCTCTTTTCCCGGCAGGTGATTGATGACCACCGCCACGGAAAGGCGTTCGATAGTGCCACCGCCGCGCCTGATATGGGTCAGGGTACGGTCCAGTTCATAATTGACCGTTTCATCTTTGCTGCTGTTAATGGGCGTCAGCGCCGTTGATTTGTCGCCTGCCGCCGTCCCCTGAGACGCGGTTATCGGTTGGGTGAGCGGCGCTGCGGCCGGCGTCGGCGGCTGATTACTTAGCGCTCCCGGTACGCCGCCCACGCCAGAGCTTCCCCCCTGCTGCGCATCGCTGCTCTGACGGCTGCGGATCGCCCGCTTTTCCGGGGCGTTATTCGGCTGATACTGTTCGGCGGTCTGTTCGTGGCTGGTAAAATCCAGTTGGGCGGTCACCTGCGCTCTGACGTTTCGGGAACCGACCAGCGGCGCCAGGATAGCGTGAATCCGCTGCTGATAGTCGGTCTCCACCTCCGCGGTATACTTTAATTGCGAAGAGTGCAGTTGCCCGGCGCCGTTCTGGGTCAGTAACCGACCG
Source organism: Entomohabitans teleogrylli (assembly GCF_001484765.1). Lineage (GTDB taxonomy): Bacteria > Pseudomonadota > Gammaproteobacteria > Enterobacterales > Enterobacteriaceae > Entomohabitans > Entomohabitans teleogrylli. Next base: position 39,596 of record NZ_LLXO01000021.1, on the reverse strand, counting down.
CTCTGATCCACCACGGTGACGCTTTCGGCGCTCAGACCCGGCACCGCGCTGGCGATTAAGTAGCCTATGGCGCTCACCTGTCCGGGCTCCAGCATCCGGCCCGGGTGCAGATTCACCGTCACTGACGCGGTCGGTTGCTTTTGCTCACGAACAAACAGCGAAGGTCTGGGAATAGCCAGATGGACGCGGGCGCTTTGCAGCGGTCCCAGAGATTCAATCGTCCGCGACAGCTCCCCTTCCAGCGCCCGCTGGTAGTTCACCTGCTCACTGAACTGGCTGATACCGAATTTTTCCTGGTCGAGCAGTTCAAAACCCACCGAGCCGCCCTTCGGCAACCCCTGCTGAGCCAGTTTCAGGCGCGCATCATGTACCTGGTCCGCCGGCACCATAATCGCCCCGCCCCGGTCGCTAAACCGGTACGGGATATTCATCTGCGTCAGTTGCGCGACAATCGCCCCGCCGTCCCGGTCGCTAATATTGCTGTATAGCACCCGATAAGCTGGCGCGGTGGCCCACAATGTCAGAGCGATGATCGCCGAAAGGGCCGCGGCGGCACTCACCAGTAATACAAGTTTTGGATGTGCGCGCAGGCGTTCAAGCGCCGTCATCAGAGTAGCAATGTTATTCTTACTGGCATTAGTTGTGGCATGCATGCCGAATTCCCGTAACAAATAAATAACGCCCCCGACACGCCTTATTACGTGCCGATATGCCGCCCGATGGCAAACTGAAACCACACTTGTGAATCGTTGGCAAAATTCAGAATCCTATTATCAGTGAAACGGTTTTTTTTTAAGTCGTAATAAGCGAAAACTTCTGTCTGCTTATCGTATTTTTTCCGCCGCGCCACACCATGGTAAGCTGCAAAAATAAGCCCCACTGTATTCGACAAACATAAATAACAGGAAAATCTAATGACCATTAATCCAGTAAACGGACTGGCGGAATCCATCCCCGTCAGTCAGGCGCCGGTGATTCCCGCGCCGGGAAATAACAACCATAAACCGGTCTCCTTTTCCACACTGTTATTTAACGGCGTAAATAAAATTAATACTCTGCAATCCGCCGCCAGAGCGCAGTCAGAAGGTTTTATCTCCGGTTCGCCGGATATTGCGCTTAATGATGTGATGGTCGCACAACAAAAATCATCTATCGCTTTAAACCTCGGTATTCAGGTACGTAATAAAATGGTTAGTGCCTACCAGGAAATTATGAATATGGCGGTATAAACCGTGTCATTAACGCCCAATAAACACACCAGCAACACTGTATTGACCGAAGTATTGATGTTTCTCTTCGCTGGCGGCGATAACCCGTCTGTTGATCATCCTGCGCCGGATGCCATATATGAATAATATTTGTCGTGCTGCTCAAACCACCCCTCGCGCATTATCGATCGAGGAAAGTATTAGCAGCGCTGAAATTGCCAGAATCGGCGCCCTGATTTACCAGCGCGCCGGTATTGTGCTCACCCATCAGAAACGCGATATGGTCTATAACCGTCTTTCACGCCGCCTGCGTGAATTGAACATGACCCATTTTAGCGACTATCTGCGCTATCTGGAGGACAACCCTCACTGCGCCGAGTGGCAGGCATTTATTAACGCGCTCACCACCAATCTGACCTCATTTTTCCGCGAGTCTTATCATTTTCCGATTCTCGCCGGGCACGCGCAGGCGCGACGCGGCGCCTACAGCGTATGGTGTACCGCCGCCTCCACTGGCGAGGAGGCCTGTTCCGTCGCTATCACACTGGATGAAACGTTAGGCCGCTGCGCCGCCGGCCCACGGGTATGGGCGACAGATATCGATACCGATGTTCTGTCCACCGCCAGAGCAGGTATTTATCGCTTAAACGACCTCAGCAGCCTGACGGCTGAACAAAAAAAACATTACTTCCTGCGCGGCGTCGGCGCCCAGCAAAATCGGGTGAAAGTCAGAAAAACGCTGCTGGAGACGATTCATTACCAGCACCTCAATTTACTGGATCAGACCTGGGATGTTCCCGCGCCGTTTGACGCGATTTTCTGTCGCAATGTGATGATCTATTTCGACCAGAAAACCCAGACCCTGCTGCTCAAGCGCTTTGCCGGATTACTCAAGCCAGGCGGTCTTTTATTCGTTGGTCATTCTGAACACTTCGGCAATATCAATGGGTCTTTTCGCCTGCGCGGCCAATCCGTGTATGAACTGTCCGGGGAGAGAGGATGAACAAGATTAAAGTGCTGTGCGTGGATGACTCCGCGCTTATCCGCAATATTATCAGCGACATCGTCAATCAACAGCCCGATATGGAGATGGTAGCCACGGCGCCGGACCCGCTTATCGCCCGCGATCTGATCAAACGTTTTAACCCCGACGTCCTGACCCTGGATGTCGAAATGCCGCGCATGGATGGCCTCGATTTCCTGGCGCATCTGATGCGCCTGCGGCCCATGCCGGTCGTGATGATCTCTACCCTGACCAGCAAAGGCTCAGAGATTACCCTGAGCGCGCTGGAACTTGGCGCCGTCGATTTTGTCGCCAAACCGCAAATGGGCATTAAAGAGGGCATGCAGCAATACAGCGAAACCATTGCGGAAAAAATTCGCATTGCGGCAAACGCCGTGGTTCGCCGCCGTCCCGCTCACACGCCGCCCCCCACGATGCTCTGCGCGCCGCGACCGGGCAGCGAGAAAATCATTGCCATCGGCGCTTCCACCGGCGGTACGGAAGCGCTGCGTCAGGTCCTGGAGCCGCTTCCGGGTTCCTGTCCGGGTCTGGTGATCACTCAGCATATGCCCGCCGGTTTTACCCACTCTTTTGCCGCCCGGCTGGACAAACTGTGCCGCATCGCCGTCAGGGAAGCGCAGGACGGCGAGCGGGTGCTCCCCGGCCATGCTTATATCGCCCCGGGAGCGCGGCATATGGAACTGGCGCGCAGCGGCGCTAATTACCATATCCGTATCCACGACGACGCGCCGGTTAACCGCCATCGTCCGTCAGTGGATGTCCTGTTCCACTCTGTCGCCGCCTGCGCCGGGAAAAACGCCACCGGCGTTATCCTCACCGGCATGGGCAACGACGGCGCCAAAGGGCTACTGGCCATGCGCCAGGCCGGCGCCCATACCCTGGCGCAGAGTGAAAAAAGCTGCGTGGTTTTTGGTATGCCGCGTGAAGCCATCCTGTCAGGCGCCGCCTGTCAGATAGTCGACCTGGAACAGATGAGCCAGCAGATGCTGAATAGCGTGACGGGCCAGGGACACCGAATCTAACGCAGCCGTCGCTGCTTACTTACCTGCCCCGCCAGCGGGGATAACCAATATCAGGAATCAATATGGCCGATAAAAATTTACGCTTCCTGGTGGTCGATGATTTCGCCACCATGCGTCGCATTGTCCGTAACCTGCTTAAAGATCTTGGCTTTAATAACGTCGACGAAGCGGAGGACGGCCTTGATGCGCTGGGGAAATTACGTGAAGAAAAATACGACTTTGTCATCAGCGACTGGAATATGCCCAATCTGGACGGACTGGAACTGTTGTCAGCGGTTCGCAAGGACGGCGCCCTCAGCCACCTGCCGGTGCTGATGGTGACGGCGGAAGCCAAGCGGGAAAATATCATTGCCGCCGCCCAGGCCGGCGCTAGCGGCTATGTGGTGAAACCATTTACCGCCGCCACGCTGGAAGAAAAGCTCAGCAAAATTTTTGAAAAGCTCGGGTGGTAAGCATGGATGCGCAAAAGGAAAAAATGACGCCCCCAGACGAGAATTTCAAAGAGCTTTTCTCGCGCATTGGCCATCTCACCCGTCTGCTGCGCGACAGCCTGACCAATCTTGGCCTTGAGCGGGCGATTATTGACGCCGCGGAGGCGATCCCCGATGCCCGCGATCGCCTGTGCTATGTGGTGGGGAAAACCTCCCAGGCCGCCGACCGCGCCCTGACCTGCGTGGAGACCGCGCGCCCGCTGCAGGATGAACTCAGCGCCTCCGCCAGCGCCCTGAGCGCGCGCTGGGACGCCTGGTTCGCGGCCCCACAGGAACTGACGCTCGCCAAAGCGCTGGTCAACGATACCCGTCGTTTCCTCAGCGATACCCCGAAAATCGCCGCCCAAACCAATGAGCAACTGATGGAAATCATGATGGCCCAGGATTTTCAGGATCTCACCGGCCAGGTTATCCAGCGGATGATGAATCTTATCGAGCAGGTTGAAAAAGAGCTTATTCAGGTGCTGCTGGAAAATGTCCCCTACCCTCAGGAGTCGCAAACCACGAGCAACCTGAAAAACGGGCCGCAAATCGATCAGTCAAAAAGCGGCGTCGTCGCCACCCAGGATCAGGTTGACGATCTGCTGGAAAGCCTGGGCTTTTAACGCGCCCGAATCCGCTAACCCACGCCGCCCACTCACCCCCGCGGCCTGGATCAGCAACACCCTTTTACCGCCACAGAGAATCCGGAGCCAATGTCACAGCAGGACAGTGATGCAGAAAAGACCGAAGAACCTACCCCCCAGCGCAAGGCGAAAGTTCGCCAGGAGGGCAATGTTCCCCGCTCCAGGGAACTGACGTCACTGCTGATGTTACTGGTGGGCTGGGGGCTTATCGTCTCTGGCGGCGATCTCATCGCCCGGCGGCTGGCGCTGTTGCTGCACAGCGGCCTGAGTTTCGACCGCATGCTGCTACTCGACGCCAGCGCCATGGCGCGCCAGTTGCGACACCTGCTGGTCATGGCGGCGACCTCGGTGGTGCCGCTGCTGCTGGGATTGCTGCTTACCGGGCTGGTGGCGCCGATGCTGCTCGGGGGCATCAATTTCAGCGCTAAATCGCTGAAAGTCGATCTTAAACGCCTCAATCCGCTGTCTGGTCTGAAGCGCATGGTGTCTGCGCAGATGGTTTCGGAACTTCTCAAAAGCGTCCTTAAGGTAGCACTGGTGGCCACGGCCGCCGGACTGTTTCTCTACGCCAGTAAACACTCGTTGCTGCAACTCAGCGCCATGCCGCCAGGGGAGGCGCTCGGCGCTGCCCGCGGGCTGATCGCCGGATGTTTGCTGATGGTGATCCTCGCGCTAATCCCAATGGTCGGTTACGACGTGTTCTGGCAGATTTTCAGCCACCTGAAGAAACTGCGTATGACGCGTCAGGAAATCCGCGACGAAATGAAACAGACCGAAGGCAATCCGCATATTAAAGGGCGCATCAGGCAGCTCCAGCGCGCTGCCGCGCGCTCGCGCATGATGAGTGAAGTCCCGAAAGCCGATGTCATCATCACCAACCCCACCCACTACGCCGTGGCGCTCAACTACCGGGAGGGCACAATGGCCGCCCCGGTGCTGCTGGCTAAGGGCGCCGGGGAAACGGCGTTGAAAATCAGAGAGCTGGGTCGCGAGCACCGTATTCCGACGCTCGAAGCGCCGCCGCTGGCGCGAGCGCTGTTCCGCCATTGCGAACCCGGCGAACCGATCCCCGGCGAACTCTACAGCGCGGTGGCGGAGGTGCTGGCCTGGGTCTATGGCCTGCGCCAGTGGCGCCAGAACGGCGGTACCGCGCCCGCTAAACCAACCAACTTACCGGTGCCCGCGGCACTGGATTTCCCACAAGAGAGTCAAGAGTAATGGCCGGCTACGCTAGCAAACTACGCATCCCTGATCTGAAACAGACCCAGTGGCAGATCCTCGCCGGGCCAGTATTCATCATGATGATCCTCGCCATGATGGTACTGCCGCTGCCGCCTTTTATCCTCGATATGCTGTTTACCTTTAACATTGTCCTGTCGCTGATGATATTGCTGGTGGCGATGTTTACTCAGAAGACCCTCGATTTCTCGGCGTTTCCCACCATACTGCTGTTTTCCACCCTGCTGCGTCTGGCGCTGAATATCGCCTCAACGCGCATTATCCTGATGGAGGGGCATAACGGATCCCATGCCGCGGGGCGGGTGGTTGAAGCCTTTGGCCATTTTCTGGTCGGCGGCAATTTCGCCATCGGTATCGTGGTTTTCGCCATCCTGGTGATTATCAATTTTATGGTCATCACCAAAGGCGCCGGACGTATCGCGGAAGTGGGCGCCCGTTTTGTGCTGGACGGGATGCCGGGTAAACAGATGGCTATCGATGCCGATCTCAACGCCGGGCTAATCGGTGAAGAAGAGGCCAGAAAGCGTCGCAATACCGTCACCCAGGAATCCAATTTTTATGGTTCGATGGACGGCGCCAGCAAATTCGTGCGTGGCGACGCCATCGCCGGTTTGATAATCATGGCCGTCACGATTATCGGCGGCCTGCTGGTGGGTATTCTGCAACACGATATGAATCTCTCCACGGCAGGCCAGACCTACACTCTCCTGACCATTGGCGACGGTCTGGTAGGACAAATTCCGGCGTTGATTATCTCGACCGCCGCCGGGGTTATCGTCACTCGCGTCGCCACCGACCAGGATGTCGGCGAACAGATGATCGGCCAGTTGTTTAACAACCCGCGCGTCATGGTGCTGACCGCCGCTATCGTCGGCCTGCTGGGGATTATTCCCGGTATGCCGAACCTGGTGTTTCTGCTGTTTACCGGTTCTCTGCTCGGCGTGGCCTGGTGGCTGCGCGGGCGCGAGTTGCAAAACGACGCCAGCCCCCGGCGCAATGAGGAAAAAGCCAGCGCCCAGGCCCAGGCTGAAGCCGCGCAGATCAGCGAAGCCTCCTGGGCTGATGTGCAACTGGAAGACGCACTCGGGCTGGAGGTCGGCTACCGCCTGATCCCGATTGTCGACAGCGCGCAAAACGGCCAGTTGTTGACGCGTATCCGCGGAATCCGCAAGAAGTTCGCCCAGGAGATGGGATTTCTGCCGCCGCCGGTCCATATCCGCGATAATCTCGAACTGTCGCCCTGCGCGTATCGCATTCTGCTCAAGGGGGTGGAGATTGGCCGCGGCGAAGCGCAGCCTGACCGGCTGATGGCGATTAATCCCGGCTGTTCGGAAGGCTCCCTGCCCGGCACGCCCTGCCAGGAGCCGGCATTTGGCCTGCCGGCCATCTGGATTGATGAGGTGCTGCGCGAACAGGCCCAGACCCTCGGCTATACCGTGGTGGACGCCAGTTCGGTCATCGCCACGCATCTTAATCACCTGATCGCCAGCCATACTGATGAGTTGTTTGGTCGCCAGGAGACCCAGCAGTTGCTGGAGCGTCTTGGCAAAGAGATGCCGAAACTGACCGAAGATCTGATCCCCGGCGTGATATCCCTGACCACCTTCCACAAGGTGCTGCAAAACCTGCTGGCGGAACGTATCTCGATTCGTGATATGCGCACCATCATCGATACCCTGGCCGAATTCCCGGGCCAGCAGCACGATGCTGACGAACTGACCGCCCAGGTGCGTATCCGGCTGGGCCGCGCGATTACTCAGCAGTGGTTCCCGGGGGACGACGAGATTCAGGTTATTGGTCTCGATCTTAACCTTGAGAGGCTCCTGATTCAGGCCAGCCAGAGCGGCAGCGCTATTGAACCGGGCATTGCCGAAAATCTGATGCGCCAGACGGAGAAAGCGATTCTCCAGCAGGAGTCGCTGGGCGCGCCGCTGGTGCTGCTGGTTAATCAACCGCTGCGATTTATGCTGTCACGCTTCCTGCGGCGGGTTTTCCCACAACTGGCGGTGCTGTCAAACCTTGAGATCAGCAGCAACCGCACCGTGCGTATGACCGGGATTATCGGCGGTGCATCATGAAGCGGGGAGTGCGCTGCGCGCTCCTGTTCTGCCTGTCATTACCGCTAACGCTGCACGCCGCCAGCGGCGCCTGGAGTCAAAAGAGCGCTGGCGGCGTGCTGAGCGTCGGCAATCAAAAACTCAGTAGCTCACGCCTGGCCGCGCCGCCGGGTACCACGGCGCAGGCCCGGGTGACCCGTATTTCATGGCAGATAGCTTTACTGACGCCGCCCCCGCCAGAGCTGGAGGCACACCTGTGCAGCCCCGCCCGCTGCATTAAACTTCACGGCCTGGCGGGCAGGCTAACACCGGATGTCGCGCTGCCTTCACGCGGTCCGTTCTGGTTTGTCTATATCGTTAAGCGTCGCGGGCCGCTTACGCCGCCGCTACATGTGGTGAGCAATACCCTGACCGTCAACCACGCCGTCTCCCTGGCCACAGATGAATAGCCCCGGGGACGGGCGGAGATTAACAGAAAAACAAACAATCAGCGCCATTCGCTGCCGGACTGGCAGCGAATATAGCGCGGCGGGTTACTGGAGCATGGAGGTGAAGTGGCTTGAGTAGGCCTGGGTATACTTTTTGCCGCGGTTCAGCGCCGACATATCCCGGCACAGAACATCAAGACGATCCTGCAACACGCGATTAATTTCAGCTTCATTTTCTATCAGGCGGTTAACAATCCCCCTCAATTGCGCTTTCTCGTCGGGCATCAGTTCACTGTGCTGGCGTTCCACCATCTCCTGCAGCGTGGTGACATAGTCCCCCGCCAGTTCAATAAATCGCTGCCACTCGCCCTGTCTGGCCATCGCCAGGAGTAGCGTGTTCTGTTGATAGAGCGTTTCATAGTCTGCAATAAAAGACTTAGCCATGAGGTAGCCGCCTGTGCTGAGGGTCAATTTCTTTCCAGGTACTGGCCAGGTTCATTAACAGCTCATCAATATGGGCCAGTTTTTCCGGTTCGTTGCGTAAATTGCATTCCAGTAAAGTACGTGACATGTATTCGTAGAGCATCTCAAGCTGGCCGGCAATCTCTTTACCCCGATCGTGATCGAGGGCGGCGCGCAGCCCGTTATCAATGATATTAATGGCCTTTGAGATCATCTCGCCGCGCTTCGCGACCTCGCCGTTGGCGAAATAGATTTGCGCGCGCACAAGCGCATTGTGCGCGCCATCAAACAGCATCGAGATGAGTTGATGCGGCGTCGCCCCCGCCAGTTGGCTCTCCAGACTCACCTGGGCATAGGCTTTAATTTCCCGGCTACCGTACATAGCGAAACTCCATGGTGAACGGGCAGAACGCACCGGTGTCCTACCCGGAATGGTTTACATCATCAATATCAGCGCAACGTCTGCAAAATCGCCGAAAGCTGGGCGCTCATACTGTTAAGCCGACTCATGGTGGTATCAAGCTGCTGGAACTGTACCCGGTGGCGCTCAACGGAAGCGTCAATCAGACGCTGTGTTTTGTCTATCTGATTTTGCAGAATATCGACCTGCGAGTTCAGGCTGTCGGTGGACATCTGGATAATGCCGTCGATTTTATTCTCTTTATCCCCGATATATTTGGTGATGATACTGTCCAGCGTGGCGGCGAGCCCCGGGTTCTCTTCACTCCCGACAAACATCAGCGCGATGCCGTCGGCATTGTCGGAAATCGCCGCATCAAGCTTGCTTTCATCAAGGGTCATCTGGCCGGTGGCGGCATCAATCTTAATGCCGATATCCGCCAGAGCGCCAAACTGCGCATCGCCAGGGCCATACACGCCATTCGCCGCCGAACGCAGCTCCCCTACCATACCGCGCAGGGTCGCATCCCCCATCAGGGCGCCATTTTGCGCATTGGCGCTGGCCAGTTCGTTATTCCCGAGACTCGAAGCATCATAAGGGACATACTTACTGGAGCTGGCCGTAAGTCCCATCAGCGAGTTGTACTGGGCGACAAACTCCTGCACGCGGCTTTTGACGGCTGAAGGGTCTTTATTCAGCGTTAACTGTTCGGCCTCCGTGGATTCGGCCTTCAGGGTCAGGGTAACGCCGTCCAGAATATCGCTGATGGTGTTGTTGGAACGGGTAAAATCGCTGCCGTCGACGGTCAGCCGGGCATCCTGCGCCGCGGAGACCACCGTCATGCGGTCCCCCTGTTGCTCATCGCCGCCATGGCGGGTATTTAACACGTCGCCAAGCTGGTCATCGCCGTCCACACGCACGCTCATCTCGCCTGCGGAGCCGGTTTTTTTCGAGCTCAGTACCAACTGATACCCCTCGTCGGTACGCTGAACAGAGGCGCTGACATCGCCATTTTCCCGGTTAATCGCCCGGGCTATCTGACTCAGAGAGGTTTCATCATCCCTGAGCTTCACTTGCATTTTGCTGCCGTCCTGCTGGGCGATAGTGATGGTGCGCGTCTCTCCGGTCTCTGCGCCCAGCCGTTGCTCCTGGCTCTGATGAGGCGCGGTTTTGATCTTATGCGCCATCGCCAGTTGGTGTACCGTCACCGAATGGGTATCCGCACGCGCATCGGAGGTGGCAGTGGCGGTAAATGCCGTGTTACTGCTCACCGCCAGCGTGTTAAACGCTTCGCCATTGAGCTTTGCGACGTTGGTTTGCAGCGCCGCCAGCGAACCGGAGATCAATCCCCAGGCCGATACCCTGGATTTATAGCTACTCTGCAACGCGGTATAAGGGGTCAGGCGCGCCTGTTCGCCGCGCCTGATTTGCTCAAGCATCGTTGCCGTATCCAACCCGGAACCAATACCTAAGGATGATATAGTCGCCATCCGGCTCTCCTTGTGGCGTTATTTTATACATTCATGGTCATACTATTAATTATCGGTTTTAGCGCTGCAAAGATTAATTTTTTTACAGTTATCCGGCAACCCGACAACGCCACCAAAACACTTACTGGCGTTTTTCAGGAATTCAGCGAATATTTTCCGTGTTGTACCGGCGTGCCCGTTGTTCAAAACAATGAAATAACCACAAACCTGACAGCAATTCAGCGGATTGCCATAAAAAATTAAAAATAAAAATAATCACCAACAAAAACAATGCACTAATAAAACAGCGAAAGTAAGCGCACTTATGCGCGCAATTCTAAGGCTAATCGTCGGAACTAACATTGACTGACAAAAAAGTCTTAAATATGGCCCTTTTCTTATCAACCTCGCGCGATACAACCCACCCCCGTTGATGCATTTAAGAAAATTTCACTCGGTAGCTAATTTTAGTTTTTTAGTCGCCAACCGATATTTCTGGTATGCGCAAGATATTACGCATAACTAAAAAACGATTCGTTTTTAGAGATATTAAATAAGGAGCTAAATATGTCACAGGTCATTAATACCAACGCACTGAGCCTGGTTGCGCAAAATAACCTGAACAAATCCCAGTCTGCGCTGGGCACGTCTATCGAACGCCTCTCTTCCGGCCTGCGTATCAACAGCGCCAAAGACGATGCGGCGGGTCAGGCGATCAGTAACCGCTTCACCGCCAACATCACCGGTCTGACCCAGGCGTCGCGCAACGCCAACGACGGTATTTCTATCTCTCAGACAACCGAAGGCGCTCTGAACGAAGTTAACGACAACCTGCAGAACATCCGTCGTCTTACCGTACAGGCGCAAAACGGCACTAACTCTGAGTCCGATCGCAAATCCATCCAGGACGAAATCAACGCCCGTCTGGATGAGATCAACCGCATCTCTGAACAGACCGAGTTTAACGGCGTGAAAGTTCTGAGCAAGGATCAGACGCTGGGGATTCAGGTCGGCGCCAACGACGGCCAGACCATTGATATCAACCTGAGCAAAGTGGATTCGACCACTCTCGGGATGAGCGGCTTTGATGTCACCACTATCGCCAGCAAAGTGAACGCAGGCGCCACCATTGCGACGGCCGGCGCCGCCTCCAGCTATCAACTGGAAGACGCTGACTTAACCAGTATGAAAGAAACTGCGTTCGGCGTAGGCGGCAGCGGCGATATTTTCCAGGTTAAAGATGACAACGGTAATGATGTACTGGTTGCGGTAGGTAAAAACAGCAGCGGCGCCGATGTCGCGAAAGTGGTTACCGCCACGACGACGCAAAAAGTGGACGGTTCCAGTAACCCGATTCCCGGGGAGTTCACCGTCGCGTTCACAGCAGCCACCGATGCCACAGCCGCCCAGTTATCGAAAACGTCGCCGCTGGATACCATTGACGCCGCCATGGCCCAGGTCGACGAACTGCGCTCCGCGCTGGGCGCCACCCAGAACCGCTTCGATTCGGTCATCAGCAACCTGAACAGCACGGTGAATAATCTTTCCGAGTCCCGTTCACGTATCCTGGATGCCGATTTCGCTTCTGAAGTCTCTGAGATGAGCCGCGCCAACATCCTGCAATCCGCCGGTATTTCGGTGCTGGCCCAGGCCAACCAGGTTCCGCAGAACGTTCTGTCTCTGCTGCGTTAATCGTCCTGAGTAATAAAAAGCCCGGCCAGTACAACACTGGCCGGGCTTTTTTGCGCCTGCGGTTCGGGGAATACCTCGCCGTCAGCAGAAGATTCCCCCCACGCGCCGCGGGAAATTACGCCACCTCCGCAGCGGAAATTTTCTCCACCAGCGCCATCTCCTCACTGCTGAGCAACTTCTCAATATCCACCAGAATCAGCATCCGCTCATCCACGGTGCCCAATCCGAGCAAATATTCCACCGCCAGCGTCGAGGAGATATCCGGCGCCGGCTTAATGTGATTGCCGTCCAGCGTCAGCACGTCGGAGACGCCATCGACAATGATCCCCACCACGCGGTCGGAAAAATTGACAATAATAATGACCGTATTGGCATTAAATTCCGCCGCATCAAGGCGAAATTTAACCCGCAGATCGACAATCGGGACGATCACACCGCGCAAGTTGGTTACGCCAATAATAAAGTCCGGGGTATTGGCAATGCGCGTAACGCGATCGTAACCACGAATCTCCTGTACCTTAAGGATTTCGATGCCGTACTCTTCTTCACCCAGCGTGAAGACCAGATAGCCCTCACCCATGTTCTGCTCACTAAACTGCTTTTCTGCACCCGAGAAATTCATGCCGTTACCTTCGCTACCACGTTATAAAATCGTTTTTTCTCTCTGCCGCTTTTGCTTGCTCAACGCAACCAGCCCGGCAATATCCAGAATCAACGCTACATTCCCGTCGCCGAGGATCGTGGCGGCAGAAATACCCGGTACCCTGCGGTAGTTTTGCTCAAGATTTTTCACTACCACCTGATGCTGGCCGATCAGCCGGTCTACCAACAGGGCGTAATGGCCGCCGGCGCTTTGCACTATCACCGCCACCCCGTCACAGGGTTGTCGCGAAGCGTCAGGGATGTCGAATACCTGATATAACTCAATCAGCGGGATATACTCATCGCGCACCTGCAGCACCAGCTCATCGCCGGCCATACGGAACAGCGCATTTTCCGCCGGTTTCAGCGATTCCATCACCGTGCTGAGCGGCAGCACATAAATTTCCTCGCCGACCTGAACGGACATACCGTCAAGAATGGCCAGCGTGAGCGGCAAAATAATCCGGATAGTCGAGCCTTTGTTGGGCCGCGAATCAATCTCAACATGGCCGCCCATCTCCTGAATATTACGCCGTACCACGTCCATACCGACGCCGCGCCCGGACACATCCGTCACCTTTTCCGCCGTGGAAAAGCCGGCGGCAAAAATCAGCATCCACACCTCTTCATCGCTGATATTTTCACTGAGCGTCATCCCCTGGGCGCGGGCGCGGTCGAGGATCTTTTCCCGATTCAGACCGGCGCCATCGTCAATCACCTCAATAATGATGTTCCCGCCGTGGTGCCCGGCGCACAGCGTCAACTGACCAGTTTCAGGTTTTCCCTGCTGCCGGCGCTGCTCCGCGGATTCAATGCCGTGATCGAGGCTATTGCGCAACAGATGGGTAAGCGGATCGATAATCCGCTCAATCAGGCTCTTATCCAGCTCAACCGAGCCGCCGGTCATCGTCAGCTCGACCTTTTTATTCAGCTTACCGGCCAGATCGTGCACCAGACGCGGAAAACGATTGAAAACAAACTCCATCGGCATCATGCGTATCGACATCACCGACTCCTGCAGATCGCGGGCATTGCGCTCCATCTCGGCGATGCTGCTGATTAAGCCGTCATGCTGCGCCGGATCCAGAGAGCCGGAGAGCTGTGAAAGCATGGCCTGAGTAATAATGAGCTCCCCGACCTGATTAATAATCCTGTCGACTTTTTCCACCGCGACCCGTACGCTGCCGGACTCCGCCGCTCCAGCCCGGGTTGCCGGTTTCACCCTTTGCGCCGCCTGCGGCGCCGCGGCGCCAGCGCTGTCCGGGGCCGCGGCGGCCTGCGCAGGAGGCGCGGCGCTTAGCTCGCTGATAGCAATTTGCCCGGGCTCCAGTACAAAACAGAGCACCGCGCAGATATCATCAATGGCGACACTGGTGTGCAACTGCACATTCAATGTCCCGTCCTGCTGCTGTTGATCGCGGATAGCCCCGAGATTGCCCAGCTCTTCAATCATCAGGGAATATTCGGCCTGTTGCAGGCCGCTGAGGCAAACCTGCAAATCTCGCCCATCCTGCGGGCTGACAGGTTCCACGGGCGGCGCCGGCGCAGGCGCTGGCACAGGCGCTTCATCCCGCGCCAGCTGGCGTAATGCCTCGCAGATATACTGAAAGGCGTCCGGATCGGGCTCTACAGAGGCTTTATAGGCATTGAGCTGCTCTTGCATAATATCTTTACTTTCCAGGAACAGATTAATCATCTCACCGCTCAGCCGCCGCTGACCGCTGCGGGCATCATCGAGCAAATTCTCCAGTAGATGCGTGGTTTGCTGGAGAACGGAAAAACCAAACGTCCCCGCCCCGCCTTTAATCGAATGGGCGGTGCGAAAAATAGCATTGAGTATCTCTTGATCCGGCGAGGCGCAATCCAGCGCCAGCAGATGACGCTCCATCTCGGCCAGCAACTCATCCGCTTCCGCAAAAAAGGTTTGATAAAAATCACTCACGTCCACGTTATTCGCCTTTCTTCTTAATGGTGGCCACATCCGCCAGCGCTTCGGCAACCCGGTGCGGGGGGACAGTGTCCTGAGACAAAATCGCTTTCTCTTTTTCCCGGCTGAGAACCAGAATGCTGATCCGCCGGTTACGCGGATCGTCCGGCTCGGTTCCCGGCTGGCGCATGGTATCCGCAGTACCGATCACCCGCAGAAATTTGCCCTGCGCCAGCCCCGCCGCCGCCATGGTCCGGCGCGACGCATTGGCGCGATCGGCCGACAGTTCCCAGTTGCTGTAACCCACGGCGCCGCCGGAATAAGGTAACGAGTCGGTATGACCGGTAAGGTTGATACGGTTCGGCAGATCGTTGAGGACCGGCACCAGCGCCTGGAGAATGTCGCGCATGTAGGGTTCAGGGGTAAAACTGCCGACGCTGAACATCGGCCGCTCCTGACTGTCGATAATCTGCACCAGCAACCCCTGATCGGTAAGCGACAACAGTAAATTCGACTGGAAGTTGCTCAGCCGCGGATCGCTTTTAATCAGCGATTCCAGCTTTTCACGGGCATGTTGTAAATTTTGCAGGTTCCTTTGCCTGTCGAGCTTCTGCAGGGTTTCCCGGAGCATTTCGCCGTCCTGACGGAGAAAATCATCGCCGCCGCCGGGGATCGGGCTTTCGCTCAGGCTGGCCTTATCGCCATGGCTGATAGCGACTTTAAGCGGCATTTTGAAGTATTCGGCAATCTGCTGGCGCTGCTGGGGCGTGGAGGTCTCCAGCAGCCACATCACCAGAAAAAAGGCCATCATGGCGGTCATAAAGTCGGCGTAGGCTATCTTCCAGGAGCCGCCATGGTGGCCATGCTTATGCCCTTTACGCCGGCGCACCACCACCGGGTGGCTATTGTTACTCATGACGCGCGTTCCGTCGCGCCGCTGCCAACACTTTTCACCTGGCGGATGTGCTCTTCAAGTTCGCTGAACGACGGACGTTCGCTGGAAAAGAGCGTCTTACGGCCAAATTCGATAGCTATCTGGGGCGCATAGCCATTAACGCTGGACAGCAGCGTCACCTTGATACATTGCAGCATTTTGATCTCTTCGCTGCTCTTCTGGCGCAACAGCGTCGCCAGCGGCAAAACGCCCCCGTAGGCCAGCAGAATACCGAGAAACGTCCCGACCATGGCATGGGCGATAAGCGCCCCCAGCTCCGCCGCCGGACGATCGGCAAAGGCCAGTGCGTTCACCACCCCCATGACCGCGGCCACAATACCGAACGCCGGTAGCCCATCCCCGAGCGCATTCAGGCTACTGGCCGGCACATCCTGTTCGTGTTCGCAGGTTTCAATTTCTTCATCCATTAACGCCTCGATTTCGAACGCGTTCATATTGCCGCTGATCATCAGACGCAAATAATCCGTGACGAAAGTCATCAGTTGCGGGTTGGCCATCAGGCGTGGGTAAGCAGAAAAAATGGCGCTGTTTTGCGGATCTTCAATTTCGTTTTCCAGCGACATCATGCCGTTTTGCCGCCCTTTGCTTAACAGCAGATACAGCATTCCCAGCAGATCGAGATACAGCGCTTTGGTGTATGAGGAGCGTTTAAACATGCGCGGCAGCGCCTTGAGCGTCGCCTTAATCGCTTTACCGTTATTGCCGACGATAAAAGCGCCGATCCCGGCGCCGCCGATAATCAACAGCTCAAGCGGTTGATACAGCGCTCCCAGCGCCCCGCCGCTCAGCATGTAGCCGCCGAAGACCGTCAAAACCACCACCAGATAACCCACAATAACTAGCACATGAACTCCTCAATAACGTTAACGCCCGCCCCGGCGGCTGGTTACTCTCGATTACCATGACGTGTATGCGCCCCTATCCGTGCCGGCGCTGCCGGAAACCCGCGTTAACGGGCTACCCGGCTCTGCGCGGCCTGAATGTCATACAGCTTGTTTTTCTTCATTGCCCGGGAGGGCGGGCAACATAAACTACAGGTGAAAGGCTGTCTGGCATGTTGCGCCGTGACCACAAAACCGCCGCCGCAATTGCTGCATTCGGTATGCTCAATCATGCCGCAGTCGATAAAACGCAACAGGGTCCAGGCCCGGGTCAGCCCCAGTACCGGCTTAGCACCGGGTACCACCGGGCACTGTTCCAGATAGAGGCGATACGCTTTCACCGTCGCTTCAATCGGGCGACAGTTTTCGGTTTTCTGGATATACAGGTGGATGTTGTAAAACATCGAGGAGTGGATATTTTGCTCCCACGCCATAAACCAGTCTTCGGAAAACGGCAGCATGCCCTTCGGCGGCGGACACCCTCTTAGCTCTTTATACAATTTCAGCAAGCGCCTGCGACTCAGGCTGGTTTCACTCTCCAGCACCTGCATCCGGGCGCCAAAGGAGATCAGCGCCATGGCGATCTGTACTTCTTTGATCTCTTCTAAAATACTTTTCTCACTCATAGCTGGTCACCCGGTCAGACAGCTGGAACTTCTTGCTCGGAAAGCGAATTCAGCAGGTCGGTGGATAAAATGATCCCGGTATGAATTTGCTGTAACGCGTCAATGCGCGACTCTTTGGTCAACAAATCGACTACCATTTCGTTATCCACCCGCAAGCGGCAAATAAGCTGGTTGGTTGACGCCAGTTTTATCAACTGCGGCAACGCGAGATCTTTTAAGCTATCAATCATTTTTTCCGGCAGGCCAAGGCGGAATCCCGCGGCAATTTTGTCTTCACGGATTAACTGCTGAGCGAGCAGCAAATAAGACAGGTTGATATCATGAATGCTTCGGGTTTGTTCATCGAGATGCATTTTATTCCTCAGATTTATACCACGTGTAATTTCCGCCTGGAAATTAACAACAATAATCAGGTTACATATTAAGAACAGTTAAAATCACCCGAGTTATCATTACTTCCGTGTGTACTTCCGATCGTTCCATGCATATTTTATGACTTCAGGTCACAAACCAATTATCGTGACAAAATCATGGTAAGCAAATTAATTTTATTGCCATCAACAGCCATTAAAAAATTCGCGATAACACGCATTCTTAAACCACAATTAAACGCCCCTGGCGCTATATTGCAAATAACTGTAAAGCAGACTGACAAACACTGAGAATTCCTGAGCTCTTATTCACGTCAGCGGTCTGATCAATTACCGCGTTCTGCGCCGCCTGGACTCCTCGACGGCAATATCAAGCCGCGCCCGCAGTCGCTTAATAGCCAGACTATGTAACTGGCTAACCCGGGTTTCCGTCACCCCCAATACTGCCCCTACCTCTTTCATATTCAGTTCTTGTTGATAATAGAGATTAAGCAACAGTTGCTCTCTTTCCGGGAGCAGATTGATCTCATGGACAATCTGCTTCTGGAGCTTTTTCATGGTCAGCGTATGCAACGGATTAAGCTGCTCGCTGTGCGCATTCGCCTGTTCAAAGCCGCCTGTCGATGTTTCCATTAACTCATCGAGGGAGTAAAGCTGGCTGCTGTTGGTATCGGCCAGCATCTGCTGGTATTCACGCAGCGATACCCCCATGGCCGCCGCGGCTTGCGCTTCCGTCACCGCCTGACCGCTCTGTTGCTCAAGCCGCTGAATCACCGCGGTCATCTCCCGGGCGTTAGTGCGCACGCGCCGCGGCACCCAGTCCCGCTCCCGCAGCTCATCCATCAACGCCCAGCGCACCCGTTGGGTTATCCAGGTGCTAAGACCAATGCCTTTACCAGGATCAAAATCATCAATAGCGACCAGTAATCCCATTGCCCCGGCCTGTATCAAATCATCCAAATCAACACTGGCGGGTAGCCGCGCCTGCAGGCGCAGCGCTTCATGGCGAACCAGCGACCCATAGCGGGTCCAGAGTTCATTTTTATCCATCACCCCGCCGGGAGTATAAAGACCGTTCATCGTAACATTATTCCAGCAGCAAGACATTGGCCAATTATTATTGATAACCTAAAAATCAAACAGCCTGATAAGCTCGAGTATTAATGGCTATTTCGCTATATCACGTTTTGCTTTGTAAAGAATAACCCGGACTAAATGGTAAAAAATACCGTAAACTGATAACCCGGGAAATTAATTTACCATTATCACCAGAATCAGTTCTGAATAAAAAAATCCATTACCAGAAAATTCCTGGATCCCGCCGTAGAAAAGAGCACAAAAAAAGCGCAACTTCGCTATTCAATCATTAAAAAACGCCTTTAATAATAAAAATCAAAATCCTTTCACACCGCTTTATACAACATCCCAACAACATATAATTGACATTATTTTCGCAAACTACCGTTGAGTTTAATAATGACTAACGCAAGATATTAAATATCGACATCTGCTGCATGGTCTGGAATACCATCATCGACGAACTCAAGGCAAACTCCGACATTTTTGATTGCGACACCAGAGTAATCATCGAATCCGGATCAGACCCGACGGTTTGCTGAAGACGCGATTGTAGCGAGATCTTTTGCGTGTCGGCGTTGTAACTTAACGCTTCAATATGCTGCAGATTGGTCCCGATCTCCGCCTGGCATTTCCCCAGATTGTCAATTCCCTGCAAAACAGAGACGTTGACCGCATCAAGGGTCGCCTGCAGCGCTTCGCGGTCGCTATCGTCGACCACCGGTTGGTTCAGCGCCGCTATCGCCTTATCCAGCGCCGCGAAAATGTCGTGCTGGCTGCCGCTCATGAAAACATCGCGCCCGGTATGCCCCACTTTCATCTCCGTGCTATCCGCCACCATCTGGGTCATGGCCGTATCGCCGCCGCGATAGCTGCCATCCTCCAGAAATGGCGCAGTACCAGTTTTATAGCCGGCAAAGATATAGCGCCCGTTGCTGTTCTTGCTGTTAGCCAGATCCATCATGTTATTGCGGATCCCCTCAATCTCCGTGGCCAGCGCCTGGCGGTCGGCATCGGAATAGGTTCCGTTACCGCCGGCGACAATCTTTTCCGCCAGATTTCCGGTCATCATACTGGCGACAGAGTTCAGTACGTTATCCTGCTGCGCCAGCGCGTCCATGGCGTACATCCGCGCGGTGTCATACTGGCTGATGGACGCCAGCGCGTTCTGATACACCACCGCCTGGGAAGCCCCGGCGGGATCGTCAGAAGGTTTCAGTAAAATCTGCCCTGACGAGAGACGCAGATAGATATCATTACCGTCGCTTATCGCCCGGGATAAGCTGTCGATATTGCTTTGGTACATATAGTGAGTACTAAGACGCATCGCCCACTCCTTCCTGTTGTTACCTGCGCGCCCCTGAGCAGCGCGGCAGCATTAACGGATACTTAAAATGGTGTCAAACAGCGTGGTGGCGGTTTGTAAAACCTGGGCATTCGCCTGGTAATACTGCGAGAACATCTGCAGGTTGATGTACTCTTCATTGATATCCACGCCGGATACCGCCTGCTGCTGATAACGCACGGCTTCCAGCGCCTTTGCGCTGGTGGTGGCATTGGCCTTCAGCGCCGTCATCGCGCTTCCCACCGAACTGACCAGACTGGCATAGGCCTCGGTCAGAGTGGCTTTCCCCAGCAGCGCCTCATCTTTAATGGCGATCAGCTTTTTAATATTCTCATTGTTGCTTTCCTCATCCGCATCCGCGGAAGAGGAAGCCGCTATCTGGCTACCATCGCTAATCGCCACGCTGAGATTGTCCGCCACCCCGGCAACCGGATTGAGCATAAAACTGTCATTCGGCCGTGGGGTTCCCTGCGGTTTGAAGGCCATGCCTTCAAACATTAACTCGCCATCCGGCCCCGTGGTGGTGGGGACCTCGCTGCCATCGCGGCGGCTCACCTGCCAGTCGCTCTTTTCCGGGCCTTTAAAGGTAATGATGTAGTCCTGCGCCTGCACCCGGGAAATATCGCTGTAGCTCACCGCCAGCGTTGCGTCGCCGGCATTATTGCCATTGACCAGCGCCTGCGGTTCGCCGAAGGTAAACAGCGGGCCGCCGGGATTTCCCTGCAAATCGTAGCCGGCTTCGTTGACCTCATTGAAGCGATTAGCCATTTG
This sequence comes from Entomohabitans teleogrylli, assembly GCF_001484765.1. Classification (GTDB taxonomy): domain Bacteria; phylum Pseudomonadota; class Gammaproteobacteria; order Enterobacterales; family Enterobacteriaceae; genus Entomohabitans; species Entomohabitans teleogrylli. The sequence continues at coordinate 18,883 of NZ_LLXO01000021.1, read as the reverse complement.
CAGGGCCAGCATATTCAGTTGGTTGCGGGCGTCTTCCAGATCCTGATTGCGGAATTTGAACAGCCCGCCCAGCTTGCCGGTAGTCACTTTTTGTTCATCCAGCGCCAGGGCGTTGCCGGAGGCATCCACGTAACTGACCACGATTTTATTCGGGTTTTCCGGAGATGGCGCGGCCTCCAGCGACCAGGCGCGATCGCCGTTGACCAGCGGCAGGCCGTTGGCCATGGTCACATCGACACAGCCGGTAGTCGGGTTTTCGATGACCCGCACGCCAATCTGGCCGTTTAACGTGTCCAGCATCCGATCGCGATGGTCGAGCAGGTCAAGGGGCACGGTACCGGTTTGGGCATGGATTTTACTGATTTGCTGATTCAGTTTCGCCAGCTGTTCGGCGCTGGCATTAATGTCATCCACGCTTTGGGTTATCTGGGTGTTGGTGTTTTTTTCCAGCCCGTTGAGCGATTTGCTACTGCTCTGGTATTGATAAGCGGTAGCCCGAAGCTGGGATAACGTCTCCTGGCGAGCGGCCTGATTCACCGGATCGCTGCTCATTTTTTCCACGGCGGAGAAGATGTTATTCATAGAAACCGAAAGATTAACGGTATCATCGCCCAGCATATTATCGATTTGGCTGAGTTGCTCATAGCGTCCGGCCAGCGCCTGATATTCACCGGCCGCGCCGCGAACCTGATTATTGATAAAACCATCATAGGCGCGCTGAACGCCGTTAATCTGCACGCCGTAACCGAAGAAGCCAATCCCGGTCGCTTTTCCCCCGGCTTCACCCAGCATAATGCTCTGGCGACTGTAGCCCGGCGTCATGGCGTTGCTCAGGTTGTTACCGACAACATTCAGCGCCGACTGCGCGGAGCTGAGGCCGCTCTGGGCCAGGTACATAAGATTCATAATATCCAACGCTCTGTTTCAGTATCGACAGGATTAAGCCGCTTATCCCGCAACGGAAAAGGCCCCTCTTCAGTTATTAATCGGCTCAAGCGCCATTAACTAAAACGCCAGCCGGTTAAAATAATGAAGAAAGATCGTTTTTGTAGGCATTTAATGCCTGGTTAACATTTCCTTTAATTTGTTGCATCACCGAGATCAGTTTTTTTGCATAGTGAGGGTCGGTGGCATAGCCCCCGGACTGCAGCGCGTGGGCCGCGGCCTCCGGCGTGGTGGATTCCTTAACCCGCTGGTAGCGCGGATTGCCGGCGATCAGCGCGGCGTAGTCGGCCAGCGCTTCGGAATAAGAACCATAGACCCGAAACGCCGCTTTCACTTTTTGCGCCCGCCCGTCGATATATTCGGTGGTCGTTATCTCCGTGGTCGCGCCTTTCCAGCCCGGCGTGGCCTTGATGCCGAATAAGTTATGGCTGGGCCTGCCGTCGCGGGTCAGGATCTCCCGGTTTCCCCACCCGGATTCCAGCGCCGCCTGGGCAATAATCAACTGATGCGGCACGCCGCTTTTTTTCGCAGCGGCGATTGCCGGTCCCATCATCCGGGCGATAAATCCTTTGCTGCCGGCGCGCGCGCTGACGACGCGCCTCGCGCCGCTCTCCTGCGCCGCCTCGCGGACGACGGGCGCATAGCGCGACGCCACCCGCTGCGCCAGCCCTCCCTCCGTCAGCGCTCGCGCGCTGTCCGGCGCTGCCGCTTCCTCCCCCCCCATCTGCCGGGTAATCAATTCGGCAAAACCCAGCCGGCCCTGAGCGGCAATATCCTGGGAAATCTGCTGATCGTACATCGCCGTAAACATCCCGGTCTGCTGGCTGTTAAACAGCCCGCCTTTCACGGAGGCTTCACGCATACTTTTGAGCATCATCTGAACAAACAGGCCTTCCATTTGTTCAGCGACGGCGCGGATCCCCTCCCGGGGGGTCTCTCTGGCGGTGCGACGCAGGGCGTCCAGCGCCCGGACATCAAACGCCGCCGCCTTACCTGGCGTCATACGGGTCATCAATTGGCCTCCAGCTTCGCGCGCAGACAGCCGGCGCTTTTCATCGACTGCAGAATCGACATCAGTTCCCCAGGCGTGGCGCCTAAGGTGTTGAGCGCCCGTATCACGCTGTTAAGGTCGGCGCTGGTATTCACCTTTTGTAGCGAACCGCCCTGCTCGCGCACCGCGACCTGGGTCTCCTGAGTGACCACCGTCTGGCCGCCGCCAAACGGCGTATCCGGCTGGCTGACCTGGCTGGTTTGCGCCACCTCCACGGTTAGCGACCCCTGAGCGACCGCACAGGCAGTCAGGGAGACATGACGATTCATCACCACCGAGCCGGTTCGGGAATTGACAATCACCCGCGCCTCCATCGGCCCAACCTGCAGCGGCATATTCTGTACTTCGCCCAGGAAACGCACCCGGGCGGCGCTGTCGGTCGGCGCGAACAGTTTTATCACCCGGGCATCTTCCGCTACCGCGATCCCGCCGCCAAAGCGCCGGTTAATCTCATCGCTGATTTGCTGCGCCAGGGCAAAATCCCCGTCATTAAGCTGCAGGCGCACCACGTGCTGATCCCCGAAGCTCATCGGCACCTCGCGCTCTACCGTGGCGCCGCCGCTGATACGCCCGCCGTTAAGCTGGTTACTCTGGGTGCTATTGCCGCCGCTCCGGGCGCCGGCGCCGGACACCAGCAGATTGCCCTGCGCCAGGGCATAAATTTGGTTATCGACCCCTTTGAGCGGCGTCATCAGCAGCGTACCGCCGCGCAGGCTTTTGGCGTTGCCCATTGAGGAGACCACCACATCGATTTTTTCCCCGGCGCGGGCAAACGGCGGCAGTTCGGCGGTCACCATCACCGCCGCGACGTTTTTAAGCTGCATATTGGTGCCGGGCGGCACCGTGATCCCCAGTTGCGAGAGCATGTTATTCAGGCTCTGGGTCGTAAAAGGGGTTTGCATGGTCTGGTCGCCGGTGCCATCCAGCCCCACCACCAGCCCATAGCCCATCAGCGCATTGCTGCGTACCCCCTGAATAGTGGTCAAATCGCGAATCCGCTCCGCGGTCGCCGGCGATGGCAGCAACGCGCCCATCCCGGCGCACAGCAGGTTCAGACAGAGTATCAGGCAAGAATTTTTCATTAGTCCGTTCACTAGAAAGGTGAAACGTTGAGAAACAGGCGCTGTAGCCAGCCCATCCGCTGCGCTTCATTGATATAACCGTTGCCGACATATTCAATGCGCGCATCGGCAACCTGGGTGGATATCACCGTGTTACTGCCGCTGATGGTGCGGGGATTCACCACGCCGGAAAAACGAATAAATTCGGTACCCTGGTTGATGGCGATCTGCTTTTCGCCAATGACGCTCAGGTTGCCGTTCTCCAGTACCTGGCGCACCGTCACGGTAATGGTGCCGCTGAAAGTATTCTGCGCCGCGGCGCCGCCTTTACCGTTAAAACCGCTATCCCCGCTGACCGCGACATTCGCCCGTTCATTGCCGAACAGGCCGTCCAGCAGGCGCGGCGTGGTTTTAAAATCCAGCCCGGCGCTGCCGGCGCGGCTGGCATTCGCCGAGGAGCTTTTACTGGCGCTAACGTTTTCCTGCAGCACGATGGTCAGGGTATCGCCGACATTGCGCGGACGCCGGTCTTCAAATAGCGGCTGATAACCATAATTCATCGCCTGACCGGCCTGAAAAATAGACCCGTTCGCCGCCGCAGGGGCCGCCGGCATCGGGCTGGCGCTGGTCTCGCCAGTCACCAGCGGCTTTTGCGTCACGTAGGCGCAGCCGGACAGATTCACAGCCAGCACCATCGGCACAAACAGGCTCAGGCGCGGAAGGCGAAGAGCGCGACAGACGCGATTTCTCATAGCAGTTACCGGGATGTGGCTACCCTGAAAACCTCCGGAGAAATGACCGGACCGCTTTCAGGGCGGCGATTAAAGTTGCATCAAGCGCTGTAACATCTGATCGGATGTCGACACGGCTTTACTGTTGATCTCATAGGCGCGCTGGGTCTGGATCATGTTCACCAGCTCCTCAGCGACATTGACATTCGAGGTTTCGATAAACCCCTGATTAAGCCTGCCCGCGCCGTTCAACCCCGGCGTCGATTCATTGGGCGCGCCGGAAGCCTGGGTCTCGAGATAAAGATTCTCGCCAATGCTTTCCAGCCCGGAATCATTGATAAACGTCGCCAGGGTTAACTGGCCTATCTGCTGTGGCGCCGTCTGGCCGACAATCGTCACGCTGACGGTCCCGTCGCCGCCCACGGTCAGGGTATTGGCATCCTGCGGGATAGTGATCGCCGGCTGGATAAGGTAACCGCTGGAGGTCACCAGTTGGCCGTTCTGATCAAACTGGAAAGAGCCATCGCGGGTCCACGCCGTGCTGCCATCCGGCAGTTGCACCTGGAAAAAACCGCGCCCCTGAATCGCAATATCTTTACTGTTGTTGGTTTGCGTCAGGCTTCCCTGGCTGTGGATGCGTTCAGTGGCGACCGGGCGCACCCCGGTTCCCAGTTGCAGCCCGGAAGGAATCGTGGTCTGCTCCGAAGACTGCGCTCCCGGCTGGCGCAGCGTCTGATAGAGCAAATCTTCGAACACCGCGCGCTGGCGTTTAAAACCGTTGGTTCCCACGTTCGCCAGGTTGTTGGAAATGACATCCATGTTGGTTTGCTGAGCTTCGAGGCCCGTTTTGGCAATCCATAAAGAGCGGATCATGAACAATATCTCCTGACCGGTTAGCTGATAGTAAGTAACTGATTGGCGGACCGGGCGTTCTCATCCACGGTGCCGATCACTTTCATCTGCATCTCAAAACTGCGCGCGGTAGCGACCATATCCACCATGGCTTTCACCGGACTGACATTGCTGCCTTCCAGCGCGCCAGGGATCAATTTCAGTTGCGGATCGGCGGGCAGGATGGTCTGGCCGTCATTGGCCTCAGCGATGGCGTGAAACAAACCGTCATCCCCCTGACGCATCGCCGATATCGCGGCGTGCGCCAGTTTGATACGCCCGACCTGCGCCAGAGCGCTGGGATCGTCCCCGGCGCCCAGCGCGGACAGCGTGCCGTCCGCGGCGACGGTAATTTCCGACTGCGGCGGCACCGCAATCGGCCCGCCGTCGCCCAGCAGGGCGAATCCGCGTACCCGCAACTGACCCTCGCTGTCCACGTCAATATTGCCGCTGCGGGTATAGGCTTCGCTGCCATCGGCCAGCGCCACCGCCAGCCAGCCGTTTTGCGGCAGCGCGACATCGAGGTTGCGCCCGGTGTAATTGACCGGCCCCATGCTGTCGTCGTGCCAGGGGGTGGATTCGGCCACCAGCGCGCGCGTCGGCAGAGTCGGGCCCTGTACCGGCACAGCGCGATGCGCCGCCAGTTGGGCGCGAAACCCGTGAGTCGCGGCATTGGCCAGATTGTTGGAGGTAACAGCCTGGCGGTGAAGGGCCGCACTGGCGGCCCCCATAGCGGTATAAATTGCGCGATCCATAATTCCCGCCGTTAACCGAGATTGACGAGGGTCTGAAGGATTTCAGACTGAGTGCGGATGGTCTGCGAGTTGGACTGGTAGTTGCGCTGGTAGACAATCATGTTGACCATCTCCTGGCTGAGATCCACATTCGACGCTTCCAGCCGGTTCCCGTAGAGCGTGCCGAGGTTACCGGTGCCGGAAATACCGGTAACCGGCTGACCGGACTGCGGGGTTTCCGACCAGCAGTTATTCCCTTCCGACGCCAGGCCCCCTGGATTAGTAAAATTCGCCAGCACCACCTGGCCGAGAATCTGCTTCTCGCCGTTGCTGTAGGAGGCAATCACCTGGCCGTTATCGCCCACCACATAACCGTTCATCAACCCCGGCGCATAACCGTTAGTCCCCGGGCTGTCCATCGCGGTATCGCTGGCCTGCTGCGTCATACCGTCCAGATTCAGCATAAAATCCAGCGCATCGGCGCCGTTGTAGCCGGCGCTGCGTACCGCCAGTTGCGCTGGATTAGTGGTTAACTGGCCGGATGCGTTAAAGGCGATTTGCGTCGCGGCGTACTGCGGCTCACCGCCGGCGTTCAGCAACGGCGATGTGGTATCGCTGGAGTACGCCGTCCACTGGTTATCAGCGGTTTTCACGTAGTACACATTGATGGTGTGTTTATTACCGAGGCTGTCGTAAGCGTTCATCTGGCTTACTGAGCTATAGCTTTGCGGATCTGCCGGGTCGAAGGGCCTGGCCCCGGTGTCGACGATAGCGGTTCCCGAATCAAGATTCCCCTTCATAAAACCGCTGGTGGAGGCATTGGCCGGCATCTGCCCGGTCGGGATCCGGATAGGCCCGACGGCCGCCCCGGCCTGAATAGTCGGCGGTGTCCCCGTCGCCTGGTAACCGGTGAGGTACATCCCCTGGTTATTAATGATGTAGCCATTGTGATCGTTTTTAAACTGGCCGTTGCGGCTATAAAACACACTGCCCGCTTCATTCACCAGTCGGAAAAAACCGTTGCCGGAAATGCCCATGTCCAGATTACTGTTGCCCTGGCCGAGCACCCCGTCGCTAAAGTTTTGATTCACGCCGGCGACCTGGACCCCCATCCCAATCTGTGACCCGGCAAAGACATCGGCAAAGGCAATCGCCCCCGATTTGAAACCTACCGTCTGGGAATTGGCAATATTATTACCGACGACATCCAGCGCTTTTGACGCCGAGTTAAGACCGCTAAGTCCTTGTGAAAAGCTCATATCTCTTCTTCCTGACGCAGAATGTGAATTGGCTGATAATCTGATTACTCAACAAGATAAATCTCGCCGAGAGTGGCATTGCCCTGCAGGCCCAGTTCCAGCACCGCCCCCGTTGGGGTGTAGGAGACGCCCTGAACCTGCGCTTTTTTCAGCGCCACGATTTCCGGCGTGCTGCCATCGGCGCTGGCGGCGCTGTACGACACGCTGAACACGCCGTTTTCGATGGTGCGCGGGTCGCTGGGCTGGAAGTTATCCAGACTGTCCAGCGTGAATTGCTGGACGCCGGCCTTCACTGGTTTCAGTTCGGCAGTCCAGGCGTTGCCCTGGGCATCGGTCAGGATGACATTGACCACGTCAGCATCGCCGCTGGCTGAAAATGCCATCGTCTGGTTGCCGCCTTCGGCGTTAGAGACGGTGGTATCCCCTTCCAGCAATACGCTGCGGCCAATCCACTGCGTGGCGTTCATCTGCTGCATACTGGTCACCAGCATACCGACGGTATTGACCGTCGAATTCAGTTGCTGTACTCCCGCCGCCGTCTGAAACTGCGTCAGTTGCGAAGTAAGCTGGTTGTTATCCATTGGATTGGTGGGGTCCTGATTCTGCATCTGGGCGACGAGGAGGGTCATGAAGTTATTCATCAGATCCTCAACGCTATCCCCCATGGCGCCACGCTGGCGGGCGGCGATATTGCTCTCATTGATGATGGGTGAAACGGCCATAACGTTCTCCCTTATTGACCCAGCGTCAGTGTTTTCAGCATCAGCGCTTTGGCGCTGTTCATCACTTCCACATTCGCCTGGTAACTGCGGGAAGCGGAGATGGTATTCACCATTTCGCCGACCACATCGACGTTGGGCATCCGTACATAGCCCTGGGCATCCGCCAGCGGATTACCCGGCTGGTACACCAGGCGATCCGGCGCGCTGCTCTCCACCACTTCGCTCACCCGTACGCCGCCGGTCGACTGCCCGGGGGCGCTATTAACCTGAAATATGACCTGGCGAGCGCGATAAGGATTACCGTCGGGACCAACAGCGCTGTCGGCATTGGCCATATTACTGGCGCTGACATTCAGCCTCTGGGATTGCGCCGCCATTGCGGAGCCAGAAATATCTAATATGCTAAATAGCGACATAATAATAATTAACCCTGACTGATAACGCTCATCATGCCCTTAATCTGTGCGCCGAGCATGGTTAAGCTGGTTTGATATTTAATATTGTTATCTACGAAACTGACGCGTTCACGATCCATATCGACCGTATTACCGTCTGCGCTCGGCTGATCGGGAATGCGATACAGCAACGGATGATTATTCACCACCGCCGCACGCCCCGCAATATGCTTCCCGGAGGTCATCGTCAGATGCACCGCGTGCTGAACAGGCGGCTGTTTCGCCAGCGTTTTTTTCAGCTGCGCCGCGAAATCAATATCCCTGGCCTGGTAGCCTGGAGTATCCGCATTGGCGATATTCGACGCTAAAATATTTTGCCGTCGGTTCAACAGACCCAATGCCTGTTGCTGGAACTGAAGTGATTGTTCAAGCTTATCGAGCATCCGCCTGGCGCCTCTTTTTTAATTAAAAACCACATTGACATAATAAATAGCGTCGGACGAATCCGATAACCTGAAAATAGAACAAAAGTAACCGCTTTTGGCTTACTCGCCCATATCAGGAAATCACCGCGAATTAATACCATCAATATGGCGACAAAACCGATGGCATTTTACCGCTTAGCCAAATAGCGCATTAATATATAATCCCTGGCCTGTACTCGTCCTGAAGCGTAATTTCATGCCGGCCGGAGATCGCCTGCGAAATAAGGCAGAGGTATTCATGTGGTACCGTAATCGTTTAGTGCTCTGTGCCGTCGCGCTAATGGTCAGCCATGGCGCCAGGGCCGGCGAAACGCCGCTACTGGCGCAAATCAGCAGCCTGTTTAACCGCGACCAGACATCAGGCATCACGCGCAGTGTTACGCTACTGACCCCTGAAAAACAGCTGGCCGGGCTGTGCGATAATCCCACTTTATCCCTGAGCGGCAGTGATAAACGTCTGGCGGGTAATCGCAGCGTTATCGCCCGGTGCGGCGCACAGCGTCGGTTCATTCAGGTACGGATCAATGCCCACGGGAAGTGGTGGACGCCGAATCGCACGATCCGCGCCGGGGAAGCCATTCAGGCGCAAGATTTACAGCCGCAGCAGGGCGTGATGGATAGCCTGCCGGCTGAGCTGGCGCTGAATAAAGCGGACATTGTCGGGCGCATCGCCACACGCGTACTCTCGCCCGGTCAGCCGCTGGTGGAGAGCCAGCTACGGCAACGCTGGAAGGTCAGAACCGGGGATCATATTGAGCTACTGGCGACCGGAGAGGGATTTACTATCCGCACCACCGGTACCGCACTGGATAACGCCGCCTTAGATCAAACTCTGCGTATCCGGACCCGCTCCGGGCAAATTGTCACCGGGAAAGCCGTCTCCGCCGGCAAAGCGACGATTTATCTTGCCCGGTGACTTTAGTTTATCCTAATTACGCCGATATAGAGTTACAGACACCATGATGAACGATTGACGGCGAGGATGATTTATGAGCATAGATCGCATCACCCCGGTAACGCCCGGCCATGCTCAGCATGATGTGGCCCTGGGCAGTAAAAACAGCGCCTCATCCTTCGCGCCGTTCGGTCATTCACCGTGCGCAACCCGGGTGCAGCTCAGTACGCTGACCCGGCAAATAGATAACGAGCATGCGCAGGATATCAATCCCGGACGCATTGCCGCCATTAAAGCCGCCATCGCGGCCGGCGAACTGCCAGGCGATAGCGATAAAATCGCGCAGTCTTTACTGCAGGATATTCTTCAGTTTTCTTAACTACCGAGCATACCGCCATGGAAAAATTACACGCGATTCTGGTGAAAATGCAGGACTCAATGACAGAACTTGAAACAGTAATCACCGAAGAGATGGAGCAATTAAGACGGCCGCAAATTAACCCGGTTTTATTGCAGATAGTTTCCGATAACAAAAGCCGCTTGTTATCCACCATTAGCCATTACGATAAGTTGCGCGTCCGTGAAGAGCAGCGCCTGCATATTTCTGCGCCTTATCATCAACATAAGCTCTTTGCCGCGCGCTGGAAAAAAATCTCCCGCTGCGCCGATAACGCCAACCGCGCGAATCAGGATATTTATGTTCTGCTTGAGATGCATATGCAGAAGAGTACGCAGTTACAGGCCATGCTTAATAAAGCAGGCGATCGCGCTACCCTCTATAACCCACAGGGCGAGGAGAAAAAAACGCTTTCCGGAAAAATTTATAATCTGAGTATTTAACGCACTCGCGTCGCGTTTACCACCAGAAGCTTCAGTGCTTTTTATGAAGCTTCTTTTTTTCCCCTCCGGCACCGCTAAAGCCCGTCACGATCAATTCAACCACGCCAATGGGTTTATTAACCGCCATTTTCAGCGGATCTTCCGGCGTTTCCCGGCAATTATTTTTTAATTAAAGCCGTTAAACTAACCCGACCTCGCTTCCGTAAAGCAAAACAGACCAGGGTTAATCAGTGGCAAAAACATTACTGCGCAGCGGCAGCATCAATGATTTTCTCGCGCTGGGTGAAAACGGCCAGACAATATTCGATTCGGCACGACAAATCCGCGAAACGCTAAGGCTCCGGCAACAACAGTCGCTGGCGGACTGCCTTGCCATTCCACAGACCGATGATAGCGGCGACAAAGTGGACTGGTACGCTCCCGGCGCCGGCAAAGTGGTCCCCTGGAATGCCGCCAGTGAGTCACAGCGTATTCAGGCGCTGGATTATCTGGAGCGCGCAATGCAGGCGGCAGCACTGCTCATCCAGCAGTGCCTGGAGGCGGAGAAACCGGCTCTCCAGCGCGTCGGGATGCTGCTGGAAAATATTTTCCGCTTCCCGGCCAGCCAGCACATTTATCTGGTTGATGGCCGCCCGGTGATCACTTTCTGGGGCTTCAGCCGCCAGAACGCGCCGCGTGAGCAAGATGCGCTGGCCTGCCTGCGCGCCAGTCTGCAACCGCCACCCGAGGAATTCACGCCGCCGGCGGAACCGGCGCCGCCAGCAACTATCGCCCCCCGGAGCCAGCCGCCGCAGCCAGCCGCACAAACGCCGCCTGCGCCGTGCCCATTTCCGCCACAGCCGTCATCGCCGTCGCCCAACCCGCGGCGGCGGATACTGCTCCCTGGCGTCGCGCTAACGTTACTGGCAATCGGTCTGTCGCTGGCGTGGTACTGGCTGGCGCCGGCACTCGCGCCGCAGCCCCCCGCCGCGACGCCTGTGTCGCCTGCCCCTGTAGCGCGCCCTGTCCTGCCGGTGCTGAACGACACTCTGCCGCTCCAGCCCGCCCAGGTAAGCGCGCCGCCGCCCTCCCCGGCTCAGGCGCTCCCGTCCGCGCCGCCGCCGGTCGCCAAAGATGCGCTGGTACTGCCGGCTGAGGCGGTTAAAGCGGGAACGACCCGTTTTCTCAACGGCGCCTGGCGCGCCACCGTGGAATTCAGCGACGCCATTGGCGGCAAACCGCCGGTGCTGCGCTATCAAATCAACAATAACAACGGCACTCTGCGTCTGACCCATGGCGAAGGCATTACCTGCCGTAGCGAGATTCACGCCGGGCTGATGCAGTCCGGCAATCTGGTGATTAAACCACGCGCCCGGGCGCGATGCAGCGACGGTAGCCGCTTTACTGTGCCGGAAGTGATCTGTACTCAGGGGCTGGAGGGCGCGGCGCGCTGCTCCGCCCGCTATGAGGGAGGAACCGTCGTCCCGGTGACCTTCAGAAAAGTGGGGAAATAGCGCTATGATCCATAATCCATCGGCCATCACCCTGATTCAAAACAGCGGCATTCAGTTCCTCGACTTCGCGCTGTCTCCCGCGGCCACCGCCGGTAAAACGGGTAATTTTGTCCGCCAGAGCGCCAACGGCCCATTGCTGCGGCTGGATTACTGCCAACAATCAGGCAAATTCACCCTTCCCGGACTGAACGACGGCGAGACCGAAATCGTCAGACCGGAAAAAAGCTATGCTCATGACTATTCACTCCAGGTGCTGGACGGCGTCTGGCTGCCGCTCCCTTGCCTGCGGGTCAATGCCGGGCACTGCTTAACCGACGGCCCCGCCAACTGGGTCCGTATGCAATTACGGCGTCTGGATACCCCGGATGCCGCCGGCAATACCGTACATATGACGCTGGCCTTTGATACCCGGATTGCCGACGACGCCGGCTGCCCGGCCACGCTGGCCCCTGGCGCCGACGATGTGCGTAACGGCGTCCATTTCGCGCTGGCGATGCACAACTGCGACGTCAGTGATTTCCTCGATCAAACCTGGGTCGACGGTTGGTTACGGGAGATATTTATCCAGTTTGCCAGCCAGCAGGAGGGCCGCAGCGAGAACGACCTCGCCAGCGCCATGAAAACGTTTGAATATCAGGCGCACTATCTCAATTTACTGGAAATTCTGGTCTGCCAGTTACAGGTGCCGGAAGTCAAACTGATCGGTGAAACGCCTCATACCCCGGCCATCCCCGTCGATCTGGTGCTGGATGTCGGCAACACCCACACCTGCGGTATTCTGACCGAAGATCACGGTGAGCAGAACAGCGGCCTGAACCAAAGCACCGAGCTGCGGATCCGCTCGCTCAGCGAGCCGCATCGGATCAGTGAGGCGCTGTTTTCCAGCTATCTCGAGTTCAGCGAAGCGAAATTCGGCAAAGCGAATTTCTCAATGGAAAGCGGGCGCGAGCAGGCCTTTATCTGGCCTTCCATGGCGCGTACCGGGGAAGAGGCGCTGCGCCTCGCCACCCGGCGTAGCGGTAGCGACGGCGCCAGCGGACTCTCCAGCCCGCGGCGCTATCTGTGGGATGACTCGCCCGCCCGCCAGCCCTGGCGCTTCGGTCAGTCAACGAACGCGTCACATCGCGAACTTCCGGCCATGGCAATGCCCCTGACCAACCTGATAGATGACGATGGCCAGCCGCTCTATTGCCAGCCGCTGTCCCGACGCCTGCCGGTTTTCACTCCGCTTTACAGCCGCAGCTCGCTGATGACCCAGATGCTGTGTGAACTACTGGCCCAGGCGCTGTCGCAAATCAACAGCGTTGCCCACCGCCGCCGCATGGGGCTACCCGCGTCCCCCCGCCAGCTGCGCCAGCTGATTCTTACGCTCCCCTCGGCGATGCCGAAGCAGGAGCGGGAAATTTTTCACCGGCGGATGCAGGAAGCCATCGCCCTGGTCTGGAAGGGGATGGGCTGGCATCCCCACGACGATGCTCTGTTCCCGGACGGTGCACAGAACAACAGCAGCGTGCCGCTGCCTGGCATCCATATGGAATGGGATGAAGCGACCTGCGGTCAACTGGTGTGGCTGTATAACGAAGTACAGCGTCACTACGCCGGCCACAGCGGCGAGTGTTTCCGCAATCTGGCGCGCCCGGACCGACTGCTGGCCGCCGACGAGCCGCCGGGCAGCACCCTGCGCTGCGCGTCGATTGATATTGGCGGCGGTACCACCGATATGGCGATTACCCAATATCAACTTGATGACGGCGTCGGAAGCAACGTAAAAATCATTCCGCGACTGCTGTTCCGTGAGGGTTTTAAGCTGGCCGGGGACGATATCCTGCTGGATGTGATTCAACTGTGCGTACTGCCCGCCATTGAACAGGCGATGCACGCCGCGGGGATTGCCGATCCGCAGACCGCGATGACCCGGTTGTTCGGCGATGCGGGGCACAGCGGCAATCGCCAGATATTGCGCCAGCAAACCACCCTGCAGATTTTGATACCACTGGGACAGGCGATTCTCGCCCGCTGGGAACAAAGCGACTCGCAGAACAGTTACGCGCCGCTGCCGGGACGCATTGGCGAATGGCTCCCCGATGCGCCAACTGAAAATGTACTGAACTATCTGCAGCAAACGCTGGCGCCGGAGGCGGCGGCGTTCAATCTGCTGGATGTCCCGTTGCAGGTGGATATACAGTCTCTGGACGATGCCCTGCACAGCGGGCGCATGTCCCTGGCGGCGCCGCTGAAATCCCTGTGCGAAGTCATTCACCACTACTGCTGCGATGTTCTGCTGATCACCGGCCGCCCCGCCAGTCTGCCGGGGGTGAAAGCGCTGGTGCGCGCTTTACAACCGGTTCCGGCGAAACGCCTGCTGTGGCTGGATAGTATCCCGGTTCATGAGCGCCTGCCGTTCGCCCACCAGGGACGGATGGTTAATCCCAAGACCAGCGCCGCCCTCGGCGCCATGCTCTGTAGTCTGGCGAAAGATCTGCGGCTGCCGGGTTTCAACTTCAAAACCGCCGATATTCAGGCCTATTCCACGGTGCGCCATCTCGGGGTGCTGGACGGTAGCCCCACGCTGAGCGCCCAAAACGTCTGGTATCAGGATGTCGACCTGGACGATCCTCAGGCAACGCTGGATACGTCGCGACGCTTTGTTCTGCGCGGTAACGCCACGCTGGGATTCCGCCAACTGGAAGATGAACGCTGGCCGGCCTCTGCGTTGTATCAACTGCGGATCAACTCGCCAGAGCTGGCAAAGGATATCGCCGCCGCCGGGACGCTGTCGGTCAGCCTCCGTTATGATCCGCCGCAGGGCGGTTTCGCCCTCGCCGGGGCCTGGATGCAGGACGGTACCCCGGTCGCACTTGAGCAACTCAGCCTGAAGCTTAACACCCTTGCCGGTGGCGATCGGCGCGCCAGCCATTACTGGATTGATAGCGGGAATGTATACCTGAAATGAAGCCATCTACCACACCTCAACAGCTTGCCGACTGGGTAAGCCATGTACGCCAGCACTGCGCTTACCTGGATGCGGAAGCCGATGGCCGTCTGGGCCGCCTGGCGCAGTTGCAGCACCAGCACCAACAGTTGGCGATGCTGTCCGTCACGCCGCTGACCCTCGGGCTTTACGGCCACGCGACGGCCAGTAAACGCCATTTGCTGAACGCTCTGCTGGCGGAAAATAGCGATCGGCTGGGGGTGACGCTGGGCGATCAAACGTTCGATTACTTACAGCATATTCATCGCGGCCCGGCGGCCAGCATAGCGGTACGCTTTACCGACACAGCGCCGCCGCGCATCGACGGTTTTCCGCTACTGCTTGAGCTATTCAGCGAGTATCAACTGGCGCAGCGCCTGGTCACCCGCTATCACTCCCGCCGCGACGCGCAACTTATCCCGGCCAGCGCGATGTCTGCCAGACTCCATGCTCTGCAACAGCGCCGCCAGCCACAGCCGGTCGCCGGTATGACCCGGGCGCAGTTCGCCAGCGTCGCCCAACGCTACCAGACAGCCATTCCCGGCGGGCAGCAGGCGGATGACGGCCTGCTGTACCGCATGGCCGATCTGGCCGCCTGGCTGGCGCCCGGCGATCGCGCCGCGTTGCTGGCGCTGTTGTGGGGAGAAGATGCACAAATCAGCGCCTGCTGGCACAGACAGTCGCGGGCGCTGATTCAGTTGGGCAATGCGCCGCAAGCGCTGGCGCCAGCCAGCCTGGCGCTGGACGATGCTGAGGATTTTCTTTGCGCCAGCGAGGCCGGCCCCGGCGGACCGGATAGCGAAGTCGCCGTCTGCCCGCTGCAACGCCAGCAAGTACAGCCGTGTCAGAGTATCAACCGCCGGGCGCTGCGCGAAATTTGCGCCGGTGTGACTTTCACGCTGAGTCAACCCGGCGCGCTGGCGGATGTCGACATCATTGATATACCCGTCGACCGACTGGAAGAGTACAGCGAGCGCCAACAGCCCGATATGCTGCTCATATGCAACGCAGCCAGCGATCAGCATGATACGCCAGCAGCGGCAGCGGCGCTGACTCGCTGGCAGGAGAAAACAGGCGGCGGCGATCAAAACGCCCACCCGCGCCTGATATGGGCTATCACCCCTTTCGATGGCCGCTTCCGCCAGACACAACATTTCGATGACCATATCCAGCAGCATCTCACCCGGGATGGCAAGCGCTGGGGCGCATTGCAGGCGCTGGACGATCGCAGTATGGACCGGCTGCGCGCATGGCTGAGCAACGCCCTGGGCCCGGCGCGTCACCAGCGCGAACAGCAGCTTCAGGCGACCATCAATCACCTGATAAGCGCCCAGTTCAGCGCCCTGCTCCCGGCATCCGACGATCGGCAGGCAGAACCAGCGAAAGCGCTGGTGCGCACACTACAATCCCGGGCGCCACGCTTTAGCGAACTCCTTGAGCGGCTGACGCTACCGCGCGACACTATCCATCAGTGCTGGCTTGAACACCAGCAACAGCAGCAAATACCCGCCTTACCGGAGCTGGATCTGTTCGTCAGCGACGACACCCCTTCCCCGGCGGCTCAGGGGCTGAACTGTTTTTCGCGTCGCCTCTATCAGCGCTGGGTGAATCACCTGCGCCAGCTCAGCCACAATCCATCGCAGAGATCGCCATGCTCTCTGCCCGCCGCCACCCTTCAGGCACTGTGCGATCTGCTGATTGACAGCGCTTATCGCCTGCAACTGCCGGCGATACTGGAAGACGCCGTGGCGCGCCACCAGGACAATATGGCGCTGGCTATCAGCAGTGCGGAAAACGGGATAAACAATTTTGTCGGCTGGCTGGGTTATCAGCAGATAGCACCTGAGCTACGTCCACGCAGCAAGGTAAATAAAGAGACCGCGGTTTTCGCCCCCGCCCGGCAGGCCAGTGCCGCCAGACGTCTGACACAACTGGGCGAGCCGCCCGCGCAGGGGAATGCCTGTTACTTCTATGACTGGCTGGTGGCCCTGTATCACCGGGCGATGGAGAGTGATGCCGCGCCGCAGCATGGCATCAGTGAAATACAGCAACGCGCCTTACGTCAGTTGTTAAATGCGTTGTGCCAGGATACAGACATAAAAAAAGGTTTATCCGGGGGAGCCCGCGGATAAACCTTAATCGTTAAACGCTGCGTTACAGGGGGAGAGGTTCATCCTCCATGACGCGGCATTCTTTCGGGGCTACCGCAGTAGCCCCGCTGACATCAAAACGTTTCCCAGCTCTCGCTGTCATTTTCCACCGGCGATTTACGCGCCGGCGCGGCAACGGCCTTTGGCGGTTCTGATTTCGACTTGCTGCGTGCCGGCGGCGCCGTTTCCTGCTCAATGTGAAACACGGAGACGGAGTGCATCAGGTTGCCCGCCTGCTCTTCCAGCGCGGCGGCAGCCAGAGCGGAGGCTTCCACCAGTCGGGCGTTCTGCTGGGTCACACGATCCATTTCAGAGACCGCCATCCCTACCTGGTCAATACCGCGGCTCTGCTCTTCAGATGCCGACGCGATCTCGCCCATGATGTCGGTCACCCGCGTCACCGCGTTAACGATATCCCCCATCGTTTCACCGGCGCTTTCGACCATCGCCGAGCCGATATCCACTTTATTCACCGAGTCTTCAATCAGGATTTTGATTTCTCTGGCCGCCTCGGCGCTGCGCTGCGCCAGGTTACGTACTTCGCTGGCTACTACGGCGAAACCACGTCCCTGCTCGCCGGCGCGCGCGGCTTCCACTGCCGCATTAAGGGCCAGGATATTGGTCTGGAAAGCAATGCCGTCAATCACGCCGGTAATATCGGCAATCTTTTGCGAGCTGTCGGCAATCTCCTTCATGGTCACCACAACGTTATCCACGACTTTGCCGCCGCGTTGAGCGGTCTCTGAAGCGCTGCGGGCCAGTTGACTGGCGTGCTGGGCGTTTTCGGCATTCTGTTTCACCGTAGCCGTTAGCTGCTCCATACTGGCGGCCGTTTGTTCCAGCGACGCGGCCTGCTGTTCGGTACGCGAAGAGAGATCGCTATTGCCGGCAGAGATTTCGCTGGAGCCGCTGTAGATAGCATCCGCGCCCCGGCGAACCGCACCAACGGTGCCCACCAGCTCATTTTGCATATTGCGCAGGCTGGCGGCCAGTTGCCCCATCTCATTTTTACCGTTCACATCGATATGGCTAATCAGATCGCCGCCGGCAATCCGACGGATGCTGTCGATGATTTTATGCAGCGGGATTAGCAGAATAGTGCGTATTCCATACCACATCAGCGCAACCGCCAGCGCGATGACAATCAGCGTCCCCAGCAGTGTCCACAGCGCGGCCCGGAAAGTACGCGCACTGTCTTCCTGAACCTGTTTATGCAGCAGTGAATTTTCCTGCAAATAGAGGTTAAAACTCTTCTCAAAGTTCTCCTGATAACTTTGGGTTGAGTGTTCCAGAGCGCCCTTGAGATCGCGCTGCTTCATCAATTCAATCAGCACGTTAAGTTCATAATGATAGGCGTTAAAGCTCTGCGTTATTTGATCAATAACCAGCTTATTCAGACGCGAGTCATGCTCCATGGCATTATGCCGCGTCCACTCTTCTTCTGCCTGTTTGAGCGTGGCATCGGCTTCTTCCAGCAATTCAGTCACCGTCTGGCCGGCGCCGCTATTGTTCATATCCATCATATGACGCAGCGCGGCGCGGTTGATAATCGCGCGGGTCTGCAGCAGATCCATCCAACTTTTGCTGACGTTCGACTCCTGCTGACGAATAATCTCCATGCCCTGGAGGTTATCTTTGTAGTGATTGAGCGAGCTAATAAATAGCCCATTAGATACCAATTGCATGATGATGAATAACACCAGCGCAACGATCAGACTCGTAACAATTTTGATATGGTTTAGCATCGTTTCTGATTCCACGGAGAGATTTGCCTGTATATATCTATCGGTTCGCCCGCAGAAAACTAAACCAGGAAAGAGAGAAAACCAGCAACGGAAACTGGCTTTGGTTGGCGTGGCAAAGATCGCCAGCCAGAGGTTTTGGCCACCGGGCAGGTAAATTCAGGTGACCCGGTTGGCTCGCTGTCCTGCGCCCCGACACGTTACCGCCCTGCGTGGTATCCGTACCTGCCCCCGGCATAATAACAACAGCCCTTCCCTCAGGCATTAGGCATTGCATTAACCGGGTATTGCACCATCATTGCCGCAAGAACACCCGCGAGCTGTACGCCTGCGCCGAGGGGCTGAGCGTCGCTCCCGTTAACCGTAAGAAGATGAAGCAGTGGCTGGAAGGATTTCCGGGCGTGCTGAACGACACCGGCGATTTGCCGGTGTACAGGCGTGGGGACGGGAGCTGTGGGTGAGACTGACGGCTTATAAATAAATATCCTCCGGCATAGCCGGAGGTTTTTCTGATGCGC
>NZ_KQ947381.1:47540-111921 GCF_001484765.1 Entomohabitans teleogrylli | reverse complement strand
AGGCGCATCAGAAAAACCTCCGGCTATGCCGGAGGATATTTATTTTGCTCAGATAAGAACCGGTTAGCGCGCCAGCGCTTCAACGCTGAAGAATGCCTCGCGCAGCGCCTGCGGCGTCACCGGCACCGTAAGCGTGTGAATAGATTCAGACGGGCGCAGAGTGTGAGCAATCACTTTATCGAGCTGATCCTGGTTATGAATATCCACCTCCAGCTCCGCCAGGCTGGTGGGGAGGTTAAAGCGCTGATAAGCGCTCACCAGTTGCCGCAGCGTCTCCTGCTGACCCAGCAGAGCGGCCTGCACCAGAATCCCGTAGGCGACTTTGGTGCCGTGCAGGTATTTGGCGGTTTGCGGTAGTACTGTCAGTCCATTATGTACCGCGTGTGCGGCCGCTACCCGGGTATAGCGTTCCCCCAGCCCGCCAACCATACCGCCGCCGGCGATAATGGCATCGACCACATCGCGGAACGGCTGACTCAGCACACCGTTGCGCTGGTCGTCCAGCGCCGCTGCGCTGCTGTCCAGCAGGACATCGCGTATCGCCAGCGCCGCGTCCAGTCCCAGGCGTACTGTCAGGGGCAGGGTTTCCGGCTGCGGCGCTAACTCTACGGCTTCATACCATTTGGCCAGAGTATCGCCAATGCCCGCCAGCAGATATTCCGCCGGCGCGCGCAAAATGATCTCCGGCTCCACCAGCACCAGATGATTCGCGTCATTGAAAATTTCGTAATGCAGCGCCTGGCCGGCATCGCTGTACCACACCGACAGCGGCGTCCAGGCCGCACAGGTGGCGGCAATGGTCGGTATCGCCACCAGCGGCAGGCGCAGATGGCGTGCCAGCGCTTTGGCGGTATCCAGCACGGCGCCGCCGCCAAGGCCGATAACCACCTGGCGGTCAGCGCCAGCGATGCCTGCCAGACGGGCGATTTCGCTTTCGCTACAGTGGTGATGAGAAATGGCGTGCCTGGCTCCCGGCGCATGGAAAGCGGCGGGGAGAAAAGGCGTGGCTGCCGCCAGCGCCCGTTCGCCACAGATCCAGACAGCGCGCTCAAGCTGCTGCGCAGCATAAAATTCGCCGAGGTGTTCCAGCGCGCCGGGATGTGAATAGTAATTAGCCGGGCCGGTGACCACGCGAATATCGGTATTTGCCATCTGTCGGTTCCTTTTTGTTGAAGCTGCCAGCCGCCACTGGGGATTTAAGGCAATAAGAATCGCTGCCTGTGGCGGAATACCATCATAGTATGAGATGTTTTTATGTCTGGACGTCTAAGTGTCTTGATTGCCAAATGCTAGCACCGTGTTATAGTGCTGGCAACCTGTCCGTTAATCCGAATTTGTTATTAAGGCTGTCAATAATGTATAGCAATCCCTTGATTCCAGAGAGCAAATTACCGGCGCTCGGTACCACGATCTTCACCCAAATGAGCGCGCTGGCGCAGCAATATCAGGCGATAAATTTGTCGCAGGGGTTCCCGGATTTTGACGGCCCGCATTATCTTCAGGAGCGACTGGCCTGGCACGTCGCTCAGGGTGCGAATCAATATGCGCCGATGACTGGCGTGGCTGAGCTGCGCGCCGCCATTGCTGATAAAACTCTGGCGCTGTACGGTCACTATCCCGATCCGCACAGTGATGTGACCGTTACCGCCGGGGCCACGGAAGCGCTGTATGCCGCCATTACCGCGCTGGTGCGGTCCGGCGATGAAGTTATCTGTTTTGACCCCAGCTATGACAGCTATGCGCCGGCCGTTGAGCTTTGCGGCGGGATTGTTAAGCGGCTGGCGTTGCAACCGCCGCGTTTTCGGGTGGACTGGGCGCAATTTGCCGCGCAACTGTCTCCACGCACCCGGCTGGTTATTCTCAACACCCCCCATAACCCATCGGCGACGGTCTGGCAGCGTGAAGATTTCGACGCGCTGTGGCGGGCGATTGCCGATCGAGAGATCTACGTACTCAGCGATGAGGTGTACGAGCATATCTGCTTTGCCGGGGGCGGACATGCCAGCGTGCTGGCGCATCCGGGGTTGCGCCAGAGAGCCGTGGCGGTCTCCTCGTTCGGCAAAACTTTTCATATGACCGGCTGGAAGGTGGGCTACTGCGTGGCGCCGGCGGCCATTAGCGCGGAATTGCGTAAGGTTCATCAGTATCTGACATTCGCCGTCAATACCCCGGCGCAACTGGCTCTGGCCGATATGCTGCGCGCCGAGCCAGAGCACTATCAGGCCTTGCCGGATTTTTATCGGGCGAAGCGCGATCGGTTTATTGCCGCGCTATCCCACACCCGGCTGGCGATTTTGCCCTGCGAGGGCACTTACTTTTTGCTGGCGGACTATAGTGCGATTTCCAGTCTGGACGATGTGGCTTTTTGCCGCTGGCTGACGACAGAAGTGGGGGTTGCGGCGATCCCGCTGTCGGTGTTCTGCGCCGGGCCATTCCCGCACCGGTTAATTCGCCTGTGCTTTGCCAAACAGGATGCCACTCTTGACGCGGCGGCGCAGCGGCTGGCCACACTGTGAGATTCACGCCGCTATTCTGCCCGGGCAGGGTAGCGGCGGATTGCGTTATTTTTCGCCCATTACCGCTTGCATTCTTTCGGCGTCCGGCAGGCCCACTTCCTGCTGTAAGACGTTTTCTTCATTCATATAGTAAATGGCTGGCGTGGCGTTAGCGCCGAGATCGTCCATTAACTTCTGATTGACGTTAAGGATGCGCGCCTGGGTGGGGGGAATCGCGTCGCTGACGCTGAGCTTCATCTTTCCGCCGCTGGTTTCAAAATCGCGCCAGGTTTTGGCCGGGTTTTCACTGGCGAGGATTGCCGCCGCCCAGGCCGGGCTTTCCGGTTTGATAACCCCGACCAGCAGAGTGCGGATCTGAACTTTCCCGGAGTCCACCCAGGGTCGTGCCTGTTCCCAGAACTGGTGACAGTAGGGGCAGAAAGGATCGGCGAAGACGTAGATTTTACGCGGCGCGTCGGCCTTGCCGTCAGCTATCCAGTCTGCTTTTTCCATACGCTGCCACAGCTCGCGCCCGGCGGGAGCGTAGATCTCTTTCTCAATAACCTTT
The DNA here is from genome assembly GCF_001484765.1 of Entomohabitans teleogrylli. Taxonomy (GTDB): domain Bacteria; phylum Pseudomonadota; class Gammaproteobacteria; order Enterobacterales; family Enterobacteriaceae; genus Entomohabitans; species Entomohabitans teleogrylli. The sequence goes on along the minus strand of NZ_KQ947381.1, from coordinate 108,858 downwards.
TCGCTCAGGTTGTTACCCTGACCGTCATACAGATAGCCGGAAATAGCGTGTTTACCATCCGCCGTCACATAAATCGTGACTCCCATATCCTGATACTTGCCCAGATAGCCGGTCATACCGCCTGGCGCAGGAAAGGATTTAATGATGGTGATACCCTGTTTTTCGAGCGCCTGTACCGGCGCCGGCAGCGTTGACGCGGCGTGCGCGGCGCAAAAGGGCAGCAACCAGAGGAGGAGAAGCCGTTTATTCATGATGACACCTGTAGCGTCGGCCGTGACAGAAGAGGCAAAGTGTAGCATTACCGGCCGGGGAGCGCCCCCGGAGATAGCCAGGGGTGGGGCAGGATCACAAACCAATATCGCGCAGCGTTTCGGTACTGGCGAAGCGGGCCATCTCAAAATTACTGCGCGATCGGCGCGGCCATCCGTAAGAGAGCGACTTCCGTCATGGCTGTTTCAGGTAACAGGATTTAGTGGGGAATTGCCCTTGCGGCGCGCGAGTGTTGTAATTGGTGCGCCGCCAGCAGCCTTCAGGCTGTGGCGCGTTAGTGCTGGCCTGGGCCATCGGCGCTGTGGGGATTGCAGATCCGCGGTAGCCTTTTGGCGCTATATCGGCCACACTGTCGGCCGGGGCGCGCGGGTGATAGCCGACGCTTATTGATTTGATAACGCAAACGCATTAGCCGTCGCGGCCGAAATTCGGTACCTTTTACCCCAACGAAAACACGGAGGAAGTATAGATGTCCTTGATTAATACTAAAATTAAGCCTTTTAAAAACCAGGCATTCAAAAACGGTGAGTTTGTTGAAGTCACCGAGAAAGACGTTGAAGGTCGCTGGAGTGTATTCTTCTTCTATCCGGCAGATTTTACCTTCGTTTGCCCGACTGAACTGGGCGACGTGGCTGACCATTATGAAGAGTTCCAGAAGTTGGGCGTAGATATCTACTCTGTTTCTACCGATACCCACTTCACCCACAAAGCATGGCACAGCAGCTCAGACACCATCGCAAAAATCAAATACGCGATGATCGGCGACCCGACTGGCGAACTGACCCGTAACTTCGACAACATGCGCGAAGATCAGGGTCTGGCTGACCGCGGTACCTTCATTGTTGACCCGCAGGGTATCATCCAGGCAGTAGAAGTGACTGCTGAAGGTATTGGTCGCGATGCGTCTGACCTGCTGCGTAAAGTGAAAGCAGCTCAGTACGTGGCTTCCCATCCGGGTGAAGTATGTCCGGCTAAGTGGAAAGAAGGCGACGCTACGCTGGCTCCGTCTCTGGATCTGGTTGGTAAAATCTAAGCCATTCCCCGACCCAGTCTGTCAGGGCCGCGGTTAGCGCGGCCCGAATGCGAATTACGCAAATCGGGTGCTTAGCACCCGATTTTTCTTGCCAGGGAGATATTATGCTCGACGCAACAATGAAAACTCAGCTCAAGGCTTACCTTGAGAGATTAACAAAACCGGTTGAGTTAATTGCAACGCTGGACGACAGCGCCAAATCGGCTGAAATCAGGGAACTGCTGGCAGAAATCGCTGAGTTGTCGGATAAAGTTTCTTTTAAAGAACAAAATGAACTGGCGGTGCGTAAGCCTTCATTTCTGATTACTAACCCGGGGTCACAGCAGGGTCCGCGCTTTGCCGGTTCGCCGCTGGGCCACGAGTTTACTTCACTGGTGCTGGCATTGCTCCAGACCGGTGGTCACCCGTCCAAAGAGTCTCAGGATCTGCTTGAGCAGATTAAAGACCTGGAAGGGGAATTCCATTTTGAAACCTATTACTCGCTCTCCTGCCATAACTGCCCGGATGTGGTACAGGCCCTGAACCTGATGGCGATCCTCAATCCGAACGTGACTCACACGGCGGTTGACGGCGGCGCGTTCCAGAATGAAATCAGCGAACGCAACATCATGGGCGTACCGGCGGTTTTCCTGAACGGTAATGAATTTGGCCAGGGGCGCATGACACTGGCGGAGATCGTCAGCAAGGTCGACAGCGGCGCGGCGAAACGCGCGGCCGATGAGCTGAGCAAGCGCGACGCCTACGATGTGCTGATCGTCGGCAGCGGCCCGGCGGGCGCGGCGGCGGCAGTTTACTCTGCGCGTAAAGGTATCCGCACCGGTTTGATGGGCGAGCGCTTTGGCGGTCAGATCCTCGATACCGTGGATATTGAAAACTATATTTCCGTACCGAAGACTGAAGGCCAGAAACTGGCTGGCGCCCTGAAAGCCCACGTCGACGATTACGATGTCGATGTTATCGACACCCAGAGTGCCACGCGTCTGGTTCCGGCCAGCCAGGAAGGCGGCCTGCATCAGATTGAAACCGCCTCCGGCGCGGTGCTGAAGGCGCGCAGCATTATCATCTCTACCGGCGCTAAATGGCGTAACATGAACGTGCCGGGCGAAGATCAGTATCGTACCCGCGGCGTAACCTATTGCCCGCACTGCGACGGCCCGCTGTTTAAAGGCAAGCGGGTAGCGGTTATCGGCGGCGGTAACTCCGGCGTGGAAGCGGCTATCGACCTGGCTGGCGTGGTGGATCACGTAACACTGCTGGAATTTGCGCCGGAAATGAAGGCTGACCAGGTTCTGCAGGATAAAGTGCGCAGCCTGAGCAATGTCGACATCATTCTTAATGCCCAGACCACTGAAGTGACGGGCGACGGCGCGAAAGTGACCGGCCTGGAATACCAGGATCGGGTCTCCGGCGCCATGCACAGCCTGCCGCTGTCCGGTATCTTTGTGCAAATCGGTCTGCTGCCGAACACTAACTGGCTGGAAGGCGCGGTAGAACGCAATCGCATGGGTGAAATTATCATTGATGCTAAGTGTGAAACCAGCGTGAAAGGCATTTTCGCCGCTGGCGACTGCACCACCGTTCCGTACAAACAGATTATCATCGCTACCGGTGAAGGGGCTAAAGCCTCGCTGAGCGCGTTTGATTATTTGATTCGTACTAAAACGGCCTGATATATAAAAAAGAAGTACAGACAAAACCTGCATAATAAAGAGGCTACCCCAGGGTAGCCTCTTTCTTTTTGTATTTGCAGCGCCAGTCTAACGGATGACAAACACCGGCGTGCGGGCATAGCGAATAATACTGGCGGCGTTGGAGCCCAGCAGGTGGGTGGTAATGCTGGGATTTCTGGAGCCGATAATGATGATATCCGCATCCAGCTCTTCCGCCACGCTGTTGATCTCGTCACGTACATTGCCGAAGCGAATCAGCGGTATCACGCGCTCTTCGGGCAGGGAGAAGTGCTTCTGCATCTGACGCAATTTTCCATCGGTCTCTTTTTCCAGATGTTCTTCAAAGCGGCGAATGTCGTGGGCAAAACCGTGCAAAATCAGCTTCGACGACTTCGGCAATACGTGGACTAAATAGATTACGCCATCCTGTTGAGCGAGAAATTCGGCATGCTTCACTGCCTTATCACTGAGTTCCATTTCAAATACATCAACCGGCATCAGGATTGTCTTGTACATAGTGGATCCTCCATGGTTCGCTTTCTCACTGTTATAACAGCACATTTTGCGCGGATTTTCATTTAATCCGCTTACAGAAATGCAAAAAAATCCGTGCGGCGGCGGAAGTTTCTGAAAAATAAGCGGGGGATAACAGAAAGGGTGCCTGTGTCGGCACCCTGAATCGGGATTAACGCTTAGCGGTGATATTCGCCGGCGGCTTCCGGCTGATAGAGCAGTTCCAGGACTTCAAGATGCGTCTGGCTGCCGTTGGGGAGCTGCCAGCGGATGGTATCGCCGGTACGCAATCCCAGCAGCGCGGCGCCTACCGGCGCAATCACCGAAAGCTGGGTCGCGCTGTCTGACAGGTTGGCCGGATATACCAGCGTGCGGATATGCTCTTCACCGGTGCTCAGATCGTGAAACCGCACCCGGCTGTTCATGGTCACGACATCATGGGGCATGGTATCCGGGGTGCGCATTTCAGCGCGATCCAGCTCTGCGTTCAGGGCACTGGCCACGGGCAGGCTGGCAAACGCCGGTTGCTCCAGTAGCTGGTCAATGCGTTCGGCGTCAAGTTCGTTAATGATGATTGCAGGTCTGGACATGCATTACTCCGTGTCTGATGTGCGGGCGGCGAACGACCGCAATACAACAATTCCAAAAGAAAACCCCCACCGCCAAAACGATGAGGGTTCACTAAAGGTGATGATACCTGGTACAGCGCGCCACTGGAAGTGATATTAATCACATATCCGGCGTTATTTCCTTACAGGATCAGGCTGCCCAGCGCCGCCAGCAGGAAGGCGATAGTACCCAGCAGGGTTTCCATCACCGTCCAGGTCTTCAGCGTGGTTTTTTCGTCCATTTCCAGGAAGCGGCCAACCAGCCAGAAACCGGAGTCGTTGACGTGGGACAGTACCGTTGCGCCGCCGGCGATAGCGATAACGATAAAGCACAGGTCAAACTGGCTCAGGCCAGGTGCCGCCTGCACCATCGGAGCGACCAGCGCCGCGGTGGTGGTCAGGGCCACGGTTGCGGAACCCTGGGCAACACGCAGCGCGGTGGAGATAACGAATGCCGCGACGATCACCGGCAGACCGGTCTCAGTCAGTACACCGGCCAGCGCATCGCCAATACCGCTGGCGCGCAGTACGCCGCCAAACATGCCGCCGGCACCGGTAACGAGAATGATGCCGCAAATAGGGCCCAGCGCGCCGTCGCAGATTTTTTCCAGATGCTTAAGGCTGTTCTGGCGACTGAAGACCATCAGCGAGAAGAAGACGGTAATCAACAGGGCGACCGGCGTTTTACCCAGCATACGCAGGAAGTTCACCAGATCGTTATCCGCGCTGACCCATCCCAGCACAATGGCGGTATTCAGACCGGTATCAAGGAAGATCAGTACCAGCGGCATCAGCAGGATGGACAAAACCAGGCCGAATGAAGGCGGCTTGTGATTGGCATCGACTTCCACTTCGCCCAGGAAAGAGGAGGGCAGTTTGACGTCGAATTTTTTACCGGCATACAGACCGAACAGATAACCGCCGATATACCAGGTCGGGATAGCGATAATCAGACCGGTGATCACCAGCAGACCGATGTTGGCGCCCAGCAGTTCACTGGCGGCAACCGGACCCGGATGCGGCGGCACCAGCGCATGCATGACCGCAAAAGCGCCCGCAGCCGGCAGCGCGTATTTCAGCGTCGAACCGCCAAACTGCTTCGCGACGCTGAAAATGATCGGCAACATGACCACCAGACCGGCGTCAAAGAAGATAGGGAAGCCGAACAGCAAAGAGGCAACCCCGAGGGCAAACGGCGCACGCTGCGCGCCGAAGGTGCCAATCAGCGTATCGGCCAGCACTTTCGCGCCTCCCGAAACCTCCAGCAGGCGACCAATCATGGCGCCGAGACCAACCAGCAATGCGACACCCGCCAGGGTACTGCCAAATCCGCCGAGCAGGGTGGGAACAATTTTATCAAAGGGCACTTTGGTGACCAACGCCACCACGATGCTGACCAGGGTCAGCGCCAGGAAGGCGTGGACTTTAAAGCGCATGATGAGCACCAGTAGCAAAGCAACTGCCGCCGCGGCAATTCCCAGCAATGTTCCAGCGCCATACGCATATGTAATTTCTGTCATCGTCTTGCTCCTTAACAACAAGAATGCCAGGAAGAAGAAGCGGGCAATCCCTGTTCTTTCTTACTGATACCGGTAACATGATACTGGTAACATTGATGAGGTTTAAACACCCTAAGTAACATTTATTAACATTTTGCGAGCGACATCAAATATTGCAAATAAACCTCCTGCTGAGTCCGGAAGATAAAAACGTCCGTCGCCGTGCAGCGGCGTAGCGGGCGGTGAACTGAGAACAGCCAGGCCCCTGCGTCGGCGCGTGAGTCCATCGGGAAATGAGGGACCACACTGTGTGGGGCTTCGACTAATCTTAATAGAAATCACCGTACCAGCAGGGGCAAAGGGAAAGAATGAGACATAGAGCAAGCTCTGATGAGAAAATCAGGCGCCGATCGTCGGTCGCATGACGTAACGATCGGCGAATGCGGGGCGTTATCCCGCACACCCGTTCTGGCCGTCAGTAGCCGACGGCATCTATCCTGAAGCGCTTGCCGCAATTGCCCGGATGGGGCTGAGGGGCGAATGAATCCGCCGCCAGCGGCTGGTTGATGGCGGCGGCATTGAGCGATAGCTGAATTTCCGTCAGATACGCCGGATTACTGTGGCAGGTGAGTTTTACCGCTTTGACGCTCTCTTTACCCCACGCGCGGGCGATGGCGGCATTGATATCGCCGCGGCTAACGGTACGGCCGTAATTTTCCGCCAGAAACTGGCCCAGCGGGCTGCGGCGTACTTCCTGATTCATCCTGATCATCGTGCCAAAGTAGGCGTCGGGATCGAAGCCAAAACAGGCGCCGTGTTTGGCGTATTCATAGCGCTCCAGGCAAGAGTTGCCCCCGGCGCCCGGCATAACGCCGGCAAGTCTGGCCGCTATATCCGCGGACAACCCGGTAGCGGGCGCAGCGCATTTTTTACTGGCCGCTACCTGCGCCATGTTGGGGATCGGCCGCGTGGCGCAGCCGTAGCGCATCCAGCGTTTTTCATCGACGCCGCGGGCTGAGATAGAATCCGGCAACCCGGGCCATAAGCCGTGAACGGTGAGGAATGTGCTTTTGTCGGCGTTTTCCTGCTGGGTGCGGCATTCTGCCGGCTGATTGCGTTGGCGTTCGTACATACTCTGGCAAAAACCGGTTTGCCAGGAAAGCGCCAGAACATAGCGATCAAAGTCCCCGTAGCGCTGGGGTTCCAGTGTCGCTGACAGAGCAGAAGGAGCCACGCCGGAGAAGGCGGCGGCCAGAAGCAGGCCGGACAGACGAGTGGTGGTCATAGGGTTTTTCACGAATCAATGAGTGTGCGTAACGATATTTAACCATAAACCGGATGCCGGGGCGTATCCCCCGCGCCGTTGTGGCGCAGGGGAAAGCGTAACGACAGCGGATTAGTGAAGTACCGCGCTGGAGGGCAGCAGAATTTCTGTGGCGACAATCACCACAATCAGCCCGACGATTACCGGTACCGAGGTCCGTTTCACCACCTCGAAGGGGGAGATTTTCGCCATACCGGCAACCGCGACCACCACGCCGGAGACCGGAGAAATGGTGCGGCCAAGGTTAGACGCCTGCAGCATCGGAATGACCAGATAGCCCGGGTTGATGCCGGACTGATGGGCCAGTTTGGGGATCAGCTCAACGAAGGCGTAAAACGGCGCGTTGCCGGAGCCGGTGGTCATTGCCGCCAGCATGGTGAGGATCACCAGTACCAGCATCAGGATGATACTGGCCGAGCCAAACGAAGTGGCGATGGAGATTAAACTCTGGATAAAGCCGATGGTGCTCAGCCCCTGGGCGAAGACCCCGGCGGCCACCAGCAGCATCACCACGGTCACAAAGGCGTCCGCCATACCGCGATAAGCGACTTCCAGACCGTCGAACACCTGGCGGGTATTGAAGCTGCGGACAAATTCAATCAGCGCGGCGATTAGCATACACAGCACCAGAATGGTGATGATATGTAACTGCGGACCCCATTTGCCGTCAAAAATCAGCACCCCAACGATCGGCGTAAACGGCAGAATCGCGTAATACGCCGGGGCTTTGGTGGTGATTTCATTAACATCGAGCATTTCATGCGCGACGTTTTCTTTATTATCCAGATAGCGCTGCCAGAAGAAGTGCGCGATGGCCATGGCGACAATTGCGGCGATGGAAATCGGCAGGGTGGTTTTAAAAGCAAAGTCCACCAGCGGCATCTCTGCCGCCTTCGCGGCCAGCACCACGTCACCGGACGTCGGGGAAAGGATAATCGCCGCCGGCGAAGCGCAAATCGCCGCCGCCGCGCCGCGACTGATGCCAACGTTGACCATCACCGGAAACAGTGTCGCCATCAGCAGTACGCCCAGACCGGTCGCGGAAGAGACCGCCAGCGACATCAGGCAGGCGAGGAAGTAAGCCGCCACCATCAGTATGTAGGGGGAGTTGATATATTGCAGTGGACGGGAGGCCAGTTTGACTACCACATCATTGGCGCCGATATGGGTCATGTAGGCGGCAAACCCGCACAGCATCATGATCATCATCCCGAGATCGCCGCCGCGGCTCATCAGCAGGATTTTTATATATTCAATAATATCGGTCGCCTGATAGCCGGTACTTTCGGCACTGCCGGGCAGGACCTTATGGCCCATCAGGGCGCTGACGATCAGTAACAGCAGACCGCCGACAAACAGGACGCCGGTAGCGGAATAGCCTTTAATGATGTAGCGCGCCACGCCGACAATGACGACAACCCCTATCAGTAATTCAACAATCGTAAGCATGATATCCTCTGTTTCGCGGCATTCAGCGAAATTCTGACGACAAAACTGTGTGATAAATAAACAAAAACACCGCCTTAAATAAAAGCGGTGGTTAAAGTGCCTTAACGATTCTCTGCTATGGCTGATAAATATCAACCTTTTATGCGATAGCCCGGGAAACCGTCAGTTTTTGCAACAGGCCTGACAATTATGGCACTGGCCGGTGGTAAAGCGCTAAATTTTTCTTAATCAGGCGCGGATTTTGCCCTGAATGGTTATTTTGTTATTCATCATAAAAATGATTTTTTGTTTTATATTCGGATTTGTCGATTTCTCTGGCGACATTTGATAAATAAATGATTTTATTTTGTTAATTTAATGTTTTCCTGGGTGAAAAATAACCCACTGTTTATTATGTAAATTCATTTAAATGCGCTTCTCCCCGGTTGGACACTGCGCCTATACTTTTAGCCATTCATTTTTTTACCGCTTATTTACATGACGTTACGCTCTGGTCTGTGGTCAATAACTCGCCTGCGCTTTATCAGACAGCATTTGCTGATCCTGATGATGGCGTTCGGTTGGTTATTTATTCACAGCCAGCTTGCTGTCGCTTCCCATGACTGCCCGATAGATATTCAGGCCGACACCGTGATGATTCAGCACATGAATCATGCGATGGCGGAGGAGGACAGTGGTCACCAGATGCGCGGGGCGCTGTGCGAAAAGCACTGCATTCCGGATGTGATGCAAAAAGATAACGGTCATAGCGATCCCGCTGTGCTTCCCGCTTCCTCGGCCATTGTACTGGCGCAGGCGGTAGATACCCGGGAGCCAGTTGCACAGTGGTCGTTAACGCCGCCCGCCGTAGGGCCGCCGGCAGCCATTCGATTCTGCCGGTTCAGAGAATAGCTTTCGCCAGATATCACCCTGTTAGCGGGCCGCCGGCCCGGTTATCTGATATTTATTGCGGAGCTTATCTATGTTTTCTTTTAAAGCCACTGCGGCACTGATTGCCGCGGCGCTGTTGTCGTCCACATCGGTTCTGGCGCAGAATGCCGCCATGTCTGCCCACCATCACGGCTCTTCCGGCCAGCAGCATCAACACCCTCAGCCCGCCGCCGCGGACAATGTCTGGCACAGCGAAGGCGTGGTCAAGCGTCTCGACGCCAATACCGTCACCATTGCCCACCCGCCGATACCGTCTCTTAACTGGCCGGCGATGACCATGACATTCGCGCTGCCCGCCGGGGCGGAGCAATGGCGGTTACAGCCGGATGAGCATATCCATTTCAGTTTTACCGCCCATCAGGATGACTGGCTGCTGACCCAGGTTACCCGCAAGCCATAACGAGGACGCCATGAAAAGACATTCCCTGAACCTGTTGTGGGTTGGCGGGGTGTTTCTGGCGTGCTTACACGCTGCCGCTCCGGCGGCGGCGTGGAGCCTGCCTCAGACCCTGCTGGCGGCGGAGCGCTATTCCGCCGAGCTGTCGGCTAACCGCAACCAGGCTAACGCCCTGAACAGCATGGCGCAGTCCGCCCGTGAACTGCCCGACCCCAGCCTGAAGTTCGGCGTTGAGAACGTGCCGCTGGGAGGTAGTAATGCCCGCCGTTTGACCCGCGACGGGATGACCATGCAGCGCATTGGCATCATGCAGAATTACGTCAGCGCAGATAAGCGTGAACGTAAGGCTGAGACATTACTGGCTCAGTCCTCCAGTACTCAGGCCCAGTCTGACGTGATTCGCGCGGCCCTGCAGCGCGATACCGCCAGCGCCTGGCTGGAGCTGGCCCTGTCGCAGAAAATGCTGCGCGCCGCGCAGCGCCTGGCGCGGGAAACCGAAAAGCAGACCGGTGCTCAACTGTCCGGGGTGGCCAGCGGCGCCAGTCCGGCCAGCAGCGTACTGGATCTGCGTATTGCGCTGAACGCCATACGCGATCGGGTGACGCTCGCGCAGCGCGATGTGGAGCTGGCGCAAACCCGGCTGCTGGCGTTGACCGGCCAGAATATCGTGCAGACTGACGGCGACATGCCGCGCTACCAGCGCCTTCCCGCCGACGAGGCTCTGCTGGAGCAGGCAGTAAGCCGGCATCCGCAGGTGATTGCCGCCGCCCGGGAAGCGGATGTCTCCCGGGCGCGGTCCGCGCAGTCCGCTGTGGCGGCGAAGCCCGATGTTGGCGTGGAAGTGTATTACGCCCATCGCGCCGACGGTTATGACGATATGGCGGGGATCATGTTCTCTGTTGATTTGCCGCTGTTTAAATCCCAGCGCCAGGACAAAGATTACGCCGCCGATGTTTCCCGCACTCTGGAGGCTAACGATCGGCTGGCGCTGGTTGAGCGCGAGCGTCTGGCGCAGTTAAAAAGCCTGATCGCCCGTTACCAGGCGGCGCTGGCTATCTGGCAGCGTCAGCAACAGGACGTTGTGCCCCTGACTCGTCAGCGTCTGGCTCTGCTGGAGGCCCGATATCGTAGCGGCCAGAGCGATGTGGCGGCGCTACTGGAGGCGCGCCGCGCGGTACTGGACAGCGAAGTCGCCGCCATCAGCGCGGAAAAAGAGCTGGCCCTTAACTGGGCCGCGATTCGTTACCTGGTGCCTGAGGAGTTGACGCAATGAAAAACAGTTCTCTGGCGTTGGCCGCCGTGGCGATCGCCGTGATTTCCACATCCGGCGGATATTTTCTTGGCGCCGCCACTGGCGGGAAGCATGCCGACAGCGGGCCCGCGCCCCGGGAAGCCCGCGCGGTGCTCTACTGGTACGATCCGATGGTTCCCGGCCAGCGTTTTGATAAACCGGGAAAATCACCGTTTATGGATATGGAACTGGTGCCGCGCTATGCCGATGAGCAGAGCGCTGACGGCGTGGTGACGATCAGTCCGCGCCAGCAACAAAATCTGGGGATCCGTACCGCGGCGGTGGAGCGCCGTGTCCTGAGCGCATCTTTTCGGGCGGTCGCCACCGTTACGCCGGATGAACGCCGGGTACAGCGCATATCGGCTACCGCGAGCGGGATTGTCGAAAAACTGTATGTGAATGCGCCGCAGCAGCAGGTCAGGGCTGGCGAACCGCTGGCGCTACTGTGGATCCCGGAATGGACCGCCGCCCAGCAGGAATATCTGGCGGTGCGTCGCCTGGGGGACAGCCAGTTGAGCGCGGCGGCCCGCGCCCGTCTGGAGCTGTTATTTATGCCTGCGGCGGTAATTAGTGAAGTGGAGCGCAGCGGCAAACCACAAACCCGCATTACTCTCCGGGCGCCGCAGTCCGGGTATATCAGTCAACTGGATATTCGCGCGGGCGCTCAGGTAACGGCCGGCGCGCCGCTGTTTGAGCTGGCGAGTCTCGATCCGCTGTGGATAGTGGTGGATTATCCGCAGAGCCAGGCATCGGCTCTGCAACCGGGCAATAAGGTGCTCGCCACCACAGAAAGCTGGCCGGGGGAGCGCTTCAGCGGTCAGATCAGCGAGATACTGCCGGTCATGGACAGCGCGACCCGCACCTTAAAAGCCCGTGTTGAAATCAATAATCCCGGCAATAAGCTGCGACCCGGTATGTATCTGAACATAACCCGTGCGGCGGCGGAGAACGGGCCCGCGGTACTGGCGATCCCCGAAGAGGCGCTGATTGCTACCGGCAGCCATAACCGGGTACTGCTGGCGGACAGTGAAGGGCATTTCGCACCGCAGGAGGTAGTGACCGGCGCGATGGCCGACAGCTGGGTGGAGATCATATCGGGGCTGAAGCCCGGTCAGCGGGTAGTGGCTTCCGGGCAGTTCCTGATTGATTCCGAGGCCAGTTTACGCAGCGCCCTTAATGGCGAGACGCCGGCTGCTCCGGCGCTGACCGAGTACCAGACGACCGGCATTGTTAAAACCATCAGCCCGCAGGCGATCACTATTACGCATCAGCCGGTGCCGGAGCTGAAATGGGGCGTCATGACGATGGATTTCACACCGGGCGCGCAGCTTGATCTGCAGGACATCGCCCCCGGCAGCCGCGTGATGTTTCGCTTCACCATGGATGAACAGGGCATTGTGATTACCCATCTGATGCCGCTGGCGGAGGAACAGCCATGATTGCCGCGGTGATTCGTAGCGCGTTACATAACCGGTTGCTGGTGATTCTGGCGGCGCTGTTTATGGCGGCATGGGGGCTGTGGTCGATGCAGCGTGCGCCGCTGGATGCCCTGCCGGATCTGTCGGATGTCCAGGTGATCGTACGGGTCAGCTACCCGGGCAAGGCGCCGCAGGTGGTGGAAAATCAGGTCACCTATCCGCTAACCACCACAATGCTGTCGGTGCCGGGCGCCAGTACGGTGCGCGGTTTCTCCATGTTCGGGGATGCTTATGTCTATGTGCTGTTCGAGGATGGTACCGACCCATACTGGGCGCGATCGCGGGTACTGGAATATTTAAGCCAGGTACAGTCTCAGCTACCGCCGGAAGCGAAAGCGTCGCTGGGGCCGGATGCCACCGGCGTGGGCTGGGTATATGAGTATGCGCTGGTGGACCGCAGCGGCACCCATAGTCTGGCGGATCTGCGCGCGTTGCAGGACTGGACGCTGAAGTTTGAGCTGAAAACCGTGCCGGATGTGGCGGAGGTCGCCAGCGTCGGCGGCATGGTGCGCCAGTACCAGATTGTGCTCGATCCACAGCGCATGCTTGCCCTGAATATCACTCACCAGCAGATCGCCGCCGCTGTGCAGAGCGCCAACCAGGAGGGAGGCGGTTCGGTACTGGAACTGGGCGAGGCGGAATACATGGTGCGTACCAGCGGCTACCTGCGATCGCTGGATGATTTTCGCCAGATTGTCCTCACGGTCAGGGATGGCGTGCCGGTGCTGCTGTCTGATGTCGCGACGATGCGCATGGGACCAGAAATGCGCCGCGGCGTGGCGGAACTCAATGGGCAAGGAGAAGTGACCGGCGGCATTATCATTATGCGCTATGGCAAAAATGCCCTGCAGACTATCGATGCGGTGAAAACGAAGCTGGCGCAAATCCAGAAGAGCCTGCCTCCCGGGGTGGAGATTGTACCAGTATACGACCGCTCGCAACTGATCAACAACGCCATCAGTACTCTTTCTTACAAGCTGCTGGAAGAGTTTATCGTGGTGGCGGTGATTTGTACGCTGTTCTTGTTTCACTTCCGTTCGGCGCTGGTGGCGATCGTCAGCCTGCCGTTGGGTATCCTCGGCGCCTTTACCGTGATGCATTATCAGGGGGTGAATGCCAACATCATGTCGTTGGGAGGTATCGCCATCGCCATCGGCGCGATGGTGGATGCGGCAATAGTGATGATTGAGAATATGCATAAAGTGCTGGAGCAGTGGCGGCATGAACACCCCGGGCAGAAACCCGCGGCGGCGGACTACTGGGCTATCTCTGAGCGGGCGGCGGTGGAAGTCGGGCCGGCGCTGTTCTGTAGTCTGCTGATCATTACGCTCTCTTTTGTGCCGGTATTTTCTCTTGAGGCTCAGGAAGGACGCCTGTTCGCGCCGCTGGCGTTCACGAAAACCTGGGCGATGGCCGTAGCGGCGGGGCTGGGGATTACCCTGGTGCCGGTCCTGATGGGCTGGTTTATTCGCGGCAATATTCCCGATGAGCAGGCGAATCCGCTCAATCGCTGGTTGATTGCCGCCTATGAGCCGCTGATTGATAAGGTGCTGGCCTGGCCGAAAACCACGCTGGCGCTGGCGGCGCTGCTGTTTGTCGCCACGCTCTGGCCGCTCAGCCGTCTTGGCAGCGAATTCCTGCCGGCGCTGGATGAGGGCGATCTGCTGTATATGCCTTCGACGCTGCCGGGGGTTTCGGCGCGGGAAGCCGGGCGCCTGCTGCAGTTGACCGACCGGCTGATTAAGACCGTACCGGAGGTTGATACCGTGTTTGGTAAGGCGGGGCGGGCGGAGACAGCGACCGATCCTGCGCCGCTCACCATGCTGGAAACCACCATTCGCTTTAAACCCCGCGATCAGTGGCGGCCAGAGATGACGATGGATAAGCTGGTGGAGGAGCTGGACCGGGTGGTGAATGTGCCGGGTATCGCCAATGTCTGGGTACCGCCAATCCGCAACCGGCTGGATATGCTGGCGACCGGCATCAAAAGTCCGGTGGGGATCAAGGTCAACGGCGATGATATTGCGCAAATCGAATCGATTGCGCGCCAGATTGAAGTCGCCGTACAGGATATTCCCGGGGTGACCTCGGCGCTGGCGGAACGGTTGTCGGGCGGGCGCTATATCGATATTGATATTGACCGCCTGAAAGCTGCCCGTTACGGCGTGTCGGTGCAGGAGCTGCAATCGCTGATAAGCACCGTGGTGGGCGGCCAGAACATCGGCGAAACGATTGAAGGCCGGGCGCGTTACCCGATCAATATGCGCTATCCGCGGGAGATTCGCGATAATGTCCGTAAGTTACAGGATCTGCCGGTGCTGACCGCCAGCGGTAACCAGGTGGCGCTCTCTGAGCTGGCGAGCGTGACGATAAGCGACGGGCCGCCAATGCTGAAAAGCGAAAATGCCCGGTTATCCAGTTGGGTGTATGTGGATATTCGCGGCAGGGATCTGCGTTCAGCGGTGGATGCGATGCAGCAGCGGGTGGCGCAACAGGTGGTATTGCCGGAAGGAGTGACGCTCTCCTGGTCAGGGCAATTCGAATATCTGGAGCGGGCGGCGGCAAAACTGCAGATTGTCTTACCATTCACCCTGATGATCATTTTTGTCCTGCTTTATCTGACCTTCCGGCGTATTTCCGATGCGCTGCTGATCATGGGAACGCTGCCGTTTGCCCTGGTTGGCGGGATCTGGCTGCTGTGGCTGCTGGGATATAACCTGTCAGTGGCGGGGGCCGTGGGATTTATCGCCCTCGCCGGGGTGGCGGCCGAGTTTGGCGTCATCATGATGCTGTATCTCAACCACGCGCTGGAGAAATACCGCCTTCAGGGAAATAGCAGCGATGAGGCGTTGCTTAAGCAGGCGATCCATGAAGGTGCGGTATTGCGTGTCAGGCCAAAAGCGATGACCGTGGCGACGATTATGGCCGGTCTGTTGCCTATCATGTGGGGAGATGGCGCTGGTTCTGAGGTGATGCGGCGTATCGCCGCGCCAATGATTGGCGGGATGATTAGCGCGCCGCTACTGTCTATGCTGGTATTGCCGGCGCTATATCTGCTGATTAAACGTAACCGGTAATTCCTGAATGCGCCGCGTTGTGCGAATGCGGCGCATTTCGCGGAAAGGCTGGCGTAATAACACCCTTAAGAAGAGTCTGAATTAACTTTCATTGCTGTTGAAACGGCGGATCCTTATCCGTTCGTTTATGCTGGATTTGAAAAAAATCATCTAAAATAGAGCCATGTTCGTTATCAGGTACTATAACCGTGTTTTTAATTCGCAATATTTTGTTTTTACTGGGGTTAATGGTTTTTTCGACGCTTCCGGCGGCGCAGGCCGCTTCCTTTGGCGCGACAGTAAAGCAGGGATGGTCGACCTTCACTGATAATGTCGGTGAGACGTGGAACAATCCGCAGCATTATGATCTGTACGTGCCGGCAATTACCTGGCATGCCCGTTTTGCTTACGACAAAGAAAAAACCGATAAATACAACGAACGTCCATGGGGCGCTGGTTTTGGTCAGTCGCGCTGGGATGAAAAGGGCAACTGGCATGGCCTGTATGTGATGGCGTTTAAAGACTCCTACAACAAATGGGAGCCGATTGCCGGATATGGCTGGGAAGCCACCTGGCGGCCGCTGGCCGATCAGAACTTCCACCTTGGGCTGGGGTACACGGCGGGCTTCACGGCGCGCGATAACTGGAATTACATTCCCATTCCGCTGGTGCTGCCGCTGGCCTCGGTGGGGTATGGACCGGCGACGTTCCAGATGACCTACATCCCGGGGACGTATAACAACGGTAACGTTTACTTTGCGTGGTTGCGCCTGCAATTTTAAGCATTTTCGCGCTACGGATTTTTACATCTGAAAACAACGGGTAAAGTACGGTAGCGGAAAAAAGAGCGGGCTTTTATCACTTTTTAGTAAATAACAACTGGACAAAAGACGCCACAATTGATGTACTGATACCCGACACGGCAATTGTGTCGTTTTTTCATGTAAAGGTAATTTTGATGTCTAAGATTAAAGGTAACGTTAAGTGGTTTAATGAGTCCAAAGGATTCGGTTTCATTACTCCGGAAGATGGCAGCAAAGATGTGTTCGTACACTTCTCTGCAATCCAGAGCAATGGTTTCAAAACTCTGGCCGAAGGTCAGCAGGTTGAATTTGAAATCACTAACGGTGCCAAAGGCCCTTCTGCTGCTAACGTAATCGCTCTGTAAGTTAGCCAGAAACTAAAAACCCGCTCACAGCGGGTTTTTTTATGTCCGGAAATCAATAAAAAAGAAAGATTTTTAGAAAACTAGCGACCACAGCAACGCTAAAAAGTACTGCGCCCCAGCTCATGATTTGCTCTTTCATCTCCGCCTCCAGGATGTTAACAGGTAGAGTGTGGCAGATGAAAATTAAGCGAACCTTAACACCGGGATTAGTGGCTGCTGAAACTCGAAAACAGGTAAAACGCCAGCGCTGTCATGGCGAAAGAACCGAGAAGATTTACCAGTACGTTAAGCAATGCCCAGCCCAGTTTTCCGTCCTGCAGCAGAAAAACCACTTCGGCGGAAAAGGTTGAAAATGTCGTCAGACCGCCGCAAAAGCCGGTGGTAATCAACAATTTCCATAGTGGATCGATTTGCGTCATGCGATTAAACCACGCCAGACCCGCGCCAATAATAAAGGCGCCGACCAGGTTCGCGGTTAACGTTCCCACCGGCAGCGCGTGGTGGAGCGGATTGAGCCTCAGGCTCAGCCCCCAGCGCAACAGGCTGCCGGCGCCACCGCCGATAAAAACCGCCATCATCATTTGCAACACATGAATAGTCTCATATTGATTAAACCTGGGAGAAGTGTAACGCTGATAAGAGGTTTATCAAGGGCTATACGCATGAGGACGGAGCATGAAAGTTGCGGTTGGTCAGTTTGCCGTCAGTCCCCGCTGGCGTGAGAATCTCGACACCTGCCGGAGGCTTATCGGTGAAGCCAGCGCCCATGGCGCCGATCTTCTGGTGCTGCCGGAAGCGGTGCTCGCCAGGGACGATAACGATCCCGACCTGTCGGTAAAATCCGCCCAGACGGAGGATGGTGAATTCCTCAGCCAGCTTCTCGACTTTAGCCGCGCCAGCGCCATGACGACGGTGCTGACGCTACCGATAGTCACCACGCCGGGGCGAGCAGCGAATACGTTGTTTGCTATCCGCAGCGGCGCTATTGCGGCCAGCTACCAGAAACTGCATCTCTATGATGCGTTTACAGCGCGTGAGTCGCGTCTGGTGGATGCCGGGAAGCAGATCCCGGCGCTGATCAACGTGGCGGGAATGCGTATTGGTTTAATGACCTGCTACGATCTGCGTTTTCCTGAGCTGGCGTTAAGTCTGGCGCTGTCCGGCGCCGAGGTGTTGGTGCTGCCGGCTGCATGGGTCAAAGGCCCATTTAAAGAGCAGCACTGGGAGACTCTGCTTGGCGCCCGGGCGCTGGATACCACCTGCTATGTGGTGGCTGCCGGGGAGTGCGGTAATAAAAATATTGGTCAGAGTCGGGTAGTGGATCCGCTGGGCGTCACTCTGGCCGCCGCTGTCAACCAGCCGGCGCTGTTTTACTGTGAGGTTAGCGCCCAACGGGTGGCTGAGGTACGGGAGCAGCTTCCGGTGCTGGCGAACCGGCGTTTTGCCATTCCACAATTAGGCCCATAACCTGGGCTCTGATTAACCTTGTTACAGATTGCTGTTGTGGCGCGGCCTGGAATGACCGTTAATAGTTTCAGGTCTTTGTACTGCGTGTTTTGATAAGAAGGTAAATATGGGTGAGATCAGTATTACCAAGCTTCTGGTGGTTGGCGCGTTGATTGTCTTATTGTTTGGTACTAAGAAGTTACGCACGTTAGGGGGCGATCTGGGCGCCGCTATTAAAGGCTTTAAAAAGGCCATGAATGACGATGATGCGGCGGCAAAAGCGACGGCGGACAGCGAACGTCTGTCGCATAAAGAGTAACCGCGGCGTTATTGATTAAAAAAAACCGGCAAGCGCGCCGGTTTTTTTATCTCTACAGTCTGTGTTTTGTAACAGGCTGTGTCAGGCTTATTTAACTTCAAGCCCCTTCGCCTGCAGATCGGCATGGTAGGAGGAGCGTACGAATGGCCCACAGGCGGCGTGGGTAAAGCCCATCGCCAGCGCTTCAGCTTTCATCTCTTCAAACTCTTCGGGTCTGACGTAGCGCTGTACCGCCAGGTGATGGCGGCTGGGCTGCAGATACTGGCCCAGAGTGAGCATGGTGACGCCATGGCGGCGCAGATCGCGCATCACATCAATGATTTCAGCATTGGTTTCCCCAAGGCCGACCATCAGCCCGGATTTGGTGGGGATCTCCGGGTGCGCCTCTTTAAAGCGTTCCAGCAGTTTCAGCGACCAGGCATAGTCGGCGCCGGGGCGAACCTGACGATACAGGCGGGGAACGTTTTCCAGATTATGGTTAAACACATCCGGCGGCGTGGCGGTGAGGATATCCAGCGCCCGATCCATACGCCCGCGGAAGTCGGGCACCAGCGTTTCAATTTTAATATTTGGGCTTTTTTCGCGAATGGCGCTGATACAGTCGGCAAAATGCTGTGCGCCGCCGTCGCGCAGATCGTCGCGGTCAACGGAGGTGATAACCACATAGCGTAATGCCATATCCGCGATAGTCTGAGCCAGTTTCTGCGGCTCACCGGCATCCGGCGCGACAGGGCGGCCGTGGGCCACATCGCAGAAAGGGCAGCGGCGGGTACAGATGGCGCCCAGAATCATAAAGGTCGCGGTACCGTGGTTAAAGCATTCGGCCAGGTTCGGGCAGGAAGCCTCTTCACACACTGAATGCAGGCCATTTTTGCGCATGGCCGCTTTGATTCCCTGAATCCGGGTCGAATCAGCGGGCAGCTTGATTTTCATCCACTCTGGCTTTCTTAACAGCTCCTGGCGTTCAGTAGCGACGGTTTTTACCGGGATAAGCGCCATTTTATCGGCGTCGCGGTATTTAACGCCGCGTTCCATCAGAATGGGTTTACTCATATCGTGCGTGTTCCAGTGGCTAAGCGTGAGGGGGAAAACGTGTTAATTCAAGCAAATGTTGCAATTATCAATTATTTTTGAATTAACGCGCCGCAGTATATCATCTAAGCCCTGCGGATAGCAGCCTGACGACCCGGTAAAAAGAGAAAAAATTGTAAATCAGTTGTTATTTTGTGCGTTTAGCCGCGTTGCCAGTCTGGGGGCTCGACTATTCCCGGGCAACGCGACTCGCCGGCGCCGTGAATTCACGATGAATGGCGTCGATGACTTGTTGCAGCAAGGGATCGCGCTGGCTGAGTTTGTTGAAATGCAAATTAGTCTGGATGCGGGTATCGCGGAACAGACCGCAATTCAGGATGCGCAGGCCATACAGATCCCGGTACATATGGTAAAAACCTTCGGTCATAAAGCCAATTATGTCCGTTATGCTAAGTACTGCGGCGATTGTCATGACATTGTAGCTCGACAGTGCAATGATTCTGCCCGGCGCATGAATTTCAATTTCCCGGCGAATTTCCCGCATAAAGTCGGCCTGGACGGTAAATACTGCCTGTTCATACTGGCTGAACTGACCAGAGACCGGGGGCGCATCGCTGAGCGGATGGTCAACGCGGCATACCGCGACCGGACGGTCTTCAAATAAGAAATGAGTACCGATCGAGCGACTGTAATGGTGGTTATGATCGATAAGCAGATCGGTCTGAAACTGGGTGAGCTGAGTTTCCGCATCGGTAATCGGAATATGGCGTATTGAGAGGTGGCGATTAATTTTCTTCATCGCCTGGAAAATTCGCGGGATCAGCATAGCGCCGACAGTGGGGCTGGTGGCGATAGTGATAGTACGATGTTTTTGATTGGCATTGTAAAAATCGAGGGCATTAAGAATCGACTCAAATCCGCGACTGATATGTTCGTGCAACTGGGTGGCATAAGCTGTCGGTTTCACTCCCTGGCCGTGGCGGATAAAAAGCGGGTCGGGAAAGATGGCGCGCAGCTTTTGCATTGACTGACTGATCGCGGAAGGGGTCAGGTTCAGGACCCTGGCGGCGTTAACAATCCCTTTATGGACATAGACGGCTTCGAAAATGGTCAGTAAATTGAGATCGATATTACGCAGCATTTTGAATGTCGGGAAATTATTCACCTCATCATCCGCAGCTGGCGGGGTTTTATCTTCATTATCTGACACAATAAGAATCCTTTTTATATATCAATAATATATGATATTTGAGTGAATTATGTTTAAAAGATAAATATTGAGAAAATAAATGATCTATATATTCATGATATGAATATAATCAGCCGGAAAGACGGCTTCCTTCATTTTCGAAATAAATATCAGAATGGAAAAAATAATTAAAACCGAGGGTAAAGTAAAGGAAATCCGTTTCCGGGAAATGTGCCTGGAATCAAATTCCCCAGGCTGGCAGTGTTGAAAAAGATTAAAGATAACGATACGGCGGGGAATTCATTTGCTGCAAAAAATTGTCAATCAGACGCGGCTGAATATCTGCCAGCGTAATACCAGGAATTAACTGGCTGGCCTGGATCATTTCCATTCCCGGGTATCCGCAGGGATTAATGCGTCGGAACGGGGATAAATCCATATCTATATTCAGCGCCAGACCGTGAAAGGAACAGCCTTTACGGATGCGCAGACCCAGCGAGCAAATTTTCCGGCCGGCGACATAGACACCTGGCGCATCGGGGCGAGCGCAGGCGTCAATGCGCCATTCGCCCAGGGTTTGCACTACGGTTTGTTCCAGGGCGGTGACCAGTTCCCGCACTCCGAGGTGGCGGCGTTTAAGATTCAGCAGTACGTACATGACTTGCTGGCCCGGTCCGTGGTAAGTCACCTGCCCGCCGCGGTCGCTCTGTACCACCGGTATGTCGCTGGCAGCCAGAATATGTTCTTCTTTTCCCGCCTGGCCCTGAGTAAATACCGGCGGATGTTCCACCAGCCAGATCTCATCCGGCGTTTCGTCAGTGCGGGTATCGGTGAACTGGTGCATGGCCAGAGAAACCGGCTCATAGGGCTGAAGGCCAAGCTGGCGTATCAGGATTTCATTCTGAGACAACACATCGTCTCCGGTAATCAAAGGTGGCAAAAGTATATCATAGCCGCCTGCTCCGGCGTCTGTGCCGGTAACTAAAAAGCAACGGGGGAATCGCTATACGGACTCCCCCGTCTGTCAGGTTAAGTTGCGCAAGGCTATCGCGGTCTGTTTGTCACGAGGCCGGGTTACAGCACCATGCGTACGATTTCGATATCGCCCAGTTCTTCGTAAAGGGTTTCGACCTGCTCAATATGGGTAGCGTTAATTGTGATTGAGACCGAATGATAGTTCCCTTTACTGCTCGGCTTCACCTGCGGGGTGTAGTCACCAGGGGCGTGGCGCTGCACCACCTCAACGACCAAATCGACCAGCTCAGGTTTCGCCAGACCCATCACTTTGTAAGTAAAGGGGCAGGGGAATTCAAGCAGTTCTTTCAGGTTGGTTTTCATGGTAGCTCCAGCGTTATATAACGAATAACTCCCGCCGCAGCGGGAGTTGCTTTGATGCATAGTATATGGGGGCGAATCCGGCACTTTCAAGTGCGCAAGGATTAACCGAACCAGCGATGGAACATCAGTTTGATGTAGTCAATGATCCGGCTGAAGAAATTGCCTTCTTCGATTTTCTGTAACACCACCAGCGGGCGCTGATCGATGGTTTTTCCGTCCAACTGAAAGTTGATTGTGCCGACCACCTGGTTTTGCTGCAGCGGCGCATTCAGTTCGCCGCTGTTAAGCACGTAGCTGGCCTTCAAATCTTTCATCCGACCGCGCGGAATGGTGAGGTAGACGTCTTTATCCACCCCCAGCGAGGCGCGATCGCTGTCGCCAAACCATGCTGGCTCAGACGCGAACTCTTTGCCGGCTTTCAGCGGGTTAACGGTTTCAAAAAAGCGGAAACCCCAGGTCAGCAGCTTTTTGCTCTCTGTTTCGCGGCCTTTATAGGTACGGCCGCCCATCACGGCGGAGATCAGGCGCATTTGCCCTTCGGTAGCGGAAGCCACCAGGTTATAGCCGGCCTTGTTGGTATGACCGGTTTTAATCCCGTCGACATTGAGGCTTTTATCCCACAGCAGACCGTTGCGGTTGAGCTGGCGAATTCCGTTAAAGGTGAACTCTTTTTCGCGGTAAATAGCGTACTCGTTCGGCACGTCGCGGATCAGCGCCTGGCCGATCAGCGCCATATCCCGCGCCGAACTATACTGACCTTCGGCATCCAGTCCGTGAACAGTCTGGAAGTGAGAGTTTTTCAGGCCCAGCACATTAACGTAGTTGTTCATCAGCCCGACGAAAGCGTCCTGGCTGCCGGCCACGAAATCCGCCATCGCCACGCAGGCGTCGTTGCCGGACTGCAGATTAATACCGCGAATCAGTTGTGAAACAGGTACTTCCATACCCGGTTTCAGGAACATCAGCGAAGAGCCTTTAAACACCGGGTTGCCGGTTGCCCAGGCATCGTTGCCCACAGTGACCAGATCGGTTTCCTTAAATTTCCCGGCTTTCATTGCCTGGCCTATCACATAACTGGTCATCATCTTGGTAAGGCTGGCCGGATCGCGGCGCGCATCGGCGTTTTGTTCCGCAAGCACTTTACCGGAGTTGTAATCGATCAGTATCCAGGATTCGGCATCAATCTGCGGGGCGCCGGGGATCATGGTTTTTATATTGAGATCGTCAGCGTGGGCGGCAGAGGCTGCCGCGAGAGCGATCGCCGCAGTGAGCGTTAAGCGCTTAATAAAACGAGCAGAAAGAACTGTATTCATGGTCAGAACGACGGCATCCGTGATGGGGTTAAAATAAAAAGTGCTTTACTATAGCAAACGCTATATCTGGTGGCACCCGACTTTGCGCATGAGTTTGTGAATGAAATTTACATATCTTGACGCAAAGTCGGGACTACATTACTGCACGGGCGCAGTAGTAATGAACGATTGCATCTGCACTTCATTCAGCAGACGCTGTTGCACCGTAATCGCCTGTGCTTTTGAGGCGAATGGCCCCAGTTGAATCCGGTAGACGGTACCATTGTGGGAAACCAGCCCGGGAACGCCGAGGCGCTGGCTGAGCGACTGCTGCAACTGGCTGGCCCGACCGCTATCACTGACGGCGCCCACCTGTACCACCAGTTGGCTGTAACCCGGGTTGACACTGCCCTGGATAGAATTTGGCGCAGTGACCGGCGCCCCCTCGGTGCCGCTTACGGTAACCGGGGCTTGTGGGGCGGCAGGCGTACTGGCGGCTGTGGCCGGCTGTACATCGGTTGCCGGTTGGGCGTCGTTCTCAATCACGCCGGCAGGCAGAGTGGTGGGCGCCCCGAGGAAGCCGCTACTGTTAACCGGCGCGCCGATAGTGTCTTCGCTCTTCAGGCTGGTATTACTGATTGCCCGTACATCACCCTGCGAGGTCACCGGCTGGGGAGCGGAAGAGGCGCTGCCCAACCCGCCGCTCAGATCCGGTCTTGAAGGCAAGACGTACGTTTGTCTGGCGATAGTGGTACAGGCCATGCCCGGACCGGACAGAGAACCATCCGGCGCAACAATAATCGGATCGATACGTACCCGGGTATTGTTCGAGGTGTTGAGGCGATCGGCCGCCGCGCGCGACAGCGAAATTACCCGGCCATTACCGTACGGGCCACGGTCATTGATGCGCACGACCAGCATACGTCCGTTCGCCAGGTTGGTGATGCGCGCATAACTCGGGATCGGCAGAGTGGGGTGGGCCGCGGTGAGCTGTAGCGGATCAAAAGCTTCGCCGGAAGCGGTTAAGTTGCTGCCGGGCTCGGCGTCGTAAATCGCCGCCAGACCGCTCTGGGTAAAGTTCGCCGGATCCTGAACAATCCGGTAGCCGGTACCGTCCCGCTTGTAGTCCTGATTTACCGAAGGATTCAGAGGTTCGTAGCGCGGCTCGACGCCGCTGATTTCGACAACGGGTCCGTTACAGACCGCCGGTTGCGGCAGGCTGACATTCTGCTGCCCGCCGTCATCTGAAGTACATCCTGCCAGTAAAGCCGCAGCGATGCAGATTCCCGTCCATTGCTTACGCATTGCGCACCTCTTATACGCTTTTCGACAACATTTTCCTGTGGGTATGTATCGACATCACAATACCAAACCCGGCCATAAGAACGATAAGGGCTGAACCGCCATAACTCACCAGCGGCAACGGTACCCCCACTACCGGTAAGATACCACTCACCATGCCAATGTTCACAAAGACATAGACAAATAATATTAACATTAACCCGCCGGCCATGACCCGGCCAAAGGTGGTCTGAGCGCGGGCGGCGATCCACAGGCCGCGCATAATCAGCAGCAGATAGAGTGCCAGCAACACCAGCACGCCAACCAGCCCCAGCTCTTCCGCCAGCACCGCGAAGATAAAGTCGGTATGACGCTCCGGTAAAAACTCCAGTTGCGACTGGGTGCCATGCAGCCAGCCTTTGCCCCGCAGTCCGCCGGAACCGATGGCGATTTTCGACTGAATAATATGGTAGCCGGCTCCCAGCGGATCGCTTTCCGGGTTCAGCAGCATCATGACCCGCGCGCGCTGATAGTCATGCATCAGGAAGAACCACAGTACCGGGATAAAGGCGGCAAGCAGCAGCACCGCGATACCGATCAACCGCCAGCTCATTCCGGAGAGGAACAGCACAAACAGACCGGAGGCGGCCACGAGGATCGAGGTACCGAGATCCGGCTGCGCGGCGACCAGCAGCGTAGGCATGAAAATCAGCACCAGCGCGATACCGGTATTCTTCAGGGTCGGCGGGCAGACATCGCGGTTGATAAAACGCGCCACCATCAGCGGTACGGCGATTTTAGCGATTTCTGAGGGCTGGAAGCGCACGATACCGAGATCCAGCCAGCGCTGGGCGCCCTTGGAGATGGCGCCGAAGGCGTCTACCGCCACCAGTAAAATAATACAGAAGATATACAGCCACGGCGCCCAGCCTTCATAGACGCGGGGCGGCACCTGGGCCAGCACCACCATAATCACCAGCCCCATCAGGATCTGGCCGATTTTACGTTCCATCATATCCGGGTCCTGGCCGCTGGCGCTCCAGATAACCATTGCGCTGAACAGCAACAGAGCCAGAATCAATCCGAGGAACATGGGATCGAGGTGAATTTTGTCCCAGAACGACTTTTTGTTGGGATTATCGGTCATGTTTATTGATCCTCCCCGGCCGCCTGAGCGGGATTCTCGGTCGGCAGTTCGGTGTTGTTATCGCCCAGCATGATGTGGTCGAGAATTTGTCGCATGATAGTCCCTACCGCCGGGCCCGCGCCGCCGTTTTCCAGAATGATCGCCACCGCGACCTGGGGATTGTCGTAAGGCGCGAAAGCGGTCATCAGTTTATGGTCGCGCAGGCGTTCGGCGATTTTATGGGCGTTGTAGGTTTCGTTCGCCTTCAGGCCAAACACCTGCGCGGTGCCCGACTTGGCGGCGATTTTGTAGGGCGCGCTGGCAAAGTATTTATGCGCGGTACCGTTGGCGCGGTTAGCGACGCCGTACATACCGTCTTTCGCCAGTTCCCAGTAACCGGAATGGATATCCCCCACCGGCGGCTGCTCCGGCTGGACCCACGGCACCTTTTTACCGTCGACAACGGTGCTCATCAGCAGGTGCGGGACTTTAACCACGCCATCGTTAATCAGAATCATCAGCGCTTTGTTCATCTGAATCGGCGTCGCCGTCCAGTAGCCCTGGCCAATCCCGACCGGAATAGTGTCACCCTGGTACCAGGGTTTTTTGAAGCGCTTAAGCTTCCACTCCCGGGTCGGCATGTTACCGGAACGCTCCTCGGCGAGGTCGATACCGGTACCGTGACCGTAGCCAAACTTGCTCATCCATTCGGAGAGGCGGTCGATGCCCATATCGTAGGCCACCTGATAGAAGAAGGTATCCGCCGACTCTTCCAGCGATTTAGTGATGTTAAGCCGCCCGTGGCCCCATTTTTTCCAGTCGCGATAGCGCTTTTCGGTGCCCGGCAACTGCCACCAGCCGGGGTCGAACAGCGTCGTGTTACGGGTGATCACCCCGGCGCTGAGGGCGGAAACCGCCACATAGGGTTTAACCGTTGAAGCCGGCGGATAGACGCCCTGCGTCGCGCGGTTGACCAGCGGCGTGTTGGCATCGCTGAGCAGCGCGTTATACGCCTTACTGGAAATCCCGTTAACGAACGGGTTGGGATCGTAGCTGGGGGTGGAGACCAGCGCCAGCACCGCGCCAGTGCGCGGGTCGGTGACCACCACCGCTGCCCGGCTGCCCTGCAGCAGGGTTTCGATGTAGGTTTGCAGCTTCAGATCCACCGACAGGTAGATATCATGGCCCGCCTGGGGCGGAACTTCTTTTAACTGGCGGATGACCCGGCCACGGTTGTTGACTTCGACCTCTTCATAGCCGGTCTGGCCGTGCAACACATCTTCGTAATAGCGCTCAATCCCCAGTTTGCCGATGTCGTGGGTGGCGGCATAGTTGGCCAGCTTACCCTCTTTATCCAGCCGCTCGACGTCGCGGTCATTGATTTTTGAGACATAGCCGATCACGTGGGTGAGGGCTGAACCATACGGGTAGTAGCGTTGCTTATAGCCTTTCACTTCCACGCCGGGAAAGCGGTACTGGTTAACGGCAAAGCGGGCGACCTGAACATCGTTGAGGTTGGTTTTGACCGCAATTGAGGTGAAGCGGTGCGAACGAGAGCGCTCTTTCTTAAAATTGGCGATGTCGTCGTCGGTTAAATCGACGATCGGCCTTAGCGCATCCAGCGTATCCTGCACGTTATCGACTTTTTCCGGCATCATCTCTATCTGGTAGATAGTGCGGTTCAGGGCCAGCGGGATCCCGTTGCGGTCGTAGATAATGCCGCGGCTCGGCGGGATTGGCACCAGCTTGATGCGGTTTTCGTTAGAGCGGGTCTGGTAATCGTTGAAGCGGACAATCTGTAGATTGTAAAGGTTGGCGATCAGTATGCCGGTAAGCAGCAAGATACCGGCGAAGGCGATCAGCGCCCGGCGCACGAAAAGCGCGGACTCAGCCGTATAATCGCGAAAAGAATTCTGTAATTTCATCCGCTGCTTAGTCTACCTGGTTTCGTTACTCACGGTGATAAGGGTGGTTGGTGGTAATGCTCCACGCCCGGTACAGGCTCTCCGCCACCAGTACCCTGACCAGCGGGTGGGGCAGGGTGAGGGTGGACAGCGACCAGCTTTGTTCCGCCGCGGCCTTGCACGCCGGGGACAGCCCTTCGGGCCCGCCGATTAACAGACTGACGTCGCGGCCATCCTGTTTCCAGCGTTCAAGCTGTAAAGCCAGTTGCGGGGTATCCCAGGGTTTCCCCGGAATATCCAGCGTCACGATACGGTTCCCTTTCCCGACTACGGCAAGCATCTGCTCGCCCTCTTTGTCCAGAATGCGTTTGATATCGGCATTCTTGCCGCGTTTCCCGGCCGGGACTTCCAGTAGCTCCAGCGGCATATCTTTGGGAAAACGCCGCAGGTAGTCCATAAACCCGGTTTGTACCCAGTCCGGCATTTTGGTGCCGACGGCGACTAACTGCAGTTTCACGCCTTAACCCCAGAGTTTTTCCAGTTCATACAGGTGACGACTCTCTTCCTGCATGACATGGACAATCACATCCCCGAGATCGACAACAATCCAGTCGGCGGCTTTCTCGCCTTCCACACCCAGCGGCAGCAGGCCGGCGGCGCGGGACTCCTGTACCACATGGTCGGCTATCGACATCACGTGGCGGCTGGAGGTACCGGTACAGATAATCATACAGTCAGTGATGCTGGACTTTCCCTTCACATCTAAGGTGATGATGTCCTGGCCTTTCAGATCGTCTATTTTGTCGATGACAAAATCCTGGAGTGCTTTACCCTGCAAGTTGTTCCCCCTGTGGGTTAAAAAGGCGTTGTGGCAGGCAGCGACCGGATGGATGTTGCGGTTTACGCGGCACATGGCCTGCCCTGGAAAATAATAAAGCGGGATATCATCCCATTGCTGGCGGGGGAATGCATGCCATTTTTTTGTAAAACTATTGCAAAGAGCTGCATTCCGCGCCAGATATGGCAGCGGAGGATAACAGCATACCGGGGCGTGTCAATACACACTTCGCCCGCCAGACGGCCTGTTTACCGGCCGGAGAGCCTGATTCGCCTGCCGGTTTTACCGCGATATGGGTGCGACAGGAGTGGAGCCGTGTGCTATCCAGGCCGGCGAGCGGCTTCACACGCTGGCTGGCGCTCGGCTATTCAGGGTGCGCAATACGCTGAAACCGCCATCGATCTCGACCAGACCCCAGGCGCCCTGATCAATGGCGAAATGCCATAGCCCAGCGCAGGGCATGTCGAGCAGGCAGGCGATCAGCAGGCTGATAACGCCCTGGTGGCTGACCAGTAAGCGGTTTTGCGCGCCGCTCTCCGCCTTTAATTCTTCTGCCAGCGCCGCGACGCGCCGGGAAAAATCGGCAAATCCTTCTCCTTGCGGCGGGGCGACATGTTGCCAGTCCCGACACCAGGCCTGGTAACGCTGCGCATCTTCACGGGCGATATCGCGGTGGTGGCGCATTTCCCAGGCGCCGAAGTGGATTTCGTTCAGGCGCGCATCGATCTGCGGGCTGTGATGAGCATCACCGGCGATAAGACGCGCGCTATCTCTTGCCCGGCGCAGTTCACTGCTGATGATACTGTCGAAGCTAACTCCCTGCAGCAGTGCGGCGACATCGCGCGCCTGCTGTTCACCCGCGGGTGTCAGCGCGAGATCGGTCTGGCCGCAGTACAGCCCGTCGATATTGGCCTGGGTTTGTCCATGGCGCACCAGCCAGAGTTTCATGATGCTATTCCGGTTATTGTTCACAGAAGTGATGTTAACATCCTGCTTATCCTTCCGGGTATGACCGGAGTCTTTCTTTCAGGGAGTAAGGCGATGTCGGCTTTTGTCAGTCAGCACGGCGGTAATATTCGCGAAGCCGCGGCGCGTTACGGCATGAAACCAGAGCAGTTGCTGGATTTCAGCGCCAATATTAATCCGCTCGGTATGCCGCCGGCGGTGCGCCAGGCGATAGTTGAGCAGATGCAACTGGCGGAGCGTTATCCGGATGTCGAATATCAGGCGCTACACCAGGCGATCGCCAGGCATCTTCAGGTACCGGTGTCCTGGTTGTTGGCCGGTAATGGCGAGACGGAGCTCATCTTTGCGCTGGTGGAACATCTGGCGCCACGCCGGGCGCTGCTGGTGGTGCCCGGCTTTGCCGAATACCGACGCGCGCTGATCCGCGTTGGCTGTGCGATTGAAGAGTTTGTTCTGGAGGCTGATAGCGACTGGCAGCTTGATGAAGCGTTTATTGCAGCGCTACATCCGGGGCTGGACTGCCTGTTTCTCTGTACTCCGAATAACCCGACCGGCGTAATGCCGCCCGCGCCCTTGCTGCTGGCTATTGCCCGGCGCTGTGCGGAACTGGATATCGCGCTGATCGTCGATGAAGCGTTTGTCGATTTTATCCCGCAAACCACGGGAATGATTCCCGCGCTGGCGTGCATGCCCCATGTCTGGGTGTTACGCTCGTTGACCAAATTTTTCGCCATACCGGGTCTGCGGCTCGGCTATATGGTGAGCGCGAACCCCGGTGTGGCGACGATACGCCTGCGCCAGCCGCCGTGGACCATCAACGCATTCGCGGCGCTGGCCGGGGAGAGGGTACTCAGCGAGCGGGAATATATCGCCGCCACGCACCGCTGGCTGGCCGATGCCCGATCGTGGCTGACGGCGGCGCTACAGGCTATTACGGCGCTCACCGTCTGGCCTTCCAGCGCCAATTACCTGTTTCTGCGCTGCGAGCGGCCAGGAGTGGATTTGCAGGATGCCCTGATGCGCCGGGGGATTCTGATTCGTCACTGCGCCAACTATCCGGGCCTTGATAAACGCTATTACCGGGTGGCAGTGAAATCTGAGGCGGCTAATCAGCGCCTGGTGAAGGCGCTACAGGCAATATTCAGCGATACAGTTTCTGACTGAGGATGTACTGCAACACCGGACCGGGTAACAGGTCGTCGCAGGGCTGATGCTGCGCCAGCCGTTCGCGAATGTCGGTAGCGGAGATGTCGTACTGCGGGGTGTCGGCAAGGAATATCTTCCCCGCCGGTAGCTGGCGCAAGGCGGCGACATCTGTGGTGAGGTGCGCTTCCAGCCAGGTCTGATGCTGCGCTTCACGCATTGTCACCGGGTAACCCGGGCGGCGGCTGACCAGCAGATGGCACAGCTCGATTAACCTGGTGTAGCGCTGCCAGGTGGGGAGCGACAGCAGCGAATCCAGACCAATAATAAATGCCAGCGGCTGCTGCGGCCCTGCCTCCCGGCGCAGCGCCTCGAAGGTATCCACCGTCCAGGAAGGGGTCTGGCGCTCCAGTTCGCGGCAGTCGATCCGGAACAGCGGATTACCGGCAATCGCCAGTTCCACCATCGTTTTGCGCTGCTCGCTGGAGGCCTGCGGCTGTGGGCGATGGGGAGGTACGTTATTCGGCAGGATGGTGACCTGGCTCAGTCCGACCACCTGCGCCAGTGCTTCCACTGGTTTCAGGTGGCCATAGTGAATCGGATCGAAGGTGCCGCCGTAGAAGGCCTGCAGCGAACGTGGCGCATTAGCCATGGATAAAAATTTCCGGCGGCGCTTTGTGGCACATTAATAAGGAAAGCGCTTCCAGCTCGGCCCAGACGTTTTGTCCGAAATCCTGTTTAACGGTCAGCTCAGTGCGACTGAGCAGGCGCACCGCCTGGTAAAGCTGATCTTCGGAAAGCCGGTTCAGGGCTTCGGTGATCAGCGGACGGCGGTTTTGCCAGACCCGCTGTTGATCGAACAGGGCGCGCAGCGGGGTGTGGGCCGATTTGCGCTTCAGGCTGACCAGCGCCAGCAGCTCTCTTTGCAGGGAGCGCATCAGTATCACCGGCTCTGCCGCCTCCAGCCGCAACTGTTGCAGAATATGCAGCGCCCGTTTACTTTTCCCCGCCAGCAGCGCGTCCACCCAGTGAAAGGCCGAGAAATGGGCAGCGTTGTTTACCGCCTGCTCGACGCGCGGCAGGGTCAATTTACCGTCCGGCCACAGCAGGGAAAGCCGTTCCAGCGCCTGGGCCAGCGCCAGCAGATTGCCTTCGTAGCAGTAACACAGCAGTTGAGTGGCGGCATCGTCAAGGGTGAGATTCATCCGCGTCGCCCGGGCCTGCACCCAGCGCGGTAGCTGCGCCTGTTCCGGGGTGAAGCAGGAAACCTGCGCCGCCCGATCGCTCAGCGAGGTAAACCAGCCGGCGTTTTCCTGGCTTTTGGTCAGTTTACCGCCGCGGATTATCAGCAGCAGATCGTCATGCAGCAGGCTGACGAGGGTCGCCAGTTGGCCGTTGATCGCCGCATTGGGGCCGTTTTCCGGCAGTTGCAGGGCGAGAGTCTGGCGGCTGGCGAACAGACTCAGCGACTGGCTGATGGAAAACAGCGCGTCCCAGTCGGTGCTGGCGTCGATCTGTACGCTATGGTGTTCGGTAAAACCCTGTTCGGCGGCCTGCTGGCGGATTGTGTCCTGGCTTTCCTGTAGCAGTAACGGATCGTTTCCCAGCAGCAGATAAGCCGCGCGCAGCCCCTCATGGAGCTGCGCGTGGAGTTGCTCGGGGTACAACTTGATCATGGGCTAACGGTAGCCGCGGGGAGCGTCGTGGAAACGCGGCCCGGGGCGGCAGGAGTACTGGTTTCCTGCGCCTGGGTTTGTAACTGCTGAGTTTCTTTCATATCCGCTGCGTGTACGGCCAGTAGCTTGCGAATCAGTTGTTCCGCGGCTTTATCGTACATTTCGGTGATAATCATATCCTGTTCGGCATCTTTTGCCAGCGCCATCAGCGGGTTATCAAAGAAGGAGCGGTAAACTTTGCTCTGAATCGGATAGATATCGTGCCCCGGGATCAATACCTGAGCGTCAACGGTCATGATCATCTGGTATTCCGCCGTCCGGCCGTCCTGGAAAATGGAGGCGGTATCCTTCGCGAGGCTCATATTGCCGACTCGCAGGGACGGAATATCCTGACGCGCTGAGGCTTTTTCGACGATCTCCACGCCGTTGAGGCGCAACTGATTACGTATCGCCCGGGTCAGCGGCCCGTTGGGATCGCCGGAATCCAGGATCATGGTCTTCATTTCAGTCGGTACCTGCGCGCTGCCGCGCAGGTGAAAACCGCACCCGGCGGTGACCAGCACCGCCAGACCTACAAATAATGCCAACAGATGTCGCACTCTGCCTCCCGTGCTTAACCCACTACCAGATTGAGCAGTTTACCCGGTACGTAAATCACTTTGCGCACCGTGACCCCCTCAAGATATTTCGCCACCAGGTGCTCCTGGCCGGCGCGCTCGCGCACCTGTTCTTCGGTGGCATCTGCCGCTACAGTGATTTTTCCGCGTACTTTACCGTTCACCTGTACCACGACCAGGCGGGTATCTTCCACCATGGCGCTGTCATCAGCCTGCGGCCAGCGGGCGTTGTCGATGTCGCCGGCGCCGTTCAGAGATTGCCACAAAGTAAAGCAGACGTGCGGCGTAAACGGATACAGCATGCGTACTACCGCCAGCAGGGCTTCACGCATTAACGCCCGATCCTGCTCGCCATCCTGCGGCGCTCTGGCCAGCTTATTCATCAGCTCCATGATCGCCGCGATGGCGGTATTGAAGGTCTGACGACGGCCGATATCATCGGTGACTTTGGCGATCGTTTTGTGAACGTCGCGACGCAGCGCTTTCTGATCTTCGCTGAGCGCGCTGACATCGAGCTGCGGCGCATCGCCGCTGGCGATGTGTTCATAGACCAGTTTCCAGACGCGTTTCAGGAAACGGTTGGCCCCTTCGACGCCGGACTCCTGCCATTCGAGGGTCATATCCGCCGGCGAGGCGAACATCATGAACAGACGCACCGTGTCGGCGCCGTAGCGCTCCACCATCACCTGCGGGTCGATACCGTTGTTTTTCGATTTCGACATTTTGCTCATGCCAGCATAGACCAGTTCATGGCCTTGCGCGTCCATCGCTTTAACAATTCGGCCTTTCTCGTCGCGTTCGACGATGGCGTCCACCGGAGAGACCCAGTTGCGCTCGCCGTTGGCGCCGGTGTACCAGAAGGCGTCCGCCAGCACCATCCCCTGACACAGCAACTGTTTCGCCGGCTCGTCAGAGTTGACCATCCCGGCATCGCGCATCAGTTTGTGGAAGAAGCGGAAGTAGAGCAGGTGCATGATCGCATGCTCAATACCGCCGATGTAGATATCCACCGGCAGCCAGTAGTTAGCGGCGTCGGAATCCAGCATGCCTTTATCGTACTGCGGGCAGGTGTAGCGCGCGTAGTACCAGGAGGACTCCATGAAGGTATCGAAAGTGTCGGTTTCACGCAGCGCCGGCTGGCCGTTTACCGTGGTTTTCGCCCACTCGGGATCGGCTTTAATCGGGCTGGTGATACCGTCCATGACCACGTCTTCCGGCAGGATCACCGGCAGTTGATCTTCCGGCGTCGGCATCACGGTGCCGTCTTCCAGCGTGACCATGGGAATCGGCGCTCCCCAGTAACGCTGGCGGGAAACCCCCCAGTCGCGCAGGCGGTAGTTGACTTTACGCTCGCCCACCCCTTTCGAAGCCAGTTTATCGGCGATGGCGTTAAAGCCGGCTTCAAAGTCCAGACCATCAAATTCGCCGGAGTTAAACAGCACGCCTTTTTCGGTATAGGCCTGAGCGGAGAGGTCCGGCGCGCTGCCATCGGCGGCGAGGATCACTGGTTTAATCGGCAGATTATATTTGCTGGCGAACTCCCAGTCGCGCTGGTCGTGGCCGGGAACCGCCATTACGGCGCCGGTGCCGTATTCCATCAGCACGAAGTTTGCCGCCCATACTGGGATCGCTTCGCCGGTCAACGGATGGATGGCTTTAAAGCCGGTAGCGATGCCTTTCTTCTCCATGGTCGCCATATCTGCTTCCGCGACCTTGGTATTGCGGCATTCGTCAATAAAGGCCGCCAGTTCAGGGTTGCTGGCCGCGGCTTGCTGTGCCAGCGGGTGGCCGGCGGCGACCGCCAGGTAAGTGGCGCCCATAAACGTGTCCGGGCGGGTGGTGTAGACGGTCAGCGGACTGTCGTAGCCTGTCACGTCAAAGGTGATTTCCACCCCTTCGGAACGGCCAATCCAGTTACGCTGCATGGTCTTCACGGTATCCGGCCACTGATCCATATTATCCAGATCGTTGAGCAACTCTTCGGCATAAGCGGTGATTTTAATGAACCACTGCGGAATCTCTTTACGCTCGACTTTGGTGTCGCAGCGCCAGCAGCAGCCGTCAATAACCTGCTCATTGGCCAGTACCGTCTGATCGTTAGGGCACCAGTTCACCGCCGATGTCTTCTTATACACCAGCCCTTTTTTGTAGAGCTCGGTAAAGAATTTTTGCTCCCAGCGGTAGTATTCCGGCTTACAGGTCGCCAGCTCGCGGCTCCAGTCATAGCCAAAGCCCAGCGTTTTGAGCTGGTTCTTCATGTAATTGATGTTGTCGTAGGTCCACGGCGCCGGCGCAGTGTTATTTTTCACCGCCGCCCCTTCCGCGGGCAGACCAAAGGCGTCCCAGCCGATAGGCTGCAGCACGTTTTTCCCCAGCAGACGCTGGTAACGGGCGATGACGTCGCCAATGGTGTAATTGCGGACGTGGCCCATATGTAGTCGGCCGGACGGATAGGGAAGCATTGACAGGCAGTAGTATTTCTCTTTGCTCGCGTCTTCTTTTACTTCAAACGTGCGCTTCTCTTCCCAGTGATGCTGTACGTGGGATTCTATCTCTTCCGGGCGATATTGCTCTTGCATGGCAGCCAGTAGTCCTGTGATAAATATCGCTACAACAGGTGTAGCGGTTAGGGTGTTGATTTTCGATCGGCATAGCATAGCCGATTCATGCGCGGAAAACAGCACTTCCATTGCCGACAGCGGGAGATTGGCGCATTCAGCGTTTTTACGGTTTTTTACCCGCCCTGTGTCGCAGGTAACATCGTATTTTGGGATTAACGTCTATGATTATAAGAAGTTAGTTACCTGGCCGGCGAGGAGAAAAACGATGAACAAGGTTGCTCAGCTATACCGTGAACTGGTGAGTTCCCTGAGCGAACGTTTACGCAACGGGGAGCGCGATATTGATGAACTGGTGGACAGCGCGCGCCAGCAGATGACCCGGGCCGGTGAGTTCACCCAGACGGAAATCGAGGAGGTGACCCGCGCGGTGCGTCGCGATCTGGAAGAGTTCGCCCTGAGCTATAAAGAGAGCCAGGAAGAGTTCAGCGACAGCGTTTTTATGCGGGTCATCAAAGAGAGTCTGTGGCAGGAGCTGGCGGACATTACCGATAAAACGCAGCTCGAATGGCGCGAGGTGTTTCAGGATCTCAATCACCACGGCGTCTATCACAGCGGGGAGGTTGTGGGGCTGGGCAATCTGGTGTGTGAAAACTGCCACTACCACCTGGCGATTTATACCCCCGATATTCTGCCGGTATGCCCGAAATGCGGCCATAACCAGTTTCATCGTCGGCCGTTTGAGCCATAATCCGGAACTGCCGCCCGCGAGCCGCGGGCGGCTGATGCGCTACCGGGCGTCGTAGAAACGCAGGCGTTCCGCCAGCAGATCGACAAAAGCCTGGCGGTCAATATCCATCATCACTGTGGCGTTAGCCGGCTTGCCGGTCAGTGAATAGTAGTCGACCACCGTCATGCCCTGAGTGTATTTCCCCTGGGTTTCTACCCCAACCCAACGCTGAAGGGTGGTGAACATCTCTGGTTTCAGCAGCCAGGCGATGGTGCAGGGATCGTGCAGCGGCGCGCCCTGAAATCCCCATTTCTCCTGCTTATGGTATTCAATAAAGAAATCGAGCAGTTCTGCGACGGCAACGGCTACAGGGTTGCCAATCGCCCGTAAGCGCTCAATATCCGCCGCCAGAATCTGCGCTTTATGGGTGACGTCCAGACCGGCCATTACCAGCGGCAGACCAGACTGGAACACAATCTCTGCCGCTTCGGGATCGACATAAATATTAAACTCCGCCGCCGGCGTCCAGTTGCCGAGCATGACCGCGCCGCCCATGATGACAATTTGGGCGATTTTTTGATGCAACTGCGGATGGCTGGTTAACAGCAGAGCGATATTGGTCAGCGGACCGGTAGCGACGACGGTCACCGGCCGATCGCTCTCTTTGAGCACCCGGGCCAGCAGTTCGACGCCGGTACAGGGCTGCGGGGCGAAACCGGGTTCCGGCAACTGCGGGCCGTCAAGACCGCTCTCCCCGTGGACGTTATCGGCAATAATCAACTGACGCATCAATGGCTTCGGCGCGCCGCCCGCCACCGGAATATCGTGGCGCCCGAGTAGCGTCAGGATACGCAGCGCGTTGCGCAGGGTTTTTTCCGGCGTCTGGTTGCCCGCCGATGTGGTGACCGCTTTCAGGGTAATTTCCGGGGAAGCCAGCGCCAGAATCAGGGCGATAGCGTCGTCGTGTCCCGGATCGCAATCCAGTACTACAGGCAGTGACATATCTCTCTCCATGGTTAATCAGCACATTCCTGTGATTACGTTAACGCCAGAAAGACATGGAAACGAGGAGTTGCGCAATAAAGCGTGAGGCAGGGCGCAATTCCTGGCGGAATGCGCCCTGGGTAGCGGTTAGTGAAGGATTTTCGCCAGGAAGTCTTTGGCGCGTTCGGACTGCGGATTGGCGAAGAAAGCCTCTTTCTCAGAGTCTTCGACAATCCTGCCTTCATCCATAAAGATCACCCGGCTGGCGACCTTACGGGCGAAGCCCATTTCATGGGTGACCACCATCATGGTCATCCCCTCCTGGGCCAGTTCGACCATGACATCCAGCACTTCATTGATCATTTCCGGGTCGAGGGCTGAGGTCGGCTCGTCAAACAGCATGGCGACCGGGTCCATACACAGCGCCCGGGCAATCGCCACGCGCTGCTGCTGGCCGCCGGAAAGCTGGGCCGGGAATTTGTTGGCGTGGGCGGATAATCCGACCCGCTCCAGCAGTTTCAGCCCTTTTTCACGCGACGCTTCTTTACCGCGTTTCAGTACTTTGACCTGCGCCAGCGTCAGGTTTTCGATAATCGACAGGTGTGGGAAGAGTTCAAAGTGTTGGAACACCATGCCGACGTGGGAGCGCAGTTCGGCAAGGTTAGTTTTCCTGTCGTTCACTTTGGTACCGTTAACGATAATCTCCCCCTGCTGAATCGGCTCCAGGCCGTTGACAGTCTTAATCAGCGTGGATTTACCCGAGCCGGAGGGCCCGCATACCACCACCACTTCGCCTTTTTTCACTTCCGTGGAGCAATCGGTCAGCACCTGAAAGTGACCATACCATTTAGAAACATTTTTCAGGGAAATCATTACACTGTCCTTTTCTTCAGCCAGCTGACCAACAGCGAGGCACACAGACTGATAATAAAATAGACGCCGCCGGCGAACAGGATCATTTCGACCTGCGTCCCATCGCGTTCGCCGATCGTCGAGGCGGTGCGGAAAAAGTCCGCCAGGCTGAGTACGTACACCAGCGAGGTATCCTGAAACAGGACAATCCCCTGAGTGAGCAACAGCGGTACCATGGCGCGGAACGCCTGAGGCAGGATGATCAGTTTCATCGACTGCCAGTGGGTCATCCCGAGCGCCAGCGCGGCCGAGGACTGACCGCGTGAGATACTCTGGATCCCGGCGCGAATAATTTCCGAATAGTAGGCGGCTTCAAACAGCGAGAAGGCGACTATCGCCGAGATCAGGCGGATATCGGTCTTTGGCGACAGCCCGAGCACTTTTTGCAGCAGACCGGGAACGATCAGGTAAAACCACAGCAATACCATGACCAGTGGAATTGAGCGGAAGACGTTAACATAGGCGGTGGCGAACCAGCTTACCGGCTTAAAGCTGGAGAGGCGCATCACGGCCAGAACGGTACCCCAGATAATCCCGACCACAATCGCGATCAGGGTGATTTTCAGAGTCACCACCATGCCCTGAATCAGGAACGGCAGGGAGGGTACAATAGAACTCCAGTCGAATTCGTACATTTATTTGCCCCCCATATTGCCCGGAAGGCGAACTTTGCGTTCCACCAGATTCATCACCAGCATAATGAAGGCGTTAATCGCTACGTAGGCGAGGGTAATCGCGGTAAAGGATTCCCAGGCGTGGGCGGAATAGTCAAGCAGTTTCCCGGCCTGGGCCGCCATATCCACCAGACCGATGGTTGAAGCGATGGCCGAGTTTTTAACCAGGTTCATCATCTCCGAGGTCATAGGGGGGACAATCACCCGGTAGGCGTTGGGCAGCAGCACATAACGATAGGTCTGCGGCAGCGTCAGGCCCATGGCCAGCCCGGCGTTCTTCTGGCCGCGCGGTAGAGACTGGATCGCGGCGCGCACCTGTTCGCAGACGCGGGCGGCGGTAAACAGCCCAAGACACAGCATAGAAGAAACGAAGAACTGTACGTTAGGGTCGAGTTCCGATTTGAACCACATGCCGAGGTCTTCCGGCAGTAGTTCCGGCATCACCAGATACCAGGTAAAGAATTGAACAATCAGCGGAACGTTGCGGAATAGTTCCACATAACAGGTACCGATCCCGGAAAGAAAGCGATTAGGCACAGTGCGCAGGATCCCGAACACCGATCCTACCAGAAAAGCGATAATCCATGCGGCGATGGACAGGGAAACAGTGACCTGAAATCCACTCCATAGCCAGCCCAGATAAGTGGTGTTGCCGAACGGGGCGGGCTGTAAAAAGATACCCCAGTTCCAGTCTATAGACATAATGTACTCCGAAAAAAAGAGGGTAGCAGAGCTACCCCCGAAGATTGATGAGAAGCATCTTCTTTTCACGCCCGATGGGGAACGGCCATCTGACGCATAGTCTGTCCAGGCTTCTGGTCGTCAATCAGGAGGGCAGGGAGACCCGCCCCTTATAGGTTGTAATAAGATCAGTTCAGTGCTTTATCGTTCGGCTCCTTAAACAGCGCTTTCATGTCGTCCGACAGGTCGAAATTCATGTTGAGATTTTTGGGCGGAATCGGGTTTTTGAACCACTTGTCGAACCATTTTTCCGCTTCGCCGGATGTCTGGGCCTGGGCAATGGTGTCGTCGATCAGCTTTTTGAAGCCCTGATCGTCTTTACGCAGCATACAGCCGTAGGCTTCTTTGGACTGCGGAGTACCGACGATTTCCCACTGGTCTGGTTTTTTCGCTTTAGCGCGTTCGCCGGCCAGCAGCGCGTCATCCATCATAAAGGCGACGGCGCGACCGCTTTCCAGGGTACGGAAAGAGTCACCGTGATCTTTAGCGCTGATGATGCGCATGTTCATTTTTTTCTCATCGTTGAGCTTGTGCAGCAATACTTCTGAAGTGGTACCGGAGGTCACCACGACGGCTTTATCTTTCAGATCGTCGAAATCTTTGACCGGGCCGTCTTTTTTCACCAGCAGACGGGTGCCCACCACGAAGATGGTGTCAGAGAACGCGGCCTGTTTCTGGCGTTCAAGGTTGTTGGTGGTGGACCCGCATTCAAAGTCGAACGTACCGTTCTGCAGCAGTGGAATACGGTTCTGTGAGGTAATCGGAATCAGCTTGACCTGCAGGTCGGGTTTATTGAGCTGTTTTTTAACGGCTTCGACAATGGCGTTGGAGTAATCCTGAGAGTACCCCACGACTTTTTGCTGGTTGTCGTAATAGGAAAAGGGAACAGAAGATTCGCGGTGACCAACCACAATAACGCCGTTGGCCTTAATTTTGTCCAGCGTCTGGGACGACGGGGCGTCTTCAGCGTGGGCCAGACCGGCGCCAATCCCCATGACCAGCATTGCGGCGGCCAGTTTACGTAATTGCATATCGACTCCTTTTTCTGAGCACCTGTTACGGTGCCGCTACCCTTGTGGTGTGTTGTTGTTATCGTGTCTGCGCCAGGATGGGGCAGTTTGATGCTTTTTTGTTAACACTTAACTTAGTTAATTGTAAATGCACTGTGCGTATTTTGTTTATTTTTGCGAGGTGTGCCGCACCATTAAGAGGCAAAAAATTTGCTTTGCACCATTATGGTGCTTAATGCGCCCCCGGGTGGTGCACAGGGTTTACAAATCATGGAGATACCGTGTATTGGGTTCCATGGTGTTGGGATAGGGTTGCAAGGTTTGTGCCAGGGGGGCGGGTGTCGCTGGTTTACTTTTGGCTTGCGGTAAGGGATTCCGTTCGCTGTGGTAATTTTTCCTGGGTGGGAGATTTCGTTCGCTGTGTCATTTTTGCCTGGGCAGGAATTCCGTTCACCGTGAGTCCGCGCCTTATTTTGCTTTTGTCGCCAGGTGAACGGGGAGAGGTGGCAGGTGTCGTTTTTTTTACTTTTAGTCTGCGGCAATGAATTCCGTTCGCTGTGGTTATTATTTGCCCTGGCAGGAGATTCCGTTCACCGTAAGTCAGCGCCTTATTTTGTTTTTGTCGCCAGGTGAACGGGGAGAGGGGGCTCGCCGCCGCCCCCTCTCCACTCCGGGCTCCCGGCAGTAAAATCGCCGCTGCGCGGTACCCGTCAATTTTCGCGTCTGGCTTCGGGTCGGGTAAGACGGCACATCCCTGTGCCGGCTTACCCTCAGGCCGGTTCCCTCCGGCCTGCCCCGGCCATGCGCAAAAATTGCCGGCGATTTTAAGCCGGACTCAACCCCCCCGCGGTGAAATCGGGGATTTAAAAGGCATGTTGATTGCTGGGGGCGTTATCAGAACTTTTGAGAAACAGAGGTTTCCGGTTGATGAGCGCTTGTTTTTGCTTTGATGCTGTTACAAATTTTTTGCAGACTTCCCGCAGACTTCCCGCAGACTTCCCGCAGACTTCCCGCAGACTTCCCGCAGACTTCCCGCAGACTTCCAGCTATTTTTCAAAGAATTAAACCAGTCTTACCGCAACAATGATGCTGCAAACCAGACAATAAAATGGCAGCGGGGCATACCCCCCCGCTGGAAATCGCTGGAACGAAGGCCGCGAGACAAGGACCTGGCGCCATGGATGGCGCCGGGAGGGCATGCCGAGACAGGACGTCGAGTCATGCCCGGTCCGCGGGATAAGGCCGGGAGTGGAAGTTCCCGCGAAGCGGGCGATTTCCGTTGCGGGGCCGCGAGGGGTGTCGGGGAGCGAGCGGGACGCTCCCCGACCCGTTCACTGATGACCGGAGTCAGCAAAGAGCAAGACACATAAAGTGAACGGAAAAACAGCGATGCATCAGACACACTCCCGGCTGACACCATGAACGGAAAAACAGCGGAGCATCAGACAGATTCCCGGCTGACACCATGAACGGAAAAAAGCGGAGCTTCAGACTCACATCCGACCTACCGCGTGAGTGGAAAAAACAGCACACCCTCAGACCAATGCCAACTGGCATACCACACCAGAACGTCGAATCACACCGGCCCGCCGGACAAGACCGGGAGAGGGATGCTCCCCGACCCACCCACCCACCGATAACCGGAGTCAACAAAAAGCAAGAAACACAAAGTGACCAGAAAAAACGGTATATCACCAACCTTCCTGACTCACTGCGTAAACAAAAAAACCTCACCTCCCCACCTTCACCCTTCCAACCACCACCAACCCACTATCATCCACTACCGCATATTCCAGCCCGGAAACCGCAGGCAAGGGCGCCTGCAGACGAAACGCCTGACTGCCTCCCGGCGGCAACATCACATCCTGCAGCAGGAGAGTATTACCTGTGCTCAGGCGATTAAACGTCACGTACCAGGGCGTGGGATTGCTGATAAGCAGCCGATCCGGCGCATTCCCGTCGCGGCGAAACTGCATTGACCCCAGTGCCGATGACGCCGGTCCCTTCAGGGTATGGGGACGGTAAAAAAGCTTAAATTTCAACAGCACCGAGACATCCAACTGCGGATTATCCGTATCGCGTTGCTGCGCGGTTTTCGGGGATAACACCTGTACATTGAGCCAGAACAACCGCTCGCGGTCGGCGCTTTTTTGCCCGATAGCGCTATTGATCAGACGCAGACTGCGTCTCTCCCGTGGCCCCAGTTTAAAAATACCCGGATAGGTGATCACCGGCGAACCCCTGAAACTGGCATTGCTGCTCAGGGCGCCGTCATCGACCCAGGTCTGGATCACCACCGGGTAATCATTCTGGTTGGATAATGAAAAACTTTGTTCGCGGCTGGCATCATCAAAGACAACCCGCGAGGCGC
Organism: Entomohabitans teleogrylli; assembly: GCF_001484765.1. Classification (GTDB taxonomy): domain Bacteria; phylum Pseudomonadota; class Gammaproteobacteria; order Enterobacterales; family Enterobacteriaceae; genus Entomohabitans; species Entomohabitans teleogrylli. Next base: position 66,025 of record NZ_KQ947381.1, on the reverse strand, counting down.
TGAACTGGACCCCGGCCTGAGCCGCGCCAGTGACGACCAGCACCCAGCACAAAACTATCTGGCGAACAAGGGAGATGCTTATTGTCATATGTGCCTCTGTCACTGAATCTGGATCACCACCTGGGCGCTGGCCTTAATTTTCCCGGTAGTGACAGTCTTACCCGGTAATTTCATCAGCGTGGCGGTCAGGGTCTTGTTGTAATAAGTCAGTCCGTCGGCGCTGGAAGCCCGATCGGCATCATCCAGCACTGGATACCAGCCCGCCGGCGCTCCGGCGCCAAAGTTGGCCAGTGCGCTTAACAGCGTCAGCGGCTGACCACTCTTATTGCTGATCCGGATACCGACGCCGGTGGCGATATTGGGATCGACGCCATAACCATCGGAAAGCAGGTAACTCACGCCGCCTGAGCCGGTACCGAAACCCTGGGCAACCGCCGCTGCGGCATTTTCCGGCTGCACCAGTATCCCCATGGCGGTCTGGTTAGTGGCGGTACCGCTCTGAAAGGCCGTCATCCCGCTGTTGGCCGGCGCGCCAGTCTGGCAATAAAACTGGATCTGCACCTGTGCCTGGCGGGTCATATTTTGATTCAGATTGGCCACCGAAATCATTGGAAACGTTACGTTCGGTGTGACGTTGGACACCATACAGGTCGCCGAGCGGCGAATCGTCACCCGGTTATACAGGTTGATAGCGCCAGGCCAGCTATTATGCCAGCCGCCGTATACCGAGGCGGAATCCGCCCCCGGCTTCAGATTGGAACTGAGCGAGCCGCCTTTGAAGGCGATATAGCCGGCCGGCTGGGTGTGACCATAATTGCCGCTCCCGGTATTACCGTTGCTGTTATTAATGCGGATGATCTCAGTACGCACACCGCTGAAGTTTTTCGCTTTCACTAGCAGCCACCCTCTGGAATCAGTATCCAGAGAGGTCAACTGGCGGGCTTTCCAGTAGCGCGAATAGTATTCGCCGGTGACGGTGTTGGTGAGGCGAATCACCATCCCCTGATAATAAGTCCGGTAAGCCTCCGGATACCCCGCTGCGGCGCCGTCATCGTACATGCCGCCATAGGTTGAGTCTCCGTTGGTGGCATAATACTCATACACACCGTTTTGCGCTTCCTCCGGCGTACAGCGGAACAGCACCTGTTCCGGATCGTATTTAACATCGCCCAGGTTATAAAAAACGTCGCTACCGCTGGCAATCACTGTACCCTGCGGCTGAAACGCCATACTGTTAATGTTGATCACCGCTGGTAACCCGCCGCTGGAGCCTGCGGTATCTGTAGCGCCACTCCAGACGCCCCAGGTGCCGGCGCCAGGCTCGACATAGTTATTGGCGCTGGTTGACGGCAGGCTGGAATAGCTAACCCGGTAGCACTCCGCCCGGGTATCGCTGGTATACACCGCGATGCTGAGCGCCAGCAGAGCCAGCGTCCGAATTCGCGCCAGGCGCCGGGAATTCATCACTGACATTATTGGGTTCCTTTACAGGTGGTCGTGGCGCGATACAGCGGCTGGCCCGGCGTTTTATCCGCCACGTTGTAAGCCAGCGCGCAGCGCAGGTTGTCGCGGGTATATAACACGCCGGACAGACTTACGGCGCGGGCATAAATGACGCCTCCCTGAGAGACCATGCCGACGACATTACCGCTGTTATCGTAGACATCCTCACCCAGCGCCAGCGGGTATTTATCAGGATCAAAGTTTAGCAGCAGCGGATAGCCGGTGCTGGTTTTCACTTTTACCGTCACCATCGCGCCGGCATAGGGCGCCACGCGGCTGGACTGGCTGTCCAGTTCAACATTGCTATTGCTGATACCCTGGGAATCGAGCACCACTTCGTTAAAGCGATACGGCGTCAGAGAAGGCATTAGCGCATACCCCTGGCCGCTGATCCGCGCCCCCTGGGCATTTTTGACTGCCGCTCCCTCGGCGCCTTTGGCTTCAATCAGCGCGAAGGAGTCGCCAAGATAAGGACCGAACGACAGGCCACCGGCATGGGCAACCGCTGCGCCGCGCGCGTTGATGCCGCTCTGCGTGTAGTTACGGCCTTTCGCCGCGCTGGCCCCGACCGTGGCGCTGGCAAACTGTTTTTGCAGCGAACCGCTGAGGCTGGTATCGCTGTTGCCGAACGGCTGGCGGTCATAAGTGGCTGACAAACCATAATTTAGCCGGTTATTTTCACCCAGGGAGCCATTAAGTCCGGACTGCATCTGGTAACCACGACCACTGCCGGTATTACGGCTATATGAGTTAGACCACGAGGTCGAACCGCCCAACGGCATTGATAGTGAAAGCATCATGACGTTCTCCGTACTGCCGTTGTTGAAGCGCGTCGCGCTGTCGCTACTCTGGCTGCCGTAGTAGGCGCGGCCGGTTTTTTGCCGGGCATACGACAGCCCCCATGACATGTTATTCAGTGAAAAGTTATATCCCGCCTGCAATTGGGTATCGTTGCTGCGACCGCCGCGGTAATCACTGGTGGAACCGGAAAGATAGGTATGCCCATACTGACCGAGCGACTGGCTGACCGTAGCGGTGAACTGATTTCTCTGCTGCCAGGTGTTGGATATCCAGCTATTGGCCTGTCCCTGAACGCTGCGCGCTCCAAGAACATCGCCGAGATCGTAGAACCCCGCCGTGGAATGGCGGAAAGCGGCCAGTGAGAGACTGGTGTTCGTCGGTGCGAGAGTTTTGCTGTAGTTCACCGAGAAGCGCCAGCCCTGCTGGGCGCCTTTATCGGGCACCCGGGCGCTGGAATACACCGTGTTTATCCCGTAAGCGCCGCTGCTGTGGGTAAAAACGCCGCCCAACAGCGCGGCCTGATAGCCCTGTGCGCCGCGCAGGCCGCCGGACAAGGTCAGGTTATTCGCCACCCCGTAGCGCCCGGTCATGTCGGCCACCAGCTCGTTACTGTTGTTGATGTTGCGTATCTGGCCGAGTGTCAGATGGTATTTGAACTGGCCCGGACGGACGGATTCCGGCACCGCGCTGAATGGTACGGTGAAAGAGCTCAGCCTTCCGTCGGCTTCCTGAATCTCAACATCCAGATCCCCCTGATAGCTGGTGGGATACAAATCATCAATAGTGAATTCGCCCGGCGGTACGCTGGTCTGGTGAATCACATTGCCGGACTGTTTTACCACCACCCGGGCATTGGTATGGGCAATACCGCGGATAGTTGGCGCATAACCGCGCTGCGAGTCCGGCAGCATCCGGTCATCAGAGGCCAACTGGATACCGAACAACCCCAGGCTGCTGAACTGGTTGCCGGAAGTATAGATATCCCCCACAGCGATCTGGCTTTTCAGATCGAGCAGCGGACGTTGCAGCCAGCTATTCAACGCCGTGAAGCGGGTGTCGTGCCGATCGTCGCTGCGGGTGCTGGTAAAACTGGATTGCTGACGCAGTTGCCATATACCGATATTGATACCGCTGTTCAACCCCAGATAGCCGGCGCCCTGCGCCATACCCGAGGAACGGTTGTGATAGTAGTTAGCGTCATAGTTAACAAACATCATGTTGCTGCCGGCATCAAGACTGGATTCCGGAACCGCGCCGCGCGCTGCCCTGCGCATTTTTATTTGTGGAATAAACAGGTTGAGGCGCAGTTCGTTTTCATTGAACGAGTCGGAGGCGCCCGCTATCCGGGCCGCCAGCGAGCAGCGGGAGCCGTCGTTGATTTCACTGGCGAGGACGCCGGCATCAATCAGATATTGTTTCTCCAGGCAGGGAATGAGCCCGTTGTCATCTTCAGGGTGAAACCTGACGCTACGATGTGAAACAAACTCATCATTAATATAAACATCGACCGGATATTCTCCGGGGGCGAGGCTTACGGAAGATTTCAGTAAATTAAGGTTTTCCACATTGCCGCCACCGACCAGCATATTCTGATCGAAATAGAGTTCGCTGTTCTGCGCTAGTCTATTTTCATCCTGATTAGATTCAGCGCTAACGTTACCAGTAAATACAGGTAACAGCAGCGCAAAAAGATATTTTGGCGTCAGTAGTCTGTACAGCATAATGCCTGAAAACCTCATTTGTCAGACGAGAATTGATCGGTCCGTAGCGCGTTATTCAATTTTTGCGCGGGCCGTTATCTTGCCGCCGAAGTCATTGACATAGGTGTAATCAATTGTGCAGCCCGGGCGTCCGGCGGTTGTGGCGCTCCAGTGGGCGTCGTTACTCAGCGGCTTTACCATATCGACGCTGAGTTTTGTTTTGTTGCCTGTGCAGTTCATTAGCGCGCTGACGACGGAAACAAAGTAAGGCGATTGATTAGTGACGCTGACCCCGCGGGCAGCGGCGCGGAAACTCAGCCCGGCCTCCAGGGCGCGCGCGCCGGGCGCTGCGATGCCGGCGGGGCGATAAAAGATTTTCACCCGGTTTTTCAGCACCACCGCCATGGCATTCTGATTCTGTTGCACCGGAGGTACCTGCACCATATTGAAATAAAATATTGACTCCCGATCCCCGGGTAATGGGCTGCCGTTATAAATTATCCGGGTGGTTTGTACGCTATTCGGCGTCATTTTGAAACTGGGCGGCAAAATGATAAATGGCGCATTGCTTTCACCTGGCCGTGAATGAGTATTTCCACTATCGGTCCACAGTTGAACAATATAGGGGGTGGCATCGTTATTGGTTATTTTGACGGTTTTTCCCTCTTTGCCGCCGTCATAAATAATACGGGTATTCTCCAGCACCACGCTGGCATTTGCCAGTAGCGGTAATGCACAAATAGAGAGGACTAAAACACGTTTTTTCATGGTAAAAACCACCTTGAATAAAAAATAATCTTTAAAATAAAAACGACTGAATAGTCTCCTTCCGGGAGAAAGCGCCTCCGGAAGGAGTTCTGACATGATTACTGATAGGTCACGGCGTACTGCACACTACCCAGGACGCTGCCGGCTTGCGCCGCAGCTTCGGCGTAGTACTGAACGGCAAAATCATGGGATGCCGTTGTGGCCCCCTGAGCGAGCACCAGACCCGGCGCCGCAGTGGTGCCGGTGAGATCCAACGCGCTTCCCGGTGAAGCCGGATCAACAAGTTGCAAAGTGACGTTTTTGGCCGTGCCGGTATTACCGATACGGCCATTTTCCGTCAGATTATTGGCGACAAACACCATGCCAACGGCCCGATCGCTGCCTGTCGGGGCGCTACAGCCGGTCAGGGAAATGGTGAATCTGGTCATTCCCGCCACTTTAGCCGCCTGGTCCAGCGCCGATGCGGTAACCGTCGGTAGTAACACGGTGGGGTTGGCCTCTGCGCCGTTAACCGTGACCGAACAGGTCTGTTCAGTGACTTCACCCTGAAACTGGATGGTGTTGTTACTGGCGGCGATGACGCTCAGCGGCAGGCAGGCCAGAGCGGTGATAAGCATCTTTTTCATACTATTTTCCTGTTTAATTCATGCTGGGTTAAGTGTGGTTTGGTCATATTTCCACGGCGGCAGAGTTCTGTTGCTGTGGAAATGTGGCGTAATTATTTCTGTTATTAAAAAATAAGTTGCGAAATTAAAATTTGAACAACCGCTGGCGTTATTAACTTGCGTTTCGCCGCTATTGTCCGGGATGGGGTATTTATCTGCGCCTCGTTGAGAAATTTGAGCAACAGAAATGAAACCAGTCCATTAAATCCCGGTGGTTATTGATTCCCAGCTTTAACATGCCGGCACGTTTTAATTGACTGATTTTCTTTAATGATAAAGACAGTCGCTTTGCTATCTCTTTCTGATCGATGCCAGAGGAGATCTGGATCAATACTACTGCCTCCTTCGGCGTTAATTTTCCCGCCGCCGTGGTAATATTGATGCGAAAATCCTGCCATGGCTCAGAGGCGCTAAGTAGCCATTCCCAGGTAATAACCTCATAACCGAAGAGTGAAATTATCCAGTCACTGGTGTAATTGCCAAAATGCACCACCATCACTTTATTGGCGTTTAACTTTCCCACCGAGGACGATACGATATCGTCGGTTAATAAAATAATGTCAAACTGCTGGAAGATATGACTACGGAGTTTTCTGTATAAAAAAGAACACTCAGACTCAAGCAGGGCTCTTATAGCCAGGTCCATATATTTGTTACTGAAATGTAGAGTTAATTTTTTATCCATAAAGTTACTGCCATAAAAGTGTTCCGCCTGTCATATATTTTCTGAATCAAGGCTGGCGGTAACTGCCGTACCCTGAATCCGAATGTTGATTTATGCCTGACCGGCAGGCCGTTCCGGTCTGTCTGGTTGAGTTGTCAGTTCTTGTCGGGATACCTCATTGTTCTCTGGTGTTAAAAAGCATTTTCTGAACTGGGGGCTCAAGGCCGTTTATCCCGGATGAGCTCATTTTTCAGATTTTCCTCCCTCTCATCAATATTATAATTTGATGTCAGCGCATTTTGCATTCTATATAACTTAAATTAATCTATTTTATAGATTATAATTCTAGATTTGAGCGTTGTCCGTATCTGACTGCCAGTAAGATGTCATGGGACAGGCAATGCTATAGTAGAAGAAAGTGACTATACGAAGGCTGGAGTATGAATTTCCTTATAGATGATAAGGTGATTTACGAATCACTCAATGGGACCTTACGCGCGGTGAATGAGGGGCAGGCTGATGCCGTTACGCTAACAACCATTGCCAATAAAATCCTGTTTCATCTTATAAACCATCATGGTGAACTGGTTTCCCGTAATACCTTGTTTGATGAAATATGGGAAAAAGAAGGGGTTGCATCGTCTTCGAATACGCTTAACCAATACATTAGCCTTCTTCGTAAAGCGTTTGCCCGGTATTTTGGTGACACCGAAGTGATTATTACTGTGCCGCGCGCCGGGTATACCTTTAGTAAAGAGATAAAAGTAACCACCTGGGCCAAAAAGGTTAAAGTCAAAAACCGCCACATACCGGTTATCGCCAGTCTGGTGGCGGTAGCGATCGCTGTTAGCGGGCTTTTTTATTATTTTAACCTTCCGGTGCATATTGCTCCGCGGAAAATTGGAGAGTTACAGGGCTGTCCGGTTTATAACCTTTCAGGAGTAAGAGGGGAGATTGCGGATGTTTCAGAGTTTGCCGTGGCTCAGGAAATAATGACGGCCACTAATTCAGTGTGTGCTAAAAATACCTCGTTTTATATTTACGTTGAAGAGACGCTGCATCTTTATAAGCCGGCCAGAGTCCTGTTTTCCCGCTGCGTTGAATGGGCTGACAGCCGTAATACTTGCCAGAATGTTTATTACTATAAGTGGAGCCGTTAATGAAACGAATACTGATTTATACCGGCCTCCTGATTGCTATCACTGCTCTGGCTGTGCTGGGATGGCGCTACACGCACTATAACCTGAGTTTTTCCTGTTCGTCGTCGCTGACGATTTTTGAGGATAATATATCCAATAATACGGCGCTTAATATGTCGCAGCGCATAACGTTTTACCGCAATGGTAAAGGCATTGTTAACGCTTCCGGCGATCTTCATCACAATAACAAGACTTACGTCATTAACCGGACAGCGACCATGTCCTATTCGAAGATCGGCGGGGCTGAATATTCCATTCACGTCACCAGCGTGGCGAAGACCGGGCGCGATGATATGCCGCCGGAGGTGGAGAAACTGTATATTTCGGCGCTAAGCGCCGGATCGCACCGGATTGTCAGTTTCCACTCGATGCCCGGTGATGATCTGCTGTTGTCGTTTAGCTCCGGCCCCTATTTAGTCTGCGCCAGGCTCCATTGAAAATGGCCGGCGGGTATCTCAGGGGATAACTGTTCTTTGGTCGGTATATCCTTTGTCCCGGGCAGAATGCTTGCCGGGAAAGTGCGGGTGGGTTGTGGTGAGGGAGGGGGCGATAAAAAAGGCCAGCCGTATGACTGGCCTGCACGACAATCAGGCGGCTTTGCGTTGGCGCCAGGCGGCAACCGCAGCGCCAGCGGCAACTATCAGGGTGATTCCCCATATTGGCCAGTCGCCAAAACGCGCATAGGGCGTTAGCCCGCGGGTCGGCGTCACTTTGGTTTCCAGCACCTGGCGGGTGAACTGCGGGATCATGGCCTGTACATTACCGCTGGCGTCAACCACGGCGGTTACTCCGTTGTTAGTGCTGCGCAGCAGCGGACGCGCCAGCTCCAGCGCGCGCATCCGCGCCATCTGGAAATGCTGCCACGGCCCAATGGAGTGGCCAAACCAGGCGTCATTCGAGATGGTCAGCAGATAGTCGGTATCCGGGCGGAAGTTATCCCGTACCTGCTGTCCGAGAATAATCTCGTAGCAAATCGCCGCCGTTAACTTAAACCCGTGGGCCGACAGTTGCGGCTGTACATAAGGGCCGCGGCTGAAAGACGACATGGGCAGATCAAAAAACGGCGCCAGCGGCCGGAGAATCGATTCCAGCGGCACAAACTCGCCAAACGGCACCAGATGATTCTTGTTATAGCGGTTGGTTGAATTATGGCTGTAGGGCGATCCCTCTCCGAGGGTGATGATGGTGTTGTAAGTGTTATAGCGATTGTTCTGGTTCAGCCGCGCATCGACAACCCCGGTGATCAGCGTACTGTTGCGGGAGCGCAGTCGTGAATCCAGCTTGATAAGGAAACGCTGTTGATTGATCTCAAGATCCGGAATCGCCGACTCCGGCCAGATGATCAGTTGCGCTTTTCCCAGCTCCGGCTGCGTTTTTTGCAGATAAATGTCCAGAGTGTTGAGGAGCTCTTTTTCATCCCACTTCAGCGCCTGGGGGATGTTGCCCTGTACCAGAGCCACATCAATGGTGCGATCATTCTGCGGCTGAAACCACTGAATATAGCGCAGCGGCCACGGCAGGCAGAGCAGCGCTACGGCAATGACGGCGGGCTGCCAGCGGCGGGCGGCCAGCGCCAGAACCAGCAGGCCGCTGATGATCATCAGCAGGAAATTAATACTCTCCACGCCCATCACCGGTGCCATCCCCTTGAGCGGCCCGTCAATCTGGCTATAGCCAAATTGCAGCCACGGGAAGCCGGTAAGCACCCAGCCGCGTAAGAACTCGCAGACCTGCCACAGCGCCGGCGCGGCAAGGGCTACGCGCCACCAGGTACGGGCTGGCGCCAGACGCGAGAGCAGGCCGGCGAACAGCCCGGTATACAGCGACAGGTAAGCCGCCAGCAGGGCCACCAGAAAAATGTTAACCGGGCCAGGCATACCGCCAAAGGTTGCGATACTGACGTAAACCCAGTTAATGCCGCTGCCAAACAGCCCCAGCCCCCAGAAGAAACCAATCCAGGCGCTTTGCATCGGGCGGCGGTTGAAAGTGAGCCCCTGCAAACCGGCCAGAGAGAGCAGGGCGGCAGGCCAGAAGTCATAGGGGGAAAATGCCAGCGTTCCGCTGGCACCGGTTAACAGCGCCAGCAGCAGTCGAACGCGCTGGCGTTGAAGCAAGGATGGAAAATCCATAGAGCGTTATTCTTCCAGATTAGGCGGCGGTGAATCGTCCGGTATTCTGACGTGAACCTGAATAATACGTCGGCTGTCGGCCATTGCCACTTTGAACTGGTAACCATCGATGTCGATGGTTTCCCCCCGGGCCGGAAGATGCCCGAAGGCCTGCATCACCAGACCGCCGATGGTGTCCACCTCTTCATCGCTGTAATGGGTGCCGAACGCTTCGTTGAAATCTTCAATCGGCGCCAGCGCCCGTACAGTCCAGGTGTGGCGGCTGAGCTGGCGGAAGTCGATATCCTCTTCTTCGTCGTATTCGTCTTCGATTTCACCGACGATCAGTTCGAGAATATCTTCAATGGTCACCAGGCCGGAGACGCCGCCGAACTCGTCGATGACAATCGCCATGTGGTAACGCTGGGAGCGGAACTCTTTCAGCATGCGGTCGACCCGCTTGCTTTCCGGCACCACGACGGCGGTACGCAGTACCTTGTCGATACTGAATGGCTCGGCATCGCTGCGCATAAACGGCAGCAGATCTTTGGCCATCAGAATGCCTTCAATATGATCTTTGTCTTCGCTGATCACCGGGAAACGCGAGTGGGCTGACTCGATAATGACGTCCAGACATTCATCAAGGGACTGGTTGCGTTTCAGGGTAATCATCTGGGAGCGGGGGATCATGATATCGCGTACCCGCTGGTCGGCGATGTCCATTACCCCTTCGAGCATATCGCGGGTGTCCTGGTCGATAAGCTCGTTTTGTTCAGAATCACGAATTAGCGCCAACAGTTCATCGCGGTTTTTAGGTTCCCCGTGGAACAGTTGATTCAGAATCAGGGAGAAAAAGCCCTTCTTACTGTTAAGAGAGTCGCTACTGTGTGAATTATCGTCGCTCATGGCGTTTGGATTGGGTTCTCATGTTAGTTTACCTGTCACCGCCGGATAGCATTCCCTTCACGGCGGCACGTTTCGATGTCCGGGCAGCAGGCTGCCCCGGATATCACTCTTTCTCGGCAATGTACGGATCGTCATAGCCGAGAGCAAGCATTATCTCTGTTTCCAGTGACTCCATTTCTTCCGCTTCGTCATCTTCAATGTGATCATAGCCCAGAAGATGCAGGCTGCCATGCACCACCATATGCGCCCAGTGCGCCTCCAGAGGCTTTTGTTGCTCCAGGGCTTCGCGCTCCACCACCTGGCGACAAATCACCAGATCGCCAAGCAGCGGCAGTTCGATGCCCGGCGGCGCTTCGAACGGAAAGGAGAGCACATTGGTGGACTTATCTTTGCCGCGATAAGTGAGATTCAAATCGTGGCTTTCGGCTTCATCCACCAGGCGGACTGTTACCTCGGCTTGCTCCTGAAACGGCGCCACCGCGGCGTCCAGCCAGGCCTGAAACTGGCGCTCTTCCGGCAGTCCACGGTCGTTTTCGCAGGCTATCTGCAAATCAAGTATCACCTGGCTCATTTGGGCTCCTGGCCATTGGCCGACAGCGCCAGCGCTTCGCGTTTACGTTCGGCGGCCAGTTCGTCTTTACGCTTTTGCTCGGCGGTTTCCCATGCCTCATAGGCATTGACGATGCGGGCGACCACCGGGTGGCGCACCACGTCTTCGCTGTGGAAAAAGTTGAAGCTGATCTCGTCGACATCAGACAGCACTTCAATGGCGTGACGCAGGCCGGATTTCATATTGCGCGGCAGGTCAACCTGGGTAACGTCGCCGGTAATGACCGCTTTCGAGTTGAAGCCGATACGGGTCAGAAACATCTTCATCTGTTCGATGGTGGTATTCTGGCTTTCATCCAGAATGATAAAGGCATCGTTGAGGGTACGGCCACGCATATAGGCGAGGGGCGCCACCTCAATCACGTTGCGTTCCATCAGTTTTTCCACCCGCTCAAAGCCGAGCATTTCGAACAGCGCGTCATACAGCGGGCGCAGGTACGGATCCACCTTTTGGCTTAGATCGCCGGGCAGGAAGCCGAGCTTTTCGCCTGCCTCAACCGCCGGACGGGTCAGCAGAATACGACGAATGTCCTGACGCTCCAGGGCGTCTACCGCCGCGGCGACCGCCAGGTATGTTTTCCCCGTCCCCGCCGGACCAATGCCGAAGGTAATATCGTGGTCCAGAATATTGGCAATATACTGGGCCTGGTTCGGGGTGCGCGGCTTAATCACGCCGCGCTTGGTTTTGATATTGACCGCTTTACCGTATTCCGGCACGCTGTCCGCCGCCTGTTCCAGCACGCGGAACTCTTTAATCGCCAGGTGGATATGTTCCGGATCGATATCCTGAATCTGCCCGCGCAGCGGGGCGGTATCCACATACAGATGGCGCAGAATGTCGGCGGCGGCGTTAACGCACAGGGCGCGGCCGGTAAGTTTAAATTGGTTATCGCGACGGTTAATCTCAATGCCTAACCGGCGCTCCAGCTGTTTGATGTTGTCATCAAATGGGCCGCACAGGCTCAGCAGACGAGCATTGTCTGCAGGCTCCAGCGTTAATTCACGGGTTTCGATATTCAAACTGTTCCTCTTACACCACTCGGGACCGGTAACGGTGAAAACCTGGCCTGAATTCGGGCCATGAGAAAATTATTCACGGCGCGGAAAAAAGGCGCAAGCATCAGGAATGATATTTGGGTGATGGCTTCAGAATGCAAGCGCTGCGGGTGAAAATGGCCGGGTCTGGCTGAGATCCAGCTCCCGGCCGGAGCTATCAGGGTTGGTATGTTCCCACGCCCAGCTCATCTTCTTTGCGGGTACGGGCAATGACCGACGCCGGCGACTCCACAACCCGCAGGCCCATTTCGCCCTCGGTGCGAACCACTTTACCGCGCAGTGAATTAGCGAAGACATCGACAATTTCCACATCGACGAATTTGCCAATCATATCCGGTGAACCTTCAAAGTTGACCACGCGGTTATTTTCGGTTCGTCCGGAAAGCTCCATGATGCTCTTACGCGATGTGCCTTCTACCAGAATGCGCTGCACGGTGCCTAGCATCCGACGGCTCCAGGCCATTGCCTGCTGGTTAATGCGATCCTGCAAAATATACAGCCGCTGCTTTTTCTCTTCTTCCGCGACATCGTCGACCATATCCGCCGCTGGCGTACCCGGACGGGCGGAGAAGATAAAGCTGAAACTCATGTCGAAATTGACATCGGCGATAAGCTTCATGGTTTGCTCGAAATCCTGCTGGGTTTCCCCGGGGAAGCCGACGATAAAGTCGGAGCTAATCTGGATATCCGGGCGCGCGGCGCGCAGTTTGCGGATAATCGCTTTATATTCCAGCGCGGTGTGGGTGCGGCCCATCAAATTCAGAACCCGATCGGCGCCGCTCTGTACCGGCAGATGCAGGAAACTGACCAGCTCCGGCGTGTCGCGATAGACTTCGATAATGTCGTCGGTAAATTCGATAGGATGGCTGGTGGTAAAACGGATGCGGTCGATACCGTCAATCGCCGCCACCAGACGCAGTAACTCCGCAAAGCTGCAGATGCCGCCATCCCAGGAGGGACCGCGATAAGCGTTAACGTTTTGACCCAGCAGGTTTACCTCGCGCACGCCCTGGGCCGCCAGTTGGGCGATTTCCAGAATAATATCGTCCGCGGGGCGGCTGACTTCTTCGCCGCGAGTATAAGGCACCACGCAGTAGGTGCAGTATTTATTACAGCCTTCCATAATCGAGACAAATGCCGTTGGCCCTTCGGCGCGCGGTTCCGGCAGACGATCGAATTTTTCGATTTCCGGGAAGCTGATATCGACCACCGGACTACGGTCGCCGCTGACCTGGTTGATCATTTCCGGCAGGCGATGCAGGGTCTGGGGGCCGAAGATGATATCCACGTAGTGGGCGCGCTGGCGGATATGGTCTCCTTCCTGAGACGCTACGCAGCCGCCGACGCCGATGATCAGCTCCGGATTTTTATCCTTTAATGTTTTCCAGCGACCTAACTGATGGAAAACCTTCTCCTGTGCCTTTTCGCGGATCGAACAGGTATTCAGCAGCAGAACATCTGCTTCTTCCGCCACGTCAGTCAGCGTGAAGCCGTGCGTGGTTTCCAGCAGATCGGCCATCTTCGATGAATCGTATTCGTTCATCTGACAGCCCCAGGTTTTGATATGGAGTTTTTTCGTCATTGACTTGCCATTGCTCAGTTAAAGCCAGGAATGCAGGGCGCGTATTGTAATGCTTTGGCGGGTTCGTGACCAGTGGACAGCGCGAGTCATCAAACGGGTTAAAAATCCGGTACACTTAACGGATTCGAATTAAAGGGAAAATAGTCATGGCAAATCAGCAAACGGACGTCGCCGTTGTCGGCGGCGGAATGGTGGGAGCGGCAATAGCGCTGGGGCTGGCGCGCCAGGGATTCCAGGTCGCAGTGATCGAAAACTCGCCGCCAGCGGCATTTGTACCAGGCAGTCAGCCGGATGTGCGCATTTCAGCCATCAGTTGCGCCTCTGTCCGGTTGCTTGAGGCGCTTGGCGTATGGCCGCAGGTGCAGGCGATGCGCTGCCACCCGTATACGCGGCTGGAAACCTGGGAGTGGCAGCAGGCGCACGTGGTGTTTGATGCCAGGGAACTGGCGCTGCCGGAACTGGGTTTTATGGTCGAAAATTCGGTATTGCAGCGTGCCCTGTGGCAGGCGCTTGAGGCCCATCCGCAGGTGACGCTGTGGTGTCCGGCGGAGCTGACGGCGATGAGCGCCGGGGATGGCGGGCGTACACTGCATTTTGCGGATGGGCGCTCTCTGAGGGCAGCGCTGGTGGTGGGGGCCGATGGCGCACATTCGCGTATCCGCGAGTGGAGCGGCATTGGCATTCACGCCTGGGAATATCAGCAGGCCTGTATGCTGATTACCGTGCGCTGTGACGCAGCACCGGGTAGCGCGACCTGGCAGGCGTTTACCCCCACGGGTCCGCACGCGTTTTTGCCGCTGTTTGAACACTGGGCGTCTCTGGTCTGGTATGACACGCCGGCGCGTATCCGCCAGTTGCAGGCGCTGTCGCTGGAACAATTAAGTGAGCAAATTCATGCTGTCTTCCCGTCGCGCCTCGGTACGGTCACTCCGGTTGCCCACGGCGCTTTCCCGCTGACCCGTCGCCATGCGCTGAAATATGTCCTGCCGGGACTGGCGCTGGTGGGGGATGCAGCGCATACCATCCATCCGCTGGCGGGGCAGGGGGTGAATCTGGGTTATCGGGATGTCGATGCGCTGCTGGATGTTCTGGGCCGCGCCCGCCAGAAGGAAGAGGCGTGGTGGGATGCTCCGGTGCTGAAGCGCTATCAGCGTCGTCGTCAGGCGGATAACTTCCTGATGCAGAGCAGTATGGATCTGTTTTATGCCGGTTTCAGCAATGATCTCGGGCCGGTTAAGGTGCTGCGTAATATGGGGTTGATGGCGGCGCAGCGCGCCGGGGCGGTAAAACGCCGGGCGCTGAAGTATGCGCTGGGGCTGTAGTGAGCGTTCCGCCGCCGCGCTTCGCGGCGGTCTGGTGAGCGTTGCCGCTGTTCCGGTAAACAGAAAAGCAAAAAGCCCGCATCGCGGGCTTTTCAATATTGGCTGGGGTACGAGGATTCGAACCTCGGAATGGTGGAATCAGAATCCACTGCCTTACCGCTTGGCGATACCCCAACAATTTTTTCTCTGTTTCACCCGATTTCCCCGGTGAAACTTCATGACATTCACCGGATAACGGTCAATGCTTTAAATTGGCTGGGGTACGAGGATTCGAACCTCGGAATGGTGGAATCAGAATCCACTGCCTTACCGCTTGGCGATACCCCAACAAATTTTTTCCCGGCACCGCCAGCGTAATATGGCAATACCGCAATATGGTGGCTACGACGGGATTTGAACCTGTGACCCCATCATTATGAGTGATGTGCTCTAACCAGCTGAGCTACGTAGCCATAGTGTATTTCATTAACCAGATGATAGCTGGCTGGGGTACCAGGATTCGAACCTGGGGATGGCGGGATCAAAACCCGCTGCCTTACCGCTTGGCGATACCCCAATAAACTGCTACTGAGGACACCGCACCTGCGATACCCCGACGACTTTTCGCCACTGGCGTGAGTCGAAGAAATAAATGGCTGGGGTACCAGGATTCGAACCTGGGAATGGCGGGATCAAAACCCGCTGCCTTACCGCTTGGCGATACCCCATCAGGCCACCAGTCAGACATTACTGTACAGACTGTACAACGCTTAACGGAAATGGTGCGGGAGGCGAGACTTGAACTCGCACACCTTGCGGCGCCAGAACCTAAATCTGGTGCGTCTACCAATTTCGCCACTCCCGCAAAAGATGGTGGCTACGACGGGATTTGAACCTGTGACCCCATCATTATGAGTGATGTGCTCTAACCAGCTGAGCTACGTAGCCATCTTTTTCGCGTTACCTTATCGGCGTTGCGGGGCGCATTATGCGTACTCGCCCCGGCAGCGTCAACACATTTTTTCCCGAAAAGCGGCGGAAATTGTCTGTTTGACTGACTTACGAACAGCCTGATTCAATAATCGGCAATTATTGGTTAAATCTCAATGTTAAGCGGTGAAAACCTGGGCAGAAAACGCGGGGAAAAACAGCGTAAAACGGGCCCCGCAGGACCC
This sequence comes from Entomohabitans teleogrylli, assembly GCF_001484765.1. Lineage (GTDB taxonomy): Bacteria > Pseudomonadota > Gammaproteobacteria > Enterobacterales > Enterobacteriaceae > Entomohabitans > Entomohabitans teleogrylli. The sequence goes on along the minus strand of NZ_KQ947381.1, from coordinate 49,988 downwards.
GTTATAAATGGCTTATTTTTGGTAAGCAGACTGGTGAACGCCGACGGCGCGACCTGATGGATCGTTCATGCTTTTGAAGGCCTCATCCCACTCAATAGCTTTCGCGGAAGAGCAGGCGACCGACGGTCCGCCGGGTACACACTCCGCGGCGCTGGGGACCGGGAATAGCTCTTCAAAGATTTCGCGATACAGATAGCCTTCTTTGGAGCTCGGGGTGTTATACGGGAAGCGGAAGTGGGCGGTTTCCAGTTGCTGGTCGGTCACCTGGCGGGCTGCGACCTCTTTCAGCGTATCGATCCAGCTATAGCCAACCCCGTCAGAGAACTGCTCTTTCTGACGCCAGGCGACGCTGGCCGGCAGATAGGATTCGAAACATTCGCGCAGAACGTGTTTTTCCATTTTGCCGTTGCCGCACATTTTATCCTGCGGGTTAATACGCATCGCTACGTCGAGGAATTTTTTATCGAGGAACGGTACCCGGGCTTCCACGCCCCAGGCGGACATCGCTTTGTTGGCGCGGGCGCAGTCGAACATATGCAGCGCCTGCAGTTTGCGCACGGTCTCTTCATGCAGCTCTTTGGCGTCCGGCGCTTTATGGAAATAGAGGTAGCCGCCAAAGACTTCGTCGGAGCCTTCCCCGGACAGCACCATTTTGATTCCCATCGCTTTGATCTTGCGGGACATCAGATACATCGGCGTTGAGGCGCGGATGGTGGTGACATCATAAGTTTCAATGTGATAGATCACATCGCGAATCGCATCCAACCCTTCCTGGACCGTGAAATGGATTTCATGGTGTACGGTGCCAAGGTGGTTGGCCACTTCCTGGGCGGCTTTCAGATCCGGGGAACCTTCCAGACCGACGGCAAAGGAGTGTAATTGCGGCCACCAGGCTTCGCTGCGCTCCTGATCCTCTACCCGGCGGGCGGCGAATTTTTTGGTGATGGCGGAGATAATGGAGGAGTCCAGACCACCGGACAGCAATACCCCATAAGGTACGTCGGACATCAGGTGGCATTTTACGGACTCTTCCAGCGCCTGGCGCAACTGGTTTTTATCGGTGACATTGTCTTTAACCGCGTCGTATTCAAACCAGTCGCGCTGATAGTACTGGCGGATTTCGCCATCCTGGCTCCACAGATAGCTTCCCGGGGGGAATTCTTTGATGGTGCGGCACACTGGCACCAGCGCTTTCATTTCGGAAGCGACATAGAAGTTGCCGTGTTCGTCATAGCCCATGTACAGCGGAATAATGCCGATATGGTCACGACCAATCAGGTAAGCGTCTTTTTCGCTGTCATAGAGGGCAAAGGCGAACATACCCTGCAGGTCGTCAAGGAAGGCTGGTCCTTTTTCCTGATACAGCGCGAGGATGACTTCGCAGTCGGAGCCGGTCTGGAACTGGTAGCGGTCGCCGTATTCGGCGCGCAGCGCCTGGTGGTTATAGATTTCACCGTTCACTGCCAGCGCATGGGTTTTTTTGTCGTTATACAGCGGCTGGGCGCCGGCATTGACGTCGACGATCGACAGACGCTCATGGGCGAGGATGGCTTTATCGCTGGCATAGATGCCTGACCAGTCCGGGCCGCGGTGGCGCATCAGGCGCGATAGTTCCAGCGCTTTTTTACGCAATTCCCCTGCGTCGGTTTTGATATCCAGTACACCAAAGATTGAACACATAAACTTCTCCGTAATACCTGGGCGGTGATGTTGTAAGGCGGTAGTGAAGCAGCATTGGCTGCGCTATGGGTAAGAAAATGCCGCAAGTGGGGTGGGTAGCGCAAGTGTTTTGCCTGGTGAAAAGTAAAAAGAATAATGGTAGTTGATGATTTATGAAAATTATCTATGTTTTTTGTTGGATAATTAGTGATTGTTTATTTTTATGGGTGTTTTGTTGAATGACGTTATGGTTGGGGGTTGTTATGGTGGGTGGGTGTTGTTCTGTGGCGTGGTATGGGTTTCGTTCACATGAGATGTGAGCTTTATGTGTACTCAGCGGAATGGGGAGAGGGGGTGGTGTTTTTAGCCTGCGGCGATGAATTCCGTTTGCCGTGGTCATTTTTTCCTGGGCAGGAATTCCGTTCACCGTAAGTCAGTACCTTGTTTTGTTTTTGTCGCCAGGTGAACGGGGAGAGGGGGCTCGCCGCCGCCCCCTCTCCACTCCGGGCTCCCGGCAGTAAAATCGCCGCTGCGCGGTACCCGTCAATTTTCGCGTCTGGCTTCGGGTCGGGTAAGACGGCACATCCCTGTGCCGGCTTACCCTCAGGCCGGTTCCCTCCGGCCTGCCCCGGCCATGCGCAAAAATTGCCGGCGATTTTAAGCCGGACTCAACCCCCCCGCGGTGAAATCGGGGATTTAAAAGGCATGTTGATTGCTGGGGGCGTTATCAGAACTTTTGAGAAACAGGGGGTTCCGGTTAATGAGTGCTTGTTTTTGCTTTGATGCTGT
>NZ_KQ947381.1:0-47438 GCF_001484765.1 Entomohabitans teleogrylli | reverse complement strand
CGCAGACTTCCCGCAGACTTCCCGCAGACTTCCCGCAGACTTCCCGCTATTTTTCAAAGAATTAAACCAGTCTTACCGCGATAATGGTGCTGCAAACCAGACAATAAAATGGCAGCGGGGCATATCCCCCGCTGGAAATCGCTGTAACGAAGGCCGCGAGACAAGGACCAGGCGCCATGGATGGCGCCGGGAGGGCATGCCGAGACAGGACGTCGAGTCATGCCCGGTCCGCGGGATAAGGCCGGGAGTGGAGGGGACCGCGAAGCGGCGATTTCCCTTGCGGGGCCGCGAGGGGTGTCGGGGAGCGAGCGGGACGCTCCCCGACCCGTTCACTGATGACCGGAGTCAGCAAAAAGCACTAAACATAAAGTGAACGGAAAAACAGCGGTGCATCAGACACAATTCCCGACTGACATCATGAACGGAAAAAAGCGGAGCTTCAGACTCACATCCGACTCACCGCGTGAGCGGAAAAAACAGTAACACCACAGACCGATGCCAGCCGGTATACCGAGACAGGAAGTCGAGTCATGCCCGGTCCGCGGGATAAAGCCGGGAGTGGAGGGGACCGCGAAGCGGCGATTTCCGTTGCGGGGCCGCGAGGGGTATCGGGGAGCGATCGGGACGCTCCCCGACCCGTTCACTGATAACCGGAGTTAACAAAGAGCACCAGACATAAAGTGAACGGAAAAAAGCGGAGCTTCAGACTCACATCCGACTCACCGCCTGAACAGAAAAACAGCACCACCTCACACCAACACTGACCACACCACCCAATCAAAACAACCTCAAACCACATCAATCTCCGCCACCGACGGATAAATCCACGATGGCCGGAACGGCATCGCATCAATATCATTCAGCGTCGAAACCCCGGATAACACCAGGATGGTTTCCAGCCCGGCCTGAAAACCAGCAAGAATGTCGGTGCGTAAATTATCGCCAATAATAACGGTTTGCTCGGAGTGGGCCTGCATCTTGTTCAGCGCCGCGCGAATGATCCACGGACTCGGCTTACCAACATAAAATGGCTTGCGGCCGGAGATTTTCTCGATACCCGCGCACAGCGCGCCGCAGGCCGGGTAATAACCGCGCCCGTGGGTATCCGGGTTCGTGGCGATAAAACGCGCCCCGTTGGCGACAAAATAGGCCGCCTTGTGCATCATCTCCCAGTTGTAGGAGCGAGTCTCCCCGACGATAACAAAATCCGGATTGATATCGGTGATGGTAAAACCGGCTTTATACAGTTCGTGGATCAATGCCCCTTCGCCAACCACATAGGCTTTCTTGCCTTCCTGACGGCGCAGGAAATCGGCAGTGGCCATGGCCGAGGTATAGAACACACTGTCCGGCACATCAATACCCGCCGATGAAAAACGGTTTGCCAGATCCTGCCCGGTCTGGGAAGGGTAGTTGGTCAGCAGCACCAGCGGCAGACCTTTCTCAAGGACGCGCGCCAGGAATTCCGCCGCGCCCGGAACAGCGACGTTATCGTGCATCAGCACGCCGTCAATATCGCAAATAAGATTCTGGATGGTCATTGACTACTCAGGTTGTCCAAAGGAAACGCGTAATATAGCCTGGATTGGCCAAAAACCCTGTTAACTTTCCAGCAATCGCTGCAACAGCATGCCGTTGAGCATGGCGCGTTTCACCAGCGCAAAGGCGCCGATAGCCGAGCGGTCGTTGAGCGCCGAACACATTACCGGTAGGTTTTTGCGGAACGCTTTCAGTACCTGAGTGTTAATACAGCTACCGATGGCCGGTAGCAGGACCTTGTCTGCTTCCGTCACTTCGCCGGCGATCACCACTTTCTGCGGGTTAAACAGGTTAATGGCGATGGCGATGGCTTTGCCGAGGTGGCGGCCTACATATTCAATGACTTCGCAGGCCAGCGGATCGCCTTTATTCGCCGCTTTACAGATGGCTTTGATATTGCAGTCGTCAACCGTCAGGCGGCTCTGATAACCCTGCTCCAGCAGATGACGCACCCGCTGCTCAATGGCGGCGTTGGCGGCAATGGTCTCCAGACAGCCAAAGTTACCGCAGTGGCAGCGCTCACCGAGCGGATCGACCTGGATATGGCCAATCTCCCCGACGCTGCCGTTGCGGCCGATAAATATCTGGCCGTTGGAAAGAATCCCGGCGCCGGTACCCCGGTGCACACGCACCAGAATGGAGTCTTCACAGTCCTGGGTCGCCCCAAAATAGTGCTCCGCCAGCGCCAGACTGCGGATATCGTGGCCGACAAAGCAGGCCATATCAAAGCGCGATTCCAGCGCGGTCACCAGCGGCCAGTCATTCACCGGAATATGCGGCATATAGCGTATGACGCCGCTTTCCGGATCCACCAGGCCGGGCAGAATGACCGAGATAGCAATCAGTTCGCGGATTTTGCGCTGGTTATATTCAATAAAGTGGCTGATGGCCTTCAGCAGCGCCTGTTCAAGCTCGTCCTGGGTTCGCTCAGGCAATGGATAGTGATCTTCGGCCAGCGCTTTGGCGCTGAGGTCGAACAGCGTAATGGTGGCGTCGTAGCGGCCAAGCCGTACGCCGATGGCCTGAAAAGCGCGGGTTTCCGTAACAATGGAGATCGCGCGGCGGCCCCCGGTGGAGGCCTGCTGATCGACTTCTTTGATCAGGCCGCGATCGATAAGTTGACGGGTAATTTTCGTCACGCTGGCGGGGGCAAGCTGGCTTTGTTCGGCAATCTGAATTCGCGAGATCGGGCCATGCAGATCGATTAGTCGATATACCGCCGCGCTGTTGAGCTGCTTTACCAGATCAATGTTGCCAATTTGTGTATGTCCGCCAGTCGTCATGCCTTTCCTTACCCGGTTACGACCTCGTTGCCGTTAACGATAGTCCTGATAATGTGATAATCGCGGGTAAAGACCGTCAGGTTAGCCACTTTTCCGGCTTCAATGGTACCTAACAGGTGGTCGACACCCACGGCACGGGCAGGGTAGAGCGTTGCCATACGCAGCACTTCGTCCAGCGCGATGTTGACGTGCTCAACCAGATTACGCACGCCTTCAATCATCGTCAGGGAGGAACCGCTCAGGGTGCCATTCTCATCCACACACAGCCCGTTGCGGTAGTATATTGTTTTACCGGCAAAAATGAACTGGTCAATATTCGCGCCGGCGGGGGCGGTGGCATCGGTAACCAGACACAGTTTATCGCCTTTCAGGCGTTTGGCTGTGCGGATGTTCGCATAATCCACGTGCAGGCCATCGGCGATCACCCCGCAGTAGAGGTCGGGATTATCGAAGATAGCGCCGGTCAGACCCGGTTCGCGGCCGGTAATATAAGGCATGGCGTTGAAAAGATGGGTCGCGAAGCGAATACCGGCGCGGAAGCCGCGTTTCGCTTCCTGCTGGGTCGCGTTGGAGTGGCCGGCGGAGATGACAATCCCGGCATTACTTAACTGGCTAATCACTTCCGGCTCCACCATTTCCGGGGCCAGGGTGATTTTAGTAATCACATCGGCGTTCTGGCACAGGAAATCGACCAGTGCAGCCTGCGGTTTACGGATAAAGGCTGGGTTATGGGTGCCTTTTTTTACCGGGTTCAGCCACGGGCCTTCCAGGTGCAGGCCCAGAGCCTGATGCTGATGTTTCTGCAGGTACTCGCGCATCACGCGCACGCCCTGCATCATTAATTCGTCGCTGCAGGTAATCAGCGTCGGCAAAAAGCTGGTACAGCCCGATTTCTCATTGGCCTGCTGCATAATTTCCAGCGTGGTGACGCTGACGGCTTCCGCTGTGTCGTTGAACTGCACGCCGCCGCAGCCGTTAAGCTGCACATCAATAAAGCCGGGGGCGATGATAGCACCACCCATGTCGCGCTGTTCAATCCCTGCCGGTAATGCGTCGGCGGGACAAACGCGCTCGATCATTCCGTTGTTGATGATAACGGCATGGTCATCCAGAACGTCGTGGCCGGTGTAAATCCGGCCATGGGTCAATGCATACATAAACTACTCCCGGTAAAAATAAACGTACTTAAAGGTCTTTGATGTTTTCAGCTTCTAATTCATTGAAGTATTTCAATGTTTTGACTTTAAGTTCCATCGTTGACGGCTCGTCGCAGACGATAACCGCTTTCGGATGCAACTGCAGGCAACTGATGGTCCACATATGGTTGACGTTGCCTTCCACGGCCGCTTGCAGCGCCTGCGCTTTAACGTGGCCGAGCACCAGAATCATCACCTCTTCGGCATCCAGCAGCGTGCCCACGCCAACGGTCAGCGCATATTTCGGTACCTGATTCACATCGCCGCCGAAGAAGCGAGAGTTCGCGACCCGGGTGTCATGTGTCAGGGTTTTGATACGCGTCCGGGAGGCCAGAGACGATGCCGGTTCGTTAAACGCGATGTGACCGTCGTTGCCGACGCCGCCCATAAACAGATGAATTTTACCGTAAGAACGGATTTTTTCTTCATAACGACGGCACTCTTCATCCACATCCGGCGCGTTACCGTTCAGCAGGTTAATGTTTTCTGCAGGAATATCAACGTGATCGAAGAAGTTGTGGTGCATAAAGCTGTGGTAGCTTTCCGGATGCTCTTTGGGCAGGCCGACGTATTCGTCCATGTTGAAGGTGACGACGTGTTTAAAACTCACCTGGCCCGCTTTATGCATTGCTACCAGCGCTTTGTAGGCTTCCAGCGGAGTGCCGCCGGTTGGCAGGCCAAGAATAAAGGGGCGGTCCGCCGTCGGTTTAAACGCGTTGATACGGTTAACGATATGGCGAGCGGCCCACTTACCTACTTGTTCCGGCGTGGCCAGGGGAATAAGTCTCATCATTCACCTCTATAGAGTAAAGTTAATAAAGCGGAACGGATAAATATCACCTGAATGTAAGCATAACGCAGTTTCACAGTCTGGTCGGCATTCGTCCGTCTTGATTTTTTGAATGATAAAATAAGTTTTTGTATATAGCTAGCGCAGAGGGAGGTGAAGAGCAATATTTGGTGATTATTATCACAAAAAACACGCTTTTAATTTGCGATACGAATTAAATTTTCACACACTCCAGGAACGATCTATTCAGGTCGTCGAAGAGTCAAGGTTGTAACACTATAAAAAGCACAGCCAGAAACGGGCCTTAACGGGGTCTCAAGGGGGAATAAAGTGAGTATTCTTGGTTATTTACAACAGGTAGGCCGCGCCCTGATGGTGCCCGTGGCAACACTGCCTGCTGCTGCAATACTAATGGGGGTAGGCTACTGGATTGACCCTGTAGGCTGGGGTGGAGATAACGCGCTGGCCGCGTTATTCATCAAATCCGGTGCCGCCATCATCGATAACATGTCGGTATTGTTCGCCATTGGCGTGGCTTACGGCATGTCCAAAGACAAAGACGGCGCTGCTGCGCTGACCGGTTTTGTAGGTTTTCTGGTGGTCACCACGCTGTGTTCGCCAGCGGCGGTTTCCATGATTCAGAACATTCCCGTCGATCAAGTGCCGGCGGCGTTCGGCAAAATCAATAACCAGTTCGTGGGCATTCTGGTGGGGATTATCTCCGCGGAACTGTACAACCGCTTCAGCGGCGTAGAGTTACCAAAGGCGCTCTCCTTCTTCAGCGGCCGCCGCCTGGTGCCGATTCTCACTTCGTTTGTGATGATCGCCGTGGCGTTTATTCTGATGTATCTCTGGCCGGTCATTTTTGGCGGCCTGGTGAATTTCGGCGAACACATCCAGAAACTGGGCTCCATCGGCGCCGGGGTGTATGCGTTCTTTAACCGCCTGCTGATTCCGGTTGGTCTGCACCATGCCCTGAACTCGGTATTCTGGTTTGACGTAGCCGGCATTAACGATATCCCGAATTTCCTCGGCGGCGCGCAGTCACTGGCGGCAGGTACCGCGGAAGTGGGGATCACCGGTCGTTATCAGGCGGGCTTCTTCCCGATCATGATGTTTGGCCTGCCGGGTGCGGCGCTGGCGATTTACCACTGCGCGCGTCCGGAAAATAAAACCAAAGTACTGGGTATTATGATGGCTGGCGCCTTTGCCGCTTTCTTTACCGGTATCACCGAGCCGCTGGAATTCTCCTTCATGTTCGTGGCGCCGGTGCTGTATGTGATTCACGCGCTGTTGACCGGTATTTCGGTCTTTCTCGCCGCCGCCATGCAGTGGATCTCCGGGTTTGGCTTCAGCGCCGGTCTGGTGGATATGGTGCTGTCGTCCCGCAACCCGCTGGCGACTCACTGGTACATGCTGATCCCGCAGGGACTGGTGTTCTTTGTCATCTACTACCTGGTGTTCCGTTTCACTATCACCAAATTTAACCTGATGACCCCGGGTCGCGAACTGGCTGTGGCCGGCAGCGAAGCCGACGGTGAAGATGTTAACGTCAGCAACGGTAAAGATCAGGATGTGTCCGAACTGGCGCGCCAGTATATCGCTGCGGTCGGCGGTTCCGCCAACCTGACCGGTATTGACGCCTGTATCACCCGTTTGCGCCTGAGCGTGAAAGACTCTGCGCAGGTTAATGAAGTGTTGGCTAAACGTCTGGGCGCCAGCGGTGTCATTCGTCTGAATAAAACCAGCGTACAGATTATTGTTGGCTTTATGGCGGAAAAAATCGCCAATGCGATGAAAACCACCGGTGCGGTAGCCGCAGCGCCAGCCAGCGCCGCACCTGCTGCTGCGCCAGCCGCGAAGCCTCAGGCGGTGCCCAATAACCCGAAAGCGACGGTCGTTGCGCTGGTATCGCCGATAACCGGCGAAGTGGTGGCGCTGGATGAGGTGCCGGACGAAGCCTTCGCCAGTAAAGTGGTTGGCGACGGCGTGGCCGTGAAACCGACCGATAAAATCGTGGTTGCGCCGGCGGCGGGTACCATTGTGAAGATCTTCAACACCAATCACGCGTTCTGCCTGGCAACGGACAATGGCGCTGAACTGGTGATACATCTGGGGATCGACACGGTGGCGCTTAACGGCCAGGGCTTTAAACGTCTGGTGGAAGAGGGCGCAGAAGTGAAAGCCGGCCAGCCGGTGCTGGAGCTGGATCTTGAGTTCCTCAACGCCAATGCCCGTTCGATGATGAGCCCGGTGGTGTGCAGCAACATTGATGATTTCGGCGGTCTGGTTATTCAGGCCCAGGGTCAGGTGGTTGCCGGACAAACACCGCTGTTCGAGATTAAAGGTAAATAAGTCGTTTCTGAGTAAGGTGCGATGCCTTAAACGGCGGGGTTGATTTCCCCGCCGTTTTTTTTTGGCCGCTCGGGGGAGCGGCAATGATTTTATGTAGGTAAAGGTTGTTTCCTGCCGCGGCTTATAAGATCATGTGCCGTTAACTGATGTTTACGCTTTGAGGAATATGCGATGAGTGAGGCTGAAGCCCGCCCGACAAACTTTATTCGTCAGATCATTGATGAAGATCTGGCCAGTGGTAAGCACACAACCGTTTATACCCGTTTTCCACCGGAGCCGAACGGTTATCTGCACATCGGCCATGCTAAGTCGATCTGTCTGAATTTTGGTATCGCCCAGGACTATCAGGGGCAGTGCAATCTGCGCTTCGATGATACCAACCCGGTAAAGGAAGATATTGAGTACGTTGAATCGATCAAAAACGACGTGCAATGGCTGGGGTTCCACTGGACGGGCGATGTTCGCTATTCCTCGGATTATTTCGACCAGTTGCATCAATTTGCCGTAGAGCTGATTGGCAAAGGTCTGGCCTATGTGGACGAGCTGTCCCCGGAGCAGATTCGCGAGTATCGCGGCACCCTGACGCAGCCGGGTAAAAACAGCCCGTACCGCGATCGCAGCGTGGAGGAGAACCTGGCGCTGTTTGAAAAGATGCGCAGCGGCGGTTTTGAAGAAGGTAAGGCCTGCCTGCGCGCGAAGATCGACATGGCGTCGCCGTTTATCGTCATGCGCGACCCGGTACTGTATCGGATTAAGTTTGCCGACCATCACCAGACCGGCAGCAAGTGGTGCATCTACCCGATGTACGACTTTACCCACTGCATCTCCGATGCGCTGGAAAACATTACCCATTCACTGTGTACGCTGGAATTCCAGGATAACCGCCGCCTGTATGACTGGGTGCTGGATCATATTTCGATCCCCACGCCGCACCCGCATCAGTACGAGTTCTCCCGGCTGAATCTGGAGTACACGGTGATGTCCAAACGTAAGCTCAATCAGTTGGTAGCGGAAAAGGTGGTCGAAGGCTGGGATGACCCGCGGATGCCGACCATCTCCGGCCTGCGTCGTCGCGGTTATACGGCGGCGTCGGTGCGCGAGTTCTGTAAGCGCATTGGGGTCACCAAACAAGATAACACGGTGGAAATGGCGGCGCTGGAAGCCTGTATCCGTGAAGATCTGAACGAAAACGCGCCGCGGGCAATGGCGGTTATCGATCCGCTCAAAGTGGTGATTGAAAACTACCCGCAGGGGCACAGCGAAATGGTCTCGATGCCCAACCATCCCAACAAGCCGGAAATGGGGCGCCGTGAAGTCCCGTTCAGCGGCGAGCTGTGGATCGATCGCGCTGATTTCCGGGAAGAGGCCAACAAGCAGTACAAGCGCCTGGTGCTGGGTAAAGAAGTGCGTCTGCGCAATGCTTATGTCATCAAAGCCGAGCGGGTTGAGAAGGACGAACAGGGGAATATCACCACCATTTATTGCAGCTACGATGCCGACACGCTGAGTAAGGATCCGGCTGACGGGCGTAAAGTGAAGGGCGTGATTCACTGGGTCAGCGCGCCCCATGCGCTGCCGGTGGAAATCCGCCTTTACGATCGGTTGTTCAGCGTAGCTAACCCGGGCGCTGCAGAGGATTTCCTGGCGGTAATTAACCCGGAATCGCTGGTTATCCGCCAGGGTTATGGCGAGCCGGGTCTGCAGGCCACTGAGCCGGGGAAAGCCTGGCAGTTTGAGCGCGAAGGGTATTTCTGCCTCGACAGCCGTCACTCCAGCGCGCAGAAGCCGGTGTTTAACCGTACTGTGGGCCTGCGTGATACCTGGGCGAAAATCGGCGATTAAACCCTGTTTTGTTAGGTAAATTCTGAACGCCGCGTTAAGCGGCGTTTTTTTATCCTCCGTCCCGATGATGAGCACCGGGTGTCCAGCCGCCGCGCGGATTTTGTTAACAAAAGGAAACTAACGGAGCGCTGAGTCGCTTTGCTGGCGGTGAGTGGTTGTCTTTCGGCCGTCTCCGGGCTAACGCGACAGGGGCGCTGCCGATGCCAATCCCGCGATAACACGTCAGATATGATATTCCTGCATTTAACCCGTTTTCATTCAGTTAACGAAGTTGTAAGATTCGCGATGCGAATTAATTCCATTTCCATTGTAATCTCCTGCCAGCATTAATCTTCTCCACAGCAACCTTAAGAACTGAAATTAATCGTAAACAAAGTTAAATATTCTGGTATATATCATACTTTATTGATTATTTTACTTTTTTCCCTTTACGAACATGTCGTTACAAATACTCATAAATTATGTGCACTTCGTCATAAAGCGCAAAAAATGTCTCATTCAGGCATTGATAATTCGCGTCGCGAAAAATAATCTTAACGCAGCAGTAATGCGGGGGATTAGTAAAACTGCTTTTGGCCGTCAGGCACTTTTTTTCATCGCAACGTGCGATTTGCATCAGCGATTTTTATACGTCAAAGAGGAATTTTCATATGCGTACGTTCAGTGGCAAACGTAGTACGCTGGCGCTGGCTGTTGCCTGCGCCACTGCACTCACCGGCTGGGTATCCGTTCCTGAAGCACAGGCTGCCGGTTTCATTGATGACTCAACCCTCACCGGGGGCGTCTATTACTGGCAGCGCGAACGCGATCGGAAAGATGTGACCGATGGCGAGAAGTACAAAACCAACCTTTCCCATTCCACCTGGAACCTGAATCTGGATTTCCAGTCCGGCTATGCCGCTGACATGTTCGGTATTGATATTGCCGCCTTCACCGCCATTGAGATGGCGGAAAGTTCAGAAAGCGGTCACCCGAATGAAATCGCCTTCTCTTCACGCAACAAAGCCTACGATGAAGATTATTCCGGCGATAAGAGCGGCGTCAGCCTGTATAAAGCGGCGGCGAAGTTCAAATATGGCCCGGTCTGGGCGCGGGCCGGTTACATCCAGCCGACCGGGCAGACCCTGCTGGCGCCGCACTGGAGCTTTATGCCGGGGACCTATCAGGGGGCCGAAGCCGGCGCTAACCTCGACTTCGGCGACAGCGGCGCGCTGAGTTTCTCCTACATGTGGTCTAACGAATACAAGTCGCCGTGGCATATCGAGATGGACAAGTTTTACCAGAACGATAAGCAGACCCGGGTCGATTACCTGCACTCGCTGGGCGCTAAATATGATTTCAAAAACGACCTGGTACTGGAAGCCGCCTTTGGTCAGGCTCAGGGCTATGTCGATCAGTACTTTGCCAAAGCCAGTTACAAATTTGATGTCGCAGGTAGCCCGCTGAGCACCAGCTACCAGTTCTATGGTACCCGCGACAAAGTGAGCGGCGGCGCGAACGATATTTATGACGGCACCGCCTGGCTGCAGGCGCTCACTTTTGGTTATAAAGTCGGCCAGGTCGATATGCGCCTGGAAGGCACCTGGGTGAAAGCGGAAGGCCAGCAGGGTTACTTCCTGCAGCGTATGACGCCAACCTATGCCTCCTCTAATGGTCGTCTCGACATCTGGTGGGATAACCGCTCCGACTTTAACGCCAACGGCGAAAAAGCGCTGTTTGCCGGCGCCATGTATGACCTGAGCAACTGGAATCTGCCGGGCTGGTCGGTAGGAGCTTCTTATGTGTACGCATGGGATGCTAAGCCGGGCAGAATGGCCACTCCGGATGCCTACTACGATCCAGGCTACCGCCTGAAAGAGTCGGCCTATAGCCTCGACGCCGCGTATGTGGTGCAGGAAGGCCGCGCAAAAGGCGCGATGTTTAAGCTGCACTTCACTCAGTATGACAACCACTCCGACATTCCAAGCTGGAGCGGCGGTTACGGCAACATCTTCCAGGATGAGCGTGACGTGAAATTCATGGTTATCGCGCCATTCACCATCTTCTGATGACGCTTCCCGGCGGGGTATACCGCCGGGAACTCACGGTTGACATCAGAAAAGTATCGACGCAACCAGCATGGGTAACGATAACGCGAGCACAGCCGCTACGCCCTGTCTGGCAGGAAATTCGCGCTAAAAATCAGTGATCGGGAAGGATAAAAGAGATGAAGACATTTAAAGCAAGCGTACTGGGCAGTTTAATTGTCGGTCTTATCAGCAGCGGCGCGGCGTTTGCCGGCCAGCAGACGGTTGATCAAATCAGCCAGTTGAAAGTGAATTATACGGTGAATGATAACCATGCGGCGCTGAACGGCGTGGATTGCGCCGCACTGGGCGCCGATTGGGCTTCCTGTAATAAAGCCACCATTAAACTGACTAACCACGGTGAAGCGATTACCGGTAAAGACTGGGCTATCTATTTCCCGAGTATCCGCCAGATCCTTAGTGTGGATAACGAACAGTTTAAAGTGACGCATATTGTCGGCGATCTGCATAAACTGGAGCCGACCGCTAAATTTACCGGTTTCCCGGCCAATCAGTCGGTAGAGATCCCCATCATCAATGAATACTGGCAACTGTTCATGACCGACGTGATTCCGCGCTGGTATGTGACCTCCGGCGATGCCGAGCCAAAAGTGATTGCCAGCACCAATACCGAAGATCTCAGCCAGTTCGTTACGCCGATGAACGGCGATGAGTGGAAACGTACCACGGACGACAATAACGTCCTGATGACCGCGGAAGCGCGCTTTGAGAAGAACAGCGATGTTAAGTTGCTCAACAGCGCAGCGCTGCGCGGCCAGATCATGCCGACCCCGCTGGAAGTCAAAATTCACGGTCAGGATGTCGATCTGAGCAAGGGCGTGAAGCTGGATCTTTCCGCGCTGGTGAAGCCTTCAGCGGACGTGATTGCCGAACGTTTTGCGCTGCTGGGGGTGAAGACCGGCGCCGGCTACCCAATTCGTACCGAAATCGCCACCAAAGCCTTTGACGGTAAAACCGCGGTGCCGGGCGCTTACATGCTGAAGATCGGCGCGAAAGAAGCGGTGGTTACCGGTTACGATCAGGCCGGGGTTTTCTACGGTCTGCAGTCGATTCTCTCTCTGGTGCCGAGCGAAGGGCCGATGAAGATCGCTACCCTCGATGCCAAAGATGCGCCGCGCTTCCAGTATCGCGGCATGTTTATTGACGTTGGCCGTAACTTCCATAGCAAGGCGGCAATCCTGCGCGCGCTGGATCAGATGGCGGCGTACAAACTGAATAAATTCCATTTCCATCTCAGCGATGACGAAGGCTGGCGTATTGAGATCCCCGGTCTGCCGGAGTTGACGGAAGTAGGCAGCAAGCGTTGCCATGACCTGACCGAAAAAACCTGTCTGTTGCCGCAACTGGGTTCCGGCCCGGACACCAGCACTAACGGCAGCGGTTACTTCAGCCGTGCTGATTACATCGAGATTCTGAAGTATGCGAAAGCGCGCCAGATTGATGTGATTCCTGAAATCGATGTGCCGGCCCACGCCCGCGCCGCGGTGATCTCCATGGAAGCGCGCTACGATCGGCTGATGAAGGCGGGTAAAGAGCAGGAGGCGAATCAATACCGCCTGCTGGATCCGACCGATACCTCCAATACCACCGGGGTACAGTTCTACGATCGCACCGGCTATCTGAACCCGTGTCTGGAATCTTCCCGTAACTTTGTGGATAAAGTGATCGGCGAAATCCAGCAGATGCACAGAGAGGCTGGTCTGCCCCTGACCACCTGGCACTTTGGCGGCGATGAAGCCAAGAACATCTATCTGGGCGCAGGTTATACCGACAAGAAAAACCCGGAAGCCGGTAAAGGCCAACTGGATTTGAGCAAGCAGGACAAACCGTGGGCGAAATCCCAGGTCTGCCAGGCGATGCTCAAAGAGGGCAAAGTCGAGGATATGGAGCACCTGCCGAGCTGGTTCGCGATGGAAGTCAGCAAGATTGTTAACCAGCACGGTATCGATAAGATGCAGGCATGGCAGGATGGCCTGAAAGATGCCAAAGATTCCTCATCGTTCGCCACGAAGCGCGTCGGGGTTAACTTCTGGGATACGCTGTTCTGGGGCGGCGCCGATTCGGTGAACGACTGGGCCAACAAAGGCTATGAGGTGACCATCTCTAACCCGGATTACGTCTACTTTGATTTCCCGTATGAAGTGAACCCGCAGGAGCCGGGCTACTATTGGGGCACGCGCTTTAGCGACGAACGTAAGGTGTTCAGCTTTGCGCCGAACAACCTGCCGCAGAACGCGGAAACTTCCGTTGACCGCGATGGAAATGCGTTCGAAGCGAAGTCGGACAAACCGTGGCCGGGCGCTTATGGCGTTTCAGCGCAGGTGTGGAGCGAAGTGGTGCGTACCGACGACGAGATGGAATACCGTCTGTTCCCGCGTCTTATCGCACTGGCCGAGCGCGGCTGGCACCAGGCCTCCTGGGAGCTGGATTACCAGGCCGGTCGTGAGTTTAAGGGCGGCGTGACTCAACACGTTAATCAGGATGCGCTGCATAAAGACTGGACTCGCTTTGCCAATCTCCTCGGTCAGCGCGAACTGGCGAAAATAGATAAGACTGGCGTGGCGTATCGTATTCCGGTGCCGGGCGCCAGAGTCGCGGGCGGCGTGCTGGAGGCCAATATCGGTCTGCCGGGGCTGGCTATCGAATACTCCACGGATAACGGCGCCAACTGGCAGCGCTACAACGACCGCGCGCGTCCGCAGGTGCAGGGCGATGTGCTGGTACGTGCCGTTAGCCCGGACGGTAAACGCTTTAGCCGCGCTGAAGCAGTAAAATAAGCATTAATTAGCGATCAGCTATCAAGCGGTACGCCATTACGGGTACCGCTTTTTTATCTGTTATTCTGATTGCGCCTGATACAGCCTAAAGTGGGCTGGCCGATAACTTGCCGCTACTGTATTCCAGGAGGAAGCTTGTACCATAGATACGGGAGTAGGGTACGATCCCCTTTTTTCTTTTATCCAGAGATTCCAGAATAATATCAAAGGTATAAACGTTACCGACGGTAAATCTGTAATCATAGGTGGGAATACATTGATCGGATGTAACCGAAATAGCGTCCTCAGAGTAAACTTTGCTGAGTTTATTACTCTCGTTTCCTGGCTCGCCGATAATCAGCATTGACAGCTTTTCATCATTTTGCGGTTGTACTTTGACACATACCTTGCCATTAACAATGGAAACCGGTGCTCTGAAGTGTGGCGGTCGCGGATCATTTGAATGCATACCACAACTCACGACTAAGATAATTGCACTAACAGGGGTAATCCTTTTCATCCTGTTTATCCTTATCCAGGCGTATCACTGACGCCCTACATCGGCACCCATAGTTAACTGTGCTATCGCACAGTAAGCAATCCCGGGGATGATTGCAATGCGTTGTCTGGTAAGATGGGTATGAAATTGACCGGGCCGGATACCGTCATTTATAGCTCTTCCGGTAGCGTCTCAAGCTGCGTCAGTTTTCCCTTTTCGATGGCGATATAGCCGGTATGGAGCAGCGTCGCCAGCACTTTCATCACCATACTGCGCGACAGGTTGGTTCTCCTGACAATGTAATCCGCTACGTTGGTGGTGGCGCGCGTACTCTCCTCCTGTTGCCACAGGCGCAGCAGTGTCCCACGGATTGTCCGGTAACTGTCATGGCCGATCAGCATCTCTTCACGCATACACAGCGTGGCGAGAAACCAGGAAAGCAGGGTATAGAGATGGTGATGGGCATCGTGCGCGGCAATGGTGGCGAAAAACCGCTGATGATCGATCAGTTGATAGTGACACGTTGACTCAGCGTACAGGCGGAAAAAAGCCATCGGGTAAAAGCCCATGGCGATGCCGTAAATTCCGGGGGCGTCGCCTTTATCGATAACCAGTCTGTCGCTCTGGCGCAGCAGCGTGTGTTTCCCGGCATGGATAATACAAATTTTCCCCTGCGCGACATCAATCAGGCTGTTTTTAGCCGCCACCAGATGAGGGTGGTCTTCAGCGAAAAGAGCAGTGATAGCGTTAATAGCCACCAGAGGTTTAGCGGGGAGTTTTAGCATGGTACAGCAACCGGTTCCGTGTATTAGCGACGCAGACAGATCTATTCTAGCGCAACACCCGGGTCAGGTATGAGCGGAAAAGCAATAAGATAAACAAAGTAATAAGGCCGGGAAAAACCCGGCCTTCTGATAGCCACAAAGGAGGAAAAAGCGTGGTTTTTTCTCCTTTGTGGCTATCAGCCGAAAATCAAAAAATTGATTTTCCCAGGTTGTTATCGGTTGATATCTGCCAGTTCAGCAATGGGGTGCGGTTTTTCATCAATATAAAGGCCGGGAAAAACCCGGCCTTATGGTGTCTGAGAATGGGAGACTTATTTGTTGTGTAAATCGTGCAATGACTCGTCGCTGCGGCAATCGCCTTCAGCGCAGTGGCCGTAAAGGTACAAACTGTGGTTAGTCAGGCGGATACCGTGACGCGACGCAATTTCACGCTGGCGCGCTTCAATGGAATCGTCGCTGAATTCGATCACTTTACCGCAGTCCAGACAGATCAGATGATCGTGATGATGTTGTTGAGTCAGCTCAAAAACCGATTTGCCGCCTTCAAAATTATGGCGGGTTACGATACCGGCATCATCGAACTGGTTCAGCACCCGGTATACGGTGGCCAGACCAATCTCTTCGCCCATATCGATCAAACGTTTGTATAAGTCTTCCGCACTGACGTGGTGATTGTCCGGCTCCTGCAGTACCTCCAGGATTTTTAACCGGGGAAGCGTGACTTTCAGGCCAGCTTTCTTTAATGCGGTATTGTTGTCAGTCATGCGGAATTTGTCCTGTTGCTTAGCGATTCACTTCAACAAGTGAAAATCGGGTACGCCTTAAGATGGATGCGTCTCATTATAGAACTGCTGTTACTAAATGGAAACAACACCCATCGCGCAAATAATCAGTACTCAAAACCGGATTTACATCACACGGGGCAATAAAATCATCCGATTAACCAGGGGGACATTGTACAGTGCCGCGCAGAAAAGTTAAAAAAATGTAGCGATTATTTTAATTGGTAATACCTATCAATGCGGCGTAGCCTGGACGCTACGCCGCAGGACGGTCAGGCATTGATAATAGCGTCTAACTGCAGCTCTTCGGAAATCTGTTTTACCCACTTTTCCACGCGTTCGCTGGTGAGTTCCGGCTGACGATCTTCGTCAATCGCCAGGCCGACAAAGTGGTCGTCGTCCGCCAGCCCTTTGGAGGCTTCAAAATGGTAGCCCGCCGTCGGCCAGTGACCAACGATGGTCGCGCCGCGCGGTTCAATAATGTCGCGGATCGTGCCAAGGGCGTCGCAGAAGTATTCGGCATAGTCTTCCTGGTCCCCGCAGCCAAACAGCGCGACCAGTTTACCGTTGAAATCAATCTCTTCGAGCGTCGGGAAGAAGTCATCCCAGTCGCACTGGGCTTCGCCGTAATACCAGGTCGGGATGCCGAGCAGCATAATGTCGAAGCCTTCCAGGTCCTCTTTGCTGCTTTTAGCAATGTCATGCACCTCAGCAACGTCTTTACCGAGCTGTTTTTGAATCATTTTTGCGATATTTTCGGTGTTGCCGGTGTCGCTGCCGAAAAAAATGCCTACGATTGCCATGAATTAAATAACCTCTTGAAACTTATATGGTATGGGGGGCCACATCATGTCAACGGCCAGCACAATCATAGCAGAACAGATCCCGCAGCGGAAACCTGTATCAGGCGCCGGTGCACACTCTGCCACATCCGGCGTCCTTTTTCGCCGGTCGATGCCTAACGTTGTAACTGGTCAAGCTGCTCCAGCAACATGGCTTCAATGAGTTCGCTACGGCTGATATTGCGCGCATCCGCCAGGTGGTTGAGGGCTTCCACCGCGTCGGCGTTAAGCTTCAGTTCCACGCGCTTCAGGCCGCGAACTTTGTCGCGCCGCAGCTGGTTACGTTTATTAATGCGCAACTGTTCATCGCGCGATAGCGGATTGGTTTTCGGTCTTCCCGGGCGACGCTCGTTTGCGAACAGATCGAGAGTCGTACGGTCCGTTTGTTCTTTTGCCATGATTAGACTACTGACAGGGAAAACAGGCGTACGCAGAGCCGTGGCCCGCGCATTTTTAGCGCGCCATCATACATCAGGGAACAGGGCGCGCCAACGCGTAAGGCGAATCTGAACACTGGTCGCTGGGTTTTTAATCAGTTTCCCGGCGTTCATTCAGAAAACGCTGAATTGCCCGCAGCACGGCATCGGGTTTTTCGGCGTGAACCCAGTGGCCGGCGCCGGCAATCACATGGGCCTGGGCGCGGGGAAACTGAGCGATAATGGCTGGCCGGTACCGGGGCTGAACATAGGGCGACTGGCCGCCGCAAATGAACAGCGCCGGATGGGGCCAGGCCGGCACCTCTTCCCAGCCGACAATCTGCCGGTAGTTGTCCCACAGCACCGGGACATTGAAGCGCCACTCGCCATCGACAAACGATTTCAGCAGGAACTGAATCACCCCTTCTTCACCGACGAAATCACGCATTATGGCCGCCGCCTGATGGCGGGTTGCGGCTCCCCGATCGCTGACAGCGCGGATAGCGCTGAAGATCTCATCATGACGCCGTACATCATAGTCGACCGGCGCAATGTCGATGGCGACCAGCGCGTCGACCCGCTGCGGCGCGAGGGCGGTAACGGTCATCGCCGCTTTGCCGCCCATCGAGTGGCCGATAAGCGTAGCGTGGGAGAGATGGTAAGCGTCCATGGTGTCGAGGATATCCCCGGCCATATCGCGCCACGACATACTGTCGCTGCGCGGGGAAAGGCCGTGGTTGCGCATATCAACCTGGAGTACCGTGTGGTTTTCCACCAGCGAGCGCGCCAGCACCCCCAGATTATCAAGGCTGCCAAATAGCCCGTGAATCAGGACAATAGGAGAGCGGTGGTCAGGCTTCTGTGCAGTTTGTATCCGGGCGTTTAATTTCATCGCAAAGTTCTTTTTAGGGGAGAGTCAGGTTAGGGTATTATGTTCCCCATTCTACGGGTCGGCCGCAAGTCGCGACATCGCTCTCACTTGCGCGCCCCGTCTCAGGTTAACGCTATCGGTGGTTGGGATTTGATTTTATAATCTCAACCACTCGCATTCAGAATGATAATGACACTGGATTAAGATGAAAACGATTGAAGTTGATGACGAGCTGTATCGCTACATTGCCAGCCATACTCAGCATATTGGTGAAAGCGCGTCCGACATTTTACGGCGTATGCTGAAAGTCGCCGCCAGCCAGCCTGAACAGCAGGCGGCCGCGGGCGCGGCGGTAAAAGCGCCGCAGCCGGTGCCGACTGCGGCAGCCCGGCCGGCGACGCCGGCGCGGGATCGGGTGCGCGCCATGCGCGAGCTGATGCTCTCGGACGAATACGCCGAGCAGAAAAAAGCCGTAAATCGTTTCATGCTGATACTCTCCACCCTGTACAAGCTGGACGAAAAAGCGTTCCACGAGGCGACCGAATCACTGCACGGTCGTACCCGGGTGTATTTTGCCGGCGATGAACAAACCTTGCTGAAAAACGGCAACCAGACTAAACCCAAACATATTCCGGGTACCCCATACTGGGTGATTACCAATACCAACACGGGTCGTAAATGCGGCATGGTGGAACACATCATGCAATCAATGCAATTCCCGACAGAATTGATTGAGAAGGTTTGCGGCACAATCTGACATTCGCGTCACAAGGAATCGACAATGGCTAACCATACTCGTGCCGGTCAACCCGCACAGCAGAGTGATTTGATTAATGTTGCCCAACTGACAGCCCAGTACTATGTGCTGAAACCGCAGGTGGGTAACGCCGAACATGCTGTAAAGTTTGGCACTTCCGGTCATCGCGGCAGCGCGGCGCGCCACAACTTTAACGAGCCGCACATTCTGGCGATTGCTCAGGCGATTGCCGAAGAGCGGGCGAAAAATGGCATTACCGGGCCGTGCTACGTCGGGAAAGACACCCACGCGCTGTCCGAACCGGCGTTTATCTCGGTGCTGGAAGTGCTGGCGGCGAACGGGGTGGATGTGATCGTTCAGCAGGATAACGGGTATACCCCGACGCCGGCGGTTTCCAACGCGATTCTGGTGCATAACCGCAAGGGCGGCGCGCTGGCGGACGGTATTGTGATTACCCCGTCCCATAACCCTCCGGAAGACGGCGGGATTAAGTACAACCCGCCGAATGGCGGTCCGGCGGATACTAACGTCACTAAAGTGGTGGAAGACCGCGCTAACGCGCTGCTGGCGGATGGCCTGAAAGGGGTTAAACGCGTTTCGCTGGATGAAGCCTGGGCCGGCGGCCATGTGCAGGCGCAGGATCTGGTGCAGCCGTTTGTCGAAGGGCTGGCGCAAATCGTCGATATGGCGGCTATCCAGAAAGCGGGGCTGAAGCTGGGCGTCGATCCGCTGGGCGGTTCCGGCATTGAGTACTGGAAGCGCATCGCGGAACATTATCAACTGGATCTGACCATTGTTAATGACGCGGTGGATCAGACTTTCCGCTTTATGCATCTCGATAAAGACGGGGCTATCCGTATGGACTGCTCCTCTGAATGCGCGATGGCCGGTCTGCTGGCGCTGCGCGATAAATTCTCCCTGGCGTTCGGTAACGATCCGGATTACGACCGGCACGGTATTGTCACGCCGGCGGGGTTGATGAACCCGAACCACTATCTGGCGGTGGCCATCAACTACCTGTTCCGCCATCGCCCGCAGTGGGGCAAGGATGTCGCGGTAGGTAAAACCCTGGTCTCTTCGGCAATGATTGACCGGGTGGTCGCCGATTTAGGCCGCAAACTGGTGGAAGTGCCGGTCGGCTTTAAGTGGTTTGTCGATGGCCTGTTTGACGGCAGCTTTGGTTTTGGCGGTGAAGAGAGCGCCGGGGCGTCGTTCCTGCGTTTTGACGGCACGCCGTGGTCCACCGATAAAGACGGCATCATCATGTGCCTGCTGGCGGCGGAAATCACCGCGGTAACGGGTAAGAACCCGCAGGAGCACTATAACGAACTGGCGGCCCGCTTTGGCGCTCCGAGCTACAACCGCATTCAGGCGCCGGCTACCTCGGCCCAGAAAGCGGCATTGTCAAAACTGTCGCCGGAAATGGTCAGCGCCAGTACTCTGGCGGGGGATCCGATCACCGCGCGTCTGACGGCGGCGCCGGGTAACGGCGCCTCTATCGGCGGGCTTAAAGTGATGACGGAAAACGGCTGGTTCGCCGCTCGTCCGTCCGGTACCGAAGACGCCTACAAAATCTACTGCGAGAGTTTCCTTGGCGAGGAACACCGTAAGCAGATCGAGAAAGAAGCGGTAGAGATTGTCAGCGAAGTGCTGAAGAACGCGAAGTAAAGCCTTACAGGTGTGGCGCGGGTTTACCAGGCCGCGCCGCATAGCGCAACGGGCCGGAGATCGTCTCTTCGGCCCGTTTTTCGTTGGTGGTTCAACAGGTTACCGTTATTCCATATCTTCCTGGCAGTCAATCAGCGGCTCGACAATCTGACGGGTGGCGCCATCGGTTAATCCCAGATCGGTTAAATGCGGGCCGACGTTACAGGCCAGGCAGGTGCCCTCGATAGCCTTAAACACCCTGTAGGGCGGCTCCCAGTCTGCAACCCTGGCGCTCAGATCGCGCAGGTTGCGGAACGCGGCGGCAAGCTGGTCAGCGGGTTTATCCGACAGGATACCGGCAATGGGCATTGCCACGTGGGCAAGAATCGCGCCGTCCTGCGCCAGCGCCATGCCGCCGCCGCTGGCGATCAACTGGTTGGCGGCCAGCGCCATCTCCTGCGCGCCGCGCCCGAGCACCACAAGGTTATGCGAGTCATGGGAATAGCTGGTGGCGATGGCGCCGCGCAGCTCTCCCCAGCCTTCCAGCAGGGCGATCTGCGGCGTGGCCTGGTGGCGCCCGTGGCGGTGTTTAACCCAAATCAGACTGAAGCCGTCGGGAACCTCGACCTGGCCGTCGCGCACCCTGACGGTAACCTCTCCCCATTCGGTAAAACGCGCGCCGCGAATATGGCGAAAACGCGCGCTGCCGTTTTTAATGCCCTCGACCCGAATCACAAAGTCCTGCTCCGTGACCGGTGCCAGACCCAGAGTTTGCGGCGGCAGAGTAATATCCTCCGGCGCGCTAATCGGTTGCAGCAGTCTGCCGTCGAGAGCGGTCAGTTGCCCCGCGACATAGACCCGGCGGGCCTTCAACTGCTTCAGGGAATCGAATACCACCAGGTCGGCGCGCCGCCCGGCGGCCACCAGCCCCAGATCGTGACGCTGCATATGCAGCGCCGCGTTGAGGGTCGCGAAGCGTAGCGCGGCGGTAGCGGGCAGGCCGTGCTCAATCAGCATATTCAGCAGCGCCACAATGCCGCCTTTTTCCAGCAGCATATCAGGGGGCACATCGTCAGTGCAGACGGTGATTTGCGAAGAGAGGTGCGGCAGGGCATTCAGCGCCGCGACAATGTCGGGAAGCAGGTAGGGATGGGAGCCGCGGATCTCCAGCGTCAGCCCGGCGCGCAGCTTTTCCAGCGCATCGGCCGCCGATGTCAGTTCATGATCGGCGCTCACCCCGGCAGCCAGATAGGCCTGCAGACCGGCGCCGTTCAGCCCGCGGGCATGACCTTCAATCAGTTTGCCGCTGGCCAGCCCGGCCTGCAGAATGGCCTGCATGCGTTCACTGCCGTTCAGCACGCCGTGCATGTCCATCACTTCCGCCACACCGCGAACTTCCGGCCAGCCGAGCATGGTTTGCATTTCGGCGCCGGAAAACTCGGCGCCGGACATCTCCAGACCCGGCGTCGAGGGGACACAGGACGGCGCGGCGATCATCACCTGCAACGGCAGACCGCGGCTGGCGTCAATGGCATAGCGCACGCCGTCGACGCCGAGGACGTTAGCCAGTTCATGAGGATCCCAGAATACCGCGGTGGTGCCCTGGGCGACGACGATTTCCGCATAGCGCGCCGGTGTCAGGTGCGAGCTTTCCAGGTGTACGTGGGTGTCAATAAATCCGGGGGAGAGGTAAGCGCCTTCCAGACTGTGGGTTTCATGGGCGTCGCAGCGGGTGGCGCGCGGGTGAACGCTGGCGATAAGCTCTCCGGTGATACCAACATCGGCGTCGCGGATTTCTCCGGTCACCATATCGACAACGCGCGCATCAGTCAGTAATAGATCAAAGGCGATATCGCCCCTGGCGGCCTGCACCGCCCGGCGGCGGGTTTCCGTACTCGGGTTCATAATCGTTATCCGCATGAGAATTAATGATGTTACTCTAGGGGCAGGGGAAACGATTGCCCAGATGAATAAATTTATCGCGTAATAAGAAACCATTATTCTCGGGCGCTGTGACGACGTGAAGGCTCACTATGACTACGCCATGGAACCGCCTGCCGGCGCTTTCGTTAAAGCAACTGCACTATTTTGTCACCCTGGCGCAACTGCGTCATTTCACCGATACCGCAAATCATCTGGCAATCAGCCAGCCGGCGCTGAGCAGCGCGCTGCGCCAGATTGAGTCCGTGCTGGGCGGGAAGCTGGTGAATCGCACCGCGTCGGCGGTGTCGCTGACTGAACTGGGCGCGGCGATCCTGCCCCATGCCGAACGGGTGGTGAACGTCGCCCGGCGGGCGTTCAGCGATATGAACCAGATTGTGGAAGCGGGCGGGGAGGGGACGGTCCATATCGGGCTGGTGCCTTCCGTGAGCTCGCTGCTGTTCCCGACGCTGCCCCGCCAACTGGCGGCGGCGTTTCCCCGTTTGCGGGTGGCATTTCACGACCAGACCAATGATGCGCTGATTACCCGATTGATTAACGGCCAGATTGATTACGGGATTGGCGCGCTGGACAGCTCAGTGCCCGCCGATATTGAGGTATTCCCGCTCCAGGACGATCCTTTTGTCGCCATTCTGCACCGCGACGATCCGCTGGCCGGGTCAGGTCACCTGCCGTGGCGGCGATTAATCGATCGCGATATTGCGGTATTTTCCCGCGGCAATATTCAGCGGCTGGTCAGCGCCCTGGCGGAGAGTAATCGTCTGACCCTGCAACCCCGTTATCACGTCGACTATATTGAAACCCTCTACGGACTGGTGCGCTCGCAACTGGCGGTGGCAATACTGCCGCAGCTATATACCACGCATTTGCGGGACCCCGATCTGGTGGCGGTACAACTGCAACAGCCGGCGCTGGCGCGCACCGTGGCGCTGATGCGCAGCGCCCAGCCGCTGCCGCCGTTGATTGACGCCAGTTTTCAGTTGCTGCTGAAAACGCTGCGCCATCGTGACCCGGATCAGGCGGCGAGCAATGCCTCGCCATAGGCTGGTTTTGTATTTAGCTATGCCGCTATTTTTCTAAGCACAATTTCGGTAATCATTGTGCATTTTTTATAGTTAATCACTTTCTGCTGAATAGTTATATTCAGGACACCGGCGCTAACATCGCTATAAAAAACTTACGGTTAAGTATTTTTTACGTGTCTTGCTATTTTTCAGGGAGTTTATTATGCATCTGGCTCGCTTTCCCCGTATTGCTCTCGGGCATTTCCCCACGCCGCTGGAACCACTGGAAAATATTTCCCGGTTATTAGGCGGCCCGCAAATCTGGATTAAACGCGACGACGCAACCGGTCTGGCCACCGGCGGCAATAAAACCCGCAAACTTGAATTTTTGCTGGCCCAGGCGCTGGCTCAACAAGCCGATGTAATTATTACCCAGGGAGCGACGCAGTCTAACCATGTACGCCAGACTATCGCCGCGGCGGCGAAGCTGGGGATTCGCGCAAAGGTGCTACTGGAACAGCGCGTCACCGGGTTTGGCGACGATTATCAACACTCGGGTAATGTTCTGCTCGATAAACTGCTGGGCGGGGAAATTGTCGCCCATCTGCCCGCCGGTACTGATATGCAGCAGGCGATGGAAAATTATGCCGCCACGCTCAGGGAGCAGGGGCATCGCCCGTATATCATTCCCGGCGGCGGCTCTAATCCGGTTGGCGCGCTGGGCTACGTGGCCTGCGCCGAGGAGTTGTTGTACCAGTCGTCGCAGTTGCGCCTGCGCATCGACCACATTGTGCACGCCACCGGCAGTACCGGTACCCAGGCCGGGCTGGTGGCGGGACTGACGGCGACCCACAGCGCTATCCCGGTGCTGGGTATCAGCGTGCGGGCGCCGCAGGCGCGTCAGGAGGAGAATGTCCGCAACCTGGCGATACAAACGCGGGAGTTGCTGGGCGTGAAAGAGGAACTGCCCCATACGGCGGTGGCGGTGAACAGCGATTATGTCGGCGACGGCTATGGGCTGCCGACGCCGGGTACTCTGGAGGCGCTCACCCTGCTGGCACGTCACGAGGGCATTTTGCTCGATCCGGTCTATTCCGCCAAAGGGATGGCGGGGCTGATTGACCTGATTCGGCAGGGCCATTTCCGCAAGGACGATAATGTGGTCTTTATCCATACCGGCGGCGCCGCGGGGCTGTTTGGCTATCGCGAGGTGCTGGAATGAGCCGCCCTTTTTTGCTGGGCGTACTGGGCGGGATGGGGCCGCTGGCGACCGTCGATTTTATGGCGACGCTGCTGGCCGCAACCCCGGCGGACAGCGACCAGCAGCAAATTCCGGTACTGGCGTGGAATGTGCCGCAAATTCCCGATCGGCAGAAAGCGCTGGCGGGCTGCGGTCCCGATCCGCTACCGCAGTTGCTGCGCGGGATTGAAATACTCAATCAGGCGGGGGCCAGCCATATTGTCATCCCCTGCAACACCGCCCATCACTGGCATGACCAGTTGAGCGCCGCCAGCCGGGCGCCGGTGCTGCATATGGTGCAGGAAACGCTGGATGATATCGCCAGTCTCTATCCCCGTCCTGCGCGCGTCGGCGTTATCGGCACGCCGGGTACGCTGCGGGCCGGCTGGTATCAGAACGGGCTGGAACAGCGTGCGATGACCCCGCTGACGCCGACGGCCCGGGAGCTGGAACAGGCGTTTGTGCCCGGCTGCTACGCGGTGAAACGCGGGGATATTGAAACGGGCGGCGCGGCGTTCGCCCGCCTCGGTCAGACGCTGCTGGAACGCGGCGCGCAGCGGCTGATCCTCGCCTGTAGCGAAATACCGCTGGCATTGCGGGCGGTTCAGGCGCCTTTTCTGGCGCTGACGATTGACCCGGCGCAGGCGTTAGCCCGGCGATGTTCGGCTATCTGGCAACAATATCGACACACGCAGTACGCGTAATAAAACCGGCCAGTGGTGATTATCCGTTAATAACGCGCTGGCTGGCCCCATCCCCGAAAATTAAAAGGAAAACAAGATGAAAAAGCATCTGTGCTTATTACTGGCAGCGGCCAGCCTGTGGGCAAATATCTCCCGGGCGCAGACGCCGCCGGAAGTTCGCGTGGCTTACGGCAGCTCGCAAATATTATTACTGGCGAAAGCGGACGGTTCTCTGGATAAGGCGCTGAACAGCAAAGTGAAATGGGTACAGTTTGGCTCCGGCGCGGATGCGCTGAATTTCTTTGCCAGCGATGCCATAGATATTGCTAATTTCGGCTCCAGCCCGGCGACGGCCGGCATTGTGCGCCAGCTACCGATTGAAATTATCGGCATCTCCGGGGTGATTGCCACATCCGAGCGCCTGCTGGCCAAACAGGGGATTAACTCGCTGAAAGACATTGAGGGCAAACGGGTCGGCTATCCGCCGAACTCCACCGCCCAGTATGCCCTGGAGGCGGCCATTGCCATCCATAAACTCGACCGCAGCAAAATTACCCTGCTGCCGCTGCGTCCGGCGGAAATGGTCGCCGCATGGCAGCGCGGCGATATTGATGCCGGCTATGTCTGGCCGCCGTTCGCCCAACAGTTGGAGGCGTCCGGGGGGCACGCGGTGTTCGCCACCAAACAGCTACAGCAGGATGGCTACCTGATTTACAACAACTATGTGGTGCGCAAAGCGTTCGCCGAGCAGTACCCACAGCTGGTAAGCGCCTTCCTGCGCGTACATCAGCAAAAGGTTGAGGAGTTTAAACGCGATCCCGAGCGGGCGGCGGCGATTGTCGCCAAAGAGGTGGGGGCGCCGGTTACCACCGCGGTCAACACCCTTGGCGGCCTTGAGTATCCGACGCTGGCGGAGCAGGGGACTGCCGCCTGGCTGGGCAACGGCACCGCCACCAGCGACAGCGGAATTGGTCGGGCGCTGAGTAAAACCGCGGCGTTTCTCGCTGGCACCGGGGAACTGCGCAAGCGCGATATCCCCGCCAGTTGGGACAGCGCCATTAACTCACGCTACGTGCGCGATGCGGCGGTGACGGCACAATGAAGTTGACTCAGCATGTCGCCATCAGTGTGGTGTCGGTGGCGATTTTTCTGGCGCTCTGGCAACTGGCGGCGGCCCGGCAGTGGGTCGATCCGCTCCTGCTGCCGTCGCTGGCCGATATCGGACTCACCACGCAAGAACTGCTGGCGGACGGCTATCGCCAGGTACCGCTGTGGGAACATGTCACCGTCAGCCTGGCCCGGGCGCTGAGCGCCTTTGCCGCGGCAATTGTCATCGGTATTCCGCTCGGGTTGATGATGGGGATGTCAGAGGTACTGTCGGCGGTGCTGAATCCGTTTGTCCAGTTTTTGCGCCCGCTGCCGAAGATTGCCCTGATCCCGCTGGCGGTGGTCTGGCTGGGGATCGGCGAGGCGTCAAAGTTCTTTCTGATCTTTATCGCCACCTTTCTCAGCGTGGTGGTGGGGGCGGCGGCGGCGGTGGAGCGCATCGGCCGTTCGCGCATTCGCGTCGCCCAGACGCTGGGAGCGTCGCGGCGGCAGATTTTCCTGCACGTGGTGCTGCCCGATGCGCTGCCGGAGCTGTTTACCACTGTGCGGCTGGCGATTGGCATTGGCTGGACGTCGCTGATTGCCGCTGAAATGGTGGCCGCCAGCGCCGGGCTGGGCTGGATGGTGATGAACGCCAGCGCTTATCTGCGTACCGATATTGTTATGCTCGGCATTTTGTTGCTCGGCGGTATCGGCTATCTGTTGGATTTATTACTTCTGGGGCTGCAGCGTCTGCTGGTGCCCTGGGCGGGGAAAGAGTGATGGATATACCAATCGCGCTGGAAAATGTGTCGCTGACTTTTGCGGCGCAGTCGCGCCCGTTTACCGTACTGCAGGATATCTCTCTGGCGCTGGCGCGCGGCGAGTTTGTGGTCCTGCTGGGGCCTTCGGGCTGCGGTAAATCGACAATCCTCAACCTGGTGGCGGGATTCACGAAACCCGACTGTGGCCAGGTACTGGCTGACGGGCAAAAAGTGGAGCGCCCCGGGCCGTCGCGCGGGATGATTTTCCAGCAGCCGAATCTCTTCCCGTGGCTGTCGGTACTGGAAAATGTCACCTTTGGTCCGCGTCTGGCCAGGCACCATAAAGCCGGGGTAAACCAACAGGCGCGGGAGTGGCTGGAGCGGGTGGGGCTGAAGGGCTTTGAACATCATGCTCCGTGGCAGCTTTCCGGCGGGATGAAACAGCGCGTGGCCCTGGCCCGGGCCTGGCTACCGGAGCCGGAGGTTCTGCTGCTTGATGAGCCCTTCGGGGCGCTGGACGCTCAGACGCGGCTGATGATGCAGGAACTGCTACGCAACGCCTGGCTGGCAACCGGCACCACGCTGCTGTTTGTTACTCATGATGTGGAAGAGGCGCTGTTTCTCGCCGATCGCATTCTGATTATGTCGGCGCGTCCGGGGCGGATTGTTGAGGAGATTGTTCTGCCCTTTGGTCGCCAGCGGGATATTGAGACGCTGGCGGAACATCCGCAGTACGGCGATATTAAGCGCCATGTTCTGCATCGGGTGCGCGAAGAGGCAAAACGCCATCTCAGTTGACGATGGCGTCAGAGCATAAAGCGATAGCCAATTCCGGTCTCGGTCAGCAAATGCTGCGGGCGCGCCGGGTCCTGCTCCAGCTTCTGGCGCAGGTGGCCCATGTAGATACGCAGGTAATGGCTGTGCTCCACGGCGCCGGGGCCCCATACCTGATTGAGTAACTGGCGCTGGGTCAGTACTTTGCCGTGATTGTTGAGCAGCACCGCCAGCAGGCGGAACTCAATGGGGGTGAGGTGAATTTCTTCTTCCTGGCGCCTGATGCGCCTGGCCGCCAGATCGACGGTGATGTCGGCAAACTGATAAACCGGACTGTCGCCGCCGCTGGCGCTGTGGCGGCGTAATGCGACGCGCAGCCGGGCCTGTAACTCGCCAATGCCGAAAGGTTTACTCAGATAGTCGTCGGCGCCGGCATCCAGCGCCAGGATTTTATCCTGCTCATCGCTGCGGGCCGACAGCACGATGATCGGCATCTGGCTCCACTGGCGCACGTCGCGGATAAAATCGAGGCCGTCGCCGTCCGGCAGGCCGAGATCGAGAATCGCCAGGTCTGGCTTGCGGGTTGCCGCTTCGATTAAACCGCGGCTGAGGGTTTCCGCTTCGTACACCCGCAGCTCCTCGCCTTCCAGCGCGGTGCGCAGAAAACGGCGAATCGCTTTTTCATCTTCGACTATCAGAACGCTAATCACATCGCCTCGTTAATCTCATCCAGGTCCGGGGGCGTCTGCTGGGGCAGGCGCACGTGAAAGCTGGCGCCGCCCTCCGGGCGATTACCGGCATAGATAGTGCCGCCGTGGACTTCGACAATCGCCCGGCAAATCGCCAGCCCCAGGCCGACGCCGGGTATCGCTGATTCTTTGCTGCCGCGGGAGAATTTGTCAAATATTGCCTGCTCCTGGCCGGCGGGGATCCCCGGCCCGCTGTCCCAGACTTCCAGATCGAGCAACTGCTGGCCCTGGCGGGCGCTTATACCGATCTGCGCCTGCGGCCCGGCGTATTTCCAGGCGTTTTCCAGCAGATTGATTAACACCCGCTCGAACAGCGGCCCGTCGACGTGGATCAGGGTCAGCGGGTCCGGCAAATCCAGCGCGATATGACGGCCGCTAAAACCCGGCTCCAGCATCTTCAGGGCGCTGCCCACCAGCTCTTCAAGGGTCAGCCACTCTTTGCGCAGGCTGAATCCCCCGGACTGGATACGCGCCATGTCGAGCAGGTTATTCACCAGCCGGGTGGTATTCAGGATGTGCTGGCGGATTTCGCTGGCCTGCGGGGCATATGGCGAGCCTACGCTCGCCAGATCGAGCGTCAGAATCTCCGCCTGGCCGAACAACACGGTGAGCGGGGTGCGCAGATCGTGGGACAGCGCCGCCAGCAGGGAGTTTCTCACCTGTTCGCGCTCACTGGCCAGCCGCGCCTGCTCTTCGCTTTCGGTCAGCGCCAGGCGCTCAAGGGCGGTGGCGAGCAACAGTGTGAAGGTTTCCAGCAGGCGCTGCTGTTCCGGAACCATCAATTGCCGCAGGTTAGAGGGCTCGACGATCAGTAGACCGTGGGTTTTGCCGCCGGCCTTGAGCGGCAGGATCTGCCATGGCGTGCCGGGTAGCGTATCGGTGCCGGCGCCGGCGGGCTGGCCTTTGTCAAAGCTCCAGCGGGCAATGGCGGCATCCCAGTTTTGTACCCCGCGCTCGGCGATCAGCGCCTGTAGCTGGCCGTGGGCATCCGGCACCAGTAGCTGGCTGCGGGCCTGGAAACTGTTATTGATGAAGTAGCCGCAGGTGCGGGCGATATCCTGGAGCGAACGGGTAACCGCCAGCGCTTTCGACATTTCATACAGGTGGCGGGTGCGCTGCTCGCGGTAGCGGGCCACCCGCGCCTGATAGCGTACGCCGGCGGTCAGGTTACCGATAATCAGCCCGACGGACAGCATCACCGCGAAGGTCAGCAAATACTGCACGTCCGACACTGCGAGGGTGCCGCGCGGAGCGATAAAAAACAGATCGAAACTGGCGACGTTAATCACCGTGGCCAGCACCGACGGCCAGCGGCCCCAGAACAGCGCTACCACCACCACCCCCAGCAGATACAGCATCACCAGGTTGGTGGCGTCAAAGCCGGTTAACCACTGGCTGGCGACCAGGGTTATCAGGGCGCAGAGCAGGACCGCCACCGCCATACCGCGTAACTGAACGCGCCAGCGCTCGGAAAAACTGCGCGTATCCGGCGCGCTGCTGCTGGCTGGCGCCGTTTTCTCTTCCAGCGCCACCACCAGCAGATCGAGGTCCGGCGCCCGGCGCGCCAGCCGATCGGCGAAGCTGTCCTGATGCCACCAGCGCCGGACCGGGCGGCGGCCGATGACAATCTTACCGAGGTTATGCTCGCGGGCGTAGCGCGCCAGCGCCCGGACTTCAGACGGATCGGAGAGGGTGGCGGTTTCGGCCCCCAGCTCCTGGGCGAGGTGCAGAGCGCTGAGCACCCTGCGGCGCCGGGGTTCCGCCAGGCGGTGCAGGCGCGGGGTTTCCACATACACCGCATGCCAGACGCTACCCAGCCGGGCCGCCAGTCGGGCGGCGGTACGCACCAGCTTTTCATTGCCCGGCCCATGGCCGATACACAACAGAATCGCGTCCCGGGTATGCCAGACTTTTTCCTGACCCTGGTTATCGCGCCAGGCGCGCATCTGGTCATCCACCCGATCGGCGGTACGGCGCAGGGCCAGTTCACGCAGGGCGATCAGGTTACCTTTGCGAAAGAAGTGTTCGATGGCGCGTTCCGCCTGGCCAGCGATATAGACTTTGCCGTCATGCAGCCGCTGACGCAGATCGTCGGGAGGCAGGTCTACCAGCACCACATCGTCGGCGGAATCGAAAATCGGGTCGGGCACGGTTTCCCGGACCTGAATACCGGTCACCCCGCCCACTACGTCATTGAGGCTTTCCAGATGTTGAACGTTAACGGTGGTAAAAACGTCAATGCCCGCCTCCAGCAGCTCTTCGACATCCTGCCAGCGTTTGGGATGGCGTGAGCCGGGAGCGTTGCTGTGGGCCAGTTCGTCCATCAGGATCAGCGCTGGATTGCGGGCCAGCGCGGCGTCGATGTCGAATTCCTGCACCAGCCGCCCGCGGTGATGAATGCGCCTGGCGGGCAGGATCGTCAGCCCTTCAAGCAGGGCGGCGGTCTCCTGGCGGCCGTGGGTCTCCACCACCCCGACCAGAATATTCAGCCCCTGGGCGCGCAGGCGTCGGGCTTCCTGAAGCATGGCCCAGGTTTTACCCACCCCGGCGCAGGCGCCAAAGAAGATTTTCAGTTTGCCGCGCGTCGGCGGTTTCGCCTGCTCCAGCAGGCGATCCGGATCCGGACGGGCGGGCTCGTCGGTTATCGCCATTCCTTTCTGTTCCCGTTAATGGGCCTGTAGTGCATCCAGCGCCATATTCAGTTTGACCACGTTGACCACCGGCTGGCCGATAAACGGCAGCAGCGGGCGGCGGGTGTTATCGGCGACCAACTGCGCCACCTGCTGTTGCGGTAATTGCCGGGCGCGGGCGACCCGCGGCAACTGCCAGTCGGCGGCGGCGGGAGAAATTTGCGGATCCAGACCGCTGGCCGATGCGGTCACCAGCTCCACCGGCACCTCGCCGCTGGCCTGCGGATTGGCGGCCCGCAGCGCGGCAACCCGCTGCGCCACCTGGTTATCCAGCGCCGGGTTACTGCCCGCCAGATTACTGCCGCCGGAGGCCATGGGATTATACGGGCTCTGCGCCGTTGCCGACGGGCGGCCATGGAAATATTTTTCGCTGCTGAACGCCTGGCCGATCAGCGCCGAACCGCGAATCTCACCGTTAATCCGCAGCAGCGAACCGTTGGCGCTGGCGGGAAACCACCACTGGCCGAGCAGGGTGGTGACCAGCGGATAGAGCCCGCCGGTGACCAGCGTCAGGATAATTAATAAAAGTATAGCGGGACGTAGCATAGCCATTTGAAAAAGCTCCTGAAATCGACTTACACCAGATGCGCCAGCGTCAGCGCAACATCGATGATTTTGATACCGGCAAACGGCGCCAGCAGACCGCCCAGTCCATATAGCCACAGGTTGCGGCGCAGCATGGCCGCGGCGCTGAGCGGCCGGTAACTGACGCCGCGCAGCGCCAGCGGGATCAGGAAAATAATGATCAGCGCATTAAATATCACCGCGCTGAGGATTGCCGAGGCCGGCGAGTGCAGGTGCATGACGTTAAGGGCATTCAGTTGCGGATACGTCGCGGCAAACGCCGCCGGAATGATCGCGAAGTATTTCGCCACATCGTTGGCGATACTGAAGGTGGTCAGCGAACCGCGGGTCATCAGCATCTGTTTACCGATATGCACCACTTCAATCAGCTTGGTGGGATTGGAGTCCAAATCCACCATATTGCCGGCCTCTTTGGCGGCCTGGGTACCGGAATTCATCGCCACCGCCACATCGGCCTGGGCCAGCGCCGGGGCGTCGTTGGTGCCGTCGCCGGTCATGGCCACCAGGCGGCCTTCGGACTGGTACTGGCGAATGAGCGCCAGCTTAGCCTCCGGGGTGGCTTCGGCTAAGAAGTCGTCCACACCCGCTTCGGCGGCGATGGCCGCGGCGGTCAGCCGGTTATCGCCGGTGATCATCACGGTTTTGATCCCCATCTGGCGCAACTGGGCGAAGCGCTCTTTAATACCGCCTTTGACGATATCTTTCAGGGCTATCACCCCCAGCACCCGGGCGCCTTCCGCCACCACCAGCGGCGTACCGCCCTGGCGCGCGACATTTTCCACATGGCTGTCCACCTGCGCCGGGAAGTGGCCGCCGTTAGCTTCCACGTGACGGCGAATGGCGTCCACCGAGCCTTTGCGGATCATGCGCTGGTCGATATTGATGCCGCTCATACGGGTCTGGGCGGTAAAAGGGACAAAGGTGGCATGCAGACTCTGAAGGTCGCGCTCGCGCAGATTGAACTTCTGTTTGGCCAGCACCACAATACTGCGCCCTTCCGGGGTTTCATCCGCCAGTGAAGACAACTGCGCGGCGTCGGCCAGTTGTTGCTCGTCGACCCCCGGCGCCGGTAAAAAGGCCGCCGCCTGGCGGTTACCGAGGGTGATGGTGCCAGTCTTATCCAGCAGCAGCACATCGACATCGCCGGCGGCTTCAACCGCGCGGCCGCTGGTGGCGATGACGTTGGCCCCCAGCATGCGGCTCATCCCCGCGACGCCGATGGCCGACAACAGCCCGCCGATGGTGGTGGGGATCAGGCAGACCAGCAGGGCGACCAGCACCGTGACGCTGACCGCCGTACCGCCGTACAGTGAGAAGGGCCACAGGGTGGTGGTCGCCAGCAGGAACACAATGGTCAGGGCCACCAGTAGAATGGTCAGGGCGATTTCATTGGGGGTTTTGCGCCGCTGCGCCCCCTCCACCATGGCGATCATCCGGTCGAGGAAAGTTTCGCCCGGGTTGACGCTGCACTGGACAACCAGCCAGTCGGAGAGAATGCGCGTGCCGCCGGTCACCGAGGCGAAGTCGCCGCCGGATTCGCGGATCACCGGCGCCGATTCGCCGGTAATGGCGCTTTCATCCACCGATGCGCCGCCTTCGAGGACTTCGCCGTCGCAGGGAATAATATCCCCGGCTTCCACCAGCACGATGTCTCCCTTGCGCAGCTCGCTGGCCGGGATCAGTTCCACCCGGGCATCGTGGCGCGGGGCGTTAAGCCGGCGCGCCTGGCCGGTTGTTTTCACCCCTTTCAGGCTGTTGGCCTGGGCTTTGCTGCGCCCTTCCGCCAGCGCTTCGGCAACATTGGCGAACAGCACGGTAAACCACAGCCACAGGGCGATAGCGCCGCTAAACCAGGCGCTGCCGGATAGCAGGCCGGCGGCCATGGCCAGCGCCAGCAGGGTGGTCAGTACGCTGCCCAGCCAGACAATAAACATCACCGGGTTGCGCCACTGCACCCGTGGACTGAGTTTTTTAAACGCGTCAGCCACTGACTGGCGCAGTAGCGCAGGTTCAAACAGCGCAATCGATTTACGACTCATCTTGACTACTCCGGATTCAACCGTGAATCAGCATTAAATGTTCCGCCACCGGGCCCAGCGCCAGCGCGGGAATAAAGGTCAGCGCGCCCACCAGCAGCACGGTACCGATCAACAATCCGACAAACAGCGGTCCACCGGTTGGCAGAGTACCGGGGGAGGGGGGCTGGGCGGTTTTGGCGACCAGCGAGCCGGCAATCGCCAGCACAGGGGCGATCACCGCAAAGCGGCCGATCAGCATGCACGCCGCCAGCAGCAGGTTCCAGAACGGTGTACTGGCGCTCAGCCCGGCAAAGGCGCTGCCGTTGTTGTTGGCAGCGGAGGAGACGGCGTACAGCACTTCGCTGAAACCGTGTGGGCCGGGGTTAAATATGGCGCTGCGTCCGGCCTCGGTCATCATCGCCAGCGCGCTGCCCAGCAGCACCAGCGTCGGAGTCACCAGGATGGCCAGCGCGGTCATTTTCATCTCGCGCACATCAATCTTTTTGCCGAGATATTCCGGGGTACGGCCAATCATCAGCCCGGCGATAAATACCGCCAGCAGTACGAACAGCAGCATGCCGTACAGCCCGGAGCCGACGCCGCCGAACACCACTTCGCCGATTTGCATCAGCCACAGCGGGATCAGGCCGCCGAGGGCGGTAAAGGAGTCGTGCATGGCGTTGACGGCGCCGCACGAGGCGGCAGTGGTGACTACCGCATACAGACTGCTGACCAGCACCCCGAAGCGGCTCTCTTTCCCTTCCATATTGACGGCGCTGTCGGCGCCGAGGGCCAGAAAATGGGGATTACCGCGCACTTCCGCCGCCATCGTCAGCGCCGCGCAGATAACGAAGATTGCCGTCATCGCCCACAGAATGACGCGCCCCTGGCGCTGGTCGCCGCAGGCTTCGCCAAAAGCGAAACACAGCGCGGCGGGGATCAGGAAAATGGCCAGCATCTGCACCAGGTTGGTCAGCGCGGTGGGATTTTCAAACGGGTGGGCTGAGTTGGCGTTAAAAAAACCGCCGCCGTTGGTGCCGAGCATTTTAATGGCCTCCTGTGAGGCGACCGGTCCCATCGGCAGGAGCTGCTGAGCGCCTTCGAGGGTGGTCGCCGGCTGGTAAGGCAGCAGATTCTGGAGCGTCCCCTGCTGGATAAACAACAGGGCGATCACCAGCGCGATCGGCACCAGTACCCATAGCGTTACCCGGGTGATATCCGCCCAGGCGTTGCCCAGGGTACCTGCGTTATGGCGGGTGAAGCCACGAATCAGGGCGAAGACCACGGCAATACCGGTGGCGGCGGAGAGAAAGTTTTGCACCGTCAGCCCGACAATCTGACTGAAATAGCTGAGCGTGGTTTCCCCGCTGTATGCCTGCCAGTTAGTATTGGTGACAAAACTGACGGCGGTATTGAGCGCCAGATGCCATGACAGGCCGGGCAGTTGCTGCGGGTTGAGGGGCAGCGCGCCCTGGCCGAGCAGAATCGCCAACAGCAGGAGTAGCCCGAGAGCATTAAACAGCAAAATCGCCAGCAGATACTGGCGCCAGTTCATCTCCTGCGGTGTGCCGCCGGCCAGGCGCCAGAGGACGCTTTCCAGGCGCCGGGTTCCCGGTAGCGACTCGCCGTAAATCAGCCGGGCCAGCACGTTCCCCAGCGGCCTGGCGAGAATAAACAGCGCCAGCAGAAAGCTGGCGATAAGCAAAAATGCGCTGGCGGCCATCAGAACGCCTCCGCATTAATCAGAGCGTAAAACAGGTAGCCCAGTAACAGGAACACCAGCACCACCCCGCTAATCACAGTGATACTCACCATCCACCTCCGTGGTTTTATTGGGATGCGGTGAGAGTAGAAAATTGGCTGCAAAGATTTCGCAAAAATTGAGCGTGCGGGTGTAAAAAAAGTATAAAAACCAAATCCATGATTTAACTAATGGTTAGTTTTAATTTAACTATTTCGTAACTTTGCAACGTGAATTCAGAAAAAGTCGCCCAAAAAGAGTCAATAAAGTGGTCGGAGGAGTAGTAAATTTTCATCCAAAGCGGTAAAATTTTCACCAGTTAAGGTATTTCATTTTTCCGGCGCGCTTCGCCGGTTGCCAATCGAAGGGGAGAAAACTATGACGATGTATAAAGCATATCCTGGCTATCAAATCTTCCTGCGTCGCGCCTTTGTGGTGGTGGCAGGGGTTGGGGCGCTGCCG
Organism: Entomohabitans teleogrylli; assembly: GCF_001484765.1. Classification (GTDB taxonomy): domain Bacteria; phylum Pseudomonadota; class Gammaproteobacteria; order Enterobacterales; family Enterobacteriaceae; genus Entomohabitans; species Entomohabitans teleogrylli. The sequence continues at coordinate 11,254 of NZ_KQ947381.1, read as the reverse complement.
GTGATGCTGTTCTGGAAAGACCGGTCCCGCTATTACAGCTACCTGCATCGGGTGTGGTCGAAGACCAGCAACAAACCGGTGTGGATGGAGCAGGCGGAACAGGCTTCCGGCGACTTCTACTAAGCGACGTGCAGCGAGCGAAATGGGGCTATCCGCAAGGGTGGCCCTTTTTGTTTCTATACCCCGGCGCCGCTTAGCGGGTTCTGGCTACACTTAACGGAAGTACAGGTGTGGAGGAAGAACCATGAGCGAGAAAATACCCGTCGGTATCAGCGCTTGTTTACTGGGGGAGGCGGTACGCTTTGACGGCGGCCATAAACGGCTGGCGTTCGCCGTCGAAGAGCTGGCGCCCTGGGTGCGTTTCGAACCGCTGTGTCCGGAAATGGCTATCGGTTTACCCACGCCGCGCCCGGCATTGCGGCTGGTGCGCAGCGCCGCAGAAGGGAATATCGCGCTGCGTTTCAGCAACGGCCAGCCGGGGGATCTCAGCGCCGCCATGAACAGCTTGTCGCGCCAGGCCGTGAGCCATATGGCGCATTTGTGCGGCTATGTGGTATGCGCCAAATCGCCCAGTTGCGGGATGGAGCGGGTGCGGGTTTACGATGAGCAGGGCAGCAATAACCGCAAGGTCGGTACCGGGCTGTTCACCGCCCAACTGATGCAACAATTTCCCTGGCTACCGGTAGAGGAGGATGGCCGGCTGCACGATCCGGCGATCCGCGAGAATTTTATTGAGCGGATTTGCGCTCTGCACGAGCTGAATCAACTGCGCCGCGCCGGGCTGAAGCGCCACGAACTGCTGGCGTTTCACAGTCGCTATAAACTGCTGCTGCTGGCCCATTCCCAGCCGTTATACCGGGAACTGGGGCGCTTTGTGGCGGCTATCCATCAGTGGCAGGATCCCGGGGCGTGGTTTAATGAATACCGGTTGCGCCTGATGCAACTGCTGGCGCATCAGGCCACGCGCCGTAACCACACCAATGTGTTGATGCATATTCAGGGCTATTTCCGCAAACGGCTCAACACCCGCCAGCGCCAGGAGCTGGCGACGCTGATCCTGCGTTACCGCGAGGGGACGCAACCGCTGCTGGCGCCTATCGCGCTGTTAAAACATTATCTGTCAGAATATCCTGATCCGTATCTGGCGCAGCAGCGCTATTTTGAGCCATACCCGGAGGCACTGCGCCTGCGCTATGGCTATTGATTCAGGGAGAAATATGGCCACTCATCTGGTCTGGTTGCGAAATGATTTACGGCTGCACGACAACCCGGCACTCAGCGCCGCCTGCCGCGACCCACAAGCCCGGGTGCTGGCGCTGTATATCGCCACCCCGGCGCAGTGGCGTAGCCACGAGATGGCGCCGCGTCAGGCGGCGTTTATTCAGCGTAATTTACAGCATCTGCACCATGAACTGGCGCAGCGTAATATCCCGCTGTACAGCTACCAGACAGCGGATTTCAGCACGGCGGTGAGCGACATTGCGCTATTCTGCCGCCAGCATCATGTCGATGCGCTGTTCTATAACTACCAGTATGAACTCAACGAACAGCGCCGTGACGCGGCGCTGGAAAAAGCGCTGGCGCGTACGGTGGTCTGCCAGGGGTTTCATGACAGCGTGATACTGCCCCCGGGCAGTGTAACGACCGGTAATCAGGAGATGTACCGGGTTTTTACCCCTTTCAGTAAAGCGTTTTTACGTCGTCTGCAGGAAGGGATCGCCGATTGCCTGCCGGCGCCGGCCCGGCGTCACGCCAGCGCCGGGCCCACACCGCCGCCAGCGCCGTTTGACTACCCGCAGGAAGCGGTCGATGAGGCATTATTTCCGGCCGGTGAAGCGGCGGCCATCGAACGGCTGCGCCGGTTCTGTCGTAATCAGGCTCAGGACTATGAGGTTGAGCGCGATTTTCCGGACCGCCAGGGCACCAGTTTGCTGTCCCCTTACCTGGCGACCGGCGTCCTTTCCCCGCAGCAGTGTCTGCATCGCCTGTTGCGCGAACAGCCCGGTGCCCTGCTGGGCCAGGCGGGCAGTATCTGGCTCAATGAACTGATCTGGCGCGAGTTCTACCGCCATTTGCTGGTGGCGTACCCGCGCCTGTGTTGCCATCAGCCTTTCCAGCCGTGGACCGATCGGGTCGCCTGGCGGAACGACGAGGCGCAACTGACGGCCTGGCAACAGGGGCGCACCGGTTTTCCGATTGTTGACGCTGCCATGCGCCAGCTTAACCAGACCGGATGGATGCATAACCGGCTGCGGATGATTGTGGCCAGTTTTCTGGTTAAAGACTTACTTATCGACTGGCGTCTCGGGGAACGTTATTTTATGTCCCGGTTGATTGACGGGGATCTGGCGGCCAATAATGGCGGCTGGCAGTGGGCGGCGTCTACCGGTACCGATGCCGCGCCCTATTTTCGTATTTTCAACCCCACCACCCAGGGGGAACGCTTTGACCCGGATGGGGCGTTTATTCGCCAGTGGATACCGGCGCTGCGCCATATTCCCGGCAAAGCGATTCATCAACCCTGGGTGTGGGCGGACAAACGCGGGGAAACCCTCGACTGGCCGCGTCCGATTGTTGACCATCAACAGGCGCGTAACGCAACGCTGAAAGCGTATGAGGCGGCGCGCCATAACGCGAGATAAATCATGAAAAACACCGAACTGGAAGCTCTGATCAACGAAAAACTGAACAGTGCGGCGTTTAGCGATTATGCGCCCAACGGCCTTCAGGTGGAGGGCCGCCCGGAGGTGCAGAAAATTATCACCGGCGTCACCGCCAGCCAGGCGCTGATCGACGAGGCGGTGCGCCAGCAGGCGGACGCCATTATTGTGCATCACGGTTACTTCTGGAAAAACGAATCGCCGCTGGTGCGCGGCATGAAGCGCAACCGCCTGAAAGCGCTGCTCAGCCATGATATCAACCTTTATGGCTGGCATCTGCCGCTGGATGCCCATCCACAGTTGGGCAATAACGTGCAACTGGCGGCGCTGCTGGGTATCGAGGTGATGGGCGAGGTGGAGCCGCTGGTGCCATGGGGCGAGTTTTCAATGGCGATGCCCGGGCTGGAACTGGCGTCGTGGCTGGAGGCGCGCCTCGGGCGTAAGCCGCTGTGGTGCGGCGATACCGGACCGGAGACTATCCGCCGCGTGGCCTGGTGCAGCGGCGGCGGGCAGGGTTTTATTGACGCGGCGGCCCGCTTCGGGGTGGATGCCTTTATTACCGGCGAAGTATCGGAACAGACTATCCACTCGGCCCGCGAACAGGGGCTACATTTTTACGCCGCCGGCCATCATGCCACGGAGCGCGGAGGGATCCGCGCGCTGAGCGAATGGCTGAATGAAGAAATCGGTCTTGACGTCACTTTTGTTGATATTCCAAACCCCGCCTGACGGGGATAAGCGAGGGAACTGTGCAACGAGCTCGTTGTTACCTGTTGGGAGAAAGCGCGGTGGTACTGGAACTTGAGCCTCCGGTGACTCTGGAAAGCCAGAAGCGCATCTGGGGGCTGTGTCACCGGCTGGCGGAGGTGCCCTCCATCGTGGAAGTGATTCCCGGCATGAACAATATCACCGTGGTGTTGCGCGAACCGGAACAACTGGCGCTGGATGCCATTGAACGTCTCCAGCAGTGGTGGGAGGAGAGCGAAGAGGTGGAGCTGCAAACCCGGCGTATTGATATCCCGGTGGTTTATGGCAGCAGCGCCGGTCCGGATCTTGACGAGGTGGCGCGCCATGCCGAACTGACGCCGCGCGAAGTGGTGGCGCTACACGCTTCGGTGGATTACGTAGTCTATTTTATCGGCTTCCAGCCCGGTTTCCCGTATCTGGGCGGTATGCCGGCGCGGCTGAATACCCCGCGGCGCGCCGAGCCGCGCCTGCTGGTGCCGGCCGGCTCGGTCGGGATCGGCGGCGCCCAGACCGGCATTTACCCAATGGCGACGCCGGGCGGCTGGCAGATAATCGGCCAGACCCGGGAAAAACTGTTTGATATTGACCGTGAAACGCCGGGGCTGCTGGCGCCGGGCGATACGGTGCGTTTTGTGCCGCAAAAGGAGGGGGTGTGCTGAAAATTATTCGTGCCGGAATGCAGATGTCGGTACAGGATGGTGGACGGGAAGGGTACCGGCAGTCCGGCGTCAGCCGCTGCGGCGCGCTGGATACCCCGGCGCTGCGCATCGCCAACATCCTGGTGGGTAACGATGCCGATGCGGCGGCGCTGGAAATCACGCTTGGCCAGTGCGTTATTGAATTTGAGTCCGCCGGCTGGTTTGCCCTGACCGGCGCCGGCTGCGATGCCCGGCTGGATGATAAGCCGGTGTGGACCGGCTGGCGCCTGCCGGTTAAACCCGGCCAGCGCCTGACGCTGAAATCGCCGCGCCGTGGGATGCGCAGCTATCTGGCTGTGGCCGGCGGGCTGGATATCCCGCCGGTGATGGGTTCCTGCAGTACCGATCTCAAGGCCGGTTTCGGCGGTTTTCACGGGCGGCTGTTGCAGGATGGCGATCGGCTCCCGCTGCGCGCCGGCGGCAGGACGTTTTCCCGTCCCCAGGGGGTGCGCCAGTTGCTGTGGGGCAACCGGGTGCGCGCGCTGCCGGGGCCGGAATACCATGAGTTCAGCCGTACCGCGCAGGAGCAGTTCTGGCGTCTGCCCTGGCATCTTAGCCCCCAGAGCAACCGTATGGGCTACCGGCTCCAGGGGCAGACTCTGGAACGGGCGCATCCCCGGGAACTGGTCTCCCACGGCCTGTTGCCAGGGGTGATTCAGGTGCCGCACAACGGCCAGCCGATTGTGCTGATGAACGACGCTCAGACCACCGGCGGCTATCCGCGTATTGCCTGCGTGATTGAAGCCGATCTCTATCATCTGGCTCAGGTCCGTCTCGGGGAGCCGGTCCATTTCGTGGTCTGCACGCTGGAGGAGGCGTTGCAGGCGCGTCGCCAGCAGCGTATTTATCTGGAACAACTGGCCTGGCAGCTTGAGCAGTAAGGCTGGCGCGCTGTGCCGGAGCAGACACGGTAACTCTGTTTTAATCCTTAGCCCCGGCCTGCCGGGGTTTTTATCACCACAGGAGAAGATAATGCCTGAAGGACCAGAGATACGGCGGGCGGCCGACAGGCTGGAAGCCGCGGTACTCAATAAACCTTTAACCGACGTGTGGTTTGCCTTTCCCGAACTGGCGACCTTCGCCCCGCAGTTGCCCGGTGAATGTATCACGCGCCTGGAAACCCGCGGCAAAGCGCTGTTAACCCACTTTTCCAATGGGCTGGTGATGTATAGCCACAACCAGCTGTATGGGGTGTGGAAAGTGCTGAACAGCGGCGACGCGCCGGATTCTAAACGCAGCCTGCGGGTACGGCTGGCGACCGCGGATCAAGCCATTCTGCTGTATAGCGCCTCGGATATTGAGATGTTTACCGAGGAGACTTACCAGACGCATCCCTTCCTGCAGCGTATTGGCCCGGATGTGCTGGACATGACCCTGACGCCGCAGCAGGTGAAAGAACGTTTGCTGGCGGCGAAATTCCGCCGTCGCCAGTTCTGCGGGCTGTTGCTCGATCAGGCGTTTCTCGCCGGGCTGGGTAACTACCTGCGGGTGGAAATTCTCTGGGAAGCGCAGTTGACCGGCCAGCAGCGGGCGGTGGATCTTAACGATGAGCAACTGGACCGTCTGGCGCAGGCCTGCCTGGCGATACCGCGTCTCTCCTGGCAAACCCGCGGGCAGGGGGATGACAATGTGCACCACGGGGCGATATTCCGCTTTAAGGTGTTTCACCGTGAGGGGCAACCCTGTGAACGCTGCGGGCATCTTATCGTCCGGACGATGCTGTCATCGCGGCCCTTCTTCTGGTGCCCCGGGTGCCAGGGGTAGGGGATACGCTACGGTCTGTGTTCCTGCCCGAATAGACTGAATCACTACCCGCACAGATGGCTCCCGAACCGGGAGTCTGTCTATTTTACTGCGCTGGATCGTAGAAAAGTTGTTTGCCTGATAACGGGTGTCCTTCTGAGTCAGGAATTGTTCAGATTTATCTGAAGTGTTTTCCGGCTCCCTTCTGATGACTTTCCTTCTGATTAAGAATTTTTGAACCCGATATGGCTCTGCGAAAACGGCGCATCTTCCGGTCGGACAGGTGCCTTTTGGGTCGCAAACGGCAGTATTTTTATAAGAATTTTCGTAATTGCGGGAAAATATTCCTGGGATGACTTTGTTTTGTTAATGAATTGGTGTTTTCTTTATTATTCAGTGTATTAAAAAATAATACTAACAAAATAACTGACTCAATAAAGATGACGTATAATGAATTTGATAATTCATTACAAAAAACTCCAGGATTATTTTCTTATAAAGGTAAAGAGGTCTGAATTTTTAGTACTAAAATCATTTTGTTAAGGTGCTGAGTGGTGTTGCTTTCACCTGAAAGTGTTTTTTATGTTGTTGTTTTATATGCGTTTCTTTTATTTTATGGTTTCTAAGTTCTTTATTATCAATGCGTTAGTTGTTTTCAAATGTTATTTCTCTTTAATTGTCTGAATTGAATGGTTTTTTACAATAGATATTGGCGATCGATATCTGTTAATCAATAGGTGTTTTTTATTATTTATCCCCAATTGATCGGTTTAAACGATTGTCTCTTGCTCGTTGCCTGACCATAGAATGCCCTCACACCAAAAAGGAATTGATTTTTCCGAGGTAAACGTAAGCCATTAATTGATTTTCAGCCTTTCATGAAAAGGGACTTTTTTATGAAATACCATTTCATTTCCGATGATGTTTTTTTCCTGCATGGGATTTCCGCGACGCTGGAAAACAGCGCAGTGCATTCAAGGTTAATTAATCTGAATAATGACGCGGATATTGATTTCCATCCCGCTCCTGGCGATCTGGTGGTACTGGCCGTGAGTAATCATCTCACCCGCAAAGCTTTTCTGCAGATGCCGGTACTGCAATGCTGTCGGCTGGTCGTTATGATGGATCTGCCGATGAAAAAGACCAGCACGCTACAATTTCCCTGTCTGCTGTCAAAGAGTATCTCTGGTGAGGAACTTATCCATTTAGTTAATACGGCAGAAAATATTCCCGTGCGCCGGGGCAATGTATCCCAACGGGTACTGGATGTTTTTAACCAGCTTGGACGCGGCGGCTCTGCCCATCGTTTGGCCGTGACGAGCAGCACCTCTCTGAAATTGATTTACCGCATCAAGCGCAGTGTATTTCAGGAATATGGCCTGCTGAACTGTAACTCACAAGGCATTCTGGTATGCCGGGATATGCTGAGAATGAAAATGCCGGTCTGATCGCCAGACCACGATGAATAGTGAATAAATTTTCATTCTTTTAATGACTAAAAGAAACGTCGCTGACGCCTTTTACGGTTAGCGTACTCCAGGACGGAATTTATTATGTTCAGGAACACGAATAATCACTCAGTGAAAACCACGCTGAGTGCCCTGCTTTTTCTGTTATTTTCCTGTGGCGCAATGGCAACGGGCGATAACTCGCTGCCGCAACGTCCTCAGTTATTCCCTTCTACAGATAAAGCGCCGACGGTGATATTCCAGCAGGCGGTCAATGACGATCTGGCGGGCTATCACCGCGAGGCGCGTCAGAAATACGATCTGCTGAACAGTACCGTGATGGCCAGCGCAGCTGCGCTACCGTCGGCGGTCAATCTGGCGGCGTTAGGACGTTATGGCGATGCCCGCCAGGCGTTCAGTGTATTACAACAACATGGCAACGGACGCGAGCGGGATTATGCCCGGCTCTGGGATTTATGGTTAACCGCCAGAACATGGCAGGGAGGAGCGGCGGCATTACAAAAAACGCTGACTGACAAAACCGCAAACTATAAATGGTTTTCCGCATATGAATCAGCTATCGCTGATATTTATGCCGGAAAAGGAAGCGCAAAGGAAATGTTCCGGCTGATCGACGGAATTACCTTCGGCCAGGCAGAGGAAAAAGCAGACGCCGTGACGCAGGCGGTATTTTTTGTCGGTGGTTATTACCAGTACGTAATAAACCAGCCGCAGAAAGCCCGCGAGCTCTATGAGCATTATGCCATGCGTCTGAATAATCACTCGCTTGAGCGGAGTCTGATTCTGACAGAGCGGCAGTCTCTGCGCGCGTCTGAATAAATTTTTTAAAGGATTAAACCGGTCTTTTATTTAAAGACACTGGGGGAAAGAGATGAATACAGTATATCGTTTGGTGTGGAACGCAAGTCTGGGAATATGGACCGCGGTCAGCGAGTTTGCCAAAGCCAGAGGCAAAGGAAAATCCGGATTAAAAAGGGCGAAGGGACTGGCGTCCATCGCCCTGTTAAGCGTGACTCTGGTGGCCATACCCGGGAGCGCGAATGCGTGGGTGGTGAGTACCGGTGTGACTAATGGATCAAACGCACAATTTGCGGCGGCTAATGATGGTGGCCAGGTGACAAATACAGCGATTGGTGCAGGTTCTCAGGCTAAGGGTAGCAATGGTTCAACAGAGCTGATCGGTAATACGGCACTTGGTGTCGGAGCGACAGCATCGGGTGTTACTGGCATTGATCAAAACTCAGCGAATACTACGGCTGGCTCTGGTGGAGCAACAGCTGTTGGCACCAGTTCACAAGCTACAGGTGAACGTTCGGTAGCGCTGGGTTCAACTGCAAAGGCAACAGCCGGAAAAACTGTTGCCATTGGCGATAACTCCCAGGCATCGGCGGCGTTTTCCTTCGCGGGAGGCGTAGATTCGGTAGCCAGTGGTATTAATTCTACGGCTGTTGGCCCGGCAAGTAAGGCGCTAGGCCAGTTATCTACGGCTCTGGGCGCGGGCGCGAAGACATCGACAGCGACTCAAACGACTGCGGTGGGAGCCGACTCAGAAGCAACGAATCAATATGCTACAGCCATGGGCTTTAATTCTGTGGCTTCTGGCTATTATGGCTTAGCGGCGGGCTCAAAATCAGAAGCCTCTGCTAGTGGTTCTACGGCAATTGGCTCAGCAAGTAAGGCGACAACGACTAACTCTACGGCGCTGGGTGAGTCCGCGCTGGCTACAGGTTATAGCGCTACGGCTCTGGGACAGGCAATCAGCACACCAACCCCTTCAGATCCGGAGAAGAGGACGCAGGTAACCGCCTCGGGTACCTACTCTCTCGCGGTAGGTAGCGGGGCGAACGCCCTGGCGGAAAACACTATCGCGATAGGGACATTGGCCAAATCTACTGGATTAGCAACGATTGCCATTGGTCTGTCATCCAGCGCTGAGGGTACATACTCTTCCGCTATCGGGAATGGGGCTTCCACTGATGGTGCCAGCAGTCTGGCTTTTGGCTATAACGCGAAGGCTAACACAGATGCGGAGGCGAAAAGGGATGCTCCTGATGCGGCGACGAATCCACCTACAAATAGTATTGCCATTGGTGCGCAGGCGCAATCAGCGACAAGGTCAGTGGCTTTGGGCACTCTGGCAAAAGCAAATACTGACTTCTCTATAGCTATCGGTAATAACGCTCAGACTATATACGATACCAGTATCGCTATTGGTATGGAGAGCCGGGCGGGTCATATTGCTGAAAGTGATACAGACCGCAGTGGTGGAAATAGTGTGGGTTTAGGCTACAAAGCGATGGCTACCGGTGTCAGCTCTACGGCAATTGGCGCTAATGCTGCCGCGACAAAAACGGGTGCTGTCGCTGTAGGCGAGGGGGCAGAGGCAACAGGTTATCAGTCTCTGGCTCTGGGGGCTTATTCAACAAAAATTAACGAAGCTACTGGCGAAGAAGAAATAGATGTCAAAACCAGTGCGCAAGGTAATGGTTCTATCGCATTGGGTGCTGCTGTTACTGCCACAACCGCCAACAGTGTGGTAATCGGAACGAATTCCAAGTCGTCAGGGCTCTCAGCGCTCGCCATTGGCCAGCAAGCCGAGAGTACCGGGCAAACCTCAGTCGCCATTGGCGGGGTTGCCACTAAAGCTTTAGAACATGAAAGCGTGGCACTGGGCTCTTATTCGGTAGCGAAAGAGGAAGGTGCAACGGCGTTAGGTCAGTCGGTTGTATTAACAGCCGATGGTCAGCGGGTAACATCAACAAAAGACGACAGTGGGAATATTGTAGCAAAGAGAACGGCAACCACCGCCTCGGGTAAATACTCTGTCGCCCTGGGGAGTGGGGTCACGTCACAGGCTCAGGACAGTATTGCCATTGGTACCTTGTCTGTTGCCGATATCGCGGCAACAGGAAGTATTGCCATGGGGTTAGAATCCAGTACTGCGGATAAGAACACTATTGCCATGGGGACTTCATCGACCTCCGCAGCAGAGGACGGTATTGCCATTGGCAGAGACTCCAGCGTGGCGAGTAGTGCAACCGGTAGTATTGCCATAGGGGCTGACGCTTCAGCCTCAGGTATGGGTGGTGCCGTAGCCATTGGCCTGGAGTCTAAAGCAACTGATTATCAGACAACGGCACTTGGTCATTTATCATCGGCCTCTTTTGAGCACGCGACGGCAATCGGTGCGAACTCCGGGGCTCTTGCTAAACATGCAACGGCGATTGGCGATGGCGCCCGGGCGAATAATCAAATGGATGTGGCGCTGGGGTCTGATTCCATTACTGAGCAAGCCAAAAGTACGACCGGTGTGACGATCAACGGTAAAAACTACAGTTTTGCTGGTGATGTGGCAAACAGTACGGTGAGCGTGGGAAATGCTGGCACGGAGCGCACTATTACCAACGTGGCAGCAGGGCGTATTTCTGACTCCAGTACCGATGCGATTAACGGCTCTCAGCTGTATGCCACCAATCAGTCAATAGAGAGTGTCTACAACACCGGTACCAAATACTTCCACGCTAACTCAACGGGGACGGACTCTTCCGCCGTGGGCCAGGACTCAGTGGCCATCGGGATGAATGCCATCGCTGAAAACACCAATGATGTGGCGCTGGGGGCTAATTCGCAGACCTACGGAGTAAAGAAAACCGCCGGTGAAACTATCAATGGTACCTGGTATGCCTTTGCCGGAGCAGAGCCAGAAAGCACCGTCAGCGTGGGTAAAAAAGATAGTGAGCGCACCATCACCAACGTAGCCGCTGGCCGTCTGAATGCGGAGAGTACCGATGCGGTGAACGGCTCCCAGTTGCACAGCACCAATACCGCACTGGACAAGCTGGCCAGCACCCCGCTGACCTTTGCCGGCAACACCGGTCAGGTCGGCAAGCAACTGGGTGAGAAACTGACGGTGAAGGGTGGCGCTGCCACGGCGGGG
>NZ_LLXO01000018.1 GCF_001484765.1 Entomohabitans teleogrylli | reverse complement strand
CACGCTCATGGCCTTAACGATCATCTGCTCGCCGAAGCGTACGATCGTCATCATACCGATAATCAGGATCAGCGACAGAATAGCGCGCGGCGGCGATACCAGCCCCAGCTGGTGGGTGATAAAGCTGTCCACGGTGTTGGTGATCGCCACGCTGTAGACCAGCAGGATTGGGTAGATAGCGAAGAAATACAGCAGGGTAATCAGCTTACCGGCGCCAATGCCGAAATGTTCTTCCACCACTTCAGTAATATCTTCCCCGGGGTTTTTACCGGAGAGGACAAAACGGGTTAAACCGCGGTGGGCGAAGAAGGTCATCGGGAAAGCGAGGATCGCCATAATAATCAGCGGGATCATGCCGCCAACGCCGGCGTTAATTGGCAGGAACAGGACTCCGGCGCCAATGGCGGTGCCGTACAGGCCCAGCATCCACATGGTATCTGTTTTGCGCCATGAGCTTTTGCTTTCTACGGCAGCCAGGGTGCTGGTTTGAGTGGTTTCCATCAACATCTCCAGGAAGAACGAATGATAATTGCCAGATTTATGGCCAGTCGGCCTATCAGACCGCCTGGATATAAAATGAAATTCTGCTCAGGGTGAGGTTTATATGATTTTTTCCTGTAACTATTTTCGGGCGGAAAGATACATTGATGTAATTATTGTATCAGTGATCGCGATCTCAAATGTAAGAATATACTTTTTGTGTGGGTATTGATGGTTTTTTATCCTGAATAATTGCGTTGTTTAAAAAACTATTTATTGTCAGTGACTTTAGTTGTAGATGATGTGAGATGGGGCGAAAAGTAAACCATTTTCCCTGAGCAATGAGTAACAAATGTAGCTGTAGCGGTTTTTGATTCGCGAAGAGAAAGCCTCAGGCCTGGATATTTCGGGAGCAGAGATGAAAGGCAAATGCTTGCGGGCGCTGAGCATTCCGGGACTGCCGGAGAATAAACCGGGAAATCAAACGATTGAGGAGTACTTGCCAGTGGTAAGCCCGGAACAACGTTGCCCGGGCTTTATCGGTAATGGCAGGCGGCCGTGGCCGCCTGCGGTCAGTGGCAAATTTCGTAGCAGGGAATGTAGGCGCTGCCGGGAAGTTTCATACGGTGCTGAGCGACGAATCCCTGTAACAGTTCATCCATTCGCTGCATGATGCGCGGATCGCCGTGAATCTTATACGGACCGAACTGCTCAATCGCCCGGATCCCCACTTCTTTGACGTTGCCGGCGACAATACCGGAAAACGCCCGACGCAGAGAAGCGGCCAATTGTTCTGCCGGTTGCTCGGGGTAGAGATTCAGGTTCGCCATATTCTGGTGGGAAGGCTCGAACGGCATTTGCAGGTCCGGCGCAATACGAATTGACCAGTTGAAGCTGTAGGCATCCCCGGTCTCGCGGCGGTTTTCTTTGACCTGCGGCATGGCCTTTTTCATCTGGCGTGCCACTTCCACCGCGTCGTCAATGATGATGCGGTAGTGTTTGCGCGCTTTCTCGCCCAGGGTGTTGACAATAAAGTCATCCAGTACCCGGAAATAATCGGCGCTCTCTTGTGGACCGGTCAGGATCAGCGGTAGCACCTGATCGTGGTTGTGAGGATTCATCAGGATCCCCAGCAGATATAACAGCTCTTCCGCCGTCCCCACGCCGCCCGGGAAGATGATGATGCCGTGAGCGATGCGTACAAATGCCTCAAGGCGCTTTTCAATGTCTGGCATGATGATCAGTTCATTGACCAGCGGGTTAGGGGGCTCGGCGGCAATAATCGACGGTTCGGTCAGGCCGATAAAACGCCCGTCTTTGTAGCGCTGCTGGGCATGCCCGACCGCGGCTCCTTTCATCGGCGCTTCCATGACCCCTGGCCCGCAGCCGGTACAGATATTCAGCTCGCGTAGCCCCAGTTGATTACCCACGCTGCGCGCGTACTGGTATTCGGTTTCGTTGATAGAGTGGCCGCCCCAGCACACGACCATATTCGGCGCTTCGCCGACGTGCAGCGCTCTGGCGTTGCGCAGAATGGAAAACACCAGGTTAGTGATGTGAATGGAGTTTTCCATGTTTAAATGCTGGAAGCGGCTGGCATTGGAGATTTGGCCGTTAACGAACAGAATATCGCGAAGCACAGCGAACAGGTTCGCCTGCAGCGAACGAATAATCCGCCCGTCGACGAACGCCTCTTCCGGTGGATTAATCAGTTCCAGCTTTACGCCGCGTTCACGGCGCAGTACGTTGATGTCGAAATTTTCGTAGCGCGACAGCAGTTCTTTGCTGCTGTCAGTCTGGCTACCGGAATTGAGGACTGCCAGCGAGCAGTTGCGAAATAGCTGATACAGGTCGCTGCTGGCGGTGCGCTTAAGCATGTCCACTTCCAGCTGCGACAGCATTTCCATTGAGCCCAGCGGGCTAATATGTGTAATCAAGTGAAAACTCCTTACGGGGCGAAAATCGCCGCTCCCTGTGATTAAAATAGCCCTGGCCGATCCCCTTTCACAACCCGCACAGGTAAATTAACCTCGCGGATGCGAGATGCCTCGCTTTTACTGGCGGGCGAGGCGTTCGATAGCCGGGGTAAAATCGACATTGCTGCGCCAGGGGTTAATGTCCAGGCCGCCGCGTCGGGTATAGCGGGCATACACGGTGAGCGCGTCGGGGCGGCAGAAACGCTGAATGTCGCAGAAGATTCGCTCCACGCACTGCTCGTGAAATTCGTTGTGGTTACGGAACGACACCAGATAGCGCAGCAGTTTACCGCGATCGATGCGTGGTCCGCGGTAGCGTATTTGTACCGACCCCCAATCCGGCTGATGGGTGATCAGGCAATTCGATTTCAGCAGATGGCTGACCAGTGTCTCGTCGGCATACTCGTCGCCAGCGGCATCCGCCAGAAGATCGGCGTCGAAGTCATAGCTATCAATGCCGATATCCTGGTCATCAATGCACTCTCCCGCCAGGGTTGACACCGGCTGGCCTGCCACCTCCTGCAGGCGATACAGTTGGACGCTCACCTTTCCCGCGGCGCACTGGCTGAGATCGCGCTCCAGCGTCGCCTGTACGCTTTGCCAGTCCGGAAAACGGGTCTGGTTAAAACTGTTCAGGTAGAGTTTAAAACTCTTGGACTCCACCAGATTCTGGCTGGCGGCGTCCAGTACCACATGGCCGATGGCAACCTGTGGGAGTCCGCGCGGATTCAGCCAGGAGAGTTCATACAGAGTCCAGATATCCGCGCCGTGAAAGGGCAGCGACGTCGCTTTCAGCCCCAGGGGATCGCGGTTGAGGCTACGCGGCACCGCCTGGAGCAGCGTGGCGTCATAAATGTCTTTGTAGGATGTGGATTTTCCCAGGGTCAGTGCGCCGAGCGCCTGGTGGTTTTCATAGCTGGACATGAGTCACCGTGGTTGAAAAGCAGGTACAATAACAATCTTATACACAATCTCATCAGGGCGGCGGGCGACAGCGTCGCAGACAGCTATCGCCGCTGGCGCTATGCGCAGTTAACGGGTGATAGTCGCCGCCAGATCGAGAGAAGTGTATCTTGTATCCTGGCGCGTGGAGAGAAAAAATTGGACAATACCCGGCAAGCTCTGAATGATTTTACCCGGCGCTTTATTCAGCGTTGGCAGCAGGAAACCGGCCACGAGCCGCAAAGCGAGGAGCTTTACGGCATCCCCTCTTCGTGTATTGTGCGCAGCGCTGGCGAGAGTGTACAGTGGTTGCCGCAGCCGTTCGTTCCCGCTGCGGATCTGAGTGCGGTAGAGCGCGCGCTGGACATCGTGCTGCGTCCGGAAGCGCATGATTTTTATACCGCACAATATGCCGGCGATATGCCGGCCAGCCATCGGGATTTGTCGCTAACGCTGCTGCAAACCTGGAGTGAAGATGACTTTCGGCGCGTCCAGGAGAATCTTATCGGCCATCTGGTGATGCAAAAGCGGTTGAAACTTTCGCCTACGCTGTTTCTGGCCACTACCGGGGATGAGATGGAAACTGTCGCGTTGTGTAATCTGAGCGGCGAGGTGATCCTGGAAAAAGTCGGTACCCGGCAGCGTGAAACGCTGGCGCCATCGCTGGAGACGTTCCTTGAGGAACTGATTCCGAGAGTTTTCTGACAGCATTTGCCCCATGGGGGTGTAAGAGATCTCTTACAAAGCCTGTAGGAAATATCATGGTTTGTTTGTACAGGAACAGATACATGTTTTTATTAACTACAATAAAAACAAAGGAATAAATGTAACTTTCTTTTTCCGGATGAAAACGAAAGTGTGTAAGACATCGGTAAACTGCTTGTCAGTTTGGCTGTTTTGGGCGATCCTATGCTCGTCAACAGGGAGTTAGACACATGAAGTTGATATCAGGATGATGTCTCTTCAGAGCAGGAACACACCAGGACGGTGATACAAGGAAAGGCTTCAGGAAGGAGCAAGGAACACGCAGGTAAGCGTAAAGGACACCTCCAGGAGGGAGAACGAGAGCCGGACGGGACGGAAGGTGGGTCAGGAAGACTAAAGGAATTCGCCTCAGGGAGAGGTAGGGACGACATCAGGATGGTGTTTGCAGGAAGCCAGGGCAAAGGAATGTAGGTCAGGATCGACCATCGGAAAATGTTGTCATGGATGAGCAGGGAGCACCAATAGTAGCCGGAATGCTGCGAAACGAACCGGGAGCACTGTGTATACAGTGCTCCCTTTTTTTATTGCTGATTCCCGTCAGCGCCTTCATGCTGGTCAGCACAGCACAGCACAGCACAGCACAGCACAGCACAGCACAGCACACACCGCTCGCATAGCGCCGGGCAGGCCCATGAGCGTTCCCGCTTTATCCCGCGGCGTGTTATCCTTTTGCGCCCAATATAGTGGCTTCCGAGGTATTTAATGAATCGTCATGAGGCAGTGCGCCAGCATCTGGCGCGCCTGGAACAGGTATTGCGCGATCATCGGCACTGGCGCAGCGAACTACCCGATTCAGCGGCGTTAAACAGTACTCAGCCATTCTGTATGGACACGCTGGAGCCTGAAGGGTGGTTACAGTGGGTACTTATCCCGCGTATGCAAGTCTTACTCGACTGCGGCCATCCGCTGCCGCAGGCGTTTGCCGTGACGCCCTATTACGAAATGGCGCTGGATGCCTCTGCCCCCGGAAGGGAGATTTTACTGGCGGTGTTAAGCGATCTTGACGCGCTGTTTACGGCGGATGACGACGCGTGACGCTGGAAATTATTTATCAGGATCGCTGGCTGGTCGCCGTTAATAAACCTTCCGGCTGGCTGGTGCACCGTAGCTGGCTGGATCGCGATGAGAAAGTGGTGGTCATGCAGACTGTGCGCGATCAACTGGGTCAGCACGTTTTTACCGCCCATCGCCTCGACCGGCCCACTTCCGGCGTGTTATTGATGGGGTTGTCCAGCGAGGTAGGACGCCTGCTGGCGCAGCAGTTTGAGCAACGGCAGATTAAAAAACGCTATCACGCCATAGTGCGCGGCTGGCTGCAGGAAGAGGCGACGCTGGATTACCCGCTGATTGAAGAGCTGGATAAGATTGCCGATAAATATGCCCGTCAGGATAAAACGCCGCAGCCGGCGGTAACGCACTATCGCGGTCTGGCGGTGTGTGAAATGCCGATCGCCGTCGGCCGCTATGCCAGCGCCCGCTATAGCCTGGTCGAGCTGGAGCCGCATACCGGGCGTAAGCATCAGTTGCGTCGCCATCTGAAACATCTGAAACATCCGATTATTGGGGATTCAAAGCACGGCGATTTGCGCCAGAACCGGGCTGCCGCCGATCATTTTGGCTGCCATCATCTTATGCTGCACGCCAGCGAGCTGGCGCTCAATCACCCGGTGACCGGCGAACCGCTGACGATCCGCGCGTCGCTGGATGCAGTCTGGATACAGGCGCTGGCGCAGTTTGGCTGGCGGGGTGTTCTCCCGACAATTGAAAGGGTTGAGTTTCCTGACTCAGGCAGTCAGGATGGTAGCGGAGCGAATAAGGAGCACGAGAATGGCTGAAGTCGGTATTTTTGTTGGCACCATATATGGCAATGCGCTGCTGGTGGCGGAGGAAGCGGAAGCCATCCTCAGCGCCCAGGGGCACAAGGTCAAAGTTTTTGAGGATCCCGTGCTGGCGGACTGGCAGTATTACCGCAATCACTACGCGCTGGTGGTGACGTCCACGACCGGGCAGGGGGATTTGCCGGACAGTATTGCGCCGTTATTTCACGACATTAAAGAGCAAGTCGGCTATCAGCCAGAACTGCATTACGGCCTGATCGCACTGGGCGATAGTACCTACACCCACTTTTGCGGCGCCGGAAAGCAATTTGACGCTTTGCTTCAGGAACAGGGCGCGCAGCGGGTCGGTGATGTGTTAACGATTGACGCCAGCGAGGAGCCAGAACCGGAAGCGGTATCAAACCCCTGGGTAGAGTCCTGGGGAGCCAGGCTGCAGTAAAGCACAGGCCCTCTGCTACAGGTCAGAGGGCGTATACTTCCCTTCCTTCTCCTTGTTTCCCTGAACTTCACAGGAAACGGGTGACACGATTTTGCTACCAGTCAGTATATCCCGCCGCGCCTGGCCGCGGTTTGGGCATTTCCCCGGAAATCCCCTGAGATGCGGTGGGATTATTCGTGCACACTCCCGGCGTCAAGGGAAGTGGCTCACAAACCGGCGCACGCCCGATGTTCTGCCGCCTTTCCTGGCCGCTATCTACCTATTCCGTGAAGCATGCCCCAGTCCCCTGGGCTAATGCCACAAACCAAAACCCTTTTAACCTTCAATGTTGTGCTTTTGTCCGGTGAGGCCGTGCAGGCGCCTTCCCTATACTTTTTACGGGCCAGTTAAGCAAACCGCAGAAACCGGTGTGATAACGACTTTTGCTAACAAAAATACTGCGGAAACCCAACACATCATTCTGATTACCCTACAGGTTGTGCTGTTCAGAATGGATGTAGCTAAACGCTATAATTCAGGAGTGCAACAATGAATACGACTGTCAGCCAGGCAGCGAGTAGTGCGGAGAAACGCACTAACGCCCGCTACTGGATTGTGGTGATGTTATTTATCGTCACCTCATTTAACTATGGTGACCGGGCCACGCTGTCAATAGCGGGTTCGGAAATGGCCAAAGATATCGGACTCGATCCGGTTGGCATGGGATATGTGTTCTCCGCCTTTTCCTGGGCGTATGTCATTGGTCAAATCCCGGGTGGGTGGTTGCTGGACCGGTTCGGTTCCAAGCGCGTTTATTTCTGGTCTATCTTCATCTGGTCTCTGTTTACCTTATTGCAGGGCTTTGTCGACATCTTCAGCGGTTTTGGGATTATTGTCGCGCTGTTTACTCTGCGTTTCCTCGTTGGTCTGGCCGAAGCGCCGTCTTTCCCGGGCAACAGTCGCATTGTCGCCGCCTGGTTCCCGGCGCAGGAAAGGGGAACGGCAGTGGCGATTTTTAACTCCGCTCAGTACTTTGCGACGGTGATTTTTGCGCCGATCATGGGGTGGTTAACCCATGAGGTGGGCTGGTCGCACGTATTCTTCTTTATGGGCGGTTTGGGGATTGTGATCAGTTTTGTCTGGCTGAAAGTCATACATGAGCCGAATAACCATCCTGGGGTGAATAAAAAGGAGCTGGAATACATTGCTGAAGGCGGCGCGTTGATCAACATGGATCAGAAAGGCGCCAAAGTACATGTTCCGATGAGCGTGAAATGGGGGCAGATCAAACAACTGCTGGGTTCACGCATGATGGTCGGCGTCTATATCGGCCAGTACTGCATCAACGCCCTGACTTACTTCTTCATCACCTGGTTCCCGGTTTATCTGGTGCAGGCGCGCGGTATGTCGATCCTCAAGGCCGGCTTTGTGGCATCCGTTCCGGCGGTATGCGGCTTTATTGGCGGCGTGCTGGGCGGCATTATTTCCGACTGGTTAATGCGCCGCACCGGCTCCCTGACTTTTGCCCGTAAAACGCCAATCGTACTCGGGATGCTGCTCTCCATGAGCATGGTGTTCTGTAACTATGTTGATGTTGAATGGATGATCATCGGCTTTATGGCGCTGGCGTTCTTCGGTAAAGGCATTGGTGCGCTGGGCTGGGCGGTGATGGCGGATACCGCGCCGAAAGAGATCAGCGGCCTGAGCGGCGGTCTGTTCAATATGTTCGGCAACATTTCCGGTATCGTCACCCCGATTGCCATCGGCTATATCGTCGGGACCTCCGGTTCCTTCAACGGTGCGCT
Source organism: Entomohabitans teleogrylli (assembly GCF_001484765.1). Classification (GTDB taxonomy): domain Bacteria; phylum Pseudomonadota; class Gammaproteobacteria; order Enterobacterales; family Enterobacteriaceae; genus Entomohabitans; species Entomohabitans teleogrylli. The sequence goes on along the minus strand of NZ_LLXO01000018.1, from coordinate 106,808 downwards.
GATTTATGTGGGTGTTCACGCGCTAATCGCCATTCTCAGCTATCTGGTGCTGGTGGGTGAAATCAAGCGTATCGAACTGAAACCGGTCACTCAATAAAAGGTCACGCCGCGATGAACACGCAATCAAGTCCGATAATTACTGAGATGAAAGTGATCCCCGTCGCCGGCCATGACAGCATGTTGCTGAACATTGGCGGCGCCCACGGCGCTTTCTTCACCCGCAATATTGTCGTGTTAACCGATAACGCCGGAAATACCGGCGTCGGGGAAGCGCCCGGCGGTGAAGTGATTTACCAGACGCTGCTGGACGCCGTACCCATGGTGGTGGGTCAGGAGGTCGCCCGTATGAACCGCGTTGTGCAGCAGGTTCACAAAGGCAATCAGTCTGCCGACTTTGACACCTTCGGCAAAGGCGCCTGGACATTTGAACTGCGGGTCAACGCGGTGGCGGCGCTGGAAGCAGCGCTGCTCGACCTGCTCGGCAAGGCGCTAAATGTGCCGGTCTGTGAACTACTGGGACCGGGTAAACAGCGCGATGCCGTGACGGTGCTGGGGTATCTGTTTTATATCGGCGATCGTCGTAAAACGGATTTACCTTATCTGGATGGCGCCGCGGCGAGCCATGACTGGTATCGCCTGCGCCACCAGGAGGCGCTCTCCAGCGAATCGATTGTGCGCCTTGCCGAAGCGGCGCACGATCGCTACGGATTTAAAGATTTTAAACTCAAGGGCGGGGTGTTGCCCGGCGAGCAGGAACTTGATGCCGCCCGGGCGTTGAAACAGCGCTTTCCGGACGCCCGTATTACCGTCGACCCTAACGGCGCATGGCTGCTTGATGAGGCGATTGCCCTGTGTAAAGGGATGAATGATGTGTTGACCTATGCCGAAGACCCCTGTGGGGCGGAGCAGGGCTATTCCGGGCGCGAAATTATGGCGGAGTTCCGTCGCGCCACGGGTCTGCCGGTGGCGACTAATATGATCGCCACCAACTGGCGGGAAATGGGTCACTCAATCATGCTGGATGCGGTGGATATTCCGCTGGCGGACCCGCATTTCTGGACCCTGAGCGGCGCGGTGCGCGTTGCCCAGTTGTGTGATGACTGGGGGCTGACGTGGGGTTGTCACTCCAATAACCACTTCGACATCTCTCTGGCGATGTTCACCCATGTGGGAGCCGCCGCGCCAGGTAACCCGACGGCTATCGATACCCACTGGATTTGGCAGGAGGGCGATCAGCGCCTGACCAAAGCGCCGCTACAGATAGTCAAGGGCAGGATCGTGGTTCCCGATGCGCCCGGGCTGGGCGTTGAACTCGACTGGCAGCAGGTGGAACGGGCGCACCAGGCCTATAAAGCATTACCCGGCGGGGCGCGTAACGATGCGCTGGCCATGCAATATTTAGTGCCGGGCTGGACGTTCGACAGGAAACGTCCGGTCTTTGGCCGCGGATAATCAGTATTCAGACAAAAGGATTCGAAAGATGAGCACTACTCCCGTTGTAACTTCTATGCAGGTCATCCCGGTGGCGGGTCACGACAGTATGTTGATGAACCTGAGCGGGGCGCACGCGCCGTACTTCACCCGTAACATTGTGATGATCAAAGATAACTCGGGTCATACCGGGGTGGGTGAAATCCCCGGCGGCGAGAAAATCCGCCAGACACTGGAAGATGCTGCGCCGCTGGTGATCGGTAAGACGCTGGGCGAATATAAAAATATCCTCAATCAGGTTCGCGAGAAGTTTGCCGATCGCGATGCCGGCGGCCGCGGTCTGCAAACCTTTGACCTGCGCACCACCATTCACGTAGTGACCGGCATCGAAGCCGCAATGCTCGACCTGCTGGGCCAGCACCTTGGCGTTAACGTGGCTACCCTGCTCGGCGACGGCCAGCAGCGCAGCGAAGTGGAAATGCTTGGCTACCTGTTCTTTGTCGGTAACCGCAAGCTGACGCCGCTGGCGTATCAAAGTCAGCCGGAGGAAAAATGCGACTGGTACCGTATTCGCCACGATGAAGCCATGACGCCGCAGTCGGTAGTGCGCCTGGCGGAGGCGGCTTACGAAAAATATGGATTTAACGATTTCAAACTTAAGGGCGGCGTACTGGCTGGCGAAGAAGAAGCCGAAGCTATCGCGGCACTGGCGCAATGTTTCCCGGATGCGCGCGTAACTTTGGACCCGAACGGCGCCTGGTCGCTGGACGAGGCGATTAAGATCGGTAAACAGCTCAAAGGCGTACTGGCCTACGCGGAAGATCCGTGTGGCGCGGAACAGGGCTACTCCGGCCGCGAAGTGATGGCGGAGTTCCGCCGCGCGACCGGTCTGCCGACCGCGACCAACATGATCGCTACTGACTGGCGCCAGATGGGCCATACGCTTTCCCTGCAGTCGGTGGATATCCCGCTGGCGGATCCGCACTTCTGGACGATGCAGGGATCGGTGCGCGTGGCGCAGATGTGCCATGAGTTCGGTCTGACCTGGGGCTCCCACTCCAACAATCATTTCGACGTTTCGCTGGCGATGTTTACCCATGTGGCTGCCGCCGCGCCGGGCAACATCACGGCGATTGATACCCACTGGATCTGGCAGGAAGGCAACCAGCGCCTGACCAAAGAGCCGCTACAGATTAAAGGCGGGATGGTTCAGGTGCCGTCGACGCCGGGTCTCGGCGTGGAACTGGATATGGATCAGGTGATGAAGGCTAACGAGCTGTATCAGAAACACGGCCTTGGCGCCCGCGACGACGCCATGGCGATGCAGTATCTTATTCCTGAGTGGAAGTTCGATAACAAGCGCCCGTGCATGGTGCGCTGATCAACCAACCGGCGCCGTCAGGCGCCGGCTACCGCGGCGTTGCTGACAGTGCCGCTGCGGTCTGGCAATGTGTGATGCAGTAACTATCTGTGGGCGGCAAGCGGCCCGCAAATGGCGATGGATGGCTTATGAAAATAGTAATCGCACCAGATTCATATAAGGAAAGCCTGAGCGCACTGGAAGTGGCAACCTGCATTGAACAGGGGTTTCGGGACATATTCCCCGAGGCGCAGTATGTCAGGCTCCCCCTTGCCGATGGTGGCGAAGGTACCGTCGACGCCATGGTCGCGGCGACCGGCGGCAGACGTCTGGAAATTGACGTGACCGGGCCGCTCGGGGAACCGGTGGCGGCGTTTTATGGCCTGTCTGGCGACGAGCAGCAGGCTTTTATTGAAATGGCGGCGGCCAGCGGCCTTGAGCTGTTGACTCCGCAGGAGCGTAATCCGCTGGTCACCACCTCGTGGGGGACCGGCGAGCTGATTCGCCATGCCCTGGATAAAGGGGTGGAGCACATTATTATCGGCATCGGCGGCAGCGCGACCAATGACGCGGGCGCCGGTATGCTACAGGCGCTGGGGGTGAAACTGCTTGACGCCGACGGCGAGCAGATCGGCGCCGGCGGCGCGCAATTGATTAACCTGGCGCGGATTGATATCAGCGCTATTGATAAGCGGCTGGCCGACTGCCGTATTGAAGTCGCCTGCGATGTGACGAATCCGCTGACCGGGTCGCAGGGCGCCTCGGCGGTGTTTGGGCCGCAGAAAGGGGCCAGCGAGCGGATGGTGGCGCAACTGGATGAGGCGCTGGCGCACTTCGCCACGATTATCGAGCGCGATCTGGGTATTCAGGTGCGGACGCTGGCGGGCGGCGGCGCGGCAGGGGGGATGGGCGCCGGGCTGTATGCGTTTTGCGGCGCGGAGCTGCGCCACGGTATTGAAATTGTCACTGAGGCGCTGCACCTTGATGAGCTGGTGCGGGATGCCGACCTGGTGATTACCGGCGAAGGGCGTATCGACAGCCAGACCATTCACGGTAAAGTGCCGGTTGGCGTGGCGCGGGTGGCGAAACGTTACCAGAAGCCGGTGATTGGGATTGCCGGCAGTCTGTCGGCGGATGTCGGCGTGGTTCACCAGCACGGACTGGACGCCGTGTTCAGCGTTCTGTACCGCATCTGTAGTTTGCAGGAGGCGCTGGAAGGCGCCGGCGACAATGTGCGCATGGCGGCGCGCAATATTGCCGCGACGCTGCGGGCGGGTCAGCACCTTAAATAGTTCCCTTCGCGCAAGCCTGCCGATGATCAAAACCAGAGCCCAAAAACAATGCTGCTTTTGGGCTCTGTTCATTGGTTGCATTCACCACTCTGTCGCGCCATCGCGCGGCGCGGCGATTTCGGCTCAGATGCCGGGTATCTGCTGCGCTTCGCGCGCCACGTTGTCCATCTCATCCAGCAATTCCAGCAACTCCGGCTCCAGATCTGGCGCCGGAACGCCGCCGCGCAGCTGTTCTTCCAGTATCTGGCATAAATGTTTCAGGCGCGGTACGCCGCTATAGCCGCAACTGCCGTGGAGTTTATGGATAATATCCACCAGCTCGTCCGGTTGCTCGCCGACCAGTTGCTCTTCGACAATGTTGCGCACCTGAGGCAGGAAATCGAGCAGCATGTTCAGCATATCCCGGGCCAGATCGCTTTTATTGGCTGCCTGGCGTAGAGCCAGCGACCAGTCCAGGGTGACGTTGTGGTTTTCGGTCACGATGGGCTCTGGCGCCGCCTCAGCGCCGCGGATTTGTGGATGCACGGACGTTCCCTGCATCAGGGCGGGCTGATAACGCAGCAGTAAATCGTGAAGTTTCTTTTCTTCTATCGGCTTGGCCAGGTAGTCGTTCATCCCCGCATTCAACAGCTTTTCTTTCTGGCCGGCCATGGCGTGCGCGGTAACGGCAACGATCGGGATTTGCTGCTGATGGGGGAGCTGGCGAATTAATTCGCAGGCGCGGATCCCGTCCATCTCCGGCATCTGAATATCCATCAGAATAATGTCGAAGGTGGTCTGCCGGGCATGTTCCAGCGCCTGACTGCCGCTGTCGCACAATACCACGTGCTGCACTAAATCTTCGAGCAGGGCGCCGATCAGTTTCAGGTTTGCCGGATTATCGTCCACCGCCATCACGGCCATGGGCAGTTTGCCGTTTCCGTCGTGGTGGATTTTCGCTGTCGGGCTGTGGGCGGCGCAGTGCTCTATCAACAGAGGGAACAGGCGCGTTGTGGTAATCGGTTTGCTGATACAGGCGCCAGCGCCGCGATTCTTCAGCGCCTCGGCGTCAATCTGGGCATGGAAGGGGACGGCCAGAATCAGGCAGTCCGTTAGCCCGATGGCCCGGGCCAGCCGCTCGTGCTGCATGGTCAGCGGCGCCCGGAATGTCACCGGTATGCCAATCAGCAAAATATCATAGTGCTCATCCGGCAGTGCTGCGAAGGCCGGACTGTAGATCACTTTCAGCGGCGTGGCGGACAGCATCTCCAGAGTACTGCGCGCGGCGGCTTCATTGGGCTCGACATAGGCGATGGTTTTGCCTTCCAGAACGTCCAGCGCGTGGCGGTCGACTACCGCGTTGGCATTCAGATCCAGATTAATATGGAACCAGAAGGTGGAGCCGTGGCCGGGCTGGCTGTGGAACGATATTTCGCCGCCCATCTCTTTTACCAGCCGCTGGGTAATGACCAGCCCCAGCCCGGTACCGCCATGGCGCCGGGAGATACTGGCGTCCGCCTGGCGGAAGGCCTGGAACAGCCGCGACTGGTCGCGCTCCGGAATACCGATACCGGTATCGGTGATGCGGATTTCCACCTGCACTTTGTTATTGCCGATGGAGCGTTTTTCCACCAGTACGTCGATATTGCCGTTTTCGGTGAATTTAATGGCGTTGCCCACCAGATTGGTGACGATTTGTTGCAGGCGCAGCGGATCGCCGATCACATTATCCGGCACGTCATTTTTAATATTCAGCGTCAGCTCCAGCCCCTTGTCGTGGGCCGAATGAGCCAGCAGCGCGACGACTTCATCAAGGGTGGTTCTCAGCAGGAAAGGGATGCTTTCGAGTATCAGCTTACCGGCTTCCAGCTTCGAGAAATCCAGCACGTCGTTAATGATGGTCAGCAGGTTATTGGCGGAGCGCTCAATGGTATGCAGATGGTCGCGCTGGGTAGAGGTGAGATCGGTTTTCAGCGTCAGACGGGTAAAGCCTATAACGCCATTGAGCGGAGTACGCAGCTCGTGGGACATGTTGGCCAGGAACTCTGACTTAATGCGCGCCGCCTCCTGGGCGCGTTTTTTGGCGAGATCCAGCTCGACGTTCTGAATCTCCATTTGCTCCAGGGTTTCGCGCAGATCGGAGGTCGCCTGGTCGATGTTATGCTGCATCTCTTCATGGTAGGCGGTCAGGGACATGGCCATAGAGTTAATGCCGTTTTTCAGCATATCCAGTTCCCCGAGCATAAATCCCTCCACCCGGCTGTCGAGCTGGCCGCGGCGGATGCGGTCAACGGTATTGACCATATTGCGGATGGGCCCGGTCACGTCCTGCATCAGCCGCCAGGCGAAAATCATGGCGATACCGACACAAAACAGCATCAAAAGGGTCGAGGTGAAAATTTCCCGGTACTGCTGGAGCCTGACCGACTGTAAATCCAGCTCAAGGGCAATATAGCCAAGCTGGTTATTAGCCGGCTTGGCATCAGTAATTTCTGATTCATCCGGCAGATAACGTTCCGGGATAATCGGGGTACGCAGAATCAGGGTATCGCCGTTGCGCACCACCGTAAGCCCGGGGGGAATGGCCTCGCTGTCCGGAAGCTGGAGTACCGACGGGTCGAGCATCGCGTTGGAGGTCACGAAAAGCCGATTATTGTCATCGTAAACCGAGATAGCCCGTACAATATTAGAATGCCGGCGATGCAGGACGCTGATGAGCTGGCGTATTGACTCGCGGTTTTGAAAGTTCATGCCATATTCGCTGGAGACCGCCAGCGGTTCGATGATGTTGGCGCCGGCATCTTCCAACTGGCGCTGAAGATCATGATAGCGGTGCACGACAAAGAACAGACTCAACAGCAACCCTATCAGGACTGTCGGAGCCAGGATTAAAATCATCATGCGGGCCCGAAGGCTATAGTTGGTCATGGAGTTCCATTATGGGAGAATCAGCGATATTCGTCATACTTCGCGTGCCGGGGCATTGGTAAATACGCGCCTCTTCGGGCCGACCCGAAATGGCCGCCGCAGCGGGCGGACGAATTTGTTGCTGCCTGCCGGTACAAAAATGACTCAGAATATCAATCGTATTAATTTAACAAATGACACTTCGCAATGGCGCAATTTTACTCTGCAAAACGACGCGTTTCGCCGCGTCAGATCATAACCGTAACAGTAAATGACCTGGATTCTTTTGGCCAGGGGGTTGCGAAACATAACGGCAAAACGCTATTTATCGCCGGGGCGCTGCCCGGTGAGAGCGTTGAGGCCGAAATCAACGAAGACAAGCGCCAGTATAGCCTTGCTGTAGTCAAACGGCGGTTGAACGACAGTCCACAGCGCCAGCAGCCACGCTGCCCGCACTTTGGCGTCTGCGGCGGTTGCCAGCAACAGCACGTTGCCGTTGAGTTACAGCAGGCGAGCAAATCCCGCGCGCTGGCGAGGATGATGAAACACGAGGTGGACGATGTGATTGCCGGGCCTGCCTGGGGGTACCGGCGCCGGGCGCGGCTGAGCCTACAGGCCGCGCCGCGCGGCGGGGTATTGAGTATGGGATTTCGCCGCGCCGGAAGTAAAGCGCTGGTGGATATTCATCAGTGCCCCATTCTGGCGCCCCGCCTTGAGGCATTGCTGACGCCGCTGCGTGAATGCCTGTCCGGTTTGCGCGCCAGCGAGCAACCGGGACATGTGGAACTGGTGCTGGCGGGTAATGGACCCCTGATGGTGTTGCGCCATCTGGCCCCCCTGAGCGCCGCCGACCGCCAAAAACTGGAACAGTTTTCGCATCATCATGATTTAGCGCTGTTCCTGGCGCCGCAAAGTGACACACTGGAGCCTGTTCGCGGCGAATCTCCCTGGTATGATATTGACGGTCTACGCTTATCCTTTAGCCCGCGGGATTTTATTCAGGTCAATGATGCGGTGAATCAACAAATGGTCCGGCGGGCTATTGAATGGCTGGATCCGCAACCCCATGAACATATCCTCGATCTGTTTTGCGGCATGGGGAACTTTACCCTGCCGCTGTCCCGGCGCGCGGTCCGGGTGACGGGCGTCGAGGGGGTACCCGAACTGGTGGCGATGGCGCGCGGCAATGCGCAGAGAAATGGCGCAGAGCATGCGATATTTTTCCACGAAAACCTCGAAGAGGACGTGACCCGCCAACCCTGGGCGGCGCAGGGGGTGGATAAAGTATTGCTCGATCCCGCCCGCGCCGGCGCGCCGGGCGTGATGAACCAAATTGTCAAACTGTCTGCGGAGCGGGTGGTGTATGTGTCCTGTAATCCCAGCACCCTGGCCCGGGACAGCGAAATCCTGTTGCAGAATGGGTTTCAGCTTACGCGTCTGACGATGCTGGATATGTTTCCCCATACCGGGCATCTGGAATCCATGGCGTTGTTTGTAAAGCGTTAACCGATTTAAAACGTTCGTCCGCTGTGACGGGCGTGGTCCCAAAAGGAGAGGACAATGGTCGCGGTAAGAAGTGCACATCTCAATAAAGCTGGTGAATTTGACCTCGAAAAATGGGTGAGCAGCCTGGGGATCGCCAGCCAGCAGTCATGTGAGCGCTTAGCCGAGGTCTGGCGATATTGTCAGCAGCAAACACAGGGGCATCCGGATGCCGATCTGCTGCTGTGGCGCGGCGTGGAAATGGTTGAGATCCTGTCAATGCTCAGCATGGATCTCGACACGCTGCGGGCGGCGCTGCTGTTTCCCCTGGCGGACGCGGGGGTGGTCAGCGAGGAGATCCTCAAAGAAACCGTCGGCAAGTCGGTGGTGACCCTGATTCACGGGGTGCGGGACATGGATGCGATTCGCCAGTTGAAGGCGACGCACAATGACTCCGTCCCTTCTGAACAGGTGGACAACGTGCGGCGTATGCTGCTGGCGATGGTGGATGACTTCCGCTGTGTGGTCATCAAGCTGGCGGAGCGTATCGCGCACCTGCGAGAGGTCAAAGACGCGCCGGAAGATGAGCGGGTGCTGGCCGCCAAGGAGTGTACCAATATTTATGCGCCGCTGGCGAATCGCCTCGGGATCGGGCAACTGAAATGGGAGCTGGAGGATTACTGCTTCCGCTACCTGCATCCGGCGGAGTACAAGCAGATCGCTAAACTGCTGCATGAGCGGCGCATCGATCGTGAGCACTACATTGAAGAATTCGTCGGCCAGTTGCGCAAGTCGATTAAAGAAGAGGGCGTGAAGGCGGAAGTCTACGGCCGCCCCAAGCATATCTACAGTATCTGGCGCAAAATGCAGAAAAAGCATTTGGCGTTTGATGAACTGTTCGATGTCCGGGCGGTGCGTATTGTGGCGGAGCGCCTGCAGGACTGCTATGCCGTGCTGGGGATTGTGCATACTCATTTTCGCCATCTGCCGGATGAGTTTGATGATTATGTCGCCAATCCGAAACCCAATGGCTACCAGTCCATCCATACCGTGGTCCTCGGGCCGGGGGGGAAAACCGTTGAGATTCAGATCCGCACTAAACAGATGCATGAGGATGCTGAACTTGGCGTCGCCGCCCACTGGAAATACAAAGAGGGGACCGTCACCGGCGGGCGTTCCGGCTATGAAGACCGTATCGCCTGGCTGCGTAAACTGATCGCCTGGCAGGAGGAGATGGCCGATTCGGGTGAAATGCTTGATGAAGTGCGCAGTCAGGTATTTGACGATCGGGTTTACGTCTTTACTCCCAAAGGGGATGTGGTGGACCTGCCGGCGGGCTCTACGCCGCTGGATTTCGCCTACCATATCCACAGCGATGTCGGGCATCGCTGTATTGGGGCGAAGATCGGCGGGCGCATCGTGCCCTTCACCTATCAACTGCAAATGGGTGATCAGATTGAAATTATCACCCAGAAACAGCCCAACCCGAGCCGCGACTGGCTGAATCCCAACCTCGGCTATGTCACCACCAGCCGCGGTCGCTCCAAGATTCACGCCTGGTTCCGCAAACAGGATCGGGACAAAAATATCCTCGCCGGCAGGCAGATTCTGGACGACGAGCTGGCTCACCTCGGTATTAGCCTCAAGGAGGCGGAAAAACATCTGCTGCCGCGCTATAACTTCAACGAAGTGGAGGAACTGCTGGCGGCGATTGGCGGCGGGGATATTCGCCTCAATCAGATGATCAATTTCCTGCAGGCGCAGTTTAATAAACCCAGCGCCGCCGAGCAGGATGCGAAAGCGCTGGAGCAGTTGAAGCAGAAAACCTATGCGCCGCAGAACCGCAGCAGGGACAACGGCAGGGTGGTCGTGGAAGGGGTGGGTAATCTGATGCATCACATTGCCCGCTGCTGCCAGCCGATCCCCGGGGACGATATAGTCGGTTTTATCACCCAGGGACGCGGTATTTCTATCCACCGCTCGGATTGCGATCAACTGGCGGAACTGCAAAACCATGCGCCGGAACGTATTGTCGATGCGGTGTGGGGCGAAAGCTATTCCGCAGGCTATTCGCTGGTGGTGCGGGTGACCGCCAACGATCGCAGCGGACTGCTGCGCGATATCACCACCATCCTCGCCAACGAAAAGGTGAATGTACTCGGGGTGACCAGCCGCAGCGATACCCGCCAGCAGCTGGCGACCATTGATATGGATATCGAGATTTACAACCTGCAGGTACTGGGGCGGGTGCTCGGTAAACTTAACCAGGTACCGGATATTATCGATGCGCGCCGCTTGCACGGCTGATTGAATGCGCAGCCGGGTTGCCGCGCTATTCTTTACCGCGCTTTTATCAGGGTGCTATTGTCTGCGCCCTGAATCATTTTAAGGAAGCGAAGTTTCATGGCATCTCCTATAGCGCGTCTGATGACGATTATGCAGCGCCTGCGCGATCCGCAAAGCGGCTGTCCCTGGGATAAAGAGCAGACCTTTGCGTCCATCGCCCCGTACACTCTTGAAGAGACCTACGAAGTGCTGGACGCCATCGCCCGCGAAGATTTTGACGATTTGCGCGGCGAACTGGGCGATTTGCTGCTTCAGGTGGTGTTTTATGCCGAAATGGCCAGAGAGCAGGGGCGTTTTGACTTCAGCGATGTCTGTGACGCCATCAGCGATAAACTGGAGCGCCGTCACCCGCATATTTTCTCCGACGCCGTAGCGGGCGACAGCCCGGCGGCGCTGGCGCGCTGGGAGGCGATTAAGAGCGCCGAGCGCAGTGCCAAAGATCAGCATTCGGCGCTGGATGATATCCCGCTGGCTCTGCCAGCTTTGATGCGCGCGCATAAAATCCAGAAGCGCGTGGCGGCGGTGGGGTTCGACTGGGAATCGCTGGGGCCGGTGGTCGACAAAGTGCACGAAGAGCTGGATGAAGTGATGCACGAGGCGCAGCAGGCGGTGGTCGACGCGGAAAAACTGGAGGAGGAGATTGGCGATCTGCTGTTCGCCACGGTCAACCTTTCGCGTCATCTGGGCAGTAAAGCGGAGGTGGCGCTGCAAAAAGCCAACCGTAAATTCGAGCGCCGTTTTCGCCAGGTGGAGCAACTTATCGCCGCGCAGGGGATAAAAATGGATCAGGCCAGCCTGGCGCAGATGGAAGCGGCGTGGCAGCAGGTTAAACGCCAGGAAACTGATATTTAACGTCTTTTGGCAATCAAGCGCGATTTGTGCTCATTTTAAAATGACAAGCGCTTGATTTGCGTCAAAAACTTTTACCCCGGAAGGGTTATTTTCTTCTCCCTGAGGCGCTGCGGTGCGCGGCCAGAGAGCAGAGAATGAATGTTTGTGGGCCTCGTTGTGTTCGGGTATACTACTTTCCCGTCCTGGTTATTCCATCGTCTTTAAACCTAACTTCTCAGGTTCAGCATGACAACGAACTATATTTTTGTGACCGGCGGGGTCGTATCCTCTCTGGGTAAAGGCATTGCCGCAGCCTCCCTCGCAGCTATTCTCGAAGCCCGTGGGCTCAATGTCACCATCATGAAACTGGATCCGTACATCAACGTCGATCCGGGCACAATGAGTCCAATCCAGCATGGGGAAGTGTTCGTTACTGAAGACGGCGCTGAAACCGATCTGGACCTGGGGCACTATGAGCGCTTCATTCGCACCAAAATGAGCCGCCGCAACAACTTCACTACCGGTCGCATCTACTCCGATGTGCTGCGCAAAGAGCGGCGCGGCGACTATCTGGGCGCTACCGTTCAGGTCATTCCCCACATCACCAACGCGATTAAAGAGCGGGTGCTGGAAGGCGGCGAAGGCCACGACGTGGTGCTGGTCGAAATCGGCGGTACCGTCGGGGATATTGAATCCTTGCCGTTCCTTGAAGCGATTCGCCAGATGGCCGTTGAGATTGGCCGCGAGCATACTCTGTTTATGCATTTGACTCTGGTGCCGTACATGGCCGCCGCGGGTGAAGTGAAAACCAAGCCGACCCAGCACTCGGTAAAAGAGCTGCTCTCCATCGGTATCCAGCCTGATATCCTGATCTGCCGCTCCGACCGCGTAGTTCCTGCCAACGAACGGGCAAAAATTGCATTGTTCTGCAACGTTCCGGAAAAGGCGGTGATTTCTCTGAAAGACGTCGATTCCATCTATAAAATTCCGGGCCTGTTGAAATCTCAGGGGCTGGACGATTATATTTGTAAACGATTCAGCTTAAACTGTCCGGAAGCGAACCTGGCCGAGTGGGAGCAGGTGATTTACGAAGAAGCCAATCCGGTCGGCGAAGTCACCATTGGGATGGTCGGTAAATATATTGAACTGCCGGATGCCTATAAATCGGTGATCGAAGCGCTGAAACACGGCGGTCTGAAAAACCGCGTTACCGTCAACATCAAGCTGATCGATTCGCAGGATGTGGAAACGCGCGGCGTCGAAATCCTCAAAGATTTGGATGCGATTCTGATTCCGGGCGGCTTCGGCTACCGCGGTGTGGAAGGGAAGGTCGCCACGGCGCGCTATGCGCGTGAAAACAATATTCCTTATCTGGGTATTTGCCTGGGTATGCAGGTTGCGCTGATTGAGTTTGCACGCAACGTAGCGGGGATGGAAAACGCCAACTCCACGGAATTTGTGCCAGACTGTAAGTACCCGGTTGTGGCGCTGATTACCGAATGGCGCGATGAAGACGGCAATGTCGAAGTCCGTACCGAGAAGAGCGATCTCGGCGGCACAATGCGTCTGGGGGCTCAGGCATGTCAGTTGAGCGACGACAGTCTGGTGCGCCAGCTGTACGGCGAAACGACTATCACTGAGCGCCACCGTCACCGCTATGAAGTTAACAATATGCTGTTGAAACAAATTGAAGCTGCGGGCCTGCGCGTTGCGGGCCGTTCCGGGGATGATCAGTTGGTCGAGATCATCGAGGTGCCGAATCATCCGTGGTTCGTCGCCTGTCAGTTCCACCCGGAGTTTACTTCGACGCCGCGTGACGGGCACCCGCTGTTTGCCGGCTTTGTCAAAGCCGCCGGGGAGTACCAGAAGCGTCAGGCGAAGTAAAAAAGTTAGAACGGCGATGCACCTACGGGTGCATCGTTTGTCTGGAGTTTTAGTTTAACTTGTACTGAGGAAAACCTAATGTCCAAAATCGTTAAAGTCATCGGTCGTGAAATCATCGACTCCCGTGGTAACCCGACTGTTGAAGCCGAAGTACACCTGGAAGGTGGTTTCGTCGGTATGGCTGCTGCCCCGTCAGGTGCTTCTACTGGTTCCCGCGAAGCGCTGGAACTGCGCGATGGCGACAAATCCCGTTTCCTGGGTAAAGGCGTAACCAAAGCTGTTGGCGCGGTTAACGGCCCGATCGCTCAGGCGATCCTTGGCAAAGACGCCAAAGATCAGGCTGGCATTGACAAAATCATGATCGACCTGGACGGCACTGACAACAAATCCAACTTCGGTGCGAACGCTATCCTGGCCGTGTCTCTGGCTAACGCCAAAGCCGCTGCCGCTTCCAAAGGCCAGCCGCTGTACGAACACATTGCTGAGCTGAACGGCACCCCGGGTAAATACTCCATGCCGGTTCCGATGATGAACATCATCAATGGCGGCGAGCACGCTGACAACAACGTTGATATCCAGGAATTTATGATTCAGCCGGTTGGCGCGAAAACAGTGAAAGAAGCCATCCGTATGGGTTCTGAAGTTTTCCATCATCTGGCGAAAGTGCTGAAAGGCAAAGGCATGAACACCGCTGTGGGCGACGAAGGCGGCTACGCGCCGAACCTGGGCTCCAACGCTGAAGCGCTGGCGGTCATTGCTGAAGCGGTTAAAGCTGCTGGCTACGAGCTGGGTAAAGACATCACTCTGGCGATGGACTGCGCGGCTTCTGAATTCTACAAAGACGGCAAATATGTGCTGGCTGGCGAAGGCAACAAAGCGTTCACCTCTGAAGAATTCACCCACTTCCTGGAAGAGCTGACCAAACAGTACCCGATCGTTTCTATCGAAGACGGTCTGGACGAGTCTGACTGGGATGGTTTCGCTTACCAGACTAAAGTTCTGGGCGACAAAATCCAGCTGGTGGGCGACGATCTGTTCGTAACCAACACCAAAATCCTCAAAGAAGGTATCGAAAAAGGCATCGCTAACTCCATCCTGATCAAATTCAACCAGATCGGTTCTCTGACCGAAACTCTGGCTGCAATCAAGATGGCTAAAGATGCTGGTTACACTGCCGTTATCTCTCACCGTTCTGGCGAAACTGAAGACGCAACTATCGCTGATCTGGCGGTAGGTACTGCGGCTGGCCAGATCAAAACCGGTTCTATGAGCCGTTCTGACCGCGTTGCTAAATACAACCAGCTGATTCGTATCGAAGAAGCGCTGGGTGAAAAAGCGCCGTACAACGGTCGCAAAGAGATCAAAGGTCAGGCGTAAGCGCTGTTCCTGATGTAGACGAGCCGGGCGAATGCCCGGCTTTTTTGTTTTTGATGCGCCGCTCAGATGCTCCGGGCCGATCGCGCTACACTCAAGCCATATTCCAGCGCCGAAATCTACCGACGGCTACCTCCCTCACAGAGACCCTGTTAAGGCGAACAGCGATGATCAAAAAAGACCTACCGGATAATATGCTGGCGCAAATCCGCGGGCGGCTGGTGGTTTCCTGCCAGGCGCTGGAAGATGAACCCCTGCACAGCCCGTTTATTATGTCGCGCATGGCGCTGGCCGCGCAGCAGGGAGGCGCGGCGGGGATTCGCGCCAGCAGCGTGGCCGATGTGCAGGCGATTCAACAGTGCGTTGGGCTACCGGTGATTGCCCTGATTAAGCGCAGTTATGCCGATAGCGAAGTGTACATTACTCCGACACTGAAAGAAGTCACCGAACTGATGGCGTTGCGTCCGGCGATGATTGTTCTGGATGCGACACTGCGCCCGCGACCGGCGGGGGAGACCCTGTCCGGGCTGGTGGCCGCTATTCGCGCTGGCTGGCCGGATGTGCTGCTGATGGCCGATATCGCCACCCTTGAGGAGGCGCAACAGGCCGAGGCGCTGGGATTTGACTGTATCGGCACCACGCTGTGCGGTTATACGCGCCAGACCGCGGGGATGACGCTGGCGAACGGTGATTATCGGCTTTTGCGCGAAATGCTGGCGACCCTGAATACGCCAGTGATTGCCGAAGGCCATATCGATACGCCAGCTATCGCCGCCCGCTGTCTTGCGCTGGGCGCCTGGTCGGTGGTGGTCGGTGGGGCGATTACCCGCCCTCAGCAGATCACCCGTCGCTTTGTGGCGGCGCTTTCCGGGGATTAGCCCAGGGCTACCAGCTCCCTGAGGCGCCGCCGCCGCCGCTGGAGCCGCCACCGCCCCGGGAGCTGCTGCTGGAGCGTGATGAAGAAGACGATGATGAGGAGGAAGATCTGGAGCCTGAGTTCCTCCATCCCGATTTGTCGCCGCGGCTGTTTTTATTGTTTATGGCCATTCTGTCGCGGATGGTGCGCCCCAGCGGTGTCATTATCGCGAAAATCACGATAAACGGCGTCAGAAATAGTGGAAACAGCAGATATCCAACCCAGGGTTGCTCCCCTCCACTATAGAGCAGGATAAAGCTTGCAGCGATGGCGCCGAATATCAGCCATTTCAGCACGCTGGAGTTACCGACAGCGACAATAAAACACAGCACCAGCGCCCAGATAACCACACCCCACAGTGGGCTGATCTCATTGGAAATATCGCCTGATGCGTCAGGTAGTGGCTGGCGCTTAATTAATACGCCGATATATTCCACCCCCTGGCGTAATCCCTGCGCCAGATCGCCGGTTTTAAACGACGGGATTATCGCTTCGCGAATGATTCTGCCGGCCAGGGCGTCAGTAATGATCCCCTCCAGCCCGTAGCCCACTTCAATACGCACTTTTTTATCCTGCCAGGCGACCAGCAACAGAACGCCATCATTGCGCTGCGCATCACCCAGTTGCCACTCATCAAAGACCCGGGTGGCGAATTGCTCAATGGTATCTTCAGCGGTACCCGGGATAACCAGAATGCCCAACTGGGCGCCGGTCTGTGCGTTCAGCGTATCAACCTGCTGTTTCAGGGCGCTGAACTCGTCCGGCGTCAGGAAACCTGACGGATCGGTAACGATGTCCGTCATCTCTGGTGCCGCAATGGGCTGGGCGCCGACGCTGAAACCAATCAGTGAGCACATCAGGATGAAAATACGTAGCATCTGGCCTCCATTCTGTTCATTCCTTACCAACGCCCGGAAGCGCCGCCCCCGCCGCTGGAACCGCCGCCGCCGCGAAAACCACCGCCGGAGCTTCCGCCGCTACTACCCGAGCCGCCGCGGCTGCGAAAACCGAAAAACCGCAGCAACTTCGCCGCCAGGGTGATGAGGATGATCGCCGCCGCGCTAATAACCGCGATGGCGATCAGGCCGCCCACAGGATAGGTTTCCGGGTAGAAAAACAGTGAGTAGACGTAGCAGATCGCGGTAATACTCAATCCGCTTTTCAGACCGCGCATCGCCAGGTTGCTGTTGCGGAACAGACTGCGGGGCAGTATCCACAGACACGCCAGCCATATGAAAGCAAAAGCGCGGTCGGCGTCGGTTGGGCCGCCGTTCGCCGTCGGGAATTGCGCCGCAGGATAGGCTTCCGGCGCCAGAAGGGCGCCGAGCTGCTCCACGCCCTGGGTTAACCCCCGGGCCAGTGCGTTTTGCTTAAACGCGGGGATGATGGACTCGCGAATGATCCGTCCGGCCTGAGCGTCGGTGATAGTGCCCTCCAGACCGTAGCCCACTTCGATACGTACCGCCCGATCCTGCCAGGCGACCAGTAACAGAACGCCATCATTGCGTTGGGCGTCGCCCAGTTTCCAGTGGTCGAATACCCGGGTGGCATATTGCTCAATCGACTCATCGCCGCTGGTCGGCACCACCAGCACCGCGACCTGCGCCTGGCTCTGTTGGGCCAGCGCGGCCAGGCGTTGGCTGAGCGCGGCTTTTTCCTCCGCGCTCAGCAGGCCGCTGGTATCAGTGAGCTGGTGACGTAATTCCGGCACGGCAACTGCGGCGGCGCAGGCCTGAAAACCGCACAGGGCTAGCAGTAAAAGCATAATACGCATTGCGATGTCCTTATCGGCAATCCCGGCGCTACTGGCTGAAATCGACCACCGGGGCTTTAGTCACTGCCGCAGCATCATCCGGGAGGTAGTTAGTTTTGGGCTGATAATCCATCACTTTGGCCGTCAGAACCGCCGGGAACTGGCGAATGGTGGTGTTGTACTGTTCGATAGCCTTGATATAACGGCCCCGGGCGACGGCAATCCGGTTTTCGGTGCCTTCCAGTTGGGTCATTAAATCCTGATACAGGGCGTGGGATTTCAGCTCCGGATAGCGCTCGCTGACGATTCTGATCTGCCCGATAGCATGAGTAAGCCCGGCCTGGGCGGTTTGCCACTGGTGGATTTTTTGTGCATCATCCGGCGCGTTTTTTACCGCAGCCGAAGCCTGATTAGCCTGGCTGCGCGCCACGGTAACCGCTTCGAGCAGATCTTTTTCGTGGGCGGTATAGCCTTTGATGGCCGCGACCAGGTTAGGCACCAGATCGGCGCGCCGTTGGTACTGGTTCATGACTTCGGACCAGCTTGAGGTGACTTTTTCATCCTGGGACTGGATGTCGTTGTAGCCGCAGCCGCTGAGGTTAAACATCAGCAGAAAAATTAACAAATACTTATGCATCAGGAAGTCCTTTTCATGGCGCTTTGCAGCGTTTCTCGTCGCTATTGTATGCAATAACTGCCGGTCCGGGCGATAACAATTTGCCGATGGGGCGGTTGCGGCGCGTAGGCGCTCAAATGGAGCATGACCCGGTCAGACGGATCTGCGATAATTAGTTTTTTAACGATTGGTCAGGTCAATAATGCAGTATCCGATTAACGAGATGTTCCAGACCCTCCAGGGGGAGGGGTACTTTACCGGGGTTCCCGCTATTTTTATTCGTCTGCAGGGGTGCCCGGTAGGTTGTGCCTGGTGTGATACCAAACACACCTGGGAGCAGCTCGCCGATCGGGAGGTTTCGCTGTTTTCTGTACTGGCGAAAACCAAAGAGAGCGACAAATGGGGTAGCGCCGCAGCGGAAGATCTGCTGGCGGCGATTCAGCGCCAGGACTACAGCGCGCGCCATGTGGTGATCACCGGCGGCGAGCCCTGTATTCATGACCTGCTGCCGCTGACATCGCTACTGGAAAGTCAGAGATTCAGTTGCCAGATAGAGACCAGCGGCACCCATGAGGTGCGCTGTACCACCGGAACCTGGGTCACCGTTTCGCCCAAAGTGAATATGCGCGGAGGGTATGGCGTACTGTCTCAGGCGCTGGCGCGGGCCGATGAGATCAAACATCCGGTTGGACGCGTGCGGGATATCGAAGCGCTGGATGAACTGCTGGCGACCCTCAACGATGATAAACAGCGGGTGATTGCCCTGCAGCCGATTAGCCAGAAAGAAGATGCCACCCGGCTGTGTATCGACACCTGTATCGCCCGCAACTGGCGGCTTTCGGTGCAGACCCATAAGTACCTGAATATTGCCTGAGTCATCATGATTGCCGGGTGGAAAGTAGCCACCCGGCACAGTAAAGCTTTCCGTCAGGCGTTTGACCAGCTCTGAATAGCCTCCACCTGGTTCAGGTCGCCGTGAAACACTTCCCAGGATTTTTTCAATATCACATCGGTATGGGTGGTTAATTCTCTGAAAATACCCTTGTTCAGGGCATCGTAGCGCGCAGCGTTTTCTTCAATCGGCATGAACACATCTTTTATCTGGACCATATTTTCAATGGCCGTTTGATAACAAGGATACAGGCCCAGGCACACCGCCGTGTTGATGGCCGCCCCCAGACTGGCGCAGCCATTAATTTTATTGCGCCTTGCGGGAAGATTGAAAACATCGGCAAAGATCTGCATAAACAGATCGCTGTTTGAACCGCCGCCGGTAATGATTATCTGCTGTGCCGGGCGATTGATTTCGCGGCTCATATTGTCGTAGTTATTTTTCAGGGTCAGCGCGATGCTTTCCAGAATAGAGCGGTAAATCCACGCGTAATCCATACTGGCGTTGAAGCCAATCATGATTCCCCGTTTGAAAGGTTCCCAGGGATTGGTCAGCCAGTCCAGAACGGTCATTAGCCCGTCGCAGCCGGGGGGAACTGCGGAGGCTTTTTGGTTTAATAAATCTTCTGGTGAAAGCTCCTGCGTTTTTGCCTCCTGAATCAGGGAGTCGCCGAGCATGTCGCGCAGCCAACTGACGGTCCACATCCCTTTACGGATCCCGTAGCCTTCATACAGCAGCGTTTCGGGTATTGATGACATTATCGGCCAGTACCAGGTGGGATCTTTGGGCAACGTTTTGCCATTCATCATCAGCGCGATGTAGGTTCCAAGAGAGATCACCGCCGTTTCATCATCCAGCAGGCCGGCGCCAAGGGCCTCAACCGGCTTATCGCTGGTGGTACATACCACGGGGATACCTGCCGGAAAACCGGTGGCCTGTGCGGCGCCCCTGGTAATGTATCCCAATACGCTACCCGGCATTTGCACATCAAATAGCATCCGGCGTGGAATATTAAATTTGTTGATGACGGCCGCGTCTTCACTCCATGTCCAGGTTTTATAGTCCACCGGCCACTGGCCAAAATAGTTGGCGATATTGTCTTTAAACTCGCCGGTTAAGCGGTGCGACAAATACCCGGAAAATGAGGTGACCCAGGCAACCTCGGGATTAGTATGTTCATAGGGCCGGGTGACGCGGGCATCCTGCCAGCTGATCAGAGGCGCCGCGGGCGTTCCGTCGGCTTTTAATAAGGCGCGACAGCAGCGAATTGAGCCAAGGCCAATGCCGATAATATCTTCCGCCCTGCCGCTAAACTGGCGCATCAGGTCCAGGCCTGCCTGGCATAACGAGGTCCATAAATCGTCGTCAGGATGTTCTGCGGTATCTGCATCGGGGGCATGCATCGGCTGCAGCAGACCTTTGCCTTCGCAAATGATATTCCCGGCCAGGTCGTACATCACGACTTTAGTGCTTTGGCTCCCGCCATCGATTCCTATGATGTACTTCATCGACATAGTCCTTCTCCTTTCATTTTTTGTCTTCACTCGCCGGAGATTTCTGTGGGCAGTGAGGTTATCTGTTGTGTTGTAGAACGTATCTTGCGAAAGAGTAACAGGGTGAACAGGATCACCATGCCGAGCGCCGCCAGGCCCATCAGCCACATATTGCGATAGGCTTCAGCCGCGGGGAGCGTGTCCTGCCAGTAACCGACAATCGGGTAGACAAAAACGTCGGGCAGAAAACCAATTACTGAGCAGATGCCCACGGTGGTCCCCATGATGTAAGAGGGAGTCCTGGCCTCGCCGGGGCAGGCCCAGTAGAGCCCGCGAGAGGCATAGCAGGTAAATCCCAGCAGGAGAATCAGGCCGATCCCCAGGACGACCGACTGTGGATTCGAGTTGGTGATGAGTAGTGCGATTAGCGCCATGGAGCCAATTACCGACAGGATCTGAATCACCCGCGTCGGCGACGTAATTCTGCTGTAAGTCGTGATGATGCCGCCCAGGGGACCGCAAATAGCGCGGAAAATCTTGTTGATGACAATCCCCATATAACTGGCTGCGACCAGCGACATGCCATACATTTCGGTGAGGTAGTTGGTGGAATAGCTGAGGATGGCATAGATAGTAAAGACGCCAAAAATCACCATGCTGCAATACCAGGTGGTGCTGATACGCAGCACTGCGAAGATATCGCTGAGCTGAAAGGATTTTTTCTCTTCTGCGGGGGTGGCTGCGTTAGAATTGCCGTCGCTGACGAAGAACCAGCACAGAATCCCCAGCAGGATATACACCACGCTGTAGATCACAATAACGGCTTTCAGGCTGTTGGCATCATCGGCAGCGAAGCGGGAGAAAATCCACATGGTGAAGACGGCAAGCGACATGACCCCAACGCCGCGTAATCCTTCCATCCAGCCCATGATTTTCCCTTGTTCGCTGTGATCGCCCAGCAATGAGGCGGCCTTAATGGATACCGACCAGAGCATCAGAATCGTGGTGATCGCGAAGGCCACCTGAATCGCCAGCATGATCCATAGCGGTGGATAGGTCGCCATCACAAAACCAAGCAGACCGGTGATAATCATCGCGGAGGTAATCATTTTGCGATGCGAGAATTTGTCGGCAATAACGCCGCTTGGCGCATATAAAATAATGGCGGTAATCCCGAATGTGCTCATGATTAAACCAATTTCGGTATTACTGAATCCCATAAATTTTGCCATGGGGATTTGGTAGATATAGCGTAAATAGGCCAGATCAAAACTGACGCCGCCGCTAAAACTGATAATGGCGAGTGTTATCCAACGACGATATGAGGATAGTTGCATATCGGACTCTCATTTTTTACAGACAAAAAAAAGAGAAAAGTAAACCGCCCTTTCAGGTGGATTACTTTTCTCATGGTCTCTAGTAATGGTTAAAATAAATAACATGTCAGGAACTTTTTGAGTGTGAGTGTTATCACGCTTCTTCATATTTCCTGGCGCTGGACAGGGAAATTAATCTCTGTGAGATTCATCACATTAGATAGCTGGTCGCTATGCTAAAAATTAAATCAGTTACCAGAGAACATGAGAAAGGTAACTTCCCTCTTTTGGGGGAAGTTACCTTTCTTTTTTTTGTTTCAAGGATTTTGGAGACACATTATGTCAATCGAGTCACTGAACGCATTCTCAATGGATTTCTTTTCCCTGAAAGGCAAAACCGCGATTGTGACTGGCGGTAATAGCGGGCTGGGGCAGGCGTTTGCCATGGCGCTGGCGAAAGCGGGCGCCAATCTGTTTATTCCTGACTTAACCACAGATAATAGTGAAACCCGTAAACTGATAGAAAAACAGGGGGTTGAGGTCGAGTTTGTGCCGGTTGATATCACCGCAGAAGGCGCGCCGCATCAGATTATTACTGCCTGCTGCCAGCGTTTTGGTGCGGTGGATATTCTGGTTAACAATGCCGGGATCTGTAAGCTGAATAAAGTACTGGATTTTGGCCGCGCCGACTGGGATCCGATGATTGATGTTAACCTGACGGCGGCATTCGAACTCAGTTATGAAGCGGCAAAAATAATGATCCCGCAAAAACAGGGAAAAATTATCAATATCTGTTCATTATTCTCTTATTTAGGTGGGCAGTGGTCGCCGGCTTATTCGGCGACGAAACATGCGCTGGCCGGTTTTACAAAAGCCTATTGTGATGAATTAGGTCAATATAATATCCAGGTCAATGGTATTGCACCGGGTTATTATGCGACAGATATTACTATCGCCACGCGCAGTAATCCACAAACCAATCAGCGGGTACTTGACCATATTCCGGCTAATCGCTGGGGAGATACTCAGGATTTAATGGGAGCAATGGTGTTTCTTGCCAGTCGCGCGTCGGATTATGTCAATGGCCATTTGTTAGTCGTCGATGGTGGTTACCTGGTACGTTAACGTTTTATTTTGGTGGTTTCTTAAAAATTGATTATCAGGAAGGAAAGAATATGTCTTTATCCCGAGCAGCAATTGTTGAAAATATAAAACAGATTGTCGGTCCTCAGCGCGTCATTACGGATGAGCAGGTTCTCAAAAAGAACAGTATTGACCGTTTTCGCAAATATGCTGATATCCACGGGGTCTATACCCTACCGATTCCGGCGGCGGTCGTGAAACTGGAGTCCACCGACCAGGTATCCCGGGTACTGGCGTTTATGAACCAGCACAAAATCAATGGCGTGCCGCGCACCGGCGCATCGGCGACAGAGGGGGGGCTGGAAACCGCGCTGGCGAATTCGCTGGTACTGGACGGTTCCGGGATGAACCAAATCATCAGCATTGATATCGAAAACATGCAGGCCACCGCCCAGTGCGGTGTGCCGCTGGAAGTGCTGGAAAACGCCCTGCGCGCCAAAGGCTATACCACGGGTCATTCGCCGCAGTCTAAACCGCTGGCCCAGATGGGCGGGCTGGTGGCGACCCGCAGTATTGGTCAGTTCTCCACGCTCTATGGCGCCATCGAAGATATGGTGGTCGGTCTGGAAGCCGTATTGCCGGATGGCACGATAACGCGGATTAAAAATGTGCCGCGTCGCGCCGCCGGGCCGGATATCCGGCACATAATCATCGGCAATGAAGGGGCGCTGTGCTACATCACGGAAGTTACGGTGAAAATTTTTAAATTCATGCCGGAAAATAACCTGTTCTATGGCTACATCCTTGAGGATATGAAAACTGGCTTTGATATCCTGCGGGAGGTGATGGTAGAGGGGTATCGCCCGTCTATCGCCCGCCTGTATGACGCTGAGGACGGAACACAACATTTTACCCACTTTGCCGACGGTAAATGTGTGCTGATTTTTATGGCGGAGGGCAATCCGCGTATTGCTCGCGCCACCGGCGATGGCATTGCTGACATTGTTGCTCGCTACCCACAGTGCCGGCGCGTGGACAGCAAGCTTATCGAGAACTGGTTCAACAATCTGAACTGGGGGCCGGATAAAGTGGCGGCTGAGCGCGTGCAGATCCTGAAGACCGGTAATATGGGGTTCACCACCGAGGTTTCCGGCGACTGGAGCTGTATCCATCAGATCTACGAAAACGTTATTCGTCGTATCCGCAGCGAATTCCCACACGCTGACGATATCACAATGCTTGGCGGGCACTCATCACACAGTTATATCAACGGCACCAATATGTACTTTGTCTACGACTACAACGTGGTGGACTGTAAGCCGGAAGAGGAGATTGATAAGTACCACAATCCGCTCAACAAAATCATCTGCGAGGAGACTATCCGCCTCGGCGGTTCGATGGTGCATCACCATGGGATTGGCAAACATCGTGTGCACTGGAGTAAAGATGAGCACGGTAGCGCATGGGGGTTGATGGAAGGGCTGAAACGTCAGTTTGATCCCCATGGCATTATGAATGCCGGAACGATTTATCCGCTTGAAAAATAACCTCTGTGACGGCTTCCCGACCGGGAGGCCGTTGTTATTGATAAGGGAAAGCCATGAACGCGTCACCGGTACGTATGGACGATTTACCGCTTACCCGATTTCACTGGCGCATTGCCGGGCTGACTTTTGGTGCTCACCTTACCGATGGTTACGTACTTGGGGTGATCGGCTATGCCATGATCCAATTACAGCCGCAGATGCAACTGACCGTAATCCAGGAGGGCCTGATTGGTGGTTCGGCACTGTTCGGGCTGTTTCTCGGTAGCCTGATCCTCGGCTGGCTCTCCGATCGTATTGGCCGTCAGCGCATTTTCACTTTCAGTTTTCTGCTGATTACTCTGGCATCGTTCCTGCAGTTTTTTGTCACTTCCCCGGAACAGCTTATTTTTCTGCGCGTGTTAATTGGTTTTGGCCTCGGCGGTGATTATTCCGTGGGACATACGCTGCTGGCGGAGTTTTCGCCGAAACGCTATCGCGGCATGCTGCTGGGGTCATTTAGCGTGGTGTGGACCGTAGGCTATGTGCTGGCCAGCGTCGCCGGGCACGCGTGGCTCGACAGCGATCCTCAGGCCTGGCGCTGGCTGCTGGCGTCAGCCTCGTTGCCGGCGCTGCTGATCACTCTGATGCGGGTCGGTACACCGGAATCGCCGCGCTGGTTAATGCGCCAGGGGCGGATCCGCGAAGCGCACGAGGTAGTACGGCATTTTCTTGGCGCCAACGTGCTGCCTGGGGATGAAATCACCGGTGTGACTACCCGTCGTATCCGGACGCTGTTTTCGGCACGTTACTGGCGACGCACGGCCTTCAATAGCCTCTTTTTTATCTGCCTGGTGGTACCATGGTTTGTTATCTATACCTGGTTGCCGACCATTGCGCAAAATATTGGTTTGGAGGATGCGTTGACCGCCAGCCTGATTCTCAATGGATTACTGGTGGCTGGCGCACTACTTGGTCTGGCGCTGACGTGGCTGCTATCGCGCCGGCGCTTTCTGATCGGCAGCTTTCTGTTGTTGGCGCTAACCCTGACTGTACTGGCTTTTACGCCGCCGGAAAACCCAACCGCGATTCTACTGCTGTTCGTGTTCTTCAGCATGACGATTTCCGCGGCCAGCAACCTGGTGGGGATCCTGCCGGCAGAAAGTTTTCCCACCGATATTCGCTCGCTTGGCGTCGGTTTTGCGACGGCGATGAGTCGGTTGGGCGCGGCGGTAAGTACCGGGCTTTTGCCGGTGATGCTGGTTTCGTGGGGGATGCGCATCACGCTGCTCGCGCTGGTGGCGGTGCTGCTGACGGGGTTGCTGGTGTCACTGCTATGGGCGCCGGAAACCCGCAATTTGTCGCTGGTGGAGGCGGCGGACAGCGCGCTAAAGCCACGGGGGAAGGTGAATGAACATTCTGTTGGCGTTTAAGGCGGAACCGGATCTGTCGATGCTGGCGCAGCAGGACTGGCTGGCGGCATGTGAAAACCTGCGCCCTGACCCTTCCCTGATGCGGATGACGATGGGGGCTGACGAGCAGGGCGCCGCCGAATTGATGTTGCAGGCGCGCGATCGCCATCCAGGGTTACACCTCAGCGCTCTGACGCTGGGCGATGAGCGATCGACTACCATGCTGCGGCAACTGTCTGCGCTCGGGTTTGACTATCTGACGCGCATCAACTGTATCGCGGACCTTCGTTTTACGCCTGCCTTTGTCGCCGGGCTGATTGCCGGCCATATCACACGGCGCGGTATTGAGCTGGTGATGGTGGGGACTCAAAGCAGCGAAGGGCAGAATGGCCAGACCGGCTGGTTGCTGGCGGAAATGCTCGGCTGGCCCTGCCTGACCCAGGTAACGGCGCTGAGTTGCGAAGGCGATACGTTTCAGGTGCAGTGTGAAAGTGACGCGCACCGCCAGCGCTGGCGATTACAGCAACCGGCAGTGTTGATGGTGCAAAACCGCGGGCAAATGGCGCTGCGCGTACCGGGAATTCGTGCGCGTCTGGCCGCGGCGCAGGCTGATATTGAACTGATTGAAAACAGCGCGCTGATAACGTCGCCGCTACAGTGCCAGGCGCTGGCGCGCCATGTCGCACGGCGACCCGGGCTGATGATTGAGGCTGGCGATACCCGGGAAAAAGCCCACCGGCTGTGGCGGGAATATCTGGCGCAGAGGATGATGCGATGAATATTGCGCTGGTGTTACTACAACCTGCCGATATTGACACGCTGCTGGCCTTTGTGGAGGACAACGACTTAACCACTGCCACACTGAGCTACTGGCGGGTAGATGGCGAGTATGTTCTGGCGGAACAACTGCTGGCGCCGCTGGAGTCCGCTTTTCATCAGGCGCCGGTGGAGATGTTGCTGTTTGCAGGCAGCCACGGCGGGGATGAACTGGCGACGCGGCTTGCCTGGCGTTTGCAGGGCTGCGCCCTGTGCCAGGCAAGCGCTTACAGCGCCGCGGAAGGTACGGTATCGAAGGCTGTGTATGGCAACGGGCTGGTGGCGACATTTCAACCCCAGGGGGCGCCGCTGTGTCTGTCGCTGGCCGGAGGTGGGCCGCGTCGGGCGGCACGCATTGCGCTGACAGGCGCCGAACGAACGCTGACCCCACAGCCGCTACGCGCCACTCTCTCAGCACCGCAATCTGCGGCGTTTTCCCGGCATCCGCTGGAAACGGCGCAGCGGGTACTGGCCTGCGGTCACGGGACTGTCGGCGTGGATACCGCCAGGCTGGCCGCGGCGCTGGGTGCGCAGGAGGGCTATTCCCGCCAGCGGATCATGGCCGGCGGCTGCGACGCGCAGCGTATGCTGGGGATCTCCGGTCAGAAAGTTGCTCCGTCGTTATGCATTGTCGCCGGGGCATCCGGCGCATCGGCGTTTATGGCGGGAATTGCCGGCAGCGACTTTATTGTCGCCATCAATCGTGACCCCGACGCGCCGGTCTTTACTATGGCGGATGTCGGTATCGTAGGGGATGCCGGGGAAGCGCTTGAGACCCTGGCCGCCTGCTGCCTGCAGGCGCTCAGTTGTTAAGCGCTTTTGCCAGTTTCCAGACCTCTGTATTGGTGGTAGACAGCGCCGCGACCCCGGCGGCGATGGCGTTGCGGGCATCTTCCTCATCACACACCAGCCCTCCGGCAATTAGCGGCTGGCGCACTTTACCGGTCACCCAGCCAAGCACCTTGGGCATACATCCCGGCAGGATCTCAATGCAGTCGGCGTTAGACTGCGCCACCTGCTTCTCTATATTGTGAAAGGAAATCGAGTCAACGATAAACATACGGTGGATACAGAAATAACCTTCCGCCCGGGCGGCCTTCAGCATCGCCGCTTTGGTGCTGATGATACCGTCAGCCTGGGTGACCAGCTTCAGAAACTGGATCACCACTTCTTTATTCGAAGCGCCTTCCAGTAGGTCGACATGGACAAATGCGTACTTTCCGGCCTGTTTGATCTTTTGCACAATGCCGCTGATAGTACAGATATTGCCGTACAGCACAGAAATAAACTGGCAGTCGGAAGCGACGGCAAGCTGCAGGCTGGCGCTATCTTTAACCGCAGCAATAACCGGATTTTGTCTAAGCAGGTGAAGTAGGGGCACACAGACATCCTTTTTATCTATTAACCAAAACGCAGCGTAATCCCGCAGCCGGATGGCGGATAGCGCCATTCCCTGAGCGCGCTATCGCCGACGATTAACCGGCAACAGCCGCACTCAAGACAACCATGATAATTGAACGCCAGCCGATGACTGGCATCGCGCTGAAACAGGCCCGCCGGGCAAATTTTTTCTAGCAATGCCTGTTGCTGCTCATCGACGTCCAGCAGCGCAATATGTGAGCTGGCGGCGGGATGATAGCGGTTACGCGCCAGGCTTTCGTTTACAGACATCGCAGACTCCGTATGATGTCGGCGCTCAGACGGCGCGGACCAAACAGGCGCGCATGATGTAGCAGGGTGCGCCACAGCGGCGGGTTGAGCTGCGCGTCGACGCGGCTGATATCGGCCAGGACAGCCTGGCAAAGCGCCGGCCATGCCTGATACCAGTCGTTGCTGCGCAATAGTTCCGGGACATGCTGATAGCGCTGTAGATGCTGCCACAGCAGGCTGCGCTGGAGCTGCTTATCATACAGCGCGTGTAGCGGTTGTTCGGGCTCCTGCAGCGCGGCAATCAGGGTTTGCGCGGCGGCCTTACCGCTAAGAATGGCCATATCCATACCGCGTACCGTAACTCCGGTATTGATACAGGTGCGCAGAGCATCGCCCACCAGCAGCCATCCGGAACCGGCGCGCTGGAGCGGCATGCTGTGTAAACCGCCCTCCGGCACCAGATGCGCGCCATATTCCAGGGTTTCCGCTCCGCGTAGCAAAGGACGCAGCGTGGGATGATCCTTGAATTGACTCAGCAGTGCTGAAGCAGCGTCGGGACCATCGCGCAGCGAAGAGAGCGGCGCGACAATACCCAGCGACAGCGACTGGCGGTTGGTGTAGAGAAAACCGCCCGCAGGTCGATCGCCGCACAGATTGCCGCTGAATAGCCAGGCGGCGCCGTGGTTCTCCTCCAGATGAAAGCGCGCTTCCAGCAACGCCGGATCCAGCGCCAGCGTCTCTTTAATACCCAGCGCCATGGTGTTCAGCGGCGGTTTTTCCACCAGTCCGCTCTGTTCCGCCAGCAGACTGTTGGCGCCTTCGGCCAGCACGACGAAGCGGCAGCGCAGGAGTTCGCCTTCACAGTGGACGCCGACAATACGGCCATTTTCGCGCTGTAAGGCGTCCACGGTGGCGCCGAACAGGCATTCGGCGCCAGCCGCCTGCGCCTGTGCGGCATACCAGGGATCGAAGCGGGCGCGCAGAATACTCCAGGAGGGGCTGGCGGATTGCTGATAACTGAGGGTCGTTGCGCCGGTGGCGGTGAGCAAAGAGAGGTGTTCGTGGGTAATTGGCCGCTCCAGCGGGGCGCTGTCGGCAAAATCGGGAAGAATATCGTTCAGGGCATAGCCGTAAAGCCGCCCGCCGGAAAGGTTTTTACTGCCGGGCTGTTCGCCGCGTTCAATCAGCAGTACCGACAGCCCGGCGCGGGCACACACAATGGCGCAGGTAGTGCCTGCTATTCCTGCTCCGGTGATGATAATATCAAAGTCATTCGCCATGGCGCGCTCCTCGATTGTCCCGGACGCTTTAGCCTAACATGGCGAATTTGATGGGTATTTGACCTCTGTTGCAAAGGTGGAGATTACTCGCCGCGATATATGCACCCGGCGGTACAGGTCTCTTTGATCATCACTGCGCTGAGTAGCGGCACCACGGGTTTCATTTGTTGCCAGATCCAGCGGGCCAGCACTTCGCTGGTCGGGTTTTCCAGGCCGGGGATATCATTCAGGTAATAGTGATCGAGCCGGTCGTAGAGAGGTTTGAATGCCGCTTTCAGCACGGCGAAATCCATGATCCAGCCAGTATGCGGATCGACCTCGCCGGTAATTTCCAGACGCACCATGAAAGAATGCCCGTGCAGGCGCCCGCATTTATGGCCCTGCGGTACGTGCGGCAGACGGTGGGCGGCTTCAAATGTAAAATCTTTAAATAATGTGGTTGGCATTCTGGTATTCCGGTACGGGCAAAAAACCGCTGCATGGTACCGGAAAGCGCCTTTTTTCGCATTAACTAAAAGGTGCATGGCCGCCGGCGTCAGGAAAGCTGTCCCGCGGAGGGTTATTTTTTTGTGATAAATCAAAAGGTTAATTAACCATTTTTGACGCTAGTTATTATAGAAAAAAGCGGTTAGTGCATTTGGTTATTTATTATTTCTATCGCGTCTTTAATTGTTATTCTTCGTACCATTAACCTTACCTTTAATCTTTATTTTTGCTCAAAATCGTTCAGGTTGCAGGTTAGTAGCGCAACGAGTCCCGGGCTCTTACCGGGGTGCGTTGGGGTCAGCCCACATGCTGTCTCAACGATGACGAGTTTCTGATACTGGAATATAACGACCCATGACCACACAGGCCCCACCTTCCGCGTTGCTTCCGCTCAGCCCGGAGCAACTGGCGCGCCTCCAGACGGCGACTACCGATCTTTCCCCCACGCAACTGGCGTGGGTTTCTGGCTATTTCTGGGGCGTGCTGAATCAGCAGCCGGGCGTGGTCGCCGCGGCTCCGGCAGCGGAAATGCCGGGCATTACGCTGATTTCCGCCTCGCAGACCGGTAATGCGCGCCGCGTAGCGGAGGCTCTGCGTGATGACCTGCTGGCGGCACAGCTCAACGTGACACTGGTCAACGCCGGCGACTATAAATTCAAACAAATCGCCGCTGAAAAATTGCTGATTGTCGTGACCTCCACTCAGGGGGAAGGGGAGCCGCCGGAAGAGGCGGTGGCGCTGCATAAGTTCTTATTTTCGAAAAAAGCGCCTCAACTGAACAATACTGCTTTTGCGGTCTTTGGCCTCGGTGATACCTCCTACGAATTTTTCTGCCAGTCCGGTAAGGATTTCGATTCCAGGCTGGCGGAACTGGGGGGCGAACGTCTGTTGGATCGCGTGGATTCGGATGTGGAATTCCAGGCCGCCGCGCAGGCGTGGCGCGAGCGGGTGGTCGAGGTACTGAAATCCCGGGCGCCAGCGGCGCCGGCTCAGGCCGTTGCCGCCGCAAGCGGCGCGGTGAATGAGGTACATTCCAGCCCTTACAGTAAAGAAGCGCCGCTGAGCGCGTCGCTGTCGGTGAATCAGAAAATCACCGGGCGCGGTTCACAAAAAGATGTGCGTCATATTGAAATTGACCTCGGGGATTCCGGCCTGCGCTACCAGCCTGGCGACGCGCTGGGGGTCTGGTATCAGAACGATCCGGCGCTGGTGAAAGAGCTGGTGGAGCTGCTGTGGTTGAAAGGCGATGAACCCGTCACCGTCGACGGTAAAACGCTGCCGCTGGCGGAAGCGCTGGAGTGGCACTTTGAGCTGACCGTGAATACGGCAAACATAGTGGAAAATTACGCCACCCTGACGCGCAGCGAATCCCTGTTGCCGCTGATTGGGGATAAAGCACAGCTTCAGCACTATGCGGCGACCACGCCGATTGTCGATATGGTGCGTTTTTCTCCGGCGCA
The DNA here is from genome assembly GCF_001484765.1 of Entomohabitans teleogrylli. Lineage (GTDB taxonomy): Bacteria > Pseudomonadota > Gammaproteobacteria > Enterobacterales > Enterobacteriaceae > Entomohabitans > Entomohabitans teleogrylli. Next base: position 75,226 of record NZ_LLXO01000018.1, on the reverse strand, counting down.
ACTGGATGCCGATGCGTTAATCGCGCTGCTGCGCCCGCTGACGCCGCGCCTGTACTCAATCGCCTCATCGCAGGCGGAAGTGGACAGCGAGGTTCACATCACCGTCGGCGTGGTGCGCTATGACATTGAAGGCCGTCCGCGCGCCGGTGGGGCTTCCAGTTTCCTCGCCGAACGCGTCGAAGAAGAGGGAGAAGTACGCGTCTTTATTGAGCATAACGACAACTTCCGCCTGCCGGCCAACCCGCAGACGCCGGTAATTATGATTGGGCCGGGGACCGGTATTGCGCCGTTCCGCGCCTTTATGCAGCAGCGGGCGGCGGACGACGCGCCGGGCAAAAACTGGCTGTTCTTTGGCAACCCGCACTTTGTCGAAGATTTCCTCTACCAGGTCGAATGGCAGCGTTATGTCAAAGACGGGATCCTGAACCGGATCGATCTGGCCTGGTCGCGGGATCAAAAAGAAAAAATTTATGTACAGGACAAACTGCGCGAGCAGGGAGCCGAATTATGGCGCTGGATTAATGATGGCGCCCACATTTATGTCTGTGGCGACGCCAACCGCATGGCGAAGGATGTCGAACAGGCTTTACTGGACGTGATTGCCGAATACGGTGCGATGGATGCCGAAGCGGCGGACGAATTTTTAAGTGAGCTGCGCGTTGAGCGCCGTTATCAGCGAGATGTCTACTAATGAGCGAAAAACACCCGGGGCCGCTGGTGGTCGAAGGTAAACTGGCCGATGCGGAGCGCATGAAAGGGCAAAGCAACTTTCTGCGTGGCACTATCGCCGAAGATTTAAACGACGGATTAACCGGCGGCTTTAATGGCGACAATTTCCTGTTGATCCGCTTTCACGGCATGTATCAGCAGGACGACCGCGATATTCGCGCCGAGCGCGCCGCCCAGAAACTGGAGCCGCGCCAGGCCATGATGCTGCGCTGCCGGCTGCCAGGCGGGGTGATTACCACGAAGCAGTGGCAGGCTATTGATAAATTTGCGGCGGACAATACGCTGTATGGCAGCATTCGTCTGACCAACCGCCAGACATTTCAGTTTCACGGTATTCTGAAAAAGAACGTCAAGCCGGCCCACCAGATGCTGCACGAAGTGGGGCTGGACGCGCTGGCGACCGCCAACGACGTCAACCGTAATGTGCTGTGTACCTCCAATCCGGTGGAGTCGCAGTTGCACGTCGAAGCCTACGAGTGGGCGAAGAAGCTTTCTGAGCATTTGTTGCCGCGTACCCGCGCTTATGCGGAAATCTGGCTCGATCAGAAAAAAGTCGCCACCACCGATGAGGAGCCGATCCTCGGGGCGACCTATCTGCCGCGTAAATTCAAAACCACGGTGGTGATCCCGCCGCAGAATGATGTCGACCTGCACGCTAATGACATGAACTTTGTGGCGATTGCCGAAAATGGCCGACTGGTGGGCTTTAATCTGCTGGTCGGCGGCGGGCTGTCTGTCGAACACGGCAATAAAAAAACCTATGCCCGTACCGCCAGTGAATTCGGCTTTATTCCACTGGAGCATACCCTGGCGGTCGCCGAAGCGGTGGTTACCACCCAGCGCGACTGGGGTAACCGCACCGATCGTAAGAACGCCAAAACTAAATACACCCTGGAACGGGTTGGGGTCGACGTCTTTAAGGCGGAAGTGGAGCGGCGCGCCGGGATTACCTTCGAACCGATTCGCCCGTATGAGTTTACCGGCCGCGGCGACCGCATTGGCTGGGTGAAAGGGGTGGACGATAAGTGGCACCTGACGCTGTTTATTGAAAACGGACGCATTCTGGATTACCCGGGGCGTACCCTGAAGACCGGTCTGCTGGAGATTGCGAAGATTCACAAAGGGGATTTCCGCCTTACCGCGAATCAGAATCTGATCGTCGCCGGGGTACCGGAAAGCCAGAAAGCGAAAATTGAGAAGCTGGCTCGCGCCCACGGTCTGATGGATGCGGTAAAACCCCAGCGCGAGAACTCCATGGCCTGCGTGTCATTCCCCACCTGCCCGCTGGCGATGGCGGAAGCGGAACGTTTTCTGCCGTCGTTCGTTGATAAGGTAGAGGCCATTATGGGCAAACATGGCGTTGGCGACGAGCATATCGTGCTGCGTGTCACCGGCTGCCCGAATGGCTGCGGCCGGGCGATGCTGGCGGAAATCGGCCTGGTCGGTAAAGCGCCGGGGCGCTATAACCTGCATATTGGCGGTAACCGTATCGGCACCCGTATTCCGCGGATGTACCGGGAAAATATCACCGAGTCTGAAATTCTTGATGTCATTGATGAACTGGTGGGGCGCTGGGCGCAGGAGCGCGATGCTGATGAAGGGTTCGGCGACTTCACGATTCGCAGCGGCATTATTCGCCCGGTGCTCGATCCGGCGCGGGATTTCTGGGAATAACACGCTGGCTGAACCTGTAAGCCGGGTTGGCGCACGCGTCGCCCGGTAAAAAGCGAGGAACCTATGTCCGGATTCGATTTAACCGCCCTTAACGCGCTGCCGAAAGTCGAGCGCGTGCTGGCGCTGGCGGAAACCAACAGCCAACTGGAAAAGCGCGATGCCGAAGGGCGCGTGGCCTGGGCGCTGGAAAACCTGCCCGGCGCTTATGTGCTCTCCTCCAGCTTCGGTATTCAGGCGGCGGTCAGTTTGCACCTGGTCAATCAGGTGTGCCCGGGGATCCCGGTGATCCTGACCGATACCGGCTATCTGTTTGCGGAAACCTACCAGTTTATCGATCAACTGACGGATCAGTTAAAGCTGAACCTGAAATTGTATCGCGCCGAACTTAGCCCGGCCTGGCAGGAGGCGCGTTACGGGAAGTTGTGGGAACAGGGCGTGGAAGGGATCGAGCAGTATAACCAGATCAACAAGGTCGAGCCGATGAACCGGGCGCTGAGCGAACTGGGGGCGGGCACCTGGTTTGCCGGTTTGCGTCGCGAACAGTCCGGCAGCCGTGCCGGGTTGCCGGTGCTGGCTATCCAGCGCGGGGTGTTTAAAGTTCTGCCGATTATCGACTGGGATAACCGCACAGTGTATCAGTACCTGACCAGACATGGTCTTAAGTACCACCCGCTGTGGGATCAGGGGTATCTGTCGGTAGGCGATACCCACACGACCCGCAAATGGGAACCGGGGATGGCGGAGGAGGAGACCCGTTTCTTCGGTCTGAAGCGCGAGTGCGGGCTGCACGAAGGTTAACGTCGAAAAATCTGATTTGCTTCCCGGAGATTGTTTACGCCGAGCCATATGTTAGCCTGCAAGGGCCGACGCGGAGGCGTCATATGGCTCGATAAACAAATTTAAGGGACGCAAAATGAAAAAAGCACTGTTAGTGGCTTCACTGGTGATGTTCTCTGGCTCTTCTTTCGCGGCGGTAACTGAAACCTGCCAGAAGTATCTTGATGAAGTGGATGCCATTATGGAGCAGGCTTCGGCGAATGAAGCGGCAAAAGCGCAGGTTGACGCGCTGAAGGTTCAACTGGCCGAGGCGAAAAAGCAGATTGAAAGTATGCCGGAAGCGGAGCAGAACTCCGGATGCCAGCAGGGTATGGCGGCAATGGCGCAAATGAAACAGGCGATGGGCCTGCAATAAACGCATTATTGATGTATCTGTATCAGTACAAATCAGCGCCCCCTGATTTTTGGGGGTCAGTATCTGGTGTACCTCCCTTCCTTATTTTCTCTGATGCGACTCCTGACGCCGTTATCCGGCATGTTCAATTTGCGATTTCTGTCTGAATCTGGCGTGCTGGCCTGACGTCGGCGATTGTTTTTTCCCCGGTGGAATGTCATCCTGCTGATGCGTTGCGGGTTCCTCCCGACGCGCTTTATTCTCACACGATAATGCCTGCACTCTGAGACATTCGGAGCGGGACAAAACGCCGGTGACAGGTATACAGGGATTGTGGCCATGGAAGAAACAACTTCAGCTGTAACGCACGGGAAAAAAAGCCGGAAACGCGGTTTTGCTATCGCGCTTGGGGTGGTGGTGGCGCTGTCTGCCGCCGTCTGGGCGCTGCAGCGTACCGGTAGCGTACCGCTGAAAACCCTTGCCCCGCTGGTGGTGCACAATAATCTCCAGATTGATCTCAATACCCCGGATGTCTTTATCGACAGCGCGTCATTAAGCCAGTTGCCCCGTGACGTGCTACAGGTGCCACTGCTGCGCGATGTTTTAAACGAAGATTTTGTTTTTTATTATCAGACCCACGCTGACCGGCTGGGGCTGGAAGGCAGCCTGCGGCGTATTATCTACGAGCACGATCTCAAATTGCAGGATCACCTGCTGACCACGCTGCTCGATCAGCCGGCGCAGGTCGCATTATGGCGCGACCGTCGCGGACGGTTATCCCACTATATGGTGTTGATCCAGCGCAGCGGTTTGACCCGCCTGCTGGAACCGCTGGTGTTCGCCGCGGCGAAAGACAGTCAGTTGAGTAAAACTGAAATCAGTGGATTGCAGATTAACGACACTCAGATCCCGGTTTATCAGTTGCGCTATAACGGTAGCCGACAACTGCTGTTTGCCAGCTATAACGATAAGGTACTGCTGTTTTCCGGCAGCGATATGCTGTTTAACGGCGACCAGCAGGATGCTATGTCCACGGAGCTCGCCCGTGGATTGCTGACCGGCGAGAAAAGCTGGAACCTGAGCTATGGCCTGCAACAACAACCTGCCGCGCGTCAGCGCATCGTCGCCAGCGCCGCCGGGTTGGGATTTGGCTATCAGCGCCTGTTACCGGCGTTTGCCGGAATGCGCTTCGATTTGACGGAGAGCGGCTGGAGCAGTTGGCTGGCGCTGAATGATCAACAGGCTGGCGCGGACGCCAGTTTCGCCTTTGCCCCGGTATGGCAGAGCATGCCGGCAGGCGCCAGTTTTTGCGTGGCGCTGCCGTTTTCCCACGGCATTGCCGAACAGATGTTGCAACAACTGGATACTGACGGCGCGGGCGCGGAGCAACTCGCCGGGCTGTTTGACGGCGCGGCCGGGTTATGCTGGTACGCGGATTCCCGTCTGTATACCCCGCTACTGGTCGGGCGCCTGAAGGGCGACCCGCAGGCGCGGGAAAAAACGCTGGCGGCGCTGTTTGAACACCATATTGGCGCCCGGGAACGTAAAGCGCCGCAGGGGGTGTTGCCGCTGCAGGAGACTCGCCAGCAGGGCGCAACGCTCTGGCAACGTGAAGTCAGCTCTCAGTACGGCCAGTATCCGGCCGCGCAGGCTGCGGTTGCGGAGCACTTGATGTCGCGCGCTTTCTTCCGGGTTTCGCTGGCGCTGAGCGGGGAGACATTACTGTTTTCGCTCGACGACAGCCTGGTGAACCAGGGCCTGCAAACCCTGAGCCGTACCCGGCCGGCAATGAGCGATGTGATCCCCGCTCAGGGCGTAGTGCCGCTGTGGATCGCCCCGCCGGGCGTCGCACAACTGCTGCGTAAAGAGGCCCTCGACAGCCTGCCGAAAAATAGTGAACCGGTTTTCTATAACGCGGCGCAAACGCTGCTGATGCCGAAACTGGATGCCCTGGCCCGGCAGCCGAATTACGCTGTGGTCCTGCCGGAAGTTGATCCGCAGGCGCCGTGGCAGTGGCTGCCGATTTCCTGGGAGGCGCGATGAGTGGCGCTGTGCGCTGGCTGCTGATAATCGTCTGCTGTCTGTTGACACTGCCATTATACGCCGGGCAAATTTCGGCGCTGGATGTGCAGCAGTCGCAGCTGTTTCGCGCCTGGTTTGTACGTATCGCCCAGGAGCAGCTACGTCAGGGGCCGAGTCCGCGCTGGTACCAGCAGGACTGTGCCGGGCTGGTGCGTTTCGCGGCCAATGAAGCGCTGAAAGAGCACGATAGCAAATGGTTGCGCAGCAACGGTATGTCGAACCGCTATTTGCCGCCGGAGCTTACTTTAACCCCGCAGCAGCGCCTGCTGGCGCGCAACTGGCAACAGGGGGGCGGTAAAACCGGTCCCTATGTGGACGCCATCAAACTGATTCAGTACAACACGCGGTTCATCGGGCGCGATCTTAATCAGGCGCTGCCCGGGGATGTAATGTTTTATGACCAGGGCGACGATCAGCATTTGATGATCTGGATGGGGCGCTATGTCGTCTACCATACCGGCAGCGCCACTGAAACGGACAACGGCATGCGCGCGGCGACCGTGCAACAATTGATGACATGGAAGGACACACGATGGATACCCAACGAAGCCAATCCCAATTTCATTGGCGTTTATCGCTTAAACTTCCTTGCCCGCTAAGCCGCGGCGGTCTGGCGCTGCTGGCCGCGCTACTGCTAACGGTATTTCAGGTGAACGCCGCCAGCGATGCGCTTCCCGGCAGTCAGTACAGCGCCGCCAGCGGCGAAAGTTTCTTTCTGCTTTCCGACAGCAGTTTCTCCAGCGATGAAGAAGCCAAAGTGCGCCTTGAAGCGCCCGGTCGCGACTATCGCCGCCTGAGTATGGAGGAGTACGGCGGGGTGGATATCCGTCTGTATCGTATCCCGCAGCCGGTGGATTTTCTGCGCCAGCAGAAAAACCTGCATCGCATTGCGGTGGAACCGCAGTACCTGGGAGACGGCCTGGCGAATACGCTGACCTACCTGTGGGACAACTGGTATGGCAAATCCCGGCGCGTGATGCAGCGAGCGTTCTCCGACGATTCGCGCATCAATGTCACCCAGTCGCTGCCGGAATTGCAGATTGGCAATATTTTGTCGGCTCCTTCGCAGTACCAGCCGCAACCCCGCTTTGCACCACTGAAGAAATACCCGCTGGCGGCGCAGTTTCGTTACCCTCTGTGGGATGCGCAGCCAATTCAACCACCAGAAGGCGTCAATCTGGAAGGGTCTTCCAGCCGTTTTATTTCCAGCCAGCCGGGCAATATCTATATTCCGCTGGGCAAACTGACGCCGGGCCTGTATCTGGTAGAGGCGCTGGTCGGTAACTACCGCGCCACCACGGTCGTGTTTGTCTCCGACACGGTGGCGCTCAGCAAAGTCTCCGGCAATGAACTGCTGGTCTGGACGGCAGGAAAAGCGCGCGGCGAGGCGCGGCCCGGGGCGAAAATTCTCTGGAGCGACGGCCTGGGGATAATGAGCAGCGGCGAAACCGGTAGCGATGGTACGCTGCGCCTGAAGCATATCGCTCCGGAGCGCTCTTATATCCTGGGGGAAGATGCCGATGGCGGAGTGTTCGTTTCCGAAAACTTTTTCTATGCCAGCGAAATTTATAATACCCGTCTCTATATGTTTACTGACCGGCCGCTGTATCGTGCCGGCGACACAGTGGCGGTGAAGATCCTGGGGCGCGAATTCCACAGTGCGCTGCGCTCAACGCCGATTGCCAGCGCCCCGGCGCAACTGACGGTGCTCGACGCCAATGGCAGTACCCTGCAAACCCTGGCGCTGGCGCTGGATGCGCGCCGCGGCGGGGAAACTATGTTCCGCCTGCCGGATATCGCCGTTTCCGGCGGCTATGAACTGCGTCTGGCGTACCGCGATCGGGTTTACAGCAGTGCGTTTCGCGTCGCCAGCTACATCAAGCCCCATTTCACCATCGACGTCACATTCAATAAGAGCGAGTTTAAAACCGCCGAAGAGATTAATGGCGATCTATTGCTGTTATACCCGGACGGGACGCCGGTGAAAAACGCCAGCATTCAGCTCAGCCTGCGCGCCCAACAGCTCTCTATGGTCGGTAATGACCTGCGCTATGTGGGCCGCTTCCCGGTGGAGCTGACCAGTACCACCCTGACGACCGACGATGCCGGTCGCGCCCGACTGGTGCTGCCGGCGGCGGAAAAACCCAGCCGCTATCTGTTGACGATGTCGGCCAGCGACGGGGCAGCGTATCGGGTCACCAATACTAAAGAGATACTGATTGAGCGCGGCGACGCGCACTTTACCCTGGAAACCCCGCGCCGCTTCAGTAAAGCCGGGGAAGAGGTGACCTTTAATTATCGCAGTTCCCGTCCCGGCGCGCAGCAGCCTGACAGCTACGAGTGGATTCGCCTTGAAGACCGCCAGCAGGCCAGCGGCCAGTTGCCGGCGCAGGGGGAGTCGTTCAGCGTACGCTTTGAACAGCCGGGTACCTATAGCCTGATGCTGCGCAGTAAAGATCGGTTGATCCTCGCCGGAACCAGCCACACTGTCAGCGGCGAGGGGGGCAAAGCGGAAGCCGGCACCGTGGAAATTGTGCCTGATAAAGCGCTGTACCAGCCTGGCGATACCGCTCAGGTGCTGGTGACGTTTCCTGAGGCGGTGGACGACGCGCTGCTGACCCTGGAGCGCGACCGGGTGGAGCATCTTGCCCTGCTGTCGCGGGCGGCGGACTGGATAACATTGCAGAAACTGAACGACACCCAGTATGTAGCGCAGTTACGCATCAAAGAAACCTGGGCGCCGAACATCACTTTCTCGGTGCTGTATACCCGTCACGGTCAGTACAGTTTTCAGAATGCCGGTATCAGGGTGGCGGTGCCGCAACTGGATGTGCAGGTGAATACCGATAAATCCCACTACCAGCCGGGCGAGCTGGTGAGTGTTGAACTGACCACCCTGTTTGGCGGCAAACCGGTATCGGCGCAGCTGACCGCCAGTGTTGTCGATGAGATGGTCTATGCACTGCAACCGGAAATCGCCCCGTCTATCAGTCAGTTCTTTTACAGCCCGGGGCGTAATAATGTGCGTACCAGCGCCAGCCTGTCGTTTATCAGCTACGATCAGGCGCTGTCCAGCGTACCCACTTCCCCGGGCGTGACAAACCGCAGCGAGCGGCGGGTGAAGATGCTGGAACGTCCGCGCCGTGAAGAGGTGGATACCGCCGCCTGGCTGCCTTCGCTGACTACCGACACACGGGGCAAAGCCCGGTTTACCTTCATCATGCCGGATTCGCTCTCGCGCTGGCGCATAACCGCCCGGGCAATTAACGAGCAGGGGATTGTCGGCCAGACCAGCGCTTTCCTGACCTCCGATAAAGATCTGTACCTGAAGTGGGGGATGCCGACTCGCTTCCGCGACGGGGATCGGCCGAATTTTGGGGTATTTATCTTCAGCCAGCAGCAGGGCAGCGAGCGTGTTGAGCTGGTGTCGCGTTTTGCCGGCGAGGAAGTGCGCCAGCCGCTGACGCTGCATAAGGGCGCCAACTATATCTCCCTTGAGCGTGATATTCACAGTAGCGGGCCGCTCAGCGTTGTACTGTTGCATAACGGCGTGGAACGGGATCGGATCGGCGTCACGCTGGACTTTATCGCCAGCGATTGGCTGGTGGAGCGCCAGCGCAGCCTGCAACTGAGCGGCGGTGATAATCCGCTGGCGCTGCCTGCCGCGGCTCAGGCGTTGCGTCTGCAGAGCAGCGATACGCTGTCCGCTATCTTCCGCAGTAACCTGGATGCGCTGATGCGGGAGCCTTATGGCGGCGTGGTGAATACCGCAAGCCGGCTGATACCGCTCAGCCTGGCATATCGCGCTTTGCCCAATCCGCAGGACAGTACCGGGAATTCGCTGCGCCAGTCGCTGCAGAATAACCGCCTGCGTCTGATGCAACTGGCCGGGCCGGGAGCGCGTTTCGCATGGTGGGGCGGCAGCGCCGATGCCAGCGCGCTGCTTACCGCCTGGGCATGGTACGCCGACTGGCACGCCAGCCGCACGCTGGGGGTGACGCTACGCCCGGAATACTGGCAACACATGCTGGATAGCTACGCCGATCAGGCTGGCGCGATGCCGCTACTGCATCGCGCGCTGGTGCTGGCGTGGGCCCAGGAGATGCAGTTGCCGGTGAATACGTTGCTTAAAGGGCTGGACGACGCTTTTGCCACCCGCGATGGCGGGATGGATGAAGAGGAACAGGATGAGATGCCGCAGGTGAACGACAGTCTGATCCTCTATTTCCCCGAGTCGCCGCTGGGTAACGCGGTGGCGCGGGTGCTGACGGATAACCTGATGCGCAATGCGCAGCTCACCTCCAGCCAGAGCCCCGCCGTTCGGGAAGACGCGTTGCGTCTGGCGAGCGTCAGCGCACAACCGCTGGCGCGTACCGTGGCGCTATTGCATAACGGCGCGGACGCCACTCAGGCGGCGGCGATTTTGCGCGAGCTGACGCCCGCTCAGTCGGGTATGGAGCGGGCGCTGGCGCTGAGCTGGCTGGCGCGCTTTATGACCGATGCCGCGCCGTCATCACTGCCGCAGCCGCAGGGGGCGTGGGTGAAACGTAAAGGGAGCAGCGGTAATGACGAGTGGCTATGGGCCGGAGAGAAAGCGCCTGAGAATATCGTCCTGGCGCAGGAAGTCACTACGCCGGTGAATGCCACGCTGAGCTGGCTGGAGCCTGTCAGCGAGGCTTCCCTCAATGATATTCCGGTGCGGCTGGAGCGCCGGTTGTACAAACTGGAGCCTGGAAAAGAAACATTTACCTTCGTCAGAACGCCGGTTTCCGGGGAGGACATTGACAGTAACGCGCTGTATCTGGATGAGATCGTGCTGCTTAACGAGCAGGACAGCGCGCTGCGCTACGGCATGGTCGAGGTATCATTGCCGCCGGGGGCCGAGGTGGAGAGCACTACCTGGGGGATTACGGTGCGGGAATCTGATAAGGATCAGAAGTCGCTGGCGCTGGATAAGGCGCGTTATGAAGACGCCGGGCTGGGATATATGATTCCCGTCGACAGGCTGCAAAGCGGGGAGACGGTATATCGTCATCTGCTGCGTTTCTCGCAGAAGGGCGAGTTCACGCTACCGCCGGCGCGCTATCTTCGCGCCTACGCTCCCCAGCAGCAGAGCTCAGAGTATGAATCGCAAGGCCTGAGCCTGAAGGTTCACTAACCATGCGTCGCTGGCTGGGGTTACTGCTGGTGTTGTTCCCGGTCCTGATTCAGGCGGCGGAGCCAGCGCTGCGCCTGGCTATCCGCGAACAGGGCGACGATCGGCTGTATAGCCTCGCTCCCGGCGGCGGCCAGACCGTAGCACCGTTGCCGGCGGATTTTTCCACCCCGCTGGGCAGCCTGTGGAAGCTGTTTGTCTACGCCTGGCTTGAGGATAACGGTATCCCGGAGCAGCCCCTGCAGTGCCGCGGCGGGGATCCACAGGAAGTGTACTGCTGCGAACCGGGCAATAGCATAACCCGTGAGACGGCGCTGGTGCGCTCCTGCGGTCTCTATTTTGCGCCGGCGCGGCTGGGCATTGACGACAGCGCCTGGCACCAGTACTGGTCGGCGCGCCAGGGGCCGCAGTGGCTGATATCGCTTTCCAGGCTTGCGCCGCAGACCCGGGTGCCGGTAGTTTCCCTGCTGGATGTCCTTGCGACGCTACCCGGGCGGCAGAAGGCCCGGGAGGTGCTGCTGGATGTGTTGCTCGACAGCACCAAACCCGGCGTGGCCGGGGCGCTTGGCGGTCGGCTGCGGGTAAAAACCTGGAGCTGGCTGGCGGATAACGATCCGCAGGCGCGCCAGGGCGGTATGGCCGGCTGGCTGACCGATGGTACGCCGCTGTGGGTAGGAGGGGCCGGTACCAGCCAGATGTTGCTCAACCGCCACGCTGAACGCCTCAACGCGCTACTGCCGCTGCCGGCTAATCGCCAGTCGGGGCAGTGTGTGCTGGTGAATCTGTTTACCCGCTACCCGATTAGTGCCGTTCGTCCGCTGGGTGGCGAACCGCTAACCGCGTCCGGGGCGCTGCGCGGCCGCTATCAGGTGACGTTTACCCGGGGGAGCCGGATTGAGATGGAAAGCCGTGGCGATACCTGGCTGATGGCGGAGGGGGACTCCCTGACGCTGGTGGCGCGTATCGATCGCGAAGAGTATGTGGCGCGGGTGTTGGATCGTGAAGCCAGCAGTACGCCGCCGGAAGCGGCAAAAGCGCTGGCGGTGGCGATCCGCAGCTATTTATTGCAGAACGCCGGGCGCAGCGGGGAGTGCCTGAGTATTACCGACAGCAGCGCCAGTCAGCGGGTGTCGCCATCGCCGGCGAGCCGCCCATCCCGGGCGATTGCCGCCTGGACCGAAGACCTGATTCTGGCCGGCGGCAGCGTCAACTATCATTCGGATCGCGCGTCTCCGGGCGTGCTCTCCTGGCGCCAGGCGCAGGAGCAGGCGGCGCGCGGTATGCGCTATGACGCTATTCTCGCGCATGCGTTTCCGGACGCCAGCCTGAGCCGCTGGGGCAACCCGCTGGCGACCTGTCAGCCGCTGCCGGAAGCTAAAGCGTGGCTGGAAACTCAGCAGCCGCGCTGGCGCGCGCGGCTGAACCGTGAGCCGGGGTATCAGCCGCCGCAGGCTTTTGCCGTCTGTCGCAAGGCATCCGGTTTTCCGTATACCGACCGGCAGCAAAAGCGTCTGTACATCAGAGAATTTTTTACCCTGCAGGACCGGCTCGATTTGACTCATGAATATTTGCATCTGGCGTTTGACGGCTACCCTTCCGGGCATGACGAGCAGTACATCGAAAGCCTGACCCGTCATTTATTAATGGATTAATACTATGCGAAACCCGTTAACGATTGTTGTGCCCGCGCTGTTAGCCGCTTTCCCGGCCGTTGCCGGGGTGAGCATTGAAACCCCGCTGTCCGGATGGCACTCGGCGCAGGGGGATAAGGCCAGCTTTTCCCAGCAGGTCAATTATCCGGCGGCCTCGGTCAATATGGCTGCCGATCAGAACATTTCCGCCCAGATTCGCGGCAAAATTTCCTCGCTGCCGGAGGGTAAAAAAGCTCCAGGCCGGCTGGTGGTCAATGGCGTGCCGATGCCGCTGCGCATCGAAGAGGACGGTTCGTTTGCCCGGCCATATATTTTTGCCGAAGGCAGCAACAGCGTTGAAGTGATAGCGCCCGACGGCCAGAGCCGCGATCAGATGCAGTTCTATGCCACCCAGGGGCAGGGGGCGATTCGTTCACGGCTGCGGATCGTATTGTCCTGGGATACCGACAATACCGATCTCGATCTGCATGTGATTACTCCGGATGGCGGCCACGCCTGGTACGGTAACCAGGCGCTGAGTAACGGCGGCGCGCTGGATATGGATGTCACCACCGGCTATGGCCCGGAAATTTTTGCCAGTCCTTCACCGCTCAGGGGGCGCTATCTGGTCTACGTCAACTATTTTGGCGGGCGCAGCGAGACGGAGTTGACCACTGCGCAACTGACGATTATCAGTGAAGAAGGCACACCGGACGAGAAACAGGAGATGTTTCTGATCCCGATGCGCAACGCCGGCGAACTGACGCTGGTGAAGAGCTTTAGCTGGTGATGTGTCATAAGGGCTGCCGGCAACGCGCCGGCAGTCGCGGGCCCGGGTATGAGCTGATAAATGATTGGACGGCCTATTTGCCGGCGTTGGCCAGCTCTTGCACCAACGGCAGCATAATATGCATCACCTCTTTGCTGCGTTTTTCTATCCTGCCAGGTAACCACTTGTCGAGATACTGTTGATTGTCCAGTTGGGCGTTATGCCAGCTGGTGCCTTCCGGAAAGGCTTTGCTTTTGCTTCGCTGCTGGTAGCCGTCTTTTTTTCCCAGCGACCAGTTGGTCGCTTCGACATAAAGCACCGGAATCCCTGCTTTATCGAATACTTCGCCGTCATTACAACAGCCGGTACCTTTTGGATATGTCGGGTTCAGACCCGGATTGGTAAACGCCTCGATACCCTTCTTACGGGCGATCGCCAGCGCTTTATCACGGGTGAGTTTACGAACCGCGGCCGGGGTGGACTTACCGCTGTTGAAATAGAGCCGGTCGCCGACGATCAGATTATCCAGATTGATGACCAGCAGGGTGTTTTTGCGCTCTTTGTCGCTCATGCGTTTGAGGACATTTTCCGCGCCCAGTCGGCCTTCTTCTTCCGCGCTGGTGGCGATAAAGCGGATCCCGTAGCGGGTCGGCATATCTTTCAGCCTTTTCGCCAGTTCCAGCATCACCGCCACGCCAGCGGCATTATCGTCCACGCCCTGCAGGGTCAGCCCGCCGAGGTTATTGTCGGTATCGCTGTCGCTCATCGAAGCGTAGGTATCAAGGTGCGCCATGATAATAATTTGCTGCGGCTGCTGGCCTTCGTGTGCGGCGATTACCGTACTGCCGGTAAAGTTGTGCCAGTTTTTATTGCCGCTGCGGGCGGTGTAGGCATAGCGCCCGTTAAAGGTGCGAATATCGCTCTGATAACCCCAGGTGATAAATTGTTGGCGAACAAAGTCTGACAGTAGCATTTCAGCCGGGCTGCCAGCCATTCTTCCCGGGAAAAAGGTGGCGATATGGCGGGTCAGATCGCTGGCTGTATGACCGAGGGGCGTCTTTTCAGCCTGGGCCGCAAAGGCGGTTGTTGCGCCGAATACCAGACAGACCGCAGCATGGCGCAATGCGCGAAACATGATAATTCCTTAAATGAACAACTAAATGGAAAATTCTCAGGCGGCGATAGTATGAAACTGTGCGCCGCGTAGCACAATTACCATTGCACTTAAAGTGCCAAAAAAGAGTCCCTTAAGCACAATTTGAGATTTGCTTTTCCGGGGCGTTATGCTTTTGTGGAACAACTCATTCCAATTCGTCATTTCATAACAAATCCTCCCGCGTCTTATAGTCCGTCCATTCGCTTTAACAATTTGCCGGTTTTTACCCGTATCGCCGGCATTAAGGACAGGCTATGGACCAGAAACGACTCACGCATCTGCGGCAACTGGAGGCGGAAAGTATCCACATCATTCGTGAAGTGGCCGCAGAGTTTTCTAACCCGGTGATGCTCTATTCCATCGGTAAAGATTCTTCGGTAATGCTGCACCTGGCGCGTAAAGCGTTTTTCCCGGGTACGCTGCCTTTCCCGCTGCTGCATGTCGACACTGGCTGGAAATTCCGCGAGATGTACGCGTTTCGCGACCGTACTGCAAAGGCCTACGGCTGTGAACTGCTGGTGCATAAAAACCCGGAAGGGGTGGCGATGGGGATTAACCCCTTTGTGCATGGCAGCGCCAAACATACCGACATCATGAAGACCGAAGGGCTGAAGCAGGCGCTGAATAAGTACGGTTTTGACGCCGCTTTTGGCGGCGCGCGCCGCGATGAAGAGAAGTCCCGGGCTAAAGAACGTATTTATTCGTTCCGCGACCGCTTCCACCGCTGGGATCCGAAGAACCAGCGCCCGGAGCTGTGGCACAACTACAATGGCCAGGTCAATAAAGGGGAAAGCATTCGCGTTTTCCCGCTGTCGAACTGGACCGAACTGGATATCTGGCAGTACATCTATCTGGAAAATATCGATATTGTCCCGCTCTACCTGGCGGCGGAACGTCCGGTGCTGGAGCGGGACGGCATGTTGATGATGATCGACGATGACCGTATCGATTTGCAGCCCGGCGAAATGATCAAACAGCGCATGGTGCGTTTCCGCACTCTTGGCTGCTGGCCGCTGACCGGCGCCGTGGAATCGGAAGCCAGAACGCTGCCGGAAATTATTGAAGAGATGCTGGTCTCCACCACCAGCGAGCGCCAGGGACGCGTGATTGACCGGGATCAGGCCGGCTCAATGGAACTGAAGAAACGTCAGGGTTATTTCTGAGGAGCCGCCAGATGAACACCACTATTGCCCAACAAATCGCCGAGCAGGGCGGCGTAGAAGCCTATCTGCAGGCGCAACAATATAAAAGTCTGCTGCGTTTTCTGACCTGCGGCAGTGTCGACGACGGTAAAAGTACCCTGATTGGCCGCCTGCTGCACGACACCCGGCAGATTTATGAAGATCAACTGACCTCGCTGCACAATGACAGCAAACGCCATGGCACCCAGGGAGAGAAACTGGACCTGGCGCTGCTGGTGGACGGGCTGCAGGCCGAACGCGAACAGGGCATCACCATTGATGTCGCCTATCGCTATTTCTCGACCGAAAAACGCAAATTTATTATTGCTGATACCCCAGGGCATGAGCAGTACACCCGCAATATGGCCACCGGCGCTTCGACCTGTGAGCTGGCGATCCTGCTGATCGACGCCCGTAAAGGCGTGCTGGACCAGACCCGCCGCCACAGTTTTATCTCCACCCTGCTGGGCATTAAACACCTGGTGGTGGCGGTGAATAAAATGGATCTGGTGGCGTTCAGCCAGCAGACCTTCGAGCAGATTAAACAGGATTACCTGACTTTTGCCCGCCAGTTGCCGGAAGATCTGGACATTCGCTTTGTGCCGCTGTCGGCGCTGGAAGGGGACAACGTTGCCACCCAGAGCGCCAGTATGCCGTGGTATAGCGGTCCGGCGCTACTGGAGATCCTTGAAGCCGTTGAGATTAAACGCATTGTCGATACACAGCCGCTGCGTTTCCCGGTGCAGTATGTCAACCGCCCGAACCTTGATTTCCGCGGCTATGCCGGGACCGTCGCTTCCGGCCAGGTAAGCGTCGGCCAGCGCGTGAAAGTGCTGCCTTCCGGGGTGGAATCCAGCGTAGCGCGTATCGTGACCTTCGATGGCGATCTGCAGGACGCCAGGGCCGGCGAAGCTGTAACTCTGGTACTGAATAGTGAAATTGATATCAGCCGCGGCGACCTGCTGGTGGATGCCGCCGTAACGCTGCCGGCGGTACAGCGCGCCAGCCTCGACGTGGTATGGATGGCAGAACAGCCGCTGGAGCCCGGCCAGAGCTATGACATCAAAATCGCCGGTAAAAAAACCCGCGCCCGGGTGGACAGTATTCGCCATCAGGTGGATATCAACACCCTGGAACGCCGTGAGGCGGCCAGCCTGCCGCTGAATGGCATTGGCCGGGTTGAGCTGACGTTTGACGAACCGCTGATTCTCGATAAGTACCAGGACAACCCGGTGACTGGCGGAATTATCTTTATCGACCGCCTCAGTAATGTCACTGTGGGCGCGGGCATGGTTTACCAGCCGCTACTGGTTGATGAGCCGCGTCCGCAGGCCGATTACAGTGAATTTGAGCTGGAGCTGAATGCCCTGATTCGTCGCCACTTCCCGCACTGGGGTGCACGCGATCTGTCCGGGAGCCGCTGATGGCTGAGCATGACGAAAATGTTGTCTGGCATCCGCATCCGGTAACCCGCGAGCAGCGCGAGCAGTTACACGGTCATCGCGGCGTGGTGTTGTGGTTCACCGGGCTTTCCGGCTCGGGGAAATCCACGGTGGCTGGCGCGCTGGAGCAGGCGCTGCACCAGTTAGGGGTTAGTACCTATCTGCTGGATGGCGATAATGTGCGTCACGGTCTGTGCAGCGATCTCGGTTTCAGCGATGACGATCGCCGGGAAAACATCCGGCGAGTGGGGGAGGTCGCCAGCCTGATGGTCGATGCCGGGCTGGTCGTGCTGACGGCTTTTATCTCCCCGCACCGCGCGGAACGTGAGATGGTTCGTGAGCGGGTCGGCGACGGGCGGTTTTACGAAATCTTTGTCGATACCCCGCTGGCTATCTGTGAATCCCGCGATCCAAAAGGGCTGTACCGTAAAGCCCGGGCCGGCGAGTTGCGCAATTTTACCGGTATTGATGCTGTCTATGAGGCGCCGCTGCAGCCGGAAATTCACCTCGACGGTGAACAATTGGTAACAAATTTAGTTGCCCGATTGTTAGACCTGCTGCGTAGCGACGATATCATCAAATCCTGAGACAGTGCCGGGCGGCGTTATGTGCGCCCGGTGAAATGAGTCACGGGACCCGTATGCGCAATAGCTCGAATCTACTCCTTTCACAGGCGGATCCCTCGCCGCCCCCCGATGAAACCGCCTGGTCGCTGCCCGGCGGGTTGATTGGCTTTGCGTCATGGCTGCTGGCGTTGAGCATTCCCTTTGTCATTTATGGTCCTAACACCCTGTTCTTTTTTCTGTATACCTGGCCTTTCTTCCTGGCGCTGATGCCGGTTGCTGTGGTGGTGGGGATTGCTATGCACTCTTTGCTCCGGCGCCGTGTGCTCTATACCATTGCCGCCACGCTGCTGACGAGCATCTTTATGTTTGGCGTTATATTCATGTGGCTTATGAGTTAGTGTGGATCCATACTTCAGAAAGTAACAGACTATGTAGAGATGTCGCTTCCTGCGCACGCCGGGGGCGCAAGTTATTGCGTTCTGTGGTACATTCTGCCGCAATTTCAAAAACAACAGGGTGTTCCCGGCTACCGGGAAGAGGTAAAAAGTGGGTTGTGCCGTGTTTCAGGGGGCAGAATGGGAAAGTTAGCGCTGCTATTACTGGCTTTGCTGGTCTGGCTACAGTATTCGCTGTGGTTTGGCAAGAACGGCATCCACGACTACTCGCGCGTTCGCGATGATGTGACGGCGCAGCAGGGGACTAACGCGAAACTTAAATCGCGCAACGATCAGCTGTTCGCGGAAATTGACGATTTGAACGGCGGCCAGGAAGCGATTGAAGAACGCGCCCGTAATGAACTGAGTATGACGAAGCCGGGTGAAACTTTTTATCGTCTGGTGCCGGACGCATCGCGTCGTCCGGCGAATGGCTCCGCGCCTGGCGCCCGGTAAGTAACTTCAGGCTAATCATATGGCTCCTTCTTGTGCGGATATTATCGCCGTGATGCCCGCCGCCGGTATCGGCAGCCGGATGCAATCGGAATGTCCCAAGCAGTACCTCACTATTGGCGGTAAAACGATTCTCGAACATGCGGTAGACGCGATTCTGGCGCATCCGCGGGTGCAAAAAGTCATTATCGCCATCAGCGCCGACGATCGCTGGTTTCCCACGCTGCCGCTGGCGGCCAATCCCCTTGTTGATGTTGTTACCGGCGGCGCCCAACGCGCTGATTCGGTGCTGGCGGGTCTGCAGCGCGCCTGCGGCCAGGCCGACTGGGTACTGGTGCATGACGCGGCTCGCCCCTGCCTGCATCAGGACGATCTTAATCGCCTGCTGGCGCTCACCGGCTCCAGCAAGACCGGCGGTATCCTGGCCGCGCCGGTGCGCGATACCATGAAGCGCGGCGAACCCGGCAAAACCGCCATCGCTCATACGGTGGAGCGGGAGGATCTGTGGCACGCGCTAACTCCACAGCTGTTTCCGCTGGCGTTGTTGCATGATTGTCTGCAGCGCGCGCTGGACGAAGGGGCGACTATCACCGATGAAGCCTCGGCGCTGGAGTTTTGTGGTTTTCATCCGCAACTGGTCAGCGCCAGAGCGGATAATATTAAAGTCACCCGCCCGGAAGATTTGGCCCTGGCGGCGTTTTACCTTTCCAGACTGAACCCGAAGGAGCAGGCATGATACGTATCGGACACGGTTTTGACGTCCATGCTTTTGGCGGCGAAGGCCCGATTATCGTCGGCGGTGTACGCATTCCCTGGGAGAAAGGGCTGCTGGCCCACTCGGACGGCGATGTGGCCCTGCATGCGCTGACTGACGCGCTATTGGGCGCGGCGGCGCTGGGGGATATCGGTAAGCTGTTTCCGGACACCGATCCGGCGTTCAAAGGCGCCGACAGTCGCGCCCTGCTGCGCGAAGCGTGGCGGCGGGTCCAGGAAAAAGGCTTTAGCCTCGGCAATGTCGATGTCACCATCATCGCGCAGGCGCCGAAAATGGCTCCTCATATCCCGCAAATGCGCGTCTTTATCGCCGAAGATTTAGGCTGCCATATGGATGATGTCAACGTCAAAGCCACCACCACCGAAAAACTGGGGTTTACCGGCCGCGGTGAAGGGATTGCCTGTGAAGCCGTCGCGCTGTTGCATAAGGCCGCCAAATGATCGATTTAGCCAATCTCACCTGGCGTTACGGAAAACCACAGGGCAGCGGGTTGCTGAAGGCCAGCCCGGAAGATTTTACTGTGGTGGAGGATCTCGGGTTCTCTCCGGACGGCGAAGGCGAGCATCTGCTGGTACGTATCCTGAAAGAGGGATGTAACACGCGCTTTGTCGCCGATGCGCTGGCGAAGTTTTTACGCGTTCACGCCCGGGAAGTGAGCTTTGCCGGTCAGAAAGATCGCCATGCGGTGACAGAGCAGTGGTTTTGCGTCAGGCTGCCAGGTAAAGAGATGCCGGACCTCAGCCCGTTCAGTCCTGAAGGATGCAAGGTTCTGGAATACGCGCGTCATCGTCGCAAATTGCGCCTGGGGGCGCTACAAGGCAACGCTTTTACCCTGGTGCTGCGCGAGATTACCCGCCGCGATGAAGTGGAAACGCGCCTGAACGCAATTCGCGCAGGCGGGGTGCCCAACTACTTTGGCAGCCAGCGTTTTGGCCATGGCGGCAATAATCTCAGCATCGCCCGCCGCTGGGCGCAGGACGGCCAACCGATCCGCGACAGGAATAAACGCAGTTTTGCCTTGTCGGCGGCACGCAGTGCGTTGTTTAATCATATCGTCAGTGAAAGACTGAAAAAAACAGACTTTAATCAGGTTGTTGACGGCGATGCGCTACAATTAGCGGGCCGGGGTAGCTGGTTTGTGGCGACACCGGAAGAACTGGCGGTTTTACAACAGCGCGTCGATAAGCGGGAACTGTTGATTACCGCTGCGCTGCCGGGGAGCGGCGAGCCGGGCGCACAGCGCCAGGCGCTGGCGTTTGAGCAGCAATGTCTGTCTGCAGAAGAAACATTAGTGCAGCTATTGGCCCGCGAGCGCGTCGAAGCGGCGCGCCGGGCAATGCTGCTGTTCCCGCGCGATCTGACGTGGGATTGGTGGGATGACGTCACGCTGGAAATGCGTTTCTGGCTGCCGGCCGGCAGCTTTGCAACCAGCGTGGTGAGGGAATTGATCGACACGCAGGGCGACTATGCGGATATTGCTGAGTAATGACGATGGCGTTCATGCTCCGGGGATTCAGACTCTGGCCGAGGCGCTGCGCGAATTTGCCGAGGTGCAGGTGGTGGCGCCGGATCGCAATCGCAGCGGCGCTTCTAATTCGCTGACCCTGGAATCTTCGCTACGCACCTTTACTTTTCCCAATGGCGATATTGCGGTGCAGATGGGCACGCCCACCGACTGTGTCTATCTGGGGGTCAACGCCCTGATGCGCCCGAAACCCGATATTGTGGTTTCCGGTATTAACGCCGGGCCGAATCTGGGGGACGATGTTATTTACTCTGGCACCGTGGCGGCGGCGATGGAGGGGCGGCATCTTGGCTACCCGGCGCTGGCCGTATCGCTTAACGGTATTGAGCATTATGAAACCGCAGCGCAGGTCACCTGCGATATTTTACGCGCCCTCGGCCGCGAGCCGCTGCGCACCGGGAGAATCCTCAATATTAATGTTCCCGACCTGCCGCTGTCGGAGATCAAAGGTGTACGCGTTACCCGCTGCGGTAGCCGTCATCCCTCAGATAAGGCGATCGCGCAGCAGGATCCGCGCGGCAATACAGTCTGGTGGATAGGCCCCCCGGGCGATAAATACGACGCCGGGCCGGATACCGACTTTGCGGCAGTGGATGCCGGGTATGTTTCCGTGACGCCGCTACAGGTGGATTTAACCGCTCACGGCGCCCATGATGTGGTCAGTCAATGGTTAACCAAAGCCGGGGTGGATAACCAATGGTAAGTAAGCGTGTACACACCCTTATTACTCAACTGCGCGCTCAGGGGATTAGCGACGAACGGGTGATCGACGCTATTGCCCGGGTACCGCGGGAAAAGTTTGTCGATGAGGCGTTTGAACACACGGCCTGGGATAATGTGGCGCTGCCGATAGGCTCCGGCCAGACGATTTCTCAGCCCTATATGGTTGCCCGTATGACGGAGCTACTGGCGCTGACGCCGGATTCGCGGGTACTGGAGATCGGTACCGGTTCCGGATACCAGACGGCGATTCTGGCCCATCTGGTGGATCACGTTTGCTCCGTCGAGCGGATTAAAAATTTACAATGGCATGCCCGCCGTCGCCTGAAGCAACTGGATTTACATAATGTTTCAACAAGACACGGCGATGGATGGCAGGGTTGGCAGGCGCGAGCGCCGTTTGACGCTATTATTGTGACGGCGGCCGCGCCGGAAATTCCGACGGCGCTGCTGTCGCAGTTGGATGAAGGCGGCATTCTGGTACTCCCGGTTGGCGAAGAGCAGCAATTTCTCAAGCGCGTTCGCCGACGCGGCGAGGAATTTATTATTGACACAGTAGAGGCCGTGCGCTTTGTGCCGCTGGTGAAGGGCGAGCTGTCGTAAGCCAGGATATTTCTGGTATTTTTATGCGGATTTCAGCGTATGGTAGCTGGGCCCGGTTGGGACGGCGCCGGCAACTACTGCGTGTGTGGTTACAGTGATTATTTATTTTTGGGGGAACCATGAGCGCGGGAAGCACAACATTCACATTACGCCGGGTTGCGGCACTGTCGCTGGTGAGTCTGTGGCTGGCCGGCTGCTCCGGCAATAATAATCAGGCGCCGATCAGTAGCGTCGGCGGCGGCAACGGATCGGCAACCAGTGGCGGTTCCGGCGGCGGTATGCTCATCACCCCGCCGCAGCCCATGTCCGGCGGTACCGCGCAGAGCGCGCCGCAGGTTCAGCAGGCTCCGCAAATTCAGCCGGTACCGTCGGCGCAGCCGGTGGCTCCGTCTCCGGCGCTGCAGCACGATCCGGTGCAGGTTCAGAATGGTCGCATTGTCTATAACCGCAAGTATGACAATATTCCTAAGGGCAGCTACACCGGCGGCAGCACGTATACCGTGCAGCACGGCGATACGCTGTTCTATATCGCCTGGATCACCGGCAACGATTTTCGGGATCTGGCGCAGCGCAACAGTATCCCCGAACCGTATAGTTTGACCGTTGGTCAGACGTTACAACTGGGGGCGAACCAGAACACGGCACAGGCCGCCGCACCGGTGACCACGCCAGTCACTCCCGCGCCTGCGCCTGCACAAAAATCCTCCACGACGGTTGCGTCCCAACCGGTAATTACGTATTCTGAGGATTCAGGTGAACAAAGTGCTAACAAAATGTTGCCTAATAATAAGAGCGCCGGGACTACGGTCACAGCGCCAGTGACGGCTCCGACAGTTAGCTCTACAGTATCCACCACCAGTTCTTCGTCAGGTGGCGATGCGGCGGTTTCCGCGTGGCGCTGGCCGACGGAGGGCAAGGTTATCGAGAACTTCTCCTCCTCTGAAGGGGGGAATAAAGGGATCGATATCGCAGGCAGTAAAGGGCAGTCTATCGTCGCCACCGCAAATGGTCGCGTCGTTTACGCCGGTAATGCGCTGCGAGGTTACGGTAATCTTATTATCATTAAACATAATGATGATTACCTGAGCGCCTACGCCCATAACGACACGATGCTGGTCCGGGAACAACAGGAAGTTAAGGCGGGGCAAAAGATCGCTACCATGGGTAGCACCGGAACCAGTTCAACACGCTTGCATTTTGAAATTCGTTACAAGGGGAAATCCGTCAACCCGCTGCAGTATTTACCGCAGCGATAAACCGGCAAAGTACGCTTAGTTTCAGGTGCTTTGCCCAGGGATCACGGGTAGGAGCCACCTTATGAGTCAGAATACGCTGAAAGTTCATGAAGTAAGTGAAGACGCGGAATATGATGAGAACGGAGTAGAGGTTTTCGACGAGAAAGCCTTCAGTGAAGAGGAACCCAGTGATAACGACCAGGCTGAAGAAGAGCTGTTGTCGCAGGGAGCCACACAGCGTGTCCTGGATGCAACCCAGCTATATCTGGGGGAGATAGGTTACTCCCCACTGCTGACGGCAGAGGAAGAAGTTTACTTCGCTCGTCGCGCCCTGCGCGGGGATATCGCTTCCCGACGTCGGATGATTGAAAGTAACCTGCGTCTGGTGGTAAAAATTGCCCGGCGTTACAGCAATCGCGGTCTGGCGCTGCTGGACCTGATTGAAGAGGGTAACCTGGGGCTGATTCGCGCCGTTGAGAAATTCGACCCGGAACGCGGGTTCCGTTTTTCAACTTACGCCACATGGTGGATTCGCCAGACCATTGAGCGCGCCATCATGAATCAGACCCGGACGATCCGTCTGCCGATTCACATTGTGAAGGAGCTGAATGTCTATCTGCGTACGGCGCGCGAGCTGTCCCATAAGCTCGATCACGAACCCAGCGCGGAAGAGATTGCTGAACAGCTCGATAAGCCGGTTGATGACGTCAGTCGTATGCTGCGTCTCAATGAGCGCATTACTGCAGTAGACACCCCGCTGGGTGGTGACTCTGAAAAAGCGCTGCTGGATATTCTGGCCGACGAAAAAGACAATGGTCCGGAAGACACCACGCAAGACGATGACATGAAACAGAGCATCGTTAAATGGTTGTTCGAACTGAACGCCAAACAGCGTGAGGTGCTGGCGCGCCGCTTTGGCCTGCTGGGCTACGAGGCGGCCACGCTGGAAGATGTGGGGCGTGAAATCGGTCTGACGCGCGAGCGCGTGCGCCAGATTCAGGTTGAAGGTCTGCGTCGTCTGCGGGAGATTCTGCAGGTCCAGGGGCTAAATATCGAAGCGCTGTTCCGCGATTAAACCGTCTTAAAACAAATAAAAGCCAGTCAGATTTTAAATACGCTGACTGGTTTTTTTTATTTCCATTTCCGGCGTCGGAAAGACGCTTTGTCTTATTCCAGCTTCTACAGCGCTAATTCAGCGCCATCCTTACTCATCGATCATCTTGCGAATCAGACGGGTAAATTCGGCGCGTTCTGCCGCGCTCAGTTGCCCGAGAAAAGCGTCGTCCACGGCATTACCCTTTGGCCATGAGCTTTCCAGCAGCGCCTTGCCCTGGGCGGTGAGGTAGACAAACCGACGCCTTTTATCGTGAGGATCGCTTTCCCGGCGCACCAGACCGCGTTTTTCCATTCGACTGAGCATTTCCGCCAGCGTGGCCTTGGTACTGACCGCCACTTCTGTCAACAGTACCTGCTCAATACCCGGATTCTCTGCGACAGCGCGTATAACGGCATACTGGGGCTTTGTCAGATCCTGCAATGCCTGCTGCCAGCGTGCGGTGTGCTGCTGGAACAGATGACGCAGCAGGTGAAAGGTTTCATTGCGTAATTCCATTCGGTTTCGAACTCTCGCGATTCAGCGTTTCAGACCGCCCACATGATATTGCCGAACCTTCCCGGGGATAAGTTGTTTTTACAGAAAATTGCACTTTTTGTGCCAGTCGCTGGCCACTGTAGTGATGCGCGACTTGCCATTTTCCCGGTGAAGGATATATTGTTCGTATACGAACGATGTATCGACCAGGGGGTAAGCGATGCGTTTGATTGTGGGTATCACCGGTGCCACGGGCGCCCCGCTGGGGGTTGCTCTGTTGCAGGCGCTGAAAGAATTTCCCGGCGTTGAAACCCATCTGGTGATGTCGAAATGGGCAAAAACCACCATTGAGCTGGAAACCTCCCTTAGCGTGCGCGAGGTCGCGGCGCTGGCTGACGTGGTCCATCACCCGGCGGACCAGGCGGCGACTATCTCATCCGGCTCGTTTCGCACTGACGGCATGATCGTTATCCCCTGTAGTATGAAAACCCTGGCGGGGATCCGCGCTGGCTATGCCGACGGCCTGGTAGGGCGCGCCGCCGATGTGGTGTTGAAAGAAGGCCGCAAACTGGTGCTGGTGCCGCGTGAAACCCCGCTCAGCACCATTCATCTGGAAAATATGCTGGCGCTGTCGCGGATGGGCGTGGCGATGGTGCCGCCCATGCCGGCGTATTACAACCACCCGCAAACCATTGACGATGTTACTCAGCACATTGTGGTGCGGGTTCTTGACCAGTTTGGTCTGGACCCCCGCAACGCCCGGCGCTGGGAAGGTATTCAGACGGCAAGGTCAACACAGGAACCTGCCAGATAAACGGAGATAACACGATGGCTTTTGACGATCTGCGCGGCTTTTTGTCTGCGCTGGAACAGCAGGGACAACTGCTGAGAATCACTGAAGAGGTGCAGGCTGAGCCTGACCTAGCCGCGGCGGCGAACGCTTGCGGGCGTATCGGCGATGGCGCTCCGGCGCTGTGGTTTGACAATATTCGCGGTTTTACCGATGCCCGGGTGGTAATGAATACCATCGGCTCCTGGCAGAACCACGCGATTTCGCTCGGGCTACCGCGTAATACGCCGGTTAAACAGCAGATAGATGCGTTTATACAGCGCTGGGATACTTTCCCGGTAGCGCCTGAGCGGCGCGCCAATCCGCCGTGGGCGGAGAACAGCGTTGACGGCGAGGATATTAACCTGTTCGACATTCTGCCGCTGTTTCGCCTTAATGACGGTGATGGCGGATTCTACCTCGACAAAGCCTGTGTGGTATCGCGAGATCCCCTCGACCCGGATCACTTCGGAAAGCAGAATGTCGGCATTTACCGCATGGAGGTGAAAGGCAAACGCAAGCTGGGCCTGCAACCGGTACCGATGCACGATATCGCCCTGCATCTGCATAAAGCCGAAGAGCGCGGCGAAGACCTGCCGGTGGCCATCACTCTCGGCAACGATCCGATTATCACCCTGATGGGCGCCACGCCGCTGAAATACGATCAGTCAGAATACGAAATGGCCGGCGCGCTGCGTGAGAGTCCGTATCCGATTAGCACCGCGCCGTTGACCGGTTTTGATGTGCCCTGGGGATCGGAAGTGATCCTCGAAGGCGTAATCGAAAGCCGTAAACGTGAAATCGAAGGACCGTTTGGTGAATTTACCGGCCACTATTCCGGCGGACGCAACATGACCGTGGTGCGTATCGATAAAGTCTCCTGTCGCAGTAAACCGATTTTTGAATCGCTGTACCTGGGGATGCCGTGGACCGAGATTGACTATCTGATGGGGCCGGCGACCTGCGTCCCGCTGTATCAGCAACTGAAAGCCGAGTTCCC
The DNA here is from genome assembly GCF_001484765.1 of Entomohabitans teleogrylli. GTDB lineage: Bacteria > Pseudomonadota > Gammaproteobacteria > Enterobacterales > Enterobacteriaceae > Entomohabitans > Entomohabitans teleogrylli. The sequence goes on along the minus strand of NZ_LLXO01000018.1, from coordinate 48,505 downwards.
GGAAGTACAGGCGGTGAACGCCATGTACACCCACGGTTTGCTGGCGATCATTTCGACGAAAAAACGTTATGGCGGCTTTGCCCGCGCGGTGGGGCTACGCGCCATGACCACGCCCCACGGCCTCGGCTATGTGAAGATGGTGATCATGGTGGATGAAGATGTCGATCCGTTCGATTTGCCGCAGGTGATGTGGGCGCTCTCTTCGAAAGTGAACCCGGCCGGGGACCTGGTGCAGTTACCCAATATGTCAGTACTGGAACTCGATCCCGGCTCCAGCCCGGCAGGGATCACCGATAAGCTGATTATCGATGCTACCACGCCGGTGGCGCCGGATCTGCGTGGTCACTACAGCCAGCCGGTTAAAGATCTGCCGGAAACCCCGCAGTGGGTAGAGAAACTGACCGCCATGCTGGCTAACCGTAAATAACAGGAGCAGAGATTATGATTTGCCCACGCTGTGCTGATGAACATATTGAAGTGATGGCCACGTCTCCGGTGAAAGACGTTTGGGTGGTATATCAGTGCCAGCACTGTCTGTATACCTGGCGTAATACTGAACCGCTGCGTCGTACCAGCCGTGAGCATTACCCGCAGGCATTCCGTATGACGCAGCAAGACATTGACGATGCGCCGGAGGTGCCAACCGTACCGCCGCTGCTGGCACAAAATCAGCGCTGAACCCGTGGGTCTGGCTTGCCCGGGCCTTCCGTTAATAACAAAGCCCCAAAAGCATGCTTTTGGGGCTTTTCAGTATATTACGGGAATTCATTCCCGCGTTTTGTTGGTTACAGCATGGCCCAGATAATCCACGTCAACGCAAAGCCGACCAGGCCGAGAATGGTGGTCAACAGCGTCCAGGTTTTCAGACCATCGGCCACCGACAGACCCAGATAGCGGGTGACAATCCAGAAGCCGGAGTCGTTGATGTGCGATGCCCCCAGACCGCCGAAACAGGCTGCCAGCGTAACCAGAACGCGCTGGATTTCGCTCAGCCCGGAAACGGCGTCCGCCAGCAGGCCCGCGGTGGTGAGGATAGCTACGGTGGCGGATCCCTGAGAGGCGCGCAGGGCGATAGAGATAATGAACGCGGCGGGCAACAGCGGCAGGCCGATATCGTTGAGCGTAGCGGAAAGCGCTTTGCCGACGCCGGATTCCACCAGTACTTTACCGAATACCCCGCCAGCGCCGGTAACCAGAATGACCACCGCCGCAGCAGGCAATGCCGAGCCCATGATGTCGCTGGTGTGCTGCAGACTCCAGCCGCGGCGCATCGCCAGCAGCCAGAACGCCAGTCCCAGCGCCACCATCAGGGCGAACATCGGGGAGCCAATAAGCTGCAGAACGCCGGCGTATTGATGATCGGCAGGGAATACCGTGGCGGATACGGTGCCGGCCATGATGATAGCAATCGGGATCACGATCAGCGCGGTAATCAGACCGGCGCCGGGAGGATTAATCTTGTCGGTGAGCGGCGCCGGGTTATCGCTACCTGCCGGAGAGAGCTGAACCTGCTCCAGCACCTCAACGGAGAGCTGATAACTGCGGCGATTAAGGGAGCGGGCGACATAGTAGCCGACAATCCCCACCGGAATGGACACCGCCATCCCGATGATGGTCAGCCAGCCGATATCCGCGTTGAGCAGACCCGCGGCGGCCACCGGACCCGGGTGCGGCGGCAGCGCCACGTGTACGGTCAGCATTACGGCGCCGATTGGCAGGCCGAATTTGAGCGGCGACACTTTGGCGACGCGGGCGAAGCCGTAAATGATCGGCGCCAGAATAATAAATCCGACGTCAAAGAAGACCGGGATTCCGAGGATAAAGGCGGAAATGGTCAGCGCTGAGACGGTACGCGCCGACCCCAGTTTGTTAGTGAAGAACTTTGCCAGGGATTCGGCGCCGCCGGAATGCTCAATCATACGGCCGAGCATGGCGCCCAGGCCGATAATGATGGTGATGGAACCGAGCACCCCGCCCATGCCGGCGGTCATCACTTTGACCACCTCACCGGCCGGAATTCCGCTGGCCAGGGCGACCAGTAAACTGACGACCAGTAGTGCGATAAAGGGCTGCACTTTGGCTTTGATCACCAGTACTAACAGCAGGAGCACCCCGATAACGGCAATGCTGAGTAAAGCGAGTGTAGACATGTGAAAACCTTTTTTCAGGGCATAAGTAGGGTGTCTTCGCCTCCCGGGCAAAGATCGTTATTTACTAAATTTGTTTTAAATTAGTGAATTAGCGATAAGGTGCCAGCCAGGACAGTCCCGCCGTCGTTTCACCGCGCGGTTTGTACTCGCAGCCAATCCAGCCGTCATAGCCGACCTCATCAAATAACCGGAACAGCCAGGGATAGTTAATCTCCCCGTCGTCAGGTTCGTTGCGATCGGGCAGTGAGGCGATCTGGACGTGACCGTAGCGCCCGGCATATTCACGGATCAGATGCTGCAGGTTGCCGTCCACCAGTTGGGCGTGGAAGGTATCCAACTGGAAGAACACATTATCGCGTGCCACATCATCGACAATGGCGATGGCCTGATACTGGCTGGAGAACAGATAGTCGGGCTTCACTCCCGGGCTGAGGGCCTCTACCATCACGCGGCGCTGGTGCGGGGCGAATTTATCCGCCGCATAACGCAGGTTAGCGATAAACGTCTCCCGGCAGGCGGCGGGGTCGGCGCCCTGCGGCACTACGCCGGCCATGACGTGGACCTGCCGGCAGTCAAGGGCCAGCGCGTATTCCAGCGCCATGTCGATATCGCGGCGGGCCTCTTCTTCCCGCCCCGGCAGCGCTGACAACCCCCATTCGCCGGCGGCGGTATCGCCGGGCTGGGTGTTGAACAGCGCCAGGGTGAGTTGATGGCGCCTGAGTTCGCCGGCGATTTGCTCAGCGGGATACTCGTAGGGAAACAAAAACTCCACGGCGCGAAATCCGGCTTGCGCTGCGGCGGCAAAACGCTCGATGAACGGCAGTTCAGTGAACATCATCGACAGATTGGCAGCAAAACGAGGCATAGGTTTATCTCCTGAGTACTGCAATTTCTTCTGCGGTTAAATAGCGAATCGGTCTGTCACCGAGGATAAAAATCAATTTGGCGGTCTCTTCCAGCTCTTCGAGATTGTTCGCCGCTTCCTGCAGACTGGAACCGCAGACCACCGGACCGTGGTTGGCCAGCAGAAATGCTGAATGTTCCGCAGCCCGCGCCGCCAGCTCTGTGGCGATACGTTCATCGCCGGGCCGGTAGTAGGGAATCACCGGCACATCCCCCATCCTCATTACCACATAAGGCGTGAAGGGGCGGATTGCGTTATCGGTATCCAGTCCTTCCAGGCAGGAAAGGGCGGTAGACCAGGCGCTGTGCAGGTGCACCACCGCTTTACAAGCCGGGTTATGGCGGTAAAGCGCCAGATGGAACTTGACCTCTTTAGAGGGCTTATCGCCGCTCAGCCACTCACCCTGAAGTGTCACTTTCGACAGTTGTTCCGCCTGCAGATTACCGAGGCAGGAGCCGGTCGGCGTGGCCAGCAGATTGCCGTCCGGCAGCAGCAGGGACAGATTGCCCGCTGAGCCGGTGGCATAGCCGCGCTGGAAGAAAGAAGCGGCTATGCGCACCATCTCTTCTCGCAAAGACTGCTCTTCTTTTGCGAATGTATTCATGCAGGGAACTCCGTCTGGGCGCGGGAAAAGAAGGCTTCATCGCCAAAGTTGCCGGATTTCAGCGCCAGTGAGACATCGCTGGCAATGGCTTTCACCCACGGCACGCCCGGGGAGATACAGGGACCAATGTGGAAACCGTGAATACCGAGGCTCTGGGCGACCACGCCGGAGGTTTCGCCGCCGGCGACAATAAAGCGGGTGATACCGGCTCCGGCCAGCCGCGTGGTGATGGCGGCAAATAGCTGTTCCACCGCGTGGCTCGCCTGCTGCGCTCCCCACTGGCGCTGGATAGCCGCCAGGCTCCCGGCATCAGCGGTAGCGTACAGTAGCGGAGCCAGCTGGGCGGTGGGCTGTTGTAGCACCCACTGCGCCAGCTCGTCGGCATACTGGCTGCGGGATTCGCTCTCCAGGCAGCGGGCGACATCGATACTTTGCGCCGGCGCCTGCTGACGGTAATGCGCCACCTGGCGATTGGTCATTAGCGAGCAGGAGCCGGAAAGGACCACCGCGCGTCCGGAAGAAGGATATCCGGCCCGGGTAGCGGGTTCGCTCTCTTTACCCTGCGGCGCATGCTGGCGCGCCAGGCCGATAGCCAGTCCCGAGCCGCCAGTGACCAACGCCATATCGCGCAGCGCTTCGCCCTGCACCTCCAGGTGGCGTTCGCTGAGGGCATCCAGTACTGCATAACGGAAACCCTGCTCCTGAAGCTGAGCAATCGCTTCGCGAACCGCGTCGGCGCCGCGATCCAGTACCTGCGAGGCAATCACGCCGCAACGTCCGGTCGACTGGGCTTCCACCAGCCGCGGCAGGTAGCTGTCGGTCATTGGATTGACCGGGTGGTTGCGCATCCCTGATTCCGCGAGCAACTGGTTGAGCACGAACAGATAGCCCTGGTAAACGGTACGTCCATTGACTGGCAGCGCCGGCGAAAAAATGGTGAATGTGGTCCCCAACGCCTCCATCAGCGCATCGGTTACCGGACCAATATTGCCCTGCGGCGTGCTGTCGAAGGTGGAGCAGTATTTAAAGTAGATCTGCTGACACTGGCGCTGTTGCAGCCAGCGCAGAGCGGCAAGAGAATCGGCGATCGCTTCCTCGGCCGGGCAGGAGCGCGACTTCAGGCTGATCACCACCGCGCTGGCGTCTGCCGTGACGCTGTCATCGGGAACGCCGTTAAGCTGAATGGTTGAGATGCCATTTTCCACCAGGAAGCTGGCAATGTCGGTTGCGCCGGTAAAATCGTCGGCAATGACGCCCAGTAACATTACGCTTTCTCCTCTGGCTTATCGCCCGGCAGGCTGATGCCGGAAAAAATTTTGATCACCGCGCTGTCGTCCAGCTTGCCGTAGCCGGCATTGCTGGCGCTGGTGAACATATTGAATGCCGTGGAAGCCAGCGGCAGCGGGAAGTGCAGCGCTTTTGCCGTATCGGCTACCAGACCGAGATCCTTAACGAAAATGTCTACCGCTGAATGGGGGGTATAGTCGCCGTCCACCACGTGGCGCATGCGGTTTTCAAACATCCATGAGTTACCGGCGGCATTGGTGACCACGTCATACATTACATCCAGCGGAATGCCGGCCCGGGCGGCCAGCGCCATCGCTTCGGCGCCGGCGGCGATATGAACGCCAGCCAGTAGCTGGTGGACAATTTTCACCGTCGATCCCAGCCCGATTTCACTGCCAATGCGGTAAACCTTACCGGCGACAGCGTCGAGTACTGGCCCGAGGCCCTGAAAAGCGATATCGCTTCCGGAGGCCATTACGGTCATTTCACCGGCCGCGGCTTTCACCGCACCGCCTGATACCGGCGCATCAAGCATTTCCAGACCGTAAGCCGCCAGTCCGGAGGCGATTTCCTGGGCGTCTGCGGCGGAAATCGTCGAGGAGACCATCACTGGCGTGCCAGGGCGGAGTTTTTCCGCGACGCCGCCGTTACCGAACAGTACCTGCTTCACCTGAGCGGCGTTAACCACCAGGATCACCAGCGCGTCCAGCTTGTCGGCAAATTCCCGGGCGCTGGCGGCGGTACCCTGAGCGCCATCAGCCTGTAGCGCGGACAGCGCCTGTTGGTTGAGATCGGCGCCCCAGGTGGCTAACCCTGCGCGAATACAGGATCGGGCAGCCCCCATACCCATTGAGCCAAGTCCGATAACACCGACATTGAAACTAGCGTGTGTTGCCATGGTACTTACTCCTGTGAAATTAAGTTGGAAATTGTTCTATAATGTGAATATAGCCGGTTTGTTGTGCGCCTTTGGTGCTCTTGTTCACATAAATTAACATTTACTGTGATTTATTGTGAATGTGAACAGATGAATTTGGCCAGCGGCACTACGCCTTATCCGGTTAAATAGCGTAGAATTTCCCCGGAACAAAGGAAGGAGAACACGTTGATACCGGTAGAACGTCGACAAACTATTCTCGATATGGTGGCTGAGCGCGGGATCGTCAGTATTAATGAACTGACGGAACGGATGAATGTTTCCCATATGACTATCCGGCGCGACTTGCAAAAGCTCGAGCAGCAGGGGGCCGTGGTGCTGGTCTCCGGCGGTGTACAACTGCCCGGCCGCCTGGCGCACGAGCCTTCGCGCCAGGACAAAACCACCATGGCTGAACCGCAGAAAGCGGCGATTGGCCGTCTGGCGGCTTCCAGAGTTCAGCCGGAAAGCTGCATCTATCTGGATGCCGGTACCACCGCGCTGGCGCTGGCCCAGCACCTGACAGATTATGAGCAACTGACGGTGGTCACTAATGACTTTGTCATCGCAAATTTTCTGCTGGATAACAGCAATTGCACAATTATTCACACCGGAGGCACGGTCTGCCGGGAAAACCGCTCCTGTGTAGGGGAAGCGGCAGCCCAGGCGTTGCGCCATTTACTGATCGATCAGGCGTTTATTTCCGCCTCTTCCTGGAGTATGCGCGGTATTTCGACGCCGGCGGAAGATAAAGTGGCGGTGAAGCGGGCTATCGCCGCCGCCAGCCGCCAGCGTGTACTGCTGTGTGACTCCACCAAATACGGCCAGGTGGCGACCTGGCTGGCGCTACCGATGGATGCGTTCGATATGGTGATTACCGATACCGGCCTACCGGAAGGCGCCTGTAAGGCACTGGCGAAAGCGGATATCCCCCTGTTGCTGGCCGAGTGGGCCGGGACCGTTAGCGCCTGAACCGGCGCTGTTCTGGCCTGACGCTGTGCGCAACCAGTGCTGGCCGGGGGCCGCTGTTTCCCAACGCCTTCGATGTGCGCTGTGACCACTGTGGTGGTGAAAAGTGACATTCGCTCTGTTTTATCGACAACTTTTGTCCGAAGAGGTGCTGTTCAGTACACCTGCCGGGTTTAGTGCGATGACGTACTGGAAAACCTCTGCCGACAGCGGTAAGTTTTCCGTTCTTCGACCAGCGCTCCAGGGCGCGCCAGCGCCGGATGATGGTATTCCTCATCGCTCGGGCAGGGTTTGCCGTGGGAGCTGAAAGGTTCGCCGCAAAGGGGCGTGCCGCAGTAAAAAGCCCCGTCATCGGGTGATGAGGGGGCTCCGGCGCCAGGGGCTATACCAGGCTCTTTAAGCGGTAAATCCACTCCAGCGCCTGGCGCGGCGACAGGGAGTCGGGATCCAGCGCTTCAAGCGCCTCCACGGCCGGGCTGGCCTCTTCCTGTACCAGCAGCGACATTTGAGTACCGTCTACCTGGCTGGCGGCAGCATTACCGGAAATACTCTCCAGCTCGCGTAACTTCTGGCGCGCGCGTTTGATGACATCTTTTGGCACACCGGCAAGCGCCGCTACTGCCAGTCCATAACTTTTACTGGCCGCTCCGTCCTGCACGCTGTGCATGAAAGCGATGGTATCGCCGTGCTCCAGAGCATCAAGGTGCACATTAGCGACGCCTTCCATTTTCTCTGGCAGATTGGTGAGTTCAAAGTAGTGGGTGGCGAAGAGCGTCAGCGCCTTAATCCGGTTCGCCAGGCTTTCCGCACAGGCCCAGGCCAGCGAAAGCCCGTCGTAGGTTGAGGTGCCGCGGCCGATTTCATCCATCAGCACCAGGCTATGGGCGGTGGCGTTGTGCAGAATGTTGGCGGTTTCGGTCATCTCGACCATAAACGTAGAGCGCCCGGAGGCTAAATCATCCGCCGCGCCGACGCGGGTGAATATACGGTCTATCGGGCCGATTTCCGCCTGCTGCGCCGGAACAAAGCTGCCGATATAGGCCATTAGTACAATCAGCGCCGCCTGACGCATATAAGTACTTTTACCCCCCATGTTGGGCCCGGTAATGATCAGCATACGGCGCTGTGGAGAGAGGCTGAGCGGATTGGCGATAAACGGCTCGCTCAGTACCTGTTCCACTACCGGATGGCGACCGCCGGTGATGTTGACGCCGGGTTTGTCGCTCAGGGAAGGGCAGACATAATTCAGGGTGTAGGCCCGTTCGGCCAGATTCGCCAGAACATCAAGTTCAGCCAGCGCCGCGGCACTGCGTTGCAGGTCGGCCAGGTGCGGCAGAAGCAGATCGAACAGTTCGTCGTAGAGCTGTTTTTCCAGCGCCAGCGCTTTGCCTTTTGAGGTCAGAACCTTGTCCTCATACTCTTTCAGTTCCGGAATGATGTAGCGCTCGGCGTTTTTCAGGGTCTGGCGACGCACGTAATTCATCGGCACCAGGTGGCTCTGGCCGCGACTGACCTGAATATAGTATCCGTGGACCGCATTAAAACCGACTTTCAGGGTATCAAGCCCCAGTTTTTCACGTTCGCGAATTTCCAGACGGTCCAGATAGTCAGTAGCGCCATCCGCCAGCGCGCGCCATTCGTCAAGCTCTTCGTTATAGCCAGGGGCGATCACGCCGCCATCGCGCACCAGCACCGGCGGGGATTCAATCACTGCCCGCTCGAGCAGTTCACGTAGCTCAATGAACTCACCCATATTTTCCCGCAGCGCCTGTACTGATGGCGTCGCAATGCCTTCAAGCTGTGCCCTGAGTTCAGGTAATTGCTGGAAGGCGTGGCGCATACGCGCCAGATCGCGCGGGCGCGCGGTGCGCAGCGCCAGGCGGGCCAGAATACGCTCCAGATCGCCGATCTGCCTTAGCACTGGTTGCAACTCGGCGGTATAGTCCTGCAGGGCGCAGATGGCCTGCTGGCGCTGTTGCAGCGTTTGCCGATCGCGGATTGGCATATGTAACCAGCGCTTCAGCATACGACTGCCCATTGGAGTGACAGTACAGTCGAGTACTGAGGCCAGGGTATTTTCCACTCCGCCGGAGAGGTTCTGGGTGATCTCCAGGTTACGGCGCGTCGCAGCGTCCATAATAATGCCGTCCTGCTGGCGCTCCATGGTGACAGAGCGAATATGCGGCAGGGCTGTCCGCTGAGTGTCTTTTACATATTGCAGCAGGCAGCCTGCGGCGCACAGCCCGCGGGCAGCGTTTTCGACCCCAAAACCGGTCAGATCGCGAGTGCCGAACTGCAGGTTAAGTTGCTGGCGTGCGGTGTCGATTTCAAATTCCCATAGCGGCCGGCGACGCAGACCGCGTCGCCCTTCGATCAGGCGCATGTCGGTAAAATCTTCTGCGTACAACAATTCGGCAGGATTCGTGCGCTGCAGCTCTGCCGCCATTGTGTCGCTGTCTTCCGGTTCGGTAAGTCGGAAACGCCCGGAGCTGATGTCGAGAGTGGCATAGCCGTAGCCCCTGGCGTCTTTCCAGATGGCGGCCAGCAGATTGTCCTGGCGCTCCTGAAGCAGCGCTTCGTCGCTGATGGTGCCGGGGGTGACGATACGCACTACTTTGCGTTCCACGGGGCCTTTGGTGGTGGCCGGATCGCCGATCTGCTCACAGATGGCTACCGACTCCCCGAGGTTGACCAGCTTTGCCAGGTAGTTTTCCACTGCGTGATGGGGCACGCCCGCCATGGGGATCGGCTCACCGGCAGAGGCGCCGCGTTTGGTCAGGGAGATATCCAGCAACTGAGATGCGCGCTTAGCGTCGTCATAGAACAGTTCATAAAAATCGCCCATGCGATAAAACAGCAGAATTTCCGGGTGCTGGGCCTTAAGACGCAGGTATTGCTGCATCATGGGGGTATGGGCATCTAAATTATCAGTTGTGCTCATGCGTTGTGTTCTGTTCAGTTGATTCGGGGCGGTTCATGTGACATCACCGGCACGATCAGCGTACCGGCGTCGCCCTGAGATGCGGAGTTTGCAGCTTGATAATGCTGCGCCACCGTTCCCTGTGAAACCGCAGGACCCGGAGATACTAAAACAGATTCAGCGAAAAATCAGGGAGAAGTTGCTGACAGGTCTGGTTTTTGCGAGACAGGCTGTGGGAGCGGCGTTAACCCAGGGCCTGATTACCAGCAACAATGACCCTTATCACTGCTACGAGGAAAGGTATCTGTGGCCTGGTATCAGGATGCCTTTTATTTTCGGAAAAAGTAATAGCTTGTTTTCAAACTATTCCGCGCTAACTCTGGTTTAATAGTGTCCGACAATGAATAGCGATTGATTACCCCCAGACGCGTGGCAATTTGTTGTCATTATGCATCGGCATTAGGACGAATATCCTGACGGGTATAATTACTTAGGTAGATAATCAACACGGGAAATAAGATTTCTCTGAGATGTCATATACCAGCTACCGGGATTTGTTGATGGATGGTTTTGCTGGCGATGCGGGTGCAATTCAGATTGATGTTTTTTAACGTATGGCTTCTTAGCGATTAAACATTGCCAGGGCGAGGGTTAGTTTTATTTAATGCTGCTTATACTGGTTTTTCTGGGGTTTTATATGACGCTAAGTGAAATGTCGGTGTTCTTGGTGGACAGTCTGTTTTGCTCCAGAGGGAGACTTACCGTATAACATAATACCGCTCGCTGTAAGCGGGTGGTGAAAGGTATGTGCCAGGATATAAGGATTTTCCTATACGAAAACCACCAATACCAGGTATATACATTATACAGTCCAGGCGTAGACGGATTTTTCTGTCTATACTGTTGTGCTGTCATTTGTTTATCGATAATAACAAAAGATAAAAATATAACTATCAATGACTTAATTGGTTGCGCTGCAAAGCGTACATGGATGAAATAAAGAAAGGGTATTCATTATGTGGCTTATCAGGCAGGGGAAAGTGGAGTTATGAACTGGACTTGGGTGACGTTTCTGGGTGACAGTACGCTGCTTCTACCTGCGTCATTAATCGTGTTCGCCGTTTTGTTGCTAAGCGACCAGAGCCGTCGTATCGCGCTGAGCTGGGCGATGGTATTTGGCGCGACAGGTCTGGTGGTCAGCGTCTCTAAACTGCTTTTTATGGGCTGGGGTATTGGCAGTCGCGAGCTGGATTTTACTGGCTTCAGCGGTCATACCGCGCTTTCCACGGTGTTCTGGCCTGTCTTCCTGTGGGTGGTTTGCTGCCGCTTTAGCTCTGGTGTTCAAAAAGTCGCCGTTGTAGCGGGATATCTTGTTGCCGCTCTGGTGGGCTACTCGCGCCTGATGGTTAATGCGCATTCGCAGTCAGAGGTGATTCTGGGATGGGGGATTGGCGCGCTGGCAAGCGTAGCTTTCTTCCTGCTACAACGCAGGTATCCTGCAGTTGTGCTAATCGGTTATGAGAAGTTAACGGTGCTGTTGGTTGTGCCGGTGCTACTGTTCAATACCGGAATGAAGGCACCGACCCAGAGTTTGCTGGAAAGTTTTGCTGTGACGCTGGGGAATCTGGAAAAACCGTACACACGCGCAGACTTGCATCGTGGCCTGCTGTCGTTATGAGGGCTGCATGTGACTGTGAGTAATCAGATAATCCCTGAGAAAAGCCATAGAGATATTTATTATATAGATTAATGTTAATTAATCAGGTAAGTATTTCATTACATTAATATCACACCGTTATTATAGTGATATACGTGGTTTGACTATCGGTTATATAAATGAGATAGCGCTATTTTTTTAGCCACCCATCAGGCAGATAACACTTTGAAAAAGCTACGAACCCGCTGTTATTCCAGGGATTTCCTGATGTAAAATATAAAGAATCCCGGGAATTATTGATTTATTGTTGATTAATAAAAATTCGTTGTAAATCAAATGGTTGTTTGTTTTTTTTGTGCGGAATCATTAGGGCGAATGTTGGCTTTATGAATGGATCGGAAATTTGACTTAGGACATAGTGATTACTCTGGTGGAAAAAAAAGCGCTACAGAGAAGATTGTCCTGGAAATTTGTGTTTTCGGAATAATAGTAGCGTAATATTTGTCCCAAAAACGGTTTTTTGGGATGTTTCAGTTTGTGTTTTTTGCAATAATTATGCCCTTTTATGGTGTCACAACAATATTCAGGGTTTAAACCCAGTGTACTGGTAGCTGTAGAGCCAGGGGCGGTAGCGTACCTGCGCAGTACTCAAAATCGGAACATTAGCTGCACTTCCGCTGTTCTCATCAAGAGGATTCCCTCTTATCATACCCGGCAGTTAGTTTCGGTTGGGTAATCATTGAATTTGTGAATTATTTCACAGGTTACTAAAAATGTGTGGTTATACACACAATTCTTAACCCTGCCCGTGTTCATAACACAGGGAGATTAATAGCAGGGAAAATATAACTAACTTTACTGTTTCAAAAGTGCGTTTTAATCAGCATTTCAATAGGTTAAAAAACGCATTTATCCGCCCGGAAACTTGATCTGGCGGGGAACGTTGGCTAAGTTTGCCCTCTATACTTTTGGCACTCTACATAAAGCATAAATACCGTCAGGAACCGGCGTTCTGGCACCGGAAAGATTTATACATCCTGGCTGTCTTCTTCTTTTTACTGTGTTACCCCTGACTACAGGCTCATTAAGCCAGGTCACAGGGATGATTATGGGTCATAAAGAATGAAAAAAATTTCGCGCATCGCGTTGGCATTAAGTCTGTTTACCTCTTTGTCTGCAGCCAGCCAGGCGGCTGGCCTGCTGTTGCCGGATAACGATCTGCGCAACGATCTCGCCTGGCTTTCCGATCGCGGTGTGATACGTCTTGGTCTTTCTACCTGGCCTCTGAGTCAGGAAGAGATAGACAAAGCATTAAAGAAAGCAAAGCCTAACTACTCCTCCGAACAAATCGTTCTGGCGCGCGTTTATCAGCGACTTGATGTCCTGAAAGCGGATCTCCGGGTCACGGGGTACACCTCAACGGATAAGCCGGGCACTCCCCAGGGATTTGCCCAATCGCAATATGCCGATCACGAATTCTCTCTGGCGTTTAACAACAGCGGAGAGTGGTGGGATATTCATCTGCAAGGGAATGTGGAAGGCGACCTGCGCGTCAGCAACGGTTCACGCTATAACCTCAATAATTCCTATGGTGCCGTGAAGGTCTGGAACCAGTGGCTCTCCTTTGGTCAGATCCCGCAGTGGTGGGGACCCGGTTATGAAGGCAGTTTGATCCGTGGTGATGCTGCACGCCCGATGACTGGCGTAATGATGCAGCGCGCTGATCAGAGCGCTCCGGAAACCTGGTGGCTACGTTGGATTGGTCCATGGCAGTATCAAATCTCCGCCGCGCAGATGAATCAGTATACCGCCGTGCCACATACCAAAATCATTGGCGGCCGTCTAACCTTTGCTCCCTGGCAGTCTCTGGAACTGGGCGCGTCGCGCATTATGCAGTGGGGTGGGCAGGGGCGTCCGCAGTCCTGGAGCAGTTTCTGGGATGGTTTTACGGGGCAGGATAACACCGGAACTGAAAATGAGCCGGGTAACCAACTAGCCGGGTTTGATTTTAAGTTCAAGTTAGAGCCGACGTTGGGCTGGCCTGTTAGCTTCTATGGGCAAATGATTGGTGAGGATGAAGCGGGTTATTTGCCTTCGGCTAATACCTTCCTGGGGGGAGTTGAAGGACACCATGCTGTTGGTAAGAACGCTCTTAACTGGTACCTGGAAGCCCACGATACGCGCAGTAATATGAGCCGCACTAAGTATATTTATAACCACTTTATCTATAAAGATGGCTACTATCAGCAAGGTTATCCACTTGGTGATGCGATGGGGGGAGATGGTCAGTTGTATGCCGGGAAGATTGAACTGGTGACGGAAGAGAACCAACGGTGGAGCATGCGCCTGGTTTACGCTAAGGTCAATTCACAGAGTCAACGGATTAATAAAGCGTTCCCACGAGCCGACACGTTGAAGGGCGTACAGTTGGGCTGGAGTGGCGATATTTATAAATCTGTACGTCTGAATACCGGGCTTTGGTATACCGATGCTAACCATAGCAATAGTGATGATGCTGGAGTGAGTGCAGGGATCGAGATTCCGTTTAACCTTTAATCGAATAACAAAAGTTCTGTATGGAACAGAGCTTAATAATAAATAAGTGTGCTTCGCGAAAAAAGCTTAACGCGAAGTGAAAATTTGAACCACAGATGATGTGAAACCATGAAGAAAAGCCTGATAAAGTTTTCAGCGTTGGCATTAGCGCTGGGTTTGTTGAGTGGATGTACGGTAATGCCGGGTCAGGATCTCAACAGTTTGCGTAAAAATGTTGTTGAATTACCCGACAGCGATTTTGATTTAGACAAGCTAGTGAATGTATACCCTATGACGCCAGGATTGATTGAAAAATTGCGTCCAGAAGTAATTATGTCGCGTCCAAACCCGGACTTAGACAAGCTTTTAAATACTTATGAATATCGTATTGGTGTCGGTGATGTGCTAATGGTAACCGTGTGGGATCACCCAGAGTTGACTACGCCGGCAGGTCAGTACCGCAGTGCCAGCGATACAGGTAACTGGGTAAATTCAGATGGTACGATTTTCTATCCATATATCGGTAAAGTTCAGGTAGTAGGCAAGACATTAAGTCAGGTACGAGTTGAGATAGCCAACCGTTTGACAACTTATATAGAAAGCCCTCAGGTCGATGTAAGTATTGCGGCCTTTCGCTCACAAAAAGCCTATGTGACAGGTGAAGTTATCAAGTCTGGGCAACAGCCGATTACAAATATCCCCCTTACTGTAATGGATGCAATTAATGCTGCGGGTGGTTTAGCGGAGAATGCGGACTGGCGTAATGTGGTATTAACCCACAATGGAAAAGATTCAATACTGTCATTATATGCACTGATGCAAAAAGGTGATTTAACTCAAAACCGCTTATTGTATCCAGGCGACATATTATTTGTACCACGTAATGATGACCTGAAAGTCTTTGTCATGGGAGAGGTTGGTAAGCAAAGTACTTTGAAAATGGATCGTAGTGGTATGACTTTGGCCGAGGCTCTGGGTAATGTTGATGGTATTTCTCAATCAATGGCCGATGCGTCCGGTGTCTTTGTTATTCGCCAGCTAAGAAATGATAAAGAAGGTAAAATTGCCAACATATATCAACTAAACGCTAAAGACGCATCGGCGATGGTGATGGGTACTGAATTTCAACTTCATCCTTATGATATTGTATACGTAACCACTGCTCCAATTGTACGCTGGAATCGAGTGATTTCACAAATAGCACCGACAATTAGTGGGGTACATGATGCGGTGGAAGCTACACGCTTTATTCGTCAGTGGAATTAAAAATGTTTGATTCAATTTTAGTTGTTTGTACTGGAAATATATGTCGCTCTCCAATTGGGGAGCGACTTCTGAGTCAACTACTACCTCTAAAAAAAATAGATTCAGCTGGTACTGGTGCAATGGTTGATTTTCCAGCAGATCCAAGTGCTGTTGTTACTGCAAATAACCATAAGCTATCACTTGAAGGGCATAAAGGAAGGCAATTTACTGCCGAGATAGGTCGCCGCTATGAGCTTATCTTGGTTATGGAGAAATCTCATATCGAGCAGATTGGGAGAATTGCTCCAGAATGTCGGGGTAAAACTATGCTGTTCGGTCATTGGTTAAACCAAAAGGAAATTCCTGATCCATACAGAAAAAGTGATGAGGCTTTTGAATCTGTATTTCAGTTAATAGATCAGGCTGGCAGACGCTGGGCTGAGAAACTTGGTGGGTAATCTTCAGGAAATATTGTATGTCATCTGTTACAAATAAGCATACTCGTACAGATTTGGATGAAATAGATCTGGGACGTTTAATTGGTGAGCTGATTGATCACCGAAAATTGATTATCGCAATAACGATTCTTTTCACTTTCTTGGTCTTCTTATATACATTATTTGCGACTCCTATATACCAATCAGATGCTTTAATCCAGGTAGAGCAGAAGCAAGGAAACTCTATCCTTAACAGCTTGAGTCAAGTTTTACCTGATGCTCAGCCTAAATCAGCCCCAGAAATTGTCCTTTTACGTTCAAGAATGATTTTGGGAAAGACAGTTGATGATTTAAATCTTCAGGCTGTAGTAAAATCCGATGTCATTCCTTTTGTGGGTAGCGGATGGAACCGCTTAATGGGGAAAGATGCTGGGGCCATTTCAGTATCTCGGCTGTATATAGCTTCCAAAGATAATAAGAAACCTGAACTAAATTTAACGGTAGAGAGTAGTCGAACTTACTCTGTTGAAAATGATGGCGTTGAGATCCAGGGAGAAATTGGTAAACTTCTCGAAGGAAATGGTTTTACATTATTAGTTGATAGCATAAATGCTGAGCCAGGAAATCGCTTCAATATTCAATATATTACTAAGTTAAAGGCTATTTCCGATTTGCAGGATAATTTTGCTGTCGTGGATCAAGGTAAAGATACGGGCATGCTGAATCTTTCCTTAGTTGGTGATAATCCTGAATTAATCACTAAAATTTTAGATAGTATAAGTCACAATTATCTATCTCAAAACATTGCACGACAGGCCGCTCAGGATGCTAAAAGTCTCGATTTTCTTGATCAACAATTACCTATCATTCGTAGTGAGCTGGATACGGCAGAAGATAAATTAAATCAATATCGCAGACAAAAGGATTCAGTGGATTTGTCTTTAGAGGCAAAGGCCGTTTTAGATCAGATTGTTAATGTTGATAATCAATTAAATGAGCTAACGTTCCGAGAGTCTGAGGTTTCACAACTTTACACTCGCGAGCACCCAACTTATAAGGCCTTGATGGAGAAAAGAAAAACTTTACAAGATGAGAAAGCAAAATTAAATAAAAGAGTATCAGCAATGCCAGCAACACAACAGGAAGTTTTGCGTTTGAGTCGGGATGTTGAGTCTGGTAGAGCTGTTTATATGCAGTTATTGAATCGTCAACAAGAGCTAAATATTGCAAAATCCAGTGCAATAGGTAATGTAAGAATTATTGATAATGCAATTACTGAGCCACAACCCATAAAACCTAAGAAAATTATTGTTATTATAATCGGTTTCATTGTGGGTGGAATGTTTTCTATTGGCATTGTTTTGTTAAGGGTATTTCTGCGTAGAGGAATCGAGTCGCCGGAGCAACTGGAAGAACTTGGCATCAATGTCTATGCGAGTATCCCTGTATCTGAAGCGTCAGCCAAACTTACTCAGAATAAGGGAATAAGAAGAAGAAAAATTAGTGAGCATGATAGTTTTTTGGCAATTGATAACCCTGCCGATTTAGCTATTGAATCAATTCGTGGGTTACGTACTAGCTTACATTTTGCAATGATGGAAGCACGTAATAATGTTTTAATGATTTCTGGTGCCAGCCCTAATGCAGGTAAAACATTTGTAAGTACCAACTTGGCCGCTATTGTCGCTCAAACTGGTAAAAAAGTATTGTTTATCGATACGGATATGAGAAAGGGATATGTACATAAACTTTTCCATGCCAGCAATGAAAATGGCCTCTCTGATATTTTAAGTGGTAAAGTTGATTTTGAGAATTCTATTAAAGCCGTGCCGTCTGCTGGTTTTGATTTTATTTCTCGTGGCATCGTTCCTCCAAACCCGGCTGAGTTATTGATGCATTCCAGATTTGGGGATTTAATCAACTGGGCTAGTCATCATTATGATCTGGTTATGATTGATACTCCTCCTGTACTTGCAGTAACGGACGCAGCGATTATTGGTAACTATGCAGGGACAACTTTACTGGTTGCTCGTTTTGAACAGAATACAGCGAAAGAAATTGAAGTTAGTATTAAGCGCTTTGAACAAAGTGGAGTATTGGTCAAAGGATGTATTCTCAATGGCGTAGTGAAAAAGGCAAGCAGCTACTATGGTTACGGATATAGCCATTATGGATATTCATATTCAGAGAAAAAGCAATAATTGCAACATCGACTTGGACGTTTGATATAAGAGCTATTTATTGTCAATTAAGCACTGTGTTCATAGAGCGCAGTGTTTAATCTGGATGATAAAGTTTATCTCAGGATATTTTTTTGCTCTAATGTTGGTGGGGCTAATTAGTATAACATATAGATATTAATATTCTGAATAAGAACTCAATGTTAGCTCTTTATAAAATAAGAGGATAATATGACATCGTTAACCAGAAATATCTGGACTAGTTTGTTTTTGGCTATTTCTGATTTTGTTAGTTTTGTTTTATCTATGTATATCGCACTCGGTATTTTTTTTGTTACACTAGATAATTATAAAACTCAAATACCTAAATCACAAATTGAAGATTGGAAGGTTTTACATGTAATGCTTGGATTCATCTGTGTTGCTTGGTTCGGAGCACGTCTAAGACATTATTTTTATCGTAAAACCTTTTGGTTTGAGCTTAAAGAAATATTACGTACACTTGTTATATTTGCTGTAATAGAAATTGCGGTGATGGCATTTTCACAGTGGTCATTCTCTCGCTACTTATGGGTTCTTACTTGGGTTTTTGCATTACTGTTAGTCCCACTTTTCCGTATCTCAGTAAAGATATTATTGGATAAAATAAATATATGGCAGCGTGATACGGTAATTATAGGTAATGGAAAGAATGCATATGAAGCATGGAGTGCAATAAATAGCGAAAAAAACCTCGGCTTGAAAATAATAAAATTCATTGCCTGTGATGAGAGATTTGATATAAAAAATATAAATGGTATTCCTGTATGCAAGGTTAATAAAGAGTGTTTACATGGGTTTGATAAACGGACTCAATTCATCATAGCACTTGAATCGGATCAAATTGAAATTCGTAATAGCTGGCTACGGGAGTTAATGATAAAAAATTATCGATATGTATCAGTAATTCCCACATTACGTGGTGTTCCGTTAGATAGTACAGATATGTCATTTATTTTTAGTCATGAAGTGATGATATTTAGGGTACATAATAACCTTGCAAAGTGGTCTTCTCGGTTGATTAAGCGTCTGTTTGATATTCTGGGGGCTTTATCTATAATTGTCATGCTTTCTCCAGTTCTCTTATATATAGCATTTAATGTAAGAAAGGATGGGGGCAATGTAATTTATGGCCATGAACGCATTGGTAAAGGAGGAAAAACATTTAAGTGCCTTAAATTTCGTTCTATGGTTGTTAATTCAAAAGAAGTTCTGCAATCTTTATTAGAAAATGATCCGGTCGCTCGAGAAGAATGGCGGTCAACATTTAAGCTAAAAAATGACCCACGGATTACAAAAGTTGGTAGTTTTTTACGCCGTACTAGTCTTGATGAACTCCCTCAGCTATTTAATGTATTACGCGGTGAGATGAGTTTGGTGGGGCCGCGTCCAGTGATTAAAGATGAACTGGAACGTTATTCAGAGCATGTAGATTATTATTTGTTAAGTAAGCCGGGTATGACTGGATTATGGCAGGTCAGTGGGCGAAGTGATGTAGATTATGATACCCGTATTTACCTCGATACATGGTATGTGAAGAACTGGTCACTTTGGAATGATATTGTTATTCTATTTAAAACAATCAATGTTGTGCTTAGGAAAGATGGAGCGTATTAATGATTTATTGAAGGAACATAATTTAATCTTGAGTATATAATCCGCTCATTAATAGTATCTAATATCATCTTATGATCAGCCTGTGAAAATACCATGTCAAAAAAAATTTTTTTTACCACCTTGGCATCCGGAAATGGATTTATATCCAAATCTGTAATATCGTTTTTGGTAAAGATATCAGGCGCCGTTTCAACATATTTCTTCCTTATTTTTTTTAGTCGGCAGTTGGGAGCCGAGCAATTTGGTGTTTTCGCTTTTATTCTTAGTGCTGCCAATTTTGGTATGTTTGCCCTTTCATTAGGGCAACCAATGCTGACTATGCGTAATATATCAGCATCAATCGGTGTTAAAGATTATAGTAAAGCTCGAGGGGCATTACTTTTTGGAGTGGTTGTGCTTTCCTTGGGGATTATTGCAGCACTTATTTTGTTTCCACTGTTTGGCTATTTTTCAGCGAAATTTGGGGCGCCAGGCAACATATATGAATATTTAGCTGGTGCAGCTTTGCTGATTACATTAATGATTGCTGATTTCAACTCAAATGTTCTTCGCTCTTTTGGTTCGGTGGCTATTGCTTTAGCTCCAAGAGATTTAATTTGGAGGATACTTGCTCCGCTGGTAGCTGTATTAATGGTTTACAATAACATATATATAGATACCAGGACAGCATTATGGATTAATGCGGTAGTGTTAGGTGGCTTAGTTGTTATTCAGTTTGTATATTTATTTGCTAAAGTAGGCAAAGAGTTTGGTAGGATAAAAGGTGAATATATACTGGAAAAGAAAAAATGGTTCTATTCCAGTATGAATTTTTGGGGAATACTGATAACTTCCGGAATTACTCAACACCTAATGATAGTTGCTGTCGGTTTTTCACTTGCACCAGAGGACGTTGGTGTCTTTTTTGTCGCTTATCGGACAGCATCTCTTCTTTCTATGCCTTTAAATGCTTCAGAACTAGTTATGGCTCCAATGATTGCACGTCACTACGCAGAAGGAAAACTTACAGAGTTAAGTAAAGTGTTCCGTCTTTTCAGCATAATGGCAATTGTCCCAACATTTATTGGTTTCATTATCTTTTCTATATGGGGTGACTGGATATTGAAACTAATTAATCCATCTTATGCTAACGCAGGGCATCTTCTTACAATATTAGCTGCAGGTTTTTTTGTTAATACCATGACTGGTCCTTGTGGATATGTTATGTTAATGAGTAAAGGGGAAAAAACATATCTTAAAATATCAATGACCATTAATATTGCGAGTGTTGTCCTTGTTGGTATAGTGGCATTTTGGGGGATGATTCCTTCTGCATTTTTACTTAGTATTGCAATTGTTGCTCAGAACCTCATCGTTGCTGCATGGTGTAGAAAAAATTTAAATATTGAAACTACAGTAGCAACTTTATGGACATACAAAAAAAGCTTATGACTATGAACTCCGTCAAAAAATATGAATCTGGGTATGAGGAAAAACTGGAGAGCGCTAATAAAATCACAGTGCTGCGGGCTTTATTGTTTTTATTTATATTCTTCTTGTTTGTTCAGATTGAATTATTTCGCGTGGCAGAACGAAGCCTGAATGTCTACCACGTAATGAGTATGTTATTTTGTGCCGCCTTTGTATTTCTTATTTTTCAATCTAAAAGTATATATATTAAAAAAATTACAGCGGTATCGTTTGTTTTTTTATTTACATTGGTTATTCCTGCTATTTTGAGTTGGGAACTTACTCCAAATATAATACTTTTATTTTTTGCTTTTTGTTATTTTTTAATGGGGGTGTATTTTTCAAAAGTTACTCCCGAAGTGAGAATTCGATGGTACTCACTTATTGCTGCAGGATTTATACTCGCTATATTTATTCGTGATATAATTCATTTTAATTCGCTTGCCGCTATTTACTCGCGCAGTAGGGATTGCGATACTTGCTTTCTTGCCACCGGTGGCAGAAATATTGAAGCTACGATGTTTTCAGTAATCGCTTTACTGTATAGAGGTAAATATAAAATAACTCTGGGCATATTGCTTTCTGTATCTGTGTTTCTCTTTGAGAGTCGCATTGGAATTATAGGTGCAATTATGTACTGGGGCGCTTATGTTTTAAGTATGAAAAAGTTATTTAGGTTGATAATTATAATGGCTGGCGTTTTTATTGTGATAATTGCCGGATATCTGCATGCATACACGCTCCTTGAGAGATTTTCGTTAAGCGATGAGTTGATATTATTACAACATGGGGTTGGTCGACTGGCTTTATGGAGTAATGCTATAAAAGCTATTCCTGAAAATCCATTAGGTATTGGCCCAGGGGTGAGTGTCAACTTTATAAATTCACACTTTCAAATGGCTTTTTGGGAAAATAATATTCATAATTCATTTTTATCATGGATACTTGAGTTGGGCTGGTTTCATGGTGGAGTGATTGTTGTAATGTTACTTTTCTTATTATTCCGTCGTTATACTGACTTACCGGAGATTTGGGCTGTTCGTTATGTTCTTCTGTCATCTCTTTTTCAGTTTACCGGCTATGATGCTGTCATATGGTTCTTTCTTGGAGTTTTATTTGGAAGTCGAACTTTGCAACTTCAAAAAAATGAAATGAGTCGGGTTATAAGCTGAACTAGCAATTACAAAATAAATATGTGAATTTATGACTGTAATTATTAATATCAAATTTGAAAGTTGAAAACATATAATTCATATATTTGTGATATGTCACAACTGGTTTTGGTGAATATTAATATGCTGATAACACTTCTTTCTTTTTAGGTAATGAAAATAGCTTCCTTAATATGTTTTTAAACAAAAATTTGTCAATATTATGCTGAAAATTAAAAGCTATTACATGTTTTTATGAATTCCGAGAACATAGTTTGCCACACTAATTATATAGCTTGGCGATTAGAATATCTGCTTTGCACAGGTTGTTATCTAATTATCTAAGTATACTGAGATATATATAATGGTAAATAATATATCTCTGGTTTGAGGGAGAGGTTGTTAATGTCTGATGTTATACTAATACATGTTGATGGAATTACAAGGGCTCAGTTTTTTGTTAAATTAGCAAAGTCACTAAAAAATACACAAGATGGTTATGAAACTTATTTTATTACAGAGTGCTCAATCGCTGAAAAATTTATAAAAAAGAGTGGTGAGCAATGTTCTAATATATGTGAACAGAATATTTCTGATATAGCAGATGATGATTTGTGCTCTCATTTATACTCGTCTTCGTTATGTGGGAAATTAGGTTCTCTTAATTATAAAACAGCGAGGAGGTTTTTAGCTAAAATTAAAGGAATTATAAAGGATATTAATCCAGTAACAATATGGTGCTGGAATGGAACAAAGTTTGTTGACCGATGTCTTTCTTATTATGCACAGGAAGGCTGTATTAAATTTAAAGCTTTTGAAGTTGCAAATATACCTGGTTTTTTTGTCGTTGAAGATGGTGGTGTTAACGCAGAAAGTCAGACTTATGCTTATTTGTCTACAAATCAAAATTTAGAGATTGATCCATCATTTGATTATAAAAGTTGGCGTGAATCCTATATTCTTAAGAAAAATAATAATAGTACAATACCTCAAGCATCAGTAAAAAAAAATGAAATGCCAAGTAAGATAAAGGAATTGTTGCGTTTTTCCCGGATAACCCCTGGATACTTTATTTTACAAATGGATAGGGGGTTGGGATATATATTTAAAAAGATGGTAGGTAATATATTTGCTGTTTTTAACTACAGAAAGAAGAACTCTTCATATATTGTCTATTTCCCGCAGCAGGTCTCTAGTGATAGCCAACTTCTTTTCCATTCTACGGTTAATAACTGGGGTGCTTTAAATACGCTTTTATCTAATATTCCTGAAGGTGGAGTTTTAGTATCTAATCTTCATCCAGCAGAGCATAGATTAAGTAGTATTTTTCATTTTTTATTTATTTGTATCAAGAACAAGAAACTAGTTCCTGCTACCGGGGGAGCATGGGAGTTATTAAAAAACGCTGATGAGGTTATAACAATAAATTCTACTGTTGGTTTGGAGGCTGCTATTCTGAATCGACCGTGTAAATTTATGGGCAAAAGCTTTTTTCAATATATCATTGAGGATGAGAGAAAATTAAAGTGGTTTCTTTCAGAGCATATTAATGCATTAGATCTAGTAGGAGAAACACTCGATAAAAAAATTCTTAATAAGGTAATCTGATATGAAATTATGCGAAGATATTCGAGCTTATATTGCGCTAACAAAAAAAGGAGGGAAAGCAACTCTTTTTGATATTTCTTTTGTTTTTTTGATTTTGTATCGTTTAAGCTCATCATTATATAATTTGAATAAAAAAATATTTTTTCCTGTCCGTATAATCGAAAAACTTCTTGAGATCATATTTGGTATATATATCCCATTCGGGGCTAAAATTGGCGGAGGATTAATAATATATCATTGTAATGGTATTATTATTAATGGGAAAACAACAATAGGTAATAATTGTCAAATTTATGCTCGCGTGTGTATCGGTAATAGATATCCCGGAGATGGCGTCCCCGTCATCGGAGATAATGTTATTATTGGGACTGGAGCATGTATATTTGGCCCTGTATTTATTCCTGATGGAGCCAGGATCTCTGCAAATGTTGTGATAACTCCAGGGAATATTGAGTCTATTTTGCAACTAAAAAATAAGTATCATGAAAAATAATATAAATGTTGAACCTGTTAACTCTGCTGTTCTGATGTCAATATATAAGAATGATAATGTTCAGCAACTTTCAAGAGCCCTTGATTCTTTAGTCTACAGGCAAACTGTATCGCCAGACCTTATCGCATTGATTATTGATGGTGAAATTACGGAAGAGTTGGAAAAATATATTGAAAATTATAAAGAAGATGCTCCAATTGAGCTCCATATAATTAGATTGGAGTGTAATAAAGGATTGTCTGTTGCTATGTCTGTAGGTGTCGATTTTTTGAAAAGGAAATTTAAATATATCATTAGAGCTGATGCTGATGATATTTCAAAGCCTTCCAGAATTGAAGAACAATTAATTTATATGGAGCAGAATCCTCATGTTGGTATTGCATCTGGGCAAGTGCTAATTTTTGATGGCGATGAGGAGAATATAGTTGGCCGTCGGTTTCTGCCCACAAATTGTAGCATGAAAGATTTTGCAACTACAAGAACACCGATAAATCATAGTTGCTCTATTTTAAGAAGCGAAGCTTTATTGAATGTCAATTACCCTCAAACTCGATTGCCATTTGAGGATTGGTGGCTTTCGCTTCGTGTCTTGAAGGATGGATGGGAAATTGGTGTAATTGATAAAGCGCTCTTAGCATTTCGAGGTGGTGATGAAATGATTCTTAGGAGACAGGGGGCTAAATATGCATCACAAGAGCGTGAGTTCTTTTATAAGATTTATCAAGAGGGGCTTATGTCTTTTTTATGTGTTTTAAAAAACTTAATGATAAGGAACTTACTCCGCTTTTTACCCGGGAAAGTTCTTGCGATAATTTATAAATATAAAATGCATAGATAATCATTTTTAGATAGGATGTGGTTTTTAACTAATGGAGTTTCTACAATGAATGTAAAGATTTCTGAATCAGTTACAGTTGGTAATGATCTTCCTTTCGTATTATTTGGCGGAATTAATGTTCTTGAGGATTTAGATTCTACTCTCAAGGCTGTTGAATATTATGTGAAAGTTACACAGAAGTTGAATATACCATATGTTTTTAAGGCTTCTTTTGATAAAGCTAATCGTTCTTCTATTCGTTCTTTCCGTGGTGTCGGTCTGAATGAAGGTTTGAGGATTTTTGAAGAAGTGAAGAAACGATTTGAAGTCGCAATAATAACTGATGTGCACGAAGTAGACCAAGCTCAACCTGTTGCTGAGGTCGTGGATGTTTTGCAGATTCCTGCATTTTTAGCCAGACAAACCGATCTTGTTGCTGCCATTGCAAGTACAGGAAGAGCGATAAATATTAAGAAACCTCAATTTTTAAGTCCGGGGCAGATGAAGCACATTGTTTCAAAGATAGCGGAGGCTGGTAATAATAACGTCATCTTATGTGAACGGGGTACTCAATTCGGGTACGATAATCTTGTTGTAGATATGCTTGGCTTCAGTAAGATGATTAAAGCGACTAATGGTTGCCCTGCTATTTTTGATGTAACGCATAGTTTGCAGTGCCGCGATAGCGGGAGTGAAGCATCCGGGGGAAGAAGAAGCCAGGTATTGGAGCTTGCTCGTGCAGGAATGGCTGTTGGATTGGCTGGTCTATTTTTAGAGGCCCATCATGATCCAGATAAAGCTCTTTGTGATGGTCCAAGTGCTTTACCACTTTCTTTATTAGAGCCTTTCCTTGAACAAATTAAGGAACTGGATGATCTTGTAAAAAGTTTTAAATTATTGCCAATTAATTAGCATTTGTCATTTAAATAATGCCCACAAGAGTGGGCATTGTTTTTTTTGACAAATAAATTGAACTCTTTAAATTAATTATCTTGGGGAAATGGTATGTTGAATAAGAATTTCAGCGGAAACTCTGCGTTGAAGGTGGTTATACCAGCAAGATATGGCTCAAGTCGCTTGCCTGGTAAACCATTAATTAATTTAAATGGTTTACCAATGATTGTTCGTGTTTCTGAAGCAGTTAATAAAGCATTATCTTCAACTGAGATTGTGGTTGCTATAGATGATCCAAGAATAGCAGAAGTTTTAAAAAAGTATAATATCCCTTTTGTTATGACATCTGCGGATCATCAATCAGGAACTGATCGAGTCTCAGAAGTCGCAAGAATTCTAAATTGGCAGGATGATGATATCATTATTAATGTGCAAGGTGATGAACCATTGATTCCTGGGGATTTAATCCGGGAGTTTTCAAATTTCTGCATTAATAAAGATAATTTTTGTATGGGAACAATTTCTGTTCCGGTCGAGTCAGTTTCACAGCTACATGATATTAATATTGTTAAAGTTATAGTGAATGCTAACAGTAACGCCATCGCTTTCTCAAGATCAGTGATACCTTATAATAGAGATGGTGATCTATCAACTGCCGATTTAGCAGGATATTTAAGACATATAGGTATTTATGCCTATCGAAATAGCATATTGCAAAAAATTACTCATTCTAAGCCTTGTTTAATTGAAGAAAGAGAAAAACTTGAGCAGCTTAGGGCATTATGGCTAGGAATACCGATTCATATCTATTTAGGTAGTGAAGCTCCACCTGCTGGAGTTGATACTGCAGATGATATTGAGCGTGTATGTAGTATATTGAATGAGTTGAAATAATTCTTATATTTTACATCGAATAACCTCAGTTTCTAATGGATCTAAACAAAGGGTTCTTATAATGGATAATACAAATAATATTGATTATATTTCTTTAGCTAAACGGGTTTTTAGAATAGAGTCTGATGCCATAGCAGATTTGATTGATAGAATTGATGATGACTTTGCTAAATCTGTTGATTCAATTCTTAAAACGTCTGGTCGCACTATTATCTGTGGCATGGGTAAATCAGGTATTATAGGAAAAAAAATTGCAGCAACATTAGCTAGTACTGGTACTCCTAGCTTTTTTATGCATCCAGGTGAAGCATATCATGGTGATTTAGGAATGGTTACTCCACAGGATGTTTTTATCGCAATATCTTTTTCTGGTGAAACCGATGAAGTTGTTAAATTATTGCCATTTCTCAGGGATAATGGCAATTTACTTATAGCGATAACAGGGCGTCCAGAGTCAACTTTAGCTGAAGCAGCTAACTATCATCTTAATATTAATGTTAAAGAGGAGGCATGCCCTTTACATTTAGCACCAACCTCCTCCACCACCGCTACGTTAGTTATGGGAGATGCCTTGGCTATAGCATTAATGGAAGCTCGCAATTTTAGACCAGAAAACTTTGCAAGATTTCATCCGGGAGGAGCTCTTGGAAGGCGTCTATTAAGTAAGGTGGAAAATGAAATGATAACTTCTAATCTACCTTTAATTAATCAGAGTGCTGATTTTATTCAGGTTATTTCTGGCATTACGAAATCGAGTTTAGGGTTAGTTATTGTTGAGGATGTTGAGTCATACGCTATTATTACTGATGGAGATATCCGTCGGGCTTTAGAAGTTCATGGTGAAAGAGTTTTTTCTCTTTATGCGAAAGATATGATGACTATGAATCCTAAACGTGTTTCTGTTGGAACGAAAATGGAAAGTGCTTTAGCTATAATGGAGAATAAAAAAATATCATCATTGCTTATTTTTGAAGATAATAAACTTGTAGGTGTTTTGAAAAAATAGATATACTATCAGGAATATGTGTCATTTCAGTGATAATATAAATCGGGAATGACACAAAAGCTAATCTTTAAATTTTTTGGAAAACTTGCTGGTAAGTATTTCTAAACCTATATGGGTAAAATAAATCCTGGCTTTATATCTCATTATTGATACTCTGAATCGACACGTCGCAGATGTTTAATTGCACTATCTCTAGCTAAACATTAGGAGGTGTTGAGATGATCAGTGGTCTCTTATTAAGACACCTTCCTTTTTATACAATGGTTCCCACATGGTAAATCATCGCTTACCCTTCATTTTCCCACTGCTCCTCCTGCTCACCGCCTGCAGCAGTAAACCCACTGCGCAAGTCGAGCAGCCATCCTCATTCTTACAGGCCCAGGCGCAGACAACCCAGCCCGCGCCGCCAGGTGGTTTCCTGCTGGAGCCTCAGCATAGTGTCATGATGATGTCGGGTGATTTCGCCAACAACCCGGAAGCGGAAAAATTCATCAATAAAATGGTCAGCCAGCATGGCTTCGATCGGGCTCAGTTGCACGAAATCCTCTCTCAGGCAAAACGTCTGGACTATGTTCTACGCCTGATGGATCGCCAGGCGCCGACGGCGCAGGTGCCTTCCGGTCCTAACGGCGCATGGCTGCGTTATCGCAAGCAGTTCATCACGCCGGATAACGTACAGAATGGGGTAGTGTTCTGGAACCAGTATCAGGATGCCCTGAACCGCGCCTGGCAGGTATACGGCGTTCCGCCGGAAATCATCGTCGGCATTATTGGTGTCGAAACCCGCTGGGGCAGAATAATGGGTAAAACCCGGATTCTGGATGCGCTCTCCACGCTGGCGTTTTCCTATCCGCGCCGTGCCGAATATTTTGCCGGGGAACTGGAAACCTTCCTCTTGATGGTGCGCACTGAGGGTAACGATCCGCTGAACCTCAAAGGTTCATTTGCCGGTGCAATGGGATACGGCCAGTTTATGCCGTCGTCCTTTAAACAGTATGCCGTAGACTTTAATAATGATGGGCACATTAACCTCTGGGATCCGGTAGATGCCATTGGCAGCGTTGCCAGTTATTTCAAAGCTCACGGCTGGACTCAGGGCGATCTTGTCGCAGTTCAGGCGATAGGTCAGGCTCCGGGTCTGCCAAACGGATTTAAAACCAGCTATGACGTTGGCACTCTGGCAGCTTCTGGCCTGTCTCCCGTGCAACCGCTCGGTAATCACCAGAAGGCCAGCCTGCTGCGCCTCGACATAGGTACTGGTTACCAGTACTGGTACGGTTTACCAAACTTCTACGCTATTACCCGCTACAACCACAGCACTCATTACGCCATGGCGGTCTGGCAGCTTGGGCTGGCAGTGGCTCAGGCGCGCGGTCAGTAATTCCTTCCGGGCCAGTTTACTGGCCCTTTTCTTTTCCTCTGTTTGACCCCACTACAGATTTCCTGAATACGCCTCGTAAAAGAGGAAAGTAATGGCTGTAATTGCGCAGTCGGGACTATTCTTGCCAGAATCGGGTTGCTTACAATGGGGGAAATAATGACGGACAGTGAACTGGCAGAGCTCAGCCTGCAGGTTGGGCAAGCATTGCTTCGGCGCAAAGCAACGTTGACGACAGCAGAATCCTGTACCGGGGGCTGGATAGCGAAAGTGTTGACAGATATTTCCGGCAGTTCGGCCTGGTTCGAACGAGGTTTTGTCACCTACAGCAACGATGCCAAGCAACAAATGGTTGGCGTACAAGCGCAGACGTTAGCGGATAATGGCGCGGTTAGCGAACCGGTAGTGCGGGAAATGGCCGCAGGGGCGCTTAAGGCGGCACGGGCCACCTTCGCCGTATCAGTCAGCGGGATTGCGGGGCCGGATGGCGGAACGCCGCAAAAGCCGGTAGGTACTGTCTGGTTTGGTTTTGCTGATGATATCGGGCGCACTGAAGCGATGGTGAAACAGTTCTCTGGCGACCGTGACGCAGTGCGTCGCCAGGCCGTGTCTTTTGCGTTAAATACACTGCGGCAACAATTTCTACAAAATACTTGATACTGTATGATTGTACAGTATAATCACCAGCAACCGATGATTAATGAACGCAGAGTAACTCGCCCTGCATGAAGGAGTAAAAATGGCTATCGACGAAAACAAACAAAAGGCGTTAGCGGCAGCACTTGGCCAGATTGAAAAACAATTTGGTAAAGGCTCCATCATGCGTCTGGGTGAAGACCGTTCTATGGATGTTGAAACCATCTCTACTGGCTCTTTATCTCTGGATATCGCGCTGGGGGCAGGTGGGTTGCCGATGGGGCGTATCGTCGAAATCTATGGCCCGGAATCTTCCGGTAAAACTACCTTAACCCTGCAGGTGATCGCTGCGGCGCAGCGCGAAGGTAAAACCTGTGCGTTTATCGATGCCGAACACGCCCTGGATCCTGTTTACGCTCGTAAACTGGGCGTTGATATCGATAACCTGCTGTGCTCCCAGCCGGATACCGGCGAACAGGCGCTGGAAATCTGTGACGCGCTGGCGCGCTCTGGCGCGGTAGACGTTATTGTTGTGGACTCAGTGGCTGCTCTGACCCCGAAAGCGGAAATTGAAGGGGAGATCGGCGACTCTCATATGGGCCTGGCGGCGCGTATGATGAGTCAGGCAATGCGTAAACTGGCCGGTAACCTTAAGCAGTCCAATACGCTGCTGATCTTTATCAACCAGATTCGTATGAAGATTGGTGTTATGTTCGGTAACCCGGAAACTACCACCGGCGGTAACGCCCTCAAATTCTATGCCTCCGTTCGCCTGGATATCCGTCGCATTGGCGCGGTGAAAGAGGGTGAAAATGTGGTCGGCAGCGAAACCCGCGTTAAGGTCGTGAAAAACAAAGTGGCGGCGCCATTTAAGCAGGCTGAATTCCAGATCCTCTACGGTGAAGGTATCAACTTCCACGGCGAGCTGGTCGACCTGGGCGTTAAGCACAAGCTGATTGAGAAAGCTGGTGCGTGGTACAGCTATAACGGCGAGAAGATCGGTCAGGGTAAAGCCAACGCCTGCACTTTCCTGAAAGAGAATCCGGCGGTTGCTGCGGATATTGAGAAAAAGCTGCGCGAGACGCTACTGAATAACCAGGACGATAAGCCTGACTTCAATACTGATGCCTATAGCGAAGACGTTGAAGAAACCAACGAAGATTTCTGATTCCCAAACAGGGCTGCTGCGGCAGCCCTTTCCATTTCCATTCCTGACTCTGGTTGTTGTCGCGAAATGTCTGAATTTTCATCCCGTCGCTCCGCACGCTCCCGACTGATGGATAAAGCCACGCGCATTCTGGCCGTTCGCGATCACAGCGAATGGGAACTGCGCAGAAAGCTGCAGCCGCTATTGTCAGAAGGGGGAGACGGGAACAGTGAACAGGCAAATATTACGCCCGCGGATATCGACGACATTATCGCCTGGTGTACGGAACACCACTGGCTGGACGATACCCGCTTTGCCGGTCGGTTTGTAATCAGCCGCAGTCGTAAAGGCTATGGCCCACAGCGTATTCGCCAGGAACTCCAGCAAAAGGGGATTTCCCGGGATCTTTGCGATGCGGCGCTGGCAAGCGATGAGACTAACTGGGGAGAACTGGCCCGGGATATCGCCCAACGCAAGTTTGGGGAACCTTTGCCGACGGAGTGGCCGCAGAAAGCAAAAGTACAGCGCTTTTTGCTGTATCGTGGCTTCCTGATGGAAGATATTCAGGATTTATACCGAAATTTTATCGACTGACGCATCCGGGGTTTTACTTCCCTCCTAATAAAACTTATCTTATTCCCACTTTTTGCCCGGTAAGCCCGCGCGTGGGGCAGGGGATCTGTCCACGAACCAGGGTTGCACCATATCGTTAGCTTGATTTCAGGATAATTATGAGCAAGAGCACCGCTGAGATCCGTCAGGCGTTTCTCGATTTTTTCCATAGTAAGGGGCACCAGGTTGTAGCCAGTAGCTCCCTGGTACCGAACAACGACCCGACTTTATTGTTTACCAACGCCGGGATGAACCAGTTCAAGGATGTGTTCCTTGGTCTCGACAAACGTAATTATTCCCGGGCTACGACGGCGCAGCGCTGTGTCAGGGCCGGCGGTAAACACAATGACCTTGAAAACGTCGGCTATACCGCACGTCACCATACCTTCTTCGAAATGCTGGGTAACTTTAGCTTCGGGGATTACTTTAAGCATGACGCCATTAATTTTGCCTGGGAATTGTTAACCAGCCCGCAGTGGTTCAGTCTGTCAAAAGATCGCCTGTGGGTGACCGTTTATGAAACGGACGATGAGGCTTACGACATCTGGGCCAATGAAGTCGGCGTACCTCGCGAGCGCATTATCCGCATCGGCGACAATAAAGGCGCGCCGTATGCGTCAGACAACTTCTGGCAGATGGGCGATACCGGTCCCTGCGGCCCGTGTACTGAGATTTTCTACGATCACGGCGATCATATCTGGGGCGGCCCTCCGGGGAGCCCGGAAGAAGACGGCGATCGCTATATCGAAATCTGGAATATCGTTTTCATGCAGTTCAACCGTCAGTCAGACGGCACCATGCAGCCGCTGCCGAAGCCGTCGGTGGATACCGGGATGGGACTGGAGCGCATCGCCGCGGTTCTGCAGCATGTGAATTCTAACTATGACATCGATCTGTTCCGCACTCTGATTCAGGCGGTGGCGGACGTGACCGGCGCCAGCGATCTGGCCAACAAGTCGCTGCGCGTTATCGCGGATCATATTCGTTCCTGCGCTTTTCTTATTGCAGATGGCGTTACGCCGTCCAATGAGAACCGTGGCTATGTGCTGCGGCGCATTATCCGTCGCGCTATTCGCCACGGTAATATGCTGGGCGCCAAAGAGACCTTCTTCTATAAGTTGGTTGCGCCGTTGATCGGCGTCATGGGGGCGGCAGGCGATGATCTGAAACGTCAGCAGGGGCTGGTAGAACAGGTTCTGAAGACTGAAGAAGAGCAGTTCGCTCGTACACTGGAGCGCGGTCTGGCGCTGTTGGATGAAGAGCTGGCGCAACTTAAAGGCGACACGCTGGACGGTGAGACAGTTTTCCGCCTGTATGACACATACGGCTTCCCGGTCGATTTGACCGCCGATGTGTGCCGCGAGCGTGGTCTTAAAATCGATGAAGCCGGTTTTGAAGCCGCAATGGAAGAGCAGCGCCGTCGCGCCCGTGAATCCAGCGGCTTTGGCGCTGATTACAACAACATCATTCGCGTAGATTCAGCCTCCGAGTTTAAAGGTTATGAAACGCTGGATCTGAACGCCAGAATCAGCGCGCTGTTTGTTGACGGGAATGCGGTCGATCAGATCTCTGCTGGTCAGGAAGCAGTCGTGGTACTCGATCAGACACCATTTTATGCGGAATCCGGTGGTCAGGTTGGAGACCGCGGCGAGCTGAAAGCGCAGGGGGCAACCTTTGCGGTTAGCGACACTCAGAAATATGGTCAGGCGATTGGTCATCAGGGCAAGCTCTCCACCGGCACGCTGAAAGTGGGTGAGGGAGTAGAAGCGGTGGTCGATGAGGCGCGTCGTCAGCGTATCCGCCTGAACCACTCGGCAACGCACCTGATGCACGCGGCACTGCGCCAGGTACTGGGTACCCATGTGGCGCAGAAGGGGTCGCTGGTCAATGATAAAGGCCTGCGTTTCGACTTCTCCCATTTTGAGGCGATGAAGCCGCAGGAAATTCGCGCCGTGGAAGATCTGGTCAATGCCCAGATTCGCCGTAACTTGCCTGTCGAAACCAACATCATGGAGCTGGAGGCCGCGAAGGCTAAAGGCGCTATGGCGCTGTTCGGCGAAAAATACGATGAGAAAGTGCGCGTATTGAGTATGGGTGATTTCTCCACCGAACTGTGTGGGGGAACGCACGCCAGTCGTACCGGCGACATTGGCCTGTTCCGTATTGAGGCTGAGTCAGGAACCGCGGCGGGCGTAAGACGTATTGAAGCTGTTACGGGTGAGGGCGCAATCGCCGCGCTGCATGCCCAGAGCGATGAACTGCAGGATATCGCGCAGTTGCTGAAAGGCAATAGCCATAACCTGAGTGAAAAAGTTCGTGCCGCACTGGAGCATACCCGTCAGCTTGAAAAAGAACTTCAACAACTGAAGGAACAGCAGGCGTCTCAGGAAAGCGCCAACCTTTCCGGCAAAGCGATTGATGTGAAAGGTGTGAAGCTGTTAGTCAGTGAACTGAGCAACGCTGAACCAAAAATGCTGCGTACGATGGTCGATGACCTGAAAAACCAGCTTGGCTCAACGGTGATTGTGCTGGCAACTGTCTGTGAAGATAAGGTTTCTCTGATTTCCGGGGTATCTAAAGATCTGACAGACCGGGTGAAAGCCGGTGAACTGATTGGTATGGTCGCCCAGCAGGTTGGGGGCAAGGGGGGTGGACGTCCGGATATGGCGCAAGCCGGTGGTACGGATGTTCAGGCTCTGCCAGCAGCGCTGGCCAGCGTAGAAAGCTGGGTAGCGGCAAAACTGTAAGTAAAACAATTAAGAGCGTTGAATCGCGCCATGGTTGAAATGATCGTGGCGCTTTGATTTAGCGCACTGTCATTCATGATAAAGTCGGGTTAACTTGTGTATATCGGCTAAACTTAGCTATAACAGAGGGTGATGCATTGATGGATTACATTTTATGTGGTTGTCATTGCTCACTTTTGGGCGTTATATGATGGATATGCCGGGATACCGATGCCCGACTCTTTCAATCTTTCAAGGAGCAACGAATGCTGATTCTGACTCGTCGAGTTGGTGAGACCCTCATGATTGGGGATGAGGTGACTGTAACTGTATTAGGGGTAAAAGGTAACCAGGTTCGCATTGGTGTGAACGCCCCTAAAGAGGTTTCAGTACACCGTGAAGAGATTTACCAGCGTATCCAGGCTGAAAAGTCCCAGCAAGGCAGCTACTGATCTGTGTCGTCTCGCCAGTTCTGGCGAGACGAACCCTTCCCGCGTTGTAACACCGTTTTCATTGGTTTGTTCTTAAATATTCTGCTGCTGATTTCCTGTGTCGTCAGGCCTGACGCTGAAAACGGCGATCGAATCCCAGCTTGTTTTGTACCAGGACCGGATTGGATTGACGGTAAACAGAGATAATCTGCTGCTAAAACCATCTTTTTGCTGTTAAAGCAGCCTGATTGCATGGGAAATGTGCAAACGATTCGCAGCCGGGAAAAATTGTTTGACTTATAAGTCCCAGAAAGTAATATGTGCGCCACGCAGCGCCGATGAGCAGAAACAAGTTCTGGCGCACTCGTTAAGAGGCGTGTGGTGAGATGGCCGAGAGGCTGAAGGCGCTCCCCTGCTAAGGGAGTATGCGGTCAAAAGCTGCATCGAGGGTTCGAATCCCTCTCTCACCGCCATTTTGCATCCGTAGCTCAGCTGGATAGAGTACTCGGCTACGAACCGAGCGGTCGGAGGTTCGAATCCTCCCGGATGCACCATCTTCTTCGATGTGATAATGGAATAGAGTCACATTGAGGTCAGCAGTAAAGCAGTAATCCCGATGCATCCGTAGCTCAGCTGGATAGAGTACTCGGCTACGAACCGAGCGGTCGGAGGTTCGAATCCTCCCGGATGCACCATATTTTGTTGTACTGTCAGAGAAGACGGTGCGACAGACGCAAGCGGTAGTACCCGCAGGCTCCAGGGTTAATGTTGCGTCAGCAACGACGCCTCGAGTGAGGTAGAGCCGAATCATCCTTCCGGATGCACCATTTTTTTCAATGTAACAATGGAACACGGTGACATTGAGGCCAGTAGTAAAATAGTATTCCCGATGCATCCGTAGCTCAGCTGGATAGAGTACTCGGCTACGAACCGAGCGGTCGGAGGTTCGAATCCTCCCGGATGCACCATCTTCTCCCGGATAGTCAGCCCGGCACCAACTCCGCTAATAAGCTTCGAAATATCAATGCATCTTCTCTTCAGGTAATCAAAGCCAGTTTTCATCCCCGTCATATTTTGCCTTTCCAGAACATATTTCTTCCTTTCTGTTGCTTCCGCACATGACATCTCCTTCAGCCAAACCGTATTCCGATGAAATCGCCCGTCTTCAACAAGGTTTTTGTAACCAATGTGATTATATCTTTTGCAATTAGCGACATTGCAGACACTTTGCGATAAAGTAACGTACCGATATACAAAAGGTGAATGCGCTATGTATCAACGTTATGACGGGCTGATCTTCGACATGGATGGCACCATCCTGGATACTGAGCCGACCCATCGCCAGGCGTGGCGGGAAGTGCTGTCGCGCTATGATATGCAGTTTGATGAGCAGGCGATGATCGCGTTGAATGGCTCTCCGACATGGCGTGTAGCGCAGGTGATCATCGAATCCCATGGCCGCCAGCTCGATCCCCATGCGCTGGCGGAAGAGAAAACCCAGGTACTCAGGGAAATCCTGTTGGACGGCGTTCGTCCTCTGCCGCTGGTGGAAGTGGTCCGGGAATGGTATGGCCGTCGCCCGATGGCGGTAGGTACCGGGAGTGAAAGCGCCGTGGCGGAAGCCTTGTTGAATCACCTGGACTTACGCCGCTATTTCACCGCTGTGGTCGCCGCCGATCACGTTCAGTACCACAAACCGGCGCCAGATACGTTTTTGCGCTGCGCTGAACTCATGGGGGTGCGTCCGGAAAAATGTGTGGTGTTTGAGGATGCGGATTTTGGTCTGCAGGCGGCCTCCCGCGCCGGAATGGATGTTGTGGATGTCCGCTTGCTGTGAGCGACCTGGCGTCGCTGTTCTCACTTTTTACCAGTAGCTTTTTAAGCGCCACACTGCTGCCCGGGAGCTCGGAAGCGGTGCTGGTGGCGCTGCTGGTTGCAGAAAAAAGCCAGCCCTGGTTACTGGTGCTGGTAGCAACAATAGGTAATAGTCTTGGAGGGCTGACTAACGTTATTCTGGGGCGCTTTTTCCCTTTGCGGGAAACGTCGCGCTGGCTGGCTACAGCGCAGCACTGGTTAGGGCGTTATGGATCGGTCGCCCTGTTGCTGAGCTGGATGCCGGTAATTGGAGATTTACTGTGTCTTCTCGCAGGCTGGTTACGTCTGTCCTGGGGGCCGGTTATCTTTTTTTTATGCCTTGGTAAAGCGCTGCGCTATGTCGTTGTGGCAGCGGCAACGCTTCAGGGTATGGCATGGTGGCACTAATTGGTTTATACGCGCTATCTTTCACGCCCCAGGGCGGCCGGAATGATGCGCGGTATATTGAATGACGATGGGGCCGATGTTGAGTGAAAGCACAGGCCTTTGCCGGGCAGTAGACATTTCGCCTCTGCCTGGCCTTATCGTTACTGATAACAATTATGCTTAATGAAAATGCATTCGACAGGCGGGAGGTCAATTTGATCCCGGATGTATCACAGGCGCTGGCCTGGCTGGAGTCTCATCCTCAGGCATTACAGGGCATTTGTCGCGGCCTTGAACGCGAAACGCTACGCGTGACGCCCAACGGCCATCTGGCGACAACCGGGCACCCGGAATCGCTGGGGGCGGCGTTAACGCATAAGTGGATCACCACGGATTTTGCGGAAGCGCTGCTGGAATTTATTACCCCGGTGGATGGCGATATCGATCATATGCTGACGTTTATGCGCGATCTGCACCGTTTCACCAGCCGTGAAATCGGCGAAGAGCGCATGTGGCCCCTCAGCATGCCCTGCTTTATTGAAGATGGTCAGCAGATTGCGCTGGCGCAGTATGGCTCATCCAATGTCGGGCGTTTTAAAACCCTGTATCGTGAAGGGCTTAAAAATCGCTACGGGGCGTTAATGCAGACTATTTCCGGGGTGCATTACAATTTCTCCTTCCCGCTGGCCTTCTGGCAGGCGCGTAGCGGCGTCACGGATGCCGAAAGCGGCAAAGAAGCGATTTCCGCCGGTTACTTCCGCCTGATTCGCAACTACTACCGCTTTGGCTGGGTGATTCCCTATCTGTTCGGCGCCTCGCCGGCGATCTGTTCGTCGTTCCTGCAGGGCAAACCGGAAACCCTGCCGTTTGAGAAGACCGACTGCGGGATGTACTACCTGCCGTATGCTACCTCTCTGCGTCTCAGCGATCTGGGCTATACCAATAAATCGCAGAGCAACCTGGGCATTACGTTTAACGATCTGCAAACCTATGTCGATGGTCTGAAGCGGGCGATAAAGACCCCGTCGGAAGAGTATGCGGCTATCGGCCTGATGAAAGATGGCCGGCATTTGCAGCTCAACAGCAATGTCCTGCAGATTGAAAATGAGCTGTATGCGCCGATACGGCCCAAGCGTGTGACCCGGGCAGGTGAATCGCCGTCTGATGCGCTGCTGCGCGGCGGTATCGAATACATCGAAGTACGCTCGCTGGATATCAATCCGTTCTCGCCGATTGGCGTCGATGAACGTCAGGTGCGCTTCCTCGATCTGTTTATGATCTGGTGCGCTCTGGCGGATGCGCCGGAAATGAGCAGCGCTGAGCTGCTATGTACCCGTAAAAACTGGAATCGGGTGATTCTTGAAGGGCGTAAACCCGGTCTGACGCTGGGGATTGGCTGTGAAACCGCGCAATACCCACTGGCGAAAGTCGGCAAAGATCTGTTCCACGATCTGCGTCGGGTGGCGGAAACGCTGGACGGTATTGCCGGCGATCGGCAGTATCAGCAGGTTTGCGACTGGCTGGTGGCCTGCTTTGATGATCCGGAATTAACTTACTCAGCGCGCATTTTGCGTTCTATGATTGAAAAAGGGATTGGCGGCACTGGCCTGGAGCTGGCGAACCATTACCGGGAGATGCTGCAAAGCGAGCCGCTGGAGTTGCTCAGCGAAGCGCAACTGCAGGCCGAGCGCGATGCGTCATGGGCGCGCCAGCGGGATATCGAAGCCCGGGATAGCGAGCCTTTTGACAGCTGGCTGGCGAAACAGGCCTGATATAAAAGAAAAAGGCCACATAACTGTGGCCGAATTTTCATCTCTGAAAACAGGGATGATGATAACAAATGCGCGTCTTTCATATACTCTGACCCGCGCCTGAAGTAAGAGTTCATTTAATTTTAAAAAAATATCACTATCGGAGGTGACCAGAATGCCATTATTGGATAGCTTCACAGTCGACCACACGCGCATGGGGGCGCCGGCGGTGCGTGTCGCGAAAACCATGGATACGCCGCACGGCGACACCATCACGGTTTTTGACCTGCGCTTTTGTGTGCCGAACAAGGAAGTGATGCCGGAAAAAGGGATTCACACCCTCGAACACCTGTTTGCTGGTTTTATGCGAGACCACCTGAACGGTAACGGCGTTGAGATTATCGACATCTCGCCGATGGGCTGCCGTACCGGCTTCTATATGAGCCTGATCGGCCAGCCGGATGAGCAACGCGTGGCGGAGGCCTGGAAAGCGGCGATGACTGACGTGCTGAAAGTGCAGGATCAGAATCAGATCCCGGAACTGAACGTTTATCAGTGTGGTACTTACCAGATGCACTCCCTGCAGGAAGCGCAGGATATTGCGCGCCATATCATTGAACGCGGAGTTAGCGTAAACAGCAATGATGAGCTGGCGCTGCCGAAAGAGAAACTACAGGAACTGCATATCTGACCGTGAAGCGAACCTGAACCGGGGAGCCTCATCGGCTCCCTTTTTTATTGGTCGGTCTGCCAGGGATTAGCGCTATCATGACTACCACGCTGCAGTTCAGTTTTACCACTCGCCCGCTGGTGCCTTACGCCTGTGAGTATCAACACGGGGAAGGGGAGCCATGGCACCATCACGACTGTGTACAGTTACTGCATACGCTGAGCGGCGTCGCCCGGGTGGATACCGAAGCTGGCTGCTGGATCG
This sequence comes from Entomohabitans teleogrylli, assembly GCF_001484765.1. GTDB lineage: Bacteria > Pseudomonadota > Gammaproteobacteria > Enterobacterales > Enterobacteriaceae > Entomohabitans > Entomohabitans teleogrylli. The sequence continues at coordinate 8,877 of NZ_LLXO01000018.1, read as the reverse complement.
TGCCGCCCGGGCGCGGGGTCTGGCTACCCGCGGGGACCCGCCACCGCATCGCCATCACCGGTCAGGTATCCGCCCGTACGCTGTTTATCGATCCGCTGGCGCGCGCCGATCTACCCGCCAGTTGCCAGATCGTGCAGATCTCCGCCTTATTGCGGGAACTGATTGTCGCCGCCCTCAAACTTCCGGAAACCTATGTTGCCCACAGCCGGGCGGAACGTATCTATGAGCTGATTCTGGATGAGATTCGTACCATGACCGTGCTGCCGTTTCACCTGCCGGAACCGCACGGGGTCGGGCTGCATCGTCTGTGCCTGCGGATCAAAGAGACGCTGGCGGAGCCGTGGAGCGTGGCCCGGGCGGCCGGAGAGGTAAGCATGAGCGAGCGCACGCTGACCCGCCACTTTCAACAGCAGACGGGGCTGGCGTTTGGCGAGTGGCTACGCCGCGCGCGCCTGATGGAAGCATTGATCCGGCTGGCGCAGGGTCAATCGGTGTTACGGGTGGCGCTGGACTGCGGTTATGGCAGCCACAGCGCTTTCACGGCGATGTTTCGCCGGGTGATGGGGGTATCGCCCAGCGAGTACTTCTGTCACGATGCCGGCAGCGGATCGTCCAGGTAACGGGATACCGCGTTGAACAGCGCCTGCAGCGATGCGCGCGAGATGTCGTTATCGATGCCTACCCCCCAGTTGCGCTGGCCGTCGGCAAACAGACAGCAAATATAGGTGGCGGAGCGGCTGTCGCTGCGCTCGCCCAGGGTGTGTTCGTGATAATCCTTAATCACGAACGGCGTGGTGGTCAGCCGCTGCAGTCCCTGCGCGGCGGCGGAGAGTAATCCGTTGCCTTCGCCATTGAGAGATTGTTCCACGCCGCGGCTGCGAATGCGCGCCTGGAGCTGCATCGTTCCGCCGGGAGTGCTTTGGGTGCTGAACTCCAGTAACGCCAGCGCTGGTTGCGACACCAGACCGTAGCGCTCGCGAAACAGCTGCCACAGCGCGTTCTGAGTCATCTCGCCGCCGTGACGGTCGGTCTCCTGCTGTACCTGCTGGCTGAACGCTTGCTGCAACGCGCGCGGCATTTGCAGCCCATGGTTTTCTTCAATAATCCACGCGCTACCGCTTTTCCCGGACTGACTGTTGACCCGGATCACCGCTTCGTAGGTACAGCCGATATCCCGGGGATCGATGGGCAGATAGGGCATTTCCCAGAAGCCGTCCGGTTGATTTTTACGTGCTTCAAAGCCTTTTTTAATCGCATCCTGATGGGAACCGGAAAAGGCGGTATAGGCCAGTTTTCCGGCCCATGGATGGCGGGGATGTACCGGCAATTGATTACAAGTTTCCGCTACTTCAACGACCCGCGGCATATCGCTGAAATCCAGCCCCGGGGCAATCCCCTGGCTGTAGAGATTCATGGCCAGGGTGACCAGGCAGACGTTACCGGTGCGTTCGCCGTTGCCGAACAGGCAACCTTCCACCCGGTCGGCGCCGGCGAGCATCGCCAGCTCTGCGCAGGCAATACCGGTTCCGCGATCGTTATGAGGGTGGACACTGACGCACACCCGATCCCGGTACGAGAAATGGCGGCAGAAATATTCTATCTGATCGGCGTAGACATTGGGGGTACTGACCTCCACAGTGGCTGGCAGATTGACGATCATCGGGCGATGTTCCTCCGGCTGCCAGACATCGGCCACGGCTTCACAGATTTGCAGAGCGAATTCCGGTTCCGTGGCGCTGAAGGTTTCCGGTGAGTATTCAAAACACCATGCGGTTTGCGGCTGGCTTTCACACAGGCTGCGGATCTGGCGGGTCGCGGATACCGCCAGGGCGACACTCTCTGCTTCGCTCTGGCGGAAGACCAGGCGGCGGAACAGCGGCGCGGTGGCATTATATAAATGTACCGTGGCGCGCGGCGCGCCGCGCAGCGCGTCGAAGGTACGGGCGATCAGATCTTCCCGGGCCTGGGTCAGCACCTGAATGGTGACATCCTCGGGGATACGCTGCTCGTCGATCAACTGGCGCACAAAATCGAAGTCGGTTTGCGAGGCGGAAGGGAATGCCACCTCGATCTCTTTAAATCCACAGGCCAGTAACTGTTCCCAGAACATCAGCTTGCGCGCGCTGTCCATTGGCTCCGCCAGCGCCTGGTTGCCGTCGCGCAGGTCGGTGGAAAGCCAGCGCGGAGCGCGGGTTAAGGTGTTAGACGGCCAGCGGCGATCCGCCAGGGCGAGGGGCTGCCAGGGGCGGTATTTAGTGGCGGGTTGGGCGATCATTGCGGTTTCTCCGGTTGTCAGGGTTCAACTATCCTGGCGCACCGCAATGCGGACCGCTGCTGTGCAAATGACAATTGCTACAGAGAAACGGACAAAAAAAGCGCCTGGCGGATCCGCGCAGGCGCTTTTCGGGTGTTGCCGGTGTCCGGTTAGTGCGCTCCGCCGGCGCCTCCGCCAGTACCGAAAGGCGGTCTGGCGAACCAGACCATACCTATCATCAGAATAAACACCCCCGCCGAAATCCAGAAAATCTCGTTCGCTGAAATGATCAGCCCCTGATTAGTGATCTGCTGGGCGATATAGCCGGAGGCCTGCTGCTGACTTAACCCCAGACTTTCCAGCTGGCTGTACATCTGCTGGGCGTTGGGATTAAAGGGATTTACCGACTCTGTCAGCTGAGCGTGGTGCAGCGATTCGCGGTTGGTCCACAGCGTCGTGGTGATGGAGGTGCCGATAGAGCCGGCCAGGGTACGGGTAAAGTTCGATAAGCTCGACGCCGCCGCCAGCCGCTCCGGCGGTAGCCCGGAAAGGGTAATGGTGGTGAGCGGCATAAAGAAGCAGGCCACCGCAAAACCCTGGATGAACTGCGGCCACGCGGAAGCGCCGAAATCCATACCCGGCTCAAAGGTCCAGGCGCGCCAGTAGAAGCATACGGCATACATGATAAAGCTAAAGGTCACTAAGCGGCGCATATCCAGCTTATGGGCGTAGCGGCCAATGATGGGCGACAGTATTACCGGGATCAGCCCCACCGGCGCCGACGCCAGCCCCGCCCAGGTGGCGGTATAACCGTAGACCTCCTGTAGCAACTGGGGTAGCAGAACGATGGCGCCGAAATAGAGCATATAAGCGAGGCTAATACACAGACAGCCGATGGTGAAGTTGCGTGACTTGAACAGCGATAAATCGACGATCGGATTGTCGTCTGTCAGCTCCCAGACAATCAGGAAACTGATGGCCACCACGGCGACAATGGTCAACACCACGATTTCCGTCGAGTTGAACCAGTCCAGCTCTTTGCCCTGGTCGAGCATTACCTGCAGGCTGCCGATGCCGACCACCAGCAGCGCCAGGCCTATCACATCAATGCGCCGCTGTTCGGTACGGGTTTCACGTCCGCGCAGAGTCTGGAGCGTCATCAGGACCACCACCACGCCGATTGGCACGTTAATAAAGAAGATCCAGCCCCAGTGATAGTTATCGCTGATCCAGCCGCCGAGTATCGGCCCACAAATGGGCGCGACAATGACCGTCATCGACCAGAGCGCCAGCGCAATACTGCGCTTCGCCGGCGGATAGTTGCTCAGTAGCAGACTCTGGGAAAGTGGAATCAGCGGCCCGGCCACCACTCCCTGAATAACGCGGAAGAAGATCAGCATATTCAGGCTGGTGGACATACCGCAGGCCCAGGAGGCAATGACGAAAAGAATGGTCGACCAGAGGAACAGTTTCACTTCCCCGATCCGCTTTGCCAGCCAGCCGGTCAGCGGAATGGAGATGGCGTTGGCGACCCCGAAAGAGGTGATCACCCAGGTCCCCTGGCTCAGGGACGAGCCAAGGTTACCGGCGATAGTCGGGATTGCCACGTTAGCGATAGTTGAGTCCAGCACCTGCATAAAGGTTGCCAGCGCCAGCGCGATGGTCATGATCGCCAGCGGCATCCCTTCCAGCGGTTTTTGTTGCTGCATTACTACCTCCGCCGCTTAGCCAGCGTTCGCCTGCACAATCTGGTCGATGAGCTTATTGGCGGGCTCAAGGTCAATTTCGCGGGCGTTACTTTCATAAACCGGCGTGGTGCGCGTCTGGTCCGCCAGCATGCTGCCGTCGCGATTGCTGGTATCCACCGTCACCAGTGTCGACAGGCCAATGCGTAGCGGGTGCGTTGCAATCTGCTGTGGATCGAGAGAGATACGAACCGGCAGACGCTGTACGACTTTGATCCAGTTGCCGGTGGCGTTCTGCGCCGGCAGCAGAGAGAAGGCGCTGCCGGTGCCCATATCCAGACCGACCACTTTGCCGGTGTATTTCACACTGCTGCCGTAGATATCGCTGACGACCGTCGCCGGCTGACCAATGCGCATGTGGGCCAGTTGGGTCTCTTTGAAGTTAGCGTCCACCCATAGATCCGTCGAAGGAACGATCGCCATCAGCGCCGTAGTGGGACTGATCTGCGCGCCAACCTGAACGGCACGGCGTGAGACATAGCCGGTGATCGGGCTGACAATTTTGGTGCGCTGCAGGGCCAGCCAGGCGTTGCGCACTTCGGTCGCTGCCTGCTGCACCGCTGGCTGGCGTTCCAGCGGGGTGTTGAGAACCACCGCCTGATTGGCGTTATACTGCTGGATTGCCACGTCAAGCTGCGCCTGGGCGCTGGCTACCGCGTCTTTGGCGTGTTGTAGCTCTTCGCGGCCAATCAGATTGGCGCTGCCAAGCGGTACGCGGCGATTGTAGTCGCTCTGCGCCTGAGCCAACGCGGTTCGCTGGACGTCAATATTGGCCTGCAATTGCTTACTGTTGATCATTTGCTGGCGCGTCTGGCGCACGCTGGAGGCCAGCGCGGTTTGCGCTTTTTCGAAAGACTGCTGGGCGTCGGTGGCGTCCAGCGTCACCAGCACATCGCCTTTTTTGACGAAATCGGTATTATCCACCCACACCTTGGTCACACTCCCGGAGACCTGGGCCATGATTTGTACCTGATTCCCTGCCACATAGGCGTCATCCGTCTCTTCAACGTGACGGAGCACCAAAAACCAATAGATCCCATATGCCACTGCAATAATGACGAACAACAGGGTCAACAGGATAAGCGCGCTTTTGCGCTTTTTTTTCTTGTTTGCCGGTTGCTGAGTCGTTTGAGTTTCCGCATGCGAGCTCATGCTGTTCTCCACATCTTTTTTATTGTGTTATCGGCCGGGCCGACTCTGTGAGTCAGAAAGGCCAGCATGGTTGAATGCTGGCCTGACTGAGGGAATTACCGGATTATAGAAAGCTAGCTCGTTGTTAACGAATTGCCTCAATAATTGCGTCGTCTGCATCCATTTTATCGAGACGGTTAAGCAGTTTGCGGGTGATGTGCTCCAGGGTCGCTTTCTCTTCCGTACTGAGAGAAGACCAGAGCTGTTGCAGGCAGTTATGCTGGGGTGGAAGTACCTGATCGAGGAATTCCTGACCTTTTTCAGTCAAATGCAGGTGCAGGCAGCGGCGATCGTTGTCGCTTTCGCGACGCTCAATCCAGCCGCGTTTTTCCAGTTCATCGGCGATGCGGGTCGCATTGGTGCGGGACGATCCCAGCGCGCAGCTCAGTTCACTGGGCTGAATACTGTGATCTTCCTGAGACTCAAGCGTTATCAACGCCATGAACAACGTCTCGTTAATCCCCTGAGCTTTCAGCATCTTATTGCGATTGTCCAGCAGCTTACCCTGCATGTGCATGCACAGGCGGGTAAGCAGGATCTCCTGATAAGGAAAATCCTCCTGGCGGCTGGCGCGAAACTTAAGCATTTGTTCAATGGGAGTAAACGAACTATCCATTTGGGCATAACCTCATTAATTACAGCTGATATAATAACGATGGTGATAAATAATGTAAATGTATTATTTCTGCGGATGTATAAAGAAAACTACATCACCATCATGAGCTTCCAGGTGATTCCATAACCCAGAGCGCTAAGTAAAGTAGGCGTGATAATGCTGCGCAGTTTCCAGAAACTGGTCCCCAGAATGGCAAAACCTACTAAAGTTGGCAGTAACCGCCTGGCATCGTGCATCACTTCCGGCGCGCTGGATACCACCAGTAGCGCGCAAATCGAAGCAATCCCGATGCTGTCGAGCAGAATATGCACCGCCCCCCGCTGTGTCGATGGACGGGTATTGCCGCCAAGGCGCAGCGGCAGGTAGCGAAACAGATAGTTTGCACAGCCCACCAGCAGACCAAGGAGCAGGACCTGGGTACTCATCGTAATTCCTCCTGGTAAATTGCCTGTAGCAGCGCAGCCAGGCAGCCGCAGACAATACCGGCAAGAATCGCCGCGGGTATAGAAACCAGTGTGAGCCCCAGCAGGGCACCAGCCAGCGCCGCCCCTACGCAAACGGACTGTTTACGCTGAAACGAAGCCAGCAGAAAGCTCATAAACAGCGCCGGCAACATGAAACTCAGCGCGGCTTCAACGGCCGGGTAATGTTCCAGCAGACCGTTGCCGGACCAGGCGCCGGCGGCGGTACCGGCCACCCAGGAAAGCCAGGAGCAAAAGGCGATACCGATCATCCAGTTTTCGGTCCAGCGTCGGTTGTCGCGCAGCAGTTTAGCGGTGGCGGCGGCGAACACTTCATCGGTAAGGCCAAAGGCCCACAGCGCGGTCTTTGGCGCGCTGAGACGGGTAACGATACGGGTTTTCAGCGATGGGCCGTAGAGAATATGGCGGACATCCATCGCCATGACGGTCATGGCGGCGACCCACAGGGAACTACCGGCGGATAACAGTGCGGTGATCACGAACTGACTGGCGCCAGCATAAATGATGCAGGAAAAAAACAGACTTTCGAGCGGTGTAAATCCCAGTTTGGTGGCATTCAGGCCAAAAGCGAATGCCACAGGAAGGTAGCTGATAACAATCGGGAGACTATCTTTGAAGCCCTCCAGCAGAGTGGCTTCATTTCCGGGATAAGGCTCGGCAATAGAGGCAGGGTTTTCCATATTGGCTGCTAATAAATAACCAGAGTTAAAGTCACATCAATGAATACTTGACGATACCTTAACAGACTGCCAGGCAGCTTTATAGTACTGCGCCTCTTAAAAGTCGCTTCCCGGACAGATTATTCCGGTATTTGCCGATGATATCCCCGCCACCATACCAGCAAATTCAGTGTCGCCACCGTAGCGCCGATAGCGCAGACTCCGTTCCAGCCGCCATGCTGGTAAGCTGCGGCGGAAAGCAGGGAGCCGGCTGCGCCGCCGATAAAGTAACTGGTCATGTAGCCGGCGGTGAGGCGATTACGTGCTTCCGGCATGGTGTGATAGATAACGCTCTGGTTGGTGATATGTACGCCCTGGACGGTGAGGTCGAGGACCAGGATGCCGATAATCAACGCCGGAATAGAAAACTGGCCGCAGGCGATCGCTATCCAGGAGAGCAGCAGTAATACCAGTCCCCAGGTGGTGGTCAGGTGAGCTTTGCCCTTATCCGCCAGGCCGCCGAAGGGGCGGGCGCCCAGCGCGCCGGCGGCGCCGGCCAGACCAAACAGACCAATGACGCCTTCGGAAAAGAGAAAAGGCGGCGCGGCGAGCAGAAACGCCATTGAGGTCCAGAGAATACTGAAGTTGGCAAAGGTCAGGCAGCCGAGTAGCGCCCGGGTGCGCAACATTTTTTCCCGGGTAAACAACCGGAAAACCGAAGCCAGGAGCTGAGGGTAATTGAGGTTATTTTCCTGTCTGATGACCGGCAGGCCGCGCCATAGCGCCAGCGCCATTGCGATCATCAGGACGCTGGCGACCCAGTAGACGGTACGCCATCCGCCGATGCTGGCCAGCAGACCGGCCACGGTACGGGCCAGCAGGATGCCGAGCAACAGGCCGCTCATGATAGTGCCGACCACTTTGCCGCGTTTTTCCGGCGCGGCGAGGGTCGCGGCCAGCGGCACCAGCAACTGGGCAACCACCGAGAACAGGCCGGTCAGGGCGGTACCCAGAATCATCAGCCACAGCGAGGTGCTACTGGCGGTAATCAACATTCCGCCGGCGGCCAGCAGAGTCATGGAGACAATAAGCGTCCGGCGTTCGAACATATCCCCGAGAGGAACCAGAAACAGCAGGCCGGCGGCATAGCCGAGCTGGGCGGCGGTAACGATAAAGCCGGCCTGATTCACTGAAAGTGAAAAAGCGTTGGCGATGGTGTCGAGCAGCGGCTGGGCGTAATAGTTGCTGGCGACCGCCAGACCGGTGGCGACAGACATGAGCGCGATGAGAGCCGGGCTGAGCCCGCGAGTCGTTTTATTCATTATTAATATTTATGTTGTGGTGAAGGGGGGTAATGATAATGGATCCTGGTGAGAGTGCTATATGTGGGAGCGGGGAGTGAGTGTCGGTTTGTGCGGTTTAGGGGGGGATCGTGCGCTGCGGTTATTTTTGTTTGGGCGGGAGGTTCTGTTCGCTGTGGTCATTTTTTCGTGGGTGGGAGATTTCGTTCGCTGTGGTCATTTTTGCCTGGGGAGGAAATTCCGTTCACCGTAAGTCAGCGCCTTATTTTGCTTTTGTCGCCAGGTGAACGGGGAGAGGGGGCTCGCCGCCGCCCCCTCTCCACTCCGGGCTCCCGGCAGTAAAATCGCCGCTGCGCGGTACCCGTCAATTTTCGCGTCTGGCTTCGGGTCGGGTAAGACGGCACATCCCTGTGCCGGCTTCCCCTCAGGCCGGTTCCCTCCGGCCTGCCCCGGCCATGCGCAAAAATAGCCGGCGATTTTAAGCCGGATTCAACACCCCCGCGGTGAAATCGGGGATTTTAAAAGGCATGTTAATTGCTGTGGGGTGTTACCGGAACTTTCAGGAAATAATCGTTCCCAGTTAGGGGCTTTTGTTCTTGTTTTGAGGTTGTTGTAATTTTTTGCAGACT
>NZ_LLXO01000017.1 GCF_001484765.1 Entomohabitans teleogrylli | reverse complement strand
GAATTTCCTCCCCAGGAAAAAACCGCAATGAACGGAATTCCTGCCCAGGCAAAAATGACCACAACGAACAAAACTCATACCACGTTACAAAAAACCACTTACCGGGAGCGGAACTCACACTCCCCTTAACACCTCATTAATCACCGGCCCTATCGCCTGAAACTGCTGCGGCGTAATAATCTCCACATGCGCACAATCCAGCGGGTACACCTCCAGTTCGCGAATCCACGGCGCCCAGGCCTGGCGCGCATCCATTCCCGCCGGGACCGTGTTACTGGCGACAAACAGCGTCGCTTTACCGTCAAAAACCGTACTGTGGGCGGTGATCAGCAGCCGAACAGCATCCGCGTAATTCCCTTCGATAGTGCTGAACAGCCGTTCAGAAGACGGTCCCTGCCGGGCGGCAAGAAATGCTTCCCGCTCGCGGTTAATCTCCGCCAGCACCTCCGAATCCAGTTGCCCGGCGTCCTTATCCGCCCAGTTCTGGGTTTCCGGCGGCCAGGTATCCAGCAGACCAAGAAACGCCACCTGCTCGCCCTGCGCCCGCAGCCGGGCGGCAATCGCCTGCGCCAGCGTCCCTCCCAGCGAATATCCCAGCAGATGCCACGGCCCATGAGATTGCAGACGCTTTAAAGTACTCAGATGCTGCTCCACTACCTCATCCAGCGTCGCCGCCTGCTGCATCGGACCGTCAGGCCGCGGCGACTGAATACCGGTAATCGACCAGCAGGGATCGAGATAACGCTGCAAAACGCTGAACTGCCAGGCGAATCCCGAGGCCGGATGGAAACAGAACAGCGTCGGCCCTTCGCTGACCCGCAGCGGCAGCACCGCCCCGAAACCCGCGTTTTCCCCCTCTTCCGGCTGCGCGCTGAGCGCCTGCGCCAGACCGGCCACCGTCGAAGCCACCATGATCTGGCCAACGTTCACCGCACATCCCAGTTCGCGGCGTAATTCTGCCGCCAGACGCATTGCCAGCAGCGAATGACCGCCCAGCGCGAAGAAATCCTGTTCCGCAAACGCCACCTCGCATTCCAGCAGACGGCTGAATGCCGCGGCAATCGTCGCCTCCGGACCCGGCAGCGGCGCCCTGCCAGCCCTCGCGCCCCCCAGTTGTGGTCGCGGCAGCGCTTTACGATCCAGCTTACCGTTGGCGCTGAGCGGCAGCCCGGCGATTTCCACCAGCGCCACCGGCACCATATGCGCGGGTAGCAGCGCGGCCAGTTGCTGGCGCAGGGCATCGGTATCCAGGCGTTGCCCGGCTTGCGCCACCAGATAGCCCACCAGTTGACGGGCATCGCCGCCGCTGGCGGCAGTCTCATTCAGGACACAGGCGTGCGTAACCGCGCCGGCCACCCCCGGTAACTGATGCAGCGCATTGTCAATCTCGCCCAGTTCAATACGCTGGCCGCGCAGCTTAAGCTGATCGTCGCTGCGACCGAGATATTCCACCGCGCCATTGTCCAGCCAGCGCGCCACATCCCCGGTACGATACATGCGCTCGCCGGGAGCGAACGGATCGGCGATAAAGCGACTGGCGGTCAGATCCGGACGCGCCAGATAGCCCTGCGCCAGTTGAATGCCGGTCAGGTAGAGATCGCCGGCGATCCCCGGCGGCACCGGGCGCATCGCCGCGTCAAGGATACGCAATCCGGTATTCCATACCGGCCAGCCAATCGGCACGCTGTTGCCGCTCACCGCGGCCAGCGCTTCGCCATAAGCCGGGTACCAGCTTACATCCACCGCCGCTTCGGTAGGACCATACAGATTATGCAGCGGCACCTGGGTCAGTTGCTCCCATTCGCGGCACAATCCGGCGGGCAGCGCTTCTCCGCTGCAGAACACCCGGCGCAGCGAACGACAGCTGGCAATCGCCTGCGCAGAGGTCAGCGCGCCGACAAACGCCGCCAGCATCGACGGTACAAAATGAGTAGTGGTCACCTGCCAGCGCGTGAAAAGCTGCTGCAGGACCTGCGGATCGCGGTGCGCTTCCGGCGGTGCCATCACCAGTTGCGCTCCAACCATCAGCGGCCAGAAAAACTCCCATACCGAAACATCAAAACTGCACGGCGTTTTCTGTAACACCACATCCCCCGCCTGCAGCGGGTAGCTGTCCTGCATCCACAGCAAACGGTTGACGATCGCCGTCTGGCCGACCATCACCCCCTTCGGACGGCCAGTGGAGCCGGAGGTAAAAATCACATAGGCAGTATGTTGCGGCCGGGACAGCGCCAGCGGCGCCCCGCCACTTTCCGCCGGCAGACAGGCGCTGTAGCAAAATGTCTCCAGATCCGCTAAAGCGCCAAAGCGCGCAAGCTGGGACGCTTCCGTAATCAGCAACCGTGGACGGGCGTCCTCAAGCATCATCTGCAGGCGTTCATCCGGGTAGCCGGTATCCAGCGGCAGCCAGGCGGCGCCGGCTTCAACAATGGCCTGTAGCGCCAGAGAAAGAAACACTGAACGCGGCAGCGCCACGGCCACCACATCGCCAGGCTGTACCCCGCGCTGGCGCAGGGTTACCGCCAGCGCCAGCACCTGCTCGCGCATCGCCTGATAACTGAACTGATACTGCTCATCCGCCAGCGCCGGCGCCTGCGGCGTCTGCTGCGCCTGGCGGGCGATAATGTCGCTGAGCGTCAACGATGGCACCGCCATTGCGGTAGCGTTGATTTGCGCCAGTTGCCGCCGCTCTTCTTCGTGAAGCAGGCAGACTTCACTACAGCGCAGCGCCGGGTTGTCGGCAAACTGCCGCACCAGTAGCGCCAGGCGCCGGATATGGCCGTCGAGACGTTCAGCCTGATAGCGATCGGCGTTAGCCAGTACTTCCATACCGGCGCGCCCCTGCTCATCAAGATACAGCGCAATCTCCAGATCGCGCACCGGGCCGGACGCCAGTTGATGGGTTATCCCTTCAATACCGTTAAAGTCGAGCCGGTAGTCAAACATCTTCAGGTTAACCACCGCGCTGTATAGCGGATCCGCCTGCAGGCTAAAGCCGCGGTCGCGCTGGATCTGCTCAGCGTCATAGCGCTGATGGCGACGCAGCTTCTTCATCTGGCTTGCCAGACTGTGGGCCAGCGCCGCAAGCGTCTCATCGGCCGGGATGCGTACTTCATAGGGCAACACGTTCAGTACCGGACCGGTAGCGCACAGCGCCGCAGAGCCAATACGGCGCATAAAGATAAACCCGGCGGAGAAGTCCTGACGATTACTGAGCCGCCCCAGCCACAGGGAGACCAGCGCCAGCAGCGTATCGGCGGCGGAAAGCCCTTCGGCCCGATAACTATCGCTCAGGCGGGAAAAATCCGCGGCGTCAATATCCAGCCAGCGACGAATCAGCGGCGCGGAAGGTTCCACGGCGCTGAGGGGTTTATCGGAAAGGGTGACTGGCGGCGGCATCTGCGCCATGCGATCGCGCCAGAAATCCGCATCGCGCTGCCAGGCGGCAGAGCCGTGATAGTGCTGATACTCTTCCACCACCTCGCTGAACGGAACAAACGGCGACGCTCCCGGGTCGCCCCCCTGGCACAGCGCCGAATAAATTACCGCAATCCGCCGGGTGATGGCGGTAAAGCTGAAACCGTCCACCACCAGATGATGATAGCGCTGGTACCAGAACCAGCGCTGTTCCCCGACCCGCATCAGGCAGTGATAATACATCTCCCGCCGCTGGCTGAGACGCAAATCCTGGCTGAGATCGTCTTGCATACGCCGCCGGGCGGCGGCCTGCGGATCCGCGACGGCGCGTAGATCGATAATCTGCGGCGCCTGAAACTGAAATTGCTCATCCACCCACTGGCGCGGCACTCCGTCCAGCTCAGCATGACGCATTCTGAGGGTGTCGGCTTCGGCCATACCGCAGACAATAGCCCGGGCCAGTAATCCGGCATCCACATGCCCATTCAGCTCCACAAAATGGGCGACGCTCCAGCTTGCCGGACGTTCGGATAGTTTATCCGCCATCCAGATACCCGGCTGCGCCGCGACCAGCGGCAGGCTGTGCGCCGGCACTTCCACCTTCAGATCATTCACTACCCCACCTCACTGACGATTCGATCGGGAAAAACAGGACGGCGTCAATGTCTGCCACTGCGCGTCCAGCCAGTTGAAACATTCCGCCTGCGGCTGCGGACCGAATACCGCTTTCCAGCCTGCCGGCAGCACACACAGCGCCGGCCACAGGCTGAACTGATGCCGATCGTTTTCCAGAATCAAGAATTGCCCCTGCGGATCGTCAAAAGGGTTACTGTATTCCATGCCTTACTCCTGTCATCAATGGGTCTGCTGCGGCGTCGGCGCTATCGCTGGCGACCACAGAGCGCTCAGGCCGTTAATCAGCCCGCCGCGCCAGCAGAGCGCGTCATGCCCACCGTCGATCTGGCGGTAGATAAGTGACGGCTGGGTACGTTGTAGTAAGGGCACCAGGCGGGAATGCGCCTGGTGAATCAGCGGCTCCCGGAGGCCCGCTTCGAGGTAAATGCGCAGCGGCGCCTGTCCGACGCTGCCGCTGGCCAGCTCTTCAATCAGTTGCCCGCTGCCGTCGCGCCGCGGCCACCAGTAAGACCCCGACTGGCTCAGCACACAGCCGAAGGTCTGCGGCCAGTGCAAACCGGCATACAGAGCAGACAGCCCGCCAAAGCTTTGCCCGGCAACCACCGTGGTGGCCGGATCCTCACGCCAGCTCACCAGGCTGCGCAATAGCGGTAACAGCTCCTGCTGCACCGCCAGCCAGAAATCGGCATTACAGGGCAGTTCCCGGGCCCGGTGGGCGGTATCAATCACATCGATCAACACATACAGCGCCGGGGGAAGCTGACCGCGCCGGGTTTGCGCTTCCAGCGCCGGCCAGACAGGCATACTCTGCGCCCAGAACTGACCGTCGAGTAAAATCGCCAGCGGCCGCTGGCCCTCGGGAGCCGCGCCGGCAGTGAAAATCCACACCCGCCGCTGATTGCCCAGCCGGGTACTGCGCCATTCAATACAGCGCGGCGGAGTGAAATCAGGTGCCGGCTCGTCCCAGCCCGGCTGGGGCGGCGCCTCCGGCATATGCAGCGCCGAAGTGGCATGACCACGCCCGCCGCGCCAGCTGTGGGAATTGAAAGGGTCGGCGATGGCCTGCGGTAACAGCTTGCGCCAGCCGGCGCGCAAAGCGGTACGGTCCGGCGGAGTCTGTAGCGCCGCGGCGGAAAAATCATGGTTATCTTCGCTCGGTATCAGGCAGTAGCTGCCGCGCCAGCCGGCGCTCAGGCAGGTCTGCCAGCGCCAGACATCGCTGCCCGGCAGCCGTTCGAGGCTTTGCGGCGCCGACTGCTGATGGTGATCGGTCACCCCGGTAATGTACAGCCACACCCGTCGCACCGGAGAAATCTGCTCATCCCCCTGCGGATCGCGCCACCAGAATGTCACCCGATAACCGCCGGCGCCGTCAGGCTCAATCTCCGGGATCCCGGAGCGCCGCTTTTCCTCCCACCAGGCATCACTGCCCGTTTCATGATCAGGCACCGTGGCTTAACCTTATGTTATTCATAGTGAAAATGTATTCGCGAGAAAATTATAGATAATAATATTGATAATTATTTGCGTTTGCAATAGCGTATTGCCGCAACCGTAACCCTCAACGGTTAGTTTTTGATAATAGTCCTGGTCCCCGGTAAACCGCATATTTCCTGTATTTCCGGGTCATCAGGCACGTTTCTTTCACCACGTGACATTCAACTGCCCTTCCCGATGGGACGGAGTCCTCCAGGGCAGTCGGAAAGCAGGATTCATAATGAATAAAAAAATTCAGTACTCCCTCGCCATGCTGATTAATTTGGGGATATACGGCGCCGCTATGCCGGCTTTTGCCGCCGAAGAAAGCAGCGATGCCAGCGAAAGCGCAGAAAAACAGAGTAACGAAGATACCATGGTGGTCACCGCCGCCCAGCAGAACCTGCAGGCGCCCGGGGTTTCCACCATCACCGCCGACGAGATCCGCAAACGCCCTCCGGCCCGCGATGTGTCAGAGATCATCCGCACCATGCCTGGCGTTAACCTGACCGGTAACTCCACCAGCGGTCAGCGCGGCAATAACCGCCAGATTGATATTCGCGGTATGGGCCCGGAAAACACCCTGATCCTGATTGACGGCAAACCGGTCACCAGCCGCAACTCAATTCGCCTCGGCTGGCGCGGCGAACGCGATACCCGCGGGGACACCAGTTGGGTTCCGCCGGAGATGATCGAGCAAATTGACGTCATCCGCGGACCTGCCGCGGTGCGCTACGGCAACGGCGCCGCTGGCGGGGTGGTGAATATCATCACCAAACGTAGCAGCAATGAATGGCACGGCTCGTGGAACACCTATTTCAACGTTCCACAGCACAAGCAGGAAGGCGCCACCAAACGCACAAACTTCAGCCTTACCGGACCGCTGGGCGGCGACGTTAGCTTCCGCCTGTGGGGGGATCTCGACAAAACCCAGGCTGACGCCTGGGACATTAACGAAAACCATCGTTCTGAACGCACCGGCATTTACCAGGATACCATGCCAGCCGGTCGCGAAGGGGTGATCAACAAAGACATCAACGGTCAGTTGCGCTGGGAATTCGCGCCAATGCAGGCGCTGGAGTTTGAAACCGGCTACAGCCGCCAGGGCAACCTGTATGCCGGCGATACCCAGAACACCAACTCCAACGATCTGGTGAAAGAGAACTACGGTAAAGAGACCAACCGCCTCTACCGCCAGAACTACTCGCTGACCTGGACCGGCAGTTGGGATAACGGCGTCTCCACCAATAGTTACGCCCAGTACGAACGCACCCGTAACTCCCGTAAAGGCGAAGGACTGGCCGGCGGCACCGAAGGAATCTTCAGCAGTAACCAGTTCACGGATATCGATCTGGCCGACGTGCTGCTGCACAGTGAAGTCAGCATTCCGTTTGATCTTCTGGTCAATCAGAACCTGACACTGGGCAGCGAATGGAATCAGCAGCGCATGAAGGACAACGCCTCCAATACCCAGACCCTGATGGGCGGCAATATTGATGGCGTACCGACCGGCGCTCGCAGCCCCTACTCGAAAGCGGAAATCTTCTCTCTGTTCGCCGAAGACAACATGGAGATCACCGACAGCACCATGCTGACCCCGGCGCTGCGTTTCGATCACCACAGCATTGTCGGCAATAACTGGAGCCCGTCGCTGAACCTCTCTCAGGGGCTGACCGATGAGCTGACCCTGAAAATGGGTATCGGCCGGGCCTATAAAGCGCCGAGCCTGTATCAGACCAACCCGAACTACATTCTCTACAGTAAAGGGCAGGGCTGCTACGCCAGCTCCGGCGGCTGTTACCTGATGGGCAACACCGACCTGAAAGCGGAAACCAGCATCAACAAAGAGATCGGACTGGAGTGGAAGTACGAAGGCTATCAGGCCGGTATTACCTGGTTCCGCAACGATTACCGCGACAAGATTGAAGCCGGCTATGCGCCTAAATCCAACAACGGTACCTCTGACATTTACATGTGGGAAAACGTACCGAAAGCGGTTGTCGAAGGTCTGGAGGGCACCGTCAATATTCCGGTTACCGACACGGTAAGCTGGAACAACAATATGACCTGGATGCTGCAGAGCAAAAACAAAACTACCGGCGATCGTCTGTCGATCATTCCGGAGTTCACGCTCAACTCCACCCTGAGCTGGCAGGTACAGGACGATCTGTCGCTGCAAAGCACCCTGACCTGGTATGGCCGTCAGAAGCCGAAGCTGTATAACTACAAGGGTGAAGCGGTAACCGGTAGTGAGAAAAACGAAGTTAGCCCGTACAGCATCGTTGGCCTGAGCGCCACCTGGGATGCCACCAAAAACGTTAGCTTCACCACCGGCGTGGATAACCTCTTTGATAAGCGTCACTGGCGCGAAGGCAATGCCCAGAGCACTGGCGGCGCCACTGGCTATATGTACGGCGCTGGCGCTGCGACCTATAACGAGTCTGGCCGCACCTGGTATCTGAGTGTGAATACCCACTTCTGATAATGGCTGCGCCACATTGCCCCTGCCGCGGGTTGCAGGATAAGAGCAATAACGCGCGCTAACATCTCAAACGCCAGAGCATGTCGCTCTGGCGTTTTTTCATCAGCGCATCGCCGGTTTACTGGCCCAGCGCCACAATATCCTCATACAGCGCCCGGGGAATATTCACCCCCTGCGCTTCGCTGACCGGCCGCGCCTGGTAGCGGCGTTCTCCCGGTAACCGCGCTCCCTGCGCCTGCATGCCGCTGAATAACGCCTCCGCCCGGGCCAGATGCTGCGCCGTTTCATCGCCGAGGAAGCGCCAGGGATCGAGGGCGATAATCAGCTCGCCGCCCATCGGTAAACCACCGGCTCCGGCGTCATACTCCAGCGACTCCTGACTGGTCATATCGCCAATCAGCGGCCCGGCGATAAGCTCCACCATCGCTGCCAGCGCCGAGCCTTTATGGCCGCCAAATGTCAGCATCGCGCCGTCCAGCACCGCCGCCGCATCGGTCGAGGGGCGGCCTGCGCCGTCAATGCCCCAGCCCGGCGGCAGCGCTTTACCCGCTCTGCGGTGCAACTCAATCTCACCGCGCGCCGCGGCGCTGGTGGCCATATCGAAGATAAACGGCGGTTGACTGGCCCGCGGCCAGCCAAAGGCGATGGGGTTGGTGCCGAACAGCGGCCGGGTTCCTCCGGCAGGCGCCACCCAGGCGTGGCTCGGGGTGCAGGCCAGCGCCACCAGCCCCTGTTCGGTCAACGGTTCAATATCCGCCCACAGCGCGGAAAAATGCACACAGTGATTAATCGCCAGCGCCGCAATACCACACCGGCGTGTCTTTTCGACCAGTAGCGGCAGCGCCTGCTCCAGCGCCAGCAGCGAAAAAGCGCCGCCGGCATCGGCGCGGACCACCGCCGGCGCTTTATCTTCCAGACGCGGCAAGGCATCCGGCGACACTTTCCCCGCGCGCAGGGTATGAACGCAGCCGAGTAGCCGGTATAACCCGTGAGAAGCGCAGCCGTCGCGCTCGCCACCGCAGACATTCGCCACCATTGCCCGGGCGTGCGCGGCGCTGAAACCATTGTGAGTAAGTACCCGCAGCGCCAGTTGATAAGCTTCCGCCAGTGAGAGATTCACTGTCTCCATTAACCTGTCTCCTGTATGTCGTTATGACCCTTAACCTTAGCCTGACCTGCGCCGGATGCCTGGCAATAACCTGCCGCACAGACCGGGCACAAGTGTAATACAGAGAAATCTGTGATTGGCTTCAGACTATCCTGATGCTCCTGACGGTGAAATTACCGGAAAGTCACTCCGGAACTATACAGACCTGGAGTCGCAGAATGAAAAACAGATTAGGATGGGTGGCTTTACTGGCAGCGCTGGCGCTCAGCGGTTGTGTCTACCATGATAGCGATCGCCGTCATCACCATCACGACAGGGGGAGCATGGACGATGGCGACCGCCGCCACCATGGCGATCGCTGGCGCTAATCCTCCGGCACGCCATAAATAATGCGCCAGGCGGCATTAACCCGTACTTCATTCGGGAACCACTTATTCGCCAGCATAATCAACGCGGTGTTTTGCGCCGGAATAAACACCGCATAGGTGGAAAAACCATCGGTCGAGCCGGTCTTGTTATACCACGCCACCCTGGCGCCTGGCTGAGGCGGGGTTAACGGGCTAGCCTCGCTGCCTTTCATCAGAACCCCGCCGCGGTTGCCGGCGACCAGCTGTTTCATGCCGACGGGGATCGGATAGTATTCCCACATCATGCCCTGAATAAACGCTCCGCTGCGGTAATAGCCGGTGTGAGTCAGGTTAATCGCCTGCCGCCAGGGCGCAGCGAGCGTGTCATTACGCATCTGCAAATCCAGCCAGCGCAACAAATCGGCGCTGGTCGATTTCAGCCCGTAGCTCTCGGCGTCCAGTGGCCTTTTCGCCAGGCGTACCGGCTGATTGCGCTTGTTATAGCCCTGAGCGTAGCGGCGCTTTTCACTTTCCGGCACCTCAATCCAGCTCTGGCTCATTCCCAGCGCCGGCAACATCTCCTGTTGCATCAGCGCGGTAAACGGCTTATCGAGGCTGCGGGCGGCGACGAGTCCCAGTAGCCCGACCCCCGTATTGGAGTATACCCGCCGCGTTCCCGGCTCGGCAGGCGGCTGCCAGTCCCGATACCATGTCAGCAGTTGCTCTTCCCGGATGACGGAATCCGGTACAAACAGCGGTAGTCCGGAGGTATGGGTCGCCAGATTGAGTAGCGATACCCGGTCAAATGCGCTGTGGCGCAGTTCCGGAATATAGCGGCTGACCGGATCGGCAAAATCCATATCCCCGACAACCGCCGCATAGCCGGCCAGGGTGGCGGTAAACGTTTTGCTCAGCGAACCAATTTCAAACAGCGTCTGTTCAGTCACTGGCTGTTGGCTGGCAAGAGACTGCGCGCCAAAATTATAAAAGTAGTGTTGACCGTTAACCGACAGGCCAACCGCCATACCGGGGATCTGGTACTGCGCCATCAGCGGCCGAATAACGGCAGCCACGTCCGGGGGCTGTGAGAGCGCTGGCAGAGCCCCCAGAGCCAGAGCGCCGCCGACGAACAAGCGTAAACGTTGTGCCATCACCCTTCCCTTTTTCCATATCCATAATAAAAACGCCCCTGCGGCCTGCGCCGGGGGCGAAAAATCGTTCAGGCATTGTTTTTATAAACAGCTGCCGATAGCGTTACCAGTAAAAAAACGATTTTCAGAGCAATTTAATCTCCGACTCTCTGTCCGGGCGCTACGCCTGTAGCCCTTCCTGCACCAGCAACTCGCGGGTAATTTCACCGATCGACTTCGCGCCGGTGAGGGTCATCGCCACGCGTATCTCTTTTTCAATCAGATCCAGCAAATTGGCCACGCCGCGTTCTCCGTGAGTGGCCAGCGCATACAGATATGCCCGGCCCAGCAGAACCGTATCCGCCCCCAGCGCAATCATTCGCACCACGTCCAGCCCGTTGCGCACCCCGCTATCCGCGAGGATGGCAATCTCCCCTTTGACCGCATCGGCAATCGCCGGCAGCGCCCGGGCGGAAGAGAGCACGCCGTCCAGCTGTCGGCCGCCATGGTTCGACACCACAATCCCGTCGGCCCCAAAGCGCACCGCATCGCGGGCGTCCTGCGGATCGAGAATCCCTTTGATAACCATCGGGCCATCCCAGAATTCGCGGATCCACTCGAGGTCTTTCCACGAGATAGAGGGGTCGAAGTTATTCGCCAGCCAGCCGATATAGTCCTCCAGCCCGGTCGGCGTTCCCCGGTAAGCGGAAATATTGCCCAGATCGTGAGGGCGGCCAAGCAGCCCGACATCCCACGACCAGCCGGGATGGACAACCGCCTGCCAGTAACGACGCAGCGCGGCATAAGGCCCGCTCATGCCAGAATGGGCGTCCCGGTAGCGGGCGCCTGGGGTCGGCATATCCACGGTAAACACCAGCGTCGAACAGCCCGCCGCTTTCGCCCGCTCCAGCGCATTACGCATAAAGCCACGATCTTTCAGTACGTAAAGCTGGAACCACATCGGGCGATCGATGGCCGGTGTAACCTCCTCAATCGGGCAAACCGACACTGTAGACAGGGTAAAGGGGATCCCCTTCGCACAGGCCGCGCGCGCCGCCTGTACTTCGCCGCGGCGGGCATACATACCGCACAGCCCAACCGGACCGAGCGCCACCGGCATGGCGAGCGTTTCCTTAAACAGGGTGGTTTCCAGACTCAGCGCCGACATGTTTTTCAGCACCCGCTGGCGCAGCGCCACCCGGGAAAGATCGTCGACATTGTGTTTCAGGGTATATTCGGCATACGCCCCGCCATCAATGTAGTGAAACAGGAATGGCGGCAGCTTGCGCCGGGCTGCGGCGCGATAGTCGCTGGCGGCAGAAATAATCATCATCAGGTGTCCGTGGTCTTATCAATGTCATCATCCGGCAGGCGCATACTACGCGCCTGCCGGGCTTCATTTTCATGCAGGTTTTTAATGGTGGAATGCACAAAACCGAGGTGCGCCATGGCTGCGCGGCGCGCCCGGTCTGGTTCTCCCGCCAGGATAGCCTGGAGTAACTCGCTGTGCTGCCCGGTCAGGCGGGCAAAAATAGTCGGCATGGTGTACATCCGCTGGCGGCTTTGCATTACCGAAGATTGCAGCAGATCGAAAAAACCGCGCATGGTCTGGAGCAGCACCACATTGTGCGAGGCTTCAGCAATCGCCAGATGAAAGCGCACGTCCGCCTGAGCCGCCAGATCCGGATCGTCGCTCTCCTTGACGCGCAGCGTGGCGTTGAAGCGCGCCTGTAATTTCTCTTTATCTTCCGGCGTGGCGCGCTTCAAGAATGTCATAGCGATAGCCGGGATCGTCAGCCACCAGGCTTTTCAGCGGCTGGACAATGCGCAATTCAGACCACGGCTGGGTCTCAAACCGCACATACGTTCCTCCCCCGCGGCGGCTCATCAGTACGCCATCGCTGATGAGCTTTTGAATGGCCTCGCGCAGTGAATTACGCGATACCCCCAGTTGCGCGGCCAGTTGCCGCTCGGCGGGCAAACGCATGCCCGCCTCCAGTTGGTTATCGTGAATCAGCGCCAGCAGTTGTTCCACCAGGTGGTCAACCAGACGCGGAGTGTTAACAGTCATGGAATCATCCAGGGTAATACATAAGCCTGTAAGGTGGTGATAGCGCCGACCATACAGGTGAAAATCAGGCTGTGTTTCACCGTAAAGCGGAACAGATCGGACTCTCTCCCCACCAGCCCGACGGCGGCGCAGGCGATAGCAATCGACTGAGGAGAGATCATTTTTCCGGTCACGCCGCCGGTGGTATTTGCCGCTACCAGCAGAATATCGGAGACGCCAATTTGCCGGGCGGCGGTGGCCTGCAGCGCCGCAAATAGCGCATTGGATGAAGTATCCGAACCCGTGAGAAATACCCCCAGCCAGCCAAGGAAAGGAGAAAAGAAGGTAAACGCATGCCCGGTATGGGATAACGCCAGCGCCAGCGTCGCCGACAGACCGGAATAGTTAGAGACAAAGGCAAACGCCAGCACCATACCAATCGAATAAATGGGCAACGCCAACTCTTTGATGGTTTCAGCAAAGGCCTGCGCCGCCGCCTTTGGCTTCATCTTCAGCCAGGCCATCGACATCAGGGCAGCCACCAGAATAGCGGTCCCGGTAGCGGATACCAGATCGAACTTGAATACCGCCGCCCAGGGCGCGCTTTGCGCCACCACTGGCGGCACGCGCGCGACGCCATTATCCAGCCACGGAACCGGGATACTGAATACCCAGTCGGACAGCGCGCCGCCGGGCGCAAACAGCGCTTTAAATGGTGGAATGCTCCACAGCGTGACGGTGGCGGTAAGGAATAAAAACGGCATCCACGCCCGCACCACCTGGCTTATCGTATAATTCTGGCGCGCGAGGGTCATGTCGGTCGCCGAGGCGCCGATATCGCCGAAGCGGAAGATGCGCCGCGGTTGCCAGTAACGCAGAAACAGCGTCAGGCACACCAGTGATACCAGCGAGGAGATAATGTCCGGCAGTTCAGGGCCGATAAAATTGGAGCTGAGGTACTGTGCAATGGCAAACGAACCGCCCGCCACCAGTACCGCCGGCCAGGTCTCCTTTACCCCGCGCCAGCCGTCCATGATAGCCATAATCCAGAACAGGACGATGATGGTCAAAAACGGCAACTGGCGTCCGACCATCTGGCCGACAGTGAAGCTGTCCAGCCCGGTCACCTGCCCGGCGACGATAATCGGGATCCCCATAGCGCCAAACGCTACCGGCGCGGTATTGACAATCAGGCACAGTCCGGCGGCGTACAGCGGGTTGAACCCCAGCCCAACCAGCAGCGCGGCGGTAATGGCGACCGGCGCGCCAAACCCGGCGGCCCCTTCAAGAAACGCGCCGAAAGAGAAACCGACAATCAGCATTTGCAGGCGCTGATCCGGCGTGATGGAAAGAATCGATGCGCGGATAATGGCGAACTGCCCGGTCTTCACCGAAATTTTATAGACGAATACCGCACCGATAATAATCCAGGCAATCGGCCACAGGCCATAGAAAAAACCGTAGGCCGCGGATGCCAGCGCGTGGGTGACCGGCATACGGTAAAACAGTAAAGCGACCAGCAGCGCCAGACCAACAGTCAGGGTTCCCGCCAGGTAACCTTTCATCTGTAACTTAATCAAGGCAAAGAAGAAAAAGAGTATCGGTAGCGCGGCAATCAGGCTGGAAAGCCAGATATTGCCGGCAGGATCATAGACCTGTTGCCAGAGCATGCGATGTTCTCCTGAGGACCAGCTGGGAGAAAGCCAACGCCGGACAGGGAACCGGACCTTTTCATCCCAACCAAATTGGCCCTACCAATTTGTTGTGTTTGTGATTGTTCGCATGAAAAGTTAATTTACAGTTAAATAATAGCAATGATATATCGCTATTTTTTCACAAATCATCAAAGAAAATCACATTTCACTGCTTATTGGTAGGACCAATACCCGAAAAAAGACAGGATGCCTGCCCGGTTAAGGGCAGGCCAGAAGAGAGGAGTTAGCGTTTCGCTGGCTTAGCTGGCTGGCCAGTTGACGCAGCGCTGCGCACATCGGAAATACGGATTTTGTAGACCATCGTGGAATACGGCGGGATATCCGGCGGCAGACCGGCATCGCCATAGGCAAGCTCCGGCGGCACCACCATGGTAATAGACCCGTGGTTGTTCAGCAGACTCAGCGCGGCGCGGAACAGCGGCGGATACTCTTTCAGCGGATAGGCCAGCTTAATACCTGAGGCTTCCATATCCTTGATAATCTTACCATTCGGCAAACTTTCTTTAACCACGATTTCCACCACATCGCTGGCGCTGATTTTCGCATCTCCCGGATAGTCAACCTGATACCAGAAGCCCTGCGATGCCTTTTTAACCCCTTTACGCTTAGTGAATTTAGCGACAAAATCCGCGCCCTGTTTTGCTGACGTGGCCTTCAGCGCTTTCTCCTGCTTGTTGAAGGTCGATTCCAGTTCAAACAGCGATTTCGCGATATCCGATTTCGGTACTTTAAACTGATTAGCAAAAGCATCGATGACACCGTTCAGCGCCTGTTTCTGATCGACTTTAACGCCATAGGCCTCTTTTTCACGCAGCACCGTCAGCATATTGCCGCCCAACGAGACCCCTATCGAATAGTCGCGCACGGCGTTCGCTCCCTGAGGTTTTTTACCCCCGCTGGCAACCACCGCCTGAGTACTACCGCTGGCCAGCTTCATGTCGTTCAACTCGCTGGTTGTTTTATCCAGCTTTTGCTGCAGATCGGCGATTTGCTGCCTGCTGGCGACTAATGCATCGCTTTCGACATTGCCCTGTCCCTGCTGCGACTGGAACTGATTTTGCAGATCGGCGATCTGTTTCTGACTGGCCTGCAAACTCTGTTGCGCCGTTGCATCTTTTTCCTCAACGGCTTTCAACTGTGCCTGCAGTTCAGCAATCTGTTTCTGACTGGCCGCCAGCGCCTGCTGGTTCGACTGGCTGTCCTTGCCGCCTTTTTCCAGCGCCTCTTTCAACTGTACCTGCAGGTCGGCGGCCAGCTTTTTACTGGCTACCTGATTCTGCTCCATGGTAGTGGTTGCCTGACGCAGTTTCTCCTGTTCAGCTTTCAACTGCGACTGTAGCTCAGCAATCTGCTTCTGGCTGGTCGCCAGCGCCTGTTGCCGACTCTGATTATCCTTACTCTCCAGCTCCAGCGTCTCTTTTAACTGAGCCTGCAAATCGGCAGTCAGTTTTTTACTGGCCAGTTGATTTTGCTCCAGCGCGCTGGTCGCCAGACGGGTCTTCTCCTGCTCGGCTTTGAGCTGTTTCTGTAGCTCAGCGATATGTTGCTGGCTGGCAGCCAGCGCCTGCTGACGGCTCTGGCTCTGCTCGCTCCCTTTCTCCAGCACATCCGTTAACTGCGTTTTCAGGTCGGTCACCTGTTTCTGGCTGGTCGCCTGGGTCTGTTGCTGCTGTTGACGGAAGCTAAACTCCTGCACCCTCAGCTTCTCTTCCAGGCTCGCCACTTGCTTCTGGCTGTCTGCCAGCGCCTGTTGCTGAGACTGACTCACCTTGAGGCCTCTTTCCTGCAAGGCTTTGAACTGAATTTGTAGCTCGCTGACCTGTTGCTGGCTGGCGGCCAGCGCCTGCTGCTGAGCCTGTCCTTCCTTACCGCCGTTCTCCAGCGCCGCTTTGAGCTGGGTCTGCAGATCGCTGACCTGTTTCTGACTGGCGGCCAGCGCCTGCTGCTGAGCCTGACTTTCCTTACCGCCCTTATCCAGCGCTGCTTTGAGCTGGGTCTGCAACTCGCTGACCTGTCGCTGGCTGGCAGCCAGCGCCTGCTGCTGAGCCTGCCCTTCCTTACCGCCTTTCTCAAGCGCCGCTTTTAGCTGGGTCTGCAACTCGCTGACCTGTTTCTGGCTGGCCAGCAGGGCAGCCTGCTGCTGCTTCTCTTCGTCGAGGGACTGCTGTTCCTTCGCTTTCAGTTGCTGCTCCAGCGTCGCCACCTGTTTTTGCGCCGCGGCCAGCGCCTGCTGCTGAGCCTGCCCTTCCTTACCGCCTTTTTCAAGCGCCGCTTTCAGTTGAGTCTGCAGATCGCTGACCTGTTTCTGGCTGGCGGCCAGCGCCAGTTTTTGCGCCTGGCTTTCTTCGTTGCCTTTATCCAGCGCCGCTTTCATCCGGGTTTGCAAATCTGTCAGTTGCTGCTGACTGGTGGCCAGCACCTGCTGCCGGAACTGATTCTCCTTCCCGGCATTATCCAGCGCCGCTTTGAGCTGAGTCTGTAGTTCGCTGACCTGCTTCTGACTGGCGGCCAGCGCCTGCTGCTGGGCCTGACCTTCCTTACCGCCCTTATCCAGCGCTGCTTTCAACTGGGTCTGCAGATCGCTGATCTGCTTCTGGCTGGCCAGCAGGGCAGCCTGCTGTTGCTTCTCTTCGTCGAGGAACTG
Source organism: Entomohabitans teleogrylli (assembly GCF_001484765.1). Lineage (GTDB taxonomy): Bacteria > Pseudomonadota > Gammaproteobacteria > Enterobacterales > Enterobacteriaceae > Entomohabitans > Entomohabitans teleogrylli. The sequence goes on along the minus strand of NZ_LLXO01000017.1, from coordinate 119,885 downwards.
CTGTTCCTTCGCTTTCATCTGCTGTTCCAGCGTCGCCACCTGCTTCTGCGCCGCGGCCAGCGCCTGTTGCTGAGCCTGACCTTCCTTACCGCCCTTATCCAGCGCTGCTTTCAGCTGGGTCTGCAGATCGCCAAGCTGCTTCTGGCTGGCCAGCAGGGCAGCCTGCTGTTGCTTCTCTTCGTCGAGGAACTGCTGTTCCTTCGCTTTCAGCTGCTGTTCCAGCGTCGCCACCTGCTTCTGCGTCGCGGCCAGCGCCTGCTGCTGGGCCTGCCCTTCCTTACCGCCCTTATCCAGCGCCGCTTTCAGCTGGGTCTGCAGATCGCCAAGCTGCTTCTGGCTGGCCAGCAGGGCAGCCTGCTGTTGCTTCTCTTCGTCGAGGGACTGCTGTTCCTTCGCTTTCAGCTGCTGCTCAAGCGTCGCCACCTGCTTCTGCGCCGCGGCCAGCGCCTGCTGCTGGGCCTGCCCTTCCTTACCGCCCTTATCCAGCGCCGCTTTGAGCTGGGTCTGTAAATCTGTCAGCTGTTTCTGACCGGCCTCCAGCATCTGCTGTCGGAGCTGATTTTCCTTCTCTGCGCTTTCCCGTGCTATTTTCAGCTCGGCCTGCAGCGTGCTGACCTGCTTCTGGCTGGCCAGCAGGGTAGCCTGCTGCTGCTTCTCTTCCTGGAGGGCCTGCTGTTCCCTCGCTTTTAACTGCTGTTCCAGCGCGGCCAGCGCCTGCTGCTGGGTCTGGTTTTCCCTGCCGCCTTTCTCCAGCGCCGCTTTAAGCTGGGTCTGTAGCTCGCCGATCTGGCGTTGACTGGCTGCCAGCGTCTCCTGCTGTTGCCGCTCTTGCTGAATAAATTGCTGTTCCCGTCCGCTAAATGACTCGCGAAGTTCTGCCAACTGTTGTTGTAGCCTGGCCGTATTCCCCCCTTTTTCCCGAACCGCGGCCAGTTCGGCTTCCAGGTCAGCAATACGTTTTTCGCTGGCGGCAAATTGCGCCTGCAGTTGCTGATTTTCATCCGCCTGCCCCTGAAGAGCGGCAAGTTGTTTCTGCAACTGCTCCAGGTTTTGTTGCTGCGCATTTTTTCGCGCCAGTTCCTGTTGCAATGCCTCGGCTTTTTTATTCAAAGCGACCAGCCATTGTTTCCAGTTCCCGCCGCTGCCCTGCGCTTTCAGCGCCTCCAGCTCCTGTTGTAGTTTATTAATTTGCGCCTGGCGGGCCGCCAGCGCTTTTTCCTGCGCTTCGCTACTCGCCGGCTGGGATATTTCACGGGAAGATAAACGCTGCTGAAGTTGGGACACCTGTTTTTTAAGGCGCCGGTTCTCTTCACTGGTTTGCGTCATCTGGTGGAATTGTTCGACGGAATTCGCTTCCGGCTCCGGCTCCTCGGTCGGAGCAGTAGCGTAGCCGTCCGGGAGACGGCTATTTTGTAGCAGAATGGCAGGTATTTCACTGGGCTGCCGGACAATCGCGTCCAGCGATGACAACGTCCGATCATCACTGTCAGAACGGGCAGAAACGGAGCTGATTACCAGGCCGAGAATAAAAAAAAACCACGCGCCAGCTTCACTCTCACTTGATACTCTCCCCTTTACGAATTAAGCCTTCCATGACCGCATTGGCAATTGAGCTACAAATCTGATTTGTTTTATATTTGTAAAGCGCATCCAGCGTCTCTTTTGTGCTGCCATTAATATCACCGCGCACCGTGGTATACAGAGAGGCAGTGCGCAGCAGGTTTTCAAACTGAGCCTTTTTCGCGGCGTAAGTTTTGGGGCTGACTTTTTGCAGGGTCGCCAGTTCACTCTGGCAAATATTCAGACTGCCGCGATTATTTGCCGAAATGTCGGCTGAGGAATCACTGCCGGTATTGACCGCCGGGCGATTCACCGCGGGTGCGGGCTGGCTGGGGATAGTAACAGGTGTCGTCGTCGGCACCAGGGGAACGGCTTTACTGGCGCTTTCGGACTGGCAGCCGCCAAGCAAAACGGTTCCGGCAAGGACAAAACCACTTAATACTTTAAAAGTGAAAAAATTATTTACTCTATCCATGTATTTTTCTCTAATATCTACTTTCTTTATTGGAAAAGAAAAAAGAATATATCAGTAGGATAACATTCCGTGTCTTTTTGATTCACGCCATTATAAGTAAAGCTCTGAAACAATACATCACGAATACCATTACGCCTGCCAGAATCAGAAAAAAACGTATAGCTCTGGCGCGAAAAAGCTTAAAAAACGCATTAGCCATTAAACAGAATTAAATTCATCAATGCAATATATATAATCCGTTCCTGAAATAAGAAAACCCACCCATAATTATCCACAGAATTGATATAATGGCTATTATTCCCCGCAATGATATGCCTGGGTTCTGACTTTCGACCATGAATTAAGAATACAACCCGTAAGGCATTCCCATGCGCAACCCGGTATTTGGGCACCACCCCATAGTCCCATAGCAAATCATGGTGCTGAAGACCATACCAGCGGCCAGGCGGCACACTGTTGGCAGCTTTATTTATCCGCGTCCGGCAGATTCTTTTTCAATGCATCCAGCAGAGATGCCCGGAACATCGGCCCATGGCTGAGGCCCGGATAGATCCGCCGCCGGGCATTAACTCCGGCATCCCATAGTTGTTTTACCAGCGCCAGAGGGGACGCGTCCTTGTGATGGTCAGCTTGATCGCTGACGCCATCGCCCCCGGCGATCACCCGCGTTTTACCTGCCATCCGGACCGTGGAAAGATGAGGATAGCGGCGCAGCAGGCGCTGATTATCCCAGTTCAACGACGGACTGGCCGCATAAAAGGCGCTGAAATCCTCGCTGCCGGTAAAGAAGGTCTCCAGAACAAATCATCCGCCCCACGCGTGGCCCCACAAACTAACATTCTGGCGGTTAACCCAGGGAAGTACTTTGTTATGCAGCAGCGTGCGAAACGCAACACTCCCGCCGGTTTGTCGTCCACGGCTCGTTGGGTCGGGCGTCGCGACGGCCGCGCCATTCGACGGCGTATAGTCCAGCGCGCGCCACAACATCAAAAGGCAGGTCGGTCTGATAATCCACGGCCACCAGTACCGAGGATTATGCCGGGCAAGCTGCGCCATCAATGGTTCTGACAGGGCCGCCGCCACCGCGTTTCCGTCCAGCCACCGGAAAACCCCGGGCGGGCCGATAACGCCAGCCAGATGCGACAAAGGCGCGCGCCGTCTTCGGAACTCACCTGATAACGAATAAAGTCATAATACCCGGAACCGCTACCTGCCAGCGTCGGTCCCACGGTTTCCAGCGCCGGGCGCGCCAGGGCAGTGCAAACCAGAGCAACCCACACCTATCCCCTGTCAGCCACCTGATCAATACCGCCATCCCTTTGCTCTTAAATGATAAAGATAACCATTTTCATCATATTCTACCATTAAAGTGGCAACGACTATTCGCAGGAGGATCACAGACATTCGGCATAGTGGCTACAGGGCCTGTTTTGGGAATAGACCGCCCGCCACAATGCCCGGCCGGGCTATCTGGCGATCAAAAAACCCGCCAACGATGGACTCATTCTCCTGCTGAGCGTCGGCAATAGCGTCATATTGCGCAACAAAAATGGCGTCGTTCCGTTCCCCCATGGTCCGGGAGCTTTTTCACGCTTATTTTCCGGTAGCTCTCCCCCGGAACCTGGTGAAGTAATAAGTCACAGGCCGTGACGCTGTGGATTATCAGCGCGGCTCCACGTTGCCGTAAACATATCGGCAATGGTTATCATCGTGTTTTTTCATTCAATCGCCACCGAATAATCATGCACAGCGTTGTTGAGCATCGGTTTATTCGCTTGCCAGAAAAGCATACCCCGCCCCGTGTCGCTTGCCATGTATTTTTTACAAAAAAAATTACTTTACTTTTCAAGGTAATGATAATAACTCAACGACTATAAAATTATGTCAGTCTGAAAACCAGGAAAAATTTCTGATATAGGGTATAGAATAATCCAACGTCCCTTGAAAATATTTCCACGCTCTGAACTTTCTTATTCCTGTTATTGCCCGAAAAATTATCTGAATTGATTAAAAAAGCACCTCTTTAGAGTTATTTAAAATGTTAAATAACTACTCAATTAAGGTTATTTTTAGTTTTATTTCCACATAGTTTGATTTCAGGCAATATTTAAACTGCCCTGACTGTTATTTTCGCGCCGATTAACGCCATAAATCAAAGAGGGAAGCAATGAACGTCAGTCGCAGACAATTTTTCCGGATCTGCGCCGGCGGAATGGCAGGTACAACCGTCGCTGCGCTGGGGTTTGCCCCCGGTGCTGCGCTGGCAGGGGTGCGCGAATATAAATTACTGCGGTCCAAAGAGACCCGTAACACCTGTACCTATTGTTCCGTAGGCTGTGGGCTGTTGATGTACAGCCTGGGTGACGGCGCGATGAACGCCAAATCGGCAATTTTCCACGTAGAAGGCGATCCGGACCATCCGGTCAGCCGCGGCGCGCTGTGCCCGAAAGGGGCCGGCCTGCTGGACTACGTACACAGTGAAGGACGCCTGCGCTATCCGGAATACCGGGCGCCGGGCTCTGACAAATGGCAGCGCCTCTCCTGGGATGACGCCCTTACCCGTATCGCGCGTCTGATGAAAGACGACCGCGACGCCAACTTCGTTGAACAGAACGAACAGGGCACCACGGTTAACCGTTGGCTGTCCACCGGGATGCTGTGCGCGTCAGCGGCCAGTAACGAATCCGGGATGCTGACCCAAAAATTTGCCCGCTCGCTGGGTATGCTGGCGGTAGACAACCAGGCGCGCGTCTGACACGGACCAACGGTAGCAAGTCTTGCTCCAACATTTGGTCGCGGTGCGATGACCAACCACTGGGTGGATATCAAAAACGCCAACGTCGTGGTCGTGATGGGCGGCAACGCCGCTGAAGCGCATCCGGTGGGATTCCGCTGGGCGATGGAAGCCAAAAACAACAACGACGCGACGCTTATCGTTGTCGATCCGCGTTTCACGCGAACCGCCTCGGTGGCGGACCTGTATGTGCCGATCCGTTCCGGTACCGACATTACTTTCCTGTCGGGCGTTATGCTGTATCTGATTGAAAACAATAAAATTCAATCAGAATATGTGCGGCATTACACCAACGCCAGTCTGCTGGTGCGTGACGACTTCAGCTTTGAAGACGGCCTGTTCAGCGGCTATAACGCGGAAAAACGCCAGTACGATAAAACCAGCTGGAACTACCAGTTCGGCGAAGACGGCTATGCGCTGCGCGATGAAACGCTGCAGCATCCGCGCTGTGTCTGGAATCTACTGAAACAACACGTCTCCCGCTATACCCCGGAGATGGTGGAGAGAATCTGCGGTACCCCGCAGGCAGAGTTCCTGAAAGTCTGCGAAATTCTCGCCACAACCAGTGCGGCTGACAGGACTGCCACGTTCCTGTACGCGCTGGGCTGGACGCAGCACACCGTGGGCGCCCAGAACATCCGTACCATGGCGATGATCCAGTTGCTGCTGGGCAACATGGGGATGGCCGGCGGCGGCGTTAACGCCTTGCGCGGGCACTCCAACATTCAGGGGCTTACCGACCTGGGGCTATTGTCCACCAGTCTGCCGGGTTACCTGACCCTGCCGTCGGATAAGCAGACCAGTCTTGATACTTACCTTGCCACCAGTACGCCGAAAGCGACGCTGCCGGGCCAGGTCAACTACTGGAGTAACTATCCGAAGTTCTTCGTCAGCCTGATGAAATCCTTCTACGGCGACGCAGCGCAGAAAGAGAACCAGTGGGGTTTTGACTGGCTGCCGAAGTGGGACCAGCCCTACGATGTCCTGAAGTATTTCGACATGATGGATCGCGGTCTGGTCAACGGCTACATCTGTCAGGGCTTTAACCCGGTGGCGTCCTTCCCGGATAAAAACAACGTTGTCAAACGCCTGAGTAAGCTGAAATACCTGATAGTGGTCGATCCGTTAGTTACTGAAACCAGTAACTTCTGGCAAAACCACGGCGAAATGAACGACGTTGATCCATCGGAGATTCAGACGGAAGTTTTCCGCCTGCCTTCCACCTGCTTTGCGGAAGAAGACGGCTCGATCGCCAACTCCGGACGCTGGCTACAGTGGCACTGGAAAGCCGGCGACCCGCCGGGTGAAGCGATCACCGACGGTCAAATCCTCGCCGCCCTGCTGTACAAGCTGCGCGATTTGTATCAGCGCGAAGGGGGCAAAGGCGTGGAACCGCTGATGCGCATGAGCTGGGATTACAAGCAGCCGCACCATCCGGAATCGGAAGAAGTGGCGAAGGAAAACAACGGCGTCGCCCTGGCCGATCTGTATGATACCAATGGCAATCTGCTGGCCAAAAAAGGCGATCTGTTGAACTCGTTCGCCCTGCTGCGCGACGACGGTTCTACCGCCTCCGCCTGCTGGATCTACGCCGGTAGCTGGACGCAGGCGGGTAACCAGATGGCGAATCGCGATAACAGCGATCCGTCTGGTCTTGGCAACACGCTGGGCTGGTCGTGGGCGTGGCCGCTGAACCGCCGCATCATCTACAACCGCGCCTCCGCCGATCCGATGGGGAAACCCTGGGATAAATCGCGCATGCTCATTGAGTGGAACGGCAGCAAGTGGGTGGGGAACGATATTCCCGATTACAACACCGCCGCGCCAGGCAGCGGTACCGGGCCATTTATCATGCAGCCGGAAGGGCTGGGACGTCTGTTCGCCATCGACAAAATGGCGGAAGGGCCGTTCCCGGAACACTATGAGCCGTTCGAAACGCCGCTGGGCACCAACCCGCTGCACCCGAACGTAGTCTCCAACCCGGCGGCGCGTATCTTCGCCGAAGATGCCCGGCGTATCGGCGATCGCCAGAGCTTCCCGTATGTCGGTACCACATACCGTCTGACGGAGCATTTCCACACCTGGACTAAACATGCGCGTCTTAACGCCATCGTCCAGCCGGAGCAGTTCGTGGAAATCAGCGAAACGCTGGCGAAGGCCAAAGGGATAGCCAACGGCGACAAAGTCACCGTCAGCAGCAAGCGCGGATTTATTCGCGCGGTAGCGGTGGTGACATCGCGCCTGCAGACCCTGATGGTGGACGGCACCGCGGTGGAAACCGTCGGTATCCCGATTCACTGGGGCTTTGAGGGGACGGCGCGCAAGGGTTACCTGGCTAACACGCTGACGCCGCCGGTAGGTGACGCCAACTCGCAGACGCCGGAGTACAAGGCGTTCCTGGTTAACATCGAGAAGGCGTAAAGGAGCGAATCATGTCCATGCAATCTCAAGACATTATCAAACGTTCCGCCACCAACGGCATTACGCCGCCGCCGCAGGTGCGTGACGACAAAGAAGAAGTCGCCAAGCTTATCGACGTTTCCACCTGTATAGGCTGTAAAGCCTGTCAGGTGGCCTGTTCGGAGTGGAACGATATCCGCGATGAAGTGGGCCACTGTGTGGGGGTATACGATAACCCGGCAGACCTGAGCGCCAAGTCCTGGACGGTGATGCGCTTTAGCGAAACCCACGAGCACGGCAAGCTGGAGTGGCTGATCCGCAAAGACGGCTGTATGCACTGCACCGATCCCGGCTGTCTGAAGGCCTGTCCTTCCGCGGGGGCGATTATTCAGTACGCCAACGGCATCGTCGATTTCCAGTCCGAGCACTGTATCGGCTGCGGCTACTGCATCGCCGGCTGCCCGTTCAATATTCCGCGTCTCAACCCGAAAGACAACCGGGTGTACAAATGCACCCTGTGCGTTGACCGGGTCAGCGTCGGCCAGGAGCCGGCCTGCGTTAAGACTTGCCCGACCGGCGCCATCCATTTTGGCACCAAAAAGGCGATGCTGGATGTGGCCGAAGAGCGGGTCGCGAAGCTGAAAAGGCGCGGCTATCAGAACGCCGGGCTGTACGATCCGCAGGGCGTTGGCGGTACACACGTTATCTACGTGCTGCACCACGCCGACCAGCCGGAGCTGTATCACGGTCTGCCGAAAGATCCGCAGATCGATACCCCGGTCAACCTGTGGAAAGGTATTCTCAAGCCCCTTTCCGCCGCCGGCTTTATCGCCACCTTCGCCGGGCTGATTTTCCACTATGTGGGGATCGGTCCGAACAAGGAAGTGGATGACGACGAGGAGGAGGAACACCATGAGTAAACAAAGCAAAATGATCGTCCGGACAAAGTTCATCGACCGGGCCTGTCACTGGACGGTCGTGATCTGCTTTTTCCTGGTTTCTCTGTCCGGGATCGCCCTGTTTTTCCCGACCCTGCAGTGGCTGACGGAAACTTTCGGTACCCCGCAGATGGGGCGCATTCTGCACCCATTCTTCGGGGTGCTGATTTTCGTGGCGCTGATGTTCATGTTTGTGCGCTTCGTGCGCCACAACATCCCGGATAAAGAGGATATTCCCTGGGTGAAGGGCATTGTCGAGGTCCTGAAAGGCAATGAGCACAAAGTGGCGGATGTCGGTAAATATAATGCCGGCCAGAAGATGATGTTCTGGTCCATCATGAGCATGATTTTTGTGCTGCTGGTGACCGGCGTGATTATCTGGCGCCCGTACTTCGCTCACCTGTTCTCGCCGAGCCTGATTCGCTGGAGCCTGCTGATCCACGCCACCTCAGCGATTATTTTGATCCACGCCATCCTCATTCATATCTATATGGCGTTCTGGGTGAAAGGTTCGATTAAAGGCATGATCGAAGGTAAGGTCAGCCGCCGCTGGGCGCGCAAGCACCACCCACGCTGGTACCGCAAGGTCGAAGCGCAGGAAGCCCGGCAAGAGAAGACGCAGGCATAATCACTACGTCTTGCCCCATTCAGCCACTGCTACGCAGTGGCTCAACGGTGAACAAAAGAGGAAAAAGCGTGATTTTTCCTCTTTTGCGGTTATCAGCCGAAAATCAATAAATTGATTTTCCTTATTTTTTATCTGGCGATATCTGTAAGTTCGCAAATAAGATGAGGATTATCATCAGTCTCAACCACTGCTACGCAGTGGTTTTTTTTGCTCCAGAAAAACATCAATATTTTTGACAAAGAAGCGCAATGTTTTTCGATTTTCATTTCCACGCCACGGGTCTAACATTTATCACATCAAGGCAACATGCCTTATACAAACACCCGATGACGAGGAATACGATTATGAACACCATCAAAACTTTTGCTTTAGCCGCCACCCTTTCCGCACTGTCTTTTGGCGCATTCGCCGAGAGCGTAACCGCAACTGCCGATACGCTGGATGAAGCCGAAGCGAAAATCGCCGTTCAGGCTCAGGCCGCTGGCGCAGACAGCTACCAGATCACTGAAGCTTATACCGGTAACCGCGTGCATATGACCGCAGAACTGACTAAATAAGCGCCAGCAGAAAGACCATTTACCCGCATCCCCGGCGCCGCCCGTAACAAATTCGCGGCAGCGCCAGCCAGAAAAAGTCCGATACCCTGTATTCGTCTTACGACCACCGGAGGTGGTCGTTTTTTTTGCCCGCTTATGGCCGCTCGCCACGCGCCAGACGCTGATTGATCTGGTCGATAACCGCAGGTAAATCCGTCAGGGTATCCACCACGTAATGAGCGCCGGCCGATAACAGTTTATCCGCTGCCCGCTGGCGACGAGTCGCCACCTCCTGCGCCGACATTCTCTGGTACTCTTGCGGGGTGGCGCCAAACTCGTTGCCGGATACCGCCAGACCGACCGTCCACATACCGGCATTGCGCCCTTCGGCAATTCCCGGCAGCGCATCATCCACCTTCACGCAATGCGTCACGCTATCCACGCCCAGCGCTATCACATTCTGTAGCGCCATCCATGGACCGGGACGGCCGCCGGCGGCCAGATCGTCGGTGGCGACCCAGTAATCAGGCGTATAGCCGTGATGCGCGGCGGCCGGCGCCAGCGCCTCCATCACCGCCCGCGGGTAGCCGGAGCAGGAGCCGATTTTAATCCCCTGCAGGCGTAGCGCCGCCACCACATCGTTAACGCCGTCGATCGACGCGGCGAAATCCACCACTTTGGCAATCTGCAGCGGCATAAACGCCGCATAGATAGCATCAATATCAGCGGAGGTCATATCGCGGCCCAGCGCCTCACGCCAGCGCGCCGCCACTGAAGGCAATTTACCCAGCGCTTCAATGTGTTGCCATTTCCCCAGTCCCATCGGCACCCGCGCCTCTTCCAGCGTAATGGCTACACCGAATGCCTGGCGAAATGCTTCCACAAAGATCTGCGTCGGGGCAAAGGAGCCGAAATCAACGGTAGTGCCCGCCCAGTCCAGAATGACTGCTGTTACCTTGTTCATCATGGTTCCTTATTGTTTCCAGTACATGGCGCGTTCCACCGCCACCAGCAGCGCGCTGATGTCCTGCGGGTAGACCTCACCGATATTGCCAATACGAAAGCAATCGCTGTGGGAGACTTTTCCGGGGTAAATAACAAAGCCCTGCGCTTTCAGGCGCTGATAAAACTCGCTGAAACGCCACTGCGCTACCTGCGGCGAATAAAATGCCGTAATGATCGGCGACTGCAGCGCATCGTCCAGCAATGTCGTGAATCCGAGCGCGCGCATCCCTGCCACCAGTTGGCGCTGGTTGGCGCAGTAGCGCCGGTGGCGGGCAGCGATCCCGCCTTCCTGTTCCAGTTCGCGCAGCGCCTGAGCAAACGCCAGCACCGTGTGGGTCGGCGACGTGAAGCGCCATTTTCCGGCGTTATCCTCCATACAGCGCCACTGGGCGTACAGGTCGAGCGACAGAGAACGCGAACGACCAGCGCAGCGCTGCAGCGCTTCACGACGGGCGATAATAAACGCGAACCCCGGCACACCCTGAATACATTTGTTGGCGGAGCTAATCAAAAAATCAATACCCAGCGCGCCGACATCCAGCGGAACGCCGCCAAAGCTGCTCATGGCATCGATCACCAGAGTTTTGCCGTAGCGCTTGACCAGATGACACACCGCTTCCAGCGGATTCAGCATCCCGGTGGTGGTTTCACTGTGCACCATCGCCACGTGGGTGATATCCCCGTGTTGCCGCAACAGATTTTCCAGGTGAGCGATATCCGGCATCGCCACTTCACCACAGTCATACACCAGATGCGCGATCCCCAGCAGCGCCGCCATCTCCGCCATACGCGCGCCATAGGCGCCGTTATTAACGATCAGCAGTTTATCACTGCTGCCGATGGCGCTGCCCAGCACGGCCTCCACGCCGTAGCTGCCGCTGCCCTGTAGCAGTACCGCCGAATAATCCGCTGCGGCGCTCGCCAGTGCGACCAGTTGACTGCGAATCGCCTGCACTACGGCGATGTTGTAATCCTCATCCCAGGTACAGCTGTCAGTCAGCATCGCCTCTTTCACCGTCCGGGAAGTGGTCAGCGGTCCCGGGGTTAACAGTAGATAGTCTCGTTGCGTCATTGTTCCTCACCATTTGGTCTATACCAGATATGCCAATATCATGAAGAGATCCCGAGGCTGCGGTCAAAGGGAAATCGGCGCTGCAACAAAAAATTCATCTGGCGCGCAGCGGCGGTTCGGCGCAGATAACGTAGAAATTCCGGCGCTTAGCGGCAGATTCCCCTGCCCCAGGCGGGATGAAGTCGCTATAATCCGCCGGCAACATTACGCGAGGTTCTATGAAAGCAGCGGCGGGAGAGACTCCCCATTATTTGTTGATACGCGATCAGTTACTGGCGCGCATCCAGAGCGGCGCCCTGAACAGCGGCGATAAGCTGCCCTCTGAGCGCGAGCTGTGCGACATTTTTAACACCACCCGCATCACGGTTCGCGAAAGCCTCGCCTTGCTGGAGGCCAGCGGCGTGATCTGGCGCGCCGATCGCCGCGGCTGGTTCGTGACTCCGCCGCGACTGTGGCTGGATCCGACCCGGAATACCAATTTTCATAAACTGTGTCAGGAGCAGGGCCGTACGCCGCGTACCCGGCTACTGGACGGGCGCCAGACCACCGTACCGCTGGAAGTGCGGGAACCGCTCGGCCTCGATCCCTTTGCCCGTATTATTTTGCTGACCCGCCTGCGCTATGCCGACGACAGGGCTATCTGCTATTGCGAGAATCACTGTCTGCCGGAGCGGGTGCCCGGCCTGCTGGAACACGATCTTAACGGTAGTCTGACCGAAACATATCAGCAGCATTACGGTCTGACTTATACCAGCATGCATCTGTCGTTTTACCCGACCTCGCTGCCCCCTGCTGCTGCGGCGGCACTGGGCAGCATCCCGGGGCGGCCGGCGCTGTTACTGCGCCGCCTGAACTACGATCAGTACGGACGCATCCTCGACTTTGATGTCGAATACTGGCGCCACGATAGCCTGCGCATTGAGGTGGACACCCTGTAAGCTCCGCGCCGGCGGCGCCCGGCGTTGCGCTGTAATTCACAAAATCCCGCCCGATCATTTTCCTGTCATATTTGCCGGTTAGCCTGCGGATAATTTGGTATAGACCAATAATTCACTATGAGGCTAACATGATGAAACTTCCCCGTCTGGTTGTTCTTGCCGCCGCTATGGCGACTTCCTGCGCCTGGGCCGACAGCGGCGTCGTCACCGTCTACTCCGCCGATGGCCTGCACGATGGCGATAACAGTTGGTATCAGCAGCAGTTTGAGGCATTCAGCAAAGCCACCGGTATCAAAGTGCAGTACGTGGAAGGCGGTTCCGGCGCCATTGTCGAGCGGCTGGCGAAGGAGCGCAGCAACCCGCAGGCTGATGTGCTGGTGACCGTACCGCCGTTTATTCAGCGCGCCGCCAGCGAGAAATTACTTGAGGCGTTCGCCCCCCAGGCCGCCGCGCTGATTCCCGGCGCGCATCCCCGGTACCTGCCGCTGGTCAACAACTACCTGAGCTTTATCTATAACGCCAGTCTGCTGAAAACCCCGCCGGCTGACTGGCAGGCGCTGCTGGATAAAAAATTCCGCAATAAACTCCAGTACTCCACGCCCGGTCAGGCCGGCGACGGTACTGCCGTGATGCTGCAAACCTTCCACAGTTTTGGCGGTAAAGAGGCCGGTTTCGACTACCTGGGCAAGTTACAGGCGAATAATGTCGGTCCTTCTGCCTCCACCGGTAAATTGACCGCACTGGTCAACAAAGGGGAGTTGTACGTCGCCAACGGCGATTTGCAGATGAACCTCGCGCAGATGCAGCGTAACCCGAACGTCAAAATCTTCTGGCCCGCCGATGCCGACGGTAAGCGTAGCGCGCTGGCGCTGCCTTATGTCATCGGTCTGGTGGCCGGGGCGCCGCAGAGTGAAAACGGCAAAAAGCTGATCGAATTCCTGCTTGATAAACCAGCCCAGAATAGCGTCAGCGCCCTCTCCTGGGGGATGCCGGTACGCAGCGATATCACACCGGACGACGCGAATTACCGGGCGGCCAAAGCGGCAATGGACGGCGTCACCACCTGGGAACCGAACTGGAATGACGTGGTCGGCAGCCTTTCCGCCGATATCGCCCGCTGGCACAGCGTGACGGATAACCAATGAGTAGCATGATGTTAGTGAAAAACAGCGCCGCCCGGGCGTCGACCGGGACGCCGGCCCTCCAGAATGGTTCCGGGATTATCCTGGAATCCCTGAGCGTGGCGTACCACGGCACTACGGTGCTGAAACCGCTTAACCTGCGCATTGAGCCCGGGGAGGTGCTGGCGCTGATCGGCCCGTCCGGCTCCGGAAAAACCACGGTGCTGCGCTCGGTAGCCGGCTTCGTGACGCCCGCCAGCGGGCGCATTCTGATTGGCGGCAGCGATATGACCCAGTTGCCGCCTTACCGGCGCGGGCTGGGGATGGTGGTGCAAAACTACGCGCTGTTCCCCCATATGCGGGTTGAGGATAATGTCGCTTTCGGCCTGCGGGCGCAAAAACAGCCCGCCGCGCTGATCCGCTCGCGGGTCGATCAGGCGCTGGCCAGCGTCGGGATGAGCGATTATGCCGCCCGCTACCCACACCAGCTTTCCGGGGGCCAGCAGCAGCGGGTGGCGATTGCCCGCGCCATCGCGGTACAACCGCGGGTACTGCTGCTCGATGAACCGCTGTCGGCGCTGGACGCCCAGATTCGCCATAATATGGTGGAGGAGATTGCCCGCCTGCACGCTTCGCTGCCGGAGCTGACCATTCTGTACGTCACCCACGATCAGACCGAAGCCCTGACCCTGGCGGATAAAATCGGCATTATGAAAGATGGGCAATTGATCGCCCATGGCGAAACCCGCAGCCTGTATCGCCATCCGCCGAATCGCTTTGCCGCAGAGTTTCTCGGGCGCGCCAATCTGCTGCCCGCCACCGCGCTGGAAAACAGTCCGCAGGGATATACTACCGTCAGTTGCGCCGGCAATGTGGTTACCGCCTGGACCCACGGCGTGGAGCGCGGCTACCACAAACTGTTGTGTATTCGCCCCCAGCATCTCAGTCTGGCCCCGGCCTCGGAACGCAGTAACCGCCTGTACGGCACCCTGCAGCAGGTACACTGGCAAGGCGAGTTGACCCATTTGACGTTTGACGTCGGCGGCGCCCCGCTGCGCATGGTCGCGACCCGCCTGCATGCCGTTCCGCGTCCCGGCGACAGCCTGGCGCTGTGGTTTGAGCCCGACGATGCCGTACTCATCGAGGAATAATATGCAGTCCGCCCTGACCGTTTCCACCCCGCGCGTCGCGCGGCTCTCCCCCCGCAGCGCGCTGGCGCTGCCGCTGCTGGTCCTCGTAGTGCTGTTTTTCTGGCCGCTAACGCTGATTATCGCCCAGGCGTTCAGCGATACGGACGGGCGGCTAAGCGTTGCGGCGCTGGAGCAGATATTCGCTTCGCGACGGTTTATCAGCGCCCTGTTCAACACCCTGCAAATCGCCGTACTGGCGACTCTCGGCTGCCTGGTTCTGGGATCGCTACTGGCGCTGATTCTGGTGTTTATTCCTTTTCCCGGCAGCCGGCTTATCGCCCGGGTTATCGATACCTTTATCGCCCTGCCGACCTTTCTGGTAACCCTCGCCTTTACTTTTATTTATGGCTCCGCGGGCATCGCGAACGGGATACTGGTGGCGCTATTCGGCTTTGAGCTGCCGCCGCTGGATTTTCTGTATTCTATGTGGGGAGTCGTGCTGGCGGAGATTACCGTTTTCACTCCGCTGGTGATGCGTCCGCTGATGGCGTCCCTCAGCCAACTGGATAAGAGCCAGCTTGAGGCGGCCAGTATCCTTGGCGCCAGCCCGCTGCGCATCATCCGCCAGGTCATCTTCCCGTCCGCCCTGCCGGCGCTGCTGGCCGGCGGTAGCCTGTGTCTGCTGCTGACTACCAACGAATTCGGCATTGTGCTGTTCATTGGCGCCAAAGGGGTTAATACCCTACCGATGATGGTCTACAGCAAGGCGATTCTCGAATCCGACTATAGCGCCGCCTGTATGATCGCGGTGGTCAATATCGCGCTGTCACTGGGGCTGTTCTTTATCTACCGTTTCGCCGCGGCGCGCGCCGGGCTGAGGAGTTAATCATGCTGGTCTGGTCGCGTTCCGGCCGTCTGCTGGCCGGGGGCATCGCGGTTGCCCTGTTTGCGCTGTTTTTCCTGCTGCCGCTGGCGGTGATCCTGATGTCCAGCCTCAGCCAGCAGTGGAATGGCATTCTGCCTTCCGGCTTTACCCTGAGCCACTTTGTTCGCGCTTTACAGGGCGCCTCCCGGGATGCTCTGTACGCCAGTCTGGCGGTGGGTTTTGCCGCCAGTCTGTTTGCCCTGCTGTGCGGGGTCTGGGCGGCGCTGGCGCTGCGTCAATACAGTCGCGGCTGGCAGCAGCGGCTAAGCCTGCTGTTTTATCTGCCCAACGCGGTGCCTTCTGTCTCGGTGGGACTGGGTATTCTGGTCGCCTTCAGCCAGGGACCGCTGCAAATGAACGGTACCTTCTGGATTGTCCCGGCGGCCCATTTTGTACTGATTTCCGCCTTCACCTTCAGCAACGTCACCGCCGGTCTGGCGCGGCTATCCGCGGATATCGAAAATGTCGCCGCCAGCCTCGGCGCCTCGCCGTGGTATCGCCTGCGACATATCACCCTGCCGCTACTGAGCCCGTGGATGGTGTCGGCGCTGGCGCTCAGTCTTTCTCTGTCGATGGGCGAACTGGGCGCCACCGTGATGATCTACCCGCCTGGCTGGACCACCCTGCCGGTAGCGATTTTTAGCCTTACCGACCGGGGCAGCATTGCCGACGGCGCCGCCCTGACCATGGTGCTGGTGGCGGTCACCCTGGTGTTGATGATTAAACTGGAACGGGTAGCCCGCCGGCTGGCGCCGCAAAGCAGCCGCTGACGCCCCGTGGCGCCGGGAGGATTGCACATCCCGGCGTCATACCGGACAATAGCGGCTTTCCACTCTGCCATGAAACAGTTATGAAGCACCCTCTTGAATCTCTGATCACCGCCGGCGGTATACTACTGATGGCGTTTCTTTCCTGCCTGCTGCTGCCGGTGCCGACGCTGAACCTGGCGCTGGCCGACCGTCTGATGAGCATTTTCCATCTGTTGGATCTTAATCAGCTATATACCATTCTGTTTTGCCTGTGGTTCCTGGGGCTGGGAGCGGTGGAATATTTTGTGATCCGCTTTATCTGGCGGCGCTGGTTTTCTGTCGAACGCGGGTAATTCAGGCGCCGGACAGCGCCTGAGGCTCAGCGGCTTTAGCGCGGCCACGGGTAATAGATATGTTCCGCGTGTTCACGCGCCGGCGCCTCATCGCCCAGCAGCCGGGCGGCGACGGTAAAGGCAAAGTCAAACACCAGGCCAAACCCCTTACCGCTAATCAAATTGCCGTCCTCCACGACCGGGGCATCCACCCAGGTACCGTCGCCGACGTTTTGCCACAGATCGCCGGAACAGGCATAGCGCCGTCCTTTCAGCAGGGCATTGCCGCCCAGCACCCGCGCCGCCGCCGAACAAATCGGGCAGATCAGCTTTCCCTGTTCGTCATGACGCCGCACAAAATCCAGCACCTGTTCATCCCGGGACAAAAACTGACTCCCCTGCGGGCCGCCCGGCAGAACCACCGCATCCCAGGTCTGGCTGGCCACATCGCGCAACAGCGCGTCGGCAGTCACCATAATGGCGTGATAACTGGTCACCGCCAGGGCGTCGTTACAGGACAACATGTCCACCTGTATATTCAGACGCCGCAAAATATCAATAATGATGATGGCTTCCCCTTCCTCAAAGCCAGGCGCTAACAGTACCGCGACCTTTTTCATGTTGTCCTCCCGTGTTTTGATGATGACCACCAGCTTAACGCGCCGCGGGAAGGCTAGCCGTTAGCCCATTCACAAAATGAACTATTGTTTTATTTTTAAAGATATCAGGTTTTAAGTCAAAACCGGATGCGCGGAGGTGAAGGCGTATAGCTTTATTAATGGCAAAGGCCAGAAAACGGGTTTCTGGCCTTTGGCTACCGGGGAAGCAGATCTTTTTCCTGCTGCTGTCGGCAGATTACAGGGTATGCTCGGTACGGGCGATAATATCATCCTGAGTATCCGGCGAGAGCGCGGTAAAGAAGGCGGAATAGCCCGCCACGCGCACCACCAGATCGCGATACTGATCGGGATGTTTCTTCGCCTCCAGTAGTGTCTCGCGGGAAACGATGTTGTACTGAATATGCCAGCCTTTATGAACCTCAAAGAAGGTACGTAGCATAATCATCAGTTTCTGGCGATCGCTGGTGTTGTCCAGGGTACTGGGGCTGAGTTTCTGATTCAGCAATACTCCGCCAAGAATTGAGCCGGTCGGCAACTTCCCGACTGAGCTTATCACCGCCGTCGGCCCAAGATGGTCGGTCCCGGAGGCCGGGCTGGCCCCTTCCGCCAGCGGCGTTTTCGCTTTACGGCCATCCGGCGTCGCCATGGTCTGGGCGCCGAACGGTACGTTAGCGGAAATCGATGAGGTGCCGGCGTAATAATTACCGCCGACCGGGCCGCGGCCATAGCGCGGGTTGTGGTAATTTTTCAGCTCATCAATATAGGTCTGGTAGGCGCGGGCCAACAGCGCATCCACCGTGTCGTCGTCATTACCGTATTTGGGCGCGCCATTGACCAGACGCTGGCGCAACTGTTCGTTACTCAGTCCGTCAAAGTCTGCCGCCAGCGCCGCCGCCAGCTCCTGCTGGCCGATAGCTCCCTGTTCAAAGACCAGTTTTTTCACCGCCGCGAGGCTGTTGCCCAGGTTGGCGATCCCGACCTGCAGGCCGGAAACCCAGTCATATTTCGCGCCGCCCTGCTTGATGCTCTTCGCGCGCTCAATGCAGTCGTCCACCAGCGCCGAGCACAGAATGTCATGGGCATTCTCCTCGAGCATGGTATCGACTACATATTCGATCTCAATCGATTTGCGGGTGTAGTAACGAATCTGCCGATCCCAGGATGCCAGTACCTCATCAAAGCCGCTGAAATTGCCCTTTGACAGCGCCTGCGCCTGGGGCAGGAAAACCTTACCGCTGGTAGCGTCACGCCCCTCTTCCAGAGTCGCCAGCATCACCCGGGCAAAGTTAATAAAGCTCATCCCGGTACAGCGATAACCCCATTTGCCGCCTACCGCGGTTTCAATACAGCCGATCGCCGCGTATTCGTAAGCGTCTTCCGGCTCCACGCCCAGTTTAATAAACTCGGGGATGACAATTTCATCGTTATTAAAGGCCGGCATGCCGAAACCACAGCGAATCACCTGCACGCAGGCATCGAGGAAGTCATCGCCGATCCCGGCATGGTAGCGCACGCTGAGGTTTGGCTGGGTTGAACGCAGGCGGCCGCAGGATTCGAGAATGGCATACGACAGCGGGTTGACCGCATCGACGCCTCTGCCGTTCACCAGTTTCTGGCCGCCGATCGTGACATTCTGGTACAGCGGGCTGCCCGCCGAAGCTTTGGAGTGAGAGCCGGAGCGGATTTTGTTCACTTCCAGCAGTTTCAGCCAGCAGCTGTGCAGCATTTCAATAGCCTGCTCGCGGCTGATACGCTGCTCCAGCTCCACATCCCGGCGGTACCACGGATACAGATACTGGTCCATACGGCCAAAAGAGACCGAATGACCGTTGGATTCAATCTGCAACAGTAGCTGGATGAAATAGCACAGTTGCAGCGCCTGCCAGAAGGTTTGCGGCGGTTGATGGGCGATAACATCGCAGTTAGCGGCGATCGTCAACAGCTCCGCCTGACGCGCGGCGCGCGTTTCGGTCTGCGCCATCTGGCGCGCCAGGTCGGCAAAGCGCTTAATATGATCGCTGACCGCCGCCAGGGTAATATCAATGGCCTTCAGGAACTGATCACCGTGTAGATCCTCCAGAACCGTCAGGTTGATGCGCGAGCGGCGTTCGGCAACTTTTGCACGCAGACCGTCGAGCCCTTTTTCCAGCAGCAGCGGGAAGTTCACCGCCAGATGCGCGTCGCCGGAAGTCATATTCCCTTCGGCTTTAATAATGCCGGTTTCGAGAATAGCCTTCTGCTCGTCAGTAAACATCCCGTAGCAGCGATCCTGTACCGTCTGGCCGCGCCACCACGGACATACCTCGTGCAACACCCGCTTATTCTCTTCGCTCACCGAAAAACCGGCCCCCGGGCGATCGGCCAGAGCGTCAATCTCTTTTTCAATCCACGAGACCGTGTATTCCGGGAAGATCGGCGCGGCGCGGACTTCGCTGGCCTGGTTGCCGACGATCAGTTCGTCGTGCTTAATCCAGATAGTACGCTGCGCCAGATGATAGGCCAGCGCCAGCGCGCGGCGCACCGGCAGCGGTTTATCCATATTTTGCTGATAGATCCTGGTGTAGTGCTGCGCCCGCTCAGTACATACCGGTGGCTTAACAATGTGTACCAGGGCATTTTTATGCGCCTGAATACGGTCGCTCAGGGTGTCGAGTTTCAGGGTCGTCATTCTCTTTTATCCTCTTAAAGTCGCGATCAGGCCTTTTTGGTGGGCGTATGACTGAGCAAAGGCAAGGAGTTCCGGGTTATCCAGCGGCTTATCCGGCGCCCGATAAGGCTGGTTAAGCAACTGATATTTATTCATTCCCAGCGTGTGGTACGGCAAAAAATGGATCTCGCCGACCCGCAATTCATCGGCGGCGAAATCAGTAATAGCTTTAATTGAGGTTTCATCGGCATTGAATCCCGGGATCAGCGGGACCCGAATCACCAGCGATTTTCCCGCCGCAACCAGCCGGCGTAGATTGTCGAGTACGCGTTTCGCAAAGCCATCGGTCCAGGCGTTAAACCGCTGTTCATCAACGTGTTTGAGATCGGCGAGGAACAGATCGATATAGGGTAGCGACGGTTCGATATAGCGCCAGGGGACATGGAGACAGGTTTCCACGGCGGTATGAATCCCCTCTTCATGGCTCTGGCGAAGAAGCCGTTGCGCCAGTTGCGGGTTCATAAAGGGTTCGCCGCCGGACAGGGTAATGCCGCCCGCGCTGCGTTCGTAAAAGGGTTTGTCGCGGCGTACCGCAGCCATAATTTGTTCTGGATCCTTCTCTTCCCCGCATACTGTTAGCGCCTGACTCGGGCAGCAGTTTTCCAGCGCGGCAAGATGGTCCGGCGTCACCCGCTCCCGGTAGATAACCAGCCCGTTCAGAGTGCGCTCCACCACTTGCGGCGCGGCCTGCTGGCAAAGATTGCAGCCTTCCAGGCACAGACGCGCGTCAAACAGTAACTCCTGATGTCGGGAGCGGCTTTCCGGGTTCTGGCACCAGCGGCATCCCAGAGAGCACCCTTTCATGAACACCACGGTACGAATTCCGGGGCCATCGTGCGTGGAGTAGCGCTGGATATTGAAAATCATCGGGCCGACCTCCTTTATTGCGTATGAAGATTTAATAACTTTCGAAAGAAAGTAACTTTGATTTCAGTCAATATATGAATCCCCATATCCGGGACATGGGATAAACTCTGCTGAAGGTCACACTTTTCCGGAATTGGCGCGAAAAACGCCTCGCTGATGTCAGTGCTGAAGAGGAATGACCGATACAAAAAGGCCGGGAAAGGAGAGTTCTTGCGCAGTAAAGCGAGTGCCGGCCCTGACAGGGAGGGCCGGACAGGTCAGAGATCGCCAGCCTGTACGCGGTCGGAGGCTGAACGGTTATCGGCGCCCGGTAATGAATTTTCCCCTACACAGTGCGCCGGTTGCCACTGCATAATGTCATTCAACAGGCAGTAACGCTGTTCAGCGCTGAGCAGCGCGCCCACCCACCCGGGCAGACGTTCGGTAGCGGAAAAATAGCGTTTAAAGAACGACTGCATAGTGACGTTATTCATCATATCGCTCCTGAAAATAGGATTTTGCCGGCCAGACGCACGCTTTGCGCGTCATCCCGAATGAAGAAGTCAGCCATTAGCGCTGCACGCCTGCCTGTCCCATCCACAACGACACTATGGCAATAAATAAGGAACAGATAAATAGATGAATTTGTCCTTTAATCATCCCCTTTTATTACGCGCCAGACTCGTCCCGCAGGCCCTGCCGACGGTAAAGAGCGATTCATTGCGCACTTTGCCCACCGCCAGAATAGCGGTACCGCCACCTCAGCCTCCCCCTGAGATGCCATCGCGCTGGCAGAGCCAGTGGACATTGCACGTTATCTGTCGGCGAAAAGAGGATTGATATCAGGAAAAAATTACCGCACGACCTCCTCTTTTCAGGGTTTTATTGCGACATCGCCTCGATCATATTCTCCGGTACGCTCTGCCAGGCGGCAGAATATCTGCCTTCCGCCAACGCTATATAAATTATTTTATTGCGATGGGCTATTTTCTCTACCCCGAGAAAATTCTCAGAAAAATACCCAAATCGCTATCGTTATGCATTTAAATACATAACGAAAATTCCTCAGAAAAGATAAAAACCGACAATAAATGAAGCTATATAAATAAATCCCACGCAAGCATTAATCTTTTAACCAATTGTTTTTATTGATTTTCTAAAAATTAAAAATAAAAGTGCGACCTAATTCTGAATTGTTCATGCTGCTCATGATCAATATCCGTTAACTTGATGAATATCAATACCCCACGCAGGGTGCTTATTTATTGTCTACCCATTAATGAGTATTTTTAATTCCAGGGAAGAAAAAGTGAGAAAAATAAATAAAACTCTCGCATTGATGATGACGCTGGGCGCCATTGTCGGCGTCGCGATCGTTTTAGCCACCCAGTGGACAATGCATAAAACATCCAGTACCGAGTTTTGCCTTTCCTGCCATACCATGCAGGCGCCTTATGAAGAGTACACCGGGTCAGTGCATTTTCAGAACCAGAAAGGCATTCGCGCCGAGTGCGCGGACTGCCATATACCGCAAAGCGGAATGGACTATCTGGTCACCAAACTGGTCGCCTCAAAAGATATCTACCACCAGTTTATTAGTAAAAAAATTGATACCCCGGAAAAATACGAAGAGCACCGTCTGGAGATGGCGCAAACCGTCTGGGCACAGCTGAAGGCCAATGATTCTGCCACCTGTCGCAGTTGCCACAGTATGGACGCGATGGATCTGGAGGCGCAAAGCGCCGACGCGCGCAAAATGCACGAAATGGGTATTAACGAGCAACAAACCTGTATTGATTGCCATAAAGGCGTGGCCCACTTCCCGCCAGAAATCAAAATGGACGACAGCGCGCTGACCGCGCTGGAAGCGCAGGCGGCTTCAGTACCGGCATCGGCCAAAGAAGTTTATGTGGTACGCAACGCCAGCCTTGGCGATTTGGGGACCATCTACCCAGCCACGCAAATGAAAGTCCTCAGCAGCGCAGGCGCCAGCCGCGAAGTCGAAATCCGCGGCAGCCAGATGCAGGGGACCGAGCAGATTATCTACTACGCCGCCGGCCAGCGACTGGTACTGGCTTCCCTGAGTGAAAAAGGCCAGCAGGCGGTGAAACCGCTGTCCGACTGGCAAGCGGACGACTACGGCAACCAGTGGCGCGACGTTGCTCTGCAGGGAACCTGGAACGCGCCGGCTCTCGCCGACCGGGAACCGATGTGGGACTACGCCCGTAAGCTCGACAACGTGTACTGCGCCGGCTGCCATGCGCCTATCCCGGCCAGTCACTTTACGCTCAATGCCTGGCCTTCGGTGGCAAAAGGCATGGGGGCGCGCACCAATATCAGTGACAGCGAACTGGATATCCTGAGCCGTTACTTCCAGTACAACGCTAAAGACATGAAAAAATAAGCGACTTTATTTCCAGGAGGATCCATGAATCTCACAAGACGAGACTTTATCAAAACGACCGGGGCGGCAACCGGCACGCTGGCGATTTCGTCCGCGCTCCCGCTACCCGCATGGGCAGACGCCGCCAAAGGGGGCGCGATCCTGACCGCCGCCCGTTGGGGAGCGCTGTACGTGGAAGTGAAAGACGGCAAAGTGGTCTCTTCCACCGGAGCGCTGCCCAAAACGGTTCCCAACTCCCTGCAGCAGACCGGGCCGGATCAGGTACACACAAACGCGCGCATCAAATACCCGATGGTGCGCAAAAGCTACCTCGAAAACCCCGGCAAGGCGGACGGTAAGCGCGGCAGCGATCCCTTTGTCCGCGTCAGTTGGGAACAGGCACTGAAGCTGATTCACGAACAGCATAGCCGGATCCGCGACAGCTACGGTCCCTCCTCTATTTTTGCCGGTTCTTACGGCTGGCGCTCCAGCGGCGTGCTGCATAAAGCGCAGACCCTGTTGCAGCGCTACATGAGCATGGCGGGCGGCTATGCGGGTCATACCGGGGATTATTCCACCGGCGCCGCTCAGGTGATCATGCCGTATGTGGTTGGTTCAGTAGAAGTGTATGAGCAGCAGACCACCTGGCCGATGGTGCTGGAGCACAGCCAGGTGGTAGTGCTGTGGGGGATGAACCCGCTCAACACCCTGAAAATCGCCTGGAGCAGTACCGACGAACAGGGGCTGGAGTATTTCAATCTGCTGAAGAAATCCGGCAAGAGCGTTATCGCCATCGACCCGATGCGTTCGGAAACCATTGAGTTCTTTGGCGACAATGCGACCTGGATTGCCCCGCATATGGGCACTGACGTCGCAATGATGCTGGGGATCGCCCATACCCTGGTGAAGAAAGAGCTGCACGACAAAGCCTTCCTCGATAAGTACACCACCGGCTACCCACAGTTCGAAGAGTACCTGCTGGGCAAAAGCGACAACGTCGAAAAAACCGCGGCCTGGGCTGCGGATATCTGCGGCGTTCCGGCGGAACAGATAGAAAAACTGGCGGAGATCTTTGCCGGCAATAAGACCATGATCATGGGCGGATGGGGAATTCAGCGCCAGCAGTATGGCGAACAGCGCCACTGGATGCTGGTGACCCTGGCGGCAATGCTCGGGCAGATTGGTACCGAGGGCGGCGGTTTCGGTTTCTCCTACCACTATTCGAACGGCGGCGCTCCCACGCGGGTAGGCGGTGTGTTGCCGGCCATCTCCGCGCAAGTGGAAGGCGGTTCTTCGGCAGGCAATGACTGGGCGGTATCCGACGCGGTGATTAGCTTACCGGTGGCGCGCATTGTTGAAGCGCTGGAAAATCCCGGCGTGAAATACCAGCATAACGGCAAAGAGCAAACCTTCCCGGATATCAAAATGATCTGGTGGGCCGGCGGCGCCAACTTCACCCACCACCAGGACACCAACCGCCTGATCAAGGCCTGGCAGAAGCCGGAGCTGGTGGTGATTTCCGAGTGTTACTGGACCGCGGCCGCTAAACACGCCGATATCGTGCTGCCGATTACCACATCGTTTGAGCGCAATGACCTGACGATGACCGGCGACTACAGCAATATGCACCTGGTGCCGATGAAGCAGGTCATTGAGCCGCAGTTTGAGTCGCGCAATGATTTCGATGTGTTTGCCGATCTGGCGGAAATGCTTAAGCCGGGCGGGAAAGCAGTCTATACCGAAGGTAAAGACGAGATGGGCTGGCTGAAGCAGTTCTATGACGCCGCCCAGAAAGCGGCCCGCGCCCAGCGCGTCGCCATGCCGGCGTTCAACGCCTTCTGGCAGCAGAACAAGCTGATTGAAATGCGCCAGAACGAGAAGAACGACAAGTATGTCCGCTATGCCGATTTCCGCAGCGATCCGGTGATGAACCCGCTGGGAACCCCGAGCGGCAAGATTGAGATCTACTCAAAAACTATCGAAGGGTATAACTACAAGGACTGCCCGCCGCACGCTTCATGGATTGAGCCGGACGAGTGGAAAGGGTCTGCGGATAAAGATCAGTTGCAGTTACTGACCGCCCACCCGGCGCACCGCCTGCACAGCCAGCTCAACTATGCCTCGCTGCGTAAAGAGTACGCCGTTGCCGATCGCGAACCGGTTACCATCCATCCGGATGACGCTAAAGCGCGCAATATCGCCGATGGCGATCTGGTGCGGGTATGGAACGATCGCGGGCAGGTGCTGGTCGGCGCGAAGATCAGCGACGGTATTAAACCCGGGGTTATCTGTATCCATGAAGGCGCCTGGCCGGACCTGGAGAACGGTATCTGTAAAAACGGGGCCGCCAACGTCCTGACCTCGGATATCCCGACCTCGCGTCTGGCGAACGGCTGCGCAGGTAACTCCGCGCTGGTGTATGCCGAAAAATACCAGGGCGCAGCGCCGAAGCTCACCGCCTTTGACGAGCCGGAAATCGTTAGCGCGTAAATAAGTACGCTTCCGCTCGATCAACCCCGAACGTTGCCAGCCAACCAGTAGGGGTTTTTTATTGCCGCTTCGCGCTATCAACGCCCTTCCCGCAGCCAGAAAACGCCGGACCAATACTGTCCGGATTTTGCACAATAATCTGCGGTGGCGCGCCTGTTGCCAGCGCTCTGCTGCCTCACAGAATCATCATCATCTCATGCCACGACATTCCGCCGTGATCGGAATCAGAGGGTTTAATATAGGCAAAACCGAATTTCTTATATAAATCAATGTGACGGGTTTTACACATCAGGTGAATGGTTTGCTTTCCGGCGGCGCGCATCTGCTCAATAAACCGCTGCATCAGCAGGGTTGAATAGCCTTTGCCCTGCCAGGCGGGGTCGATAACTACCGACATAATCACCACGTGCGGCGCTGCCGGATCGTGCCCCACCAGCTCTTTGAAAGACTCATCGGACATGACAACTTCCCGGGCGCATCCGCTGTTAATAAAGCCGAGCAGTATCCCGCCGGCTTCCATAACCAGAAATCCTTCCGGATACCGGGCAATACGGGTGGCAATCTTTTCCCGGGTCGCCGCCTCGTCCCCTTCATAAGCGGTTGACTCAATCTCGTAGCAGCGATCGACATCCCCACCGCGAGCCGCGCGAAATTGCGGCGTTAATAACATATTTCCCTCCTGGCGATATGCGCTATCGGGATCAGATTTTAGCTGGAATCAATAAAATATCACCGATGCCCCGGCCGCTATTTTACACTCCGGGCAGATAAATCCCTGTCCCGGGTCGCTGGTATTGTCCTGGCCGAAAAATAAAAAAAACTGACGCCGCGAGACTCCGCCGCCATTCACCATAATGTCATGTTTTTACAATAATGAGTTCATGGTTTTAGCGTCTGATATGACGTGACGGCGATCTCAAATAGCACGAATTGATAAAGCATGAATTTTACAGCCCAGGGACGATACACTAATTTTTTAATGTTGTGCTTTGTCTTTGCCTGACGCCGGCTGTCGACCGGTCACCCATACGCGAAATTCCTGTTGCTGTCTCCGGTTTAGCGGATGATGTTGCTGATGCTGCGGCTTCGGCAAATGGATGAGCTGTCCCGGGAGTTTACTGACAGTCACAATAATCGCGTATTGATGAACCTGAAAAACATCAACTCTAAGGGTCAAAACAATGAATACCTCATTTACTCAAAAAAGTACCCATCGCATCCCTGCGGAGTTCATTCCTGAATCCGCGCTGCTGAAGATGATCGAGAACGATATTCGCGCCCGCAACGGCGAAGTCACTGAAAGTGCAGTCATTCATCAGTTGATGCTGATGATTAAGCAAGAACAGAACGTTATCCTGTGTGATATCTATCGCCAGACCCTGGAATTCATGATCCAGGAGCATCGCATCGCCAGCTAATGCTGCGCCAGTATTACCCCCACGCCACTGCTTTATGTTGTCTTCTGTAGACGAATATGTCTCCTCTTCGGCATCAGCGGATTTCCCCGTGCCGAAGAGTTTTTTCTTTGTGGGTCCCATAGCGGTAACCCCCGCGCCCGTTTACCCCTGATGATCCGCCCGGTACTGGCGGCATGCTTCCACGTTGCCTCCTGTTCTCACCGGAGATAACCTCATCCGGGATAACAAACAGCCGGTAAAGTTAACGCTTGTTTTGCCATCTACATCACATCCTGATCGCGCTGATATTTAACTACCATGGCTTTAATACGCCATTTAGCGTGACAAACATCACGTTTTTCAGGGCATTGCCGCTGATTGCCAACCGCTCAGCCACATCCGTGACCGCTTACCTGTGCATATAACCGCTTAGCCATTTTCCCGACCGCCCGAAGGGCCATTGCGGGATCATGGCTATGGTAGTCGTCATTTATTTCCTCAAAAAAGATACCCAACAGCTACACATCTGGGCAGCCACGGCTGTTCGTTACTGTTTGACAAGTAGGTCTTTTATGAACAACAACAGGATATTCAAGCACATACCCTGGGTGATTCTTGGAATCATCGGTGCTTTCTGTCTGGCGGTCGTCGCCTTACGGCGGGGTGAACACGTAAGCGCGCTATGGATTGTGGTCGCTTCCGTTTCCGTTTATCTGGTGGCTTATCGCTACTACAGTCTCTACATCGCCCAAAAGGTGATGAAACTCGATCCCACTCGCTCCACCCCGGCGGTCATTAATAATGACGGCCTGAACTACGTCCCCACCAACCGCTACGTGCTGTTTGGCCACCACTTCGCGGCCATCGCCGGCGCGGGCCCGCTGGTCGGCCCGGTACTGGCGGCGCAAATGGGGTATCTGCCCGGTACGCTGTGGCTGCTGGCCGGGGTGGTACTGGCCGGCGCGGTCCAGGATTTTATGGTGCTGTTTATCTCTTCACGCCGTAACGGCGCCTCTCTGGGTGAGATGGTTAAAGAAGAGATGGGCCGGATTCCTGGCTCCATTGCGCTGTTCGGCTGCTTCCTGATCATGATAATTATCCTCGCCGTCCTGGCGTTGATCGTGGTGAAAGCGCTGGCGGAAAGCCCGTGGGGGGTCTTTACGGTCTGCTCAACGGTGCCGATTGCCCTGTTTATGGGTATCTATATGCGCTTTATTCGCCCGGGCCGGGTGGGTGAAGTTTCCGTCATTGGTATTGTGCTGCTGGTTGCCTCCATTTACTTCGGCGGCGTTATCGCCCATGACCCGTACTGGGGTCCGGCGCTGACCTTTAAGGACACCACCATCACCTTTACCCTGATCGGTTACGCTTTCGTATCCGCTCTGCTGCCGGTATGGCTGATTCTGGCGCCGCGCGACTATCTGGCTACCTTCCTGAAAATCGGCGTTATCGTTGGTCTGGCGCTGGGCATCGTGATCCTCAACCCGGATCTGAAAATGCCGGCGGTGACTCAGTACATCGACGGCACCGGTCCGCTGTGGAAAGGCGCGCTGTTCCCGTTCCTGTTTATCACCATCGCCTGCGGCGCCGTTTCCGGCTTCCACGCGCTGATCTCCTCCGGCACCACGCCGAAACTGCTGGCCTGTGAAACCGACGCCCGCTTTATTGGTTACGGCGCGATGCTGATGGAGTCTTTCGTAGCGATTATGGCGCTGGTGGCGGCTTCTATTATTGAGCCGGGGCTGTACTTTGCCATGAACACCCCGCCGGCGGCGCTGGGTATCACCATGCCGAACCTGCATGAGCTGGGCGGCGAAAACTCGGCGCTGATCATGGCGCAACTGAAAGACGCGACTACCCATGCGGCGGCCACCGTCAGCTCCTGGGGTTTTGTTATCTCCCCGGACCAGATCCTGCAAACCGCCAAAGACATCGGTGAGCCTTCAGTGCTCAACCGCGCCGGCGGCGCGCCAACCCTGGCGGTAGGTATTGCGCACGTGTTCCATAAAATCATGCCGATGGCGGATATGGGCTTCTGGTACCACTTCGGTATCCTGTTTGAAGCGCTATTTATCCTCACCGCGCTGGATGCCGGCACCCGCTCGGGTCGCTTTATGCTTCAGGATCTGCTGGGTAACTTCGTGCCGTTCCTGAAGAAAACCGACTCGCTGGTCGCCGGTATTATCGGCACCGCCGGCTGCGTCGGTCTGTGGGGCTACCTGCTGTATCAGGGCGTGGTCGACCCGCTGGGCGGCGTGAAGAGCCTGTGGCCGCTGTTCGGTATCTCTAACCAGATGCTGGCCGCCGTGGCGCTGGTACTGTGTACCGTTATCCTCGTGAAGATGAAGCGTACCCAATATATCTGGGTCACCGTGGTACCGGCCGTCTGGCTGCTGATCTGCACCACCTGGGCGCTGGGCATGAAACTGTTCAGCACCAACCCGCAGCTCGAAGGCTTCTTCTATATGGCCAGCGAGTACAAGGCGCGCATTGCCGCCGGCGGTGAACTGACCGCGCAGCAGATTGCCAACATGAATCATATCGTGGTCAACAACTATACCAACGCCGGCCTGAGCATTCTGTTCCTGGTAGTGGTATACAGCATCATCTTCTACGGTTTCCGCACCTGGATGAAGGCGCGTAACACGAAAGAACGCACCGATAAAGAAACGCCGTATGTGCCGGTGCCAAAAGAAGGGATTAAAACCTCTTCCGGGCACTAAGCCGCTACGTGAGTCAAACAGGCCCCACTCCGGTGGGGCCTGAGATAGATGACAAACCACTCTCACCGCCGAACTTGCCGATATCACCCGATAGCCAACAAGCAAAATCAATATATTGATTGTCGGCTGATAACCACCAGGGAGGAAAAACCACGCTTTTTCGCCCTTTGTGAATAACCTGAGGTCCCACTCCGTTGAGGCCCGATCTTATCAGCGCCGGCGATGTCTGGTAACGTAAGCCGCAGAACCGATTATAAGTACCCATTTCGCGACAGAGCGCCGCCCTGCCGCGTCAGTGACAGGAGATACCCCATGACACCGATTGCCGTTACGCTGTTAACCGGCTTTCTCGGCGCCGGAAAAACCACGCTGCTGCGCCATATTCTTCATGAACAGCACGGCTATAAGATAGCGGTGATCGAAAACGAGTTTGGCGAAGTACCGGTTGATGACCAGTTAATTGGCGATCGCGCCACGCAGATCAAGACGCTGACCAATGGCTGTATCTGCTGTAGCCGCGCGAACGAACTGGAAGATGCGCTGCTCGATTTGCTCGACGGCCTGGACAATGGCCGTATCGCCTTCGACCGGCTAATCATTGAATGCACCGGCATGGCCGATCCCGGGCCGATTATTCAGACCTTCTTCTCTCATGAGGTGCTGTGCCAGCGCTACCTGCTCGACGGCGTTATCACCCTGGTGGACGCCGTTCACGCCGATAAACAGATGGATCAATTCACCATCGCCCAGTCCCAGGTTGGCTATGCCGATCGGATTCTGCTGACCAAAACCGACATCGCCGGCGACAGTCAGCCGCTACGCGAGCGTCTGCAGCGTATCAACGCCCGGGCGCCGCTCTATCCGGTGGTGCATGGCGCTATCGATCTCGGGCTGCTGTTTAACGTCAACGGCTTTATGCTGGAGGAGAACGTGGTCGCGCCGCAACCGCGCTTCCACTTTATTCCTGACCGCCAGAACGATATCTCGTCCATCGTGGTCCAGCTGGATTACCCGCTGGAATTAAGCGCCGTTTCGCGGGCCATGGAGAATCTGCTGCTCGGTTTTGCCGATAATCTGCTGCGCTATAAAGGGATGCTGTGGATTGCCGATCAGCCGAAGCGCCTGCTGTTCCAGGGTGTCCAGCGTCTGTACAGCGCCGACTGGGATCGCGAATGGGCAGCAGAGGAAACGCCGGGCAGCACCATGGTGTTTATCGGCATTCAGTTGCCGGAACAGGAGATTCGCGCGGCGTTTGCTGACCTGGCGCCACGCCAGGACGCCTGATACATCACGGCTGGCGCCTGACGCGCCAGCCTATTAGCGCGGGGCTTACGCATTATCGCGCCAGACGCCCGCGATGTATCGATCCTTCCAGTTACTGCGTCAGCTCACTTTCTAATCCGGAGCCGGCCTGCAGTTGAAATCCTTTCTGCAGTTCTTCCATTAACAGATGAGAAATCGTGTTACAGGCGTAATTCACCTTGAACTGATAATAAGGGGTGATGGTATCGGTGATTGAACCGCTCAAATTATTAGCCACCGAGGCATAGAATTTGGCGTTCTGGATACTGACATACAGCTCATTAACCTGATTAATATATTTCCCCTGCCCCAGTTTCGACAACTGTTGGGCTTCAAACAGGCAGGTTTTTAACTGCTGCTGTACGAGGGCGTCAGATGCTACGGTAGCTGGCGCAGTGCTTTCGGAAACCACCGGAACATGCATACGCGGCGTGACCGTTGATTTTTTTTCTGCCTGCATGGTCTGGCATCCCGTCAGGCCCAGTACCAGTAAACACATCCAGTATCTCTTCATAATCAAACCTTATTATTGAGTTCAGGTAATCCGCCCCCGCTGGAGAGAGGAAAGTCGGGCATCCCGACACAGGGGGTCTGCAGAAGGGAAATCATAAGAAAATACACAATAAAACGACACTATTATTATTCAAAAATATCGCAGAGGTTTATTTTTCCTGGTAATAACAGCAATAAGTCTTAAAAAACGCCATAATGGCGACCAAAAAAGCAACAGCTAATGCGTAACAAAGCCGCATGCCATCAGCAAACATAAAACAGCCTGACGGTGCTAATCCCATCCCCTATAACCACGCAGCTTTTAGTCACGGCCGGCAATTAAAAAACCCCGCCATTGCTGGCGGGGCCTGTCTATTGATTTCCTGGTGTTGGCGATATTTTTATTATTAACGTGTAATGTCCTTGAACTGGCGGGTGGTCTGGGTCAGCGCCACTTCGGTCGGCAAACGCTCCATGGAGCTGGCGCCGTAGAATCCATTACAGTCCGGGCAGTGTTGCAGA
Source organism: Entomohabitans teleogrylli (assembly GCF_001484765.1). Taxonomy (GTDB): domain Bacteria; phylum Pseudomonadota; class Gammaproteobacteria; order Enterobacterales; family Enterobacteriaceae; genus Entomohabitans; species Entomohabitans teleogrylli. Next base: position 87,800 of record NZ_LLXO01000017.1, on the reverse strand, counting down.
ATATATGCCGCATCCTGCGGCGTGGCGATGGGCCCGCCGTGACACAGTACGATCACGTCATCGCGTACCGCTTTGGCCGCCTGCGCCCAGTCGTTAATCAGCGGTACGCAGTCCTTCAGGGTCAGCGCCGTTTCCGCGCCGATGCTACCGCCGGTGGTCAGCCCCATATGCGGAACAATAATATCCGCGCCGGCTTCAGTCATCGCCACCGCATCCTGCTCGCTAAAGACATATGGCGTCGTTAGTAAGCCCTTACTGTGAGCCAGGCGAATCATATCGACTTCCAGGCCGTAACCCATACCGGTCTCTTCCAGGTTGGCGCGGAAATTGCCATCAATCAGCCCGACGGTCGGGAAGTTTTGTACCCCGGCAAACCCCAGGGCAATCAAATCGTCGAGAAATTTATCGAACTGGCAGAAGGGATCGGTACCGTTAACGCCGGCCAGTACCGGCGTATGTTTCACCACCGGCAGTACCTCTTTGGCCATATCCACCACGATCTCATTGGCGTTGCCGTAGGCCAGCAGACCCGCCAGCGAACCGCGCCCGGCCATCCGGTAACGACCGGAGTTGTAAATCACGATCAGATCGATGCCGCCCTGCTCTTCGCACTTGGCTGACAGCCCGGTTCCGGCGCCGCCGCCAATGATCGGCTCGCCGCGTTTTATCATGTCCCGGAATTTTTCCAGCACCTGCTGGCGTATAAAATGACTCATGGTATCTCTCCCGTCTTAATCGATAATATTCAGAAACTCATCGACGAGACGCCGGGCAAAGGCGCCGTCGTTAATATGGTCATCGGTTTTCACGATCCGCCGCTTGTCGGTCTGCACGACCCGGGCCTCAAGGGTGTCGATAAAGGCGCGCGTCGCCTCGGGATCCCGGAAAGGACCACCTTCGCAATCCAGCGCCGAAAAGCCTTTTTGCGGGATCACGAATCGCACCTCGCCCTCGCACTGGTTGAGCTTTGCGGCGATCCATTCCGCCAGCGCGCGGTTTTCCGCGGGCGTGGTACGCATCAGAGTGACCTGAGGGTTATGGTGGTAAAAGAGCCGGTCCTGGTAGCGGGCCGGAACGGTGGCCGGCGCGCCGAAATTGATCATGTCCAGCGCGCCGCAGGACATCACGCACGGCGTACCGGTGTCGATAATGGCGTCAAAACGCCGCTCGTCGCAGGCCAGCACCCCGCCGAACAGATAATCACACACTTCCGTGGTGGTAATGTCCAGGCAGCCCGCCACCAGCCGCTGGGAAATCAGCTTTTCCATGGCTTTGCCGCCGCTGCCGGTGGCGTGGAAGACCAGGCAGTCAAAGCGCGAATTCAGGAGTTCGGAGGCTGACTGGATACAGGGGGTAGTAACGCCAAACATGGTCAGCGCCACGGCGGGCGCGTCGGCGGCATCGTCATCAACAGAGTGGAACTTCACCGCGCCGGCAATCTGGTTGGCGGCATTGGCAAGGATCTTACGCGAGATCCGGTTCAGCCCTGCCACGTCGGTCACCGAATACATGATGGCGATATCGCTGGCGCCGATGTAGCCGGAAACATCCCCGCAGGCCATGGTAGAGACCATCAGTTTTGGGACTCCCAGCGGCAGTTGCTGCATGGCCGGGGTGATCAGTGCCGTCCCGCCGGATCCGCCAAGCCCCAGCAGCGCGCAGGCGTCGCCGCGAGCCGCCATAAAGTGGCTGAACGCGCTGGCCATCGCGGTAATCGCTTTCCCACGGTCGCCGCAAAACACCGCCTGACGGCCTTGCGGGTGGTAATCCGCCACACATCCGGCGGAAATATCGGCGCCATGCTCCGCCTGAGCATCCCGGGTTGAGAGATCCACGACCCTGACGTTCAACCCCTGCCGGGCGATCAGATCGCGAACGAACAACGCTTCCACCCCTTTGGTGTCCAGCGTGGTTACGACATAAATCCAGCCATTACCCTTATCCATGATGTGCCTCACTGGCTAAACAAAAAATGAGATTGCAGTATCATTACGCTCATATTAGACCCGATTGCCGGCCTTCTGCCATGCCCGTATGACGCTTTAATTCATTTTTGAGACTATAGTCTCATTTTGATGTTATCACTGTTCCACAGACGATACGGATTGCGTAGTGAGCCGCCTGTCAGTTTCTGCTATGATGAAAATGACAGACTTTAAATGAGGTTATCATATTGAATAACAAAGAATTAAATGGGTTAAGCACCAGTAAAAGAATTAAATATAATCTGCTGATTACCCATGCTATGGCGTTATTCGAGCAGGGTAAACTTCCCTCAGTCAGCGAACTGGCGGAAGTTTCTGGCGTTTCGCGCGCCACGGCCTATCGCTATTTTCCTACCCAATCATCGCTGATCGCCGCGGTGGTCGATGAAGTTTTACGCCCGGTCATTGACTGGGAGCCTGCGGCGGAAGAAACCGGTCAGCGGGTCGAAGAGTTACTTAATCACGCCTTCCCGACCATGCTGGCCCACGAAGGAGCGTTGCGCGCCGCACTGCTGATCTCCCTGCAACAGTGGGCCAGCGAGCGGGCGACGGACAGCGGAAACCATGCCAAAACCCGCCAGTCGCACCGCCAAAAAATTCTGGCGCTGGTGACCGCGCCGCTGAAAAAGGATATTGATGATGCGCTCTGGGAAAGGGTCAATCATGCGCTGTCGGTCATCTATGGCTCGGAAATACTGTTAGTACTCAAGGATATCTGGGGGCTGGACAATGAGCAGGTGATGTCCACCACTCGCTGGATGGCCAAAGCCATCCTCAGCCAGGCGCAAGCCGACATGGCAAATCACCGTTAATCACCTTTCCGTAAGTAAGAGACCTGTTCATGCCTGTTTCCTCAATGACTGAAGCCGAAAAAGCCCTGCTCGGGTTACTGTATGACGCTAACGGCGACCCGGCGCTGATCGCCGCGCGTAACAAAGCTAAATATCTGCTGCATCTCTACAATCATACCGATCCGCGCGACAGTGAGAGTCGGGACAGCCAGTTACGAGTCATACTGGGCAAAGCTGGTAGCGGTCTGCTGATCGAACAGCCGTTTTACTGCGACTATGGCAACAATATCGAAGTGGGCGACAACTTCTACGCCAACCATAATCTGGTGATTCTCGACGGTAACCGGGTCACGATAGGTAATAATGTGTTTATCGCTCCCAATGTCGGTATTCATACCGCCGGCCATCCTCTCGATCCGCATCAGCGTAATCAGGGTCTGGAATATGCAAAACCGATTACCATTGGCGATAACGTGTGGATCGGCGCTGGCGTCAATATCCTGCCCGGCGTCACCATCGGCAGTAATACGGTGATCGGCGCCGGCAGCGTGGTAACGAAAAGCCTCCCCGCCTGGGTAGTCGCCGCCGGCAATCCCTGCCGGGTTCTGCGCGCTATTGATGACAGCGAAAAATCATAATCCGCCGCCAGTCATTGAAATGGGTCGGGAATAATCCATCACTCCCGGCGCCGGATTGCGCCTGCGATACGTCTCCTCTCATGGTATTTCAACCGGCGCTGCTCGCCATGGTATTTTTCAGCAAATCTGATATAGCGAAAATAAGCGCGCTACCGGATAAAACATTGCCAGAACCGCAGGATGAAGATGAAGGAAAAAAAGAAGATGCTGGCGACGCAGCGCCGATGGAACAATCATTGAGCGAAAAGTACAGGTATTTATCTTCACCGACTACCTGTTTTTATAGCCGCCGGTAGAAAAACAAATACCTTTTCAGGTTTACGATTCCGGAATACCCTGGTTTATAAATCACTAAAAATATCAATAAATTATAATTTTAATACGCCCCTGACTGACACCGCCGGTTGATTCTTTTTATTGACTGGCTCAGCAAACCCGAAAGCTCAGGGATCAGGCGCCAGTCGTCAGATACGGGCAATCTTTTGTACAGAGCCAGACATCAGAAACCCCTGCAGGCTATGGACCCCAAGCTTGCGGTAGATACGTGAACGGTGCGCATAGATGGTTTTTGGACTCAGTTGCAGTTTCTGAGCAATCGAATCAATACGCCGCCCTTTGAGGATCAGGCGAATGATCTCGCGCTCGCGTTCCGTAAATTCGGAAAACGGCAGTTTCTCGCTCAAATTATCCGGATGACTCGATTTAATAATAAAATCCAGCAGTTTATCTTTTACTTTATTCACCGCAATATCTTTGGACAAAAAACAGTTAGCATTTCCGGGAACGTTACCTTTATTGGTTACCAGCATAATTGAACGAAATACCGCCATTCTTTGCAGCAATTCCAGAATATGTGAATTACCGATCATACGCACATCATAATCGGCAATAAGCAACATATCCTGGCGACGAACTGCATCCTGCAGATCCATCTCAAAAATATCTTTATAACGGATTACACTATAAAAAGTAGAATTATGGCTGATAATCTCCGGCATTAATGTATCCAGAAGATGTTCTACTGCGTTATAAAAGTAGTTATCAGAAGTTATTATAGCAATAGTTGATTCCCTGCAGGCAGGTTCTTTCCTTAATACTACATGAGTCATGATGCAACCTTCTCCAGATAAATAATAATTTCTCTTCCCTTGATAAGCATCATCGTCCCAGAAAAACAGAGAAAAATATAGATTGCGCTTATTCCCCTCCTTCCCGCTTTAACTGAGAACAATCTTAACACCCCGGAAAGCCAGATTCATAAGATTTACTTAAATTCGCATTCAGGACAAAAATGCGTTTTTTACTGGCTTGATATAAAAAATTTACCCGCTTCGTATAACGTATGTTTATATGCCATCTACTGGTTATATTATGGATACGCGGCAAGTTCTCCATCCACTTGCATGACAAGTTAACCCATGAAAATCATTAAAAAATCTTAACAGTCACCAAACCCCCACTAATCAAAAACCGAGAATAATCCTAATTTCACCCCATTAATCCACCAGACAGCAGGGAACTCATCACTCACTGAAATACAAAAACCCGACAAAGATCACAGTAAAACATAATTAACAGCACTCAGGGTCAAAAAATCCCCCAAAAAACAACCAATGAAACAAAAATGTAACATACGCAAAAATAAAAAATAACAAATACGCATGGTATGCCCGGCCTGATTGTTGATTTTTATATTTTTGGCTGACCAGTATCTTCTGCAAGAAATAATAAACAGTGAAAAGAATTCTTTTCCGCATTACAGGCGGCTAAAAATGAGACCAGGCAGTGCTATCAGAACAATCTACCAAAGAATACGCCAGGGGTTTGTTTCAACGTCTCAGGCCGGCCTATAACATGCACTCAGGTTCATTATAATCGAGCCAGCAACAAAAACCATGTTAAGGAAGCGGTGAATAATTCTGATAATAAAAGAAATCAGACTCATATCCTCCAGCGAAAAACCCAAAATAGAATAGTCACATCATGAAATCAAATATTCAGATATTCGGACATCCATAACGCCGGACAATCAGATAACAAATAGCGTAAAATATTGCCCCTCTGAAATTCCTGCAACAATATAGCTGTCGCAATCGATCACCTTCACAAAAAAACGGCTAATTATAGGCAAATAACCATAGCACATGTCATTAATACCAGCATGGTATAAGAATTTTGCTTATTTAAGCATAGTCGGAAGGTATTCAGCTATAACACCTTAATCAATTACCCGGCGGCCAGTCAGGATCCGCAACCAAACGCGCCGGGCGACAAAGAAATAGAGCTTAAGAGCCTATCCCGCCAGGCGTAAATTGGCGCAGTCAGTCTGGACACGGACAGCACGCAGAAACAGGAGATCGCAGGTAGCAGAGGGTCAGTAAACCGGGCACCAGAAGATTGAACCCCAGGCAAATCGGGGACTTCCTGGCCCGGTAGCTTATCTTCCTCATAACGTCGGCCCTCCTGATGACAAAACATCAGGTCAGCATCCACCGGATGTTTTGTGCTTTAAATCACTGCCGGAACCGGCGAGCTCTCCCCGGTCCGGCGAATTAACGGCAGGTCGCCGTAATGGTTGTTATGTTGCCGTTCTCCGGCGGCAGCTTATAACTCAGCGTACAGTTCTCGTCCGCAGCCGCGCCCCAGCGCAACATCAGTTCTCCCGCAGAGTCGCCGAGGCGAGCAAAAATACGCTTGCCCTGGCCCACCACGCCTACCACGTTGTTCTGGCCGTCCAGCACATCGGCGCCAAACGGTACGGAGTCATTACCCTGCAGATGAATCATCACCGGACGGCCCTGGGTAGTACCAAACTTCAGCTTCACCACCGCACCGTTGTATGGCGCCACCTTCTGGCTGGTGTGATCCAGCTCGACGTTGTCGGAAATGCCTTTCGGATCGATGCTGATTTCGTTCATCTGATAGGCGTTCAGATACGGCACCAACGCATAGCCGCGGCTGTCCACCCGAATACCCGGGTATCCGCTCACCGCTGCGCCTTCGGCGCCTTTCGCTTCCAGCAGCGCCAGAGTATCCCCGCTGTACGGCGACAAGGTTACCCCGCCGCTGTGAACTACCGCGGCGCCGCTCATGCCAACCGAATAGCTATGGTAGTTCTTACCCGCGCCGCCGAATGCCTGCAGCGTGGTATAAGGGGTACGCATGGTGACGTTAGCCGTACCGCTGGTTGAACCGCCTTTATTCGAATTTGATGCACTGAGGTTATAGCTCAGCGGTTTACCTTCCAGCGCCGAGCCGCTGACACTGACCTGCTCGCGCAATACGCCGCCCGGATCGTGATTCAGGTTCACTGACATTTGGCTGAACGGGGTCACGTCGCCTAACGGGATACTCAGGTTCAGCATGTAACGATTCTCGAAATCTCCGATACCGTTACGGGTACGACTGGCGCTCAGGCTATAGCTCACCCGACCCAGGCGGTTGGTATAGCCCACCTGGTACTGACGGTCGCTCTCATCGCTGTTCCAGTAATTCTGCTGGTAGGCGCTAATATAAAAGTTCCCCCACCCTTGCGGCAGACTCTGGTTAGCGGTGACGCCGAGCCGGCTTTTAGCACGCCGGATGCTGATGTCGTTACCGCCCTCGTTCTGGGCTTCACGCAGTTGCATCGCGGTCATATAGTCCAGGTAACCGTCAGTGGAGAAGCGATAGGCCGCCACACTGATGTTACTGCCGGTTTGCTGAATATACTGGCTGTATTTCAACTGATAGCTTTGGCCGCTCATATCCCGCCCATGCCCTTTCACCGCTTTTTCCAGCGACGCTTTAGCATGGGTGATATCCAGGGAGAATGCCCCTATCGGCGTACCGACAGCAACACCCACCTGTCCGGCCTGGTAATCCTCGTTCCCCTGTAACCCGGCATAGCTGGTGAACATATTGCTCAAACCGCGGCGGAACGTGAACTCGCCCAGCCAGGGTTCGTTATTCACCCAGCCTTTGCGCAATTTCCCTAACGTCGCGCTGTAGTGGTTAGTTCCCGGACGCAGCAGGTTACTGGTGGAAGCATAAGGAACCGTCTGACGCTGAACCGAACCATCCGCTTCCGTGACAATCACTTCCAGATCGCCGCCATAACCGGTGGGATACAGATCGTTAATCTCAAATGGCCCCGGCGGTACCGTGGTTTCATACAATAACCGGCCCTGCTGGCGGACCTGAACCCGGGCGTTGGTGCTGGCGTTGCCGCGAATCAGCGGCGCATAGCCGCGCTGCGAGTTCGGCAACATCTGTTCTTCATTCGCCAGTTGTGCGCCGCGGAAAGAGACGGTATCGAACATCTCGCCGTTGGTACTGGCGTCGCCCAGCGTCAGACGTCCCTGAATCTGTGGGATATCACGCTGTATATAGGTGTTGAGGTTCTGGTAATCGCTGCCGATGGCATCCTGCCAACTCCAGCTACCGTTATGACGGAAAAACCAGCCGCCAATGTTAAACCCGCCGGACAGACCGGCATAGATATTGTCGGTACTGCGGCCACGGCTTTCGGTGCGATAGTAGTTAGTGGTATAGCTGAACAACCCTGCGGTAATGCCTTTATCCCAGACCGCCGGGTTAACATAGCCACGCGGGTTGCGCACCAGGTAAACCGAAGGAATTTCCAAATCCAGTTGCTGCTCGCCGGTATCCAGCGTCACTTTTGCCTGAGGAATAATATCGGCAATCGCCAGACAGTTATCGGCATCGCTGCCGCGCAATATTTCACGCGCAGAGTCCGACAGCTTGTCCATGTCGAGATCCAGTTGCGTCATGGTGCGCGCCGTCAGGCAGATAGCGCCGACGCGCTGAGGAGGTATTGCTTCCTGAACCGTCACGTCCTGAACGCCGTGGGTGGCGCCATTAATACGCACTTCAGCCCGATAAACGCCCGGTACAGCCTGATTGCGCTCATAGCGGGTAATATCGATTTTTTTCTGGCTTCCCGGGCTCATAAAAGAAGTGTTGAATTCCACTTCATCGGCATCCTGGGCGTAAAGCGGTCCGGAAAGCAATGCAATAGCCACTGCCAGCGGCCTGAGTGTCATTCTGACAGGCAACTTCATAATCAACTCCGTTTCCCGGTAGATTCCTGACGGCCTGAATGCAGGAGCCGGCCGTCAGGCGCAAATCCGTTTGTTTATTTCCCTGTCTGGTTCACTACCCGCCGCGCGCCATAATCATTGATGATGACCGGGTAGTACCGGGAAACAGATTTTTTGAGGGTAAAGGTGAGGGACTCGCCCGGTTTAATCATGCCGCCGTCCGCTACCTGGTTTTCCCCTTTATCATCTTCGGTCAAATACGCCACCGTGACGTGAAACGGCGTGGGGTTACGGGCGGTAACGCGGTTGCCGCTCTGGCTCCAGACCAGCTGTGACGGCGCCGCCATAGCAGCTTTGGCTGTCAGGCCTGCCGGGCGGAAAAACAGCTTCAGGCGTGACCGGAAGGCCATATGCAACATGTTTTTCTTATCGTCGTTTTTCACCTTCGGCGGCACTTCCAGTACGTTGAGGTAAAAAATCGACTCTTTATCCTGCGGCAGCGCATCGCCGGTGTAGCGGATACGCAGCGTCTGGCCGCGGCCGGCGTTCACCCGGTTAACCGGAGGAGTGAGGTAAAATGGCGCTTTGGCGGTTTCCGGAGAAGATTTCGGATCGCCATTATCAATCCAGGACTGAATCAGCACCGGTCCTGAACCATTGTTACTCATTTTGACTGACACCTCTTTCTCCGCCGCCGGGTAAATCACGCGGGTGCCGGTGATGATCACAGCACTGTTTACCGGCAGAGAGAAGCAGGCCATCAGCAGTAAAGCCAGGCGGGGCAGAAGTGTCATTTTCATAGCAATATTCCATTACAGCCGGCGGCAGGGGATGCCGCCGGTTCCTTAACACAACACAGCGGAACGATTACTGGTAATCGATGCTGAAGTTAACCATGCTGGTTACAACGCCAGGAGTGGTGGGCCCCATTGCATAGTACTCAACAGCGTACGGCAGAGTAGCGGAACCAGAAGAAACATCGATACGCGTGGTCGCACCAGCGCCAGAAGTCTGAGAGGTGTCACCGATCTTGATAGCGTTCTGGGTGTGATGATCCAGCAGCTGCAGCTGAACGTTGGTTGCGGCGTTAGCAGAAACATCGGTATTGTTCAGGCGATAGTTAACGGGATCCACCGTTGAACCCGCTTCAAAGAATGCGGCGGCAGTAGAGATAGTGCCCAGGCTATCGCAGTTAGCCAGCTCGATATTAAAACCTGTGGTCCCGGTCGTCTGACCAGCGGCAGTCAGCAGGTTGATGGATACCGTAGGCAGAACCACAGTCGCCGGAGAAGTCTGGCCGTTTACGCTGATATCACAGGTAGCAGCAACCAGTTCCCCTTCGAAATAGATAGTGCCGTCAGCAGCGAATGCAGAAGACGCCATGAATGCAGAGGCAACAGCAACAGATACCAGTGCTTTATTCAGTTTCATACAATAACTCCATTTATTTCGTTATATGCCCAGTGAGGCAGTACTTATATGCAATAACAACAACCTGTCGTTATTATGCAATGACGTCAGGCAACACCAGTAATTAATGCCTGAGCATATTACTGTCCAGTGAGTACTAATATTGCTACATATGATGTGACAACCAATAACAATCTCAGTGTCGGCCTGCAGACGAATAGTACTTATCCCCCTTCCCCCTGTAAATAATAAAAGGTCATGATCAGTCGGCATTTTCCTATTTTCAGAGATTTTTCCTAACCATAAGAAAGTGGTAAATAGCGATGCAAGAAAATATTCCTGGCAAAAAATGAGACTCGAGTATCAAAAACAAATCTTAAAATAATTAAATATCATCATGTTATCAAATTACCCAGGATTATTTTCTTAACAGGAGAGTAGAAAGATCCTGGAACAAAATGTCGCAGAAGACCCGGAGTCAATACCAAAAATAGCAACAACCCATTGTTTTTTATGACCAAAGATAAGACTCACAATCAAATAGAGGTAGGAAAAATTCGTATATGCCAGTGCTGATGACTGGTTTTCGCTGCGCCAGATGATTTCTGACGCAGGGTCGGTGGACAGAGAAGGTTAGGCTGCTTTACCATTTTTATTCTGCTTCACACAGAAGAAAAATGGCGTTGATACACCACGAAAATATAGCGCGTTTTGCCCCGCGCCATATATTTCCATATTAAAACGCTGGCTATAAATCTTCGCCATCATCTCTTGCGGTGCTTTATCGGTATCTTTTTTAATGTCTACCTGACGAATGGTAATATCATAAAGGTTATCATTACGCTCATAATGCCAGTCGAACCAGATTTTGCGGTTCACCAGCCACAGTACTTCGCGATCGGTTAATGTGCCATACAGATTGACGAATCCTTTACCATTGGCAAGCATAAATAACGTCGCCGTGGCGTCCAGCGTGACGCTATTCTCCGGCCCATCGACGGTATGCAATACTTCCGCCTCACAGCGCACCTCCAGCGCTGAAGATGATCGCTGCACCAGAATCACGCAGGCCAGGAGCACCGCCACCACTGCCGTCACCACCGCGAAAAATTTCATGCCATCCCCCAGCTAATCTTTTTAATATTTTCACAACGGGTATATTTCCCTTGTTCACCACGCTGACACCAGGCCAGAAAAGCCATATGTCGCCGCTTCCATGGCTCATCATAAGTGGTAAAAAAGACATCCCGCGCATGGGTATCGCAGTTCAGAGTGATATTAAATTTCTCCAGCGTGGCGATGACATCCTCCCGACTCAGCGGCGTATCCTGCATCAGATAAAAACGGCATTGCGCCTGGGTAAATGTCTGTCTGGCCGGCAGTTCCTGTGGCGCGGGCGACAATACCAGCCACAGCGCCCCGACCAACAGGGCTCCCCCTGTGGCGCAAAGCGCCGCCAGCCTGGCGATTTTTCTCCTGGCAGCGGGCGCAGGCGGAACCCGGGTTTCTTCACCGGCGGAGTCTGCCGTTTCATCAGTACTGATCTCCTCCACGCTGGCCTGAAAAATAATCCCCTGTTTCGGTAACGTGGTAATTAACACCGATTCAGGCAATAAGGCCGTCAGATTTCGACGCAGGATACTCAAATAATTATTCAGATTGCTGTTTGACGCCCGATAGCCGTGATCCTCCCAGACCCGGGTTAATAGCTCCTCACGGGTCACCATAGTACCGTTGGTTTTAATAAGCTCGCTAAGCAATCGTGCTGAAGGCGCCGGCAACACGAGGGTATTTTCCTGTTCTCCTTTGATGGATATTTCTTGAGCGTCTTCATCAAAAAAAATACATTTTTCAATTAGGTATAGATTTTTCATCATTGATAATTTATATCTGTGGCTCGTGGAAATATTTTTGAAATAGATCGTCCACAGAAGATTCATATCTCATTTTTTCTTTCCTGCTTTTATAAACTATTTTAGCGAAGATAACTCAGGCAACAAAAGTATTATATAGCCTTATAAACCCAAAAACCACAACAAATCAGAATAAAAAACTATGTTTTTCGCTTAAATTCAATTAATAACACCAAATAATAATCAATAAATTAGTATATAACACCAACGCAAGTCAAAAGAGCCTCAGAAATGAAGGAAATAAAAGGAATTCGCCTGCAACCCATTATAGATCTGCATAGTGAAAAAACATTCGGCTATGAAGTTTTGTCCGAATTATCTCCTGATGTCGATAATGAAATCTGGTTTCACCAGCAATCACCGGACCGCCTTCTGGCGCTTCATCAATGGCAATTACAGCAGCTTGAAACATTGCCGCTCAACGGCACATTATTCCTCAATCTACCGCTGGCCGCGCTCCAGCTTCCCGGCCTGGAACAACAACTGGCCGGCGAGAACCGGCAGACGGTTATCGAACTTCAGGATCCGGAAATGCTGTTAACCCTGAGCGAACGTCAACTTTCCCGGCTGCGCCAGGGACTGTCAGCGCTCAGTCTGGCGGGTTTTGCGGTGTGGCTTGACGATTACCGCCCCTGTTATAACGCGGTGCTGAACCAGCTTGACTGGCGATTTGACGGCATAAAAATCGACAAGCACGTTTTCCAGCAGCGCCGGCATTCTCAGGAAGCGCTGATCCGACTGATCGGCGATACCCGTAAGTATGGCGGTAAAATCCTCGTTGAAGGTGTGGAAACAGCAGGCGATCTGTTTGCAGTACTGCAATCCCCCGCCGACATGGCGCAGGGCTTTTTCTGGCCGGAAATACGCATTCCGGCGGCCGCTTAAAAACAGCCGGCCAGCAATCAACGCTGGCCGGAAAATGACATCTTCAGTGCCGGCAATCGCCAGCGTCACGCTTCAGTCATAATTAAACATCAATTGGGCGGTGCCCAGCACACTACCGGTCGACAGCACCTTCTTATCATAGACCTGATAATAGGCCACCAGGCGGATGAAAAAGCGGCTGCCGGTATCCTGATCTTTTGAGATATGCAGCAGTTCCGTCGTGCCGGGCGCTGAACCAATGCCATTGGCAATCACCACCCTGTTGCCCCCGGGCTGGCGCAGCGCAATCCCGACGCCCAGCGCATCGCTGTCATCGTTGACCATCACATAGCCCGTGTCGCCGTCTTCAATCAGATCATTACTGGCCAGCCAGGCGGTAACGTTACGCGTTGCCCGATTCCCGCCCTGAAGGCTGTCGCACGACACCGGCAGAGTGAAGGCTTTTTCACCCGCGGTACCGCCTTTCTCGTTCAGACTGTCGATGGTCACCGGGTTAAGCATTACGGTCATATCATGAGGCAAATCGCAGGTGGTCTGGGTTGGTTCAAACTGGATAGCCAGTTGCTCGAAAGCCAGATAGTGGTCGGTATTCCATCCTGAAGCCGGCGTTCCCTGCATCACATAGTCCCATACCTCACTGGCATAGGTGTACTTGTTACCGGTGATACCGCCGTAACTATTACTGCCATCCCCATGGCCACTCATGACAATCGCCGGCAGGTTGGCCAGACCCGTGGTGACCATCTTTGAACGGCCTTCCGCATCCTGCGGTTTTTCGGTCAACAATTCAGCGGTCAGGGTGTAATCAGTACGGTAGCGGGCAATACTGTAAACCCCCGGTAAACCGCGAACTTTTACTCGGGGCGGCCCTTCCACTTTGAGGTTGAATTTAATCCAGTAGTAACTATCCCGGTAAGCGCTGGCAAATAAGACATAAAAAGGCCGATCGTCAATTGCGCTGAAGAAATAGGCATAATCCGCGGTCCCCAGACAGTTCATTTTCCCCGACCACGAGGTGGTCCAGGTATAGGAGACTTTATTCCCGTTGAGAAACGCCTTCGACAGGTTGATTGACCTCAGCGATTCCTGAACGCGCTTCTTCTTCAGTACAAAGCCGTAGGGATCGCAGGTATTGGCGATTACCCCTCTTTCGTCCTCAGCTTTAACGGCGGTGACATATCCCGCCAGCAGGAATATCACTAACAACAATCGTTTATACATGGGTTCGATCCTTTCTCGCCGTACAAATATTGATTTGGTTCTCTGCCGGGTGGGCTATCACACATGCCCGCGCTTTCAGGCCAATCCGCAGTGATGAAGGTAATGTGTTGGCTTTTATGTAGGCCTGGCTGCCCTGAGCGACATAGCCCACTTCCTGCCCGGCGCTATCGTAAATCGACGCGCCAAACGCCACGGGAGAACCGTCCTCATTTTGCAGACGCAGGATAAACAGCTTACGGGGATCGGTTTTATATTTAACCCACGAAATACTGCCCTCATATGGCGCGACATGAGCAACATTGCTTTGTACGTCAATATCCGGATTTTCACTGTTGCTGGTATCCAGCCAGAATTGATTCATCCGGTAGGCTACAGCGCCGGAAACTAACGCCTGTCCACGGCGATTGGTGCGCTGCGCATGGTCATTATTGATCTCAGCGCCTTCAATCCCTGGGGCTTCCACAATGACAAAGTTACTGCCTGAGTCCGGCCCGGCCAGCACGCCGCCGCTCCACGCCAGCAAACTGCCGCTGGCGCCCACCGATGCCTGCCGGTAGTCGGCGGAATCGGACACCCCGGCATTCAAGCGCGCCCAGGGCGATTTCCAGCCGGCATACAGATCGGTAGAAACACCGCTACCTGCCCTGTCGTGTGAAAAATCAACGCTGTAATCGATATCGCGGGCCACGCCGCTCATCCCCAGGCTGGAGGAGGCGTAATGACCGTTATTCATTCGGCTACGGGCGTTAATACTGGCCGGCGAATCAAACAGCGAAAACGGGATGGTCAGCGAAAAGGTGGCGCTGGTTTCACTGCGCCGCGGCGCGCTATCCACACTGGCTGAAGAGGAACGGCTATACTCACGGCGCCCCAGCGACAGCATATAGTTGATCTGCTGAAAACGATTACTGTAGGTCAGGTTATATTGCCGGGTACTGCTGCGATCGCCGCGGTAGTTTCGGAACCATGCATCCAGCGCCAGACGCCCCATGTCATCTCCCAGCGGCTGGCTCAACGCCACGCTGAACGCCTGTTTACTGCCGAAGGTGGAGACATACTGCCGCTGGCTATCGCGACTGACAAATTCCGGTAACGTCATGTAGTCCCGGGTACGGTAGTACCAGGTCGCCAGCGTGACGTTTGTTTTGGTGGGTAAATATTTACTCCAGGACAGGGAATATTTTTCGCCGCGCCGGGATGATTCATCGCGCCAGCGGGTCTGCTCTACGCTGGCGGTCATCGACCCCATCCACGGAAAAGATACCGCGCTGCCCATCAGCAATGCATAATAATTCTGGCTTACGGTCAGGCCGTTAAACCATGTCCAGTAGTTATTTATTCCCCGCGAATAATCCGCCTGGCCAAACCACGGACGCTCTCCGTAACCTGATGCATATACTTTGCCCACATTAACGCGAAAGTCAGAGCTCCCGGGACGCAGCATCGTCGACATGGTGGCAAAAGGTACCGTAAAGCGTTCGGTCAGACCGCCGCTGTTCCGCACTTCCACTTCCAGATCGTCCCGCGAACCGGTCGGCATCAGATCGCGAATGGCAAACGGACCGGGGGGAACCGAGATTTGATAGATAACTTTGTGATTCTGGGAAACCAGCACCACAGCGTTGGATGTGGCATTACCGGTAATCACCGGCATATAAACCTGGTCCTTATCCGGTAACATCTGCTGATCTTTATTCAGCGTAATACCGCGGAAGGCGATACTGTCGAAATAATCGGAGGAGGTATACATCTCGCCGGCGCGCATCAGCATGGTCAGCGGCGCGATGGGCTTTTCCAGATAACGGCTGCTGGTAAACCAGTTCGAGCCCCCCTGGCTATCGTGTTGCCAGGTAGAGTTGTCTCGCAAATACCAGCCAAACAGATTCAGGCCGCTGTGTAATGACAAGAAGGCGGAACGGGAAGTACCGCTATCATAGGCTTTATCCTTCCCGGCATAGGCATTAAGGTTGTAGTTGGTGTACAGCCCGTTAATCCCCTGGTTCCACAGGGCGGGCGCCACCCAGTTTTTGTCATGGGGAGCGACATAAGCCTGGGGAACTTCCAGATCGAGACGCAACTCTCCGGTGTGCAGAGTACTTTTTCCACCGTGCAGAATATCGTTCAGCGCAATATCATCGGTATCGTTTTTATGCTGCAAATGATCCAGATGACTGATACCTAATAACAGGGCATCACGCTTTTTCATGGTGAAGTCCTGGCTGTTATTCCCGGCAATACTGACCTGATATTTACCCTTCCACTCTCCGTCGACATAAATATCAAGTTCGTACTGTCCCGGCGAAATAATCGGCGCCCCCTTCCCCCATTCTTTTTGAGAAGAGTCGCCGACCAGTAAACTGCTATTAAATGTTTCCGCCTCACCGTAATATGGCCACAAGGCAAGGGTTATTGCGTTCAGCAATATCCCTTGCCTGATTTTGCAGGCAATATTCATTTTCATTTCCCGTTTTATTATTACGTATTAAAGCGTGTAGGAGATTACGGCATACTGTTTACTTCCGAAATCGTCCATCCGCGCAATTCGGTACTGTGAACTTTTGGTCAGTTGTACTGGCAACACATGACAGCTAAATGGGGCGATAAAGGCCGTTTCAGAAAGCAGATTGGTATTTACCGTCTTTTTCACATCACCGCCACGCCACGGGGTTAACTGTGTCAGGGTGACATAATAAGGCGATTGATTGTCCAGACAGGTCGCCCCTTTCTGGCGGCGTAGCGCGAGGTGCTGATCAATGTCCTGGACATTAACCGCCAGACCTTGCGGGCGATAAAACAGTTTGATCCGGCTGCGCAGCGCAACCTGCAGGTAATTAGCGCGATCTTCGCTGACTTCCGGCACCGGCGGAACATCCAGAACATTTAGCCAGAATACCGATTCCCGATCCGCCGGCAATTCAGAAGCGTTCCGGGCGGAAATTTTTAATGCCTGTCCTTCGCCGCTGTCAATTTTCACCACTGCTGGCGCAACAGAAAACGGCACGACAATTTTTTCCGGGGTGGTTTCTGTATTACCGTCATCTATCCATGTCTGAACCAGATGCGGCGTGGTGCTTTTATTAACCAGTTGCACATTGACGACTTTGGCATTCTGCGAATAAATAACTCGGGTAGTATTGACTACCACACTGGCGGCTGTGGACCACGAATAGCATAAAGTGGCCAGCAGCGTGAAATAACGCAACATCATCTTAATCACTATTTTTCAGGTAAAGAAACGGGGAGTTGCCTCCCCGTGGGTCATTACTCGTAAGTAAAGGTATAAGTCGCAGTTGACATCACGCTACCGTTGGAGATGTCGCTACCGCCATAGTTGTAGTAGTTAGCGAAGAAGCTAACTTCTGCGCCGGCTTCACTGCCAGCCGCGTCTGATTTCACGCCAGTATCCACTGCAGTATCAAAATCGATAGACGTTGAACCATCTTTCGTCAGGGTAATCCCTACCCCTTTAGCGGAACCGGTATTCTTCAGATATTTTTCATCGTCAGAAACGTACGGGCTGGTAAAGGTGATTTTCAGCGCCTTGGCATTCTCTTTAGTGCTTTTACAACCGGAAACACGCATTGAGAACTGTTTAGCTTTTTCGGTGACGACACCCGCCTGAGTACCCACTTCTGTCGTGGTGACCGGCGCCAGATCGACAGTAAAGTCAGCGCCTTTGTCGGTCGTGATGTTACAGGTTGTATCGGTAACCATCCCACTAAAAGTAATAGTACCACCGGCAACGCCTTCATCAGTTACGGCCAGCGCCTGACCAGCGGTCAGCAGCAGAGAAGCTGCGATTATGCTTTTTTTGAACATCATCATATCCTGAATAATTTCTGAACAATTATCTTGCTCTGCCTGCTCCGGCGCGCTCTCCCGGTAGCGCTTGTAGAGTTCCTTTCTCCTTCGCAACAGAACGTGATCATCATCACACGCAGAACATGAAGCCAACAGTTAACTCTGATAATTAATAAAAACATAGATTATTAATCTGATTAAAATTTATTAATTAGACTTAACAACCAAAAGTTAGCCATGACAAGGCACAGAAATCATAAAGCGCCAGTCAATTTTCATCCCGTTAGCGCAAAATGGGCGGGCGCGGTATCGATTATTCCCCCTGCTCCGGGCACCTCTGGCAAGAATGACTGAATGATATTCCTGGGGCTATGCGCTCCGTGGGACGTTTATCCCCGACCCGGAAACCAGAGCGCTGGTGGCGCGTTACTCTCCTGCGGGTACCCCCGCCGCCCGGACCAACGATGGATTTGTCTGGTGGGTCGAAGCCGGAGGGCGTTGATAGCATGGCGCTGTTTTACGCCGCGCTGGCCCTGACGCCGGGCTATATGTACGTATCCTCCCGGCAGAGGCTATTCCGGCGCCCTGCGTCTCTCCTGCCGCTATCCGTTTAATCAGCACTACGTTCAGGCGATCCGCCATACCGGGAAGCTGGCGCATGGCTTACTGGCGTCAGCGGCCAATAAATCTGTTGAATAACAGTTACCTGCCAGACGGGTATATTTTGTGGTAGATTAGCCCGCTTTTTGAAACATAGTCAGATGAAATATTTGAATAATGCGTAAATTCTGGACAAAAGAAGAAACTTTGTGGAGTTTCGCCTTATATGGTACTGCGGTAGGCGCCGGTACCCTGTTTCTACCCATTCAGCTCGGCTCGGCGGGCGCCATTGTACTACTGCTCACCGCGCTGATCGCTTTTCCGTTTACTTACTGGCCGCATCGGGCGCTGTGCCAGTTCATTCTTGCCGCCAGAACCCGCGGGGGAGAAGGCATCACCAGCGCCGTCTCCCACTACTATGGCAGAACCATCGGTTATCTGATTACCGGGCTCTATTTCCTGGCGTTTTTTGTAGTAATCCTGATTTACGCGCTGGCAATCACTAACTCCCTGACCGGGCAACTGGCGAAATACATTCCGGTCACTACCGGTATCCGGGCGCTGGTCAGCCTGGGCGTAGTGGCCGCGCTGAATCTGATCTTTCTGATGGGTCGCCAGACCACCATTAAAGTGATGGGTTTTCTGGTCTTCCCACTGATCGGCTATTTTCTGTTTCTCTCCTGCTATTTAATCAGCCGCTGGCAAACCAGCCTGTTGACCGAAGGATTAACCTTCGACAGCCACGCGCTGGGGGAGATCTGGATGTCAATTCCGGTGATGGTATTCGCTTTCAGCCACACGCCGATCATCTCCACCTTTGCGGTCGCCCAGCGCGAAAGCCACGGCGCCGGGGCGCTGGACAACTGCAAAAAGATCATGCGCGTCGCCTATTTCATTATTTGCTGTAGCGTGCTGTTCTTTGTATTCAGTTGCTTCCTGTCGATTCCCGCGGAATTGATTGCCTCGGCAAAAGCACAGGGCGTCACGATCCTCTCGGCGCTGGCCATGATTCCCGGGACGCCGGCGTGGCTGGGTATTTCGGGGTTTCTGGTGGCGATTATCGCAATGTCTAAATCTTTTCTCGGCACCTACTTTGGAGTCATTGAAGGCGCTACCGCCATTGTGAAATCGACGCTGCATGCCTCAGGTTGTAATAAGAGCCGCGCTTTCTGCCGGGCGCTGTCGATTGGCCTGATCTCGGCGCTAACCTTTGCGGTGTGCTGTATCAATCCCAACGCGCTGGCAATGATTTCTGCCATTAGCGGGCCGCTGATCGCCATGATTCTGTTTATTATGCCGACCCTTTCCACCTACCTGGTGCCGGCGCTCAGGCCCTGGCGTTCGCTGGCGAATCTGTTGACGCTAATCGTCGGCATTCTGTGCGTGTCGGTCATGTTTATTCACTAACCGTTTCACCCCGGGTACAACGGAAGTACCCAGCCTCATGTAATACACGGACAAATGAAAGCGAATATAGCGTAGCCTGATTAACCCGATCGTCGTCACACTGAATAACCAGCACCACCCCGCACCGCGTAACGCTTTAGATTTTCCGCAAAGAAATATGCTATATATCCCCCGCCTGAACATATTCAGACAATGAGGGAGCATCTGCCATGAATCGTTCTTTACTGTATATCGCCAGCGCACTGCTGTGCTTTTCCACTTCCGCCCTATCGTCAACACTCGACGATTTCCGCGGCCAGAGCGGCACTATCAATATCGCCGGCGGCACCGCCCACATTCCGGTGATGGTCGGCGCGGCGAAAAATATCATGAACGCTAACCCCGGGGTGAATATCACTGTCACCGGCGGCGGTTCCGGCGTGGGGGTACAAAAAGTCGGCGAAGGGCTGGTCGATATCGGTAACACCGGGCGGGCGCTGAAACAAAGCGAGATAGATAAATATGGTCTGGTGACCTTCCCGTTCGCCATTGACGGCGTGGCGGTGGTGGTCAATCAGACCAACAGCGTAAAAGCCCTGAGCCGCGCTCAGTTAAGTGACATCTTTGCCGGCAACATCACCAACTGGCAGCAAGTTGGCGGCCCCGACGCGGCGATTTCACTGTATGTGCGGGAAGACGGTAGCGGCACCCGGGAAGTGTTTGAAGAAAAAGCCCTCACCCCTGGCACTACGCTGGCTGGCGCCAACGTCGTTAACTCTAACGGCGCCATGAAGACGGCCATCACTCAGGATAAAAACGCCATTGGCTATGTCGGCATCGGCCACCTCGATCAAGCGCTGAACGGCGTGTCCATCGATGGCATGACGCCTTCCCAACAGAGCGCCGCCGACGGCAGCTACAAAATTACCCGTCTTTTATATATGAACACCAAAGGTCAACCGGTCGGGTTAACGAAAACGTTTATTGATTACATCTATAGCCCGGACGGCACCACCATTATTGAAAAATCCGGGTATTTACCAACAGGCAAACAGTGAGTCAATCCCGCAGCGGCCCGGGTATCCTGTTACAACTGGCGACCGGGCTAACGGCCGGAGCAATCGGCCTGATTTTCCTGATGGTGCTGGCCTTTGCCTGGCCGGTTTTTTTTCCGTCGGCGGCGGGCGCCGATATCGGCCTGTTTTCCTGGCAATGGCGACCGGCGGCCGGGCTGTTTGGCATTTTGCCGATGATCGTCGGCTCTGTACTGCTGGCGATTTCCGCCGTCAGTATCGCGTGGCTGCTGTCGCTGGGGATCAGCGTCTGGCTGCTCAGCGCCGCTGGCGGCGCCACGTCGCGCACCAGGCGTTGGCTACAGTGGCTTATCGCCGGGCTGATCCGTTTTATGACCTCCGTCCCCACCGTAGTATATGGCTTCGTGGCGATATTCCTGCTGGTGCCGATCGTCCGGGAAGCCGCCGGCGGATCCGGCCTGAACTGGCTTTCCGCCAGCCTGACCCTGAGCCTGCTGCTGGTGCCTACTATGGTGCTGGTGATGGAGGCGGGCCTGCGTCCACGGATGGAGCAGATCTCACTGAGCGCCAGCGCGCTGGGTTTCAGCCGCGCGCAGAGCGTCACTTATTTTGTCCTGCCGCAGGGAAAGCGCTGCCTGCTGACAGCGCTGGCGCTCGGTTTTGGCCGCGGGATCGGCGATACCCTGATTGCTCTGATGTTATCCGGCAACTGGCCGCAGATTCCTTATCATGCCGCAGACAGCCTGCGCACCCTGACGGCGCATATGGCGCTGGTGACCGCCAATGAAGTCGGTGGCGCGGCCTATAACTCGCTGTTTGCCGCCGGGGCGATTCTGCTGCTGATCAATGTCTGCGTCAGCCTGGGACTGCGCATGCTGAACCGGAGAGCGGAACAGTGAGAAGCGACTGGCGCAGCAACCTGCTGATCGGCGCCGGCTGGCTGGCAATCGGCATATTACTTGTGGCGATGGGCAGTCTGCTGGGTTTCCTGCTGCTGCGCGGGTTTTCGTCCCTTAACCTCGCGCTGTTTTTCGGCGATACCGCGCCGCTAGACGCTATACGCGGTCTGCACCCGGTATGGGACGGGATCTGGCCGGCCTGTGTCGGCACGCTCCTGCTGGTACTACTCACCGTGGCCCTGGCGTTGTTTCCCGGTATCGGCTGCGGCATCTGGCTGGCGGAATACGCCAGCGCGCGCCAGAAACGCTGGCTGGGCAGCGCCATCGATATCCTTGCCGGGATGCCGTCGATTGTCATGGGGCTCTTCGGTTTTACGCTGATTTTACTGCTGCGCGACACCGTGCTGCCCGGCGCGAATACCTCCTTAATTCTGGCCGCCGCCTGTCTGGCGCTGCTGGTGTTGCCCGGTATCGTACTGACCACCCGCGAAGCCCTGAGCGCGCTGCCGGACGATTTACGCCTGACTGGCGCGGCGCTGGGGTTCAGCCAGCGCCAGCAGCTACGCTTTATTCTGCTGCCCGCCGCCAGCCGGGGAATACTCGGCGGGATCCTGTTGGCCTGCGGGCGCGCCGCGGAAGACACCGCCGTGATCCTGCTGACCGGCGTGGTCGCCAGCGCCGGTCTGGCGCAGGGACTGTTTGATAAATTTCAGGCGCTGCCGTTTACCATTTACTACACCGCCGCCCAGTACCAGACTCCGCAAGAGCTGGAGCGTGGGTTTGGCGCCGCGCTGGTACTGTTGCTACTCTCCGCCGGGCTCTTGCTGCTGGCGTGGGGCATTGAACGTAGCTGGCGCGCCCGTTGGCAATCAGGAACCGCACCATGACTATCGCCGCCCGGGTCCGGCAGTTGACCCTCGCATTTCATCAACACACCATCATTCATGACGTCAGTCTGGAGATCCCGGCCCGGGGAATCAGCGTGCTGGTCGGGCGCTCCGGCTCGGGGAAAACCACCCTACTGCGGGCATTTAATCGGCTTAATGAAGAGTTTAAGGGCTACCGCGCCCGGGGCGAGATATACCTTGATGGCGGCCAGGGGCTGGAAAAGCAAGCCGCCGTGTACGGCGGTTCGCTGAGCGCCCTGCGCGCCCGGGTCGGGATGGTCTTTCAAACGCCAAATGTTCTGCCGGTGAGTATCTGGCGCAATATTGCCCTGCCGCTTGAAAAGTTAACCGCCTGTCCGCGCCGCGAGATCGCTTCCCGGGTTCAGGCCAGCCTGGAAGATGTCGGACTCTGGCAGGAAGTCGCCGATCGCCTGCACCGCCCGGCGGCGCAACTCTCCGGCGGCCAGCAACAGCGCTTATGCCTGGCGCGAACCCTGGCGATGGCGCCGGATATTCTGTTGCTGGATGAGCCC
Source organism: Entomohabitans teleogrylli (assembly GCF_001484765.1). GTDB lineage: Bacteria > Pseudomonadota > Gammaproteobacteria > Enterobacterales > Enterobacteriaceae > Entomohabitans > Entomohabitans teleogrylli. The sequence goes on along the minus strand of NZ_LLXO01000017.1, from coordinate 64,775 downwards.
ACAGCCTCACTGGACCCCGCCGCAACGCAGCACATCGAACAATTGCTGCTGCGACTGGCCGACAAACACACCCTGATCATGGTTTCCCACAGCCCCGGCCAGGCGCTACGTCTTGCCGATCGGCTGTTTATTTTTGAGGATGGCCGCCTGCGGCAAGCGCTGGAAAACCCACGTCAGTTGACAGAGCCACAGTTAATCACCCTGATGGGGATAATCTGAAACACGCGTGATGACCGGCAGGTGAATGTACGATAAACAGCCTGATATTATCTGGCCGTTTACCCATAATAATTAATCCATTTTCCTGGCTTTTATATCTAATTACTTGATTCCTGTGCTGCGGCTTAATAATTTTTAGGATAAATTCACCCTGAAGGCAATTATATAACAGCACCAGAATTTATCTGAATATCACCTGCGCCCGTGGTAAACCAAACATCAACAGCGCATTTAACACCATGAAATGAGTACAAAAATCACAGAAAGGCGACCAGGAGTATTCCCGCAAAAATCCCGTAACCCTGTTGAATCCTTTGGTTTTAACGATTACACTCCCCCGGTAAATTCGCTCCGCGAAACATTTACAGAACGTTATATTGTCAGCCGCGTCGTGGATGCATCCTCTGACTGGCAATACGACTTTTATTTATTTTCAGTAACATTATCTGATAGCCGGGCTGGCGTTTTTTCAGCGCAGAATATGGCTGAATATTATCTGCAGCGGCAAGAATTAAGAAAATAATCTTATTCCCTGATGATGTTGCCACCCGCTGTAATGGAAGATTGCGATGAAAATGACACTGCTGCCCCGTCTGGCCCTGTTGCTGATCGCCTGTTTCTCTCTGCCGGTAAACAGTGCAGTGGTTATCACCGGCACCCGCGTGATTTACCCGGCTGCAGAAAAAGAGGTGTCGGTAAAAATGAATAACAACGGCACAGGCCCGGTGCTGATCCAGGCATGGATTGATGACGGAGACGAGAAATCCACCCCGGAAACCGCTAAAGCGCCATTTTACCTCACTCCCCCGGTTAACCGGGTGAACGCCGGCCGCGGCCAGACGCTGCGTATCCGCTATACCGGCGATGCGCTGCCGCAGGATAAAGAATCGCTTTTTTACCTCAATGTGCTGGAAGTCCCGCCGAAAGCCAAAGACAGCAAGGACCAGAATGTACTGCAAATGGCCTTCCGTTCACGCCTGAAGCTGTTTTTCCGCCCCGCCAGCCTGACCGGCAAAGCGGCTGCGCAAGCGCCGGAAAAACTGCTCTGGAGCCGCGACGGTAATCGCATTACCGCCCGCAACACTACGCCATTCCACATCACCGTGGCCTATCTGGCGGAAGATGATAAAGGGGAAAAGCCCCTTTCCGATGGCGGCATGATCAATCCCAGCGAGTCGATGACACTCACCCTCAGCAAATCAGTATCCCGTTACTACCCGGTCATCATTAACGATTTTGGCGCCCTGCGGGTGATTAACCCGACGGCGAAGTAAGCGACAAAAATAATCAGTGCGGATAACCAGCGCTATTGCAGGAACATAAAATGGATGTAAAACAAATAACAGGACTGTTTTTCCTGGCGATGTCAGGTATCGCCTCCAGCTACGCCAACACGCTGACCTGCTCGGTCGATAGCCGTTATCCGGGTGATGACGGGGTGCTGAATATTTCCGGACTGGTTACCGCCGGTGAACATATGCCGCCAGGGTCGGTGATTTATCAGGCTATCTACACCTCCAGTGTCGCCAGCGGCATGACCTGCGATACGCCGGACGAATGGAGCAGCGGCTACATTAATTTTCCCTATACCATTAATTATGTCACCCGGCCATTACCGCTGGTATCCGGGCTGGTGGGCCCAAACGGCGGCGAAATTTATGAAACCAACGTGCCCGGCATCGGCGTCACTCTGTATTTTAATCCGACCAGGCCACTGCCTTATTCCTCTTATGTCCAGAGACTGCCTACCATCGGCGGTGTAGAAAACAGCAGTGGTTCGGGCTTCAACTTTATTATCCGGTTACAGCTCATTAAAACCGGTGATTTCGATTCCAATGCCGTGGTCGATGGTTCTTCATTCCCGACGCTTTCTAACACCTTTAGCGAACCCACAAATTTGCCGCAGCATACCTTTATCGGCTTTCCGTTCGTGACCAACAACCTGAGCTTCGGCGGCCAGGTGCAGTTTATTAAAAGTACCTGCCAGATAACGAATCCGAGCGATACCGTTTTTTTAGGCAGTTATAAAACCGCCGACTTTGACGGTATTGGTAGCAGTACGCCGTGGAAGGACGCCTCGATCAACCTGCACGGCTGCTCCAGTTTTAGCCCCGGTTACTACAATGACAAAAACTACACTGTCAAGCTGACCGGCCTGGGAACGCTGCCGTCAGGCACGCCAAATGCCAACAAAGTGACGATTAAGGTGGCTTCCACGGAGACCATTATCTCTGACGTTGAGGGTATTATCGGCTTATCCGCCGACTCAGAGAGCGCCGAAGGGTTAGGCATCCAGTTGGGGATCGAAAAGAGTGGGACGGTCACCCCCATGCCGTTAACCAGCGGCGCAGAAATCGCGCCGCCAGCCGCCGGCACCACCACCATGCAAATCCCGCTACGGGCGCGCTATATCCAGACCGAGAGTACCCTCAAAGCCGGCAAAGCCAACGGCGCTATTGTCTATACCATCAATTACCTCTGACTATCGCTCTTCACCGGCCAGCCCAGCGCTGGCCGGCATCAATCTTTCCCGGGCCCCCTGGCGCCTTTTTTGCCGTACCTGGCTTTTGTGATAGCGGTTAAGGAACCCATGCGCATGAAAGCCGTGAATAACCCACAGCCAGAGGCCCTGATATGGCTGCGCTATGCCGGAGAACAGCAGCAGCGCCAGCTACAGCAGTGCCGCCGGCGGAGTCCCCGGACGACGATTACCCGCTGGCGCTCAATACCGGGCGCCTGCAGCACCAGCGGCACACCCTGACCAGAACCGGCAAAATCACCGCCCTCAATAAACTCAACCCGGATCCGTTTGTCGAAACCCACCCCGACTATGCCGCGCGCCTGAGCATTCACGAGCAGATGGCGGTTGAGATCCGCTCGCGCCGCGTCTCAGCGACGCTACCGGCGGTGATTAGCCCACGCGTCCTGCCCGGTTACTGTTTTGCGCCGTTCCACTTGAACGATCTGTTTGGCCGCTGCCTGGCGGTGAATGCCGTGACGAGCTGGCGGCGCTACAGCGGGATGGCTACCTGGAGCGGCTGGATACCGCGTTTTCGCGGGATCAGGCGCCGAAAAGCTATGTCCAGCACCGGATGCTGGAACAGGGCGCGCAGATATGGTCCTGGCTACAGTGAAGAAGCATGGTTTTATGTGTGCGGGGATGCGGCCAGCATGGATAAAGATATCGATGCCGCGCTGCATCAGATTGTGGAAATCCATGGAGGCGTTGACGCGCCCTGCGCCGCGCAATATGTCACCCAAATGAAACAGGAGAAGCGCTACCGCAGGGATGTGTATTGAATAATAGCGCGGACGGTTGCGGGAGTTCCCTCGCTGATGCGGGGAACTCGCAATAACACCGGCGCCGATAACTGCGGCGGCCGGTTTATCCCCGCTGACGGAGGAATCTTATCCAGAATGTAGTAAACAAAATCGGTGACCTGATTAATAAAGCGGATTGACTGCTAATTTCCCATCATTACTCCAGAGCGTGAATCCTGCATTATATATACGCGCCGCAGGAAATCTGCCTTTCCCTTTCTTCTCTGGCGACTCAAGAATCACGCTAAAGTTATAAGACTTGCCGACATCAAAAACAAAACCAAAGTCCGGAACACATTTACTGCCTGCTGGCGGAATGGCAAGATCATATTTATCCAGTTTATTATTATCATTACCCACCTCAGCAATGCTTACGGTCACAATCTTTTCATCTCCTTCGGGTTGAACCATGACGCAAACGTGATCAGCTATGGCGACAACCTTTGCGCGAAGCTGCGCAGGGCGAGGATCATTCGCATGCATGCACCCCGTCAGAAGTAAAATTAGCACGCCGGCATATAAAATCATTTTCATTGCGGTTACCTTTTTTCAAGAAATTGAGAAAGTACCTGCTCATACATGGTGATAATATTTTCATCACTGACGCCCTGAAAATTAACGCCTCGATTAGTAAAGTCCAGCCACTTTCTGTGTCCATATTGACGCAGAAGCCAGTAATCCGCAATAATCGATGCCTGTTGCTCCATTGAATAATCTTTTAATAATTTTTTCCCATCCAGTCGATATTTATAGTCAGCCGCCCAACTAAAAAGACCTCTTACTCTGACCCACATCCCATTATAGCGCTGCCAGACATGCGCCATCTCATGAATAAATGTATGCTGTTCGTTAATGCTGGCTAATGAAAAATCCGATCGGTACAACTCTTCTCTGAACCATAGTTCTCCATTCGGCGCCATAGCATATTTTGGATTTTGTAAACCGAACGGGAAATAGCTGTCACAGTGCACCCACACCTGGTTATATTTAATAGAATTACCAAATACGGACCTGGACAGACGTATCTCACCCGTTGTCAGAAGCCGCAATGTTCCCTCTTTTATTTCCATGTCATCTGTCATGAATAAAATATCCTTATACAACATTTGCTCTCCAGGCCCCCATGCCCGCTTCAACTAAAATAACACTATGACTTCAGAGTGCCAACTGTCTTTTTCTTATACAGAAAAAACTCACTCAGATTGATGCCTTCCACTGTTGAGATGACTAACGATCGACACTCCCCTGGATATATCTGAACAGAAATTTCCGAAATTACCAGTATCAACCGACATCATAAACTTATCACTCTCACTTCTATCATCAACACATATATAAAAAGTGAAATAATTAATATATTTAATAATTAAACAGTTCGTAAATACCGGAAGAGCTCAAATCCGCCAATCAATTCCTTGATGATTTATCCCCACGAGCCGGGGAGCACTAAAGCAAAAATCTCTTTCATAGCAAGGATGATCTTACCCAGCATTAGTGGACACACGACTAAGTGAGTAAACTCTCAACCAGAGGTGACTCATGACAAACCATCATCAATCAATAAGAAGCCACGTAAGCAACACACACCTGAATTTCGCAACGAAGCTTTGAAGCTTGCTGAGCGCATTGGTGTGGCTGCCGCAGCCCGGGACAATTTGAAAACCAGAACCTCGCTTAGAAGCATGTCCATATTAGGCGGGTAGAATCAGATCGCACAATCCGGGCTGAGTTCCCTTTAAGTGATCTACTATTCCGCGCAGCTATTTAATTGACTCACAGTGTATAAATTCTTCCTGATTAAAGTTATTTTAATATAATTAAAGTTGATCTCACTTTAAAAAAAATGTACACTTTTTAAGTATATTTATATTTTAAAGGGAGTAAATTATGGATCATATAGTGGTAGCTTTACGTACCAGAGAAGAAGCTGACGGGAAATTAGCAAAAACTTTAATTGAAGGTCATAGATTAGCAGGAATAAATACAAAAAACACTTTAAAATATTTATATTCAGGCATTGAAAGACTAAGTTGGTATGGCTCTTGTGCTTTCGATGATTACAAGGATATTTGTACCAGACTTAAACATGAAGATATAAGGACTCTGGGTAATTTATCAAATATGATAATGAATAGAGATAAGCACATAAAGATATTCACATTATATTTTGAAAGATTAGCTGAAAACGAAAACTTAAGTGAAAAAGAAAGACAAATCCTGAAAGAGAACCTGAGAAACGAGTCACTACGTGGATCTATCTATTTAGCGGGTTTATTTGCGCCAGCCAGTGTAACAAATAGATCTTTAGCGCACGGATTAGCACATATAATAGTATCATCGCCAGGAAAGTTGACTTAGTAAAAAGAGCAACCAAGAGAGCCATGGGTTTAAGTATCATACAACATTATGGCATGTTACAAGAGCGATTGAAAACTGTAGATCCTGAATTTTATTGGATGCTATATAACAAACGACCAGAAACGAGTTACATATTTGTTGAGCCCATATTAAAACCTTATTTAGGATACGCAGGCATTAATAATGAGAAAGAAGTACGAAATATCATACAAAATATATTGAGAGACTTATGATAAAAAGACTCCTGTTAGATATCTGGTCACAGTTATCAGTATATATCATTATAATATTAACTTCTATTATAGTATATATAGCAAATATATTTATACCTGAATATACATGGGGTATTGCAGTAGTATCTATAATTATTTTACTCTATATATTCTTAAAATATTTAATTAAATAAGCACATTGACTGGTTTTTTCCCGCTGGCGCGGGGAGCTCGCAATTTTGAGGATAAGCGCCAGATCAGATTGCGGTTTATCCCCGCTGGCGCGGGGAACACATATTTATGTGATGTGGATTTAGAAGATATGACGGTTTATCCCCGCTGGCGCGGGGAACTCAAGAACTGAAATTATACGGTGCCAGTGATGACCGGTTTATCCCCGCTGGCGCGGGAAACTCTATCGTCTACCTAAAAGAAAAGGTCCGGCCCGCGGTTTATCCCCGCTGGCGCGGGGAACTCCAAAAAAGCGCTGGCGTTGTTAAGCGTCAGGCCGGTTTATCCCCGCTGGCGCGGGGAACTCTGCTGGCCAGTCACTGGCCGGAAGTCGTGAACCGGTTTATCCCCGCTGGCGCGGGGAACTCGCGGCGTGCAATGCAATAATTCCCGTCGCCACCGGTTTATCCCCGCTGGCGCGGGGAACTCTGTTTCGCCAGCCGACGCCATGAGGTGATATGCGGTTTATCCCCGCTGGCGCGGGGAACTCGATCTCATCTTCACTCAATCCAGGAAATTTTTCGGTTTATCCCCGCTGGCGCGGGGAACTCCTCAGGATCAGTGTTATCACGTCAGAGTTGTACGGTTTATCCCCGCTGGCGCGGGGAACTCCCAAACTGGCGGGTGCCCTGATTATGTTATGACGGTTTATCCCCGCTGGCGCGGGGAACTCGTGTTACCCTCACCCACGCGGAACAGGGACTGCGGTTTATCCCCGCTGGCGCGGGGAACTCTGCGTCATGTGCACGCATTACAGCCAGAGCGTCGGTTTATCCCCGCTGGCGCGGGGAACTCGGTTGTTCGCCGGATAAAGGATCGTGTCCTGTCGGTTTATCCCCGCTGGCGCGGGGAACTCGGCGGCATTAGCTCGTGCTGAATGCGGAATAATCGGTTTATCCCCGCTGGCGCGGGGAACTCGACTGCAGCCCCCAGTCCCACCACCGCCAGATCGGTTTATCCCCGCTGGCGCGGGGAACTCCCGACCTATGCCGTTCCTGGCTATATCGATCACGGTTTATCCCCGCTGGCGCGGGGAACTCCTAAAATTGGCGGCGGCGTTCTGATGGGATACCGGTTTATCCCCGCTGGCGCGGGGAACTCTTTCCGCCCCCGGCCCACAGCTTGTCATCCTCGAAGATGTCACCGGCGCCGGAAAGACCGAAGCCGCACTCATCCTCACCCACCGTCTGATGTCCGCCAGCAAAGGCCAGGGACTGTATGTTGGTTTGCCGACGATGGCCACGGCAAATGCCATGTATCAGCGCCTGGCAGCGGCTTACCATGCGCTGTTTGCCGATAACACACGACCATCGCTCATCCTGGCGCACGGCGGCCGGGAAATGTCAGACGCCTTCCGGCAATCCGTCTGGCAACCATCGGAGCAGACAGCGGAAAATTACGCGCACGATGATGTCAATGCGATGGGGGAATGCCACGCCTGGTTTGCCGATTCGCGAAAGAAAGCGCTACTGGCGGAGGTCGGTGTTGGTACCCTCGATCAATTGCTAATGGCAGTGATGCCGTTTCGCCATCAGTCAATGAGACTGCTGGGGATGCGTGACAAGATTCTGTTGCTGGACGAAGTCCACGCCTACGATGGCTATATGGTAAAGCTACTGGAAGGATTACTGCATTTCCATGCCGCACAAGGTGGCAGCGCGATTATTCTCAGCGCCACGCTTCCCGCCGCGCTACGGGAAAAGCTACTCAGCGCCTTTAGCGAGGGAGCCAGATTCCCCGCAGCCGAAGCCAGTGATAATGCGGGATATCCCTGGCTGAGTCATCTCTCTGCCAACGGGCTGGAGGAACAGCCGCTGGCCACTCGTCCGGAGGTCCAGCGCACTGTCGCAATTAACTGGCTCCACCAGCGCAGTGAAGCGCTGGATATTATTTACCGCGTTGTCGCAGCCGGTCAGTGTATTTGCTGGATTCGTAATACCGTCGATGATGCCCTGGAGATTTTTCAGCAACTGTTACAGGAAGGCATTATTCCAGAGCAGAATTTACTGCTGTTCCATAGCCGTTTCGCTTTCACCGACAGGATCGCGATTGAGGATAAAACCCTGAGCTGGTTCGGCAACCGTGCTCCTGTGTCAGAACGCCGGGGTAAAGTTCTGATCGCCACCCAGGTGGTGGAGCAAAGTCTCGATCTCGATTTTGACTGGATGATCTCCGATCTGGCGCCCATCGACCTGTTAATCCAGCGCGCCGGGCGGCTACAGCGCCATATCCGCGATGCCAGCGGCCAGAGCAAAGCGGCACTCCCCGACGAACGCCAGCCGCCGGTTTTACATATTTTAGCGCCGGACTGGCAGCCTGAGGCTGAACCCGGCTGGCTGGGGCCGTCGCTGCAGGGAACCGGTTTTGTTTATCCTGATCACGCCTGCTTATGGCGCACCCAGGCGCTACTACGCCAGTACGGCGAAATTCGCATGCCGGAGAATGCCCGCCAGTTGGTCGATGGCGTCTATGAACACAAAATTGCCGCCCCACCGGGTCTGGAGACGCTCTCGGATATGGCCTTCGGTAAAGTACTGAGCCAACGATCGGTCGCCGCGCAAAATCTGTTACGCCACGATAAAGGCTATAGCCGGGAGGCGAGCGATTTTTTGTGGGACAGCGACCGGGAGTTTTCGACCCGACTGGGCGAAGAGAGCGTGGATGTTTATCTCGCCTGGCAGGATGACATGGGGGAATTACATCCCGTTGAGCCTGAAGGCGATTTCCGCTGGGAGATGAGTCGGCTATCAGTGCGACGGTCATGGTGGCAAAAAAGGTCCGCCGGGTTTTTATGTCCCGATGAAGAAGCGCTGGAGCAGTTCCGCAACCGCTATCACCGCCCCGCCGGGCAAATTGTGCTGGTGTCGGAAACGGGAGAAGCACCTTATTACAGCAGGCGAACCGGGCTCATCGGCGAGCCCATTGTTTAATAAGCAAAGGCGGGACAGCGTTGATGGAAATCGTACAAAAAGAAACCCGTCCGCGTCACTGAAACCCGGGTGGCACACTGCGCTACCCGGGTATCAGTACAACTCCCCTAGCGTTGGCTGTCAAAATATTGCGCGGTTTGCTTCAGATCTGCACCGCTGGCCAGAGCAAGCTGGAGCAGAATGCGCGATTTCTGCGGATTAAGGAAACCCGCGCCAATGGCGAACGACTTAGTGCTCACATAGCCCGATCCGGTTCTGGCGGACATCACCACCGGTACCCCTTTCTCGCTCAGTTGTTTAATCGCCTGTTCCATTTTGCTCGAAACATTGCCGTTACCGCTGCCGGCAATCACGATACCTTTCGCCCCGCTCTGCACCGCGGCGTCCAGCATGGCCGGCAGTTGATCCTGATAAGAATAGAGAATTTCCACTGGCGGCAGGTCGTTCAGTTTGCTGACGTCAAAAAAGTTTCGGTCAACCGGCTGCGCCGGGGTGAAGTAGAACTTCGGTTTACCGCTGACAAATACCCCCAGGTAGCCCGGATCATAGGCTTTAAAAGTGTCGAGGGTGGTGGAGTTGGTTTTGCTGGTATAAAACGCCGAACCGATACGGTCATTCAGTACCACCATTACGCCGCGCTTCTGCGCTTTGCTATCCGCCGCCAGCGTCACCGCCTCCAGCAGGTTCATCGGACCATCGGCACTGATTGCCGTCGCCGGACGCATAGCGCCGACCAGCACCACCGGCTTATCGCTTTTTACCGTGAGATCGAGAAAGAAGGCGGTTTCTTCAATGGTATCAGTACCGTGGGTGATCACCACCCCTTGCTGGCCTTCACTGCCCAGCAGCCCATTGATCCGCTTGCTGAGCGTCAGCAAAATTGAGCTGCTGATATTGCCGCTGATAGTATTGGAAATCTGCTCGCCTTTTACTGTCGCCACATCATTCATTTCCGGTACCGCTTTCATCAGCACATCAATACCCAGCGAACCGGCTTTATAGTCAGTGGTATCGGTATTCGATGCCGAGCTGCCGGCAATGGTGCCGCCGGTCGCCAGAATGGTAATCGCCGGCTTCACGGTATCCGTCGCCGCAGACACTGGCGTTGCGGCATATACCAGCACGCCGGTCAGCAGCGCGCTTAAAAGCGTTCTTTTCATCATCACACCCCTTTTAAAAGTCATAAACCCGGCGGCGGCTCCAGATGCATCACCGCCATTGTTCACATCAGCGCCTCAGGCCGACAGACGTTTAAGCAGACCGGTGAAAATCGCAAACCCGGTAAACAGCTGGCTTTCATCAATATCAAACTCAGCCTGATGGTGGCCGGCTTTAATATCACTGCCGATAACGAAATAAGCGGCCTTGCCACCGTGGGCCTGCACGCGTTTAATCAACAGCGTCGCGTCGTCGCTACCATTGAAATTCATGGTGCGACGCACCTCTTTTACGGCCGGCAGCGCCCGGGCGACTTCCGTGACATACGCGGTCATTTCCTCATCCGGCACGAAATCAACCGCTTCCCCCATCACTTCTGTTTCCAGCTCGACGTCAAAGCTCTGCGCCACGCCGTGGGCGCGTCTCAGGGCCTCCTCGGTCATATAGTTGTTAATCTTTTCGTTTTCGCCGCGTACCTCGATCTGCATTTCGGCAAACGACGGGATCACATTGCGCCCCTCTCCGGCTTTCAGCACCCCGACGTTAACCCGGGTCATCCCTTCGCCGTGGGTGGGCAAACTCATTATCTGCACCGTGGCATTGCAGGCGGCCAGCAGCGCGTTTTTCCCGGCGTGCGGTTCCATGCCGGCATGCGCGGCCTTACCCTTAAAGCGCAGGTCCATCTTCAGGGTCGAAAGATAGCGCTCCGGCGCGGCAACCACCACGCCACTGGGGATGTCGCAGCCAAGATGACCACAGGCGAAATAGTCAACATCGTCGAGAATGCCGCTTTCGGCGATAGGTCGCGCGCCGCGAACCCCCTCTTCCGCAGGCTGAAAAATAAGTTTGACGATCCCCCGCAGCGGCGGGTCCTGATTTTCCATCAACCAGCGCGCCACCCCCAGCCCGATCGCCGCATGGCCGTCGTGCCCGCAGGCGTGCATATAGCCGGGGTTAGTGGATCCAAAACCTTGCTGATTCGGCACATGTTCGGCCAGCGCGGTTTCCTGAACGCTCACGCAGTCGATATCAAAGCGCAACGCGACGGTTGGGCCAGGGCGACCGGTATCAAAAACTACCGCGCACCCGGTATATTCGCCGATGCGGGCTAACAGCGCATCGGAGACTCCCTGTGCTTTTGCGGCCAACCTCGCTTTCTCCACCACACCCGGATTACGTCCGCGCACAAATCCGGGATTGATCACCTGAGTCCCGGTCAACACCCGGTGCCCCATCGCCTCAAGGGTTTCGATAAGCTTCGCGGTGGTCACAAACTCGCCCCAGCCCGTTTCCGGGTAACGGTGAAACTCACGCCGCCATTTCACTAATGTTTGATTATCTATGGTTGTCATCTTTGCTTTCCTGTTTTGCATCCCGCCATCATCGCCGCCCGCTAAAGCGCATAGCGGACGTAAGAGGCGATTAACGTTGCGACGGTGCCTACGGCTAACGGTACAGCGGTCCTTTTCACCACGTCGACAGGGCTGGCCTTCACCACCGAGGCGACAATAATGACGACGGCGGAAACCGGGGAGATAGCGCGTATCAGATTAGAGGTGAACTGCATCGGCAACGCCACCATGATCGGATCGACGTGGGCCTGGTTGGCGATCGGCGGAATAAGCTCAATGAATGAATAGAACACCGCGTTACCGCTGCCGCTGATAAAGGTAATTAACGCCGTCAGGCCGGAGAAGATAAACATCAGCCCCACGCCCGCGTTGTTAATGTTTTTCACCACGCCGGAAATCATGTCGATAATGCCAATCGCATTCAGCCCCGCCACCAGAGTACCGGCGGCGACAATCAGTACCACCACCTGCGAAAAACCGTCCCCCATGCCTTTGAAAAACAGCCCAGCCTGGGTCATCTGCGCTTTAACATCGCGCTTGCGGATAAGCTCGGTGACGAACGCCAGCGCGAACGAAAACAGGGTTATCTCCACCAGCCCGACTTTGATCTGGCGGAAAAACAGCCCCAGCACCACGATCAGAATCAGCGGGATCAGCGGAAACAGCGCGTAATAAGCCGGCGGGAGCGCTTTACCATCCTGAAACTGGCTCTCGTCCACGTCGGTAAACGCCGCCGCCCCCTGGCGCTTATCCATATACTTTTGCCAGAAATAGTGGGCGATCCCCATCAAAAACAGCACCGGTAGCGATATCACCGCATGGTGCAGGGTGACGTAATCAACTACGTGTTCAAAACCCAGCAGTTTTGCGGCCACCACGTTGTCGCCCCCCAGCGGCGTCGGCATGATGGTCGCGGTGGTGGCGATAATCCCGGCCGCGGTCATGGATGACATTTTCGCCGCCCGCAGGATTGGGTACAGGGTCGCCATCAGAATCACCGCCAGCGACGCGGCGCTGGGAATAACCAGTGACAGTAGCGTCCCCAGCCAGAAGACGATAGGCACCAGTACATACGGCGAGCGGATTCGGGAAATCGGCTTTGAGACCAGATGCACCGCCGCATCATTGGCGCCGATGTGTGACATATAGGCAGAGAAGCCGAACAGCACCATAATGATGATGCCCGCTCCACCGAACTGCTTAATAAACCCCAGTTGAACCTGTTTCAGTGGATCAAGCCAAATGTTCCCGGTACTTTGCTTAATATCTAAAACGGGCATTCCCAGCATTGCCGCGCTCAGCATCAGCGCGATACCGGCGACAAACAGCACCAGTTTGGCTTCATAGTTCTTCGCTATTGCGTAACCTGCCAGCACCAGCACGATTACACTGATAATTATTACCGTCATAGCCGCCCCGCATTAATCCTTTCCATTAAATATCTTCACGTGAAGATAAATAGACATATTATCGATATGCCTTAGCCGCGCAACATAATAAATCAAGAATCTTGACCAAAGTATCAATTAAACCTTGACATCATCCTAAAATCCAAATCCAGCTTGAATCTTCAAATGAAGTATCTTAACGTGAAGATAAATTCACATTGATATGACTCACTGACTAAAAGCCGCTGATTATGAAGAAAATCTCTGTTGTCGGTATCGTACTGGCCCTGTGTGCCGCCTTCCTGTGGGGAACCGCCGGTACGGCGCAAAGCTTTGCGCGCGGCGCCACCTCGCCATACTGGATTGGCGCCTTCAGGCTGATGGTCGCCTGCCTGTTCTTTCATTTACTGTTTTTCTGGCGCACGTACGCCAGCGCAAAAACTGCGCCGGCCCGGGACGCCGGGCAACCGCTCGGCAGAAACGGCTACTGGTGCTTTATCGCTATCGCCGGCGTGTGTATGGGGCTGTATAACCTGGCGTTTTTTGCCGGTATTCAGGCGACGGGCATCGCGATAGGCACCGCAACGACTATTGGCAGCGCGCCGATTTGGGCTGGTTTGATGCAGGCCATCGGTATGAAAAAACCGCCCTGCGGGCTGTGGTGGCTGGGTACGCTTTGCGCGACGGCGGGGGGGACCTGGATGGTGCTGTCCCAGAGCGATAGCTGGCAAATCAACACCGCCGGTCTGCTGATCTGCCTGAGCGCCGGCTTCTGCTACGCCCTGTACACCCTGGTCAGTAAACGCCTGGTGAGCGTCGCCTCGCCGCTAACCATTACCCGACATACCTTCAGCACGGCGATTTTCATCGCCACGCCACTTGCCTGGGCGCTGGCGGGAACGCCGACGCTCACGCCGGCCAGCATTGGCGTGATCCTCTATCTCGGGCTGTTGACCACCGGCGTCGCTTACCTGCTCTACACCCAGGCCCTGAAGCATATCAGCGCCCCCACCGGGGTGGCCCTTGGGCTGATTGAACCGATAGTAGCGTTTGTGCTGGCGATCGTCGTGGCTCACGAAGCGGTGAATTTGCTGGCGATTATCGGGCTGTGCCTGATTCTGGCGGGTCTGTGGCTGGTGCTGCACTCGGAGGGGCGCCAAAAGGCGTGATAGCGTAACGCGGGTTACCCGCAAAGGCTCGCCGCGGCGGGCCTTTGTCATATGCGCGACTACGCGCTCTTTTCGTTGAGTTCGCTCTTTTGCGACTTGATAAGTTTCTTTAACAGCCCGGCCAGCTGTTCCCGGTCTTCAGCTTCCAGCCCCTGAATAAGCGCTTTTTCAATGGCCACGTGGGTAACCACCGCCTCAAGGGTCAGCTTGCGCCCTTCCGGGGTGATCCTGACAATCACCCCGCGCCGGTCGGATGGGTCCGGGATGCGCACGATATACTTCTTTTCTTCCAGTCGATTGATGCGGTTGGATAACCCGCCCGATGAGATCAGGATTTTCTTTTGCAGCTCTTTAGGGGAAAGCTGGCGATCGGGGTTTCTGGCCAGCGCCGCCAGCACCTCAAATTCGCCGACATTCAGGTTATAGCGCGCGAAGTTGGCATCCACAAACTGAGCGATGTAATGACTCATACGCACAATGCGCGCAATCACCGGCAGGCCGCTTAAGTCCAGCGCGGGAACGGCGTCCAGCCACTCCTGAATCAGCGTATCAACAAAATCATTTCCTGAATCCTGCTTGCTCTCTTTCATCACCACAAACCCGGCTTATTAATTAGTTCTCAGGTTACAAGAGTAGTCTGCCACCCTATTATTCACGGTTAAGTTTACCATGAACGGCAGTCGGCCCCCAGCCTGGCGGACGATGCCCGAGGCTGTTCAAGCCATTCTTGTGACATTAAACCGATCCCGGAAGCGGATTTCCGCGCCGCAGGGTATCCTGAAATTAGCCGGAATGAATATTCCAGGCCACCGGCTGAGTCATCAGCGATTCCTGAGCTATCTATGAATAAAACTATCCCCGGGTTGAGTTAACCCAAACCGCTGGCGCCATACTTCCCGTATCCGACATCCGTTGGTAAAGTAACCTGACAGCAGAAATAGCCACCCGGAGGGGTTTCGTGGCAGGACGCATTGATTACCAGATCGAGAAATACAGTTTCACGGAAGCCGCTGAGCCGCCACGCCTTACCCGGCAGTGGGCCGAAGTTCTTGAGGAGTGCCGCCAGTCGCAGGCGGGCGCCGAAACGCGTCTGCATACAGCGCTGCTGAATGTCGATTACGTGACCAGCTTTGAGCTCCCCTTCCGGCTGCTGCTGATCCGCACCCCACAGTTGATCGCCGGGATACGCGATCGGCTCCAGCTCAGTCAAAAAAACGTGCTCTTCAATGGTAAGCGTTTTGGCTGCGTCTACAGTCTGAAAACCGATTTGAGCGCAATACCGGATGAATTCCATTACCGTCTTTCCACCCGTATCCGGCGCACCGATGAAAGTGGCGCGACGGCAGCGCCGTATCAGCAGATCGCCAGAGAGGCGAAAGCGCCGCGGGAGCGTTTAAAGCTGGCGCTGGAGGCGGGGCTACCGGTCACGGCGCTGGACGGGCTTTTCTGGTTTGGTATCCAGCGTATCGCTGCCGACGTGCAGAGGCTAAGGAAAGCAGGTATGACCATCGCCACATCAGAAATCCAGATTTTCGACAATCTGACCGCCACCACCAGGCTGGTTCCGGTTTACCAGTCTGTCCACGCCAAAGCGCGTCCCTGACCCCCTGTTGATGGGCCGTGCCAGCGGCCAGGCCAGCGCGCATTCCCGGTAAAAGGAGAAGGAACATGCCATTTTCGGAGATCTGCCTTTATCAGGTTAAGCCAGACAAAGTTGCCGAATTTGAGGCGACGATGAAAGAGGCTGTGGCCTTCATGGAAAAGCTGGATGGCGTGCTCATATTACGCTTTGCCAGACGAACACATAACATCAACGATTTCTCGCTGATAAAAGAAGGACTTCCGCCGCATAAGATCACCCGCATCGTGAAAAGCGTGCGTTATATGCTGTATTGGGAGTTTGATACCATTGAGCAATATGGCGCCGCCCAGAAGAGTCTGTATGAGAGCTACTGGAAAGCGATTGATAAGTGCTTACTGATGCCGCATGACAAATACCTGGGCGAAACGGAGCATTAAGATCTTACCGCGCCGGAGATTCAGGCGCTAAGGCAGCGTTTGCTCACCGGTCAGCAGATTGCCGAAATCATCAATCACCGTATAAAAGACCCGCATCCCACGGGTGACGCCCCCACCGGCCTGGCCCATCGGGATCAACAACTGTTGGTAAGGCGCCGCCATCCCCTCATCCGGCGCAGCGCTCAGTAGCGGGCGATGTCTGTCCCGGCCAACCGCCAGCTCAAGCAGCGTCTGGTGAAATGGCGTTGGATTACTTATCTGTAAAACCGGGGCTGTATTCTGGTCGATCAGCTTAAAACGCAGCTGTTGATGGCGCGGGATATCACCGTTCTCCCTGAGCGTTGCCGGCCGGTAAAAAAGTTTGATACGGCTGCGGAAAACCACCTGCATCCGGTTATGTCCCGCCTCAGAACGCGGTTTCGGCGGGATCTCCAGCACATTCAGCCAGAATATCGATTCCCGGTCGCCGGGCAGTTGTGACGGATCGCCAGTGAAGATGATACGCAGAAGCTGGGACCGTTTACTGTCAAGACGCAGGATCGGTTGCGTGACGGTAAAAGGCACCGCAATATTCCCCGGCATCGCTTCTCTGTCGCCGGTATCCACCCAAACCTGCAATAAAACCGGCGTGGCGCCGTCATTGGTCGCGCGCAGTGTGGCCTGCTTCTCGCGGCTGTCGACGATAACCCGGGTGGCGCCCAAATAAATCGCCGCCTCAGCCGGGCAAGACAGCCAGACCATCATCGCCAGCAGCATAGCGCGAAGCGCCCCCTGATTTCCTGACCGCCGGCTCCACCAACCTCTTTCCATAGCGGCTACTTATAATTCAACGTGAAAGTTACCGCACTGTGTACGCTTCCGGCGCTGACAGCGTTGTCGGTCTGATAAATGCCGGCGATCAGCGGTACGGTGTAATTCCCGCCGTAAGTGGGAGAATAGCTGTCCAGCCGGTATAGCGAATTGAATGTCACTGGCGTACTGTCCTCACGCAACAGTTGTATCCCCACGCCGTCCGCCGTCGACGCGGCGTTCAGCGCCACCACGCCATTACTGGCGTCAAGAATCGGGGTCGTGGCGGCAAAACTGTAATCAATACTGTTCATGTTGGGCGGGCAGGAATTAAAGCGCAGATCAAAATGGGTTTTCGCGGCGCTCGATCCAATGCCGGTAAACTGGTTAACACTGACATCTTTCAGGGTCACCGTCACATCAGGAGTGGTACAGGTTCCCCCGGAAGCGATGTAAGTGGCATTGCTATAAAATGCGCTACTGATCTTGTCCGACCCCAGGCTGGTACTGCCATTGTGGATCTGCACAGGGCGCATCAACGCGGCATAAAACATGCCGATACTGTGACCATTGACCAAAGCCTGGGTAGACGTCCGGACAAAGCGAATCTGCGTTTCCACCCCCAGTAGCCAGGGCTCGCCATGATTATACGTTGCCGTCAGCAACTGGCCTGGCGACTGAAAGGTCTCGCGCCCGCTGGTCAAAGGCGTCCAGTCTTTGGTCTGCCCATTCAGCGTAAAGCGCCAGCGCAGCACATAGCCAATCCCCATTGATGACATGTTACCCGCACTATAAACGCTGTATGTCGCCCCATCGACATCAAACGCCTGAGCGGTAACCTGACCGGGCGCGGTGACCTGCACTCCCATCTGCGGCTGGATATCCTGATATTCGCTGCGGTGTGTGCAGCGCCAGGCACCCGGCATAGAAACCGTGATCCATGGCCCTAACGCATCGCCAACGCTAATATCGCGCGGAACATCAAGATGGGTGGTCGCGGTGATATTTTGCGTGCTGTTACCGCCGTAGACACAATCCACCCAGGCGCCATCTGCGCAGGCCAGGCCGGAATAACCTGCGCATCCCAGCGCCAGGATAATCACGCCCGGCATTCCCGCGCGGCGTCTGGCGGAGCTGCGCGATGAGTCCATGTTCACAGCGACATAGTCGGGTAAATTTTGCGGCATCCTGATTTCCTTACTCACTGGCAGGCGACATTCAGGCGTGGGTAATCAAACTCCCCGGCGCCGGATGCAGCCGGTATACGGTAGCTGAACTGGCAGCGTTCAGCCGGTGTTTCGCCCCATTTCACGGTCAGTATCCCCTGCTCCGTGGTGGTCCGCAGCAACCCCTGGCCCGCCTGGGCGATGTATCCCACCACGCGCTGCTGCTGTTCCAGCACCGTGGCGCCAAAAGGTAACGGTTTGCCATGGTTATCAACACTCTGGATCAGGAAGGTATGGCCCGTTTCCGTTTCATAGCGCAGCAGGGCAACGGCGCCGGCGGTCGGCGCCACATTCTGGCTGGTAAATTTCAGTTCCACATCGCGGGAAAGACCGCGCGGATCAATTTCAACCGAATTCTGCCGGTAGGGGCTCAGCCAGGGCACCACCGCCTTACCGCTGCCATTCAGACGCACCCCGCTATAGCTACTCACCCGGGCGCCGCCGGCATGATCGGCCTCAACGATAGCGCTGGTTTCCCCGAGCATCGGCGCCAGTACCACGCCGCCCTGGTACGCCACCACCCCGCCAGACAGATTCGCGCCATACTGGTTGTAGCCGCTTGCGGTGGAGTAACTCCCACCCAGCGATGCCCAGGGCGCAGACCAGGAGACGTTGCCCCCCACACTGGTTTTAGTGCCGCTATGGTTGTGGCGAGCGCCATTAAAGAACGCGCCATAGCGGTACTGGTTATCCTCCCCCAGCGAGCCGGAAAGAGAGCTTTGCAACGACTGTTGATCCCGTTGCCGGGTATAGTTGCTGGTCAGGCTGGGCGTACGCGGGCCGGAACCCAACGGGATCGACAGCGTCAGCATCACTGTGTTTTCCCAGCGCGAGGTGGTCAGATCGCGCACCCGGTTGAGGCTGATCCCGTAGCTGACCTGTCGGTAATGGTTGTTGTAACTAATCTGATATTCCGTGTCTGTTCCCTAGCGGTTCCAGTAATCCTGCCAGTTGGCATTCAGGGAAAACGAACCATAGTCTTTGGGTAACTTTTGGGTGGCATTAAGCTGCAGACGGTGGCGACGCGCCAGCGTATTGCTATCCACGCTGGCGTTGCTGCGCGGGTATTTATCCCTGTCGCGCAACAGCATCGCCTCATCCGCGTCATAATACCCTTTGGTGGTGTAGTGGTAGCCCGCCAGTGTCAGGCTGGTATCGGTCACCGGCAGACGTTTGGCGTAAGTAAAACGGATGCTTTTCCCCTGCCGGGAGCTTTGGTTCACCAGCCGGGTCCGGGCCTGGATAGCCCCCAGAGAGAACGCCCCCATCCGGGTATTAAACGCCAGCCCGCCGGACGCCGCCGTATAGTCTCTGGCGGCGATCAGCCCGGTATAACCGGTCACCAGGCTGGAGAAGCCGTACTGCCAGGTTGCCACGCCGAGCGGTGGTTCATCCTTCACGGCACTGTTGCGGTATTGGCCTGCAGTCAGGGAATAGCGGCTCATGCCGGGCCTTAACAGTTCGGGAATACTGGCCCAGGCGACGGTAAACACCTGCTCGCGGCCATCCGCCTCCCTGACGGTCACCAGCAAATCGCCGCCGCTCCCGGTCGGATACAGATCATCAATGGCAAACGGGCCGGGCGGTACGGTGGTTTCATAAATCTGAAAGCCGCCCTGGGTAACTTTAACCAGCGCGTTGGTATTCGCCACGCCCTGAATCACCGGCGCGAAGCCGCGCCGGGAATCGGCGTACATACGATCGTCAGTGCTGAGCTGTACCCCAACAAATCCCAGGCTGTTAAATACCTGGCCTTCGGTGGTAGATTGGCCGATCACCAGTTTGCTACGCCAGTCCGTCAGACCGCGCTCCAGATAGGTCTGATTGCTGTGGTAGCTGAAGCCCTGCTGATGGCTCCAGTTCGCGTTAGCGCGATAGCGCAAGCGCCAGACCCGCCAGTTCAGCCCTCCGCGCAGCGACATATATTGACTGCTCTGATTTGCCGAGCCGGAATATTCGGAACGATAAGCGTTATAGTCGTATTGCAGCGTGGCCGCGGTAACCCCGTGATCCCATAACAGCGGATTGACATATCCCCGGGCCTCACGCTGTAGCAAAACCTGCGGCGCGCTCACCTCCAGACGCTGGCTGCCTGTATCAAACCTGGCCGTCGCTCCGGGAACAATATCACTGAGATCCTCGCACAGCTCTTCAGAGCGCAGACGTTCCAGCACGGCTTTGTCCTGCTTATCGACCGCAATGCCCAGCAGCGTCAGTAATCGAAGGTTATAGCAGGGCAACGCGGTGGTTGCCCCCGGCGATGGAAGCTCAAACCTGACATCATGCCGCCCTTTACGCTGGTCGTTCATATAGAGATCGATACGATGGGTGCCCGGCGCCACAGGATTGCCGCGTGAAAATGCGCTGACATCCACCGCAGTGCGTAACAGCGCGCCGTCAAATTCGACCACCTCCACGCCCTCCTCCGCGTGCGCCAGAGCACTGACCACCAGGGCGACGGGCATCATCAGGGTAAGTTTTGAGCCGGCTGCCTGCCGGGCAACGGCGTTAGCGCCTCGTTCAGGAGCCGCCCTCAGTCGCCAGCGTCCGTTCATACTTACTATCTCCACCCATATCATTCACCAGGCTATAAAACGCTTTCGCCCCCGCCGGGAGGGGCGCTTTAACCCCCTGCAGCGCCAGAGTCAGTTCGCTAAAGGGCGCAACCATCCTGTCCGGCGTTTTACCGAGATAACCAAGTACCGATGACTCTTTTGCCTGGCGGACATCCAGTTGCCGGAAGGTAATGTGATACGGAGAGGGATTGTTAACGATCACCGCATAACCCGCGCCGCTTCTGCGCAGGGTTAACGCCAGCTTGTCGTAGGCCTGCTGTGGCGTTACCGTCAAACCTGCGGGACGGTGGAACAACTTAATGCGCGAGCGAAAGGAAAACTGCATCAGATTGTCGCCGGCGGCGATCTGCCCGGTGGGTTTGGGAGGCACTTCCAGGACATTCAGCCAGAACAGAGACTCCTGTTGCGGGGACAGCCCTCCCCCGGTACGGACAATGCGCAATGTCTGCCCCTTATCGGGATCGAGGCGCGCCACCGGGGGAGTTAAATTGAAAGGGACATTCACACTGTCCGGCCTCGATTTTGTATCGCCATCGTCGATCCATGACTGTATCAGTACCGGACCTTTCCCTTTATTGCTTAACTGCACGATGGTTTCGCCAGCCTTTTCGTTATAAATCACCCGCGTAGTATTAATCACCACGCTGGCCTGGGCACAGGATGCCCAGCCAATGGACAGCGCAACAGCAGAAATAGTCAGATAGCGTTTGAACATAACACCAGGCATAAGTCTGTCCTTAACGTAAAATGAGCGCCGTGATTTCCCTTCGCCCTGAATTACATATAAATAATGTCTAAACCCACGATGGAGAATGCCGGTTCGGGCAGTACCGGACCAGACGCATAATAACGGGCAATATAGGTACGCTGAGCGCTACCGGATGTGAAATCAAAGTGATTATTGGCATTTGCTTGCTGGCGGGCTTCATCGCCGACAAAAATAGGCACCCGGTCTGACGTCAATAACTCAATCTGCAGTTTGTTATCCTGAACATTCAACGTTCCCCACAAACGCCCGGTCGTTTCGTCACTATTTGCCGGGTTGTGGAAATAGACATACGCTGAACTCAAAATCGTACTGGCGCAGTTTTCCAGTGATACTGTAAACGGCGTCTCGCCTGCAGTAGCGCCAACCGTGCTCAATTCGCTTACCGGTACATCTGGCATTATCAACGTAGACACCACACCTTCATTATTGATATTAAGCTCGCAGGTACTGTCTCTGACGAGACCGCTGAAGGTAATATTGCCATCCGACGCCAGAGCCGGTACGGCAAAACTGATACTGATAACAGCCGCAAGCAGGGTATTTTTATGCATGTTGTGTTCTCCTTCCTGTAATGAACGGCCAGAATAATCATTCATGGCTCACTGAATATCATGCGGACAAAGCGCCGGGATATTTTCACCCCGCGGTAATACCGGCTTACAGATAAACAATGCTGTATGTCACAAACCCTCTTACCCAGCCCGGCGTTACCGGCCCATTGGCGTAATAACGCGCGGTATATGCGGCAAAATCGCTACCCGAATCAATGACCATCCGGCTATATCCATCCGCCGCCTGACTGGCCTGATCGCCGACAAAAATTGGCGCAGGACGATTGCTGAGCAGCTCAATCTGAACATTTCCCGCCGTATTATTCAGCCCATCGCCGCCCCACAGCCGGCCAGTGGTCTCATCAACATACGCGGAATTACCTTCAAAAAAGGCATAGGCTTCGGACGCAGCGCCGCTGCAGTCGGTGAGTGAAATCAAAAACTGGGTATCGCCGACAGTCGCCCCCACGGTATACAGCCGATCGGAATCGACCTGTGGCAAAGAGACAACCGCACCAGAAGCGCCCTCGCCGTTAACGCTGATTTTGCAGGTCGTTTCAGTAATAGCGCCGCTGAAATTAACTGCCCCATCCGCGGCCACAGCCGAATGTATAAAACTTATGCCAAGACCAGCCGCGACCAGAATAACCATCTTATTTTTTTTCATCATCATTCCCTTCTTACCCGTGGCAAAAGAATAAGCCTGAGTTGTGTCGGGCGGGTCCGGCATTAAACCCGCCATATAACGACAATTACAGATAAATAATGCTGTAATTAACTGACGTGTAGACCGTACCGGCAGTCACGGCATCGCTGGCATAGTAGCGCGCGATATAATCCATCGAGCCGCTCCCGGAAGAGATATCAATAAGCCGGGAACTCTGGCTATTTTGGTCGCCGACAACGATTGCCTGAGAAGTATTATCCAACAGCTCAATCTGAACATTCTCTGCAGCCCCCCCGACAGACGCCGTATTTAACCGCCCGGTGGCTAAATCAACATAGGTTCCACCTTCGAAATAGGTGTATGCGGAGACCAGCGTTGATCCGCTGCAATTATTCAGAGCTATCGTAAACGGTGTCTCTCCATCGGTTACGCCAGCGCTATTTAATGCCGACGCCGGAATTCTCGGTAAATTGACAGTTTCTGTCGATCCGCCGCCATTGATAGATATTTCACAAGTGTTATCGGTAATATTACCGTTAAATTGAATCATGCCATCATAGGCCAGTACCGGGACGGTAAAACCAGCGCCGATAACCATTGCCAGCAGAGAAGTTCTGTTCATCATATTGTTCATTTCCTTAATTCAGATTAGCAGTGAAAAACTGGCTGCATTTACACATGACATATCCCATTGCCAGAATGAAACAATACCTTCCCGGACGGTACTGAATGATCAGCGCAGCCGCTACGGATTATGTCTGTAAATACAACTCCACATGGTCAGGTAAAAACCATTTGTATTTCAAACGAAAGGAATGTCATACCTGGTCAATAAGTGACTTAGCTATATCAGCAGACTCCGTCGTTGTGCCCAAAAAACATGTTGTAAATTTGTATATCACTTTTTTTAAAACTGTCCTGAGGGCCAGGGAATAGCAGCGTGTGGTTTGAACAGGATAATTCTCAATTAATGACAAATCCCAGAAAAAACCGCAGTTCACGCGACGTAATTCACCAGGCTATTTATTGGTGGCCAGACTAATGGACTTGATAAGTACGGATATACAGTAGGTTTTCTTGTATCTTGCGGCTCGTGATCCCGATCAATTTTAATCCACGCCTGTTGAAACGAGAGAAATGTAACCAGGTCAATTACTGGTATTTCATGATCGGAAGAGAAAGGAATGAAGAGTGGAACGAATCCGCTCCGGTAAACGAGGTGATAGCATCTGCGCCACTCTCGCCCTTCCGGAGCCATTGTTTGTGCATGAAAGCCTGTATCTGTCGCGATAGTTACAGCCCTGTGGGTATCATTCCGGACCTGAAAGCGCTGCGCATAACAGCTATATTCTGTGCATCCGCGACGTTAAGCGCTGCCAGCATATCGCAGGTAAAATCGATAAACCCGACGCCGCTGGCGGTCACCAGATTGCCGGCACGAACGGAAGGCTCATTCCGGTATCGAGCCTCGCCGGTGTAGGCGGAACCGGCCTTATCTTTCAGATACGTCAGTCCGTTGGAAGTATGGTCGACATCATTAAGAAAACCCTTAGCCCCTAAAAATGCCGATGCATCACAGATGGCGCCGACGACCACTTGCCGGGCCAGCGCCTGGCGTACAATGGCAACCACGCGCTCAGCCTCTTCTCCCCACCAGTTCATACCGCCCACCAGCACCAGTGCGGCATAGTCTTCAGGCAGGTGGTTAAAAGTGTAATCAGGCAGGCAGCGAAACCCACCGATAGAGGTGACCAGCCCCTCGTCCGGGGCGACGACTTTCACTTCGTACTGCGGCGCCCACAGCCCGAACCCCCGACGCAACCCAGGCGCCAGCAGTGCGAACTCCCAGTCGGCATATTCGGGAATCACTAAAAATAGCACCTCTCTGTTTATCGGCAGCCCACTGTCCATATGCATTACACCCTCTTTTATTCTCAGGATGATTTCTTTATACGCCTGAACGACAGCCCTGTGATAGCCACGCCAGCCGCAAATATTGCAGAAAACGTCCCAGGGGTGATCCAGGCGTTTTTCTCCCGGTCTGCCACAGACTGTTGTCACGATCGGAGATATTTCAACTGGCTAATTTCCGGTGGTAAAGTCGCCAGAATACGGAATAAAACGCTAAAAATATTAATCAGGAGTTTATATTCAATTATATTAAGTTATTTTATAGTTAAAAGTGATTATCAATAAAATAGATAAAAATTCAAATGCAAGAAAATCAAATAAATACCCAGAATTTAACTTAAATAATAAACCCGATATAAATCAACTCACTACAGAAATATGAATCAATTCTAAAAACCTATCTATACTCATATTTCACGCCAAACCATTGAGGTATATTCATAACTAACACGCTGTCAATTCAGATAACCGAAAACATTAATCCACGGCAGTCTGATTATTGAGTCAGACACAGGCATTCAGGATATTTAATATATTCCGAATCGCTTACAGATTATCCGGCAATAATCACATCAGGATAATCCCATAAAAAACACGTTTAAAAACAGTGTTCCAGCTAACATCTTTCGGATAGCTAACTATGAATAATTCAGCACAACATCACTATCAGATGATATCAGATCAAAAATGGTCACTCAGTACGTTCACGGAATTCTATGAACGTGTCCTGGGGCCCCGGCTCTTCAGCCCCTACGGAGAACTGCTGGCCAGAGAGATTCGCAGGGAGATCGATATTGAAGCGCCGCCCACACGCATCCTTGAAGTTGCCTGCGGAACGGGACGCATCACCACTTATCTCTACGAAGATTTGGCCAGACCACTCAACATCCAGCTCACCGCCACCGATCTGTCGAAGATTGCCATCGACATGGCGCAAAGCGTGGTCAGTGAAGATCTTAAGCGTGACGTCACCTTCCTGGCGGACGTTGACATGGCGGAGATGCCCTTCGCGGATGACAGCTTCGACATCATCGTTTGCGGCTTTGGGCTGATGTTCCCCTCCGACAAAGCCCGGGTGGCCCGGGAGTTCAAGCGGGTACTGCGCCCCGGAGGGAAGATCTACGGTACAGTTTTCCACTATAACCAGTTATTCGACATGGCGCGGCGCGAATCGCAGAAATTCTTTGGAATACCTTCGGCGATCATGGATGCGGCCCTGAGTCTGAGCGATCACACGCCCATCACTCGCACATTGTCCCTCGAAGGGCTGTGCCAGAACGTCGACGAGATAGTGACTTTGTATCCGCTGACCTTTCACCTTGATGAAAGGGACACCCGCGAATTCCTGTTCAACGTCTGCATCCTTCTGGAAGAGTTCAACCAGTGTGATGGCCCCACCCGGGAAGAATACTTAGATTTGATGCTCCACGAGTTTCACGCCCGGGTTCCCGATCGCCGCTATCAGGTAAACGCCTGGCTGATACGGGGCCAGGTTGACCCGGCGGGCAAAGAGTCCGTTGAGCAGAACCTGGTCCCCGAATTCGCTGAACTGGAGGCGTTTTATCAATTAACGCCGGACGTTTTCGACAGCCATGAGGACCCGCAACGCTCGCAGCAGGACGCCCGGCTGTTGCAGAATTATCAAACCATGCGACAACGGTTCCTGGCGGAACATCCCATCTACCCTGAGGATGCGGTCGAAGCGCTGCGCGCAAGCGACTTTTCGCGTCTGGATGCCCATCGGGTGGCCTACCTGGATCATGTCGGCGGAACGCTTGCTCCGCAGAGCCTTATCGAAGCGGACTATCAGGCGCTCAGTAGCACCATCCTTGGTAATCCTCATAGCGGTTCCAGCTCTTCCGCACAAAGCTATGAGCAGGCACGCCAGGCCATATATCATTTCTTCCGCTGTCCGGCAGAGGAATATGAAATCATTTTCACCGCCAACGCCAGCAGCGCCATTCGACTGGTGGCCGAATCCTTCCCCTTCGGGAGCGGGTCTGATGTCCTGCTCACTAAGGACAACCATACGTCAGTCCACGGGCTGCGGGAATACGCCAAATCGAAAGGCGCCTCGGTAAAATACATCCCCCTGGACCAGGACCTACAGATCCTGGAAAATTCGATGCGCCGCGCGTTAGATAACCTGGCCGCCGGGCCTGTACATCTGCTGGCCTACCCGGCGCAGTCCAACGCTACCGGCATCAGACACGATCTGCAATGGATTCAGGCCGCGCAACAACGGGGCGCTATGGTTCTGTTGGATGCCGCTGCCTTTGTCCCACAGTCCCGGCTGGATTATTCGGTGCATCAGCCCGACTTTATGTCGATCTCGTTTTACAAGATGTTCGGCTATCCGACCGGTTCCGGCTGTCTGATCGCTAAAAAATCCTCGCTGCACAAGCTGACACCGCACTCCTTCGCCGGCGGTTCGGTGTGCTACTACTCAGGCCCGTGGTCACCCACTGAACGGCTACTGTACCGTGACGATGGCCGGCGATTCGAGGTGGGTACGCCAAACTATGCCTCATTCCATGCCATCGCCCAGGGCTTTGATTTCCTTTCCCGGCTGGAGCCAGAGGATATTGGGGCTCGTTCAACGGCGCTTGCCAGATGGCTTGAAGCGCGGCTATCGGAACTTCGCCACAGCACTAAGCTCAGGACCCCACTATGCAACATTTATGGATTGTCGGTCGGGAACCGGGGAGCCACTGTGATGCTGAACTTTTTCGATTGTTATAATGCCATCTTTCCCCATGCGCTCATCAGGCAAGCCCTGGAGCGCTATGGCATCATCGTGCGCAATGGGTGCTTCTGCAATCTGGGGGCGGTTCAGCAAGCGACGTACACCACCGCCGGTGCGGAGCACTGCGAGCTTGATAAGACGGAAAAAATCCTCGACTGCAGGACTTTTGATGACAAGATTCTCAACAAGGGCAGTTGCGGAGCCATCCGTGTTTCGCTCGGTCTCGGGTCAAACTTCCGTGACGTTTACCGCTTCTACCTGTTTGCGAAGGGGCTTTTGAATAGCGACGCGGCCGGGTTTGAAGAAGCCATGGCCGATGGCGACCTGGCTTACGCCGGCTGAAATTCCCGCCGGCTATCACCTCGCCGACCGACTCGCGGTATTTGTTTTAACGGCGAATACTGCGGGTCGTCGGGTAGAAACGGGCAACCATCGTTTGATGTGGACAATAATAGGCATCATTAGTGCAAGAATCGGTGCCGAAACCCACGGGTTCGATATTGTTCACTGTCAGAATGGGCATGTAGTTCCCCCTGGCAAAGGGTATTGTCCAGCGGGTGCATATACAGGCCCCTGGTCGATATTCTGCCATCGACGAATCTGTCGGCTCCCCACCTGAATCATTACAGACAATCACACTCATCGCTATAATGCCTGGTCTAATGGTGGGACAGACAGTGACCTGGTGTAGTTACTTTCCCCCTGGGGAACGCTTATTTCCCTTAAAAGTCACAGAATGTTTGATAGGCATAATCGGAAAAATAATACTTACCAATATCATAGCCTTAACAAATTCACGAATTGAGAAATAAAATATCCCATCAGATAAAATAACTTTTTCAGATTAAAAAATTTAGCAGGCAAAAATTATAATATTTATTCCTGTACAGGTCTGAGAAAGATAAATCGCTTATATTGATATTCTCTTACCGCGCTATTAACCTGCAACTTTCAGCATCTGTTTACTATGGTGTTTATTAAATGTTCCTGTAGTTACTTTTAAAAATGCCTGTACTAAACAGTGCGACTCAAGGACAGGTGAATATGCTGAACACAGGCAAGGATGCGTCAGGGCTGCGGTTTACCCTGAATATTAACGGGCTTCCCGCAGATACGTTCGCCGTTACGGCGTTCACCCTGCATGAGCACTATTCCACCCCGTTCCAGCTGGATATTGAAGCGACCGGCTTTACCTCCGGCGTGACGTTTGCCTCCCTGCTGGATAACAACGCCACGCTGACTGTCTGGCGAAACATGCAGGTACAGCGTGTCGTCAATGGCATTATCAGCGATGTGCAGCAGAACGATGCCGGCAGATACCGCTCCCGCTATCGCCTGACTGTCCGCCCGGCGCTCTGGCGTGCGTCACTGGGCAGGCAGTCGCGTATTTTTCAGCAACAGAATGTTCAGGGCATACTGGAAACCCTGCTGCGCGAACATCGCATCAGCGACGTTGAATTTTCCCTGCGCTATCCCCGCGCCGTCCGCGAGTTCTGCGTCCAGTACCAGGAAAGCGATGCCAGTTTCATTCAGCGTATGGCGGCGGAAGAAGGGATATTTTATTTTTTCGAACACACCGCCGGCAGGCACACGCTGGTGTTTGCCGATGACAGCGCCATGCTGCATAACGGCCCGGTGCTGCCATATCAGCCCGACACATCGTCTCCTGACGTCCTGTGCGTTTCCTCCTTTCAGCGCCGGGAAAGTCTGCGCCCTGGTCAGGTTCTGCCAAAAGACTACACCTTTAAAAATCCGCGCTGGCCTGCTGAATATCGTACAGATATCCGGGAGACAGAAAGCCAGGGCGCCACGTATTCTCACTACGATTATCCCGGACGTTACAAGGGCGACCCTGCCGGCCAGCAGTTTGCGCAATGGAGAATTCAGGCGCTGCGCAACGATGCCCGCCAGGGTGAAGGCACCACGAACTGCCCGGCGCTGGAGCCGGGGGTATGTTTCACCCTGGCCAACCACCCGCTGGAAGCCTGTAACGGTCGCTGGCAGATTACCGGCGCCACACATTCCGGGAGACAGCCCCAGGCTCTGGAAGGGGACAGCGGCGAAGCCGGCGCCACCCTGGAATGCCGGTTTACGTATATTCCCCCTCAGCAGCACTGGCGCCCGCTGTCACTGCCGAAACCGCGGATTGATGGCGCCCAGATTGCCATTGTCACCGGCCCACCAGGCGAGGAAATTTACTGCGACGAGTATGGCCGCGTCAGGGTGCGTTTCCCGTGGGATTTGTCCGGCAGAACCGATGACAGTAGTTCCTGCTGGGTGCGGGTCTCTCACCCGTGGGCCGGACAGGGCTGGGGGATGTCGGCCATTCCGCGCGTCGGTCATGAGGTCATTGTTGAGTTTCTCAACGGCGACCCGGACCAGCCGGTAATTATCGGGCGCACTTATCATGCCGGCAACCTGCCCCCGGGCAGACTGCCGGGCACCAAAACACAGATGACCCTGCGCTCAAAAACCCACAAGGGCGAGGGATTTAACGAACTGCGTTTTGAAGACCGCAGTGACCAGGAAGAAATCTATATTCACGCGCAGCGGGACATGACCACCGATGTGCTGCACGACCATACCACCCGAATCAACCACGATATGAAGCTGGAGGTCGACAATAACCGAACATCGGTTATTAAAGCTGACGACGATGAATCCATCGGTGGCTACCGGACGCTGGCTGTGGCGAAAGACCAGACCATCACCATTGAAGGGCAGCACACTGCCGTGGTGCGCAAAAGCCGCTTTAGCGAAGTGGATGGCAATGACTCACTGCGAGCCGGCAAGCATATCACCCTCCATTCAGACAGCGGGCAGATTGAAATCGGCAATGCCGGCGGGCGGATTATCATTGATGCCGTCGGGAATATCCGGATTGAAGGGGTCAGCATCACGCTGGCTGAACACGCCTCCGGCGTCATGCCCCCGGCCCCGCTGTTTAACTATTCCGCCCGCTATACCCTGCTGAATGAAGAGACCGGCGCCCCGCTGATCAGTACGGCATACACCATCAAAAGCGCGGCGACCGGACAGGTGATTTCCGGTATCACCGATGCGCTGGGCAGAACCCTGACGGTGCGCAGCGAACAGGAAGATAATCTCGAACTGAGTATTCCGCAAGCCGAAGAGCCGGTAAAGGAAAAACTCTTCCTGGCCGGCAGCAATGAGGTTGTTGAACGAGTAATGGAATTCAGGGAGTGAAACGATGAGTCATCCGGGAAACATCTGTCCTGCGGTCACCACGATTAACTGTACTATGGAGCGGGGGCGATTTCCCGCCGATGCTGACCCGTGCTACCTGGCACAGAAAGCAGAGATTGCCATCCGGCTGCCCGAGGGAATTGTGACGAAGACGGGTCTGCTGCGTTTTTTAAACCAGATGGTGGTCAGCGCCTTAATTCGTGCGGAAGAGAGAAAAGTCGAGTACCTGTGGGATTACAAAGCTGAGGTGGTGTTTGCCATGATGGATCCGGTACCGGTGCCCATCCTGACGACCAAAGATGAGGAAATAGAAAAATACGGCACCAATCTGCGTCACTCTCTCAGCCCGTTTGCCAGACCTTCGATAGACAATGCGGTGAAACATGGCGTGTACGGTATGCGCCGCCCGGATATTATTCTGGTTAAGGACAAAAGCCGGCGCTGGCCCGGGCGCGGGGCCACCTATTTCGACAATACCGCCTACAGCGACAACCTTAAGATGCTGATTGAAATGAAGTTTCCCGGCGATACTTTATCAAAAGGTCAGCGTGATGATTATGCCCTGATAGCCACCGACTCCCGTTTTGGTGTGATGCGCATTACCGATAACCGTAGCGAGCGGCAGAAGGAGTATGACCGGGCGTACAACCGGCGGAAACGCCCCTCTGCCCGGCGATATGTCCTGCCGCCGTTAATCGACAGTCCGGATGATCGACCGCAACCCGTCCCGGCGCCTCTTCCCGTGCCGCCTCCGGAAGGCGAGCCCGGCACCATTCCGCAACCGGTGTATGAAAACCTGCCGCTGCTGAGCCCCGCCCCCTGGGATTATCTGCCCACCGTGGAAGACTGGATCGTTCTGGGTAAGGAAGTCAGCAGCCTGATTGAGGATGGCTGGGAATATGTCCGTGACGGCACGCGCGAAAAGTTTCGCCAGTTTGGCGCCTGGGTGACCGAAAAGGGGAACTGGCTGTGCGAGGAGATAATCGACCCGATCACCAGGCAGGCCAGCTATGCCATCCGCTGGGTCAGTGAAAAAACCGGTGAAGTGCTGACCTGGACACTGTCACGGCTTCAGGAACTGTGGCTGAGCGTTCTGTCCGGGATGGATATGACGCTGGAATATCTGCAGAGTATCGACTGGGTGCAGATATTACTCGACATCGGGGACGGTACGGTTCAGTTGCTGATTAAAGTCAGAGATGAACTGGTCACCAATATCGTGGGGCTGGCCGTTGCCGCTGCGCTGATAATTCTGGTGGCTGCGCTTGTTGCTGCGGCTTCGGTGGGCAGTGCTGCGGTTGGCGCAGTGTGTGGTGCGCTGGCCCTGATGGGCGGTGGTACACTGGCGGCAGCACAATAATTAATTTTTCAGGGAGTGAACATGACATACAGTGAATATCAGACGCTGCTGGCGCAGCGGGCGCCGGAGTTTACCCTGACAGGGGATAATGATGTGGTGGTGACCCGGCTGGGGCTGTCCATTACGCTGTTTTTTAAGCAGGGCTATACCCCGGAAAAACGGCACAGAATACTGGCCTGCTTCCGGCGTTTTCGCGACGAATTTGGCAGTCATCTGCGCTTTCATACCCATGAATTTAAGGGCATGAAGAAGTACAGCCCGGAAAATATCGCAAAAGTGGAAACCGCCATCCTTGAAAAAGGTATTTATGACCAGAGCGGCTGGGAAATCAGCGATGCCAGAAATATGTATGAGGCCCCAGACTGCCTGATAAGCTATCTGGATACTCGTGAGGCGCAGAATAAAAACGAAAATTCATACCTGAGTCTGGTTCTGCCCCGGGATTATCTGAAAAATCAGGCTGGCATGGCCCGGTTTAACGACTGGTTGACGTTTCTCTGCCAGCAACTGGAGCCGGACAGCGGAGACTGTGGTTACTGTTTACTTCTGCCTCAGGATTACGATGATTACTGCCCTGCAGAATATGAACTGGCAAAGCGCTATCCCTCACTACAGGTGAACGCAAACGCATTTACTGCCAAGAGACAGTACAATAACAGTACCCGTGGCGTTAACTGGATAACCATCCTCCATCACCGCCATATCAAACGGCTGGGCGGAGAGGCATGGGTGCGGCAGATACTGTCCCGCGACCCGGCGATAACAACTGAAAATTATCCCGCCGGGCTGCTTATCCGGGCCGGGCAGTTCCCGGATTTAACGCCGGCTGTGGAAGGCCTCTCCCCTCACTACCTGGCCGTTAACCAGTTAATCCGCCCGATACGCGTTGTACCGCAGGAAGGTCACTCCCTGCACTTCTATGGCGTTAACCAGTTTGATGAGCAGTCCACCATCGCCTGGTATGCCCGCTATGACCAGGGCCCGCTGCAGGTATCCCCTCTCAAATCCGATACCCCGGCGCTGGTCAGCGGATACTGGAAGACCGGAGCCGGCTCAGGAACACTGCGGTTTATAGCCCAGGGCGAAATGGCTCCCCGCGCGTCTGACGGCAAAGAACTCTGGTGGGAGCTGGACCATGAGGCGGAAGATTTCAGGAATACGCAGGGATAACGGCGATGAGAACCACCGTACAGGGGAAGAAAGTGATTCTGGCCGGCGACACCACCACCACCGGCGGCAAAGTGCTGTCCGGCTCCCTTCTGGTAAATCAGTCTCAGGCGCTGGCCCGTAAGGGCGATCCGGTATTATGTCCTGCCTGTAAGTCGACAGGAAAGATAACGGAAGGCAGCTCTCTGGTAAATATTGAAGGGGTTGAAGTGGCACTGGAAGGGCATAACGTCAACTGTGGCTGCCGTGGGGGCTGTAAACTGGTTGCCCTGGGCTGACCAGACAGACACAGCAAATAGACTCTATTTTTTGACAATTGTGTTCCGAACTCGTCCCACGAAAGAAAAATCAGATGAAAAGGAAGAGGCACAACTTATTGATACTTAATGGCACGCCCTACAGGATTCGAACCTGTGACCTACGGCTTAGAAGAAAGTAGAGCGTTAAATAACACACTGTAATCACATATGTTTTCCGCGTTCGCATCCGGTTTTGTGTCTTTACGTGTCGTTGTATGACTTCCTTGTCCTTATGGTGCCATTCAGTTACGCCACATTTACGACACATCACAAATCATCAATGCTCAGTCCAGGCCGTGAACGCGATAGGCGTTCCAAACCCCGCCCGGCGGTACTCCTTATCTGAATTATATGGCCAGTAGAACTGGCGGCAGGCTCCCGTACTTACTCCAGTTGAAACCACTTTTAGCGCACCGGCTACAGCCTCGGGATAGTGAAGCGCTGTTGTTGCGTTGCTCGTCACGCTCTGGAAATACTCGCCTGCTGCCGTTATAGAATCCAGATCTATACCGGCGGGAATTGTGGCCCAGGCCAGTGGAACGGCGCCGACATCACCGGCTCCCAGACCGTTTTTTGTAGCCAGTGAACCAAGACCCAGATTTCCGCGTGCTGCCATTTGTGCTGCTGTTCCCGCCGCTTTAATTTCGGAAAGGTTATTGCTGATAGTCAGATAAATTTCTGGCACCACAGCTTCCGTTGCCGTGACAGTCACAGAGCGAGTGACGCCTGAACTTGCACCCGTGAGTGTGAGCGTCGCCGTCCCTGCGCTGTATATGTCCAGCACGCCCGAACTACTCAACGCCGCAACGCTACTATCCGACGATGACGCCAGGACAGTTTCTGTGTACCCGGTGGGTGAGTATGTGATCGGGACGTTATATGTGTTACCGGCCAGCAGCTCCGATGGAATGCTGCCGATCGTGATGCTGGTGAGCCACACGCTTTGCGTAATAACAGCGGTTGAAGTAAGCCCCGTTGAAATCGAGGCGATAATGGTCTGCGTCCCGCTGGCTCCCGGGTTTGCAGTGTACAATCCTGCACTGGATATGGAACCCAGCGACGTATCAGATACAGCCCACGATACCGGATAATCAACGGATAAGTTTGAAGGAACGATTATTGCTGAAAACTGGCGCACCTTCCCGGCCTCGATGCTGTCTGTTGCTGGTGTAATGATAATACCGGACGGGCCAGCCTCGCCGCCGCTCGACTCTGCCTGGTCGGTTTTAACAATGTACATAACCGCGATATTCGCTGGCCGGGTCTCATCTCCGCCGACATACGACGTCCCCGCCCTTGTTGTATTTTTTCGCGGACTACCGGGCCACATTAAGCCGCGGATTTCTTCCGGCCCATCAATACCATCAGATGCGCGCTCAACAGGGCTTGTGTGATTATGGCGTTGTACCTGCATTTCCTGAAGACTCAAAATGCCTCGGTTCGAATCAGGATCAACGGGTGAACCATGAGCCCAGCCGCGAACAAAGCGACCGCGTAAATCTGGTACAAAGCCACTCGGGAAAACGACTGAGAGTTTAGGGTTTTTCGCTTTATCAAAACTCTGGCCGTTTGCTTCCAGCCAGCCCTCTGGCGGTGTCGCCGTTCCCCACAGCATGATCCCGCCGACTGGCACTGTATACGGCTCAATAGACGTAAACAGCTTTTCATCCAGGCTATCAGCAAGCGCTTTCGTGCGCCGTGGAGTCATCACCTGCGTTGAGCCGGTACCGTCGAGCGCTTCAGCCTCTGTAGCCTCGCGCTGAATATACGATTGCCATTTTGAGGCGTCAGCGCCGGGTGTGGCCGTGTTGCTCGCCACCAGCGACAGATAGAGCGCGCCGTTATAGCTCACAACTACGCCAGCATCGTAGCCGAATGCTGTGCCGTTATTGTCAGCGCTGGTAATCCACTCCGGGTATCCGTTCGTCTGATACTGCCGGATAGCGCCGGTGATTGCGTTCAGAACGCCGTTCATAACATCGCGCTCGGGGTTTTTGGCGTTGGCGTCGGTTTTCGGGTTGCGCTGGTAATCCGGCCCCCAGCCGCTGGGATAACTCACTGAGCCATCAGCGGGCGCAGTTTCGGAAATGCTGGCGCGGTCCCCGCTGGAAGCCCATGGGACGCGAAAAAATTTCTGGTCCATTATTTTTACCTAAAAATGATCGGAGAGAATCAGGAGTTGCTGGACGTTTTACCGTAAAAATACAGCGCCTGAAACGTAATTACATGTACATCAGTCCCGGCAACCTCAGGGTAATCAGGCAGGCCCGATTCGTACCCCTCTGCTCTGGTTATTGGCGTAATGACGCCAGTCGAAACTGTCAGGGTGTGGGTGGGTATAGCCTGACAAATCAGCCAGACGGGGATTTGATAGCTGGCGTTCGTAGCTCCGCACCAGACATTGTATGGTATCAGCGTCCCGTCAGCCTGGCAGGGGTGTCTCTCAAGATAAACAGTCCCCAGTACGTTATGCGTACCCGATGACGTATTTATTGTTTGTTTGAAATAACAACCGCCGTTACCGATAGGTCCGCACGCGAATAGCGCCCCTTTCGTATCTGGCCCGTTTGTCGGGAAACTTGACGGAACTCCCACACGCGTTAACGACTCCACTGTGTTTTTGCCCCACAATCCCTCATCTGTCAGCGTTATACCGTTCCCATCCGCCGGGGACACCAGAACTTTCAGCCCGAGCGGGCCAGCGCTTTCATTGGTGTTATTCACAAGGGCGTTATTTGTTTCAGTGCCGATAATAATATCGGCAGCACCAGATTCACCCGGATCCCCTTTGTCTCCTTTGTCTCCTTTATCTCCCTTTTCACCCTGCGGCCCGGCTGGTCCTGCTGGTCCCTGTGGGCCAGTAGCGCCAGTGGCTCCGGTATCCCCTTTTTCACCTTTTGCACCTGTATCTCCTTTTTCGCCCTTTTCCCCGGCAGGGATTAGCGACTTAATCTGGTTTACCGTGGCCGCTACTGTTTCCCCTCCCTGCACTACCGCAAATTTTTCGCCACCAGTTAAAACCGCCGCCGGGTCTAATTCAGATATTTTAATTCCATCACTCATAGTTTTTACTCCGGACATTTAAAGTCATAGTGAAGCCCGTCCCCCCACCAGAACGGCGCATTATTAAAATTCATGTTGTACGGGCCGAACCCGAAAGGCTCATAATCAAGAACACGAAATTTAATACCCACCGTCGCCGGGCGCGGCAGTAGGTCATATTTCGCGAGGATGACAGCCAGATCATCGCTGGGCTGTTCATCGAAAACATACATGATGCAGGACATGTCGTTAGGATCGAGCGCGTAGGCCTTAATCTTGTCCCCTAACAGGTCTTTCAAGATGCCGTTAACTTCGGGTATCGTGCAGCGCGTGATCAGCTGGTAATAGCGCAGGCGGCACACCAGCCGCTTTTGCTCTGTAGTCAGTGTAAAGCCTGGGCACTCCTGCAGCGTGAACGACACTCGAAGCACCCGCGCCCAAATACCCAGGCCGAAATCGTTAGCTGTCCTGATGTCGAAAACGTCTCGATACCAGTCAGACCAGAACTGTGATTGCTCTTTAATGTACCAAGCCTGTTTCGCTTCAATCAGTGTTTCTATATTGGTTTCGTCAGTCTGCCAGATGATATTTCTCAGCAGGTCAACGCTGTTCTCAATCTCGGGGATAGTTTCAGCCATAATTTACCCATAAAAAAACCCGCCGGAGCGGGTTATTCGGTTTTTATTCATTTAACCAAGTAATTTTTTAAGCCTGGTGCTCTCTACCGGTTTTGTTGGGGCAAATGGTAAATTTTTATCACTTTCAATAACCCCCTTAATTTCCTTCATTTTTTTAATTTGCTCATCTGAAAAATCATCTTTTTTAATCTCATCAGGTTTTTCAGCCAATTTCTTTATGTAAGAAATACATTCTTTTGCGCTTCCCAAGCAATGATCCTGAATTCTATTTTCGAGGGAAATATAGATATAAGCAATTCGCGCCTCTAAAACCGATGAGGGTTTATAATTTTTATGAGAAATGTTCATTATTTTATTTCTAACATTACCATAAACCATATCAGCAAAATCTTTAGGGTACATGCATGAATTAAGAACCGGGGTATTCATAATCATACCACCACCAAAGCAAACAAAGTCCACCTTATTTCCCTTATTGATTTTAAGGTTTCTATCATCATCCTTATCAATTTTTAGCATAACACTTTCATAGCTATTACGCCCGTTCGCTACTATATATGCATCACCTGAAAAATCCGTCTTTATTGCTGATGCTATGGTTTTTATTCGAACAGGTTTACCTTTGAATTGCTTATCACCCGCCATCTCATTATTGTGGTAAACCGATATGATTTTTGATGCATTTATGCTTGAGACCCCTCGCGTAAGCATCGCATTATCATTTGAAACGAAACCTGTTATATCGTCGCTGATAATAGCATCTACAACATTATTAAAAACGTCCATGCTTTTGGGTGTATAAGCCTGAGCATTGCCAACAATTGAAAAAACCAGCAATATAGATATTAACTTGAACTTATTCATCTTTAGTTCCCTCCAGGAAAATCCTTATCGGGAACTAGTCTATAACAACAGTTACATTGCTGGCATCTAAAACAGGTATCTCATTTCTCATAATTTCGATCTCACCAGCAGCTAAGGCGTTTCCTTTTCTTGAGATCAGCACGTTTCTCACGAAAATCTCGGGGTGGATAATATTGATAGCACCTGAAAGCTCGAACGGGCTAACATTCGCACCCACCACAAAACCACGCTCCCCGTCGATTTCTCCGCTGGCGTACTGCATGAGCGCTTCCGGGATAGCTTCAGTCGGGTTAACGGTACTCTGTCCACGCCGGACTGTGATCTGAACAGTAATAGGAATTTCTTTCGGCCTGTCAAACTGCACCGTGTAGGGTATTTCAGCGTTCGACTCTGTCACCGTCACAGAGACAGCGCCATTCCACCCAGAACCATCTGTTTTGTTCTTGAGTAAGCTCATAGCAATGTCATCGTCAGCGCCTCCGTACACGCACGCCCACACGCTATGCGGTTTCATGGTGATGCCTTCAATAGTCTGGTAATCATGGCTAGTGTTTTCCAGATATGACAGTGAACGCACACCTTCAACACCATACAGACCACTGATCTGCGCCTCAACGGTAGAAATGCCCTGGCTGGCCAGTCGCAGCTCACGCTGCAGGCGTAACGCTTCATCACTCTGAGCCGCGGCTCCTGGTACGGCGGCGTTGCTGTTATAAACCGTCTCCCAGCCCAATACTGGATCGATAATCGTTGTCAGTCCCCCGACAGGACACGTAAGCGCACCGGTTTCCACCGCCACAAAATCCACGCTACCCTGTCCGGCAGTATCCAGAACAACAGCGCGGGTGGTTGCGTACAAATCACCGTCACCGCTCCGCGCGCGTGATCCGGCCGGGATTTCCACCAGCGGAATACCACCAAGCGTAACGCTGGCGATCGTCGATGCGCTTTCCTCTTTCCGCTCAATATCCAGCCACGCGCAAATGGATTCGAGAAACACCCCGACGGAATCTTTTGGGTTGATCTGGTTTGCTAACAGAGCATTATTTTCAGCAACGGATCGGCGTGCTGACGTTTCAGCGGCAATCAGACGCCCCTGGGGAGTGTTGTCTGCTGTGGACATGTTATCGCCCAGCGCTGCCTTGAACTCCTGCTCTACTTCGCTTTTTATGTCTGCTGTATCCGGGACAATTACGCCGGTGCTGTTGATATATTCATAAGCCATTGTTAATCGTTCCCTTTCCCCATTCCGTTACGATCACGGCGGTATAGTTAAACTCGTTATCACCGCGGCTTACAGAAAATGACTCCACGCGGAGCACTCCGGGAACCTCTTCAATTGTCGCAACGGCGGCGGCCTGAAATTGTGCTGGCTGGTAGTTGTCCCAGAGAGTTTCCCGGCTGGGAATGCCCTCATCCATCGCGTAAATCATTTCGTTAAGCTGTGCCAGCATCGCGGTTTCACAGTTCTGAAGGCAGGCCGCCAGGCCAGTTTTA
The DNA here is from genome assembly GCF_001484765.1 of Entomohabitans teleogrylli. Classification (GTDB taxonomy): domain Bacteria; phylum Pseudomonadota; class Gammaproteobacteria; order Enterobacterales; family Enterobacteriaceae; genus Entomohabitans; species Entomohabitans teleogrylli. The sequence continues at coordinate 25,109 of NZ_LLXO01000017.1, read as the reverse complement.
GTCGCCAGATTTCCAGCGGCATCCAGATAGAGATTGCGCCCGTCTAATGCCAGGCTGAGTGTTTCTGTCATCGTGTTTTTACTCCGGTTGATCTGTGGAACTGCCGCCGCGCTCTACGCCGGGGTGTGTATGCGTACTTCCGATATTTTTGCCGTTATGAGTCAGGCCGCTGGCGGTGAGCACAAGCGAGGCGCCGCCGACCATCAGTGTTATCCCGTCCGCAGTGGCTGTAACAGATACGTCACCGATCCGGAGTTCCAGCGATTTCTCACACAGCAGCAGCGCAGACTCACCCGATTTATGCTGGATAACCAGCGCGCCATCGTGACCATCCGGCAGGTCATAGTCAGCCATCAGATCGGGGATGAACCTACCGTCAGCGAAATTATGCAGCCGCAGCGTATTAGGCCGGGATATTTCATTGCCCTGCAGAAATAACGAGATATCGCGGTCGCTGGCTTCTATCCAGCCTCTGTCCCCGGCCTTGAGAGGAAATGTTATCCCGAAATCACCGCCGCCCAGCGCCAGCACCGGCACACTGGCAACCGTGGCGCGCTCGACACGTTCTCCGGTGGTGGTTATCCGGGTAATCAAAGGGCGAACGGTGGCGCGGTTGGTCTTGCGGTCATAACTGATAATCTCGGCGGGTAGTTGTCCATCAATCCCCTGAAGCATTTTTTTGAACACATACTCAATGACCCCGGCCAGGGTCGCGCTTTGACCGGGATCGGCATCGGTTAAATTAGTGTCCGCCATAGCCCTGGTCTCCGGCACTCTGCTGTTGTGTACCACGCTGTATCGCGGTTAGAAATATCGAAAGTTGTTTTGTAAATAACAAACGTGCCGTTTGCCGCCGGGTTTAATTCGCTCTCTATTGTGAGGCTCGCGCCGGGGCGACTCTGCGGGTCCAGCAGGTATTTCACTTTAATACCTTGCTCAGTTACCTCCGGCACACCAATCATGCCAGTGTTTTTATTCAGGATAACAGCCAGGCTATTCAGGGGTGCGTCAGCATTCTTAACAATCAGCCTATCGTCATCTACATAGGCGTTATAACTACCAGCGTCAGCCAGATTATTTACCTGCTGGAGCTTCGCGCCTGAGTAGTTGTAATTGCTGATCAGTTTATCCTGGGCCTGAAAATCCAGAGTTAAGCCCATACCTCTTGCTGTATCTCCGGCTATTGCACTGAGGTGTACCGGTTCGGCGTAACTCCCCGTAATAAAATCGCTCATGAAAAAGACGCCGGTTTTCGCTTTCAGGGTCAGCATGACGTCAGGTGGTTGCGTGGGCGTGCATCCGATTATATCCCCCTCGAACAGTTTAAACGTGCCGTAACTCTGGCGCCCGGCGTACAAAATTACACGCTTTCGCTTACGCGGCCAGTTGTATGGTGAGGTTTCGGTTATCAGATAATCACGAACTGGTTTAGACAGGTTTCCGATTTTTATCGTGCATTCGTTTTGCAGGGTATTCGCTGTTTTCTGCCCGGATGCCTGAATATAGACCTCCTCGTAAACATGCATTTTACCGTCAATTTCAATTTCACAGCGAATAATTCTGGGATCGAGAGAGACCATCATCATTCCTCTGGTATGAAATAAAGCTCATGCCCGTTATTAAATTCAGTGTAATAAGGGTATGTTTCATCGGGAGTGACAAAAACAAAATTGCCATACCCTTTAGAATTATGCTGCGATAATATTACCTGGTTTGACACCGCCCTTTGATTTTGTATTAATAGAGCATCATTCCTTGCAATGCTGATGCTCATCAATGAGTTGCTTATAGTTATTATTTGTATCCAATACCTATTATCGCCCAACCTGATAGTCAATGATTGGTTTGGTAAAACCTCAAGGGGAATATTAACAATATTCATCATCCCACCTAAAAAAGTATTTTTTCCAGAAGCGTATCGTCTTTTTTCTCAATGCCTGTTTGCTCCCCTCTGCTTACAGTGCTCTGGTCACGCGGACGAGCCACTTTACGGGCGGGTAACGCCTGATACTGCGTAGTAACCAACCGCACTTCTTTGAACCTCAAAACCATCGGTATTACGTCAACCTGATCAGGATTTTCATCATGTGGCATCGCAGCGAACGCCATTGATTTGAAAATACCCACCCGGGTATGAATATTGAAAAGCTCTGTATCAATCCATGCCTGATTAATCTCACGGTACAATGACGTGTAATCACCAGCCGGAAGCAATACCGGAATTTCAATTTCAACAGGCTGTAGAATCCGGTGATCGGCAATAGTGCTTCCGTCCTCCAGAGGGTGTTCCATTAATTTAGCCTCCCGCATTACTGAGGCTTTCAACAGAATCATTTTGTCAAACCGTAGTGCGAATTTATCGCTGTATATACCGTAGACTTCTGTTTTCTCTGCCATGTTTACCCCATAAGACCGTTAGCATAATGATTTACAGTATCCTCCAGTACGCCTCCGACCAGATCGCCGGCTATACCCTGCGCATCAGTTGCCTGGGTATTTACTTCCATATTTTCAATATTGAATTTAAACTCCCGCTTATCATTCCGGCTGGAATTAGAAATTGAGTTACTCGTCAGGGAATTTACCGGATTATTTGCCAGTTGCCTCCAGTATGACTGGCCCCCATAAGTTAAATCAGACTGCTGCCACTCCCCGTTCTTAGCTTCCCTTTCCCGCCTCTTTCTGTTCAGATAATCTTCATCTTCCCAGCCCTCTATCTGAACATCAGGTTCTGCCGCCTCTCTTTTTGCCTGTTCGACTTCATCCTTACCGGCACCGAACCAGCCTTTTACTTTCGCCCAGGCTCTGCCAATGGACTGGAACCCCTTCAGCGCCAGGTCTACAACCCTGCCGATAATTTTTTCCAGTTCCCTCCAGACCTCCGCAACACCATCAGCACCCTTTTCAATCCAGGTGAAAATGGTATCTCCCGCCCCCTCGCCAAACAGCATGTCGAGGAATTCCCTGAACTCATCTTTCAGTAATTTCAGGAACTGAACCGGATCTGTGACCAGTAAGACCAGTGCATTCCAGCAATCCAGAACAACACTCTTTAAAGTTTCAAGAATCTCCCCCAGCAATGGAAAAGCCTCTACCAAACGCCCGGTAACTGAATTCATGCCATTGAAGTAACCGATCACATCAGCCACTACCAGCGCCAGAGCCGCGAATGCTGCAATGATAAGGAGTATCGGCCAGGTAGCCGCCAGCGTCGCGATACCAGCCCGGATCATTGCCGGGAGATAATAGGCAGTGATAATCCCCGCAAGGGCAATGAAGAAATCACCCACTGCCTCTTTATTATCCTTTAACCAGTTAGAGGTTTTATTCCAGGCATCTAACAGCTTTTCGAAAACGGGGATCAGGGCTGTACCGATTTGCATTTTCAGGTTTTCAAATTCGCCTTTAAGCTGGCGCAGTTTCAGATTAAATTTTTCGGCCTGCTCGACCTGTGCTTTGGTGATCACCCCCTGCTCTTTCTGTTTTTTGATCAGTTCCTCAACTTTTACCCGCCCCTGCCGCAACAGCTCTATCGTTGACTCATCCAGACCGAGCATTTTACCGATGCGGTGCGCCCGGTATGCCGACATTTTCCCGAGCGACCCGCTCAGACGCAGCAGGGCCGCCTCCGGGTCACGGAACCGGCGCGACAGGTTGCCCAGGGTAGCGCTGAATGCATTAGCATCCCCACCGCTCTCTGTCACCGCTTTGCGCCACGCATCCAGCGTGGAGACGTTAACACCCATTACCCGTGCCTGCATCCCCAGCGCCGCAGTAGTCTCTGCCGTGGTTACTGTCAGCGTCTTAAGCCCGGCCAGCGTGACAGTGACGCCCAGCAGCCCAGCAGCGCTACGCGCCAGGCTGACAAACGACGTGCCCAACTTCGCGGCCTGCTCGTCTGCCGCGCTGACTTTCTCCTTCAGGCGGTCAGTGTTCTTTTCTGACTCTTTCAGCGCTTTGTCGAGTGGCTCAGCATCAGCGCCAAATGTGTAATAAAACGCCTCTAATAAGCTCATCGGCGGCTGTTCCTCTCTGCGTGCTGAATAGCCAGCGCCTCGTTAGTGCGCCGGACAGCGATTATCTCGTACAGGTCCAGCGCATCCTCCAGGGTGTAGCGCTCTTTCAGCTCCCGGAGGGTGGCGAGGCCTTCCCCGACAATTGCGCCAATAACTCCGTCAACGTTTTTGAAATCGAGCTGAGGAACCGCGTTTTCAGCGAATCGAGGGAGCGTAAGGCGCTCCCGTTCCTGAAAAAAGAGCAGTTGTACTCCATCATGGCCCATTCGATTTTTAACAGCGTTTCGAAGTCTTTGACGTGGTTATTCACCAGCTCCGGCGTAACCAGCATCACGGGACCGTTTGGGGTCTCGATGGCGACATACGCCATCAGCTTGAGCATGAGCGCTTCGTTGGTTTTGTATTCCCCGATTTTCGGCGCGCCGGTGATCGGGTACTGCGTGACAATCTCCCGCCCGGCGATGGCCGGGAACTTCGAGAGAATGAATGTTTTTTTGGTCCCGTCGCCGCAGGTAAATTCCTGATTGAGTGGTTCTAACATTATGCAGTCACCTGATTTTCGAATTTAAAAACGTAGGGTTTGGTTTTCAGTCGGCCGGCACTCGCCACGCTGTTCCCCACCATGCCGTCGGTAATAACGCCGCCGGTTAACATGCGCGTCTCACCAGACGGGTAATAAATCGTCATGGTGATATCGTCATTGGTGGGGTTTTTGCCTTTAGCTACGCGGTTCGCGTCAGCCAGGATACGCAGGTTCCTGTCGTCGCCGGTGTTCGGCAGGACATTGAGAGTGACCGGGATCGGCTGCGCGGTGCGCCAGTGAACCATGTCACCATTGAGCCCCATCCCGACGTCAGCGAGCTGCTGCGACGGGCTGTCCAGCGGATCAGAATCATCAGCAAACTGCGTGATCGTGATACCCGCCGGGAACATCACTGAGGCCCGGATTGTTACCCGCAGGCCAAAACCTGAAATATCATTACTCATCGCATTTTCCTTAGATTAAAACGTGGGTACCGGTGATTTTGCGGATCACGTCGTCTTTGCCGTAAATCAGCGTGTAGACGATTTGATATTCTGTTTCGCCGCTGTCGTTGATGTAAGTCTCCACCACAGCGTCCAGCCAGTAACCAGCGGTCTGAACTGTCGTCCAGGCGGTATCATCACCGGTGATCTGCGTGATGTATTTTTTCTGTAACGTTGTCAGGAATTTGCCCTGGCTGATAACGCCGTTATCCAGCGCCTGGGCGATGGGCTCACCCTGCAGCGCAGTCAGCACCAGGTTGATCCCGGTCTCATTCGCGGGGATGCGCTCCAGCGCCAGCTGGTCGCTTAACAGCACCGCCGCACACGCATCCTTCAGCCATTGCTCATTGGCATGAACGTTCATGGCCGTAGGGTACGTCCCGCCGCCCATGAGCGAACCGCGCTGATAAAAATCGATAGTGCGTCCGGCGTTCTGGGTGCGTCCGTAATAGTTGATGCGCAGCGCGTCGAATTTCTGCGCGTCCGGCGTGGTGGTGACTTTCGGGGTGACGTTCGCTACCTGCTTATACATGTAGTTAATGACGCCATTCTTTTTGTTGTAATTCGTGGCCGCCATCAGGATGCCGGGGATTTGTTCGTCAAATTCGGTATTGTCAGCATCAATCAGCGTGAGGCCAATACTCCCGATCGACAGCAGCGCAGCGCTGTAAGATTCTGCCTGCGCCCGCGTGCAGCCAGCCAGGAACATAAACTGAATATTTTTGGCGGCATTCGCTGTAGCCATACTGATTAGCTTCGCCAGGTCCAGCGTGCGCATAAACAGGAAGGAGCCATAGTTATTCGAAATGTCGTCAGCTACGGCCACGGTTTCCGCTTCTGACAGCGGTTTAGCCACGCCCGCGACAGGCTCACCGTCCACCAGCTGTAACGCCTCCGCGACAGCACCGCCGGTGAATTTCACCACCACCCCGGCATTAGCGCCGCCGGTAAATACAAAACGCGCCAGGAGCGGGTCATATTCCACCGTCGCGGCTTTCATGACGTCGTAGCTCAGTGCGCGTAATGCTGTAGTAACCTGTGACGCAACGCTGGCCAGCGACGTTGCAGAGGACAGATTCACCGTTGCGGTAGTGAAGGCCTGTCCGTCAACAAGTCCCTCAAGCGTGCCGCTGACAGCTTTCAGGGCGGTAATATTCCAGGTTGCAGACTGCCCCAGCACCACCGGCGGCGATGCCTGGTTTTGATCCCGACAGAATGACAGTTTTGATGGCGTTGAAATAGACGGCGAGATATAGCCAAAATAATAAACCGAGCGCCGGTACTCTTCAGAGTCATAACCGAAATACGCTCCCACGCCGTCGGCGCTGGTGAACTCCAGCACGCCGTCAGGCGACACCAGGACGTTAGGCGTAAACAGGCGCAGGATGAGGTCACGCTGGCGCACCTGCGCGACACCGCCCACACCGGACGTGATTTTCACGTAGTGATCAATTGCGATTGACATAGTTTTTCCTTAAATGCGCACGATTCTGTAACCGGTGCGGGTAACGAAGGGAATTTCTCTTACTGATTCATCTTTGTGGTTAACGGAGAATTCAAAAAAGGGCTGAATTTCTCGCCCGGCGTAGTCGCCGGAAACATCCACGCTCTGGATCTGACCGACACGCAGAAAGTTAGCGCCCTCTGCCATCACCGTTGCCTGGAACTCCCGCGACTGCATAATCATTGCTGCCCGTTTGAGCAGGTCCGGCGCGGTCAGCGCCTGCGGATCATCGTCATCAGTGAGCACCGTCGCGGATACCTGGAATGTGGCGATCATCACCTGCGTGGTGATTTGCCGCATAACCTGATTAACGGTGTCCATTTCCTCACGGAAGCCGGGGAAACCGGCGCGCACATCGGCGATTTTGTGCAGGTACAGCGCCGGGGCCAGCGGGATGCCCTCCGGTTCGGGCTGATAGGCCTTACGCACCTCCGGCACCAGGCCGCGCATCAGCGTGAACTCAGCCAGCAGGCTGGTACGTAGCAGCGAAAATAACTGGTTATCCGTCATCGTCGCCCTCCGGCTCCAGCCCGACGCTGTTTTCTGTCAGCAGTGCCTGGCCCTTCTCCGTGAGCAGATAAAAACCTTTCTTATCAGGCTGGGGGATGACACTCTGGCGGGTATTCGACAAATCTGGGGCGAGGATAAATCTAACGTAACGATTACGATCGACTGGCATTTGGTTTAATCTCCTGGAACAGCCCGCAGCACCACCCATCCTGCCCGGCCCAGTTCTCGTAATGTCCAATGATTTTCCAGCGGCGACCGTCCCACTCGATTTCATCGCCGGACTTATCCCGGCCCAGGCCGACAATATCGCGCGGGACGAACCATTCCACATAGTCTGCATTCACATCGAGACCGCGCCGATCTGCGCTGTCGCGGGATACGGCCTGAACACTGCATTTCGGTATAGTTACGCCTGCGGCATATTTCCGGCGAACCACGCCATTTTCCAGCGTGACGCTTACCCCAGTGTCGCGGTAATACTCCACCGGCTGGGAGCCGATCACGCCCAGCGCAACATTTAACAGATTGATACCCGGTATCATTAGCTTTCCTCCACCACCAGGCTGGTCAGCGTGGCGAGCATGTAGCCGCTGTCATTTAGCGGTTTGATGGAAATGATTTTCGCCCCCGGCCCGGCGCGACGTGCGCGGGCTTTGAGCGTGCTGGTCGCCAGCGGCGGAGAGTAAATCAGGGTGATTTTTTTACGCACATCCCCGGCGGCTATCTGCCCGATCGCCTCGAAAAGTTCCCGCGTTCCTCGCTTACCGGCCATCACAGCAGAAAACCCCTGGTACATGTAACGGTCCCATTTCGCCTTTTGCTCCGCCTGCGTGGAGCGCATAAACGAACGTGAGGGGATTTTCCTTTTCTCGCTGCCGTACTCCTGCACCACGGCGATCCCGGCGACCGGTTTACCATCAACATAGCGGGCGCTCTCCATCCAACCGACGCGTGTTTCCAGTCTGCGGGCCAGCGCGATTTGCTGGCGCAACAGCTTCACCCGCTCGCCGCCGGTCGATTTCCAGCGCCCCGCCGCCATCAGTAAAACACCCCGCCCACTTTTTTGAATCCTGTACGCTCAGGCAGTCCGCCAATATACGCACCACCAGCGGCTTTGATGTTCAGTAGCGCCCAGAGCTGGAGACCATAGGGCGTTGTCGATAGCCAGAACTGCCAGGCCGATTTCGCCGGGGGTGGCTGCATCGATACGCTGACTTTGCTGATGGTCGCCCCCGTTACTACGTTGGCCGTTGTCTGCCCCTGGCTGATTAACCAGTTCGACCACACCAGGTGCGCTGTCATGAGGTACAGCACATTTTCGAAGCAGGCGCCGCGAAGCGTTTTCCCTTCCGAGATAAAGCATTGTGCCTGGAACCACTGCGCCTCGATGACTTCAGCCGGATACGTGGTTTCACTGGCCATCGCCGGGAACAGCTTACGGAACCGGCTTACATCAATGATGTAGTTCATGGGCTGACCCTCTTACTTTTTCTTAACCTTCGTTTTTGGCTCCTTGCCTTCCTCAAAATCACCGGCCTCCAGCTGCGCAGACTGATCGCGCGCTTCCATTCCCGCCGCCACTTTCTCCGGGTCTGCCGCTTTCTTCTCCACGGCAATGAACCCGTTTTTCTGGTGCATCTGGAATACCGGATCAGCACTCAGCAGCTCCATATCTTCATCACTGACGGAAGTCATGACGCCGCGGGGCGTGATCAGGTTTTTTGTGGCCACATTCGCGCCGCCATTAATCACAATCTGTCGCTCAATCGTCGGCATATCGTTGACCAGTTCGCCGTACACAGCGTAGGCAACGTCTGTGGACATTGTGGAAAATACGTAAAACATAATTATCACCTGCAGTAAAAAAGGAGCCTGACGGCTCCCTGTGGGCATAAAAAAAAGAGGCTTTCGCCTCCTGCGTCCTGCTTTGTCCGACTTAAATACCAACCATGCGCACAACCATCACAGGGCGCTTAAGCAGCGTGCCAGCGGTACCGTTGGAATAGTCTTCGACGTAGGATTTAGAACGCTTTTCAACGCCCAGCGCATAGAATTTACTCGGCACCAGCTGTTGCCAGATTTTGCCGCCATCGCTGGAGCCATCGTCGAATATTTCCGGGTAGCCATACATCACATCGGCACCCCCGATGGCAGCCTGTTGCTCCGGTGCCGTCACAAAACGCAGGCCCGGGTAGTTCTCACGCGCCCACTGGCGAACAGACTCGCCAAAGTTGGAAACGACAGTCAGATACTGGTTGGTACCGGTCGGGAGGGATAGCGTCCAGGAAGCGGTCCCCGGGTCGAAGTTGTCCATACTCTGGACCTGCAGCAGGTTCGCCACTTGTCGAATGTCTGCGGTGATTTCCAGGAATGTTTTAGCGTTCCACTTTGTAGAACCACCAGCCCCGGTCGCTGCGGTCACCGCCGGTAACAGGCTCGGCTCATTCAGGAATCCGTAGGTGTTGTTTTCCCCGTTGTTGAAGCCGTAAAAGCCGATCCGGTTACGCTGGATTTCGAGGAACAGGCCCGAGCCAGCGCGTTTTTCCGCTGCCGATGCAATGTTGCCGCGAGCGGACCGCGCTTCTTCAAGGCGGCCAACGTTGATCCCCGACTCAAAGCGCACGACAGTGCGGCGCGCATAGCCCACATTCCAGGACGCGAGCGGAACATTTGTATGGTCTCCATAGGGTACCGCCTGACCAACAAACTCAACAACGCCCTGAATAACTTCTTCATCTTCCCACGCTCCGACGGTATCAATGCCGATCAGTTCGTCAATCTTGCGCGCCGCCGTCATGACGCGCACAAACCCGGGGAGCCATGCCTGGAGGAACTGGATCGGCGTTGCCGACCCTGCAGGAAGCATACCAGGCAGCGGCGACGGCATCAGGCCGACGTCATTACTGTCAAGACCCATGCCCTCCACCATGTCACCGATGATATTCTGAGGAATGTTAATCCCCAGCAAACTCAGTTCGCGATGTGCGCTGGCCGCAATATCGTCCCGCGTCAGTTGCAGCGGTCGGACGTTACGCGGTGCCAGCGAGCTAAGCACTTTTGATTCTTCACTCATTCTCTGATTTCCTTAGTTGGTAAGCTGCGCAACAATCAGGCCGCCGGTGGCGCTGTCCTGCGGCAGGCGCGTAACTTTGGCGTTGGGTACCTGCAGGTGACCCGCCAGAGTAGTTACGGTCTCGTCCTGCGTGATGATTTCGCCGGTGTCGGTGTCGTACCAGAGGTTATCGCCGATCTCCGCCGCCTTACTGGTCAACACGTTGATAAGGGCCATATCATAAAACGTACCGACAACGCCGTTTGCAACGTACAGGCTGGAGGCATCGTCGCCAACGCGCCCGGTATAGGTATGAGTTTTCGGGTCCCCGAGGATGCCCCAGAACTTCCCCTCCCCCCCCGCACCAATGGTTTTGCCGTCGGCATTCAGCGTAAAAACGTGCCCGAAAACGTTGTTTTTCTCGTCGTCGCTTTTCAGTACGCCCGGCTTTGCCCGGGTCGGGCCGTCAAAGGCCACCTCACCCGGAATACCAAAGCCGTAATCAAAATTTACTTTCTGCTGAAACTTCATTATTTCTTCTCCCCTGAGAGGTAACGACCAATAGCCCCGCCCGCATCAGCGCTGTCCAGCGTTGCGCCAGACTGCACGACCGCCCGCGCCGGTGCTTTTTCCACACCGGACAGGTACCCGCTGAGATACGTCATTTCCTGCCCTTTGGGCGCGCTGATGCCCAGTTTTTTCAGCCCGTAGCTCGCCACCTCGGCGGTAGTCATGTCTTTGGCGTCGAACGTGCCAACGTGCGGCGACAGGCGATTAACCAGAACGTTACGGTTGTTCAGTTCGCGCATCATCCATTTAACGCTGTTGGTTTCCACGCTGCGGATCCGCTTGTCCATGGCGTCCAGCGTGACCGCAACGGCGGTTTTATCGTCTCCGTCCCCGTCTTCGCTGTCCTGCGTGCCGTCGTCCTCTTCATCGTCATTGTCCAGCGTCTGGTCGTTATCGGCGGTCGCTGGCGTTTCCGCCGGTGCCGGTTCTGCCGGTGTTTCACTGGTAGCCGCAATCAGTTTTTGCAACACAGGGAGCATGGTTAAAAAAATCTTCATGCCCTCTTCCAGCGATACGGTGCTGGCAGTCTCGCCATCAGTCGCCACAACTGGTGTGTTTTCGGTGTTTTCATCTGCCATATATAAATCCTTTGCATCTAACGTTATGCCGTCGAGTACCGCCACTGACGGACCCTGCCGACCTTCTAAAACCGACGCCAGGTGATTACCTCGCGGACGGCGTTGGATCACATCGTAGGGCTTGCCTTTAGCCACCCCACTGGGCGCTATACCGGGTTTGTATTCGTATCGGGCGCGATACCCCGGCGATAGTTCTTTTTTGCCTGCCGCCACCAGCCCTGCCAGCGCAGCAGAAAATAGTTTGATATTTCCCAGCAGCACACCGTCGCGGTAATAAACCCGCTCGCCGATCGTGCCGTGAACCCCTGCATCCTCGGGGGGCGTGTACCCGTCTTCCTCTTCGCCCAGAAGGCCGGGGGGATGCTCATCAATCCAGGGCAACAGCCTGAACGATGCCGCACACTCCGGATCTTCCAGCTCCTCTTCCGGCCGCCAGACTCTGTAAACTTTGTTGGGGTCCGGTGCGCCAGGAAGATTGCGCCCCAGGTACTCAAAAATACCGGCGCGCAATATCGGGTTATCGCGTATCTCAGCCCACCCGTTGACGTCGTAAACGCGTTTTGTGTCTGGCATTGCTAATCCTCAAAAAAATCCACAACCGGCCGCAGCGTGCAGCGGCAGTAAGGCAACTGGCCGGGGAAACCCCGCTCGCCGGTTCGTTTGTCAATAATCGGGGGATCGTCAAAGCTGAAAATGCCGCCGTTCAGACCTGCCGGCGCGTCCATCAGGTGATACTCGCGAGGGTCGTTACTGCCTCCGCTGTGAACCCATTCCCACCGCCGGATCCCTGCGCTTTTGAAGCCTTCCCGGGCAATATTGCCGTAGACCTTGCGGGTCTGGTCCAGCGCGACATTCCGCGCCCAGTTCCGCACCTTCACGCCATACGAATCCAGCGCTGGTTGCAGGTCCGCCAGACCACGCCCGGCGGAAATGGAGCGCATCACCTCGCCGCCGATATCGTCCAGATATTTAGCCGGAACCCGCTTAATCAGGTGTGCGGCCTCATAGCTGCCCGCCCGGATAACCTCCCGAACCGCCGCCGACTGCATGTTGAGATTCAGAGAGACGCCTTCGCCAATCTCCTCCAGCGACCGTTTAACCGCGGTCCCGGCGCTGCCGGTCACCCGCTCAATCATCCACTTCGTGGCGCCGTCGGTCATTTCATCAAAAAGCCCCTGCCACGTCCGGCGCAGACGACGCAACAGCCCGGCGGCAGCGTTCACTATGCTGGCGTCCAGGGTGGCATCCATGACAGGGGAATCGGTGTTTTTAAAGAGGGTGGTAATTTGCTGCAGGACGTCAGCGCGCATCAGGTCAAACTCTCGGGTGATGCGGTGCTGGTACTCCTGCCCGGCGCTGATCGGAACAAATACCGCCGCGCCGCGTAGCAGGTTAGCGCGTGATATCGGGCGCTGTCGGCGGGGCATTTTTCGAACCCGTTTCGCCATTGGCGTTACCCTCCCCGTTTAAGCCGCTGTCGTCCGGCGGCTCAGCTGGTGCAAGATTGCTGTAGCCGCTGTCCTTGTCCCTGATAAGGCGATCGCGTGAATCGTACTGGTCAATGCTGCCCACGTTGGCGAGGTTCAGATCGGTGCGGCTGTTGATTTCGTTCACCTCCGCGTTTTCTTTCAATGTCAGGCTTTCCAGCGTGTTCCAGTTCACTGACGTCTCAACCGGTTCAATACCCAGCTTCGGCGCGACGTAAGACCGCATAACCAGCAGGTGATGGCGTTCAAGCAGCGGCGTCATGTCGTGGGTCTGGATAGATTCCAGCGTTTCGTGATACGTGTTTTCCTCATAGTCGCCATTGGAGTTAAACCCCTTCGGCTGCGTCCCCATTAGGCGCGTCACCGGCACCTCAGCAACGCCAGCCACAATCTGGTATTGCGTCATAATCAGAGCGTCAAAGTCCGCCAGCGCCGTGTCAAACTGGCTAATGTCGTCTTCTTCTTTATCGGCCAGCTTCACGCCGTAGTTATCGCGGTACTGGATCCACTTCGCCAGGTTCTGGGTGGCTTTATCCTCGTTGGCCATAAATTTGGCCATATCGGTTTTATACACCGTGGTCCGCTTGCTCAGCGCCAGCGCCGGGGCCTCGTTTGCGGTCCGTTCTGCCGCGTATACCCGCTCCATTATTTTCTGGGGTACCGACACACCGCCGTACTGATAAGACGGTTTCAGAATCGAGGCGACAGGGTGCGGAATATAGATAATCAGATGTGAGCGGTGATAGCGCTTGCCGTTAATCAGCCAGTAAATTGGCTCATAAAAGTGGAGGCTCGCAGGGTTGCTCACGCTGTCGGCGTCCAGCTCCGGCACGCACCACATCGGATCGATTTGCGTTATTCCCTTATAGCTGCCGGGTGTCACACCGTCCGGGTTAAACGGGTTTTCGTAGTATTTCGGGTCTGTGCTTTGGACCTTAAACAGCGCCACGCGAATCCCGAATACGCGACCAAATGTGATGAAGTTTCGCAACTTTTCATTGATGTTAAATTTCTTGTCGTAACGGGTCAGCATCTTGACCGCTTCGGGCGGCAGTTCTTCGCTGTCCTCAGACTGTACGGTGTACCCGTTACGGATGGCATCGCGGCCGGGCATATCACAGGCTTTAAATACCAGCCAGTGCTGGGCGATGATGGCGCACATCGTGTGGCCGATGAAATTATTGTTGGCGTACCAGAGAAACAGGCTATCGCTGACAGTGCCACCAGCGGAGACGTGAGGTGATACCAGGTTGCCGTCATCATCATAGCTGTCATTGGTCCCGTCACTGGCGACCGCACGCGGCAGGGATGCCCTGATATCCTGCATAACCCTGGAAAGTGCGGTCGAGACTGCTGACGGATCGCCGCTTTCCCGGTGGGTACTGAAAAAGCTTTCCCGCGGCTGGGCGGTATTCGCTTTATCCTCCGCTTTTTTGCGCTTAAAAAACCATCCCATGACATTTTCCGTTGAGAACGACAAAACCGGGAAATATCCCGGCGTTGTGCAGTGATTGAGAGAGACTGGCGATCAGCCAAAGAAACTACGGCGGAGACCTTTCACCGGCGCATAACAAATCATTACGGCGTCCGCATGGTTCGGGGAGCGCTGACCATCCGGCATCTTATCGATGATGATTTTTCCGGCTGGGTTGATCGAGTAGGTCGGTTGTCCCAGTTCCACGATGAGCTTTTCTTTCTCCGGTATATCTGAGGAAATGCTGATCAGCGTGTCCGGGTCATATTTTGTTATTTCGCCGGTTACCGCCCGGTGAGTATCCCGGAACCGCTTACGCAACGCCCACCAACTCTGCGCCTTCAGGTTCGCGAAATAGTCTTTATTTTTGCGGTCTGTCTTGCGCTCGCCCGAGGGATCCACCAGCCTGTCAGGGTCCACAACCGCGCCAGAGCCGCGAAACGGTATCGCGGTTATAGCCGATAAACCGTTTTTCACCCGCTCTTCGTTGATGATGCGTGAATCCCCGCGCACGCCCGCGCCCAGTCCGTCCTCATCAAACAGCAGGTAATCGCTGCTCTGAGCGTCAGACAGGTTTATGGCTTTCACGGAAGTGGCGAAAATGTCCGAGCCTTTGCCGGACCACGCCGCCAGATTATCCAACAGGATCCCGGTACGACTCGCCCAGGCGTTCAGGTCGATGCCTTCGTCGGCCACATCGAGTGCGGAGACACGGGAGCCAGTCGGCGTGATACCTAGCTTGATATGGGCATCTGTCGCCGAGTGTATCCACTCCGCCGGAATCAGCTTGCCCTCAACCGATGCGTTGTAGTCCAGGTCTAATTCCTGCGCCACAATGATCGGGTTGTCGATTTTCTCGCACTCCCGCTTATACCAGGCTTCGTCTTTGCGCGGGTCGCTGGTCCAGGGGAAGGTAAATACCGGGAGTTTGCCGCTGTGCCGCTTCTGCGCAAATGGGTTATTCATGCCGTTGACCGACGACAGGTCGATACGGCAGCGGGTAGTCTGGGATAATGCGGCATCGATGAGCAGCGGGCGCATCAGAAACGCGCTCTCGTCCACAAGATACAGCGTGGTACGGTCGCCGCGTCCGATATTGTCGCCCGCCTCCCCTTTGATGATTGAGCCGCTGTCCGGGAACTCAACGCGCATATACTGGGAGTGTTTTTTCTCCTCCCATACCCCGCGAAACTCAACCGGCACCAGCGAGAGAAATTTTCGCACCTTCCAGAGCAGTGCTTTCGGATCGCCGGTGCTGTCCACGTACTCTTCTTTACGCGAACCGACGCCAATCACCATTTCTCGGTTGAACAGGCATAGCGTGGCGGCCAGCCCCATAGAGCACCAGCTCAGCCCCATTTCTCGGGCCTTATCCGTTATCCCGTTTTCGAGATTGCGCCGCCGCTCCATTATCCAGTTGATCCACTCTTCCTGTTTCGGGAACAACAAAAACGGAATGGTGACCGGCAGACCGTAATCGATGTTTCGCGGATCAACGGTCATTCCCCAGTCGATAATGAATTGTGCCGGGTCATTGCGGTAAAACTGCCTGAGTGCAGGGAGAACGTCAGGATTTTGCCTGATGCGCTGCAGGCGCTCCATCCTCCATTCAAATACCAGGTTGTAATCCGGTCTCTTGAAGTCAAAAGGAAAAGGTATTGGCATAATTTAAGGCAATAAAAAAGGCTCCCGGAGGAGCCTTAGAGAGTGTTTAGCAAGTCAGGCAGCTGCAAGCAACAATGTTTTGCCCAGCGCCGCCAGCGCTCGCTGTATGGTGTCAATCTTCGTTGAATGGTGCAGATCAAAGAGGCGGGTAACCTCCTGTTTCTTCACCCCCATGCGGGCGGCCAGTTCGACCTGGGTCAGCCCGGAATCAATGAAGGCGTTGAGCATAAGCACCTTCGCGGCGATGCTGGCCGGGACTTCCACGAAATCCCCGGTAATATCGCCGGGCGCCGGTACCCGCTCGCCGTCTTCGAAATAGAACTCAAACGCAGTAACCAGAGCATCACGCGCCATTTCCAGCGCTTCCTCTCTGGTATCGCCCTGTGTCAACGCCTCCGGGATATCCGGAAACGAAACCACGTATCCGCCGCTGTCCGGCTCAAGTTTTACGGGATATCGCATAAATATTGATGAACCTCCGCGAGTACCAGCCCCCGGAGGGGCTGGATTTTTAAAGGCCTAACTGCTTAATGATTGCCTTTCTTAGTGGTTCTTTTATCTCACTTCCGGGATGTCTTGGCATTATGGTACGTTTGCCTTTGTATCTCAGTTTCAGGTGGTTAGTACCGTTTGAAACTTCGACTCCCTGAGATTCAAGCCACCGCCTGAACTCGCTTTGCTTCATCCCTCCTCCATTCTGTTGAACATGTGATTATAGTAAACATTTATGCTTACCACGTCAACACTTTTGTTTACTTTTTTTTGGAGGAAGGTTACCAGTGATAATTTCCTGAAAATCGACCCTATTTAACATAATGGTCGTTACCCGCACCAGCCAGACAGCACTCGCAGCCGATACAGAGCTAACCGCCTGTTTATCCGGGTTAAGTCGTCAAAATCAGCAAAAATCGAGTGAATAAAGCGTGCATAAAATGGGGTGAAAAATGCATAACGTTTTTTCGATACGAAACGCCTGTTTTCGCAGTTTTAGCCCATCATCTTCTTGTACGCTTCGGCGGCTTCTTCTGGTGTCATGGCTACCACTTCGGTTTTCAGTGGACCACCACCAGGGCCGCTGACTTCTGATTTTTTCGGCGCTTCCCAGCCCTGCATCTCCGCCAGCTGCTTAATCGCCGCTTTCGGATCGTGCATCTTCAGTTTGATGCCGTCTTTGCCGGTAGTCAGTTCGGCGATAGCGCTCATCGCGTCAGGATCCTGCAATGAAGAATTCCTGAAGCTCCACACAGCCTGAAAGACCGGTTGCCCGTCTTCATCTTCGCCAACAATGCTGTTGCTGAATTCGGCTATGTCGGTGATGGAAGTACGCCCCATCTTAGATAACCGCTTCAGGGCTTCCTCGCGGGTCATGATGGCCTCGTCAACGATCTCGCCCTGTACTGATTTGATAAACGCCAGAACGTCGCAATTTGTCGCAATGGTGTGAGCGGCTTTGCGGAGGTTATCGCCCTTCGCTTTCCCCTTCGCTGCTTTGTATGCGTCGGTCTGGTTCTTGCCTTTAATGATGGCCAGAGCGAATCTTTTTTGTAGCGGTGTCAGCGCATCGAAAAGCAGCTGCTGCTCAGCTGTTAGTTTTTTCGATGCCATAGTTCTATACCTGTAGTTAAGGGCATTAAAAAAGCCACTCGCAGGTGGCTTTGGGAAATGATTGAATTGCTAATCAAAATACTTATCGAGTTGCTTAGTTAGTGCACGGCTAAATAATTCTTTCGATACTGTCACAAGCGTTCCTATGCTGGCATCCTTAAATCCGCTTTTAAGTGTTGCCCACACTTCTTTGTTTCTGATGGCTTCCAGGAAATCGTGTCCAGAGGCAGTTAGGCGCAGCGGTACTTCGTCAAAAAAACCCTCGTCATCTTGATCATCACTTCTAGGGCTGAAATACCCAATCCCGAATTCACCATCGACGCGACCAATCAAACCACGATCTTGCAATAAGCGAATATGAAAACGAAATTCGTTAGTTCGATGATCGAATCCCAGCGTCAAAAGCCTGGCAATACTCGTATGAGGCTCGTTCGAATCTTCAAACGCTATAAGCAGCCCCTTTAGATACTCCTGATCTATTTTCATTTATCACCCCGTTTTCATTCAGGGCATAATTTAGCATTATCACAGGCACTCAGTGAATGCCTGTTGTATTGACTTAACTGGACTGCTCAGTCGCGGTATCAAACAGCGCCAGCGCTTCGGTCGCTTCCTGAATCGCTTTACGGGTCTTCGAGACAATCTCGCTTCCCGCGATGCTTAGATGGTCTTCCTTTCTATCCCACTCCCATTCTCTGGACGAGTTTCCGCCTCAAGAAACGCCCTAACTATGTTTGAGGATAAAACGCGCAATGGTGTCTGAAAAAAAGAAGAGTACTCTTCATTCTTATCTCTATCATGGCACACGAAACGAACTCCAATTTCACATACTTCAATACGGCAAAAATCATTGTGAAAATACTCTTTTGCAATATCGTTAAGTTCACTGATAGTTAAGGCTTGGTCACTCATACTGACACCCCTCATTTCATTAGTGAGAACATCAATATAGCACTATTGAGCCTTTTTCTCTTCTATGCCCCTGATTGCCCGTTTATCCGCGTTACACTGCGCCAGCGCGGCCAGCGTCTCGACGTTCAGCACCAGGCTACCGCCCCATGTCAGCGGTTTCGGGATTTCGGGTTGCGGTGTTTCTTCGGTGAGTGACTCAGGGATCGGGATATGTGGTGCCTGAACGTAGACGGTCCGCATAGTCCCGCAGCCTGTCAGCAGCGGCCACAGGAACAGACTGGCCAGCGCAATCATTGCTCTGTAAGGCCTCGCGGATATAAACCACTGCTTCCTTGCCATCCCGGGCAATTTCGGTTTTTTGTTCATGGGCCATCCGTGATATCTCGTTGATAAATAGCGCCGTAGCTATAGTGATTGCAGTCATCGCCTCTGATTGTTGTTGTGCCTGCACAGCAGCATCAGCTCGCTGGCGTTCGGTCTGATATTTGTCGTAATAATAGCTGGCAGACCATGCGATCGACCCGATAAAACATACCAGCAGTACAGAGAGAGCAGCCGAATAGCGCCACTTCATAACAGCGCTTTTCTGGCCACCGCCAGACGCTGCCTGCGGTCCTCCAGTCCGTTCGCCGCACCGTTTATTATCCGCGTAACTTTGTTCAGATCATTACCGTAGAGCAGGCACCCACGGGAAACGTAAAACCAGCAGGCAGAGCGAGCCGCGTCTTCATCCTGAGCAAGAAGATCAGGGACTAGCAAAAAATCCTTACCCAGCGCAGCGCTACAACTGCGATAGTTTGTCAGGCCAGTAATCTGAATGAGCCCGCGCCCACGATATCGCCAGCCGTCACCGGCATTGTAATTACCCAGATTTTTTTTCCCCCATTCACCGCCATACACCAGATTAGCGATAGCCTCCTGATTAGCAGGTCGTCCGGGGACGCGACCCAGCATATCCGCCTGGTACTGAGTAATTCGCACCCTGCCGAACGTAGCCACCAGCGCCTCCGGAGTGTAATTCAGAGACTCAATCAGTCGGGAGAAACCTGCAGATTCGTGACCCACCTGGGCAATAAACATCGACTGGTCTGTTGGTGACGTAATGCCGAATTCGGCCATTGCCGCGTTAATATGCGGAAACCAGCGCGCAGCCAGCCCGGCACTGATCCCAGCTGCCCGTTCAAATTGTTTCAGGTCCATTATTGGTCCTTTGTCTTTCTGTCGAAGATATTATTCATCCAGCCACGGATTCTGTCTGCACCAATGAACCCGATTGCTGACCCTACAAAAGTCACACTGTTTCCCGGCATTCCGAGGTATTCAAGAGACGAACTCACGGCAACGGCAAAGAGTCCACAGATGAACGCGCCAGTCAGCGTTTTTTGTAAAGTCTCACCATCGCGGATGCCAAAGCAGAGGGCGATCATGAAAGCGAGGACAGAGGCGGCCATCGCAGGGGTGTATTCGTACATCCATTTCACGGCTTGCGCTTCCAGTCCTGATAAGAGGTTGTTCATCGCGCCCCCTGATTTTGGGCGTAAAAAACCCCGGCTTATAGCCAGGGCCAGGTTTGTGGGGTTTGACTCAGTTGAAAAGCAAAAACCCCGCCGAGGCAGGGTTTCGATGATTAAGCTGCGTGTCGAAGTGACTACTCTTAACACAGTAAACTAGAAAATGCGGACCGCATTAGTGATTTTTAACGAGTTTTGATTTATTTTTCCTACACACAGCAAAATAAGAAAGCAGTTCTTGCCTAACTACTTAGTTATCGCGGGGCTTAGAATGAGGGACTATCTTTGGATGACATCCAGTATGATGTAGAGTCTGAGCAACAAGCTTTTGAGTTACTCGAGCGCTACCTGAGTGGAGAAGGCTTACCTGAAAAAATTAGTTTCAATGGATGGCCAAGCCTAACCATCAGGCTAACGGGTGATAAATTTAACAAATCCCTTACCCCCTCTGTAATGAAGGGTTTTGTTGAGATGCAATCGCAAATCAACAAATCTTACGCGCTTGCGAAGTACGGCACTCCAGATGTTCGCAGGCTGACAAAAGAAGAACTTGATGCTCTAGAAATTGAAGTTACAGTAGAGCAAGGTTCATCTCTTGTTGAGATCAACATTGATGGATTCCTGAGCAAGCTTACGCACGAATTGGTAGGAAAAATGAACGCCACAGAGATCGTATTTACAGTTCTCGGTGCTGCCGTCATATGGGGCGGGGTAACCGTCTTTAAACGCTTTTTAGATAACCGTAAAGATACTCGCCTCGCTGAGATCACTAAAGAAGGCGATAAGGAGCATCTGCGTGCGATGCAGGTGATGACCCAAGAAGAAACGAAGCGCCTTCAGATCATCTCTGAAATGGTTGCCAAAAAACCTCTTCTCGACAACATGGATCGTATGTCTTATGACGCAAAAACAACCATGGTCAAGTCTTTCGTACGTTCTGACACTGCAGAAATTGATGGTGTAACTATCGATTCCGAGACTGCAAAAGAATTGGTTACAAATGCACGCCGCCGCTCTGTCGAAATGCGAATTGACGGTGTCTACCGCATTGAAGAAGTGAATAATACAGATCCGGAATGTTTCAAAGTTAAAGTTCGCAGAATCGATTCTGATCAACGTCTGACTTGCGTAGTCCAAGACATTTTCCTTGACGAGTCTGGAAACAAAGAAGCCCTTCAGCGTGCTGAATGGGAAAGAAAGCCTGTTCATTTAAGCATTAACGCAAAACACGTCGACGGTGACATCAAGTCAGCTGTGATTTTATATGTCAAAGATGTTGATAATAAGCCCGATTAATCGGGCTTTTGCTTCACGATTTCACTTCTGCATCCATTTCCAAGCCTATATTGAGCATACTAAGACAGCCATCGATAAACCCTTCTGCCATCTGAATTTCAATTCGAATTAGTTTCTCGTCTTTTTTGCGTACTTTAGCTATCTTACGCTTAGATATACCAAACAAATAATGCACAACTAACAGAGAATGCTCATACGGTTTTCTTTTCTTAAGCTGAGCTAAGCAACCCTCAATAACCAACGCGTCATTATCGGTGCAGGAAAGTCGGTTTTTGCTTGTTTGTGGAAGAAGTCCTTTGAATCCAGCGGCAATAGGAGAGTAATCGACCCCAGATCTGTCGCTCGCAGCCCATCCCCCCCAACGCTCAAGTACCATTTGAATATCACGCATAAGTACTATCTCCCACGTTGCTGATAATCTGCAGCCCCTGAGTACTGAAATGTTTTAATGACGCTTCAAGTTTCATGCTTTTATCCCAAGGTCTGATATATGCGCACAAAATTTCTCAGTATCCGGTAGTCAACCAGTACGGTGCCGCGGCGCCGGAACAGTCGGATTTTTTGCCAGCGGTCTCGGATTCGCTCGATAACGTCACTGCTCATTCGTCAACCCTCTCGTTCTGCCAGAGAGGAAGTGGAGACTTATCCCCGGCACGGCGAATTCGGGACTTTGCGTTCTTCTCAATCTGAATGAGTTTCTCAATGTTCTGGCGGCGCTGCTTTTCTTCCCGTCGGAGATATTTCACGCTCTCCATGTAGCGAGACTCCTGGTCACAGAGCGTCATCAAGAAGTCAAAAGGTTCGATCAATGTTTCGCACTTCCTGCAGCGTAAGGTCCGGTCCTTTTCATTAACCCAAACGGTGGAGTGCAGACACATCACCTTCTTACCTTCGCGCTGAATAACGAGCCCATCCTGCAGGTCGTTATTCTTCGCTGGGAAAGCTACAACCTTTCCCAGTTCAATTTCGGTTTCTGTGCTCATGCGGCCTCCCGTTGTTTTATGAGCGCACGGCGAAGCGCGCTGTAGTGGCGCCTGATGCCTTCTAGTTCTTCGATTGTGTATCGGTGAGGGGTGTTGTTGTTTTCGAGCGCCTCAACGCGCTCAACGCCGACTTTCTCTACCAGAGCGATGCGGTACTGCTGCTGGTTACCTGACATCTGCACGTTGCAGTGATGACACTGCTTGTGAATGTTGTCCTCGTTGTAGCGAAGGTGTGATGCTTTACCGCGGGAGCGGTAATGGCCAGCTTCCCACTGAACCGTGTCGAAAGTGCCGCAGCTGATGCATGGCTGATCGTGGTCTCGTTCGCGTATATAGTCGTTAACGACACGCTGGGTCATATCTTCCCAATGGCGGAGAGGTTTCACCGCGGCTTTGCGCTTGCGCCAGGCTGCGCGCTCTTTCTTCGCTTTTGCCTGGGCCTGCTTTTCGCGCTTCTTCTCCAGTTCCTGCATGGCAAATTCAGCGCCATGCTCAGGACAGCACCAGCGCTGATTCTGAAATGCTGCGGTGAACTTCGCCCGGCAGATTTTGCACCTACGCTGAGAGCGATTAAGCATGTAGCCTCCTCGCCGCGAGACGCAGCCATTTCTGATCCACCAGACTGGCGGTGTAGCCTTTCAGCGTTGGAATGTCGGAAGGTTTAACATCCGCCTTGCGCTTGCGACGGGATGGGATGCGGAATATTGCGCGCTCCATGACATTAGCGAGAGGACTGTGCATGTGATGCCCTCCAGTCCTGGGCCCACGCAATGCGGCTGTTGGACTTTTCGCTGAACTTCACATTGCGCTCTGTGCCGAACCAGTAAATCGCCTCGATCACCTCGACCATGTAGCGCTTGCTGGATTGAGAGGTGCGAACGCCGAAGTAGACGCGGCCGCCGTTGATGCCCGGGGCGGATTTCTGCTCACGTTCCGGGTTTTGCATCTGGCTGACCAGCACCGTGATGAGGTCTTTCCATTCCTCCGGCTCCAGCTTTTCTCCGTACCAAATAACCTGATCGCTCAGGTCCTTCAATAGCGGCCACATCAGGCGATTTTGCTTATCAGTACGGCTTTCTTCGCGCGCCTCAACAATGACCGGGAAGCGGCGATCGACAGGAAGGGATTCAATGAAGTTGACGACGTTACGCTTAACGTTGTCGTTGATTAGGCAGAATTGTTGCTTCACGCTTCACCTCCGCAGAGGTTAAACGCAGAATGCAGAAAATCGCCGGTCTCCTGCGTGGCAGGGATCGGGATTGCTTGAGACTGTTTTACTGGATGAAGTTGCGCCATCGTCTTCTCCGAAGGCGCATTACTGTCAGGTGACTGGTTGTTCAGGCCAGTACAGCAAGTATGATGTAGTTAACTGTGAAGAGTCAATTTTTAGAGCCCATTTCTTGGATAACTTCAACCAGAGATGCTCTTGACCAGAGGTGCTCATCTTTATCTATTTTTCTTGCGGTGATTTCTCCATCAATATTGGACAGCAGACGCCTGTCATCTTGACCTAACAGAAATGAGCACACTACCTTGCCAGATTCATCTGTTATGGTGGCCCAAAAATCCCCCTTCCGCATTGGTTCAATACCATCAGTCACATTACCCCCTGAGCGACAAACTGACGCACTCACTAAAACGGGTAGCAGCATCAAGGGTTACGCGAACGCGATGCTCTGAGAGAAAGGCCGCCACCAAAAGAAATTTACTCAATAAAACCAGTCGTCCGCGCTTTCCCAGGTCTCGCGGAGTATCTCCTGGATAACCTCCTTGTCATCAGCGATGCCGCCGTGGACGCTGAGTCCGTCAGAGCCAGCACGGCGAATCGTCAGCTGGCAGTCTTCATAGTTCTGATTTAAGCGACGCAGCAATTCAACTTCCAGCGCCTGAACAGCGCCGGTGGGTAATTTTTTGTTTTTGTCGATTGTCACTTCGATTTTCATAGTATCACCTCGCTTGATTCACTGTATAAATACACAGTAATTATTGTTAGGATTTTTCAGGATTGCAATAAAAAAAAACAGAGATAAAGATATTTTCCTTTTATATCAATGGGTAGAGTTTTTTTTGACGGGTTTTCAGTGCTCTAAGTAGGTAGAATTGAGTGTTGTATGTAAATTATTTCCCATCAAATAGGATTTATAGATCGATTCACATGAAATTGATCGCTTTAATCGATCAAAATGACTAAATGTATAATTTTCAGTTTGTTGTGATTAGAACCCCGCGTGATGCGGGGCTTTTTGTTTACGCTGATGCGTCCGGTGCTGCTGCAAGCAACCGCTCTACTTCCTCGCGCGCCTCGTGGCAACGGATTGCGCTATAACAACCACGACTTCCGTCACTATCAAGCAGACGATTAACTGCGGCGATTAAACCATCCGGAATTACCGGAGAGTTGCCAGCCAACTTGGCGCGGGCTTGCCATACTATCCACGCCACGACCATATCCCACGCCATATAGCCCTGGTCTCCATTTTTGGCGCGACGCTGGTCTACCAAATCGCCGTATCGTTTGGCCATAAAAGACTCAAAGGATTTTCGCTCATCCGGCACTGGCTGCGCTTTGATATGCAACCGCGGCTCTCCGTCTTTCGGCTCAGGCCATGAGCGCTGTTTGTTCACCACCAGTTTCTCGATCATCGCCTTAGTAATTTGTTCGTCAGTGATACCGACACGGCGCTGCGCATCCCACAGCAGGAATTGCATATCAGCCCACTCGCTGAGGTCATCGGGTTCGGCGGCAGCTTCCAGCGCTTCTTTGCTGAGGTGCTTGAGCGGGCCAATTGGACCAACATTACCGAATGTGGCATGTGACCACTCGGCATGCTCGCAGCGTACTCGGTCGCGTTCTGGCGCTGGCTGCGCGTGGCGGTAGAGCGGGATGAAATCTGCGCCGGGATTTTTCCACATCCATTCT
>NZ_LLXO01000016.1 GCF_001484765.1 Entomohabitans teleogrylli | reverse complement strand
GGGGTGTTGAGTCCGGCTTAAAATCGCCGGCTATTTTTGTGGATGGCCGGGGCAGGCCGGAGGGAACCGGCCTGAGGGTAAGCCGGCACAGGGATGTGCCGTCTTACCCGACCCGAAGCCAGACGCGAAAATTGACGGGTACCGCGCAGCGGCGATTTTACTGCCGGGAGCCCGGAGTGGAGAGGGGGCGGCGGCGAGCCCCCTCTCCCCGTTCACCTGGCGACAAAAGCAAAATAAGGCGCTGACTTACGGTGAACGGAATTCCTGCCCAGGCAAAAAATAACCACAGCGAACAGAACCTCCTGACCAGGCAAATAATAACCACAGCGAACAGAATTCTTTGCCGCAGACTAAAAGTAAACAAGCGACACCTGCCCCCCTACTTCTTCTTCGGCCAGTCGTCGTCCTCATCCCACTTATCATTAAAATCCCGATGAGGAGGAAGATCCGGCTTATTATTCAAATACTTCTTCGGATCAATGCGGCTCAGATCCTTAATCACATTGATAAAGATCCCCAACAGGATCACCAGTACCAGTACCCACCAGTATTTTGAAAGCCAGTCCATGCCCGGTTCCTCTCGTTGATCGCACCATGCCTGGCAGCCGCAAAAGCGCTGCCCGGCGGTTTTTCATACCGTCAGGCGACAAGTTGCTCCATCACCCGCTGGTACATGCGAGCCAATAACTGCAGATCGGCGGCGTTAACACACTCATTAATCTTGTGAATCGTGGCATTGACCGGCCCCAGTTCAACCACCTGGGCCCCCATCTGCGCAATAAATCGCCCGTCGGACGTCCCCCCGGTGGTCAGCAGTTGCGGCTTAATTTCATTATAGTGCTCAATCGCATTGACCACCGCGTCAACCAGCCTGCCGCGCGGTGTCAGGAACGGCTGGCCAGAGAGCCACCACTCCAGCGTGTAGCGCAACTGATGTTTCTCCAGCAGCGCAATCACCTGCTGTTTGATCATCTCATCCGTCAACTCGGTGCTGAAACGGAAATTAAACTGCACGAACAGCTCGCCGGGAATGACATTATTGCTGCCGGTACCGGCCTGAATATTGGCGATTTGCATACTGGTCGGCGGGAAAAAGGCATTTCCCCGATCCCATTCGATACCTACCAGTTCATTGAGCATCGGCGCCGCCCGGTGCACCGGGTTGTCCGCGAGGTGCGGATAGGCCACGTGGCCCTGCACGCCGTGAATGGTGAGATTACAGGTCAGGGAACCGCGTCGGCCGTTTTTCACGACATCGCCCACGACCTCAGTACTTGACGGTTCCCCCACCAGGCAATAGTCGAGGCGTTCGCGGCGCGCCATCAGCGCTTCCACCACTTTTACCGTGCCATCGTGGGCGCTGGCCTCTTCATCCGACGTAATCAAAAATGCCAGACGACCGCGATGGTTGGGATGCTGCGCGACAAAGCGCTCGGCGGCGACAATCATTGCCGCCAGTGAACCTTTCATATCGGCGGCGCCGCGACCAAACAACATTCCGTCGCGAATGGTAGGGTCGAACGGCGGGTTGATCCAACGCCCGGCATCGCCGGGAGGCACCACATCGGTATGCCCGGCAAAGGCCAGGGTCTCCCCTGCCCCGCGCCACGCCCAGAAGTTTTGGGTATCGCCAAAATTCATCTGCTCAACGGTAAAACCAATGGCACGCAAACGCTCAATTAATAGCGCCTGACATCCGGCGTCATCCGGGCTGAGAGAAGGGCGACGAATAAGCTGCTGAGTCAGCTCAATGACCGGGCAAGACATAACTAAACCTCGCTAAAAAACGACTGATAACTGGCTTCGCTGAAACCCAGTAGTCCGGGCTTGCCAGATACGCAGAGCAACGGGCGTTTGATTATCGCCGGCATCTCTTTCATTAACGCCGCGGCGCTGGCGGCGTCAGTAATCGCGGCGCGCCGGGACTCGTCCAGTTTACGCCAGGTCGTGCCGCGAGTATTGAGTAACGCTTCCCACCCCAACTCACTGATAAAAGACGTCAACAGCGCGTCGTCCAGCCCATCGCTACGGTAATCATGAAAGTGATAGTCGATTTGCTGCTGCTCCAGCCAGCGGCGGGCCTTCTTAATGGTGTCACAATTTTTAATGCCGTACATCACAACGGCGGGATTCGGCTGTTTATCAGTCATAGCGCAAAACTACCTTGTCATTGTATTCAGTGACAGACGGGGTACATCTGGCAGGTGGAAAGGGTGATAATGCCAGTAAAATGGGTCGCAAATCCAGAAGGTTATGGTATCCGCCTGGCAACTCAGCGGCGAGGAGAAATCGCGGCGGACTGGGGTGTGCGACAGTTTTGCTGGCGCCGGACCGATTAGGCGATGTGTAGTGCGATTGTTCAAAAAAAACGAATAATTTGTCAGCCGTTCAGCAGTTTTTTTCTTCATCAATTACACTGATGTTATGAATCAGAGCTAAATATTACCTTTTGATTACTTTCCGGGCAGTAAACTTGAATATCCTGGTCATTCAGGCAAGTATTCCCGGCGTGATGTGGTAACAAAAAATGCACACGGCAGATAAATCTCAACAACCCGGCGATTTTTCCGAAAAGATTTACAAAGGTATTTTTAATAAATAAGAATCTGCTGATGATATTAATGTATGACAATTTTAATCACGCTATTTGCCGCACCCACCTCGCCGCAGATGCCTGACATGCTGGAGTTATCTGATACCCGTACAATACGCCGGAAATCGCCCTGTCCGTGGCAG
This sequence comes from Entomohabitans teleogrylli, assembly GCF_001484765.1. Lineage (GTDB taxonomy): Bacteria > Pseudomonadota > Gammaproteobacteria > Enterobacterales > Enterobacteriaceae > Entomohabitans > Entomohabitans teleogrylli. The sequence continues at coordinate 148,007 of NZ_LLXO01000016.1, read as the reverse complement.
CGCGCGGGCAACACCATCCAAAGCGTCGCACAACAGCAAAAGAAAGGGAAAATATCCTAAATGGCGATCGGCTGGCGCTGAACATGTTGAATTATTGCTGTCTGTCACATTATATGTAACGCTGCTGGCGCATAGTTATTCCAACGAAGCCGGGTCGCCGTTCAGTAACAACAATTGTAGCAATTCGTAAAAGGCTATTTTCCGGGCGCCTGGGTTTTCGTATAATAGTAAAGAATAAGTAAGAGGCTGTTATGATTGAGCGTGAATTAGGAAACTGGAAGGATTTCATCGAAAATATGCTTCGTAAGTAATCTGACCAGATTTGAAGCAGTGTGATTGCCCTCACCAGGGGCTAAGAAATCTCCAACAAAAAAGGCGACCCTGACCGGTCGCCTTTTTTGTTCGGTATTGATGACAAACATTCCGGATGCGCAGATTGTTCCGGTAAACCACAGCACTGGCACATTTTTTAACCCGGCCCGGGAGCGCGCTTCCGGGTCGGGTCCGTTATCAGCTTAATCCTCGTGATGTTCGCGCTGCGGGAAGCGGCGCCGCACCAGCACAAAAAACAGCGGCACGAAAAAGATAGCCAGCACCGTGGCGGAAATCATCCCCCCCATCACCCCGGTGCCCACGGCGTGCTGACTGCTGGAACCCGCTCCGCTGCTGGTAGCCATGGGCAACACGCCGAAGATAAAGGCCAGCGATGTCATCAGAATCGGCCGCAGACGCTGACGGCAGGCGTTGAGCGTCGCCGCCAGCAAATCCTGACCGCGGGCGTTGAGATCATTGGCAAATTCGACGATCAAAATGGCGTTTTTCGCCGCCAGGCCAATCACCGTCAGCAGGCCCACCTGGAAATAGACGTCATTTTCCAGGCCGCGCATCCAGGTCGCCAGCAGCGCGCCGATAACTCCCAGCGGCACCACCAGCATGACCGAGAATGGCACCGACCAGCTCTCATACAGCGCAGCCAGACACAGGAAGACCACCAGCAGTGAAATCGCGTACAGCGCCGGCGCCTGAGCCCCGGACAGCCGCTCCTGATAAGACATTCCCGTCCACTCGAGACCGAAGTTCCCCGGCAGTTGACGCACCAGGTTTTCCATAATATCCATTGCCGTCCCGGTACTGACTCCCGGGGCTGCTTCGCCGACAATCTCCAGCGCCGAATAGCCGTTGTAGCGTTCCAGACGCGGGGAGCCGCTCTCCCAGCGTGAGGTCGCGAAAGCAGAGAATGGCACCATACTGCCGCTGCTGTTACGCACATACCAGAGGTTGATATCATCCGGCAACATGCGGTAGCGGGCCGCGGACTGCACATACACTTTCTTGACGCGGCCGCGATCCATAAAGTCATTGATATAGCTGGAGCCCCAGGCGGTTTGCAGCGTGTTGTTGATATCATCAATCGAGACGCCCAGCGCCTGGGCTTTGCGCTGATCGATATCAATTTGCAACTGTGGGCTGTCGTCCAGGCCGTTGTGGCGTACGCGAGTCAACTCAGGCTGCTTACCGGCGAGTTCCAGTAACTGATCGCGGGCCGCCATCAGCGCGTTATGCCCGGCGCCGGCGTGATCCTGCAATTCCATATCAAAACCGGCGGCGCTGCCCAGACCGTTAATGGCGGCCGGGCTGTTGGCGGTCACCCGCGCTTCCTTAATATCGCGAAAGGCTTTAGTCGCCCGCTCGATGATCGCAAAAGACGAACCGGTTTTCGGGTCGCGTTCACTCCAGTCCTTCAGGCGCACAAACATACGCGCCACGTTCTGACCATTTCCCCCCGGGCCGGAGCCGACGGTGGCAAACACCGATACAATGTTGTCCTTTTCCTGCGTATGGAAGTAGTTCTCAATCTTTTCCACCACCTGCAGAGTCTGCTGCTGGGTGGAACCGCTGGGCAATTGCACCGACGTCAGAAACATCCCTTTATCTTCCTGCGGCAGGAATGAGGTAGGAAGACGCAGAAACAGGAATACCATCCCCCCCAGCAACAGCACATAGATCAGCATCCAGCGCACGCTACGGTGCAATATTTTCGCCACGCCGCGCTCATAGCGTTCCGTGTTGCGGTTAAACATGCGGTTAAACCAGCCGAAGAAACCTTTGCGACCATGATGCTCACCCTTTTTCAGGGGCTTAAGCATGGTGGCGCACAGCGCGGGGGTCAAAATCATCGCCACTAGTACCGAAAGCACCATCGCTGAAACAATGGTTATCGAGAACTGTCGGTAAATCGCCCCGGTGGTGCCGCCAAAAAAGGCCATTGGCACGAACACCGCTGAGAGCACCATCGCAATACCGACCAGCGCTCCCTGAATTTGTCCCATTGATTTACGGGTGGCTTTTTTCGGCGACAGCCCCTCCTCGCTCATAATACGTTCGACGTTTTCCACCACCACGATGGCGTCATCCACCAGCAGGCCGATCGCCAGCACCATGGCGAACATGGTCAGGGTGTTAATGCTATAACCGAAGGTATACAGCACCGCAAAGGTACCGAGCAGCACCACCGGAACGGCAATGGTCGGGATCAGCGTCGCGCGGAAGTTTTGCAGGAACAGGTACATCACCAGAAAGACCAGCAGCACCGCTTCGAACAGGGTTTTGACCACGTCCTGAATCGACGCCTTCACGAAGGAGGTGGTCTCATAGGCCACCTTGTATTCCAGTCCCTGGGGGAAATAGGCGGAAAGCTCATCCAGCCTGTCGAGCACCAGCTTCGCCGTAGCCATTTCATTGGCACCGGAGGCCAGTTTGACCCCCAGGCCGGAAGCGGGGTTACCGTTATAGCGGCTCAGGTAATCATAGTTCTCCGCCCCCATTTCGACTTCCGCCACATCGCCGAGGGTCACCAGCGAACCATCCTTATTTACCCGCAGCGTAATAGCCCGGAACTGGGCCGGCGTCTGTAGCATCGACTGGGCGTTAATGGTGGCGTTCAACGCCTGGCGATCCACCGCCGGCGTTCCCCCCAGTTGACCCACCGCTATCTGGTTATTCTGGGACTGGATGGCGTTAACCACATCCTGGGTAGTGAGCTGGTAGCTGTTCAGTTTGGTGGGATCGAGCCAGATACGCATCGAATACTGAGAGCCATAGGCATCAATATCACCGACGCCGTTAACCCGGCTCAGCGGATCCTGAATATTACTGGCAACGTAGTCGGAGATATCCTGCTTATCCATGCTGCCGTCGGTGGATACAAAGGCGATGGTCAGAATGTTGGTATCGCCGGTTTTTCTGACCGTTACCCCCTGGCTTTGTACCGACTGCGGCAGTTTACGCATCGCGCTCTGCAGCTGGTTCTGCACCTGCTGCACGGCTTCGTCGGGGTCAGTACCGGCGGCGAATGTCAGGGAAACGGTGGCCCGACCGGTATTACTGCTCTGGGAAGACATATACATCAGATTATCGAGACCGGTCATGTTCTGCTCGATAACCTGGGTGACGGTGTTTTCCAGCGTTTGCGCTGAAGCCCCCGGATAGTTTGCCGAAATACGCACGTTGGGCGGCGCGAGATCGGGGTATTGTTCTACCGGCAGAGACGTTATCGCCATGGCGCCGGTCAGACACAGGATGATGGCTATCACCCAGGCAAAAATTGGGCGATCGATAAAAAAGTTAGCCATACCTCAGGAACCTCACAGAATACGTGGAGTGCATCCCACCTGGACTATTGCGCCTGCAGTAGCGAACCAGAACACGACTCACAAAAATGCGCCCCTGCGCGCCACGAGGGCACGTAAAAGATAAGCAAAAGCGAGTAAATCCGGATGCACTGCGTGTACATGCCGGCGGCTACGCGCTGTCGATGTTCAAACTGCCTGCGTCAATAATGCCCACGGGAATAAACGCTACGGATTATTATTATTAACAGCCGCAATCACTTTAGCGGTAAGCGCCGGGATAAACGTGGAGAAATTGAGGAGATATTGTAAATAACATTCTGGTTATTTATGTCTTCCTCCAGTTTCTTCAGGTTACCGAATATAACCCGCTCGCGTCCGGTTTTTACAGCCTTTGCCGCTATCGGGAACCCGCCGACTGCCGCCGGACACCACGCCATTATCCTACTGCTGTTTTACAGGACCAGAGACCACCGCCGCGGATTGACCGAATCAGCACAGATTTACCCTGCCCGGACAAGCTGCCGGGCCTGCGCGTGGTTATCCCCTCATAAAAAAGGGGGCATTGCCGGTCAGTCAGATACCCCGGTTTTCCAGAAACAGCACCGTCGCCGCCACCCGGGAGCGCACATTGAGCTTGCGCAGTAAGTTACGAATATGGACTTTGACCGTCTCTTCCGAAATATGCAGCGTGGCGGCGATCTGTTTGTTAGACAGTCCGCGCGCCACTTCCTGAAGCACATCCAGTTCCCGTTCGGTCAGCATACGAAAGGGATCCTGCTCGCCGCTCTCATTATGGCGGTTTTTTAGATACTGGCGCACCTGCTCGCTGAAGGCTTCGCCGCCGTCGGCCCCTTCGCGAATCGCCTCCAGCAGCGCATCCGGATCGCTGTCCTTAAGCAGATAGCCATCCGCGCCGGCGTCCACCAGGGCATAAATATCACTGCGCGCGTCGGAAACCGTCAGGATAATCACCCGCGCGCTGACGCCGTCGCGACGCAGAGCGCGCAGGGTATCCAGACCGCTGAGGCCTTTCATATTCAGATCTAACAGAATCAGATCCGGCGAGAGACGGGAAGCCAGCGCGATAGCCTCGCTGCCGCTGCTGGCTTCCCCGACGATATTAAATGCATCGTCAATATCCAGAAGCTGTCGAATTCCCCGGCGCATCAGCGGGTGATCGTCGACGATGAGTACGTCATAGTGCGCTTTGTGTGACATTGCTGACTCCAGTCTTATCATTTTTTTGTATTGCGCCTGTACGGCTACAGTACGCCGGTGCTGGCAGGCAATGTCACCAACACCCGGGTACCTCCCTGGGACCGGCGGGATATTTCCAGCGTTCCCCCCAGCCTTGCCGCTCGTTCCTGCATAATATTCAGTCCGTAATGCCCCTGAGGCTCCTCAAGACTTTCAATGCCACGGCCATTATCGCAGATTTCCACCGTATCGCCGTCGATCGGATTTGCCTGGCAGCGTACCGAGATCTCGGTAGCATCAGCGTGTTTAATGGCATTTAACACCGCTTCGCGAATGATTTGCAGCAAATGAACCTGGCGCGGCGCGTCGAGCGCCTGGCTCGGCAGGCGACAATCAACGGAAATCGTCGCGCTGGTCTGTTCGCGCAGCGGCGCCATCATCTCCTGCAGCGCGGCGGGCAAATCCGCCTGCTGCAGCGTCAATCGGAACGTCGCTAACAGCTCCCTCAGTTGACGATAGGCGTCATTCAGCGCCTGGGTAAAATCATGAATAATCTGCTGCGCGCTGTGGTTTTCCTCCGGCACGGCGCGCCGCAGCAGCGCCAGTTGGATACGCAGATAAGAAAGCACCTGCGCCAGCGAATCGTGCAGCTCGCGGGCGATCGTCGCGCGCTCTTCCATTAACAGTAGTTGCTGGTAGTGTTTTTGCGCCTGATTAAAATAGACCCCGCGTCCCAGCATATTGGCCACGCTCTGCATCAACTGCGGCGAGGGCCGTTTTTTCTGGCTCTGCCAGCGCAGTTTCCCGAGAACCGCCTCCTGGGTGGTAATGGGCACACTCTGCCACTCCGTCCCCTCGACCACAGCCCCTTCCGCCAGTTGCCAGTTATCGCCAATCTGCATTTCCAGGTAATCCATGGCCTCCGACTGGTGAATAATCTGCAGAATCTGCCGGAAACAGTGCTGATCGATAGTGCCGACATTCAGGGCCTGGGAACAGTGGTACAGCACTTCTATCGTTCGCTTGGTCTCCTGCAGGCTCAGGGTTTTCTGATGAACTTTTTCCTCCAGCGAGCGATAAAGCTTTTCCAGTTCATCGGTCATGCGCATAAAGGTTTGCCCGAGCAGCCCCAGTTCGTTGGGCAGTGAAGTGTCCAGAGGAACGTGGGAAAACTGCCCTTGTTCGATCGATTCACTGGCGGCTACCAGTTGATTCAATGGGTTAACCACCTGATGACGAATACGTCGCAGAGTGAAAAACACCAGGGTGAAAATCGCCATAAAGCCGAGCACGGATATCACGACCACCAGCATCATCTTGCGCTCCGCATGGTGCTGGATAGCCAACACGAAGAGATCGATTTGCTCAACGTAATCGGTAATATTTTGCTGATACCACGCCAGATCTCCGGCCTGGAGACGTGCGTCCATCTGCCGCCAGTTATTATGTAGCGCCGTATAGCGTTCGCGGACGTCACCGGGCACCCAGCGGCTGTCGAGCATGCGCAGGACCGGCGAATCAAGGGTGCGGGCGTACTGCTGGCGGTGCAGTTGCAGATCGGAGTGGTTGCCCTGCAAATCGTACCCCAGTCGGTAACTTTGCATCCGCAGGGAGCCGGACATATTGACCGCCTCCGCGTCCCGCAGGCTGCTGGCCAGCATCAGGAGCGCCACGCCGGTCGTCAGCAGAGAAAGCAGGACGATATAAAAAAATGCCCGGGCCAGGCTTGTTGATACGGGACGTTTAACCATGACAACCCATCAATTCCATTGAGCCATTGCGCGCAACGTAACAGAAATGCTCCGGTGCGGGAATCACTACGCGCTGGTTTTACGAAATGGCTTCCAGAACCTTCCCTGGCTGAAACGTTTCTTTAATTAACAGGCAACTTGCGCTTAACGCCGGCAACTCTGAAACCGGGTTTCAAAAAAATAACCAATCATTGACTTGCCACAGGTTTCATACAAATTCTCCTGCGACCTGGGCAATTGGACATTGCCAGATTCAGGGACTGTCGGGTAATAAAATATCCTTATAAAAATTAAGTTCCCCCTGACCTGAAACAGGCAAGAGAAGAACGACAATGACGATGAATAGATTTGTAATTGCCAATGCGCAGCAATGTCTGGGCTGCCACGCCTGTGAAGTAGCCTGTGTGATGTCCCATAATGATGAGCAACATGTCCTGACCGCGGAACGTTTTTTACCACGCATTCGGGTCATAAAAGCCCATAACCGGCGCAATGCCGTCACCTGCCGCCACTGTGAAGATGCCCCCTGCCTGAAGAGCTGCCCGAATGGCGCCATTGCGCGCGATAGCGAGAGCATTCAGGTCGATCAGCAGCGCTGTATCGGCTGTAAGAGCTGTGAAGTCGCCTGCCCGTTCGGCGCTATGCAGGTCGTCACCCGGCCGGTCGGTCACGGCCAGGTGAAAGCCAGCGCCCTGAAATGCGATTTATGCGCCGGGCGCGCTGCGGGACCGGCCTGTGTGGAAAACTGCCCCAGTGGCGCGCTGCGGCTGATCTCGCAAAAATCCCTTACCGATCTGGCGCAGGCGCGTCGGCTGCGGGCGGCGACCCAGGAGATACAACCGTGGCACGGTAGCGCGCAGTCATATCAGCAGGGGCAGACCGTAACGGTGGATCTGCGCAAAGTGCGCCAGATGGCGGCGGTGGGCCCGCGTCTGGATCCGGACAAAATCGCCCTCGCCGCCCGTAAGCGCGGCTTTGACGAGCTATATCTGACCTTTACCCCGCCGCAGGCGGCTTCTCAGAGTGAACGTTGCCTGAAGTGCGGCGAGCACAGTATTTGCGAGTGGAACTGCCCTCTCCATAACCACATCCCCCAGTGGATTGAACTGGTAAAACAGGGAAAGGTGATGGAAGCGGTAGAAATTTCGCACCAGACCAACTGCCTGCCGGAGATTACCGGCCGGGTCTGCCCGCAGGATCGGCTGTGCGAAGGCGGTTGCACCCTGCGCGACGAGTCCGGCGCGGTGACCATCGGTAATATCGAGCGTTTTATTTCCGAGCAGGCGCTGGCCAGCGGCTGGCGCCCGGATTTGTCGGCAGTCGCGCCAGTCGACCGCCATGTCGCCATCATCGGCGCCGGGCCTGCGGGGCTTGCCTGCGCCGATATTCTGGCGCGCAACGGCGTGCGGACGACGGTTTACGATCGCCATCCGGAAATCGGCGGTCTCCTGACCTTCGGCATCCCGGCGTTCAAACTCGACAAATCTCTGCTGGCGCGCCGCCGGGAGATTTTCAGCGCGATGGGCATTGAGTTTCGTCTCAATTGCGAAATCGGTCGCGATATTCCCCTCGGGCAGTTGCTTGATGAGCATGATGCGGTATTTATCGGCGTCGGCACTTACCGTTCCATGAAAGCGGGACTGCCCAATGAAGAGGCTCCCGGGGTCTATGACGCCCTGCCATTTCTGATCGCCAATACCAAACGGCTGATGGGGTTGCCGGAACGGGATGACGAACCTTATATCGATATGGCCGGCAAGCACGTAGTGGTACTCGGGGGCGGCGACACGGCGATGGACTGCGTGCGTACCTCGCTGCGCCACGGCGCCGAGCGGGTGACCTGCGCCTACCGGCGCGACGAGGCGAATATGCCGGGCTCGAAAAAAGAGGTCAAAAATGCCCGCGAAGAGGGCGCCGGGTTCGAATTCAATGTTCAGCCGCTGAATATTGAGCTGGATGACGCCGGCAAGGTGTGCGGTATCCGCATGCTGCGCACCCGTATGGGAGAACCGGATGCCGAAGGCCGCCGCCGCCCGGTCCCGGTAGAAGGATCGGAATTCATCATGCCGGCGGATGCCGTGGTGATGGCATTTGGCTTCCATCCGCACGCCATGCCATGGCTGGAAGAACACGGCGTGACGCTGGACGACTGGGGGCGAATTAAAGCCAGTGTGGAAAGCCAGGTGCGCTACCAGACCTCTAACCCGAAGATTTTCGCCGGCGGCGACGCGGTGCGCGGCGCCGATCTGGTGGTCACCGCCATGGCGGAAGGTCGCCATGCGGCGCACGGTATTCTGCACTATCTGCAGGTGCCGCGTCAGTGGCTTAACTGACGCCGCCAGTTGGGGCGACAGAGCTGGCGGGATTGATGACAGCCTCAGCTCAATTGCCGATATAGCCAGATGGAGAGTCAATACAGTGATTTTCAACTGATAATCATAAAGGAGGAAAAAACACGCTTTTTCCTCCTTTATCAGCAACCTGAGCCGCGCCGCAGCGCGGCCTGGTTATCCGCAGCGCAAAGAGTTTACCCCCAGCCCTATCCGACCATTCTCAGCCGCCCGCTCAGCGTTGCCGACGGTTTTTCATTAAACAGGCGCTGGTAGTCGGTAGCGAACTGCCCGAGGTGCCAGAACCCCCACTGTAGCGCGGCATCTTTCACGGTATGGAACGGCGACCACGGGCTTATCAACTCGCGCCGCACCGCGTTCAGGCGGATCCGCTTGAGCCACATATTGGGACCAATCCCCAGCAGCGTATGAAAAGCGTTCTGCAAGGTACGGCGGCTGACGTGTAACTCGCGGCACAAATCCAGCACCGTCACCGGCTCCGACATCTGCTCCAGTACCCGCTCTCTGGCCCGGGAGACCAGCCGCCGATAGCTGTGCAAATGGGCGCTTTCCGGCGACATCACCGGATGGGCGTTTTCCAACAGTTCGCTCATCGCCACCAGCAGATTATGACTCAACACTTTGCGCACATTGGTCTGCTGCAGACTGTCCGGCTGATTGCTGAAGGTCGCCAGCGCCTGATGCACAAATTGCCACAGCGCCTCCTTTTTCGCCGCCGGCACGTCCAGCGCCGGGTAGCATTCGAGCAACAACCGCAGCCGCTCCGGGCGGTGAAACACTCCGGCGTGTTCGAATAACGTCTCATCGGAGATAACCACCCCGAGAATGGTGTAATCATCCGGGGTGCTCAATTCAAACTCATGGCCGCCGGGCCGGGTGGCTATCTCTTCGCGGCCCAGCTCCTGGGCGCCGATATAGCCCCTCGGCGCGCTGCGCACCGCCGGTACGCCAAACCACCAGGCGTTCGGCCACACCATACAGGACTGGCGCAGCGCCAGGCTGGTGTATTCGCGGAAAACCTGAATCTCATCCAGCAGAATTTCCGTCAGTTCGCCGCGAAATTCCCCCGGTTGTAGCTGATCGTAGAGCTGCTGCCAGGCGGTAATGGTACAGGCGTGTTCATAAACATCCCGGGTTTGCCGCTGGTGAACGTTTTCATCCTCCGCCAGCGGCGACAGCCGGACATCTTCAGGCAACGTTTCACGATAAAGATGGTGCAGATTTGCAGCAATTTTCTTTCTCATGATCCCATCCCCGCAGGAGAGCGCGGCCTTATCTCTCCGGGCCGCGCGCCCCGCGCCAGACTATGTTTTTTTCCGGCGATACCGACTGCCGCGTTTTTGTACTTTCCCCTGCTGCCAGAGCTGTTCCAGGCGAATACGCGCCTGCTCAAGAGGCCAGCCGAAGCTGGCGGAGACTTCGCCGCTGGTCATCCCCTGGCGCTGAGCGCCAAGAGCCTCCAGCAGCGGCGCGTCATCAAAGGTAGCCGGCGCCGCGCCGTCAGACCTGGGACGAAATCCATCGACCAGGCGTTCGGTATCCGGGTCCGGACGGCCAATCTCTTTGCGGCTAATCACCGTTCCGCTGCGCGAGGCCGCGGCGGCCCCGGCATCCAGCGCCGCCCGGCAGGCGGCGAGATCCCCCTCCACCACCAGCGTCACCTTGCCAGGATCCAGCACCTGGTGGCTCAGCAGGCGCACGCTGGCGGCTTTCAGCATCGCATCGGCGGCATCAATGCCGGCCGCCATACCCGAGACTTCCAGTAACCCAAGCGCATTGATCACGGTTCCCTCCGTCAGGCTTTCTGTATCGGACAGCGAGCCACATCCAGCACCGCGTCGGCAAACGCGTTACAGGCAGCTTTACAGGCGGCCTGGCTGCCGGTCATAAACGCCGCGGAATAGTTGGTTTCCGACGGCGGCGGCACATAAGTGACCAGTTGCACATCGGCGGCTTTCAGAGCGGCGTCGATACCGAAAGTCGCCTCCAGCGGCGGCGCCACCAGATAAGCCAGCGGATCGCCGAGCTGAATTCCGGACATTGCCGACAGATACGAGCCGGTGCGCGACACCAGGTGAGCCAGAAACGCGCTGTCCTGCGCATCGCTGGCCCACTGAAAAGCCGGCCCCTGTTCAATGGTGGCGACCATCGCGTCGAGACCGGCGCGCACTTCCGCCGGGTTCGGCCCGCCGAGCATAATCAACACCTCGCCGGAGGTCGGCGACGGGCTGTGGGCCGCGCCGGCATACAGCGAACGGCCATACACCACTTCTACCAGCGCCTGTTTGGTCGCTTCATCCGCCGCAATGTAGGTTACGTCATCCGAATCCGCAGTAATGAGTCCCAGACTACGAATATGCTTCGCAAGCTTCAGCTCTCTGGCAAAACCCTCGCTGACCGAGGCGATCACGCGCATGGCTTTTACCGAAGGGGTAATCAAATCTAATGCTGCCATGATAAAAAACTCCGTTTAACGAGTCAGATTAATACCGGATGCCTTTCGGGACAGCATGCGCTGCGCCAGGTCGACAATCACCGCCGCCGCTTCGACCGGTGGAGTGCCGCCGCGGTGGATATTGGAAATACAGGTGCGATCCGCCTCCACGGTATTCGCCACCGTGGGCGAGTATACGGCATAGCAGGAGAGGCTCTCCGACTGCCCCAGGCCAGGGCGCTCCCCTACCAGCAGGACAACCACTTTCGCCCCCAGCAGTTCGCCAATCTGGTCTTCGATCTTCACCCGGCCATAGCGTACGAAAAACGGCGTGCCGACTTTCAGCCCCGCCTGCTCCAGCCCGGCCAGCAGCGGCGGCAGAATCTCCTCATAGTTGGCGGTCACCGCATCGGTGGACAGGCCGTCGGAAATCACCACCTGAACATCCGGATTGGCCACGCAGTGAGACTTCAGGGTATCGATGGCCTGCTGGCTGAGGCGCCGCCCCATATCCGGACGGGTCAGGTAGAGGTTTTTATCGCTGATTTCCGACTGAACCTCGATCAACCCCTGCTGTTGGACCCACTCCGCCGGCACCTCTTTGAGTACCGTATCTTTCGATCGCGAATGATCGGCCAGAAAACGCAACAGCGCCTGAGTGCGCGGTCGCGGACCGGCACGCCCGGTACACACCCGCGCCGCGGTGCTGTTGCGCAGTTCGCTTAATACTTCGCTGCGGTGCGGATGCTGCACTCCAATCCACGCTTTCGCCTGCGCGGAGCCAAGATCCACAGCGCAACTTTCAGCATCGCTCGCCGACGCCGCCGCCGGGGGGGTTCCAGGCGCCGCGGGCGCGGTTTCCTCCTGCCCGATACTGGCCAGCACGCTGCGTACAATCTCTTCAATCTGTTTTTGATCCATGGTAGGTTCCCCGTAATCAGAAGAATATGGATGGGTCGCCGGCGCGCGCGGTCAGGCGGCCATTCACCATCAACCCCATCCGCTCCAGCCAGAGTTCGAATTCCGGCGACGGACGCAGATTCAGCAACTGGCGCACAGTGGCGGTGTCGTGGAAAGCGGTGGTCTGGTAATTAAGCATGATGTCGTCCCCCAGCGGCATCCCCATGATGTAGTTACACCCGGCGGTGGCCAGCAGGATCATCAGGTTTTCATTGAGGTTCTGGTCGGCGTCGGCGTGGTTGGTATAGCAACAGTCACAGCCCATCGAAATACCGCTCAGTTTGCCCATAAAGTGATCTTCCAGCCCGGCGCGAATGATCTGCCTGTCGTTGTACAGATATTCCGGGCCGATAAATCCCACCACGGTATTGACCAGGAAAGGATCGTAGTGGCGGGCAAGACCATAGTTGCGCGCCTCCATGGTGACCTGATCGGCGCCAAAATTAGCCCCGGCGGACAGCGCCGACCCCTGACCGGTTTCAAAGTAGAGGCAGTTTTCGCCGGCGATACGGTTGTATTCCGCCCCCACCGCCCGGGCCTCATCGAGCATTGCCAGCTCGACGCCGAACTCTTTCAGCCCTTTTTCGCTGCCGCAGATACTCTGGAAGATCAGCCCGCCGGGCGCGCCGCGCTTGATCGCCTCAATTTGTGTGGTGACGTGGGACAGCACGCAGCCCTGAGTAGGGATCGAAAACTTGTCGATAACCTCATAGATGGTATCCAGCACCCGGCTAAGGTTTTCCACATCATCAGTCACCGGATTGACGCCTATCACCGCATCGCCGACGCCGAACGACAGCCCCTCATAGATTTGCGCGGCAATGCTCTTCACGTCATCCCGGGTGTCGTTAGGCTGCAGGCGGGCGCTGAAGGTACCGGGCAGGCCAATGGTAGTATTGGCTTTCTTCACCACCGGCATCTTTTTCGCGCCGTAGATCAGATCGGCGTTAGAACTGATTTTCGCGACCGCCGCCACCACTTCCGAACTCAGCCCTTTGCGAATAAACGCGATATCGTCCTGCGAGGTCTCATCGCTGAGCAGGTGTTCGCGCAGCTCGCCGATAGTCCAGTGCTGCACCCGCTGATAGGCGGTTTCGTTGATGTCATCCTGGATAATGCGCGTCACGCAGTCCTCTTCATAGGGCACTACCGGGTTGTTGCGTACATCCGCGACGGTCATCTCCGAGAGGACCTGTTTCGCCGCCACCCGCTGCTGTGAACTTTCCGCCGCCACCCCGGCCAGAATGTCGCCGGAACGCAGCTCATTCGCTTTAGCCAGAACCTCCTTTACATCCCTGAACTGCCAGACATTGCCAAACAACGTAGTTTTCAGTTTCATAAAACGTTCCCTCAGGAAGGAAATGCGAGTGATTTAATGGTGACCGGCACCACAGCGCCGCCAAACAGCGGCGCGCCGATATCAATAAAATCGCCGGGGCGGGTATGTACCTCGTCAATCACAGCAAGCTGGCGCCCGGCCAGTTGCGGACGCAGCAGCATGCCCAGCGCTTTGCCAAAATCCTGGCGGGCGACCACCAGCAGCGGCTGCGCCGTCGGCCAGCGGCGATGAAATTCGCCCAGCGCCTGTATCGCCAGTTGTACCGAGTGATATGTCACCGGCAGCGTATCCGGTAGCGCCAGCGCGTAACTGTCCGTGGCGGCCAGGAGATCCATCTGCTCAATCGCCTGCTCCCAGCGCGCTACCAGCCGGTCTTCGCCGCCGGCAAACACCACCGGGATATTGCGCAATGGCAGCGTGACGCTATCCAGCCAGATAGTGCTGCCGGACAGGGACAGGGTATGGGCGCCGGCGCCGATCACCGTGGCGCGCACTGTCTGGGCCGGCGCGCGCAGCGGCAGCGCCTGCCATTGCCGATGGCGGCGCAGCGCCCGGGCCAGCAGCGGACCGAGATCGCCGAAGCAAAACGGCTGCTCCGGCGGCTGGCGCCAGCATTCGCCGACGCCGCCGGAAAGCGTGATCAGGTCGGGCTGTCGCCCCGGCGGCAGGGGGCGGGTCATCATGAGCTGTTGCCCCAGCGGGCTGAGCTGGCCGGTTACCCCTTCAAGAATCAGCGTCGCCATGCGATCCGCCACCTGTTCAAGGCGGGCGGCGTCGAGCTGACGGGGATCGCAACCGGCGCCGAACAGCGTATCGACGATTAACTGGCCGGGCGCATGGGCGCGCAGCACCCGCCCCTGAGCATCGGTTTCCAGCAAGCGGCCGCCGACGTTAATGCAGGCGGTTCCGCTCACCTGGCCGGCGTCAAACACCACATAGTTGGCGGTCCCGCCGCCGATATCGATATTCATCACCCGGCATAGCTGCTGCTGCGACAGGGTCTGCGCCCCGGCGCCGTATCCGGCAATCACCGACTCCAGATGCGGCCCGGCGCTGGCCACCACGAAATCCCCCAGTTGCTGAGCCAGCGCCAGAATAGTCGGCCGGGCATTACGGGTTTTTGCGCTCTCGCCGGTGATGATGATGGCGCCGGAGTCTATCTGTTGTGGCGCAATGCCGGCGGCCTGATACTGTTGCAGAATCAGATCCAGCAGATCCGCTTCGCGCAGGGCGCCGGCGAAATCCACTGGCGTAAAGCACACCGGGCTCTGCCAGATGATCTCGCGCTTCACGAACTCATAGCGCGGTACCTGGGAAACCGCGGCGCGGTTGACCAGCGCCAGGCGCGAGAAAATCACCTGGGTGGTGGTGGTGCCGATATCAATGCCGACGCTCAGCAGTTCATGGAGTTTCACGACGGGAGCTCCGACGCGGCGTCGTGAACGCGCTGCTCAGGCGCTTCTTTCGGCACCAGCATCATGGCGACGCCGATGGCGGTGATCCCCCCCACCAGCTTGCCGACAATCATCGGGAAGATCATCGGCGACATATTGGCGGCGGCGAAACCCAGATGGTCACCAAGAGCGAAAGCGGCGGAGACGGCAAAGGCGCAGTTAATCACTTTGCCCCGGGCGTCCATGTGTTTCATCATGCCGAACATCGGAATGTTGTTGGCCAGTGTCGCCACCATCCCCCCTGCCGCCATGTTGTTGACTTTCAGCAGGCTGCCGACGCGCATCAGCGGCTTTTCAAACCAGCGGGTGAGCAGCAGCACCATCGGGTAGGCGCCGAGCAGCACACAGGAGATAGAGCCGATCACTTCAATGGCGCGCATCACCTGGCCCGGGGTATCCCCTTCGCTCATAAAGATCGGATCCAGCCCGGGGATCAGCGTCCAGCCTACCAGGAATTTCACTACCGCCGCCGCCAGCCCGATAGTGATGATGGCCACCAGAATTTTGGCGAAAATCTGGAAGCCGTTAATCATCTTTTCCGGAATGAACTTCAGGCCCAGCGCCACCAGTATCGCGACAATTAAGACCGGAATCATGTTCATCAGGATCATCGCCAGGGTGAAAGTGACCGGCTGGCCGTTAACCTCGACGCCGGAGTACATCGCTACCAGCCCGCCGGCGATACAGCCAATGGGAATAGTAACGATACCGGCCAGTACCCCCAGCGCCAGATAGCGGCGGTCAGAAGGTTCGATAATGCCCAGCGCCACCGGGATCGAAAAGACAATCGTCGGCCCCATCATCGCGCCGAGGATCAGGCCGGAATAGAGCCAGGCGGCGATGTCCCCGCCCGCCAGCTCTTTGGCAAGGAAGAAGCCGCCCATATCGCAGGCCAACAGAGTACCGGCAAACATCGCCGGGTTAGCGCCGAGCATTTCATACAGTGGGATCACCACCGGCCCCAGCAGGAAAGCCAGCACCGGCGCCAGAGCCGTCATCCCGACCATCGCCAGCCCCAGCGCTCCCATGGCCATAAAACCTTCTTCAAACTGGCCGCCGGAGCCATCAATGCTCTTACCTAGCTTACCGAGGCCGATTTTACCGAGGATCAGTTCCGAGCCGCCAAACTGGGCGAATATGCGGTCAACGGCGGCAATCAGCATAAATATCATCATGATGTACATGATAATGTCGTTAATTCCCATAGCCTGTTCTCCTTGCGCCGTGAGGCGTTTATCTTCCCGTTCAGGAGGCCTGATACAGCGCGATAATCCGGGCTTCCGTTACAGTGCGTGGATTAGTGGTAATGCAGACATCATTCAGGGCATCCCGGGCAAACCCGGCAAAGTCGGCTTCCCTGGCGCCGATCGCGCTGAGATCGCCCTCCAGCTCGACTTCCGCAATCAGCTGTTCGACGGCGGCAATCGCCGCCAGAGCGTCGCCGTGGCGCTGAGTCAGGGCCAGACCGATGCGCGCATAGGTCTCCTGACAGGCCAGGCGGTTATAATTCATCACCGCCGGCAGCATGATGGCGTTGGCCATCCCGTGGGGGATGCGATAGGCGGCGCCAATCTGGTGCGCCGTGGCGTGGCACAGCCCCAGCCCGGCGCTGGAAAACGCCATTCCGGCCATTCCCGAGGCCAGCAGCATGGCTTCCCGGGCCGCCAGGTTGTCGCCGCAGCCGACCGCCAGACGCAGGGATTCGCCTATCATGCGTACCGCCTGTAGCGCAAGGCACTGCGTCAGCGGCGTGCCGTGGCGCGCTACGCTGGCTTCAATGGCATGGGTCAGCGCATCGATGCCGGTCATCGCCGTCACCGCCGCCGGCACTCCCAGCGTCAACAGCGGATCGAGAATCGCCGCATCCGGCATCAGCGTCGCATGCGCCAGCACCCGCTTATGATGAGTGGCGGCGTCGATGATTACCGTCACGCTGGTACTTTCGGATCCGCTACCGGCGGTGGTGGGAATAGCGGTCAACGGCAGACGCGGCCGCAGCGCGCTGGCGGCGTTCAGTTGCGCCAGATCGAGCCCCGGGTTGGTCGCCAGTACCGCCACCGCTTTGGCGGCGTCGAGGACCGAACCGCCCCCCAGCGCCACAATGCCGTCGCACTGTCGTTCATGCAGCCGGGCGACAGCCGCCGCCACATCGGTATCGCAGGGTTCTCCCGCCGGACACGGCCAGATTTCGCGGGCAATCACGTAGCGGTTAAGGCTGCGCGCCAGCGCATCGGCAGC
Source organism: Entomohabitans teleogrylli (assembly GCF_001484765.1). Taxonomy (GTDB): domain Bacteria; phylum Pseudomonadota; class Gammaproteobacteria; order Enterobacterales; family Enterobacteriaceae; genus Entomohabitans; species Entomohabitans teleogrylli. The sequence goes on along the minus strand of NZ_LLXO01000016.1, from coordinate 130,651 downwards.
GCCGGAATGCCAGACGACGCTATCCACCATCACCAGCACATGTTTCTGGCCGCGCTGGCGCAGTAACTCGCCGCAGCGCGCGCTGGCCCCGGCGCCGCTGAGTATCACCGGCGGCACAGCAAAGGTGGTCACCCGCCCGGCGTTCATCTGGTCCAGCGCCAGATACAGCGCCTGTTGAAGATCAGCGTGCATAACAGCCCTCCGTCGCGCGAATGCCGCTGTCGGCAATGGCCAGCGGCGTCATAAAGATGGCGTGTTCCGGCAGATGGACCGTCAGTCCCGGAAAACGCTGGCGGAACAGTTCGATAACCCCGGGCTGCATACAGGATCCGCCGGCCAGCCACAGGTCGTTCACCGGATAGGCAGCAATATGGCGGGCGACAATATCGGCCATTTTTTCGTACACCGGACGCACGACCGGCCAGATAGCCTGCCCTTCATGGCGCTTGAGTTGCTCGGCCTCTTCAATAGCAATGCCGCGGTTACCGGCCAGGGTCAGGGAGATGTGGTGGCCGCCGGTGGCTTCGTCGCCGGAGTAAATCACCGCTCCCTGCCGCACCACGGCAATACCGGTAGTGCCACCGCCGATGTCCACTACCGCGGCGCCGTCAAGGGCGAGCATACCGGCGACCGCCGAAGGCTCATCCAGCACCCGGCTCACTTCCAGCCCCGCCGACTCCAGCACATTGATGGAAATGCGCGCGTCAGTGCCGGGCGGAAACGAAGTCGCGGCATGGGTGAACCGGCGTCCGAGCTGTTTTTCGAGGGTGTCCAGATGGCGGCGCACAATGGTCACCGCCCCGAAAAAGTCCCAGACAATGCCATCGCGCACCACATCGGCCCAGTCCAGGCACACCGCCAGCGGCTGGCACTGGCTATCGACCACCACCGACACCACATCGCAGGTGCCGAGATCGATCCCCAGCCACAGCGCTTCATCGCTGTTTTCCGGCATTCGGTTACACAACTGAGCCGCCCGGGAAAGGCGCGGCGCCAGCCACTGTCGTTCGCTACGCTCCATGCCCTCTCCCCTAAACGATGCGCAAGCCGTCCACCAGAACGCAGCGGCGCAGGCGTACAAAAGTGCGCGCCGAAGTCACCCCCTCGCCGGTCGGCGTAGTGATGGTCATCGAGGTCCACCCTTCTCCTCCCAACCCCAGTCCTGCAATACACGGGCCATTTTTGACAAAAATGCTGGTATCGATGGCGTTGGCCATCTGGTTCATGTTGTCAATATTGCGCGAGTGCATCGCCGCGGTATGGTGGCGACCGCCTTCCAGCTTCACCGCCAGAGCAATCGCCTCATCGACATTACTGACGCGGATCACCGGCAGCACCGGCATCATCATTTCCGTAACGGCAAACGGGTGGTGGGCCGGGGTTTCCGCCAGCAGTAAGCGGGTGGCGTCCGGCACCTGCAGGCCAACGGCGGCGGCGATTTTCGCTGCGTCGCGCCCCACCCAGTCGCGGCTCACCTGACCATTGCCGTTGTTATCAATGTTTTTCAGCAGCAGTGGCTGCAACCGCTGTACGGCGGCGGTATCCAGCATCACCGCCCCGTGGCGCGCCATCTCCGCCAGCAGCGCGTCGGCGACGCTATCCACCACGATCAAAACTTTTTCGTCGGCACAGATAATATTGTTATCGAAGGAGGCGCCCTGGACGATGGCCCGCGCCGCCCGCGCCAGATCGGCGCTCTCATCCACTACCACCGGCGGGTTGCCGGAACCGGCGGCGATCAGCCGTTTATCGGTGTGTTTGCGCGCCGCTTCCACTACCGCTTCACCGCCGGTCACCACCAACAGCCCGATGCCCGGGTACTTAAACAGCCGCTGCGCGGTTTCAATATCCGGATTCGCCACCGTGACCAGCAGATTCGCCGGTCCGCCGGCCTCGCTAATGGCGTCGTTAAGCAGCGCGATGGTGCGCTGCGAGACATTTTTCGCCGCCGGATGAGGGGCAAACACCACGCTGTTGCCCGCCGCGATCATGCTGATGGCGTTGTTGATCACCGTCGCCGCCGGATTGGTGGAGGGGGTCACCGACGCCACCACGCCCCAGGGCGCGTTTTCAATCAGCGTCAGTCCGTTATCGCCGGTCAGCACCTGGGGCGACAGGCACTCCACGCCAGGAGTGCCCCGGGCCTGCGACAGGTTTTTGGCGTACTTGTCCTCCACCCGCCCCATACCGGTTTCCGCTACCGCCATTTCCGCCAGTTCCCGGGCGTACTGCTCGCCGGCGCGACGGATGGCCGCCACCACCGTGCGACGCATCGCGACGGTTTTGAGCTGCTTTTGCGCCAGCGTCGCCGCGCTGACCGCTTCATCGAGACTGGCAAAAACGCCGCTGCTCAGCGGCGCGCAGGGAACAGGTTGCGCCTTGCCGGCGTCCTGCATCCCGGTCAGCACCGCCCTGACGACCCGTTCAATCGCTTGTTGATCCATTTCATCTGTCCTATTTATGGAAGATCACCTGATTGCCGATAACCGCCTCATCCACAATACCGATGACGCAAAGATCCACCGGCGAATGTTCCCCGCCGTGCGCCCGTCGGGCGGAACTGCCGCTAACCACCAGAACCCATTCGCCATTACCGGCGCCGATACTGTCGGTCGCCACCGCGCATTCGCCGCCGGGCTGACCGTGTCGGTCAAGAATCTCCACGATCAGCAGCCTGTCGTGTTCCAGCCCGCCGTGACGAACGGTACACACAATCTGTCCGGTAACGACTGCCAGCTTCATCTTTACCTCCGCGCACTGTTCAGGTAACACGCTTCCCGGCGCCGTCGCAGCGGGAAAGCGACGTGACGTCACCGCCTGACGTCACGGCGTTGATCAGATACTGCCGCTGTCGCCTTTCAGGCTGATGGGGAATACCTCTTCCAGATCGCCATGAGGACGGGGGATGACATGTACCGACACCAGCTCGCCAATGCGCTGCGCCGCTGCCGCGCCGGCATCGGTGGCGGCTTTGCAGGCGGCCACATCGCCGCGCACCATGGCGGTAACCAGCCCGCCGCCGATCTGTTTGACGCCGACCAGCTTGACTCTGGCCGCCTTGACCATCGCGTCGGAGGCTTCGATTAATGCAACCAGGCCCCTGGTTTCGATCATTCCTAATGCTTCCATGGTTGTTTCCTCTTAACTTAGGATCCCCTGTGGGACCGGTGATGACACAGTTTGCGTAGTCCGGGGCGCGGCCCCGGCGTTTTCAGCCTGACACTGGCTTTGCGCCACCAGCGTCAGCTCAAAAATGTCCCGGGCGCTACAGCCCCGGGAAAGATCGTGCAGCGGCGCGTTGAGCCCCTGAATCAGCGGCCCGAGCGCCCGATATCCGCCGAGGCGCTGGGCGATTTTGTAGCCAATATTGCCCGCCTCCAGCGAGGGAAAAATCAACACATTGGCGCGCCCTTCAAGAACGCTGTCCGGCGCTTTCTGGCGCGCCACGCCGGGCACCGTGGCGGCGTCAAACTGCAATTCGCCGTCCACGCACAGCCACGGCGCGCGCTGGCGGACGATTTCTGTCGCCTGTTGTACATGCGCCACGCAAGGGTGGCGGGCGCTACCGCGACTGGAGAAAGAGAGCATCGCCACCCGCGCCTCTTCGCCGGTAATCGCCTGCCAGGTCGCGGCGCTGCTGATGGCGATATCCGCCAGCTGCGCCGCCGTCGGCTGGGGCACCACGCTGCAATCGGCGAATCCCAGCGGCTCGCCGTCGCCCTGCGGGAGCATTAAAAACAGTGAAGAAAGGGTTTTTACCCCCGCCTGCAGGCCGATCGCTTTCAGCCCGGCGCGCAGTACATCCGCCGTGGAAGAGAGATTGCCGGCGATACACAAATCCGCCCTGCCGGCCTCAAGCAGCGCCGCCGCGAACCACAGCGGCTGGCTCAGCGCCTGACAGGGATCGGATGGCGCTTTATCCCCGAGGCGCGCCGTTAACCGCCCGGCGAACTGCGCCAGATCCGCGTCATTCGCCTGCGGATCGACCACCGTAAGACCATTCAGGCTGATGTTATGCATCAGCGCGAAGTGGCGCAGGGCAAAGGGATTGGCTACCAACAGCGGATGGGCCAGCTTCTGCTGATACAGTTCCCGGGCCGCTTCCAGTACCCGCACATCCAGCGCATCCGGGAACACCACCCGGCGCGGCGCGCGTAACGCCGCATCGCGACAGCGTTTAAGCAGCATGAGATTCCTCCTGCAGGCGCTGTTTCAGCGCGGCTATCTGCGCCCAGCCGGCGGTAAGGCAGAGAATCATGGCCACATATACCGCGCTGGAAAGCCGGTTCAGCGCCTGTAACAGATCCGGACGCGCCACGTGAAAGGCGCCGTCGATAAACGTCTGCGCGGCCTGGATTTCCGTTTCGCGAATACGGGCGCGCAACAGGTTAAGCTGCGCCACCTCCCGGCCGTGGACGGCTTCCGGCACCAGATGGTCGTGCCCCAGCCAGCGCAGCGGCTGATGGGACAAACGGTGAATATCGGCCTCATCCAGACCGGCAATGTGCTGGGGCGCCAGTGTTTCTTCCAGCGCGTCGGCGCGCATGATATTGCCAAGCAGCGAACGGATATCGCTCAGCCAGACCAGCACCTCGCCGTGCATTTCGGTCTGTAGCCACACGGTCAGCGCGATACTGCTGTCCAGCGCCGCCCGAAACGCCAGACGCGGATCGTTTTTCGCCACCATCACCCCGGCATTGAGATGGGTAAGGGTATCGGGCTTTTGACTGACCGCCTGGCGACACAGTTCGCAGCAGGCGACGCGACGCGTTGCCTCGCTGGTCAGGCCGTGAACCGCTGCGCGCACCGCCTCTCCGTCCTCACCCGGGCGCTCTATAAATAGCCGCCCCTGCGCATCCTGAAATTTCACCCGCAGACGGCGCGCCTCCAGCAATTCCCGGGCCGACGGCGTCAGGCGGCAATCTGCCGGAAGATGGATTTCGCTGCCTTCGCTCAGGCTGTGATGCGCCCTGAGCCAGGCCTCAGTAACAAATTCGCCCATCGCGCGGCCCCTCAGCAGGACTGCCAGTTTGCCGGCCAGGCGACATACAGAAAACGCACCTTGTCCGGGGTGCCGAATTCAATGGCCGATCCTTTGGGAATAAACATCACGTCGCCGGCTCTGGCGATCAGCGTCTCCCCCTGATGGCGCACGTGCAGCTCCCCTTCCAGCACCATGTCGATTTCGTCATAGTTCAGAGTCCAGGGGAAAAATGCGTTTTCCCACTGCATAAATCCCGCCGCCATGCTGCTGCCGTCGTCGACGCCCACCAGATCGGTGAGCCCCACACAGTGCGGCCCGGCGCCGTCAAAGCGACCAAAGGTGACGGAACTGCCGTCAATCACTTTGATACCGCCTTTGCCGGTATGGGATTTAAAATCGCCGCTGGCGGCAACGCCTGCGCGCGCCTGCTGTTCCCTGAGAACCTTTTCCATCAGTTGCGCCATCAGGCTTTCGGTAAAACTGCCTTCCGGCAACTGGGCGATAATGGTTTCCCGGATGCGCTGGCGTACTTCCTGAGGCGATGACGGCGCCGGCGCTACCGACGCCTCCTGCTGTTCACAGATTTCCAGCCCGAGCAGTTCCGCCACTTCACGGGCTTCCGGGGTGATAATGCAGTTTTTCAGCACCAGCGCGAGACGCGTCTCTCCTCTGGCGTGCGCCTCACGAATATCATTGGCGGTAATTAATGTTTTCATCTGCTGACTCCTCCTTATCGCTCTGCCTCAGCAGAAAATCGGCCAGTGGCTGTATGCTTGCTCTGTTCCGGCAATCGAGTTCAAAAATGGGCTGGTGAAAACCGGCCTGCCGGAGAAGCTGACGCACCGCTGCCGGGCTGGCGTCAGGTAAATCAATTTTGCTGATTGCGGCGATGCGCCGCTGATGCGGCCAGATATCCAGCAGCCCCGCCGGGATCCGGCACTGCAAATCATTCGCCGCCTGTAAATAAATCACCAGGTCTGCCTGCTGGAGCGTATTAATTAATGCGTGGTACAGCCGGGGATGGCTTAAATATTCCCCGGGGGTGTCGATATCGCCGCCGTCGCTAAATTCTACCGCCTGCGTTTTACGCGCCAGATGGTAATTTCCCTGCAGGGCATTAAATAAGGTCGTTTTCCCCGACCCCGGCACGCCGATAAATATCGCCCGCATGATTTACGCTCCTGAAAAATAAAATTCAGCTACGCGTCAGCCCGCAAACCGCATAGCTGAGCAGATGGTGAAGCCCATTGACGGTTTGCAGCAGCGCCTCTTCCACGGCCCCGACAGAGCCATAAATCACCAGCGCGCCGGTAAATCGGTCAAGGAATCCGATTTGCACACTGGCCGCTTTAGTCGCCAGATCGCCGGCAATCATCGCGGTTTCTCCGGGGGTGAGCGTCATAATGCCGATCGCCTCAGCCCCTGGCACGCCAATTTTTTTCGCCAGGTCGTCCCCGGGATGGGCAATAAGATGCGCCAGCGTCACCTGTTTGCCGGGAACAAATTCCTGAATGATGCGCTCTTTATCCATAGCCCCTCCTGTGATGGGGCGATACTGACAATTTTTAGCGCCGGTAAATAACAAAAATCGGCAAGCAAACTTAAAAGTTGAAGACGATCACTAAATAATTAACGGGGATTTTTATTTTGTGCGAAAGGCATATTTTCAGGAAATTGAATATCAAAAATCGGCAACGATTTGCAAAGAGTGATGGGAGTCAAAGGAAGTGATTAAGAAAAGTCGCATTATTCTGTTATCGGCGTGGTGATAACAGAATAATCGATAGGCAGTTTTAATTTACCGATTCTTTGGCAATTCTGGCGCGTAATGATCGAATCAATTGCGCAGCGACAGCCCGCTAATTTGCGCATCGGCAATTCGACGGGCCGAAAATTTTCCGCCTCTCTGGGGCGTTCCGGGATCGCCAGACCAGACCTTACTGATGGTTACCGGGCTCCGCCGCGCAAAGCGCCACTGGATGCCCGGGTCCGTTAAAACAACTCCACCATATCATCCCCGGGTTTGCTGCCGCTCAGCGCTTCATCAAAATAGCGCTTCGGTACGGTGTAGCGCAGATGATCCAGCGCCTTCTGCATACTGCGTTCATCAATGGCGTGGCCGAGATCCTCTACCACATCCAGCGTCACATCGCCGCCGGCGCGCTGCAGGGCCTCCTGAGCGGCAAATGCGTGATAAACGTCGATAACCCGATCTTCGCCGCCGTGAATCAGATGAATAGTCGCCGCCGTGGTCGCTGATTCGGGCAGCGTGGCGTAGCGCCCGTTAAAAGCAATCACCCGCCCGGCCAGATCCGGCTGCGCCTTCAGGCTTTCGAGGGCCATAATCGCTCCCTGGGAAAAACCGATCAGCGCCGTTCCGCCGGCGCCGACGCCGCTGTGCTGCTGCCAGTAGCGCACCACCTCAATAAATGTCGGCATAATCGCGTCAATGCGCGGCTGGCGGTTTTCCTCGGTCACCCCCTGAACGGAGAACCACTGGCGCCCTGAGGGCGGGCCGCTCGGCGCCGGACCGCCAATACTGACGACCAGCGCCTCCGGGAATAGCGGCGCAAACCAGCTACCGATCTCCCCCATGGCCACCGGATTGTCACCGACGCCGTGGAACAACAGCAGCAACTGTTTCGCCGGCGCTGCGGGGCTCTGGACAACAAAATGGTCATGTTTCATGGTTATCTCCTTAGTTGATGGCGTTCAGTCTACGCCGGGTGAGATAAATGACCATATAAGCGCTTTGAACAACTCATTGGAAAAATTGCAATTGCAAAATCTGCGCTGCAAGCTGACGGGCGCGCGCTTCATCCAGACGGTACAGCGCCCGACCCGCTTCAGCGCGGCAGGCAGCCAGTAGCGCCTTCTGTCCCGACAGACGCTGGCGCCGACATACTTCACTTGCCGTAACACGCTGGCGCAACAGCGCCTCCAGCAACGGCATCGCTGGCGCCTGCGCCAGCAGCAACCTCTGCAGGCTGCCGGTACAGGCTTCCAGCGGGCGATGCGCGAACGCGAATCCCGCCAGTTCCTGCCAGTCATCATCAGTAAGAGTAGTCGTTTTCCGCCATGTCACCGGGATCGGCTCATCAATCCACGGCTGTAGCCAGCCGCTGTCGCGGCACAATCGCTGATGCTCGTTATCGGCCAGCGCCGCGCCGCGGCGGTTCAGCGGCAGCAGCGCCATCGCGGTATAACAGCCGCTGCTGGCTTCCCGATGACTGCCGATCCTCACCAGCGCAAACCCGCAGCGCTGCCAGAAACGCCACAACTGCGGGGTAAAACCAAAGCTTACCGACAGATAGTCATACTGCTCTGCCGCCTGATGGCGAACCTGTTCAATCAGTTGCCGGCCAATGGTCTGGCGCTGGCACTGTGGGTGTACCGCAATGCGGCTCACCCGCAGACCGCGGAGAGTCGCCGCCAGCGGGCTGCCGCCGTGGGCCGCCAGCGACTGGGCGACCAGATTGCCACGCGGGCGCCGGAACCCGGCCCACACGGCGCGGCTTAACTGTTCGTCGAGGCCGCCTTCCGCCACCATCCACAGCGCGCCGACCGCCTGTTCCCCGGACAGCGCCGCATAAAACCCCTGGCCCGGGGCATCCATCATGCGCCGCAGATCGAGTGGGGAAGTACGGTAGTGAGCCCCGGCCAGCAGGCGATACAGATTCGCCATACGCGCCGGTTGATACCGCCAGGCGGACTGCGGCACCGGCAGAATATGCACCTCTCCCCCGGCATCCACCGGCGCCAGTTGATCGTCAAACAGCAACAGTTCATCCAGCGCCCGCTCCAGCGGATCGCCGCTGGCCCAGCGCACCGGCGTCGCCAGAGTAAATCTTTGCAGCGCCGGGAAACGGGCGCAGAACTTGAGTAAAAATCCCCGTCCGGTGCCTTCATAACCCTGCACCGTGGTGGTAAGCAGCACGCCAGGGAAAGCGCTCATCAGGCGCGACAATAGCGGCGCCGGAATCGCTGCCGCCTCGTCCACGATCAGCCAGTCGCAGGGCGTCAGCGATCCTTCCTGTAAGGCGCGTTCGATGGCGTCCGGGGCCATAAAGCGGAATTTATCGCCGGCGAACTGCGCCATCACCCCGGTCGCCACCTTCGCCGGCGCCGTCACCAGCGCCGTCCTGGCTCCGTCACGAATAAACATGCCGGCCAGCGCCGATTTGCCCCGACCGCGCGGCGCGGTAATGGCGACGATCCCCCGGCGCATCTGGCGCAGCCTGGTCAGCATCTCCGCCTGTTCCGCCTGCGGTGCGCCACTGGCCTGTAGCCAGAGGCGCTGCGGCAGATCAGGCAATGAGGGTACCGGCTCAGACTGCCGCCAGTGAACGATCGCCGGATCGGCGTTCACAATGCGCAGGACGTGGTGCAGGAAATGGGGAGTGGCGATGGGTTGCTGGCTGTCGCTCCAGCGGATGGAATCGGCGTCGATACTGGCGCGCCAGCAGGCAGCCGGCGCAGTCAACATCACCAGCCAGCTACCGGCGGTTAAAGTCCCCGCCAGCGCCGCCAGCGCTTCGGCGTCGAACCCGCGGCGGGCATCAAAAATCGCGTGGTGAAATTCGCGCCCCAGCAGACTGCGCAACTGGCGCGGAGGGCAGGCCTGCGCGGCGTCCGTCGGCTCGCCAACCCACAGCCAGTCGCCGGGCAGACGGCGCGCCAGCGCGCTGGCCTGCTCAGCGCTCCAGGTCGCTTCCCCGGACAGCACCAGCAGCCCGCGGAACCCGACCTCGCGCATCTGCGACGCATAATGCGCCAGCGCGCAAAGAAAAGTCTCGTCATCCATGGCGCGGAATATTACAGGCTCCCGCCGAAGGTGTCACACTGCGCGGGATTGCCGCTGTCAAAACCGCGTTTAAACCACGTATAGCGCTGTTCGGATGTGCCATGGGTAAAACTGTCCGGCACCACCCGCCCCTGGCTCTGCTGTTGAAGGCGATCGTCGCCAATCGCCTCGGCGGCATTAAGCGCCTCTTTCAGATCGCCCTCCTCCAGAATGCCCTGCTGCTCCATGCTGTGGCCCCAGACGCCGGCGAAACAGTCCGCCTGCAACTCCATGCGCACCGACAGCCGGTTAGCGTCTGCCTGCGAGGCATTCTGCTGCATGCTGCGTACTTTCGGCTCAATCCCCAGCAGCCGCTGGACGTGGTGGCCGACTTCATGGGCAATCACATAGCCCTGAGCGAAATCGCCGCCGGCGCCCAGCTTACTTTTCATTTCATCGTAGAAAGAGAGATCGATATAGACCGTACCGTCCGCCGGGCAGTAGAAGGGCCCCATCACCGACTGGCCGGTGCCGCAGCCAGTACGCGTGGCGCCGCGATACATCACCAGTTTCGGCTGTTGGTAGGTTTTGCCCATCTGGCGGAACAGGGAACTCCAGGTGTCTTCCGTGGTAGCCAGTACCACCGAGGTAAATTTCGCGGATTCATCATCGCGCGGGCTGATGGAGCCAGTTTGCGTTTGCTGAGTCACCGGCTGGCCGCCGGTCAGCAGCGGAGAAAGATCCACGCCATAATAGCCCGCCACCAGTACCACAATCAGCAATACCAGCCCCCCTTTGCCGCGCGGCACGCGGAAACCGCCGCCGCCGCCGGACAGGGGCCCGCGCGCATCGTTGCGCCTGTCTTCAACATTGTCGCTTTCGCGACGTCCTTGCCAACGCATATCTCAACTCCGGACACTATTTGTAATACACAGATCCTGGCTGGCTGACGACGGAATTACCATAAGAAATCGACAATAAAAATGGCGGACCGGAATAGTGCCCGATCCGCCACAGAACGTAAACGATTGCGCAGTTAGTCTAATTTAACGCCAAGACGTCGTGCAACCTCTTCATAGGCTTCAATCAGGCCGCCGAGGCTCTGGCGAAAACGGTCTTTGTCCATTTTGTCGAGGGTGTTTTTATCCCACAGGCGGCTGCCGTCCGGGGAGAACTCGTCGCCGAGAACGACCTGACCTTTGTACAGACCAAATTCCAGCTTGAAATCCACCAGGATCAGACCAGCATCATCAAACAATTTGCTCAGGACATCGTTTGCCCTGTAGGTCAACTCTTTCATGCGCGCGAGGTTTTCTTTGCTTACCCAGCCAAAGGTTTCGCAATAGGATTCATTGACCATCGGGTCGTGCATAGCGTCATTTTTCAGGAACATATCGAACAGCGGCGGATTAAGCTCAATCCCCTCTTCAATGCCCAGACGCTTAACCAGCGAACCCGCCGCGCGGTTGCGGATCACGCACTCAACCGGCACCATATCGAGTTTTTTCACTAGCGATTCGGTATCAGAAAGCAGGGCTTCCAGCTGCGTCGGAACACCCGCCTCTTCCAGTTTGCTCATGATGAAATGGTTAAATTTGTTATTCACCATTCCTTTGCGATCAAACTGCTCGATGCGAGCGCCGTCCCCTGCTGATGTATCGTTACGGAATTCGAGTACCAGCAAATCGGGATTCTCCGTGCTGTACACGGTCTTCGCTTTACCGCGATACAACTCAGCTTGCTTTTGCATCTTTAATTACTCCAGATAGGTTAGCCACTGACGTGACCAGATGATTTAACGCGAGAAACACTAAATAAATTAAGAAGGGCCGGTAGTACCGGCCCTCTGATAATTACGACTTGCTGAATGCCGCTTCGAACACCGCCACCAGCGCGTCATTCTGCGACTGGGTTAGCGTGTGGCCTTTTGGATCGATAAACTGCAGCGTACTGCGGTTGTCGAGATCGCCAACCTGTAGCTTGTAGTCGCCGGAAGGCAGACCCGGATCTTTCGCCCCGAGCGCGATCCAGTCGCTTTCGGAAAGCGGCTTATAGGTCACTGCGATGCTGCCCTGAGAGCGGGTGCTGTCGGTAACCTTCATGCCCACTTTCTCAAGGGTCGCCGGCAGGCGGCTCCACACGGTAGTAAACGGACCGCGCACCACCAGTAACGGCAGACCGGTATCGTCGGCGCCGCTCTGGACATCAAGCTGACCCGTCGCGCGGCTGCTGGCGTTCTGGGTGGCGCTGTCGGCCTGATCCAGACCGGCGGAGATAACGTTCAGCATCTGGGTGCTGTAGCGCTGCAACGACGCCGGATCGGCGACCGGTTTGCCGGCCTGCTCCAGGTTCAGCACCTTCACCACCACACCCTGCTGATAGCTCTGCGGCTGCACGGTGATTTGATAACGGCCCCGGAACTGCTCGTCTTCGTCAGCCCGGTTCCACTGAACCCAGTCAGTGGTCAGGGTCTGGGCGGCATCATCGCGCTTGTCGATGGTATAGTTTTTAGACTGTACCACGCTGACCACCTGCGGCCAGAGAGAACCACTGCGGCTATTTTCCACCAACAGCGTCGCGGTGTCCCCGGTAAACTGGGTGCGGGCTCCGGTTACCAGCGCCAGAGGCTGCGCCGGCGGGCGGATATCCAGCTGTTTACCAACCGGACCGCTGCCATTGGTCACCGGAACATGATAGTCGCCGCTTTCAACCGGCAGGATCATCCCCGCCGGGGCATGCAGCTCCGCAAGCGGGGTGGCGTCCAGATAGGCTTCATCGCCACTTACCTGGCGCTTATAACGCTGGTCGGAACTACAGGCGGCAAGCATCATGATGAGCGACACGCCCACCACTTTCGCCACCATCGACTTCTGTACTGAGTAAGCCATCAAATCTCCCTAAAATTACAGCAGACCGGCATGCTTCAGCGCACTGGTGATCACCGGAACGCTTTCCGCTGTCATCGGCGTCATCGGCAGGCGCAGCGTATCGGTCGCCACAAGTCCCAACGCCTTACAGGCCCATTTGACCGGAATCGGGTTGGGTTCAACAAATAATTTAGTATGCAGCGGCATCAGGCGCTGGTTAATTACCCGCGCCTCGTCAAATTGACCTGCCGCCGCCAGCCGGCACATTTCCGCCATCTCGCGGGCAGCCACGTTCGCCGTGACCGAGATAACCCCATGACCGCCAAGGTGCATAAAATCCAGGGCAGTGGCGTCATCACCGCTGAGCAGAATAAAGTCGTTATCAACCAGCTCTTTGATCTGGTTTACCCGGGTTAAGTTCCCGGTGGCTTCTTTAACAGCGACAATATTTTTTACTTTCGCCAGACGACCGATGGTCTCCGGCAGCATGTCACAGCCGGTACGGGACGGTACGTTATACAGAATCTGGGGGAGATCGGTGTTTTCGGCAATCGCCTTAAAGTGCTGGTACAGCCCTTCCTGAGTGGGGCGATTGTAATACGGGGTGACCGTCAGGCAACCCACAATGCCGGAATCGTTAAACCGTTTAGTCAGAGAGATGGCTTCAGACGTAGCGTTAGCGCCGGTACCGGCAATCACCGGGATACGGCCATCGGCCAGTTCCAGCGTCATCATCACCACATCGCCGTGCTCATCATGGCTCAGCGTGGCGGATTCCCCGGTAGTCCCTACCGACACAATCGCCGACGTTCCGCTAGCGACATGATAATCAATCAGTTTTTTCAGGCTCGACCGGCAGACATTCCCTTTTTCATCCATCGGTGTAACCAGCGCGACAATACTTCCCGTGAACATTGGCCATCCTCTCCGCAAACAAGTGTCACAATGGTACGTTTGGTGCCGCCTCAAAAGCAAGCGGCCAGGGGACTATCCTGGCGGTTGTACGCAAGTTTTTTTTATGCTTTCCTTATGATTACCGCATAAATCCACAGGAAGATTACGTTTGAGGCCCTCATCACAACATTATCTGGTGATTACAGCCCTTGGCGCTGACCGCCCGGGCATTGTAAATACCATCACCCGGCACGTCAGTAGTTGCGGCTGCAACATTGAAGACAGCCGCCTTGCGATGCTTGGGGACGAATTTACCTTTATTATGCTGCTGTCCGGCACCTGGAATGCGATAACCCTGATTGAATCCACCCTGCCATTAAAAGGCGCAGAGCTGGATCTGCTGATTGTTATGAAGCGCACCAATGCTCAGGTGCGTCCGGCGATGCCGGCGACAGTCTGGGTGCAGGTCGAGGTCGACGATTCACCGCACCTGATCGAACGTTTCACCGATCTGTTCGACTCTCACCATATGAATATTGCTGAACTGGTTTCGCGCACTCAGCCGTCGGAAACTCAGGAAGGCGCGCCCGGGTTATATATCCAGATTACCGCCCATAGCCCGGTACCGCACGATGCGACAAATATTGAGCAGGCATTTAAGGCCCTATGTACAGAACTCAACGCACAAGGCACTATTAGCGTCGTTAATTACCCACAGCATGACGAACAGGACGGAGTATAGTGATGAATCCACTGAAAGCCGGTGATATTGCACCGAAATTTAGCTTGCCCGATCAGGATGGTGAACAAGTAAATTTAACCGACTTCCAGGGGCAACGTGTTCTGGTTTATTTTTACCCTAAAGCCATGACCCCCGGTTGCACCGTTCAGGCCTGCGGCCTGCGAGACAACATGGACGATCTGAAGAAAGCCGGCGTGGAGGTGCTGGGCATCAGCACCGACAAACCGGAAAAGCTGTCGCGTTTCGCTGAAAAAGAGTTGCTTAACTTCACGCTGTTGTCAGACGAAGACCACCAGGTGTGCGAACAGTTTGGCGTCTGGGGCGAAAAATCCTTTATGGGCAAAACCTATGACGGTATCCATCGCATCAGCTTTCTGATCGATGCCAATGGCGTGGTGGAGCATGTATTCAATGATTTTAAAACCAGTAATCACCACGACATTGTCCTGAGCTGGCTGCAGGAGCACGCCTGAACCTGAAGCGGCGCGCTATAACAGCGATAAAAAAGCCGACATTGCTGTCGGCTTTTTAATGCGCTGTACACCAGTCTTGCGCTATGGCGAGGAACTCTCATCGTCCGACTGTAGTCCATCCGGCCAGGCGTGAATCACCGCCTTCACCAGCGTCGCCAGCGGGATGGCGAAAAATACCCCCCAGAAACCCCACAGCCCGCCAAAGATGATCACTGACAGAATAATCACCAGCGGATGCAGGTTCACCGCTTCCGAAAACAGTACCGGCACCAGCAGGTTACCATCCAGCCCCTGAATAATCAGGTAGACGGCAAAGCAGCTCCAGAATTCGGTGCCGGCGCCGAACTGAAACAGCGCGACGCAAACCACCGGAATGGTCACCACAAAGGCGCCGATATAGGGAATCAGTACCGACAGGCCTACCAGCACCGCCAGCAGCAGCGAATAGTTGAGACCAAAAATCAGGAAACCTACCCAGGTCGCCACGCCGACCACCACCATCTCCAGCACTTTGCCGCGAATATAGTTGGTGATCTGCTGATTCATTTCGCTCCAGACCTGGCCGGCAAGCCCGCGGTTACGGGGCAGAACCCGCCGTACAGCGTTCAGCATCTGCTCTTTATCCTTCACCAGGAAAAAGACCATCAGCGGCACCAGAATCAGGTAGATGGCCAGGGTTAACAGCCCCACCAGCGACGCCAGGGAGTATTTCACCACCGAATCCCCCATGCTCAGCATGCGGGTGCGCATATTCTCCGCCATAGCGTCGAGAATACCGGCGTCGGTCAATGCCGGATAACGGCGCGGCAGGGTGGCGGCAAAGTCGGAAAGTTTATTGAGCATTCCCGGAATATCGCGGATCAGGTTGATACCCTGCTGCCAGGCAATCGGCGCCACCACCAGTACCATCAACAGCAATACCCCGACAAACACGATCAGCACCAGCGAAGTCGCCACGCCGCGCGAAAGGCCCAGCCGCTCAAGGCGAATCGTCGGCCATTCCAGCAGATAAGCCAGTACAATCGCCACCAGCAACGGCGCCAGGAGGCCAGAAAAGAAGAACAGGATGCCAAAGCAGGCAACCAGAATAACCAGCAGGGCAATCGCCTCCGGATCGCTGAACCGACGGCGATACCACTGCAACAACATTTCAAGCATACTTTTTCTTCCCGGCGGAAACGGAGGGATCAATGGACGGGCGTAATTGTATCTAAATGTCACAGAAAAGACTTTGCTTTTTATCCTGAAAGCTTTCCCCGGGCCCCCCGGACGGGCTACACTCGGATTTCCCCGCAGGGAAGTGAACTGAACCGCCATCATTCATGTCGAACACAGAGTCAGATTACACAGGAAACAGGGTTATGTTCAGGCCGTTGAAAAAAACGCTGGTCTGCGCGCTGCTCGCCACGCTGGTGGCCGGCCAGACAGCTCCGGTTTACGCCGATTCCGCCGATCAACTCCCGGATATTGGTACCTCGGCTGGTAGTACGCTATCCATCGGCCAGGAAATGCAGATGGGGGACTTCTATGTACGCCAGTTGCGCGGCAGCGCGCCGCTGATTAACGATCCGCTGCTGGTACAGTACATCAATAGCCTGGGCATGCGCCTGGTAAGCAATGCCTGGTCGGTGAAAACGCCGTTCCACTTCTTTCTGATCAATAACGACGAAATCAACGCCTTCGCGTTCTTCGGCGGCAATGTCGTGCTCCACTCCGCCCTGTTTCGCTACACGGATAACGAAAGCCAACTGGCGTCGGTGGTCGCGCATGAAATTTCTCACGTTACCCAGCGCCATCTGGCGCGGGCAATGGAAGATCAGCAGCGCAGCGCGCCTCTCACCTGGGTTGGCGCGCTGGGGTCTATCCTGCTGGCAATGGCCAGTCCCCAGGCGGGTATGGCGGCGTTGACCGGCACCCTGGCGGGCACTCGCCAGGGCATGATCAGTTTCACCCAACAAAACGAACAGGAAGCGGACCGCATCGGGATTCAGGTATTACAGCGCGCCGGCTTCGATCCCCAGGCGATGCCGACCTTCCTTGAAAAGCTGCTCGATCAGTCGCGCTACTCCTCGCGGCCGCCGGAGATTTTGCTTACCCACCCCCTGCCGGAAAGTCGTTTATCCGACGCCCGCAACCGCGCTAACCAGATGCGTCCGGTGGTGGTTCAGTCGTCAGAAAATTTCTATATGGCGAAAGTGCGCGCACTGGGGATGTACGGTTCTGAACGCAATAAGCTGGACAGCGATCTGCTGGACGCCTGGTCGAAAGGCAATGTGCGCGAACAGCGCGCCGCCCGCTATGGCCGCGTACTACAGGCAATGGATAAGAAAAACTATGCCCTGGCGCGCCAGGAGCTCCAGCCGCTGCTGAGCGCCGAGCCCAATAGTCCATGGTTTCTGGATGCCGCCACCGATATCGATCTTGGTCAGAACAAAGCCAGCGATGCCATTAATCGCCTGAAAAACGCTCCCGACCTGAAGAACAATCCGGTACTGCAGATAAACCTGGCGAACGCTTATGTTGAAGGGGGTCAGCCGGCACAGGCAGCCGCTATCCTCAACCGCTATACCTTTACCCATCCGGATGATATCAACGGCTGGGATCTGCTGGCCCAGACTCAGGCGACACTGGGCAACCGCGATCAGGAGCTGGCAGCGCGGGCTGAAATCATGGCGTTAACCGGCAGGCTGGATCAGGCGATTTCCCTGCTGAGCAACGCCAGCGGCCAGGTCAAGCTGGGTAGCCTACAGCAGGCGCGTTATGATGCGCGTATCGATCAACTGCGCGAATTGCAGCAGCGATTCCGCCAGTATCAAAAGATGTAAGGAGAAATCATGTCCTCAGGCGTTATCATTTACCATAACCCGCGCTGTTCCAAAAGCCGGGAAACCCTGGCCCTACTCAATGAACGCGGCGTGGAACCGCAGGTAGTTCTGTATCTGGAGACCCCACCGGACGCGGCGACGGTCAAAAAGCTACTCGCCATGTTAGGTATGCACAGCGCCCGCGAACTGATGCGCCAGAAAGAAGATCTTTATAAAGAGTTACATCTGGCGGACACCGGTCTGTCGGAAACGGCGCTGATTCAGGCTATCGTGGAGCACCCTAAACTGATGGAACGCCCGATAGTGGTGAAAGACGGTCAGGCGCGTATTGGCCGCCCGCCGGAGCAGGTACTGGAGATTCTGTAAGGGTCAATTTACCGGCGGCGCAGGAAAAGGCCGCCGTTTACAAGCCGAGGATATCTTTTACGAACGGAATGGTGAGTTTGCGCTGGGCGGTGATCGACGCCCGATCCAGTTGATCGAGAGTCATAAATAGCGTACGCATTTCGCGATCCAGCCGTTTGAGCAAAAACCGCCCGACATCTTCCGGCAGTTCAAAGCCGCGCAGTCTGGCCCGCAGCTGTAGCGCCTGCAATTTATCGTCGTCGTCCAGCGCCTGCAGTTTGTAGATTTGCCCCCAGTCGAGGCGGGAAGCCAGATCGGCTAATTGCAGATTGAGCTGGCGCGGCGGACGATCGCCGGATATCAGCAGCCGGGTATTGCCGGATTCCAGAATGCGGTTATAGAGATTAAAGATCTCCATCTCCCACAGCTCATCGCCGGCAATACATTCAATATTATCAATGCATACCAGCGCCAGCTGCTCCATTCCTTCCAGCACTTCGGGCACAAACCAGGTGCGCTTATCAAGCGGCACATAGCCCACCGCTTCGCCACGCAGCGAGAGTTCCGCGCAGGCGGCATGCATCAGGTGGCTCCGTCCGGCCCCTTCCCTTCCCCAGAGATAGATATAACCGCTGTGCTTTTGCAGCAGCACATTTTGCACAGCCGCCAGCAGAGAGGCGTTATCACCCGGCCAGAAACTGGCGAAGGTTTCATCGTCAGGAAGATAGAGTGGCAGAGAGAGCTGTGCCGGCGTATTCAGAAAAACCTCGACCAGAGTGGCATAAAAACGCGGGTCAATTTATCACAAAACCTGGAGCCTGGAAAACCGGGCGGAAAATTCCGCCCGGGATAAGCCTGTCAGGATCGTGATTCGTCCTGATCGGCCGCGTCGAGTATCGTCTCTTCCGGGCGCAGCACATTGATCAGCTTGAAGATCAGACTCAGGGCGATGCCAACAATTGTCGCCAGCGCCATGCCTTTGAGCTCCGCGGCGCCAATATGTACTTTCGCGCCGCTGACGCCGATAATCAGAATCACCGAGGTCAGGATCAGGTTCTGGGCTTTGTTATAGTCCACTTTCGATTCGATCAGTACCCGAATACCGGAAGCGCCAATCACTCCGTACAGCAACAAAGAGACGCCGCCCATTACCGGTACCGGAATGATCTGGATCGCCGCCGCCAGTTTACCCACGCAGGACAGCAGGATCGCGAAGATAGCCGCGCCGCCGATTACCCAGGTGCTGTACACCCGGGTAATCGCCATCACGCCAATATTTTCACCGTAGGTAGTGTTGGGCGTTGAGCCGAAAAACCCGGAAATCATGGTCGACAGACCGTTAGCGAACATCGAACGGTGCAGGCCCGGATCGCGCACCAGATCGCGTTTAACAATGTTTGCCGTCACCGCCAGATGGCCGACGTGCTCAGCAATCACCACCAGCGCCGCCGGCAGAATAGTGAAGATAGCGAACCACTCGAAGCGCGGCGTATAGAAGGTCGGCAGGGCAAACCAGTGCGCCTCTTTAATCGGCGTAATATCCACCACTCCCATAGCGAAGGAGAGCGCATAGCCAGCCAGTACGCCGATAAGGATTGGGATAATCGCCAGGAAGCCGCGGAACAGGACCGAGCCAAATACGGTTACCGCCAGCGTAACCAGGGAAATGGTCACCGTAGTGCCGTCCGGCGCGGTCCCTTCAGCCGGGAGCAGCCCGGCCATATTGGCGGCGACGCCCGCCAGCTCAAGGCCGATCACCGCAACAATCGCCCCCATCGCCGCCGGGGGGAACATCACGTCCAGCCAGCCGGTCCCCGCTTTTTTGACAATCAGCGCCACCAGGCAGAACAGCACGCCGCACATGATAAAGCCGCCGAGCGCCACTTCATAACCCAGCGGCAGCAGTAATAATACCGGGGAGATAAAGGCAAAGCTGGAGCCGAGGTAAGCGGGGATTTTCCCTTTACAGATGAATAAATAGAGTAGCGTACCGATACCGTTGAACAGCAGTACCGTCGCCGGGTTGATATTAAACAAAATAGGCACCAGCACTGTGGCTCCGAACATCGCAAACAGGTGCTGCAAACTCAGCGGGATGGTCTGTAAAAGCGGCGGTCGTTCACTCACCCCGATAGTACGGCGCGTCATAATGTTTTCCTCTTATATTGTTATCAGCCCGCCCTGTCCTGTCGGTTATCGCGCAGCCACGCGCCCCCGGCATTTATCAGGCATTATCATTGGAACAACTTAAAAAAAAGCCGACTATCAAAGTCGGCCAGGATGTTTATTTGGTACCAAATATCTTATCGCCCGCGTCGCCAAGACCCGGGATAATGTAACCGTGTTCGTTGAGCCCCTGATCAACCGAGGCGGTGTACAGCTCAACATCGGGATGGGCTTTCTCCAGCGCGGCGATCCCTTCCGGCGCCGCGACCAGCACCAGCACTTTAATGCTGTTGCAGCCGGCTTTCTTCAACAGATCGATAGTGGCTATCATTGAACCGCCGGTCGCCAGCATCGGATCCACCACCAGCGCCATGCGCTCGTCGATGTTCGACACCAGTTTCTGGAAATAAGGCACCGGCTCAAGGGTCTCTTCATTACGATAGATCCCCACCACGCTGATGCGGGCGCTCGGTACGTGCTCCAGCACGCCTTCCATCATGCCCAGACCGGCGCGCAGAATCGGCACCACGGTGATTTTTTTACCTTTAATCTGTTCAACTTCGACCGGGCCGTTCCACCCTTCGATAGTGACTTTTTCGGTTTCCAGATCGGCGGTGGCTTCATAGGTCAGCAGGCTACCGACTTCAGAGGCAAGTTCACGAAAGCGCTTGGTGCTGACGTCATGTTCGCGCATCAGTCCCAGCTTGTGTTTGACGAGTGGGTGTTTCACTTCCACAATCTTCATGCTCTTTCTCCTCTGAAAGCCGCTAACCACAAAAAAATCGCCGGATTATACCGCTTTTTACCGCTAAGACCATACTCAAAACACTTGATTTGCATCAAACGTTATCAAGAATAAATCAGACTCAAATATCACTCCAAATGATAGCTACTGCGCATTTCCCTTTCGCTCCCGCCAGAGGTTTTCGCGCGTTTCGCGCGCCTGCGCCTTGGTAACGGCGTCATCGGACGATTCGCCAGCAGGTTCGAGAAGAGGCTCGCAAACGTTTGCCTTCGCTGATAGAATTGCGCCGATTTTTTCTTTACTACCGCAACCGCGTGGGGACTTCGTAGTGACCGACAAAACCTCTCTCAGCTATAAAGATGCCGGTGTCGATATTGATGCAGGGAATGCCCTGGTCGATCGTATCAAGGGCGTAGTGAAAAAAACCCGCCGCCCGGAAGTGATGGGGGGATTGGGCGGGTTTGGCGCGCTGTGCGCGCTGCCGCAGAAATACCGTGAACCGGTACTGGTATCCGGCACCGATGGCGTCGGCACCAAACTGCGCCTGGCGATGGACCTGAAACGCCACGACACGATCGGCATCGATCTGGTTGCAATGTGCGTCAACGACCTGGTGGTACAGGGCGCCGAGCCGCTGTTCTTCCTGGATTACTATGCCACCGGCAAACTGGATGTGGACACCGCGGCCAGTGTGATTAGCGGTATCGCCGAAGGTTGTCTGCAATCCGGCTGTGCGCTGGTCGGCGGCGAAACGGCGGAGATGCCGGGCATGTACCACGGCGAAGACTATGATGTCGCCGGGTTCTGCGTTGGCGTGGTGGAAAAATCACAAATCATTGACGGTTCAAAAGTCGCGGATGGCGATGTGCTGATCGCGCTGGGCTCCAGCGGCCCGCACTCCAACGGTTACTCGCTGGTACGTAAAATCCTTGAAGTCAGCGGCGAGTGCCCACAAACCACTCAACTGGAAGGTAAATCGCTGGCGGATCATCTGCTGGCTCCCACGCGCATTTACGTAAAATCAGTGCTGGAGCTGATTGCCCAGGCTGACGTCCACGCGGTTGCCCACCTGACCGGCGGCGGTTTCTGGGAAAATATTCCGCGCGTTCTGCCGGACAACACCCAGGCGGTGATTGATGAATCCTCCTGGCAGTGGCCGGTGGTCTTTAACTGGCTGCAACAGGCGGGCAACGTCAGCCGCCACGAAATGTACCGTACCTTTAACTGCGGTGTGGGCATGGTGATTGCGTTGCCGGCCGCAGAAGCCGCTAAAGCTATAAGCCTTATGAATAACATGGGAGAAAAAGCCTGGAAGATCGGTTTCATCAGGGCTTCTGATTCCGAAGAGCGTGTGGTTATTGAATGAAACGCATTGTGGTGCTGATTTCCGGTAACGGAAGTAACCTGCAGGCGGTGATTGATGCCTGCCAGCAAAAGAAGATTAACGGCACCCTGTGTGCAGTATTCAGCAATAAGGCCGACGCGTTCGGCCTTGAACGCGCCCGGGAAGCGGGGATCCGTGCTCACGTGCTGTTACCGGCCGATTATGCCAGTCGCGAGGCATTCGATCGCCAGTTAATCGCCGAAATAGACGCCTGTGCCCCCGACCTGGTGGTGCTGGCCGGCTATATGCGCATCCTCAGCCCGGCCTTTGTCGCCCATTACGCGGGGCGTCTGTTGAATATCCACCCTTCCCTGCTACCCAAATATCCCGGTCTGTATACCCATCGCCAGGTACTGGAAAACGGCGATGAAGAACACGGCACGTCGGTCCATTTCGTCACTGACGAGCTGGACGGCGGACCAGTGATTCTGCAGGCTAAAGTACCGGTGTTTGACGGCGATGACGAAACGTTAATCACCGCCAGGGTTCAGCACCAGGAACATGCCATCTATCCGCTGGTCATCAGTTGGTTCGTCGATGGTCGTCTGGCGATGCGTGACAACGCGGCCTGGCTGGACGGCGCTCGCCTGCCTCCTGAAGGTTATGCGGCGGAAGACTAACCGCCTTCGCCGGGCGGCGGCCCGGCGTTCTTATTGCCCAAAATCACTGTTCTCTCATAACTCGCCGTTAACTGTCATACTTCTCTGATATATACACAGCATTTATTCAGCATGTTTCTGTAAGAAAGGCCGCTCTGCGCGCGCAAGAGGCAGCCTGCGGCCTGGCAGTAGAGTTGGACATCTTCAGGCAAAGCTCGCCATAATAGCCGACAGGACGAATTTAGCACGCCCTGCATTAAGAACCGGAGTGTGAGTCGTAATGGGTCAGGATAAGCTTTATACCGAAAAAGAACTAAGCTGGTTGTCGTTCAATGAACGGGTACTCCAGGAAGCGGCCGATAAAATTAACCCACTGATCGAGCGGATGCGTTTCCTCGGCATTTATTCCAACAACCTTGATGAGTTTTATAAGGTCCGTTTTGCCGAACTGAAGCGGCGCATTTTGATCAGCGAAGAGCAGGGATTAACCTCTCACTCGCGCCATCTGTTGGGCAAAATCCAGACCCGGGTTCTGAAGGCCGATCAGGAATTCGATGCCCTGTATAACGACCTGCTGCTGGAAATGGCCCGTAATCAGATCTTTCTGATCAACGAACGCCAGTTGTCGCCAAATCAGCAGGTCTGGCTACGTCACTATTTTAAGCAGTTTCTGCGTCAGCACATTACCCCGATCCTCGTCACCCGCGAAACCGATCTGGTGCAGTTCCTGAAAGATGACTACACCTATCTGGCGGTAGAAATCATCCGCGGCGAGGAGATCCGCTATGCGCTGCTGGAGATCCCTTCCGATAAGGTTCCGCGCTTCGTCAATCTGCCGCCGGAAGCGCCGCGCCGCCGCAAGCCGATGATCCTGCTGGATAACATCCTGCGCTACTGTCTGGACGATATCTTTAAAGGCTTCTTTGACTATGACGCCCTGAATGCCTACTCCATGAAGATGACCCGCGATGCGGAGTATGATCTGGTACATGAAATGGAGTCCAGCCTGCTGGAACTGATGTCCTCCAGCCTGAAACAGCGCCTGACCGCCGAACCGGTTCGTTTTGTCTATCAAAGGGATATGCCTGACGCACTGGTCGAGATGCTGCGCGAGAAGTTAACGATTTCCCGCTATGATTCCATCGTGCCCGGCGGTCGCTACCACAACTTCAAAGATTTCATTAGCTTCCCCAATGTCGGAAAAGCTAACCTGGTCAACAAGCCGCTGCCGCGCCTGCGCCACCTCTGGTTTGATAAATTTCGCAACGGCTTCGACGCGATTCGCGAACGCGATGTTCTGCTGTATTACCCGTACCACACCTTTGAGCATGTCCTGGAGCTGCTGCGCCAGGCCTCGTTCGATCCCAACGTACTGGCGATCAAAATCAATATTTACCGGGTGGCGAAAGATTCGCGCATTATCGAATCGATGATCCACGCGGCCCACAACGGTAAAAAAGTCACCGTGGTGGTGGAACTGCAGGCGAGGTTCGACGAAGAGGCCAATATTCACTGGGCGAAGCGCCTGACTGAAGCCGGGGTGCACGTGATCTTCTCGGCGCCGGGCCTGAAGATCCACGCCAAGCTGTTTTTAATTTCCCGCCGCGAAGGGGAAGATGTGGTGCGCTACGCGCATATCGGTACCGGAAACTTTAACGAGAAGACCGCCCGCCTTTATACCGACTATTCATTACTCACCGCCGATGCGCGCATTACCAACGAAGTGCGCCGGGTATTTAACTTTATCGAAAACCCGTATCGACCGGTGACCTTTGACTATTTGATGGTCTCGCCGCAGAACTCGCGGCGCCTGCTGTATGAGATGATCGATAAAGAGATCGCCAGCGCTCAGAACGGCCAGCCGGCGGGGATCACGCTGAAGCTGAACAACCTGGTGGATAACGGGCTGGTGGATCGCCTGTATACCGCTTCCAGCGCCGGCGTCGAAGTGAATCTATTAATCCGCGGTATGTGTTCGCTGATTCCCCAACTGGAAGGCATCAGCGAAAATATCCGGGTTATCAGTATCGTCGATCGTTATCTGGAACACGACAGGGTCTATATTTTCGAAAACGGTGGAGATAAAAAAGTCTTCCTGTCCTCGGCGGACTGGATGACGCGCAATATTGACTATCGCATTGAAGTTGCCGTCGCGCTGCTCGATCCGCGCCTGAAACAGCGGGTGCTGGATATCATCGAAATTCTGTTCAGCGACACGGTGAAAGCGCGCATTATCGACAAAGAGCTGAGTAATCGCTATGTTCCGCGCGGCAATCGCCGTAAGGTGCGCGCCCAGTTAGCGATTTACGATTACATAAAATCTCTGGAACAGCCTGAATAACCACTATGCCGATATCTCAACCCCATCAACGTCCGCAGGAATTTGCTGCGGTCGACCTCGGCTCCAACAGCTTTCACATGGTCATCGCCCGCGTGGTGGATGGCGCGCTGCAAATCATCGGCCGCCTGAAACAGCGCGTTCATCTGGCCGATGGCCTGGACGCCAATAATAACCTGACCGAAGAGGCGATGGAGCGCGGTCTGTCCTGTCTCGCGCTGTTTGCCGAACGGCTACAGGGCTATCCGGCGGATAATGTCACCATCGTCGGTACTCATACGCTACGCCAGGCGGCCAACGCGTCGGATTTTCTGAAACGCGCGGAGCAGGTCATCCCCTACCCGATCGAAATTATTTCCGGAAACGAAGAAGCGCGCCTGATTTTTATGGGGGTGGAGCACACTCAGCCGGAAAAAGGCCGCAAACTGGTGATTGATATTGGCGGCGGATCCACAGAACTGGTGATTGGCGAAGACTTCGAACCGGCGCTGGTGGAAAGCCGCCGTATGGGCTGCGTGAGCTTCGCCCAGCTCTTTTTCACTAACGGAGAAATTAGCCCCGAAAACTTCCGCCGCGCGCGCCTTGCCGCCGTGCAAAAGCTGGAAAGTCTGGCATGGCAATTCCGCCTGCACGGCTGGAATGTGGCGCTCGGCGCTTCCGGCACCATCAAAGCCGCTCACGAAGTACTACTGGAATTGGGCGAGAAAGATGGTCTTATCACCCCGGAAAGGCTGGAAACACTGGTGTCCGAGGTGCTGAAATACAAAACTTTCGCGACCCTCAGCCTGCCCGGTCTTTCCGAGGATCGTCAGGCGGTCTTCGTGCCCGGCCTGGCCATTCTGTGCGGGGTTTTCGACGCTCTGAACGTCCAGGAACTGCGCCTGTCCGACGGTGCGCTGCGCGAAGGGGTTCTGTATGAAATGGAAGGCCGTTTTCGCCACCAGGACATCCGCGTGCGCACCGCGCAAAGTCTGGCCAATCAGTACAATATCGACAGCGACCAGGCGCGCCGGGTGCTGGAAACCACGCTAAAAATGTACGATCAGTGGCAGCAGCAGTGCCCGAAACTGGTCAACCCGCAGATGGAGGCGCTACTGAAATGGGCGGCGATGCTGCATGAAGTCGGCCTGAACATTAACCACAGCGGTATGCACCGCCATTCGGCCTACATCCTGCAAAACAGCAATCTGCCCGGATTCACCCAGGAACAACAGATGCTGATGGCCTCTCTGGTGCGCTTCAGTCGCAAAGGCATTCGTCTGGAGGAACTTCCGCGCTTTACGCTGTTCAGAAAGAAGCAGTTCCTGCCGCTTATCAAGATGCTGCGTCTGGCGATACTGCTCAATAACCAGCGCCAGGCGACCACCACGCCGCCCTCGCTGGATTTAGAGATTGACGACCATCACTGGACGCTGTGTTTTCCGGCCAACTGGTTCAGCCAGAATGCGCTGGTGCTGCTCGACCTGGAACGTGAACAGCAGTACTGGGATACCGTCGCCGGCTGGAAGCTGATTATTACTGAACGCCCCGACGCCGTCGCATAAATAATACCCGGGCCGGGGCTATGCCCCGCCCGCCGCCGGCTCTTTAACCTCCAGCAGCGTCGACAGCGGCACCGGCCGGCCAATCGCATATCCCTGAAGATAATCAATGCCTAAATGTTCCACCGCGGCGCGAATCTCATCGCTCTCCACATACTCGGCAACAATCTGCATTTTTTTAACCCGCGCCAACTGACATATCGACTCAACAATCTGGTAATCGAGGCTGCTGGTAAGGATATTGCGGATAAAGCTGCCGTCAATCTTCATGATGTCGGCATTCATATCGCGCAGGCGGGCATAGCTGGCATAGCCGGTACCAAAATCGTCAATCGCGATCCGGCAACCGATATCCTGGAGCAGGCTCAGCGTCTGATTCGCCTGGGCCAGATTGGTCAGGCTATTGCTCTCCGTCACTTCAAATACCAATTGCCATGGCTCAACGCCATATTTGTGAATCAGCGCTTTCACATCATCGGCGAAATGCGCGTTACAGACCGAAGAAGGGGTCAGGTTCACTGCCAGACGCAACCCGGGAAGCTCTTCACGATGCTGTTGCATAAAGGCCAGCGTAGATTCCAGCACCCAGAGATCGATCTTTGAGGATAAACCAAACTCCTGGGCCACCGGCAGGAAGCGATCCGGCAGATATACCGTGCCATGCTCATCCGACATACGCAGCAGGATCTCATAATAAACATCGCCGCGAATCCCCTGCACCGGCTGAGCCGCCAGCAGAAAATAGTCGTGATCGAGGGCGTTTTGCAGATGGTGCAACATGTCCACCTTCTCACGTACCGCATTCTGGATCTGTCGGGCGCCGTTAGGCAGCAGGCTTTCCGGCCGGTTGGTGGTGATCGATACATCGGCCATAGTGCTCATTTCACCGAGCAGCAAATGGAGAAACTCCACCGGATGGCGCACATAGCAGTAGCTGATCCCGACCTGAGGCTGTAACGGCATGCCATCCCAGTAAAAGCGGAACTCGCGTATGTAGCGGTCAATATCCTCGATATGCTGGCGGTGCGACTCGCCGTTCAGACGCATCACCAGTTCATTCCCGGCCATCTGATAGACAAACTCGTCCTTACGCAGCCTGGCGCGCAAATAGGCCGCCAGTTGCTGTTTATACTGAATTCGCAGCATGATCCCATAGTTGCGCCCCAGCAATTCCAGCCCGGGAACGCGCAGGAAGCAAATCGCTGACCACGCATATTTGCTGATATCCTTACTCAGCGCCCGCAGATTAGGAATATGAACAATCGGATCAATATACGCCAGACGACGAACCCGTGAGTACATCTGACGCTGGCGGGTCGTCACCAGCGCCATCAGAACAATCGAAAATGAAAATACGGCAAAGCAGGAGGTAGTGATCGCTATCTGTAATTTATAATCCTGCGACTGGGGAATATATAAATAAAAATAGTGACACAAAATAATCAGCACTATCGTCCAGATGTTGGTAATAAATAAATAGCCAAAGCGCATCGCCCCCCACAGCATCACCGGCAAAATAAGCGTTAAGGTATAGTTAGTATTAAATATGGTGCTGGACTCATTGAGAGGAACCAATAAAAGGGCCATAAAAATCAGCATGATAACCACCCATAGCGCAATCTCCATACGGGTAGTGGCAGGGTGAAACTGAGCGCGCATTCTGGAAAAGAAACTAAATAAAAACGCCGGATGGCGAATCATTCGGATAATAAAATAGCTCAACGGTACGCCGGTAAGACTGCCGACCAGTATCGCCTGGTAATTAATCAGCGTAGTAATCTGTAGCGGGTTTTTACCTAACAGACTGCTCTGAATATCATATAAACCAAAAAACACCGCAACCTGATAAAAGAAAAAGAACAGCGTCGCGTTACAGAATACCAGCCAAAACATACGCATTAAGGTATATTTAAGATGACCAAATGTGACCCGACTACGCTGCTGTGAAAATATCTTATAGCCCCCCCAGCTAATCGTCAGCGGGAGCAAGTAGTGGAATACGCCGGTCGCGGTATCAACAATGCCTCTGGCCGGGAGATAATACACCACGATTGCCAGAATAATCCCCGGCAGCGCGGCCCAGTCAAAAATAATCATTAACGCCATCATCACGGCATGCGGCAAATAATAAAGCGCAATGCGAATATCGCCCAGGTAACTATTGGCGTTACACAGCGCCGCCAGCGGCAATAACGCTGACGGTAGCAGCAAAGGAAGCAACCACCATTTATTTTTATTTACATCATACCAGTTAGCAAATCGCATTTGATGCTCTTCATCTTTACCAGCGTCCGGAATGGTCGAATCAAACGGACCGGATATCCAGACCGGCCACAAAAACTGCCCCAAAGAATTTCAGGCGCAGAGCGGAGGGTAGATTCTATTTCGCTACCCAAAGTACCTATTGACTCAGGTCAACATTTACCAACACAATCCTTGCTCCCCGCGGTTTTATCGCTTCATCACACATATTTAATCTTAAATATTAATACATCCCTCTACTCACATAACATTTGTGAATATTTTTTGCTGACGCTTTTTTACATGCCAACCATTGACCCTACCCGTTGACTATGCCTAAATGGGCTCGTCGCCCACGCTTGATGGGTAAACGGTAAGGATTATTTTGTGTCACAGGCAACGGCTATGCGAAAACGACATCGGTTTAACGGCCGCATGACGCGCATTGTACTCCTCATCAGCTTCTTGTTTCTCTTCGGTCGTTTGATCTACTCTTCCATTGGCGCCTGGCATCATCATCAGGAAAAAGTTCAGCAGACTCAACAGACAACCCCAACCGGTAGCCTTAATACACCGACGTCTCTGCGCTAAACCCGCTGATTATCGTTCACCGTCAGGTAATTTGTCGAGAGCTTATCAGCAAATCGATACTGGACTTATCTCTTTCCTGCCCATCAACAAAAGCAGGTAAAATAGCTACGCCAGCACATACCACCCCCTATAAAGAAAAAGTAGTGAATATCGCCATAAATGACCTGTTAACAGAAAATTCAACTATTTCCTCAGGCTTTTTCCTGATTCCAGGCCAGTAACGCTTTAAGTGATAAGTAATGGACATCGCGGCGCTGATTGGCAAAATAGGAATTATTCGCCAGAAATTCACATCCCGAAATAGCGGGAAAATTCCTGGAAAAACAGCTCGATAGCCACTCCGCACATTAATTCAGATCAGATCTTTTTTCCGTCTCGCCCCGCAGCGCACCTGCTGCGTCACCTGCACTGTATCGTAATGTATCAACCTGCCGCTCACTTACACGGCGATGCAATAAGCCTGCTTTATGCAAACAATCGCTATACATGGCCGTGTTCTCCTGTCGTTGTCACCTATCCTTCATCTGGATGGCTCACTCAGAGGAGATATCGCAATGCTACGTAAACTGTTACTGATACCGCTGCTCATTTTTACCTCTGCAACCTGCGCCTGGGCAGAAAAGCTCAACCAACTTAGCGCCGCTGATGTGCTCGGCCCTGCCGCCGTCGCGCCGCCCGACCATCCCCAGCCGCCGGCCAGGCTGATTGTCGATCCGCCGCTGGCCGGCCCGCTGCGCAAAGGCGCGGTGTTTATTCAGTATCGGGCGGAGAATCTGCGCATCGAACCGGTTTTCGGCCCCGAGGCGCTCAGGGTCACCCCGCGTATCGGCCATATTCATGTCATTGTCGACGACAATCCCTGGCACTGGGCGGATGCCAGCGGAGAGCCGGTGATTCTGGTCGGGTTACCCGCCGGCAAACATAAAGTCACCATCACTCTGGCCGATCCCACCCATAAACCTCTCGATAGTAAAACCGTGGAATTCACCGTCCCCCCTCACGAGCCAGCCGCACACGACGCGCATCCGCAGGCCGTGCGTCAATAAACGGTCAGTACAGCTTGCTTAACGATTTACCCGATGAGTTCGCCGCTGCTTACGGATGACGTTGGCCGCTGCGCAACAAACGCCTACTTCACTCTGTGTCTCAAGGAAAACAAATGAAAATGATCACGCGAAAATCCATGCTGGCAGCGCTGATACTGGCCTCGGCAGGCAATACGGCTCTGGCCGCCCAAAGCATTGAAGACTATGCGGCGGCATTTAAAGAGGTCCGGCAGATTAATGCCGGCGTGCTAAATGTTGGCTATGTTGATATTGGTCCGCGCGACGGCGAAGCGGTGATTCTGTTGCACGGCTGGCCCTACGATATCAATAGTTATGCCAGCGTCGCGCCACAGCTGGCGGCGAAAGGTTATCGCGTCATCGTGCCTTACCTGCGCGGCTACGGCAATACGCGCTTCCTCTCCGCCGATACGCCGCGCAACGGTCAGCCATCAGCGCTGGCCGAAGATACCGTCGCGCTGATGGATGCGCTGGGGATTAAACAAGCGGTTTTCGCCGGTTTTGACTGGGGGGCGCGTACCGCTGACATTGTGGCGGCACTGTGGCCGGAGCGCGTGAAATCTCTGGTATCGGTCAGCGGCTATCTAATTGGCAGCCAGGAAGCCGGCAAGAAACCGCTAGCGCCGAAAGCGGAATTGCAGTGGTGGTACCAATTCTATTTCGCCACCGAACGCGGCCGCGAAGGCTACAGTAAAAATACCCATGATTTCGCCAGACTTATCTGGCAACTGGCCTCGCCGGGCTGGAAGTTCAGCGACGCGACGTTCAATCAAAGCGCCGCAGCGCTGGATAATCCCGACCACGTCGCGGTCACCGTCAGTAACTATCGCTGGCGCCTGGGACTGGAAAACGGCGAGCGACGCTATGATGCCTTTGAGAAAAAACTGGCCGCTCTGCCGGTAATCAGCGTTCCGACCATCACCATTGAAGGGGATAACAACGGCGCGCCGCATCCGGCCCCGGAAAGCTATCGGGCGAAATTCAGCGGCAAATATGAACACCGGACATTCAGCGGCAATATCGGCCATAACCCGCCGGCAGAAGATCCGCAGGATTTTGTTAAAGCGGTGGTGGATGCCGCGGCAATGTAAACGGCGTTGCCCAACCGCGACCAGCGAGGCAGACCGGATCACCTGCGCCGGTCTGTCTCAATTTGTTGTTTATCATCCGCACGCCGGAGGACCATTTGGAGCATATTGATCACATCCTTGTCGTCGATGACGATCGCGACATCCGCGAGCTCATCACCGACTATCTGATTAAATCCGGTTATCGCGCCAGCGCCGTCGCCAATGGCCGGGAGATGCGCGCCGTACTGACCAACAACCACATCGATCTGGTGGTGCTGGACATTATGATGCCGGGAGATGACGGTCTGACGCTGTGCCGCCAGTTGCGCAGCGATACTCAGCGTAATCTGCCGATACTAATGCTCACCGCGCGCAGTGAAGATACCGACCGCATTCTCGGGCTGGAAATGGGCGCCGACGACTATCTGGTGAAACCTTTTGTCGCCCGGGAGTTGCTGGCGCGTATCAAAGCGATTCTGCGCCGCACCCGGGCGCTGCCGCCAAACCTTCAGGTGACCGAGGCCGGCAGAATTATCGCCTTCGGCGACTGGCAATTAGACACTTCGGCACGCCATCTGCTGGATCATGATGCGACGATTGTGGCGCTGAGCGGCGCTGAATACCGGCTGCTGCGCGTGTTCCTCGATCATCCGCAGCGGGTATTGTCGCGCGACCAGCTACTCAACCTGACCCAGGGGCGCGATGCCGAACTGTTTGAGCGTTCTATCGACCTGCTGGTGAGTCGCCTGCGCCAGCGGCTGCGCGAAGACGCGCGCGAACCTGCCTATATCAAAACGGTACGCAGCGAAGGCTATGTCCTCGCCGCGCCGGTTATCATCAAAGAGGCTAACTCATGACCCTGTGGCCGCGCTCGCTGCTATCGCGTTTGCTGCTGATTGTGCTGCTCGGCCTGCTGCTGGCTAACGGTATGACGCTGGCCAGCCTGATGCTTGAGCGGATGAGCAGCGCCAAAAACGTGATGCTGGGTAATCTGGAATACGACGTGGCAACCAGCGTGGCGATCCTCGATCGCCTGCCGCCGGAAGAACGCCCGCAGTGGCTGGATAAGCTGGCGCGCGGCAATTATAGCTATTCTCTGTCCCGGGGGATGGCTGGCCCGTATCCCACCAGTTGGCGCTCGCGCGATGCGGTACGCTCATTGCAGGAAACCCTTGGCGGCCGCTACCAAATGAGTATCAGCGCGATTGCGGGTCCGCGCGAACATATTCAGGTCCATCTGACACTGCACGACGGCGCGCCGTTAACTCTCGACCTGTGGCCGCGGATGCCGGCTATCGCCCGCTGGTTGCCGGTCGTGTTAATCGGCCAGTTGCTGTTATTGCTGTGTTGCGCCTGGCTGGCGGTACGCCAGGTAGTGCGGCCTTTTATCCGCTTTACCGAGGCCGTGGAGGCGCTGGAACCGACATCGGGCGCGACGCTGACCCTGCCGGAAAGCGGTCCGAAAGAGGTACAGCAGGCGGCCCGGGCCTTCAATGCCATGCAGATGCGCATTCAGGCGTACCTGAAAGAGCGAGCGCAGATCCTCGCCGCCATCTCACACGATCTGCAAACGCCGATCACCCGCATGAAACTACGCCTGGAAATGTCAGAACAGCCGGAGCTGCGCGACAAGCTGCTGGCCGATTTAGACAATATGAGCCGGCTGGTGCGCGAGGGAATTGCTTTTGCCCGCTCGGCGCAGGTACTGGAGGAGAAACGCCAGACTGTCAGCCTGAACGCGTTTTTCGACAGCATCGCCTGCGACTATCAGGATATTGGTAAAGCGGTCAGCTTCCTGCCCTGTCACGGCGACGATCGTTTCGCGGTACGTCCGCAGGCATTACGGCGCATTATGACTAACCTCATCGATAACGCGCTGAAATTCGCCGGCGCGGCGCAGATCACCCTCAGCGCGCCGCAGCAGGGCCATGTGGAATTGCACATCCGCGACAATGGACCGGGGATCCCGGAAAGCGAACTACAGGCCGTGGTGGAACCCTTTTACCGCGTGGAAACCTCACGTAACCGCCACACCGGGGGCACCGGACTCGGCCTGGCGATCGCCTCGCAATTGATTAGCCAGATGGCGGGCACTTTAACCCTCAGCAACCAGCCGCAGGGCGGCCTTGACGCACGTATTACCCTGCGCGAGAAGTCATTGTAGCTTTATGTATCTGCTCCCCCTGCGCACACGGAGACTGACAAATCCGCAGGGGTTCGGACACGTCGTGAACACATCAGGCAGGTGTAATGGCCTCACTGCCGGATAAGGCAGTTACCCGTCTCCCTGATTCTGTTTACGAGGTCGCTTATGAAAAAGTTCCTGCTTGCCGTACTTACCGTTACCAGCGTTTGCGCTTCTGCTTCTTCCTTCGCCGTCCAGGAAGTGGAGCATGTCGATGGCCTGCATAAAATCGGCACCGTCTCCGACAGCAGCGGTGCGGTTTCGTTGTCAGAACTGGAAAGTCACTTACAGGCAAAAGCGCAGAAAAAAGGCGCCAGCGCGCTGCGCATTATTTCCGTCGACGGCAACAACATCCTCTCCGGCAGCGCGGATATCTATCGCTGAAAGCGTCGCGCCCACTGGCTCCTCAGCCATAGCGCCAGCCGCGCCGGGTTACCGCCGGGCAACTGATGCGGCTGGCCGTCACTCAATCAACAGGAACCCATACTTATGTCGCTGATAATCGCTTTTTTAGCCGGCATGCTGACGCTGCTTAGCCCCTGTACCCTGCCGGTTATTCCTCTGGTTTTTGCCAGCGTCCGCGGTAAAACAGGCCAACTGGCGGCGCTGCTCACCGGAATGGTGATGGTGTTTACCGCCGTCGCGCTACTGGTTTCGGTTACCAGCCACTGGGCGGCCGGCGTCACCACCGTTGGCCGCTGGCTGGCGCTGGCTTTCCTGACGCTCAGTGCGCTGGCGCTGCTGTCCACCCGGGTGGCGCAATTCATTAGCACGCCGCTGGTGGCGCTGGGTAACCGTCTCAATGACGCCAGCAACCGCCGTCGCGGACTGCTCCCGGCCCTGCTGGCAGGTATGGCGATAGGCCTGCTGTGGTCGCCCTGCGCTGGCCCGGTGCTCGGGGCGATCCTCAGTCTGGCGGTGAGCGGTCAGGCACCGGTTTCCGTCGGCCTGTTGCTTGTCGCCTATGGCAGCGGTTGCGCGCTGATGCTGGTCCTGCTGTGGGCGGCGGGTCGCGGTGTGGTGGCGCGGCTGCGCCCGGGTCTGGTCATCACAGCGCGTCTGCGCCAGCTCGCCGGGGGATTAATGCTGGCATCGGTGGTATTGATTGCTTCCGGCTCACAAAGCGTGTTGCAAAGCGCGCCGGCCTTCGCGCAGAACCTGGAACTGTATCTCAGTCAGCGTCTGTCGCTACAGCGTCCTGGTGTACAACCGCAACTGGTGGTTGAACCGCAAACCACCAGCGCCATGCCCTCACTGGCGGGGGGAACCCACTGGTTTAACAGCGTACCGCTGAGCAACGCCGCGCTGAAAGGTAAAGTGGTCCTGGTGGATTTCTGGACCTTCGACTGCATTAACTGCCAGCACACCCTGCCGCACGTGCGTGAGCTGACCAACAAATACCGGGCGGATGGACTGGTGGTGTTGGGGGTGCATACCCCGGAATATCCGTGGGAGCGTAATCCCGACGCGGTAGCCAAAGCCATTAGTGACTGGCAACTGCCCTACCCGGTGGTCGCCGATAATAACTATGCCATCTGGAACCGGTTCGCCAACCAGTACTGGCCGGCGCAGTACATTTTTGATGTCCATGGCAAACTGCGTTACAGCCATTTTGGCGAACAGGACTATGACAATCAGGAACAAGTCATTCAGCAACTACTGAAGGAAGCCCGCGCCTGAATGAGTGAGTAGGTATAAATATACACGTCAGAGGAATGATAAAAAGCCCGCAGTGACGCGGGCTAATAGCGGTGTTTTACTGCTTTTACGTGCAGGCTGTTGCCAGATCCGTAGTATGGTTTTGCCGCTTGATACCGTCAGAGGGTCTGACGGTACAATGGGTGGCTTTTCACACCGCCTCTGACTATACCATCATCCGTACCGTTAAAATGCGCGAGATTTGGTGAGACGAGGTGACACCGCATGTCACCCCTAAACCCTTGCAGGCACTGCGTTTAAACGGGTTGGTGATATCGCCTGAGACAGCGTGAGGCTATCTTAGATCACTCCCACTCAATGGTCGCCGGCGGTTTACCGCTGATGTCATACACCACACGGGAAATGCCGTTCACCTCATTGATAATGCGGTTGGAAACGCGCCCCAGGAAGTCATACGGCAGGTGCGCCCAGTGGGCGGTCATAAAGTCGATGGTTTCTACTGCGCGCAGAGATACCACCCAGTCGTACTTACGGCCATCGCCCATCACACCAACGGAGCGCACCGGCAGGAATACGGTGAACGCCTGGCTGACTTTGTCGTACAGATCCGCTTTACGCAGTTCTTCGATAAAGATAGCGTCGGCACGACGCAGCAGATCGCAGTACTCTTTCTTCACTTCTCCCAGCACGCGCACGCCGAGACCCGGCCCCGGGAACGGGTGGCGGTACAGCATGTCGTACGGCAGGCCCAGCTCCAGACCGATCTTACGCACTTCATCTTTGAACAACTCTTTCAGCGGCTCCACCAGCCCCATCTTCATCTCTTTCGGCAAACCGCCGACGTTATGGTGGGACTTGATGACGTGCGCCTTACCGGTCGCTGAAGCTGCTGACTCGATCACGTCCGGGTAGATAGTCCCCTGCGCCAGCCACTTCACCTCTTCCAGCTTCAGGGCTTCTTCATCGAACACTTCCACAAATACCCGACCAATGGTTTTACGCTTGGCTTCCGGATCGGCAATCCCGGCCAGCGCATCCAGAAAACGCCCTTCCGCCGGTACGTGGACAATGTTCAGGCCAAAGTGATCGCCGAACATTTCCATTACCTGCTCAGCTTCATTAAGGCGCAGCAGACCGTTGTCGACAAACACGCAGGTCAGGCGATCGCCGATGGCGCGGTGCAGCAACATCGCGGTCACCGAAGAGTCCACTCCGCCGGACAGACCGAGGATCACTTTGTCGCTACCCACCTGCTGGCGAATACGCTCTACCGCATCATCAATGATTTTAGCCGGCGTCCACAGCGCTTCGCACTGGCAGATATCGCGCACAAAACGCTCCAGCAGGCGCAAACCCTGGCGGGTGTGGGTCACTTCCGGATGAAACTGCACGCCGTAAAAACGTTTCTCTTCGTTCGCCATAATGGCGAACGGGCAGGTTTCAGTGCTGGCAACGGTCACGAAATCGGACGGAATGGCGGTAACTTTATCGCCATGGCTCATCCAGACATCAAGCAACGGTTTGCCGGCTTTGCTCAGCGCGTCTTCAATGCCGCGCACCAGCGCGCTGTCGCTGGTCACTTCAACCTGCGCATAGCCGAACTCGCGTTCGCTGGAACCTTCAACATGGCCGCCAAGCTGCATCGCCATCGTCTGCATGCCGTAGCACACGCCCAGCACCGGTACGCCGGCTTCAAATACATACTGCGGCGCGCGCGGGCTATTTTGTTCGGTGGTACTTTCCGGACCGCCAGACAGGATGATCCCGCTGGGGTTAAACTCACGGATTTGAGCTTCGGTGACATCCCATGCCCATAGTTCGCAATAGACACCCAGTTCGCGAACGCGGCGGGCAACCAACTGTGTGTACTGAGAACCAAAATCAAGAATCAGGATGCGATGTTTATGAATGTTTTCCGTCATTGACGCTAATTCCGAGGCAAATGAAACAGATGAAATAAATCGCCCGACACAAGGTCGGGCGAAGAAAATCAGGAGCCCAGGCGGTAGTTGGGCGACTCTTTGGTGATCGTCACGTCGTGGACGTGGCTTTCCTGGATACCCGCACCGCTGATGCGCACAAATTCAGCCTTCGTACGCAGCTCGTCGATAGTACCACAGCCGGTCAGACCCATACAGGAGCGCAGACCGCCCATTTGCTGATGGATAATCTCTTTCAGACGGCCTTTATACGCCACCCGGCCCTCGATCCCTTCCGGCACCAGTTTGTCCGCCGCATTGTCGCTCTGGAAATAACGGTCGGAAGAGCCTTTGGACATCGCGCCCAGCGAGCCCATGCCGCGATAGGATTTGTAAGAACGTCCCTGGTAGAGCTCAATTTCACCCGGAGATTCTTCGGTACCGGCCAGCATTGACCCCACCATAACCACGCTTGCCCCGGCGGCAATCGCCTTGGCGATATCGCCGGAGAAGCGGATACCACCGTCGGCGATAACCGGAATACCGGTACCTTCCAGCGCTTCCACCGCATCGGAAACGGCGGTAATTTGCGGAACACCAACCCCGGTAACAATACGGGTAGTACAGATAGAGCCCGGGCCAATACCCACTTTCACCGCGCTGACGCCAGCCTCGGCCAGCGCACGAGCGCCGGCGCCCGTCGCCACGTTACCGCCGATAATTTGCAGATCCGGATATTTGGCGCGGGTTTCGCGAATACGCTGCAGCACGCCTTCAGAATGACCGTGGGACGAGTCGATCAACAGCACGTCCACGCCGGCGGCGACCAACGCATCGATACGCTCTTCGTTGCCGGCGCCGGCGCCAACCGCGGCCCCAACCCGCAGACGCCCCTGTTCGTCTTTACAGGAATTCGGTTTACGCTCTGCTTTCTGGAAATCTTTCACCGTGATCATCCCCAGCAGATGGAACTGGTCATCCACGACCAGCGCTTTTTCAACGCGCTTCTCATGCATTTTCGCCAGCACCACATCACGCGCTTCGCCTTCACGTACGGTGACCAGGCGCTCTTTCGGGGTCATATAAACGCTGACCGGCTGGTCGAGATCGGTAACAAAGCGCACGTCGCGGCCGGTGATAATCCCAACCAGTTCATTATCATTGGCAATGACCGGGTAGCCGGCAAAGCCATTGCGCTCGGTCAGCTCTCTCACTTCACGCAGAGTAGTGGTGGGAGATACCGTCTGCGGATCGGTCACCACGCCAGACTCATGCTTTTTCACCCGACGGACTTCTTCCGCCTGGCGCTCAATAGACATGTTTTTATGGATAAAACCGATGCCGCCCTCCTGAGCCAGCGCAATCGCCAGCCGCGCTTCAGTAACGGTATCCATCGCCGCGGAGAGAACCGGAATATTCAGGCGA
Organism: Entomohabitans teleogrylli; assembly: GCF_001484765.1. GTDB lineage: Bacteria > Pseudomonadota > Gammaproteobacteria > Enterobacterales > Enterobacteriaceae > Entomohabitans > Entomohabitans teleogrylli. Next base: position 91,811 of record NZ_LLXO01000016.1, on the reverse strand, counting down.
ATGGTTTTGGTCAGCTGGGTGCTGAGATCGGCAGTGTTCGGCAGAACAGTGGAGTGAGCGGGAACAAGGAGAACGTCGTCAAACGTCAGGGCTTCTTTAGCGATACGTAGCATGGCAATATCTCAACCTGGGGTGAAAGAGAACAGATAAAATATTGCCGCGGCATTATACAGAGCGTAACCGATTGCTGCCACAGTTTTTTGCAAAAAATGGTTGCCTTCCCGGCTCAGCGCGCTACTATCGATTGAATAACCTGCTGATTTAGAATTTGATCCAGCTCACATGTTACCAGTTCAATGCCCGTCCATTTTTACCGTTAGCCGCCTTAACCAGACGGTGCGTCTGCTGCTTGAGCAGGAGATGGGCCAGGTGTGGATCAGCGGTGAGATATCCAACTTCACCCAGCCGGCTTCCGGCCACTGGTATTTTACCCTGAAAGACGATACCGCTCAGGTGCGCTGCGCGATGTTCCGCAACAGCAACCGGCGAGTGACGTTCCGTCCTCAGCACGGGCAGCAGGTGCTGGTGCGGGCGACCATCACCCTCTACGAACCGCGCGGCGATTACCAGATCATTGCCGAAAGTATGCAACCCGCCGGCGAAGGCTTATTGCAGCAACAGTACGAACAACTGAAACAGCGACTCTTCGCGGAAGGGTTATTCGACCCGGGTAAAAAGCAGTCCCTGCCCTCGCCGGCCCGCCAGGTGGGCGTCGTCACATCGCGTACCGGGGCGGCGCTGCACGACATTCTGCATATTCTGCAGCGCCGCGATCCTTCCCTGCCGGTGGTGATCTACCCAACGGCGGTTCAGGGCGCCGATGCCCCGCAGCAGATTGTCCGGGCCATCGAGCTGGCCAATCAGCGCAACGAATGTGATGTGCTAATTGTCGGGCGCGGCGGCGGTTCGCTGGAGGACTTGTGGAGTTTTAACGACGAGCGGGTCGCCAGAGCCATTTTTGCCAGCCGCATTCCGGTTGTCAGCGCCGTGGGCCATGAAACCGACGTCACCATCGCTGATTTTGTCGCCGACATGCGCGCCCCGACGCCTTCTGCGGCGGCAGAACTGGTTAGCCGCAACCAGCAGGAACTGGTGCGCCAGCTTCACAGCCAGCAGCAGCGGCTGGAGATGGCGATGGACTACTATCTTTCCCACAAGACCCGCCAGTTCACCGGTCTGCAACATCGTTTGCAACAGCAGCACCCTCAATTGCGCCTGGCGCGCCAGCAGACTCTGCTGGTCTCCCTGCGTCAGCGTATGATTTCCGGTCTGGAGTTACAGTTGCGCCGCGCCCGCGAGCGCGAGCAGCGCCTGAGCCAGCGTCTGAATCAACAACAGCCGCAACCACGCATCCACCGCGCGCAGTCGAAAGTACAACAACTGGAGTATCGTCTGTCGCAGCTGATAAGCGCCCGTCTGAGTCATTCCCGGGAGCGCTTTGGTAATACCCTCACCCATCTCGAGGCAGTCAGTCCGCTGGCGACGCTGGCGCGCGGCTATAGCGTCACCACCGCTGGCGACGGGAAAGTGCTGAAACAGACCGCACAGGTGAAAACCGGCGATATGCTGACCACCCGGCTGGAAGATGGCTGGGTAGAAAGCGAAGTAAAAGGGGTGAGCAGCGCCGGCAAACGTAAGCCGCGCCGCACGAAAAGCGCGTAGCCATCGCGCTTTGAGGATTAATGACCGACGGGCGTCCACTCCACGCGCTTGCGTGAAATCAACCCATGGCCGTTCTGGCAAAAATAGTCCACCGCGCCACAGGCTTTCAGTACCTGCAACGGTTTGTGGCATTCCGGGCAGCGGGCCTCAAGGCTAAAATCCCGCTGGCAACTCTCACAATGGGCATGCTGTCCTTCCACCGCTAACGGTTTCTGGCAGCCCGGGCAGTTAAATTCCACGTCATCTCCTCAGCAAAATGGGGGTTACGCCCCGTCGCAGTACATCCTCTGATGGACGACACTATATTAGCCTCGTTTTACTGTAACGTAACCTGTCACCCCCAGCCTTCTGCGTCGCTGAACGCTGCCTCACCGTATTGCACGGATGGCATCGTCGTTGTCCGGGTGAATCTGTATACCCGTTTCCATACTGATATCCACAGAGTATTGACAATATATCAGGCATTACCACAGCAGGCGTTAACAGAGAAGTATTACTGTGCAGTATTATTAAAAATCAATATATTGACAACATCCCTGTTATTTAGCTTTTCAGCTAACAGCTATCAATCAGCGCAGCTCTTAATTTCAGATATTTCGAACTATCCTCAGAGAATAAATGCGACACCGAAAAAACCGCGCGACTTCATATATTGTGATGTCTGAGAAAACTGGCTTGCCGTTGTGTCGCCAGACAGTACGGGGAACCAGTAAAAAGTCACTGGAGATTGTTAAAGCACATAATTATCTGAATGACGGCGTCCAGTCTGGCCAGGACGCCGTCATCAGATGCTGGCACAGAATTTATTTTGGCGCGCACTCAAAATTCCCGTAAGGGGCTTTTTCCAGCGGATTGAGTGACGGCATCATCAACGTTTTACAGCTGAATTTGCGGCCTTTAGTGGTCGTTGCATCCCAGGTTACCGTGCTGCCGCCCAAAGCGCTGGCCGGGCCTTTCACCACATTACTAAGGGTGACTTCATCCGTAGAGGAAAGTCCCAGTTCATTTGTGGTGCCCTGTTGCAGTCTCATCATATCCGGCGCACCGGTGGCGCACCCGGTCAGTAATACGGCAAGGCCCAGAGTAAGCGGCAAAGTGATTTTTTTCATAACAAATCCTTGTAATGTATTTTTAGCGTATTTCCCGATTCTGTGGTTTAAGAATAAGGAGGTACTATTCTCGCCATTATTCCCGGCAATACAACCACAGCGGATAAAAAATTAACTTTTTTAATCATGTTTACGCTGCACTCATAAAAACCAGAAATACATTTCAATAAACTATAACAACAGAACATGAAAATATCCCCCGCAACAATACGGTCGTGATAACCAATATATAAATTGCAGCAGATCTCAGCAGTCCATTACCTGACTTTCTTAGTATAAAAGATAAAAAACCATATAAAGGCATTGATTTAAAATGATTTTACATTTTAACAATCAAATTGGGGACACAAAAAACTAAAGCACTCCGTTAGCTTCCGCTGAAACAGCATCCCGAAATCATAAACACTTTTCCATCTGCCAGTGGGTATCGGTTATCCCGGGCGATGAGGGGATCATATTCGGGGTCAGGATCATCAGCACCAACGGGACTGGCGGCTCAGCAGATAATGCCGTCCATAATGGTCAGCATCGTCTCCACTGAAATGAGCAGAAGCAACACAGAAAAGGCCGCTGATAAGCGGCCTGAAACCGAAAAGACAAATCAAGGCGCTAATAGTATTCCACCGCCAGAATCCCAATATTCTGCCCGCCAATCGGTCCGGTGCTGGTTGGCGTACCACTCAGGGTGACGGTGACTCTCAGCAAATTCGTGTCTGCTCCAGATGTTCGCATCGTCTGCAGGGACTGCTCATTGACCGTAACTTTAGCACTAACCCCTCTGCCCAAATTAATGGTATCACGTCCGGAGGTGGAGATATTGGACAGATACAGGTTGTAGGGCACATTGGCTTTGCTACAAGTCATGGTTGCTGTACGGGTTAGCGATTGCCCGGCCACCCCTGCCGGCGCCATATCAAGGAAATCGTAGATCAGCTCGCTGGTACTCATCCCGCACCATTCCGGATCGGGTTCAGGCTCCGGAACACTAACCCCGCCGGGTCCACAAACCGGGGTCGACACATAGCCAGAAAACACCGTGAAGAATTCATTCATGCCACTACGCGGGATGCCAAAGACGATACAGGAGTTGGTAACATTATCTGGTATCGTCACTGTAGTCGTACCGCCACTACCATGTTTCAACAGAAAGCGTGATGCATAGTTACTATGATCGCAGTAAACACCTCCCGCCGAGGAATCATTGGTACAATTATCCGTTCCGGTGGTTCCATTAGCATGCACAACCGGGTCACTACGCGTAACCGTCTTCAGCCCCTGATAATTCCCGCCCTGGACGTAATGCCCGCTGGACACGTAATTAGTGATTAAATACAGACCCCATGCCGACGCTCCCATTCCGGATGCAGACACCCAGTATTGCGCAGCCCCTTCATATATCCAGTTAACGGTATAATTATTACCTGACTGATGAGTCACAGAGGTCACCACCGGGCATCCGCCACCTGAGTTGGAAGTACAACTCCCCGCCGACGCCGGCGCGGAAAAAAACAGCGAACCGCCGAGAATGGCGCTACCCGCCAGAATTAATCGGTATAATTTTCTCTTTTCCATAAGTACCCTACTGCTATACATAATGTTCCGCAGCCCGATGACCATTACAGGTATTCCGCTCTCAGGGTTACCGTGGCTTCAAACGGCCCTTCCGCCAGTTCAATACCGGGACGCTGTACCAGCAGCCCCTCGATTTTCGGCTTCGACGCCAGGCTGATTTCTACCGGTGTGTCAAAGGTGAATGGCTGACCGTCGCGCAGGATCTTCACCCCGAGGTTGCCGATATTGCCTGACGAGGTCGCCACCGTCGCCCGATCCGTGGTATCGAAAGTCGCCTGGGTACCGCGTACGCTGAGCATCAGTTTCCAGTCGCGACCCACGGTATTTTCGCAATCCAGGCTGTAATTCACCTCTTCGCGGTAAATACCATCGACGACCTTTTTAATCGAAAGACGATCCCCGAAAGGCACATGGATAGTCTGATCGTTGTTAATCGAGCACCCCGGCGGCGTCACCAGCGTGCCCTTGAAAGTGATCTCTGCGTCACTGGCCGCCATCGCCGGAGTTATCCCGACCAGGCCAGCCCCCAGCAGCAGCAAACCTGCCGTTAACTGATTCATTCGGTCATCCTCACAGATAGCTGAAAACCATGGTCGCCGAGCCGTTGAAATCCACGTTCGGCAGCGTGGCGGCGTTCTGCGCCACCGGTATCGCGTACAGTACCGGCGGCGTACCGCCGTCCACATAAGTAAAATCCACCGTACCGTTGGGCGCGATAGCCGTACCGGACGCATTGGTCACCCGGATACCCAGACCGGTGACATCGGTACTGAACAGGCCGGCGTTGTAACCGGCAGTCCCCCTCAGGGTGATGAGCAGCTTATTACTGATCAGTTTGTCACTGTCACAGCTCACGGTGTAGATAATCTGCTCTCGTTTGTAACTCACACCGTCAATACGGGTGGTCATCACCTCTTTAAAATCCACCACTATCTGCTGGTTATTGTTAATCACGCAGTCCGGCTCGACGATGTTGCCGGTGATGGTCAGCGTGGTGGTGCCGCCATCTGCCGCCAGACTGATGGCTGGCAAGCCGGCCAGGCAGCACACAAGGGCAAAGGGTGCTGACTTCCATATAAACATTGTTACCTCCTGTATTTATTGCTCCGTCATCAACGCAACAGTATTCCGGGTCTTTCACCAGTTACGTCCGCAAAAAATCCCCGGACAGGCTGACCTGCGCATTTATTTCTTCTGTTTAAGTGATGCGAAGACACTCCACCACAGGTGAATTTCCACCGGTTTAAATAACCACCTAAAAACACTCTTCAGGAAAAAATTGGATTGTTTCAATATGTCTTTCATTCAACCTGAAAACTTACTGATATATAGGCCTACCTATGAAATTTTAAAAAGTGAATGTACGGTGCTTAATGGATTTATATACCAGCCAATTAAAACCACTTAATCGTTTATAACGATCAATAATACCAATTTGATTTATTTTATCTATTATATTTTTTGTATTGATCGTTAAAATCTATTAAATTAATTTCTTAATCTCTCTGTTGATAACCCGGAAATATCCTACTCCCCTCAAAATAACAGCATAATTGGGCAGATAATGCATAATCTAACCTAATGTTTTTTCAGGAAATCAAAATCAAGAGATCAAACAATTACATAATAAATTAAGAATTTTCATGGTAATAAACTGTATGATTTTTCAATAACTAAGAGAAATATCAACATGAATATTACCCAGGAAGATTCATCAATTTATTGTAATTGAATGAATATTATCTCCTGAATCAGGTAAAGTGGCGGGCAGGAGTTTCGTTAGCGTACTGATATTATCGGTTTTATCAGCGCCTGTAGCAGAGGGAAAGATGTCCCCCTTCACCGGTATACATGATCCATGCGCGTATCTGAACGTCTGCCAGCTTTAGCAGATGATTCTGTCTCTGCCATGTCCCCAAACAGGCATGTATATATAAGTACTCTGATACGTCTTTATCAAAACTCATCACAAAAAAAAGCCCGCATCATGCGGGCCTGTGGTTTTTTCCAGGAACAGTTAAATCTTAGTGATTCGTCATTTGCCTTTCTTAATATGTTTGATCAGACGCTTACGCTTACGCAGTTGATTCGGCGTTAGCGTGTTGCGCTTATTGGCAAATGGGTTTTCCCCTTCCTTGAACTGAATGCGGATCGGAGTCCCCATAACATCCAGCGATTTGCGGAAATAGTTCATCAAATAGCGTTTGTAAGAATCCGGCAGGTCTTTCACCTGGTTGCCGTGAATGACCACAATCGGCGGGTTATAACCACCAGCATGCGCATATTTGAGTTTAACCCGACGGCCGCGCACCATCGGCGGCTGATGGTCTTCCGCCGCCATATTCATAATACGCGTCAGCATAGAGGTACTTACCCGACGCGTTGAACTGTCGTAGGCTTCGCGCACTGATTCAAACAGATTACCAACCCCGCTGCCGTGCAGAGCGGAAATAAAATGTACCCGGGCAAAATCAATGAACCCCAGACGGAAGTCCAGCGTCTCCTTGACCTGCTCTTTGACTTCCTGGCTCAGACCGTCCCATTTGTTAACGACGATCACCAGTGAGCGCCCACTATTGAGGATAAAGCCCAACAGAGAGAGGTCCTGATCGGAGATCCCTTCACGGGCATCGATCACCAACAGCACGACGTTGGCGTCTTCAATGGCCTGCAAGGTCTTAATCACCGAGAACTTCTCCACCGTATCGGTGATTTTGCCGCGCTTGCGCACCCCGGCGGTATCAATCAGCACATATTCCCGCTCATCGCGTTCCATCGGAATGTAGATGCTATCGCGTGTGGTGCCGGGCATATCGTAAACCACCACGCGATCTTCCCCGAGGATACGGTTAGTTAGCGTTGACTTACCTACGTTGGGGCGGCCAACAATCGCCAGCTTAATCGGCAGATCCTGGGGATTAAACGCCTCCTCCGGCTCTTCCTCTTCCTGCTCACTCTCTTCAAACTGCGCCCAGTATTCCGCGTCTTCATCCACCTCTTCCGGCGGATCGATATCCGCCATCCACGGCAGCAGAACCTGTTCCAGTAAAGAGGTCACGCCGCGCCCGTGGGATGCGGCTATCGGATGAATTTCCCCAAGACCCAGCGAATAAAAATCGGCTACCGCCTGGTCTGGATCGAGGCCGTCGGTTTTATTGGCTACCAGGAACGTCGGCTTCTCGCGGGTGCGCAGATGTCTGGCAATGGCTTCGTCCGCCGGCATCAGGCCCGCGCGAGCATCCACCATAAACAGCACCACATCGGCTTCTTCAATCGCCAACAGCGACTGTTCCGCCATCCGGGTTTCCACCCCTTCCTCGTTACCGTCAATACCGCCAGTATCGATACAAATAAATTCCCGGCCTTCCACTTCGGCACGACCATATTTACGATCGCGGGTCAGCCCCGGAAAATCCGCCACCAGCGCGTCGCGGGTACGCGTTAAACGGTTAAATAACGTTGACTTACCAACGTTAGGGCGCCCGACCAGCGCGACCACAGGTACCATAAATGCCTCATTACTCTAAAAAATTAATCGTCAAACGGCTCTGATTGATTACCGGCGCCCGGCATATTGCCGGTCGCGAAAGGGCCGTTTTTAAAAACAGTAAACGGCCCCTGATCGTTCAGGGACCGTTTCATCAACACTGGCGCAGCGCTGTTTAGCGGGTGATGGCGTACAGCGTGCCGTCTTTCGCCTGGATCAGCAGCTTATCGCTGGCGACCACCGGTTCCGTCAGGAAGCCGGAGCTGTCGACTTTCTGCTGCGCCACAAAGTGGCCATCATTGATATCCACCCAGTGCATATAGCCTTCGCTGTCGCCGACCACCAGGTAGCCGTTATACAGCGCCGGCGCGGTCAGGTTACGGTGCAGCAGATCGCTCTGCGTCCACTGTGTAACGCCGCCGTCGGTGGTCAGGGCCAGAATACGATCGCTCTGGTCGACCATATAGATACGGTTATTATCAACAATAAAGTCGTTTACCGAACCCAGCTCGCGTTTCCACATGATCTGACCGGAACGCAGATCCAGCGCCGTCAGGTTACCGTTATAGGCCAGCGCGTAGACTATGCCGTTAACGATCACCGGCGTGGTGTCCACATCGCTGAGGCGATCGATTTCAGTAGCGCCAGTGGCCTGGGAGATACGCTGTTGCCAGATCAACTGGCCCTGCTGCATCAGGACTGCGCTGACGCGGCCATTGTCGCCGCCTACCACCGCAGCGCCGTACGCCGTCGCCGGAGCGGATTCACCGCGCAGCGTCAACGCCGACATATCCAGATTCGCGGTCCATTTCAGTGAGCCATCGCTTTCATTGAGCGCCTGTAGCATACCGTTGCTGGTATGGATCAGCACCAGGCCATCGCTGACTACCGGACGCGACAGCGCTTCGCCAGCCACTTTGGTCTGCCAGGCGACAGAACCGTCAGAGGTATCCAGCGCGTAAACCTGGGCTTTTTCGCTGCCGACATAGACGTGACCGCCGGAAACCGTCACACCGCCAGATAGCAGCGCCGGACGATTACTGGACAGGAAGCCGGTCTTCTCGGAGAGATCGACCTTCCAGATCTCTTTGCCATCGCTGGCATTTACCGCTTTAACGGTACCACGACGATCGGCGGCATACACATTGCCATCCTGCCAGGCGGGATGAAGGTTGGAGTAAAATTCGCCAATGCCGTTACCTACCGAGGTCTTCCATGCGGTGGTCGGCGTAAACTGATTTTCCACCTGCGGCAGCGGCGACATTTTCACCACATCTTCCTCACTGTTAAACAGTGAACAGCCGCTGAGCAGCGCGAGAGAAATCAGGCCTGGCACAAGTAATTTACGCAATTGCATCTGGTCCCTCTTAGCTGGACAGGTTGTTAATTTTCATCTGCATCATTTCACGCAACGCCGGAGAAGCCTCGCTGGCGACGCCTTTACTCCAGGCATCGCGGGCTCCCTGCACATCGCCCTTACTGAGCAACGCATCGCCGCGCAGATCGGCAACAATCGCCAGCCAACCTTCCCCTTTTATCGCATCAAGGGTTTTCAGCGCATCGTCGGACTGCTTCTGCTGAATCTGAACCCGCGCCAGACGCAGATTCAGCAGCGCCTGCAGATTTTCATCGCTGGTGTTGCCGATCCCCTGCTGTAACTGCGTAGCCGCTTTGGCAAGGTCGTTTTTATCGGCAAATTTCTGGGCAAGTTCCATGGCAGTCAGCGCGCCATAGGTATTTTTGTTCTCCGTGACGAATTTCTCCGCCGCGGCGATGGTATCCGGCTTATCGATATTCACCGCATTCGTCACGGTCTCGTACGCCAGCGAGGAAGACATCGCTGATTCCATCTGATGGCTATTCCAGTAGCGCCAGCCTACCAACGCGCCAACGCCCAGTACCACCCCAACAACCAGCGCTTTACCGTTTTCGGCAAAAAAGCGTTTTACCGCTTCGAGCTGATCGTTTTCATTCTCATAAATTTCCACGCAGTCCTTCTCCTTAACGATAAATAGCGGGGAAGTTAACCCAGTAGCGCCTGCAGATGCGCCGCCAAGTCGCTTTGCGCGACAGTCTGCTGCTCACCTGAACGCAAATCTTTCACCACTACCTGCTGGCTGGCGACTTCGTCTTCACCCAGCACCAGGGCGACGCGCGCGCCCCATTTGTCGGCGCGAGCAAACTGCTTCTTAAAGTTGCCGCCGCCATAATTGGTCATTAGTTTCACTGCCGGCAATACATCCCGAACCTGCTCGGCCAGCAGCATGGCCGCCGTCTGAGTCCCGGCGCCAGAAGCAATCAGGTATATATCGACAACGGATTCGGCTTTAAATTCCGGATTAATGGCCTGAACCAGCAATACCAGACGTTCCAGCCCCATGGCAAAACCGACGCCCGGCGTCGGACGCCCGCCCAGTTGCTCCACCAGGCCGTCGTAACGGCCGCCGGCGCATACCGTCCCCTGGGCGCCCAGCGCGCTGGTGACCCATTCGAAAACGGTGCGGTTATAGTAATCCAGCCCGCGCACCAGGCGCTGATTGACAGTATACCGAATCCCCGCCGCGTCAAGGTAACGGCACAGACCGGAAAAATGTTCCCGGGATTCGTCGTCCAGATAATCCCCCAGCGCCGGCGCGTCGTTCAGCAGCGCCTGAACCTCGGGATTTTTGCTGTCCAGCACCCGCAACGGGTTGCTGTACATACGGCGCAGGCAGTCTTCATCCAGCTTATCTTTGTGCTGTTCAAGAAACGCCACCAGCGCGTCGCGATAATTGGCCCGGGCGTCCAGGGAGCCGATAGAGTTCAGTTCCAGCGTGACATGCTGGTCGATGCCCAGCGCGCGCCACCAGCGGGCAGTAAGCATGATCAGCTCAGCGTCGACATCCGGCCCCTGCAGGCCAAACACCTCAGCGCCCAGTTGATGGAACTGGCGGTAGCGCCCTTTCTGGGGACGTTCGTAGCGGAACATTGGACCGATATACCATAAGCGCTGTTCCTGATTGTACAGCAGACCATGTTCGATCCCGGCGCGCACGCAGCCCGCGGTGCCTTCAGGGCGCAGCGTCAGGCTTTCGCCGTTGCGGTCCTCAAAGGTATACATCTCTTTTTCAACCACATCGGTCACTTCACCGATCGCGCGTTTGAATAACGGGGTCTGCTCTACAATCGGCAAACGGATTTCGCTGTAACCGTAGCTGCCGAGCACCTGCTTAAGAATGCCTTCAATGCGCTGCCAGACGGCGGTTTCGCCCGGCAGATAATCGTTCATGCCGCGGATGGCTTGAATGTTCTTTGCCACGTTTAGTCTCTAGTTATCTGATACAAAAAATGAACCCGGAATCCAGATAGCCCGATTAACCGGACGCCTGGCGGGTTCAATCATACACGGGAAGCCCGTCGCTTCCCAGCTTGCATTATTTTTCCAGTTGCTGAACGTCAATGCGCCGCGCTTCATCCAGCATGGTGGCTTTAGCGCGAATCCGCGCTTCCAGCTGGTTGATCATATCGTCATTATCAAGGCGATCTTTGCGCGAGCCGTCTTCATAGAAGCCGCTCTTTTTATTGCCGCCGGTCACGCCGAGCGTTGACACCAAAGCTTCGCCGGGACCATTCACCACGCAGCCGATAATCGAGACATCCATCGGCGTGATGATATCTTCCAGCCGCTGCTCCAGGGCATTGACGGTGCCAATCACATCGAACTCCTGACGCGAGCAGGTCGGGCAGGCAATAAAGTTGATACCGCGCGAACGAATGCGCAGCGATTTCAGAATATCAAAACCGACTTTGATCTCTTCTACCGGATCTGCCGCCAGCGACACGCGCAGCGTATCGCCGATCCCTTCGGACAGCAGCAGTCCGAGACCGATCGCCGATTTCACCGCGCCGCTGCGAGCGCCGCCAGCCTCGGTGATCCCGAGGTGCAGCGGCTGATCGATCTCTTTCGCCAGCAGGCGATAGGATTCCACCGCCAGGAAAACGTCCGACGCTTTAACACTCACCTTGAACTGATTGAAGTTAAGACGATCGAGGTGATCGACATGGCGCATGGCGGATTCCAGCAGCGCTCGCGGAGTCGGTTCGCCGTATTTCTCCTGCAGATCTTTTTCCAGCGAACCGGCATTCACGCCGATGCGAATCGGAATGTTTTTGTCCCGGGCGCAGTCCACCACCATGCGGATACGCTCTTCGTTACCGATGTTGCCCGGATTGATACGCAGACAGTCAACGCCGTACTCCGCCACTTTCAGGGCAATGCGGTAATCAAAGTGAATATCCGCCACCAGCGGCACATTAACCTGCTGTTTGATCAGGCGGAATGCCTCGGCGGCATCCATGGTCGGCACCGAAACGCGAACGATATCCGCGCCGACGCGCTCAAGGGCTTTAATCTGATTGACTGTCGCTTCCACATCGGTGGTACGGGTGTTAGTCATTGACTGAACGGCGATGGGCGCGCCATCGCCAATCGGCACATTCCCGACGTAAATCCGCGTGGATTTTCTACGCTGAATGGGCGCTTCGTTATGCATATACCACTCTCTCCATTAGCCCGTCTGTTACTGCACCGCTGAAGGCTCAGCCTGGAGAGTCAGACGCGCAACCTGGTTATTTCTGATAAAACGACTGAGATCGACGGCTTTCCCCTGATACTGGATCTGTACGGCCGCCGGGGCGCCAATTTTCAGTTTATAGGGCGCCTGCCCTGCCAGATTGAGGTTGCCATCTTTGCGCTGCATACCGCTGAACAATTTTTTACCGGTAGCGTCGGTGACTTCCAGCCAGCAATCAGCGGTGAAATTCATCACCAGCGCGTTAGGATCGGCGGCAGGCGCCGCGGTTTGCGCAGGCTCTACCGGCAGTGGCGCAGCGCCAGCGTTGCCGGTATTCGCGGTCGCCATATTATCGACATTCGCCTGGCTCGGGGATACCACCGGGTGAGTTTCCGGCGTCGCCGCTGGCGCAACGCTTTGCTGCCCGCTGGCGCTCGCCGTCGCGTTTTCGTTACCCGCCGGCGCTACGGCGCCATTCTGCTCGGCAGGACCGCCGACCGGCGCCGCCGGTTCGCTGGCGCGATCGTCAGGGCTTAAGGAAATCGGTTGCGATGTGCCGCTATTGTTAAGCGCCGCAGTGGATTGATCGGCCATCGAGACAATCTCATCCTGCTGCGCTTTGTGGTTTTGCCACCACCAGGCGCCGGTCAGACCGACCACCACAAAAAGCACCAGCCAGGTAAAACTCATCAGCCAGCCATCGCGCTTTTTGCGCCGTTTGCCCAGCGAAAAACTTTGCATCGGCTGCACTTTCGCCGCTCTGATGGGAGCCTGTTTGGCCATCATCGGCAGCAGTTCTTCTTCCGGGATATGCACGAGGCGGGCATAAGAGCGGATGTAGCCACGCAGAAACGTTGCCGCCAGATCGCTCGGCGTATTATCGGCTTCAATATCCCGGACGGTAGAAACCTTCAGGCACAGGCGTTCCGCCACCGCCTGTTGGGTGAGCCCCATTTTTTCGCGAGCGGCCCGTAGCCGTACGCCCGTGGTTTGTGCTGCATTCTGTTCTTGAGTGGCTTCAGTATTCATTAGCTACAACTGCTGGTACTGTTTGATTAAGGAACCAGACACCGGGCTGACTCTGTGTCACCGAATCGGGCCCGTGCCGCGAAAAGATCTTACATCGATGCCCCGGCGGACCAGTGCACGGATAAACCACCGGCACAAAGCTGCTTCACGGAACGCAAACTAATGATGCGTTACTCACTCTCGCTCACGCCAGGTGAGTTAACCTTAGACAGAATTTCCCACTCTGTCTGGTTACTGGCGCAGAATTAGTTTAGCGCAGAGCGGCTAAACTATTGTTGTGCCGCTACATACTGCCTTAAAGCGCCAGGAAACGCACCGTAATTCTTGCCCGCTTCCGGTTCATCCGCACAGCCTGTGACCATTTTGCCTCACAGGGGCCGTGCGGGTGGCCCATGCTATTTTGTCAGACTGCTTTTACAGCGATCGGTTCACCCTGCATCCGCTTACGCAGCGTACGCTTGGTGCGGTCGATCACATCTCCGGCCAATTGTCCGCAGGCGGCGTCGATATCGTCGCCGCGGGTCTTCCGAACAATGGTGGTAAACCCATACTCCATTAACACTTTGGAGAAACGGTCAATGCGGCTGTTGGAGCTACGGCCATACGGCGCGCCGGGGAACGGGTTCCACGGAATCAGGTTAATTTTGCACGGCGTATTTTTCAGACATTCGGCCAACTGGTGCGCATGCTCGGTGCCATCATTCACATGGTCGAGCATCACGTACTCTACGGTGACACGTCCCTGATTGGCATTGGATTTCTCCAGGTAACGACGTACCGCGCTAAGGAAGGTCTCAATATTGTACTTACGGTTGATCGGGACAATATCGTCACGAATCTCATCGGTAGGGGCGTGCAGAGAAATCGCCAGCGCCACATCGATCATATCGCCCAGTTTATCCAGCGCCGGCACCACCCCGGAGGTGGACAGCGTAACGCGGCGCTTGGAGAGACCAAAACCGAAATCATCCAGCATGATCTCCATCGCCGGCACGACATTGGTCAGGTTCAACAGCGGCTCGCCCATGCCCATCATCACCACATTGGTGATCGGACGCTGGCCGGTGACCTTCGCGGCGCCGATAATTTTCGCCGCGCGCCACACCTGGCCAATAATTTCCGATACCCGCAGGTTACGGTTAAAGCCCTGCTGAGCCGTGGAGCAAAACTTGCACTCCAGCGCACAACCCACCTGGGAGGAGACACACAGCGTGGCGCGATCGTCTTCCGGAATATACACGGTCTCTACCCGCTGATCGCCAACGGCGATGGCCCATTTAATGGTGCCATCGGAGGAGCGCTGCTCTTCCACCACCTGCGGCGCACGAATTTCCGCTACCGTTTTCAGGCGCGCGCGCAGCACCTTATTGATATCCGTCATGTCATCAAAGTCGTCGCAACAGTAGTGATAAATCCATTTCATCACCTGGTCGGCGCGAAAAGGCTTTTCACCCAGTTCTTTAAAAAACTCGCGCATCTGCTGGCGGTTCAGATCCAGCAGGTTCACTTTTTCTACATTAACGGAAGCGTCGGACGCGGGCGTCCCGGTGGTGATCATTTGCTCAGACATATGTTTTCCGGCCTCGTTGTTACACGTTATGGCCCCAGGTAGGTTTAAGAAAAAAGAAGCGCCCCGGCATACGGTGATGCGGGGCGCGGTATTGTACAAATTCCGCTGCGGCGTTGCTACGTCTTATCGCGAGTGCGACAAAATAAAAGTGTAACTACCGCTTAACAAGCGCGCTTAGCGGGTACGCGGGCAAACTTCGCCTTCTGCAAAGAAATAGGCGATTTCGCGGGCGGCGGATTCCACGGAATCAGAACCGTGGGTACCGTTTTCGGTCAGGCTGTCAGCATAGTCGGCGCGCAGAGTGCCGGCCAGCGCGTTCGCCGGGTTGGTTGCGCCAAGAATTTCACGGTGGCGACGCACCGCGTCTTCCCCTTCCAGTACGCTGACCACAATCGGGCCGGAGGTCATGAACGCCACCAGGCCATCAAAGAAAGGTTTGCCTTCATGCTCGGCATAGAAACCACGCGCCTGATCGGAAGACAGATGTACCATTTTAGTACCGACAATTTTCAGTCCCGCCGTTTCAAAACGCGCGAAAATGTTGCCAATAACGTTTTTTGCCACCGCGTTAGGCTTAAGGATGGAAAAAGTACGTTCAATAGCCATGATAACCTCTTGTAATGTTGTTCTGTTTGCACCGGATACCCGGTAAGACCTGGCGCAGGATTATAAAGAGCTATCGCCACGTTGCCTATGGATAGAGGTAACATTTTTTTAAAATAAAATGACTTTCAGCAACATCACCTGAGTGCGACCTACTACCCGGTGATTTTACCGCGAAGAGACCGACCCACCGCCAGACCCTAACCGCCAGCCACAATTCACCGCAATATATGGCCAGAAAAAATCCTACAATTAATTACCAGAATAATAAAACTTTCCCACAGATAGTCTGCCAGTAGCGGCAGATAGCCAGATGATACTCTGACTTTCCGAACGAAGTTTGACTTTGGCAGACAATTATATGTAACTAATAATCCGATAATTATTATAAATACACCACACAATATCCTGATAACAAAACTAACAACGGAAGTTAACAATGACCCAGATGGTAGCGTTAGTCATTATTATTGCCATTCTTTATATTGGCGACGTCGTTTCCACCCGTTCAAAAGCCTGGATACCTTCGGTATTCGTCTGCGCGGTTCTGTTCCTGGTCGGTTACTGGACCATCTTCCCGACAGATATCATCAGCCGGGCAGGGATCACGCCGGCAATCGCCGTGATGCTGATGTATCTGCTGATTACCAACATGGGGACGCTGTTGTCCCTGAAAGAGCTGGGACAGCAGTGGAAAACGGTGGTTATCGCCCTCGCCGGTATCGCCGGCATCATCGTCGCGGTTTTCGCCGTCTGTATGGTGCTGTTCGACATGAACACCGCGCTGGTGACCATTCCGCCATTAGTGGGCGGTATTGTCTCGTCGCTGATCATGTCCAAAGGAGCCGCCGAAGCCGGGCTGGTCGATCTGTCGGTATTCGCGATTCTGATTTATGTCATGCAGGGTTTCGCCGGTTACCCGCTGACCGCCATCATGCTGCAGCGCGAAGGCAGGCACGTCCTGGAAAAATACCGCCGCGGCGAGTGGAAAAGCCACGTTCCGGTGGAAACCGTGGATAAATCGCCGGCCACCACCGTTGCCGGCGAAGAAAAAATGCCGCGCCTGTTCAGCGCCATCCCCACCCAGTACAACACCAGCTACTTTAAGTTCCTGCGCCTGGCGTTTGTCGGTTTTCTCGCCTGGTGGGTCTCCGATCTGTGTGCGCCACTGGTAAGCATTAGTCCGTTTGTCCTGTGTCTGCTGTTTGGCGTCGTCTTTACCTCGTTCGGTTTCCTCGAACGTCAGGTACTGCAGAAAGCCAATGGATTTGGCTTCGCGGTGATGGGGCTGATGCTGTTTATTTTCGACACCCTCAACAAAGCCACGCCGGAAATGCTGCTGCGCCTGATTTACCCGATGCTGGTGCTGATCGCCACGGCGGTCATCGGTATGTTCCTGGTCTCCTGGGTGGTCGGCAAACTGCTCGGCGTCAATATGCCGATGGCCTTCGCTATCTCCCTGACCGCCCTGTACGGCTTCCCGGCGGACTACATTATTACTAATGAAGCCATCAACTCTCTGACCCGCGACGAGAAAGAGCGTGAAGTCTTGACCCATCACATGTTGGGACCAATGCTGGTCGGCGGCTTTATCTCCGTTACGATGGTTTCTGTCGTGCTGGCCGGTATTCTGGTTAGCTATATCACTCCGGTTGCAGGATAAAATGATGAACGTCAGCAGTACCCGTATTAAGCGGTTCCTTGATGAACTGGCCGAATTTAACGCCACCCCGGGTAAGGGCATCACCCGGATGAGCTACAGCCCACAGGCCCGTGAGGCGCGCGGTTGGCTGCGTAAGCAAATGGAGCAGGCTGGCCTGCAGGTGCGAAAAGACGCAATGGGCAACGTTATCGGCACGCTGCCGGGCGCCAGTCCCAGCCTCCCGGCGGTGATGATCGGCTCCCATTTCGATACCGTTCCCCACGGCGGCGCCTTCGACGGCGCGGCCGGGGTGATTATGGCGCTGGAAATCGCCACCCTGTTCCACGAGCAGGGCTTAAAGCCCGACTATCCGCTGGAGGTGGTGGCGCTGGTGGAAGAAGAAGGCGCCAGCTTCGAGCGCGGGCTACTGGCCTCCTCGGCGATGGCGGGCCATATCACCGCTCAAACCCTGGCAAACCTACGCGACAGCGCCGGGATCAGCGCCGCTCAGCGCATGGCGGATGCCGGCTATGCGCCGCAGGAAATTACCAGCGTGGTACGCGCGCCGGAATCGCTGAAAGCCTTTATTGAGTTACACATTGAACAAGGGCCGGTACTGGAACAAACCGGTACCGACATCGGCATCGTCGATGTGATTGTCGGTATGACCCAACTGACCGTCACGCTGACCGGCAAGGCCGGCCACGCCGGCACCACACCGATGGACCGCCGCCAGGATGCGCTGGTGGCCGCCAGCCACATTATCAGTCAGGTGGGGGACTTCGCCCGTCAGGCCGGCGAAGCTACCGTGGCCACCGTCGGGAAACTGCAGGTCTATCCCAACGGTTCCAACGTTATTCCGCATCAGGTGGTGTTTTCGGTGGATATCCGTTCCCGGGACGAGCAAAAACTGCGTCAGGTCATTGAACAGACCCGTGAAGCCATCCATCGCCAGGCGGTCGACGGTATCAGCGCGAATATCGAACAAACGCTGTATGTCCCCCCCACGCCGATGGACCCGGAAATCACCCATAACCTCGGGCAGCAGTGTGACAAACTGGGCTTCAGCTGTAAAACCATGGTCAGCGGCGCCGGCCACGATGCGATGATCTTCGCCGGCCTGACCCCCACCGGGCTGGTATTCGTGCCCAGCCGCGACGGGCTGAGCCATCACCCGGATGAATGGACCGACGCCGAACAGATCGCTAAAGGCGTGGAGGTGATTTTCCACGCGGTTAAAACTATTACGGAGGCCAGGAGCCATGACTAACCCTGCCATCGCGGCATTTGTTAAAGAAAATCAACAGCGAATGATCGATTTTCGTCGCGATTTGCACGCCCACCCGGAATTGCCGTGGGAAGAAAAACGCACCACCCAACAGATTGCCAAAGCCCTTGATGAAATCGGTATCAGTTACCGGCTCACCACCCCTACCGGCATCATCGCCGAAATTCAGGGCGCTAAGCCCGGTAAAACCGTCGGCCTGCGCGCCGATATGGACGCGCTGCCGGTACTGGAGCTTAACGATAGCCTGAGCTACAAATCGCAAACGCCAGGAAAAATGCACGCCTGCGGCCACGACGCCCACACCGCAATGCTGCTCACCGCCGCCGCGGCGCTGCACAGCATTCGCGACCAGTTGCCAGGCAACGTGCGGCTGATTTTCCAGCCAGCGGAAGAAATTGCCGAAGGGGCCAAAGAGATGGTGCGCCAGGGGGCCATGGAGGGTGTTGATAACGTCTTCGGCATCCATATCTGGACCGTGATGCCGTCCGGCAAAATCTCCTGCAAAGTCGGTTCAACCTTCGCCTCCGCCGATCTGCTGAAAGTGTCATTCAAAGGGCGCGGCGGCCACGGTTCAATGCCGGAAGCCTGCGTCGATGCCGCTGTAGTCGCCTCTTCGTTTGTGATGAACCTGCAGGCCATCGTGTCCCGGGAAACCGCCGCGCAGGACTCAGCGGTTGTCACCATCGGTAAAATGGATGTCGGTACTCGTTTTAACGTCATCGCCGAAAACGCGGTGCTGGACGGCACCGTACGCTGCTTCAGCGTCGCAGATCGCGAACGCCTGAAAGCCGCCATTGAACGTTACGCCGCACATACCGCGGCGGTCTACGGCGCCAGCGCTAAAGTAGAATATACCTACGGTACGCTACCAGTGATAAACGATGAACGCAGCGCACTGCTGGCCCAGTCGGTGATCCGCGACGCCTTTGGCGAGCAGGCGCTGATGACCGAGCGTCCCACCACCGGCGGTGAGGACTTCAGTTTCTATATGGAGAAGGCGCCGGGCTGTTTTGCGCTGGTCGGTTGCGGTAACGAGCAAAAAGGCAGCCATTTCGCGCACCACCACGGCTGTTTCAACATTGATGAAGATACCATGGCGGCAGGCGCGGAACTCTATGCCCAGTACGCCTGGCGCTATCTGCATCAGGCGCAGTTCTGATTCTTTTCCTCGCGCTCCCGTCTCCCCGGGAGCGCCTTTTTCCGTCTGCTGGCGTCCGGCAGCCCGCCCCTGGGTAAATAGTTGACAACCCCCGGCCAAACGTGCTGTTTTGTGGGTAAACTATCAAGGCAATTTTTTGATTTTGCTGCTAATTTTTTACCAGCCCGGCTGATCAGCGCGCCAGCTTGCAGATTTGTTATGTGTCTCGCTTGTCGGCCCGGCAAAAAACATCAACAATTTCAGTACCGATGATGACACGGAGGCAAACCATGTCCACTTCCTTCTTTGTTGCAGGCGACTGGCTCGCAGAGCATATCAATGACCCGGAAATTCAGATTCTGGACGCCCGCATGGCTCCACCAGGCCAGGACGATCGCGATGTGGCGGCGGAGTATCGCAGCGGCCATATTCCCGGCGCCGTGTTCTTCGATATTGAGGCGCTTTCCGATCACCACAGCCCCTATCCGCATATGATGCCGCGTCCGGAAACCTTTGCCGTAGCGATGCGCGAATTGGGGGTCAACAGCAGCCGTCATCTGGTGATTTACGACGAAGGCAATCTGTTTTCCGCGCCGCGGGCGTGGTGGATGCTGAAACGCTTTGGAGTGGAGAATGTTTCTATTCTGGCGGGCGGACTGGCGGACTGGCAGCGGGAATCCCTGACTCTGGAAACCGGCGACGTTACGCTGCCGGAGGCGGAATTTGAGGTCAAATTCGACCCCGCGCCGATCCGCCGCCTGACCGACATGCTGGTCGCCAGCCACGAAGGGCAGATTCAACTGGTGGACGCCCGCCCGGCGGCGCGCTTTAACGCCGAAGCGGATGAACCACGCCCCGGTCTGCGCCGCGGCCATATTCCCGGAGCGCTGAATGTCCCATGGACCGAACTCGTGGAAAACGGCCAGCTTAAAACCACCGATCAGTTGAGCGCTATCTTTGCCCACCACGGCGTCCACCCGGAAAAACCGACCATTGTCAGCTGTGGCTCCGGGGTGACGGCGGCCGTCGTCGTGCTGGCGCTGACCACGCTGGGCGCCGGGGATGTGGCCTTGTACGACGGCTCATGGAGCGAATGGGGCAGCCGCGACGATCTGCCGGTTGAGCCTGCGGGGAAATAATATTTTCCGGCGCCAGTCGCGAGCGGCGCCGGATGATTTATTTTTGCATTTCAGCCAGATGAGCGCGGGCATGGGCGGCATTGTAGTAATTGACGATCAGGCCGACAAAATCTTCGCTATCCAGCGTTTTACGGCGCGCTTTATCGGTTAATTTCCCGGAGTAGCGAATCATCAACTGGCGATGCTTCGCCTTCCAGCTCGCCGCCCTGGTGCGTACCTCAAACACTGGCGCTTCAACGCCCTCCCTATACTGCAAGGTCATAAAGGTATGCATACTCACTTTACTGAACGCCAGATCATCCAGATCGGTAAAGAGCACCGGCTGCTGCAGATAGCGGCAGTGGATCGCTTGCGGGGTAATGGTCAACAGCGGCGTATTATTACGCACCCAGTAGCGCCAGCTGGAGACCAGCAGCACTGTCTGGAAAAGGGCGCAGCCGCCGATTACCCACCATTCCGGCGCCTGATTGCCCACCAGAAAGGCAGCCATCACCCCGCCGGCCACCAGAAAGCAGAGTGCTGCCAGAATTAACGGTGACTTCGCGCCATATAAAACCACCGGCTTATCGTCGCTCACCCGATCGGCGATATCCTGCAATTCCTGTTGAAACTCCTCGCGCGCCGCGGCGCCATCCCCGGACAACTCCTGCGACATCCCTGCCGCGAGGTCGTCTAAATGCGCGAACAGATCCGCCAGCTGTCGATCGGCGGTTTCTGGCACCGGACGCGCGGCCTCGCGCAGCAGCGCTTCATCCACCGCCACCTGCAGCGCTTCAATGCGTAAGCGGGTCGGCGGATGGCTGTCGCTGGGATGCGCGGTCACGTTTTCCAGATATTTCTCCGCCCCCGGCACGCCTTCGCGCTGCAGGCGGCTAATGATGTTGCCGAGGACATTTTTTTCCTCAGCCTGGCCGGTGTACAGCGCCCCCAGCTCTTCATCAATCACATCACTGACGGCGGAAATACGCAGCAGCGCCGTCGCCAGCGCTTTCCCGGAACTGGCCTGCGCCCCCATACTATCCGCCGCGTGTTCACGGATCCGGCTCCAGCGGTTGACCGCTTCATGGAGTTGTTCAATAAAAAAGAAGCCAATATGCAGCGATGGGTAGAGCACTAACCGGTCGATAAACGAGTTCTGCATATTTTGCGCCATTGACGCAATGCTATTGGAGATCCCCGAATAAAGGGGCGCAAAACGCAGACTATATTGAGTATCCTGCCCGGAGAAGTGCCCCAGTTCATGGCCGATGACCGCACCGGTTTCATCGCGGCTCAGTAATGAGGCATAGGTCAGCGGGAAATAGAGGGTATTGCCCTCCAGTACCACATCGTCCGCCAGTTGTACCGGGCTGGAGGTGACATAAAAGCAGTCAGTAATGCCGACCACGATATGGTCCGGCACCACGGTATTGAGGCGCGCCGCCAGCGACTCCACCCACAGCCACAGCCCCGGCGCTTCAGCGCGGGAAACCTGACGCCCGGCCACCCGGGAAGGTTCGCCGCGGAACATGGCGAAACATTTGCGCAGGCTGCCAAGGCTTTTAATCAGCATCCAGAGAATACCGCCAATAAACAAAATCGCCAGAATCACCAGCTTTCCGCCACCGGCGTTCATTTTGAAACTGGTGACAAACCACACCACTTCATAAACCGCGCAGGCCACCAGCCCCAGACCAAAGGCGATTATCTGCCCCAGCATGATAAAGGGCAGCATTTTACGACAGCGTTCGAAAGCGTGGATCAAGGCATCCTGAGAACGCCGGGAGGCCGCAACGCTGCGTTTGCACAGCCAGATGGCCAGGGCACTTAACAACAGGCCCATGCCTCCCAGCAACACGGCGCCTTTCGCCAGCCAGTCCCGGGATATACCAGGTACAATCAGATGCTGATATTTACGCTGAAAGGTACGTTCATTTTTCAGCACATCCTGTGCCGGGAAGGTGTAGGATTGCCCTTTAAAAGAGAAATGGATATCTCCTTCAGGATCGCCAGCGATAATATGATTTGCCTGGTTCTCAAGGCGCCATGACAAATAAATACGCTCGCTAACATTGTTTATCCGATAATATTGCCATCCGCCACAGACGATTAACAAAAGGGGCACCATAAAAAGCCACAGTAACAAGCTCCGTCTCATTTCTTAATACACTCCGTTGTAAAAACTGTAGATTTATCAATATCCTTTTTTGCATAAACCGCCGTTTATTAGCACTCAGACGGATGAATAGCTTAGCGGAAATATATGATGAACCGGAGGCGCAGTGCACGCCTCGCGAAAGTTCAATTATCTGATATTACGCAGATTGTGTCGTGGATCGACATATTCCGTCATACTTCAGAGAATTCTTTTATCTTTATAGTCGCGCAGGAAACTCCCCCAGCGCCTCTCGTAGAACGGCGTCAGGTGGGCAGTCATAAAATGGCTGATGCCCGCCTCCCCTTCCACTACCTGACAGATATCCACCGGTTCGTCATCCGGCAGCGTATCAGTCGCCACACTGCCGGCGGCATTAATAATCTCTTCGATATCCCCTTCGGCCTCAATACCAATCAGCAGATTAGCGCTCTCCTGCTGGCGCTCTTTGATGGAGCAGATAAACGCCCGCTTCACGGTTTTCAGGTTCTTAAACAGGGTTGTCAGGGAGTCAATCATTTGCGCCGGCGGCGTCGTCACTTCAGACAGCAGCAGTGATTCCCCCCCCTCCAGCACCTCCTGCTGGCTGAGTGGATCGCTGCGGCCAAGCAAATGGCTAATCTCCCGGGGAGTGAATGCTTTACCGGTCGGTAAGCGGGCATTAAGAAACAGGGATTCGCCAATGGTCATTTCAAACAGATCGCGCGCCGGCATCACCACAAACGCCTGCTCAGTCTGCACCGCCTGACGCAGCGCCTCCAGTGAGGTGAAAAACGCGATCACTGAACTGCCGTCATCTTTTTCCCAATGCTGCAGATCGACAGCATCAGGCACCGTAGCCGCCTGACCTGCGGCCCTCTCTCCCGGAACCCACACCGTGGATTCCAGCAGCGTTCGAAAGAACGCCGGCCGATAAGCCGGTTCAGCGGCAGCCTGCTCCAGCAGGATCTCTAATTCATTTTTCGTTTCAGACATAACAACACCATCATTAAAAAAGGGCGAGCCGGTCTTCTCCCCCCGCTCGCCCCGGAACCACGCCTCAGGCCGTCAGCAGATTGGCCAGCGCCCGTACGCCAAGCCCGGTAGCGCCGGCCGCCCACTGCTCCACCGCCGCTTTGCGGTAAGTCGCGGAACAGTCAATATGCAGCCAGCCCTGCTGGTAGTTATCCACAAAGTGCGACAGAAAACCGGCAGCGGTGCTGGCCCCCGCCGGGTAAGCGGCGCTGCCGGTGTTATTGAGATCGGCGAAATTAGACGGCAGTTGATTGCGATGGAACTCCGCCAGCGGCAGGCGCCAGAACGGCTCATTTTCCGCCGCCGCGCTACTCAGCAGTCGGTTAGCCAGGGCATCGTCAAAACTGAACAGCGCGTGGTAATCATTGCCCAGCGCGGTTTTCGCCGCGCCAGTCAGCGTGGCGGCATCGACAAGCAGCTCCGGCTTCTGGGCCGCGGCGTCGATCAGACCATCCGCCAGCACCAGCCGCCCTTCAGCGTCGGTATTCATGATTTCCACGGTCTTGCCGTTACGGTAATGAATAATATCCCCGAGCTTAAAGGCATTGCCGCTGACCATATTATCCGCACAGCACAGGTAGAGCTTCACCCGCCGCTTCAGGCCGCGGGTAACGGCAAACGCCAGCGCGCCGGTGACCAGCGCCGCGCCGCCCATATCGGATTTCATGGAATCCATAAAAGCGCTCGGCTTAAGGCTGTAGCCGCCGGAATCAAAGGTGATGCCCTTGCCGACCAGACAGGCATAAACCGGGGCATTGCTATCGCCGGTCGGGTTATAGTCCAGCGCCAATAGCACCGGCGGGCGCGCCGAACCGCGTCCCACGGTATGCAGCCCCAGATAATTCTGCTCGCGCAGGTCTTCCCCTTTGGTGATCCGGTAAGAGACATCATCGCAGGCGACGCCGCACAGCAGATCCACTGCCCGCTGAGCCAGTTGCTCCGGCCCCAGTTCCTCGGCCGGGGCGTTAATGGTATCGCGCACCCAGTCGATAATTTTCAGGCGATTCTCCAGCTCCTGGCGCCGGGCATCGTCAAGAGCCGGCCACTCCACTTTACGGCTGCCTTTCGGCCCTTTATAGCCTTGCCAGAATGCCCAGCAACGCTCGATATCCCAGCCGTCGCCGGCCAGCGCGACATGCCTGATGCCCAGACCATCTATTTTGCGCGCCGCGCGCTGGATCAGGCCGAGGTCGTCTTTACCGGCCAGATGCAGGGTAACCCCCTGGCTATCAATACTGTAACTGGCTTTCTCTCCCCAGCGGGCGTCGGCTGGCCGGGTGGAGAGCGTAATGTTCATGATTTGCGCTGTCATTGTTGTTCCTTATAAACGCAGAAAAAGTTAACGGAGTTAAACACCAAAACGGGCCGCCTGAGGCAGCCCGCTTGCTTAATCGGCTTCATCCAGCCAGACGAGAAGAATCGCTTCGAGGATCTTTTCGTTTGATGCGTTCGGATCGTCATCAAACTCGTCCAGCTCGCAGATCCACTGGTGCATATCGGTAAAGCGCACCGTCGTCGGATCGACATCCGGGCGGCTATCATAAAGCGCTTCGCCGATTTCCCGGCTGTCCGTCCATTTCAGACCCATATCAATGCTCCCGGGCGTGGTTGATGGTGTAACGCGGGATCTCGACCACCAGATCCTCGTCGGTGACGTGCGCCTGGCAACCGAGCCGGCTTTCCGGCTCCAGCCCCCAGGCCTTGTCCAGCATATCATCTTCTTCTTCGCTGCTTTCGGCCAGCGAGTCAAATCCCTCGCGCACGACGCAGTGGCAGGTGGTGCAGGCGCACGATTTCTCGCAGGCATGTTCAATTTCGATGCCGCTGCGCAGGGCAGCGTCAAGAATGGTCTCACCAGGCTTTGCTTCCACAACCGCCCCTTCGGGACACAGGTCCTGGTGGGGCAAAAATACAATCTTCGGCATGTTAAACCTCGTCCACGGAGTGGCCTTTCAGCGCCTGACGAACGGAATTATCCATCCGGCGCGCGGCGAACTCCTGGGTTTGTTTATCTATATTTTTAATGGCTTGTTTAATAGCGTCGGCGTCTTCGCCCTGCGCCACGTCGCGCAACTGCCGCGTCGCGTCGTCAATGGCCTGACGCTCCTGCGGGTCGAGCAGGGCGGCATCAGCGGCCAGCGCGCTCTCAAGGCTTTCCAGCACCCGGGAAGCCTCGACTTTCTGTTCCACCAGCATTCGCGCCGCGATATCCTGGCCGGCAAAACTCATGGAATCCTGGATCATCGTGGCGATTTCGCTATCGCTGAGGCCGTAAGAAGGCTTCACCTGAATCGCCGCTTCAACGCCGGTGGATTTTTCCAGCGCCGTAACGTTCAACAGCCCGTCGGCATCCACCTGGAAAGTGACGCGAATATGCGCCCCACCAGCCGGCAGCGGCGGGATCCCGCGCAGCGTAAAGCGCGCCAGCGACCGGCAATCCTGCACCAGCTCGCGCTCCCCCTGCACAACGTGGATAGACATCGCGGTCTGCCCGTCTTTAAAAGTGGTGAACTCCTGGGCGCGGGCCACCGGGATGGTGGTGTTGCGCGGGATCACTTTCTCCACCAGACCGCCCATGGTCTCCAGACCCAGCGACAGCGGGATCACATCCAGCAGCAGCAGTTCGCTGTCCGGCTTGTTCCCCGCCAGAATATCGGCCTGCACAGCGGCGCCAATCGCCACCACTTTATCCGGGTCGATGGCAGTCAGCGGCGGGCGGCCAAAAAATTCGCCGACCTGTTCGCGTACCAGCGGCACGCGCGTCGAGCCTCCCACCATCACCACTTCCAGCACTTCGCTGGCGTCCACCCCGGCGTCCTTCAGGGCGCGGCGGCAGGCCAGCAATGTACGTTTTACCAGCGGGGCTATCAGGGCATTAAACTGTTCGCGGCTGACGGAGCCTTGCCAGGCGGCGATCTCCACCGCGACCTGCGGCGCGTCGCTGAGAGCGATTTTCGCCGCAATGGCCGCATCCAGAAGCTGACGCTGCAGCCGATCGTCGCTGCGATCGGCAATCCCGGCCTGCTCGCGCAGCCAGTCCGCCAGCAGGTGATCGAAATCATCACCGCCCAGCGCGGAATCGCCGCCAGTGGCCAGCACTTCAAAAATGCCGCGGTTGAGGCGCAAGACTGAAATATCAAACGTGCCACCGCCCAGATCATAAACGGCAATCACCCCTTCCTGGCCGGAGTCGAGGCCGTAGGCGATAGCCGCCGCGGTCGGTTCATTGAGTAGCCGCAATACGTGCAGCCCGGCCAGTCGCGCAGCGTCTTTGGTGCCCTGGCGCTGAGCGTCGTCGAAATAGGCCGGCACGGTAATGACCACGCCGTCCAGATCGCCACTGAGAGTTTCCCGGGCGCGTTCAGCCAGCGTCCGCAGGATATCGGCGGAAACGCGAATCGGGTTCAGAACCCCGGCGGGAGTGTTAATCAGCGGCAAACCATTTTCACTGGCCTGCAGGTGATAAGGTAAGTGTGGGTAGCGGGACTGAATATCCGCCAGAGAGCGTCCCATCAACCGCTTTACCGAACTGATGGTATTGGCGGGATCGGCGGCCGCCATGGCGCGCGCCTCGTAGCCCACGGTCTGGCCCTGCTGCTGGTAGTTAACCACTGAAGGCAGCAGATGGCGCCCTGCGCTGTCCGCCAGCGTTTCGGCCTGTCCGCTACGTACCGTCGCCACCAGTGAGTTGGTGGTGCCCAGGTCAATGCCCGCCGCCAGCCTGCGCTGGTGCGGCGCGGCGCTCATGCCAGGCTCACTAATTTGTAATAAGGCCATAATGGTTTCCGAAATTAAAAATCGAGCAGTTTTTCTTCGAGTTGTTCAGCGCTGCTGCGAAGTTTATCGAGAAAACGCAGTTTACGCACCGTATCCGCGGCCACGTCCCACGCCTGGCTATCTAATTGTTCCACCATTTGCTGATGGCGAGCGTCAAACATACCCTGCACGTGCCGGATAAAACTCCCCAGACGTCCTTCATCCCGGGCTTTTTCGATCTCTTCAAGCTGCTCGCGCAATTCCAGCTGTTCCATCAGGAACGCGGTATCGCGCACAGTGTGCTGCTCGCTGGCGAGGTCAAAACCGTGAAGAGACAGCAGGTATTCAGCGCGCGTCAGCGGGTGACGCAGAGTTTGCCATGCCTGGTTGATGGTGGCGGACTGCGAAACCGCCGCCAGTTGTTCCGCCTGCGAAGCGCTGGCGAATTTATCCGGATGAAACTGGCGTTGCAGATCCTGAAAGCGGGATGCCAGCGCCTGAGTATCAATCTGATAATGGGCTGGTAACCCAAAGAGGGCAAAGTAATCCATAACAATCTCAGGGTTAGCCTGTTAAAACGAACCCCACCCACAGCCTGGCTGCGGTGGGGCTATCCCCGTCGGCTTCAGGTTACAGGTCTGACGCCCGCAACCTGAATAGTTCAGGGTATAACAGGGGATACGCGATTAAACGTTAAAGCTTTCGCCGCAGCCGCACTCATCTTTGACATTCGGGTTGGTGAATTTAAACCCTTCATTCAGGCCTTCTTTGACAAAGTCCAGTTGAGTGCCGTTGAGAAACTGCAGGCTTTTATTATCGACCACGACCTTCACGCCTTTGTCTTCGAACACGGTATCTTCCGCCGCCGGTTCGTCAACAAACTCCAGCACGTACGCCATCCCGGAACAGCCGGAAGTCCGTACGCCAAGACGCAGGCCAAAACCTTTGCCGCGGTTCGCCAGGAAAGTATTGACTCGCGCGGCCGCACTGTCGCTCAGGGTAATCGACATAACAAAACCTCAGTTATTTTGCTTCTCGTTTGCTCTTGTAATCCGCGATGGCGGCTTTGATCGCGTCTTCCGCCAGGATAGAACAGTGGATTTTTACCGGCGGCAGTTCGAGTTCGTCTGCAATATCGGTATTTTTAATCGCCTGCGCTTCATCCAGGGTTTTACCTTTCACCCACTCGGTGACCAGAGAGCTGGACGCGATCGCCGAGCCGCAACCGTAGGTCTTAAAACGCGCGTCTTCAATGATACCGTCATTGTTGACTTTAATCTGCAACTTCATCACATCGCCGCACGCCGGCGCGCCGACCATGCCGCTGCCTACGCTGTCATCGCTATTGTCGAAAGAACCGACGTTACGCGGATTCTCGTAGTGATCGATAACTTTTTCGCTGTATGCCATGGTGAATTCTCCTCCGGGTTACCGATTAGTGATGTGACCATTCAATGGTATTTAAGTCCACGCCCTGCTTAAACATCTCCCACAGCGGAGAAAGGTCGCGCAGGCGGCCAATGGAGTTGCGTACCAGATTGATGGTGTAGTCAATCTCTTCTTCGGTAGTAAAACGACCTAAAGAGAAACGGATAGAACTGTGCGCCAGTTCATCATTCATGCCCAGCGCGCGCAGCACATAGGACGGCTCAAGGCTCGCTGAGGTACAGGCGGAACCGGAAGAGACCGCCAGGTCTTTCAGCGCCATGATCAGGGATTCGCCTTCAACGTAGTTAAAGCTGACGTTGAGGATGTTCGGCGCCCCCTGCTCCAGAGAGCCGTTGAGATACACTTCTTCAATATCTTTCAGACCGTTCCACAGACGGTTGCGCAGCGCGCGCAGACGCGCCATTTCGGTTTCCATCTCTTCTCTGGCGATACGGTAAGCTTCGCCCATACCGACGATCTGGTGCACCGGCAGGGTACCGGAGCGCATACCGCGCTCGTGGCCGCCGCCATGCATCTGCGCTTCGATACGAATACGCGGTTTACGGCGCACATACAGCGCGCCAATGCCTTTCGGGCCATAGATTTTATGGCCGGAGAAGGACATCAGATCGACTTTCAACTGGCTCAGATCGATAGGCAGTTTGCCCACGCTCTGGGTAGCGTCAACGTGGTAGATAATCCCGCGCGCGCGGCACATTTCGCCAATGGTGGCAATGTCCTGCACCACGCCGATTTCGTTATTTACGTGCATAATAGAAACGAGGATGGTGTCGTCACGCATCGCCGCCTCCAGCTCTTTAAGATCGATAATCCCATTGCTCTGCGGCGCCAGGTAAGTGACCTCAAACCCTTCGCGCTCCAGTTGACGACAGGTATCGAGCACGGCTTTGTGCTCGGTTTTGCTGGTGATAATGTGCTTGCCTTTTTTCTGATAAAAGTTGGCAGCGCCTTTAATCGCCAGGTTATCG
Organism: Entomohabitans teleogrylli; assembly: GCF_001484765.1. Lineage (GTDB taxonomy): Bacteria > Pseudomonadota > Gammaproteobacteria > Enterobacterales > Enterobacteriaceae > Entomohabitans > Entomohabitans teleogrylli. Next base: position 61,698 of record NZ_LLXO01000016.1, on the reverse strand, counting down.
GATTCCGTTGCGCCGGAGGTGAAGACGATTTCACGCGGATCGGCGCCGACCAGCTCGGCAATTTGGTTACGGGCGATATCTACCGCCTCTTCCGCCTGCCAGCCAAAACGATGCGACCGGGAAGCGGGGTTACCGAAAGTCCCGTCCATGGTAAGGAATTGCATCATTTTCTCAGCAACGCGCGGATCAACCGGGGTCGTGGCTGAGTAGTCAAGATAAATCGGTAATTTCATTGCTCTCAAACTCCGTACATCACTTCAATGTGGCGAATCAGGCTACTGGCTTGATGTACGTCCGGGCCGACGGGGTCATCCTGCGGCCCCGGCCTGATTCTGAAATTCGTTATATTTTTATGCGCGTAATTTTACGTCGATAGCGTCCTGCATGTGCGTCGTGCGGTGATTTTCACCATGCTGACGCCCGGAAACATCCAGAACTTCCTGGTTATTCACCAGCTCGCCAAGGGTAATATTGTTCAGAAAACCGGTCAGACGATCGCTCAGATCGCGCCACAGCGCGTGGGTCAGGCATTTATCGCCGCCCTGGCAGCCGCCTTTACCCTGACAGCGGGTCGCGTCCACGGATTCATCCACGGCGCTAATCACTTCGCCAACGGCGATATCGGCAGCGTCTTTACCCAGCAGATAGCCGCCGCCCGGACCGCGTACACTGGCCACCAGGCCGTTTTTACGCAGACGGGAAAAGAGTTGCTCCAGATAGGAGAGGGAAATACCCTGACGTTCAGAAATGTCAGCCAACGGAACCGGGCCGGCTTCAGAGTTAAGCGCAACGTCAAGCATTGCGGTTACAGCATAGCGCCCTTTAGATGTCAGTCTCATGTGTTACTTAACCTCAGAATTGCCCCGAGCCGGGGTACTTATTATTGATATACACGCCATCCACCTGGCTACTACATCGACACATCCTGAGTGATTTTGCGTATAAGTACTGCATAGCAGGGGCAAGTCTGACATTCCTGAGTAATTTGGTCAACTATTTAACCCGGCATTTTACTCAACTATTTGTGCGGTTAAGATTGCCCGTGTTTTTTGCCGCTTTCAATCGACGCCAGGATCCCGCGCAGGATATTCAACTCCTGGCTTTCCGGGCGCGCGCGGGTAAACAAACGGCGCAGTTTATTCATCACCTGGCCGGGGTGGCTGGCGCGAATAAACCCGGTGTCGAGCAGCACCTGCTCAAGGTGACCGTAGAAGCGCTCCAGATCGTCCACCAGCGGATACGGGGCTTCCTCATGCTCTTGCGCGCCCTGCTCCTGCGCCGCCAGCCAGGCCATACGCACTTCATAAGCAATCACCTGCACCGCCATAGCCAGATTGAGGGAGCTATACTCCGGGTTAGCGGCAATCGCGACGTGATAATGACACTTCTGCAATTCGTCATTGGTCAGGCCGACGCGCTCGCGGCCGAACACCAACGCTACCGGCGCGTGCGCCCCTTCCGCCACGCTCTTGATACCGCAGGCCCGCGGGTCGAGCATCGGCCACGGCAGGGTACGGGAGCGGGCGCTGGTGCCAACCACCAGGCTGCAGCCGGAAAGGGCGTCGTCGAGGGTATCGACAATATGCGCGTTGCCGATCACATCGCTGGCGCCGGCCGCCAGGGCGATGGCCTGGGAATCCGGTTTAACCAGCGGGTTGACCAGCCAGAGGTTAGTTAATCCCATGGTTTTCATGGCGCGGGCTACAGAGCCCATATTGCCAGTGTGAGAGGTTTCCACCAGCACGATACGAATATTTTCCAGCATAGCCTGTACAACGAATTCGAATAATATCCGCCCAGCATACCATATTTCCGGGACATTATCCGAACCCTCTGCTATACTCCCGGCCGTTTTCCCGTTCTTTAACATCCAGTGAGAGAAACCGATGCATCCGATGCTCAACATCGCCGTGCGCGCCGCGCGCAAGGCGGGTAACTTAATCGCCAAAAACTACGAAACGCCGGACGCCGTAGAGGCCAGCCAGAAAGGCACCAATGATTTCGTCACCAACGTAGATAAAGCCGCCGAAGCGGTGATTATTGATACCATTCGCAAGTCTTACCCGCAGCACACCATCATCACCGAAGAAAGCGGTGAGCACACAGGCGAAGATCAGGATGTACAATGGGTTATCGATCCGCTGGATGGCACCACCAACTTTGTAAAACGTCTTCCCCACTTTTCCGTTTCCATCGCTGTGCGCGTTAAAGGCCGCACTGAAGTCGCCGTGGTTTACGATCCGATGCGCAACGAACTGTTCACCGCAACTCGCGGCCAGGGCGCTCAGCTCAACGGTTATCGCCTGCGCGGCAGCAACGCCCGCGATCTGGATGGCACCATTCTGGCTACCGGTTTCCCGTTCAAAGCCAAACAGCACGCCAGCGCTTATATGAATATTCTCGGTAAACTATTCACTGAGTGCGCTGATTTCCGCCGCACCGGTTCCGCCGCGCTGGATCTGGCCTACGTTGCCGCCGGCCGCGTTGACGGTTACTTTGAAATTGGCCTCAAGCCGTGGGATTTCGCCGCTGGCGAACTGATTGCCCGCGAAGCTGGCGCGCTGGTATGCGATTTCACTGGCGGTCATAACTACATGCTGACCGGCAATATCGTCGCCGGTAACCCGCGCGTGGTAAAAGCGATGCTGGCGAATATGCGCGACGAACTGAGCGAAGCGCTGAAGCGTTAAGCCATGAGAACTAAGGGAAGCATCACGCTTCCCTTATCAAGGGCAAACCCGGCCGCAAAGACATTCAATGGCCTGAGTTTATTTCAGGATTTGTAACGCGAAAATAAATAATATCTTCCCCGTCACGCATAACATCACCATTGCGCTAAACAGAGCAAACTGCCCCCGTCTGGCCTGACACGCGGCCTCGCCCAGCATATTGCGAACCACCAGCGCCAGCCACGCGGTAACAAGGTACGCCAGTAAGATCCCCGTCATCATCGCCGCAACCATACTCCATCCCAGCAGCATATGCTCGTATTCACGGGCGCTATGTAGCGCAAATACCGCATACCAGGGGAATTGAAACCCCAGCACCAGAACAAGCGGCAAACGTAACTGACTGAGCGATGTCGACGAGGAGCGCGACAGACGCCAGGCATCGCGCACCAATAGCAGAGCCAGCAAAATAGTTATCAGATAGCCGATACCATTTATGATACTGATATATAAGTTAAGCGTAGTGAAAGAGACATATTTCAAAAAAAGCACGTTACAAAACACAACCGCCAACATGCCGCACTTCAGTCCCCAGGCGCGCAGTATCCAGCTAAAAAACGTTCTGTTTTGCGGCTGATTATGCAATAGACATGCGAAAATCGGCAGTTTCCCCTGGCCCGGGAGCATCAACGTGTGAAGAAAGCCGACAATCACTAATTGGCCGAACACCACGGGCGAAACGAGATCCCATCCGATATCCCCCCACATCATCGCGTAAGTTAATCCTGACCGGTATGGCTCAATAGCCCACCAGTTGGCAAAATCGCGCCAGAACCAGACGATGGCCAGGCCAACCAAAAGTCCGGCAATGCCCGCCATCCAGGGGAAGCGGGAAAGTTTTGTGGATCCTTGTGTCACTATTGCGGTCATCATGACCCTCCGCGTTATTCCATTGAACTATGGAGTTTTGAATAACCCAGCCCTGACCACAATAATTCACTGTTCTTTTAAGAGATTAACCTGCCCGGCAGTATTAAAAAGGCCGTATTCCTCGCCCTGCCGGCGCCGCGCTCATCCACATCACCAGCGCCGTAACTACCAGCACAACGCCGCCGGTTAGCGCCAGCGTCGCCCAGCCTACCTGGCGCCATAACGCCGGAGTTTTGTCGCCGCTCAGTCTTACCGCCAGACTGCGGAAACTGTGCACCAGCAGCGCCAGCGCCGAGATGGTCAGCGAAGTCCCCGCCGCCATCGCCATCGCCGCCGCCATTCCCCAGGAAAATACCCCGATCACTTTACTGAATAGCAGCACCATTACCGCCCCGGAACAGGGACGCATCCCCATAGACAGGATAATCATCAGCCGCGCCCGCCAGTCATCGCTGTGCTGCATCTGTTCCCGGGTCGGCAAATGCTGATGACCGCAGCCGCAGTTTTCATGGTGTTGATGGCAGGCAACAAACGCCCGGAACTTTTGCGGGTTACGCAGCAGCAGACGCAGCCGTTTCAGCGCCCGCCAGCACAGCATCATCCCCAGGACGCCGACCAGCAGGTAACTGCCTTTTTCCAGCCAGAAATTGCTCTGATGCAACTGGCGAGCCGGCAACTGCAGCAGTGTCAGTACCACTACCACCAGGGCAATCGCTACCAGCCCCTGCAACAGCGAAGCGCAAAACGTCAGCCACAGGCTCGATTTCAGTCGCGAAGGATGAGTGGCAAGCCAGGCGGTAATCACCAGCTTGCCATGCCCAGGCCCGAGCGCATGCAGCACGCCATAGATAAAACTGAATCCCATTAGCGACCAGCCGGCCCGGACAGGATCCGCCGTCACCTGTTTAAGCAGAGTGCTCAACTGCTGGTTGACGTCGCGCTGCCAGAGGGTACTGTGCGCCATCACCTGCGGCCAATATTGCCACAGGGCAATCGCCCCCAGCAGCGTCAACGCCAGAAATAGCGCCAGCGGCCACAGCGCCAGCCAGCGACGCGAACCGGATGGCGCCACGCTCATCAACGACATGTCAGCGTCACCTGCTGAGCAAACTGTTTACCCAGCTCCATATCCTCCTGCGGAGCATCCTCTTTATCGAGCGCCAGCGCATAAGCCTGAATATCGGCGTTGGGTTTTGGGGTGTGCAGTGTGACGGAACAGGCGCTTTGCAGGGCGTCCGGTAGCGTCAGGGCGCCCGCTTCTTCGTAATACATATCAACGTAATAGGTGGGATCGAAAGTCGAGAAAGTATAGTTTTGCCCGGCCAGCGGCTGTGGTTCAGCCAGTGGCAAAACAAAGCTGAGTACCGCCTGATGTTCCTCCCGGCCCAGCCCGTACTCCATCGGGCTGCCGGCGAATTTCACTTTGCGACCGTTGTGCCAGAATTCAGTGAAATAGTGCTGCGCCAGCACGTTAGCCATCACCTCCGCCGCCAGTTTTTTCCACACCGGCGATCCCGGCGCCGCGTTACCGGCGTCATACAGCAGATCCGCCGAGGTGATTTCATCCATCGTCCAGCGCATTTTCAGCCCGGTCATCTGCCCGTTTTCGGCGACAATCGCCGTATGCAGCGTAATAAAGCTGTGCGGATGGGCCTGTGCCGCCGTGATGTTCGCCAGCGCCAGCGCCCCCCCTATGCCAATTATTTTTGCGCGCATCTTTCCCTCAGGTCGAAAATTCTGTGAGCCAGCCATTATTCCGCAATAAAAACCAGCACCGCCGCCAGCGGGCGGCAAAGTTTTGACTATTCTTACCGGTAAACCCAAAACTGGACGACAGATGATGACGCCATTGCGCCCTTCCACATCTGCGCTCTCCAGTCCGCAGCGCCGCTGCCACCTGCTGTTAATGCTCAATCTTCCCGGATACACCGTCACCCCGGAAACCCTGGGATGCCTCAACGGCGTGGACGATGACACCGTCCGGCAGGACATCGCCGACACCGGCCAGGAAATCGAGCGTTACCACCGGCTCAGGATCGCCCCCCGGCAGGACGGCAGCTACCGGATTGAAGGTAGCGCACTGGATAACCGGCTCTGCCTGCTGCACTGGCTGCGTCGGGCGCTGCGCATTTGCCCCCATTTTGTGGCCGATCAGTTTACCCCGGCGGTCAAAACGGTACTGAAACACAGCGCGACGGCAAAAGCGCTGTATGACGATACCAATCTCCACGCGCTGGTCAACCTGTGCGCCCGGCGTATGGAGCGCCAGTTTGACGCCCGGGATACCCAGTTCCTGCGCATCTACCTGCAATATTGCCTGATGCAGTGTCAGCTCGGGCTGGTGCCTGACTTCACCCAACACCAGCGCGACTGGACCCGGGATCGCCCGGAATACCATGCCGCCAGCGACATCATTCGCCACTGGCGGCGCCGGGTCAACGCACCGCCGCCGGATGACGAGCATCTTTTTCTGGCGGTGCTGTTTATGATGCTGCGCATCCCCCATCCCCAGCGCGACGCTCACCGCGAAGATGTACGGCTGCGCCGCGCCGTATACGATATCATTACCCGTTTTCGTCACCTGTCCGGTATGCGATTCAGCGATGAACAGGGGCTCAGCAACCAGTTGTATATCCATCTCGCTCAGGCCCTGAACCGTAGCGTATTTCGCATCGGCATCGACAATAGCCTACCGGATGAAATTCACCGTTTGTACCCGAAACTGATGCGCACGACCCGCGAGGCATTGCTGGCGTTTGAACATCGTTTCGCGCTGCGTTTTTCCGAAGAGGAACTGGGGCTGGTGGCGGTGATTTTTGGCGCCTGGCTGATGCAGGAAAATGCGCTTCATGAGAAACAGGTGTTGTTGTTGACCGGTAATAACCCGCAACTGGAACAGCAACTGGAGCGCCAGATTCGCGAACTGACGCTGCTGCCGCTCAACATTAAACATCTGACATTACATACCTTTCAGCACCAGGGCGCCCCCGGCGAGGTCGCCCTGGTGATTACGCCGTACCCGACCACGCTGCCGCTGTTTTCGCCACCGCTGGTGCACGCCACGCCGCCGCTGGAGGAGCAGCAACAGCAGCGGATTCGTCAGATACTGGAGTCCTGAGTCCGCGGCTGTATCCGGGGGCGCAGGAACAGCGCCGGCAATGCCACCAGAGACATCACCCAGAAAACACCGCCGCTCAGGTGCTGGTAGAGGAAGCCGGAGAACATGGTCATCACCGCGATACCGCCGCCGGTGGCCACCGCCGAATAGACCGACTGCAGGCGAATCACTTCCCCTCCCTGGCGGGCCGAGATATAGCGCATCGCCGCCAGATGGCAGACGGTAAAACTGCCACAGTGCAGAATCTGCATAGCGATAAGCCACGGTAGTTCGGTGGTCCAGCCCATCAGCCCCCAGCGCACAATCCCGGCGACGCCGGAAAGCAACAGCAAATCCCGGGCGCTCCAGCGGCGGAAAAGTTTATTGCTGAGGGCGAAAATAACGATCTCCGCCACCACTCCCAGCGACCACAGATACCCGACTGTCGAAGCGGAATAGCCAACCCCCTGCCAGTAGATAGCGCTGAAACTGTAGTAGGCGGCGTGCGCCCCCTGTAGCAATGATACACAGCACAGAAAACGCCAGTTTTCGCGGGCTAACTTGCGCCACGCGGGCCAGCCGGCGGAGGCCTGAGCCCGGGATTCCCCCTGCGGCATCACCGACGGACGCAGCAGCATCCCCAGCAACATGGACATCACGCCAATCGATAACATCACCAGTACCGCCTGGGAGCTGAATACGCTCACCAGTTTACCGGTCAGGGCCGAGCCGATAACAAACGCCAGCGACCCCCACAGCCGCACCCGGCCATAGTCCATGGCAATCTGACGCTGCCAGGTTCCGGCCAGCGCATCGGTGAGCGGTACCAGCGGCGCGAAAAACAGGTTGAAGCCGACAATCACCAGCAACAGCCAGATCGCGCTGTGGCCGAGCCAGAATGCCAGCGCAAACAGCAGGGCTAATAACGCCAGCAGGCGCAGGGCGAAAACCAGCCGCGCCGGATCCTGGACCCGGGGAGCCAGCAACAAGCTGCCAAGGAAACGGGCCACCAGCCCGGCGCCTAACAGTAAGCCAATGGTTTCAGGGGGCAGTCCAACGCCTTTTAACCAGACACTCCAGAATGGTAAAAATATGCCGTAGCTAAAAAAATAGGTGAAATAACTGAGCGCCAGCCAGCGCGTGGATTGCAGAACCATGCTCCCTCCCGTTGTGGAGCCGCTAGTGTGGAGTAGCGGCTCTTAACAGGCAAGTCTTTATCTGAAAACCAGAGAGCGCATTGTCCGGCAGAGCGCCGGACAGTTGAGAGGAGGTTTAGTAGTAGGTCACCGCGTAACGAATACGCTCGACTTTTTTCTTTTCCAGGCCGTTTTGCTGGGTTGCGGTGACAAACCAGCATTCGGTGGGGTTGGACTTAGCGTCATAGCTGCACTTTTTCACCGACTGGTAGACCGGCTTGCCCTCGTCAAATCCCTCGGTAATATAGTCCCAGCCGTCGCTTAACTTTTTCTTCGGTTCCTGGATTAGCAAGAAATCCCGCTCATCGCCATAAAACACGATGCTTTTCGGCATTCCTTCCGCAGTATAGAAATATTCTTTGTAAACCCAGGCGTCCCTGGCCCCTTTCACTTTAACCAGAAATCCCTTGTCATAGATGTACTGTTTCGGTTCTTTACCCTCTCCGCTGACCTGAACTATCTGGCAGTCGCTGTTCAGGGAGATAACCCGCGATGCATCATAATTGGAGATCAAACGGTTGGTTTTCACATCGCGCACCAGCTTGATTTTACCGTTATTAATTGAGTCGACCTTTTCATAGCTGTTCAGACAACCTTTCTGATCGAAGCTGGCTTTGGCATACATCACCGGTTTGTTCTGATCGTTATACATCGCCTGCTCAAAGCTTTTCACCTGGCCGCGCAACGCATCAAAATCCAGCTCATTAGAAAAACTGGCCATGATCGGATTGAACGGTTCAGATTTCAGCGCCCCCAGGGCAGAAAAAGTGCTGAGCGCCATCGCCAGCCCCCCCACTATCACCCATTTTCCCGCCGGTTTCGCCATCCGTTGTTCTCCCTGGTTGCCTGTCTGGTGAGTCTTCGCTCTTTGTCAGAGCGCCATTTTACTTTGGCAAGCGCAATGCCCGGCGGTTCCCTGTTTTTTACAGGACAGGGCATTATCCGGCACTGACGGCACGCGAGCCGCCATATTCAGCATATAAAACTGTAGTCGAAAACAACACCGCGTAAGACTCTGCAATTTATTTGCAGGCTAATTTGTTAAGCAAACAGTTTTGTTTACATTAAATTAACATTGACCAGGCAAACATGCGATTATGAGGATAACGATAAAATAAACGCCACCTGAGCGGTCGGGCGCGACATTTCCGGTATGTCGCCCACCCCTTCCCGGGAATTAATTCAGCGTACTGGCGCCCTTCCATCCTGCCCCGGGCTGTATGGCGCGGCTGTCCTTCGGCGGCTTTTTTGAACCCTACGCTCTATTCCAGGCCGGCGATATCAGTACCGTCCTGGTGGCGGAACAGGCCTTTCATGCCGGCAGCGAGGGGATTTTTGGTCTGGCCGATCAGGCGACTTTCACCTGCGCCGCTTTTCCCGGGCTGTTTATTGACGCCAGCGTGCTGATGGTCATGCTGTCGGTCGGGATTTTCAGCCCAAAAACCCGCGGGGTTAGCCAGGAGAATATCTGATCTCACCGGCGCCCCACGAGTCTCTGGCTATCGTCGCCTTTATTTACCCGTATGCCTGCGCCTGCAGGCGCATTGTCAGGCGCGTCTCCTCGCCCGGCGCCAGCGGAATTAACCGACCGGCGCCGGGGCGGTGATGATCGTCCGGGGCGTGGCTCATCGGTTCAATGCAGAAGAAATCAAAGGCATAGCCGGGGTCAAACTGCGGATCCGAGACAAAAATAAAGTAGTATGGCGCCGGCGGCTCAGTACGCACCTGCAGCGCGCATCGCGCTTCCGGCCAGATAATCCGCGCAGCGCCATCCCAGCCGGCAATGCCGTTATTCACCCAGCGCCGCGGCAGTCCGGCGGGCTGGTTAAAATCCAGCCCGGTCGGGAGTTGCGGCTGAAAGTCGCCTGCCAGCCACTGCTCACGCTCCAGCCAGTAGCCGTTAGCCGGCGCCTGGAGAAGGGTTTGCGGCGTCAGGGGAAAGTAAGGGTGCCAGCCCAGGCCAAACGGCAGCGTTTCCGCGCCCCGGTTAGTCACCTCAAGGGTAACCTCCAGCGCGTCATCACCCAGACGGAAGCGCTGAACGGCGTCGTAGTGATATACACCGCTGCGCTGGCAACTGGTCAGCGTCAGTTGCCGATCGTCGTGAGCCACACAGCGCCATGCCGCCAGCCAGCCATCGCCGTGCAGATAATGACTGTCCCAGTCGGTGTTGGCCGCCAGTTGATATTCCCGCCCCGCGAACGTAAAACGGTTACCGCTCACCCGGTTAGCAAACGGCACCAGCGGAAAGCAGGACGCCGCCACCGCCACGCCATTTTTCTTTCCCGGACGCAGCAGGGCAACGCGCTCAGCGCCCCGTTTCCACCACAGCCCTTCTATCGTTCCGCCCTGGCTGGATACCTCCAGGCGCAGGGCGCTGTTTTCCAGCGTGAAAATTTCCATGCCCCCGCTCCGTTAATCCGGGAAGTTGATCACCACTTTGCCGCACTTGCCGCTGGCCATCAGCGCATAGGCCTCTCCCGCCTGCTCCAGCGTGAAGCGATGGGTGATGGCATTGCGCGGCCAGAGTTTCCAGTCCGTGAGATCGTGGGCGCATTTTTCCATATGGAACAGGCTGGTCACCCAGGAACCGATAATTCGCCGCTGGTGATGCATCAGGTCGGCGCTGACTTCAAACTCCACTTTCCCGGTTTCGCCGATATATACCACGCGCCCCCAGTCGGCGGTGGACTGTAGCGCCAGCAGGCGTCCGGTGGCATTACCGGAACAATCCAGCGCCACATCGGCCCCGCCATGGGTCTGTCCGGCGATAATCTGCGCCAAATCCGCAGTGGTCGCCAGATAGCCGTGATCCATCACCCCAAGCTGTTTCGCCATCGCCAGCCGTTCCGGCAGCATATCAACGCCGATAATCCGTTTGGCGCCGCGACCGCGCGCCAGCATCATCGCCATCATCCCCACCGGCCCCAGGCCGACCACCAGCACATTGTCGCTGCCGGAGACTTCGCCGCGTAAAATACCTTCATAGGCGGTTCCCACGCCGCAACTGATAAAGGCGCCGTCTTCATAGCTCAGGGCATCCGGCAGCAGAATTAGATCCTTTTCTTCCGCCAGCAGATACTCAGCGTGGCCGCCGTCGCGCTGCCAGCCATAGGCGGCTTTTCCTGCGCCGGTACAGGAAATCGGGAATCCGCGCCGGCAATTGGGGCAAAAACCGCAGCCGGAAATATGGTAAACCAGTACCCGATTGCCGGTTTTAAAATGGCGGCACCCCGGCCCGATAGCGACAATTTGCCCACAGGGTTCATGGCCATTGATAAACCCCTGGTACAGCGGCTTGTCCGGTGCCGCCGCGGTGGCGCGGTGTTTATAGTAGATATAGTGCACATCGCTGCCGCAGATCCCTGACGACTTCATTTTGATCAACACCTGGTTGATCCCGGGTACCGGAACCGGCACTTCCCGCAGTTCGACGGTAGAATTACCCGGCAAATAGGCCGCTAACATCGTTTTCATCATTCCCTCATTCTTCAATGTGTTAATTCTTTTTTGCGTTACGTTGAGTCAGCAAAATATTCGCCAGTACCGCCACGACGATGATCACCCCACGCACCACCTGCTGGAAAAAGGAGTTGATGCCCAGCAGCACCAGTCCGTTGCCGATCAGCGTGATCACCAGTACCCCCAGCAGCGTGCCGAACAGCGAGCCGCGCCCGCCTGATAATGCGGTCCCCCCCACTACCACGGCGGCAATCACGTCGAACTCCAGACCATTCGCCGCGCCGGCGTTTCCCGAACCCAGGCGCGCCGCCAGCAGGATGCCGGTAATCGCCGCCAGCAGACCGGACAGGGTAAAAATCACAATGCGCACCCGTTTAACGTTGATACCGCACAACTGGGCGGCGGTGGCATTGCCGCCGACGGCGAATACCGAACGTCCAAACGCGGTTTTACGGCTAATAAACACAAACAGCGCGAAAAAAATCATCATGATCAGCGCGGAAACCGGGATGCCGATAACCTGGCCGCCCAGCCAGTCCAGCACCGCGCTTTCATCAATCGGCACCGGCAGCGCATTCGTCATGAAAAGCCCCATGCCACGCAGCGCGCTCCACAGCCCCAGCGTGGCGACAAAACTCGGCACATTAAATATCCCGCGCAGTACCCCAGCCAGTGTCCCCAGCCCGGCGCCCAGCAGCAGTACCAGCAGGCAGGCCACCGCCAGCGGCACCTGTAACAGCAGCAATTCCGCCAGGCAGACCGAGACGAACGCCACCATCGGCCCGACGCTGACGTCGATTTCTCCGGAAATAATGATCAGCGTCATCGCCCATGCGGCGATACCGATCGTCGCGGCGTCACGCAGGACATTCATCTGATTATTCAATGAGATAAAGCCCGGAGCATTAAGAGTAAACACCAGATACAGAACGGCGATCACCGCCAGCAGCCCCATTTCATTGATGTGCTGACTGACAAGGTGTTTCAGCGTGCCGCGTTGAGATTCCGGCAAAGAAAGTGATGAGGCAGACATCGTAATTTCCTCAGGTTAATAACGCCGTCAGTGAACGGACAGAATGGCCGACATCAGCTCATCGGCGTTGACCGGGGCGACAAACTCGCGGGTAAGTACCCCGTGCTGCAATAGCAGAATGCGGTCGCAGACCAGCGGGAGTTCCTCCACTTCACTGGAGATAAACACCACGCTTTTCCCTTCCTGCGCCAGCTCGCGCACGATACGGTAGATCTGCTGTTTGGCTTCGATATCCACCCCGCGGGTCGGTTCGTCCAGCAGCAGAACCTGACTCCCCGCGTAAACCCAGCGGCCAATCACCACCTTTTGTTGGTTGCCGCCGGATAGCGTACCGACCGGCGTCACGCTGCTGGCCGCCTTTACCGACATGCGGCGCATGATCTCCCCGGTCAGTGCTTTGATACGCGGCCAGCGCAGTACTCCGCGGTCGCTGACCCGATGGCGGTTAGTTATCACGGTGTTCTCATCCACCCCCAACAGCGGGATGATACCGGCCTCTTTGCGGTTTTCCGGGGTGTAGCCAAAGCCGCGTTGTAACATATCGGCATAGTCTGGCTGCTCCAGACGCTGGCCGTTGAAGATAATCTCCCCCGCGGTGAAGGGCTCCAGCCCGACGATCGCCTTCAGCAATTCACTGCGCCCGGATCCCAGTAGCCCGGCGATGCCCAAAACCTCTCCGCGATGGAGAGTAAAAGAGATGTCATCCAGTCGCGGCGGATGGTTCAGATTGCGCACCTCCAGGACCGCATCGTCGCTGACGGCCCGCTGTACCGGAAGATCCGCGCTGTGTTCTCCGCCGAGCATCAGCTCCACCACCTGGTGGGTGGTGGTGTTTTGCAGCGCCACATCCCCGGCTACGCGACCGTCGCGCATGATGGTCGCCGAAGAGGCGATACGACGGATTTCGTCCATGCGGTGGCTGACATAAATCACCGCCGTGCCCAGGGCAGACATCTTTTTTACCGCTTCAATGACCAGTTCAACTTCGGCGCTGGCCAGCGAGCTGGTCGGTTCGTCGAGGATCACCAACTGTGGCCGGCCCTTCATCACCCGGGCGATCTCCACCAGTTGCTTTTGCGCCGGGCTGAGCGATTCCACAAGCGCCAGCGGATCCACGACGATCCCCAACTGGCTCAGGTTGTGGCGCGCCTGCGCCGCCATCTGGCTGAAATCGATCATGCCGCCGCGACGCGGCCATTCCCCAAGACACAGATTTTCCGCGACCGTTAGCCCCTCCACCAGGCTCAACTCCTGGTAGACCGCCCTGACGCCCAGCGCAGCGGCGCGGCGGGTCAACGTGGCCTCGCGGCCTTCGAGCAGTGTGCCGGACAGCGTCACGCTACCGCTGTCCAACTGTTCACTCCCGGTCAGCATGCGGATCAGCGTCGATTTACCGGCGCCGTTTTTCCCTAACAGGGCGCGTACTTCTCCTCTGCGCAGATGGAAAGTCACATTATCCAGCGCCACTACGCCGGGGTAGCGCTTACAGCCATTGAGGATACTGGCCACCGGCGCGGCGTCATCAGCCTGTTGTGTTAATACCGCTGTCATACGCCCTCCTTGAGGAAGCCTTACGGTAAACCATCAGGATGGGTTTTCAGCCACTGGCTGCCGTCTTCCGGTTTGCCGTACAGATCAATCGCCACCGGAATCACTTTATTTTCCGGCGGGGTGTGATTGAGCAGGTTGAGGGTCTGAGCGAACACTTCAGTACCCATTTTCTTGCCAGAAATATCGACGACCGCTTTCAGCACCTGGAAGTCCGCCAGCTCCTGGGCGATTTCCGTGGTCATATCGGAACCGAACACCACCACTCTTCCCGCTTTGTTCTGGTTGCGCACCGCTTTGACAGCTCCGAGGGTCGCGCCTCCCGATTCGCCCATAATGGCGTCGATATCCGCAGAGGAAATCAGCAGCTTCTCGCCAACTGAAATCGCTTTGTCCAGTACCGTCCCTTCCTGGTTAGCCACAATTTGCATCCCCGGCACCCGGGCCTTTAGCGCTTCTTCAAACCCTTTGCGGCGCTGGACGCAGACTTCAAACGCCTCACAGTTAATGACCGCGATTTTCGGGTGGCTGATATTCGCGGCAAGGAAATAATCGGCGGCGGCGTTACCCAGTTTGCGACCAAACTCCAGTGGATCGCCCACCAGGTAAGCGGCGACGTATTTCTCCACGCCTTTGGCATTAATACAGGTGTTGTAACAAATCACCGGGATCCCGGCTTCGCTGGCGCGACGTACCGTTCGGCTACTGCCGTTTTCCGAAACCGCTGACAGAATGATGGCATCCACATTGCGCGCCACCAGGGTATCGATAAAAGAGCTCTCTTTAGAAATATCGCCCTGCGCATTGGTTTCAATCAGTTGTACCTTAACGCCAGAGCGGGCGGCGGCATCCTGAACGCCCTGGCGTACGCCGGCGTAATAGCCCTGGGTATCCAGATAAATGGCGCCGACGGTAAGGGTCTTTTCCGCTGCAACGACCGTGAGTGCGGTACTTGCCAAACACAGCATGCACAAAGAAAAAACCCAGGTTTTGACTTTTCCGAACATACCTTGCCTCCGTAGGGTTGGACTCTGAACCCGCTCCTTAAAGGTATTCGGGCGAGTTCTTAATAATTATTTTCCTGAGGTTGACCAGTGGGTTAGCGATTATCACCCGCCAGGCTTACGGATAGTTCACCCAGTGTAAACATCTCTCTGGCGAGCGGCGCTCATGCCGCTCGCAGATTACAGTTAACGGGGTTTAGTGAACCAGCGACCACAGCGGCTCCATCGCCAGGTTAAATAAACAGGCCTTTGGCCAGGCAGGATTGCTGGCGGTAAGGCGATCGCGCAACTGCTGCCAGCGCGCTCGCTCGCCAGACCCGGCCGCCGCCAGCGCCTGAATAAACAGACATTTCTCGCGGTGCGCCTGAATCAGATCGCTATCCAGAGCCAGCAGATCCGGCTGCGATACCGCGAAGAAGTCCGCCTCCACCTCGCTGTCCGCCATCTGTTCGGCCCAACGCCGCATCGCGGCGAATAGCTCGTCAGCCTGCGCCTTCTCACCCAGCATCCGCAGCGCCATCCCCTGCCAGAACAGGTAGTCCACCGGTTGGTCGTTGTAATAACTGTGTACATTGATGGTACGGTCACCTTGCGTCGCTTTGCGCAGATACTCCTCGCTCAGCGCCGACTGACCGGCGGACCGGGCGCAGACCCCGAGCCAGAACCAGATATCGTTATCCGTCTGCCCCGGTAGCCGCCCTTCGCTCAGGTTCAGCGGATAGTGCAGCGCCTCATGGAGCAGTTCGCTGGCCTGCCCATAGCGCCCTGCGGAAATCGCCTGAATACCGCGCAGCAGGCGATTGAGAACATACTGGCCGGTTATCTTGCCCTCCCCGCCCTCCCAGGGGTGGAATTTGCGCCGGGCCAGTACCTGCGCCGCCCTGTCCAGTTCGCCGGCGTGGTGCCACAGGCCGAGTAGTTCGGCGGTGAGATCGTCGCGGGCCAGCGCGCACTCCAGGCTGTCCTCCAGCCGCGCGAGGCGATCTGCCGGCGCGGCACCGGTCAGCTTATCCAGCAGATCGCGCTCAAACAGCAGCCGGGCATCCCGAGGCTGTAGCCGGCAGGCGGTGTCGAGATATTGTGCCGCTGCCGCGGCATCACGCCGTTTATTCCAGGCGTGAATCGCCAGCCCGCGCCACGCGTCGGCAAAATCAGGCTGCCTGTCGCAGCACTGGCGCCACAGCGCCAGTGCTTTGTCATAGCTGCGTTTGCTGTAGTAGAAGCAGGCCAGCAGATGGTGCGCGAAATAGCATTCGTCCAGCTTTTCCAGCATCGCCACTTCATCCAGGGTATTCGGGAAACGGACAAAAGCGGGGAATGCGCGTCGGGCCTCAGCCAGCAGCGCGCTGCGCTGTGTCGCGGGCAACAGGCTGGCCTGGAGATAACGCGGCAGCGTACAACAGCAATCAAGCATCGCCAGCGCCTCCCGCGCCAGCTCATCCATCCCCCAGTTCAGCAACTGGTTGGCGGTGAGTAACGCATTGATATCGCGCTGGCCGGCGATGCGCCGCCAGGCGACGAGACTCTGTTCATCTCGCTGCTGGTGCCACCGTAGCCAGTACAGGGTGGTATTCAGCGGGTATTGGCGCAGGCTCTCTGTTAGCTGGCGCTGCGCGTCGGCGATTTTTCCACTGCGCGTCAGCAGCAGGATTTGCAGACAGATAGCCTCCTGATTGGAGGGGAGGGCCAGCAGGCTGTGCCGGCAAAATTCCAGACCTTCGTCATCAGCGCCGCTGCGCGCGGCCAGACGCGCCAGCCCGTAATAACCGGCAGCTTTACTATTGCCGCTCCAGACCGCGCGCCAGAAATCTTCCCGCGCCGCCGACCACTGCTGCTGGCGTTCCCGGGCGCAGGCGCGGATCAGGCTGGCCAGGCCGCACTGCGGGTTTTTGTTCAGCGCATGGGCGCGCCGCAGCGCCTGCGAGGCATAGCGTACCGCCGCAGAATAATCGGCACGATTGTATTCCAGCGTCGCCAGCGCCAGGTTACAGCGGTAATCCAGCGCATCAATCTCCAGCCCGCGCAGGTAGTAATCAAAGGGCGAGCGACTGGCGTGGTGGTACTGCTCCAGATGCTGGCCGATAAACCAGGCTTCGTCGCTGCTGGTAATGGCCGCAGCCGCCAGCGGCGCCTGCGCGACCTCCGGCAGCGGTACCGCCTGAGGCTGGTGCTCGACATAACACAGTGCGGCTTTACCGTCGGCATCATACAGCGTGATAGTCAGCCGCCCTGCTACCTCAGCGGCCAGCGTCCCTTTCAGCACCTCGCAGGGGGCAAGATTGATAGGCTCGTCAAGGAGCGTACGCCGCGTATCGCAGACGATCAACCGCCATCCTTCCAGCGGCGCAATAGCATACGCGCCCCAGATAACCCCCGCCTCGCCCCGCTCCAGTTTCAGTACCGCGTCAGTGCAGGCGTTCTGCACCATGCCCAGCGTGTGGTAAGGCAGGAAATACTGGACGAAGCGCTTTTCTTCAAACGGATCAAGCCAGGTAAAATCCGGCTGATTATCGGCGTAAATTCCGGTCATCAACTCGATATATGGGCCATTTTCATCGGTCAGATTGCGGTCCCAGGCCTGGCCGAATTCGCTATAGCCCCAGCTCCACTGTTTCTTGCCCGGCGCAATATGGTGGTCGGCAATATGTAATAGCCCGCCGTCTTCATCGTGGCACCAGGCGCCGACAAAATCGTATTCTGATTTTTCCGCCATGTAGGAGGTCGGCACCGGAACGTTCTTATAGCGCGAGATATCCACGCCGGCGGAGTAATCCACTTTGTAATAGGTACCGGTCGCGATCGGGAAAGATGACACCGCGCGTTTGCCGTGGTCGAATACCGCGGTGACATCCGGTGGAAATACGCTCTGGTGACCATCGCCGCCTTTTACCGCCGGATTCGCCCACCACAGGAAGTGGCGCGGCGTGTTATTGGCATTAAAGACCCGGCTGCTGATTTCCAGCGCCGCACGCTGTGGATGCAGCGTAAAGCCGGTCATGACCTGCAAACCGTGCATCGGCTCCGTTTCGCCAACCCACACCGTCGCCGAGCCGTCGTCACTCTCATGAAGCGTAAAGTCCACCGGCATAAAAGTGGTGGGACGGTGATGCTGCGGCCAGTTAAACTCAATGCCACCAGAAATCCATGGCCCGAGCAATCCGACCAGCGCCGGCTTGATCACATCATTGTGGTAGACGAAATCACGCTGTTTGACTTTATCCCACGCCCGGTGAACGCGCCCGCCAAGTTCCGGCAGGATCATAATCTTCAGGTAGTCGTTTTCCAGCCACACCGCCTGCCAGTTTTTCTCTACCCGGGAGTCGGTCAACGTATCCGTCACGCCGTAGGGGTAAACCGCACCGGATGACCCCTGATAAACCCGATGCTCGAGAAACATAGGATGGACATCCTGCGGCCCCGTTTCATACGCCGGAATGGCGACCCACTCCTGCCACACGTTTACCTTATTCATAACACCCTCAAAGTAAATAAAAGATACTGAAGTAACACAATGAGGGCAGTCTAATAGACTTAATCGGCGCCTTTTTGCACAATAATCACGCAATAAACTAAACAGAGTTTAATGAATGGCGAGAGTAAGCATTAATAACCAGCATATCCGCCGCTATAACAAATGTGTGCTGCTGGAACATTTATACCGCGAGAAATGCGCCGCGAAATCCACCCTTGCGCGCCTGGCGCAGCTTTCCATTCCGGCGGTCAGCAAGATTCTCGACGAACTGACCGCAGAACAGCGCGTGATACAGCAGCCTGCGCCGCAGCGCCAGCGCGGCCATAGCGCAGGGCTGTATCAGATAACGCCACAGGGCGACTGGATTTTGTGTATGGCGGTCACCCCGCGCTATATTGAAAGCCAGCTGGCGGATGCCCGGCTGGTGCCACAGGGCGGTTTCCGGCGCGATGCGGTAAACGCGCCAACGCCGCAGGCGCTGCTCGCCGAAATCGAAAACCACTGGCGCCGCCAGTGCAAACTCTGGCCCGGGCGAACCATTAATCTTGCCCTGGGCGTTCACGGCCAGGTCGACCCGGTGACCGGCGCTTCGCAAACCATGCCCCAGGCGCCATGGAAAACCACGCTGGAAATAAAGTATCTGCTGGAAGAAAAGCTCGGCATCCGGGTACTGGTCGACAACGACTGCGTCATGCTGGCGCTGGCGGAAAAATGGCAGAACGCCGCCGCCCCTCAGGACTTTTGCGTGATCAACGTTGATTATGGCATTGGCTCTTCGTTCGTTATTAATCACCAGATTTACCGCGGCAGCCTGTACGGTAGCGGCCAGATAGGACATACCATCGTCAATCCGGACGGCCTGCCCTGCGATTGCGGGCGCTATGGCTGTCTGGAAACGATAGCTTCCCTGAACGCCCTAAAAAAGCAGGCGCGCACCTGGCTGAAAACCCACCCCAACGCCGGCGGTGGGCTGGACCCCGCAGCGCTCACCTCAGAGCAGCTCATCCAGGCCTGGCAGGACGGCAATCCCTGGCTACAGACATGGGCCGACGGCGCCGCCAGCGCTATCGGGCTGAGCCTGTATAATTTTCTCAATATCCTGAATATTAACCAGATCTGGCTGTACGGACGCTGCTGCGCGTTTGGCGAGCCCTGGCTGGACGCCATCCGACGTCAGTCAGGCTTTAACCCTTTCGACCACGGCGACGCCCCGAAAAGCCGGGCCACTCAAATTGAGTTCGGCCGGCTAAACCGCGCGCAGCAGGTGTTAGGCATTGGCTATCTGTATGTGGAAGAGATGCTGAACGCGATATAAAAAACCCCGCAGCAATTGCCGCGGGGCCGATAACAGACGAGATGCTAAAGATAAATCAGGCGTAAACCGGGAAGCGGGCGCAGATATCCAGCACCTGTTTCCTGACGCGCTCAATCACTGCTTCATCATTGATGCTGTCCAGCACATCGCACATCCAGCCGGCCAGTTCTTTCACTTCCGCTTCTTTAAAGCCGCGACGGGTAACGGCTGGGGTACCTACGCGAATACCGGAAGTCACGAACGGACTCTTCGGATCGTTCGGCACACTGTTTTTGTTTACGGTGATGTTAGCGCGACCCAGAGCGGCGTCTGCTTCTTTACCGGTCAGGTTTTTGTCCACCAGATCGAGCAGGAACAGATGGTTTTCGGTACCGCCAGAAACCACTTTGTAGCCGCGCGCTTTGAACACCTCGACCATCGCTTTGGCGTTTTTCGCGACCTGCTGCTGGTAGGTTTTAAATTCAGGCTCCATCGCTTCTTTAAGCGCTACCGCTTTACCGGCGATCACATGCATCAGCGGGCCGCCCTGGCCGCCCGGGAACACCGCGGAGTTGAGTTTTTTGTACAGCTCTTCGCTACCGCCCTTCGCCAGGATCAGGCCACCGCGCGGACCCGCCAGAGTTTTGTGAGTGGTGGTGGTCACCACATGCGCGTGCGGCACCGGGTTCGGATAAACGTCAGCGGCGATCAGACCGGCTACGTGAGCCATGTCGACAAATAGATAAGCGCCGATACTGTCGGCAATTTCGCGCATTCTCGCCCAATCCACTACGCCGGAATAGGCAGAGAAACCGCCGATGATCATTTTCGGTTTGTGGCGTTCAGCCTGTTTTGCCAGATCGTCATAGTCGATCTTGCCGGATTCATCGATGCCGTAAGGAACAATATTGTAGAGTTTACCGGAGAAGTTAACCGGGGAACCGTGAGTCAGGTGGCCGCCGTGGGCCAGGTTCATGCCGAGAACCGTATCGCCCGGCTCCAGCAGCGCGGTATAAACAGCGAAGTTAGCCTGAGAGCCGGAATGCGGCTGAACGTTAGCGTAATCGGCGCCGAACAGCGCTTTAGCGCGATCGATAGCCAGTTGCTCAACGATATCCACATATTCGCAGCCACCGTAGTAGCGCTTGCCCGGATAGCCTTCAGCATATTTATTGGTTAACTGAGAACCCTGCGCCTGCATGACGCGCGGGCTGGTGTAGTTTTCGGAGGCGATCAGTTCGATATGCTCTTCCTGACGTACTTTTTCCTGCTCCATAGCCTGCCATAGTTCGGCATCATAATCGGCAATGTTCATTTCACGCTTTAACATCCGCATCTCCTGACTCAGCTAACAATAATATTCATCATCAGACCTTTCCCGGCCACGCGGTTCCGGGGGAACAACAGCGGCAGCGATAACCATCGGTGGGGGTCTTTCAGGCAACGGTGAACAGTATAACTGATTAAAATTGTGATAACAGGTCTTGACAAAGGTTTTTACGCAAACGATTGGCTGGCCGGAATACAAGGGTTTTTCGCCGATAAAAGCGCCTGCGGGTCAACGGATTTCTTTTCAGGTTGATGATGCGAAATTTTCATGTCCGACGCGAGATAACATAAATCAGCAAACCCCATTTACAAGCCAGGGGTATTTTTTATAAGATTCATTAAAAATACAACTTTAAATAACAGTGTACTAAGGAAGCTCTTATGTTAGACGCGCAAACCATCGCTATTGTGAAATCCACCATCCCGGCGCTGGCGGCAACCGGCCCGAAACTGACGGCCCACTTTTATGACCGGATGTTTAAACACAATCCGGAGCTCAAAGACATTTTTAATATGAGCAACCAGCGTAATGGCGATCAGCGCGAAGCGCTGTTCAACGCCATCTGCGCGTATGCCACCAATATCGAGAATCTTCCGGCCCTGCTGCCGGCAGTGGAAAAAATCGCTCAGAAACACACCAGTTTTCAGGTAAAATCGGAACAATACCACATTGTCGGCAGCCACCTGCTGGCGACGCTCGACGAGATGCTCAGCCCCGGCCAGGAAGTACTGGACGCCTGGGGCAAAGCTTACGGCGTGCTGGCTGACGTATTTATCCAGCGCGAAGGGGAAATCTATCAGGAACACGCGGATAAAAATGGCGGCTGGCAGGGCACGCGCCCGTTCCGTATCGTCAGCAAACAGCCGCGCAGCGCCCTGATCACCAGCTTTGAATTTGAACCGCTGGACGGCGGCGCAGTCGCAGATTACCAGCCGGGTCAATATCTCGGTATCTGGATTAAACCGGAAGGCTTTGAGCATCAGGAAATTCGCCAGTACTCCCTGACCCGCCGGCCGGACGGTAAAGGCTATCGCATCGCCGTGAAGCGCGAAGCGCAAGGCCAGGTATCAAACTGGCTGCACGACCACGCCCGCCCCGGCGATGTCGTGCAACTGGTCGCTCCCGCCGGGGATTTCTTCCTCGTCGTGGAACCCGGCACGCCTGTCACCCTGATCTCCGCCGGCGTCGGCCAGACGCCGATGCTGGCAATGCTGGATACGCTGGCGAAAAACCGCCACCAGCCGCGGGTCAACTGGTTCCATGCCGCGGAAAACGGCGCCGTACACGCTTTCGCCGACGAAGTGGAGACGCTGGGCAATACGCTGGCGGATTTCAGTCGCCATGTCTGGTACCGGATGCCAGATCGGCAGGATCGCCAACTGGGGCGATTCGACAGTGAAGGAATGATGGATCTCAGCCCGCTGGAGAGCGCCTTCAGCGTTCCGAATATGGCATTTTACCTGTGTGGACCGGTCGGCTTTATGCAGTATGCCGCGGGGCAGTTAGTAAAGCTGGGTGTGGATAGCGCGCGTATTCACTACGAATGCTTCGGGCCGCATAAAGTTCTGTAAGAACTCTGCGGCTCCCCGGCCCTGACGGGCCGGGACAGGGCGCGGTCAAATAGCCGCGTCGTCCTCTTCGCCAGTACGGATACGCACCACGCGCGCCACATCAAAGACAAAGATTTTCCCGTCGCCGATTTTACCGGTCTGGGCAGTGCGAATGATGGTGTCCACGCAGGTATCGACAATATCGTCGCTAACGACAATTTCAATTTTCACTTTCGGCAGAAAATCAACCATATACTCCGCGCCACGATACAGCTCGGTGTGGCCTTTCTGGCGGCCAAAGCCTTTCACTTCCGTGACGGTCATGCCGGTGATACCGACTTCCGCCAGCGCTTCACGCACGTCATCAAGTTTGAAAGGCTTAATAATCGCATCAATCTTTTTCATGGTGGATCCTTAAATCTCCTCAGCACGCCGGGCCGAAGCAGCGGTGAACGTTTCAGTGGTCGCTCAAGTTACCATATCCTGGTCAATTTTGCGGTAACAAAACTACTCTTTAAAATCGCCGGCATCCAGGTCATGACGCGCCAGCAACTTATAGAATTCGGTGCGATTACGTCCCGCCATTCGCGCCGCATGGGTGACATTGCCTTTGGCTATCTGCAGCAGTTTGCGCAGATAGTTCAGTTCAAACTGGCTGCGGGCTTCGACAAAGGTCGGCAGCACCGTGTTTTCTCCCTCCAGCGCCTGCTCCACCAGCGCATCGCCGATCACCGGCGCCGAAGTCAGCGCCACGCACTGTTCGATAACATTCACCAGTTGGCGCACATTGCCAGGCCAACTGGCGGTCATCAGCCGCTTCATCGCGTCGGTGGAGAAGCTGCGTACAAAAGGCTTGTGGCGGTTCGCCGCCTCGCGCAGCAGATGGTTAGCCAGCAGAGGAATATCTTCGGCGCGCTCCTGAAGCGTGGGGATCTTCAGACTGACGACATTCAGACGATAGAAAAGATCTTCCCGGAATTCGCCGCGCGCCATCGCTTTCGGCAGATCGCGGTGGGTGGCGGAGATAATCCGCACATTAATATCGATATCCCGGTTGCTGCCCAGGGGCCGCACTTTACGCTCCTGCAATACCCGCAGCAATTTCACCTGCAGCGGAGCCGGCATATCGCCAATTTCATCCAGGAACAGCGTGCCGCCCTCCGCGGCCTGGAACAACCCTTCCCGGCTGCTCACCGCGCCGGTAAAAGCGCCGCGCGCATGACCAAACAGCTCTGATTCCAGCAACTGCTCCGGCAGCGCCCCACAGTTAATGGCGATAAAGGGCTTTGTACTACGCGGGCTGGCGTTATGGATAGCCCGGGCCAGTACCTCTTTCCCGGTACCACTCTGGCCGGCAATCAACAGGCTGACGTCAGACTGCGCCACCATATGGGCCTGATCCAGCAACCGCAGCATCAGCGGGCTGCGGGTGACAATGTTGCCCTTCCAACTGTCATCCGCCACGGTGGCGGTATGGGACAGCGCATCATCAATCGCTTTATATAACGCGTCCCTGTCCACCGGTTTAGTGAGGAAGCTGAACACTCCCTGGCGGGTAGCGGCCACGGCATCGGGAATCGAGCCGTGGGCGGTAAGGATAATTACCGGCATCCCCGGCCAGCCTTTCTGAATTTCGCTGAACAGTTGCATACCGTCCATCTCATCCATACGCAAATCGCTGATCACCAGGTCGATTTTTTCCCGTCCCAGCACTCGCAGCGCTTCCGGACCGCTGGCCGCGGTGACGACCACATAGCCTTCGCTGCTCAGGCGCAGGCCGAGCAATTTCAGCAAACCGGGATCGTCATCGACGAGTAACAGGCGAGCGGAGGGGTATTGGGTCATGGGGCGGGTTTCTCCTGCGCTGCGGCGGCCGGCGCTTTATCGTCTGCCGCGCTATGGCTGTCCTGAATATCGCTGGCGCGTGGTTTGCGGCTGGAAAGCTGACGTTCAATGTCGGTCAGGTTTTCCAGTTTACGGGTAGTCACCTCCAGCTCGCCGCGCAACTGCTGTTCCTGCTGGCGCAGATGATCGAGCTCGCTGTCCGCAGACTGCTGAAGCTTCGCATAACGGCTGCGCTCATCGGCGAGGCGTAGTTCGCGGTTCTGCCCTTCGCGCCAGACTTCAAACAGCGCCCGCACCGGAGCGGGCACTTCAGAGACCGACGCGTTGAGAATCGTCATATAGCGCCGACGCTCCAGCGGCGTAATGCGGGCGTCCGACAATAAAATGCCGCGGCGAAATGCCGCCTGCCAGGTATCGTCCGACCATTGCCGGGCGGCGGCCCGCGCTTCTGACGGCAGCAGACGCGCGGCGCAGTCCATCCCGCGTAGCCAGTAAAGCGGATTCGACTCCACCACACTGCCGCTCAGTTGCCAGATATCCGCACAATCGGTAATCAGGTAATCCGCCAGTTGGTGATCCGGCTGCGCAAGCTGGCGCTCCGGATTGATAACACTGGTGGCGCTCCCCTGCACACAGCCAGTCAGCAGTAGCGACGCCAGCAGCGCCGCCGCGGTACTGAAACGAACAAACTGCGGCCATAGCCGCCACAGCAAAAAATAACGCTTTTGTATCATTAGTTATTCATTCCCGGTAAAAACGGGCAGTGTAATTCGAAAGCAGACGTCGTCTTCGCCGTCGTCCACCAGATGAAGTTCTCCATGCATACGCCGCACGCAGTCCCGCGCGATGCTGAGCCCCAGGCCGCTTCCCTTAACGGCGCCTTTACGCTGCTGGCTTCCCTGGTAAAAAGGTTCGAAAATCATGTTGCGTTCTGCTTCAGGGATTGGGGTTCCGGTATTGGCTACGTCAATATGTAGCTGATTTCCAGCCGTTTTGCTTCGGATGTAAATGTTACCGGATTCGCTGCCGTAGTGCACTGCGTTGGAGTAGAGATTGTCGAGTACGCTCATTAATAGCATCGGTTCACCGATGCAGCAGGCTGGCGCCAGCGATACCTCAGTGTGCATCAGCTTAGCCCGGGCGGGAAGACTATGGGCGGAAATCACCATTTCCGCCAGCGGCGCAGGATCCACTTTCTCAAGCTCGACGCTGCCGTTTGCCAGTTTGCGGTTGTAATCCAGCAGTTGTTCAATCAGCTTCTGCAGGTTACGGCTACTCTCATCAAGGATCTCCACCACCTCTTTCTGCTCCGCCGTCAAAGAGCCAACCACCTGATCGGCCAGCAGTTCGGTGCCTTCGCGCATACTGGCCAGCGGGGTTTTCAGTTCATGGGAGATATGGCGCAAAAACTGGTGACGCTGCGATTCCAGCCACGCCAGGCGCTCGCTAAGCCAGATAATGCGCTGCCCCACGGAACGCAGTTCGCGGGGCCCTTTAAATACCACATCCTGCCCCAGGGATCGCCCTTCCCCGAGGCGGTTAATCATCCGCTCAATGCCCTTCACCGGACCGATAATCATGCGGGTAAACAGCATCACCAGCGCCAGGCTCACCAGAAACAGTACCAGCGCCTGCCAGCCGAAAAACTGCCCGCGTTCAGCTATCGCCTGCTGTAACTGCTCCCCACGGGAGAAGACCACAGCCCGGGTCGCCTGAACCATCTGCGCATTGGCATCGGCAAAAGACTCCAGCCGCGTTGCCGCCGACGGCGTCGGGCTGCTGTTATGGCAGGTTAACTCGCTGAGCTGGTCGAGATCGTCACGCAGCGCCTGCCAGATGTGATTATCCGGCAGTACGCCAACCTGGGCATCAAGCATACCGACATAGCGCCGCAGCTGGCTCTGGTAAACCTTTTCCAGCGTCGGGTCATCCAGCACACAGTACTGGCGGTAACTGCGCTCCATTTCCAGCGCCGCATTGGTCATCGCCTCGCTGCGCCGGGCCTCTACCAGAGTGGTGCGATTGGTCTGCGCCGCCTGGGCGCTAAGAGCGTTGAGACTCTGCCATGCCTGCCATGCCAGTACCAGTAAAGGCACCAGCACCAGCAAAAACGCCATGATGACCAGTTGGCGCAAAGAGCGGGGGAAAACAGACCAGCGGTTCACCAGATAACCTCGCATGGCAAGTCAAAGGACAAATGCTAACCGAGCCAGCCGGGACAGGAAAGAAGAACATCAGAAACAGCAAAGGCAGAGTTAAAAACTCTGCCTTTGCTATAGAAACAGGCGGTGCCTAACTCAACGTTTCGCCCGATGCATGATAAAGCGGTAAAACCGACTGTTATCAAAAGTTGGACGGCAGGCACCTGTGAGTGCGTCATTCGGTGTTTTATGTAGCACAACCGCAAGGGGCTGACATAAGGAGGTGAATGAGCCACTGCGTTATATTATGCACATACCGTGCCAAAACAAAAGAAAATTAAATTTATCTTTTATTTTCAATACGATGAAATAAGAGCTCTGGCAATTCCCTCGCATACCGACGCCTGAAATGTCTCCGCAGAGCGACACTGCTGACAACGGCAAAAGCACTTCAATAAAATCAGCCAGTTAAATGTCTCCTTATGGAGACACTCAACCCCGGGCGGCGGCGTCAAATAACAACAGCGCCGCCCTGCCGCTGTCAGCCCAACTGTTTACGGGCGTTGCGGAAGATACGCATCCACGGGCTATCCTCCCCCCACTCCGCCGGATGCCAGGAGTTACTGACGGTGCGGAATACCCGCTCCGGATGCGGCATCATAATCGTCACCCGCCCGCTTTCGCTGGTCAGCGCCGTAATACCGTTCGGCGAGCCGTTCGGGTTGGCCGGATAGGTTTCGGTAACCTGACCCGCGTTGTCGATATAGCGCAGCGCCACCAGCCCTTTGCTCTCCAGCGCCGCCAGATGGGCGTCGTCACGCACCTCCACGCGCCCTTCGCCATGTGAAACGGCAATCGGCATATGGGAGCCGACCATCCCCTGCAACAGCAGGGACGGGCTGGCGGTCACCTCCACCAGACTGAAGCGCGCTTCAAAACGATCGGACTGGTTACGCACAAAGCGCGGCCACAAATCGCTGCCCGGGATCAGCTCACGCAGGTTAGACATCATCTGGCAACCGTTGCATACCCCGAGCGCCAGGGTCTGCGGACGATGGAAGAAGGTAGCGAACTCATCGCGCACCCGGTTATTAAACAGGATCGACTTCGCCCAACCTTCCCCGGCCCCCAGCACATCGCCATACGAAAAGCCGCCACAGGCCACCAGCGCATGGAAATCCTCCAGGCCACGCTGGCCGGACAACAGATCGCTCATATGCACATCAATGGCGTCAAATCCGGCGCGGTGGAAAGCCGCCGCCATTTCAACGTGGGAATTCACCCCCTGCTCACGCAGCACAGCCACTTTCGGACGCACTCCACGGGCGATAAACGGCGCAGCGACATCTTCATTAATATCGTAAGTTAACTCGACGTTCAGCCCCGGATCGCTGTCGTTTTTCTTCGCTTCATGCTCCTGGTCGGCGCACTGCGGGTTGTCGCGCAGGCGCTGCATCTGCCAGGTGGTTTCCGCCCACCAGACCCGCAGCGTAGTGCGGCTTTCGCTGAACACCGGGTGACCGTCGGCGGTAATGGTAAAGCGATCGCCTGCCACCGCCCGGCCAAGGTAGTGTACGCAATCCGTCAGACCATGGGCGCTCAGCAGCGCTTCCACCGCCGCCCGGTCCTGAGCGGCAATCTGGATCACCGCGCCCAGTTCTTCGCTGAACAGCGCCGCCAGACGATCGTCGCCCAGCGTGGCAATGTCCGCTTCCACACCACAGTGGCCGGTAAAGGCCATCTCAGCCAGCGTCACCAGCAGACCACCGTCGGCGCGGTCATGGTAGGCCAGCAGCTTCTGCTGCGCGACCAGTTCCTGTATTGCGTCCCAGAAGGCTTTCAGTTGCGCCACATCGCGTACATCCGCCGGCTTGTCGCCGAGCTGGCGGTAAACCTGCGCCAGCGCGGTCGCGCCCAGCGCGTTAACGCCGTTGCCCAGATCGATCAGCAGCAGCGCGTTGTCGCCGGTGCTGAGCTGCGGAGTGACGGTACGACGCACATCTTCCACCCGCGCGAACGCCGAGATGGTCAGACTCAGCGGCGAAGTCATTTCGCGCTGTTCGTTGCCCTCCTGCCAGCGGGTTTTCATGGACATTGAATCCTTGCCGACCGGAATCGTCAGACCCAGTTGCGGGCACAACTCTTCGCCAACCGCTTTCACCGCTTCATACAAACCGGCATCTTCGCCAGGGTGGCCGGCAGCGGCCATCCAGTTAGCGGACAGCTTCACGCGCTTCAGCGATCCAATCTGCGTGGCGGCAATATTGGTCAGCGCTTCGCCGACCGCCAGGCGCGCCGAAGCGGCAAAATCAAGCAGCGCCACCGGCGCGCGCTCGCCCATCGCCATCGCTTCGCCGTAATAGCTGTCAAGGCTGGCGGTAGTCACCGCACAGTTCGCTACCGGCACCTGCCACGGGCCAACCATCTGGTCGCGGGCCACCATCCCGGTTACGGTACGGTCGCCAATGGTCACCAGGAAGGTTTTTTCCGCCACTGCCGGCAAATGCAGAACGCGCTTCACCGCCTCCGCCACAGAAATACCCCGGCGATCCAGTTCACACCCCTGCGCCTGCAGGCGTTCAACGCGACGCGTCATCTTCGGGGTTTTACCGAGCAGCACATCCAGCGGCATATCGATCGGCTGATTGTCAAAATGGCTGTCGTTGAGCGTCAAATGCTGCTCGGCCGTCGCTTCGCCAATCACCGCATAGGGCGCGCGTTCGCGGCGACACAGCTCATCAAACAGCGCCATTTGCTCCGGTGCTACCGCCAGGACATAGCGCTCCTGAGATTCGTTACACCACACTTCCAGCGGACTCATGCCCGGTTCGTCGCTGAGAATATCGCGCAGCTCAAAGCGCCCGCCGCGCCCGCCGTCGCTCACCAGTTCCGGCATCGCATTCGACAGCCCGCCGGCCCCGACATCATGAATAAACAGGATCGGGTTGGCGTCGCCAAGCTGCCAGCAGCGGTCAATCACCTCCTGACAGCGGCGCTCCATTTCCGGGTTATCGCGCTGTACCGAGGCAAAATCCAGATCGGCATCCGACTGGCCGGAGGCCATTGAGGAAGCCGCCCCGCCGCCAAGACCGATATTCATCGCCGGCCCGCCGAGCACGATCAGTTTGGCGCCCACCGTGATTTCGCCTTTCTGCACGTGTTCGGCGCGAATATTACCAATACCGCCCGCCAGCATGATCGGCTTATGGTAGCCGCGCAGTTCAACGCCGTTATGGCTGTTTACCTGCTCTTCGTATGTACGGAAGTAGCCGTTAAGCGCCGGACGGCCGAATTCGTTGTTGAACGCCGCGCCCCCCAGCGGGCCTTCAGTCATGATATCCAGCGCCGAAACGATCCGATCCGGCTTACCGAAATCCTCTTCCCAGGGCTGCTCAAAACCCGGGATACGCAGATTGGATACCGAGAACCCCACCAGCCCGGCTTTCGGTTTAGCGCCGCGACCGGTCGCCCCTTCATCGCGAATTTCACCGCCGGATCCGGTTGCCGCACCCGGCCACGGAGAGATAGCGGTCGGGTGGTTATGGGTTTCCACCTTCATCAGAATATGGGCGGGCTCATGATGATAGTCATACCGGTCGCTACCGCGTTCGGCAAAGAAGCGCCCAACGTCAGAACCTTCCATCACCGCGGCGTTGTCTTTATAGGCCGACAGCACGTAGTCCGGGGTTGTCTCAAAGGTGTTCTTGATCATTTTAAACAGCGACTTCGGCTGCTGTTCGCCGTCAATCACCCAGTCAGCGTTGAAAATTTTGTGGCGGCAGTGCTCTGAATTCGCCTGCGCGAACATGTACAGTTCGATATCATTCGGGTTACGCCCCAGCGCCATAAAGGCCTGCTGAAGATAGTCAATTTCATCGTCGGCCAGCGCCAGGCCGAGACGCAGGTTGGCCTCTTCCAGCGCGCCGCGCCCCTTGCCCAGCAGATCGACGCTCTGTACCGGCGCCGGCTGATGGTGGGCGAACAGTTGCTGCGCCTCCTGCGGATCGGCGAAGACAGTTTCCATCATGCGATCGTGGAGCCGGGCGGCTACCGCCAGGCGCTGCTCCGGGGTCAACGAACGGGCTTCGATATAGTAAGCCACGCCGCGCTCCAGGCGTTTCACCTGCTGCAGACCGCAGTTATGGGCGATATCAGTCGCTTTGGAAGACCAGGGAGAAATGGTGCCGGGACGAGGCGTGACCAGAATCAGCTGCCCGGTCGGCGCGTGCTCCGCCAGGCTCGGGCCATACTTCAGCAGACGCTGCAATCGTGTGAGCTCTTCATCGCTCAGCGGCGCATCGAGATCGGCAAAGTGCACATATTCGGCATAGATATCATCTACCGGGAGTTGAGCCGCCCTGAATCCAGTCAGCAGTTTGTTAATACGAAATGCCGATAAAGCAGGGGAACCACGCAGAATTTCCATCATCAGATCTCTCGTCTTCGAAGCGCTATGTGACGCTCACAGGGGCGCAAAGGGGGGAAAACGGGCGATATTATAGAGAATCCGACGCGGCGACGAAACCGTTTGCGTAGAAATAAAATTACCGATTGCGGTTATGCATTATATGCATAAATTGCCCTGCCTGGTTGCCAACTGGCGTATTGTTAAGCAAAATGCCGTCCATTCCCGTTACATTGTTGTGTGTTATATGGTCATTACCAGCTGAGATTCGTCGCATCGCAGAGAATTAACTTATTGAAAAAATTAAAGATTAACTATCTGCTTATCGGTGTCGTTACCTTGTTGCTGGCAGTGGCGCTCTGGCCCTCCATTCCCTGGTTCGGAAAAGCCGAAAACCGTATCGCCGCGATTCAGTCGCGGGGGGTTTTGCGTATCAGTACCGTCAACTCCCCCCTGACCTGGATAAAAATCGGCGATAAACCTGCCGGGCTGGATTATGAACTGGCCCGGGAGTTTGCCGATTATTTGGGCGTGGAGTTACAGGTCACCGTGCGCCAGAACTTCAGCCAGTTGTTTGACGACCTTGACAGCGGGCACGCCGATTTACTGGCGGCCGGCCTGGTCTATAATGTTGAACGCAGTCGCCGTTACCAGGCCAGTCCGACCTTCTATTCCGTCTCCCAGCAATTGGTTTATAAAATGGGTAGCGTTCGCCCACGCCAGTTAGATAACCTGAAGCCGGACGAACTGGTAATCTCATCCGGTCATGCCGTGCTGTCGGATTTGCAGCAGCTTCAGGCAGAGAAATACCCCGACCTGTCGTGGATTGTCGATAAAGAACAAAACAGCGTTAACCTGATGAAGCAAGTCGTGGACGGCTCGATTCGCTACACCATCGGAGATTCTGTGGCGATTAGTATTTTCCAGCGCGTCCACCCACAGCTGGCGGTGGCCTTTGACGTTTCGGAAGAACAGCCGGTCACCTGGTTCAGCGCCAGAGATCGCGACGATACGCTTTCTGCCGCGCTGCTCGATTTTTTTAACCACATTAATGAAGACGGCACCCTGGCGCGTCTCGAAGAAAAGTATCTCGGTCACGTGGGCGACTTCGACTATGTGGATACCCGCAGCTTCCTGCGCGCGGTAGACAATATCCTGCCCGACCTGCGGCCGCTGTTTGAAAAATACGCCACCGATATTGACTGGCGGCTGCTGGCCGCCATCTCTTATCAGGAGTCGCACTGGGATACCCAGGCCACCTCGCCGACCGGTGTGCGCGGTCTGATGATGCTGACCAGGAATACTGCCCAGAGTCTCGGACTGACCGATCGGCTGGACGCTGAACAAAGCATTCGCGGCGGCGCCCGTTATCTGCAGGAAATGATGGCCAAGGTTCCCGACAGCGTGCCGGAAGAAGAGCGAATCTGGTTCGCCCTCGCCGCCTACAATATGGGCTATGCCCATATGCTGGACGCCGTCGCCCTGACAGCAAAGCAGAAGGGCAATCCGGATCGCTGGGCGGACGTCAAGATGCGCCTGCCGCTGCTGAGCCAGAAAGCCTGGTATAGCAAAACGACCTATGGCTACGCGCGCGGCCACGAAGCCTATGCTTACGTGGAAAATATCCGCAAGTATCAACTGAGTCTGGAAGGGTATCTGCTGGAAAAAGAGCGCAAAGCGCAGCAAATGGAGAAACTGGCCGAGGGATATCCGGTGGTATCGCCGCAGGAAATGCATGACGTGATTCTGGCGCCAGCGCCGGCATCGCTGGCCAGCTTCGCGCCACTTCCGCTCCCGAGCCAGGCGTCATCGGCGCTGTTTGCCCTTTCCGGCCATTAAGCGCCGGCGTCTTCCTCTCCCGCCTGACGAGCGGCCTGCCTGAGCGCTTTTTTCTGCTGGCGGCGCTGGCGGAAAAAATCGCTCAACATCGCCGCGCACTCGCCGGCCAGTATCCCTTCGCTGACCTGGACCTGATGATTCATACCCGGGTGATGCAACACATCCAGCAACGAACCCGCCGCCCCGGTTTTGGCATCCCGAGCGCCGAACACCAGATGACTAATCCGGCTATGGACCATCGCCCCGGCGCACATCACGCAGGGCTCCAGCGTGACATACAGCGTGGTGTCCAGCAGGCGGTAATTCTGCAATACCATTCCCCCCTGGCGCAGCGCCATAATTTCCGCATGGGCGGTGGGATCGTGACGCCCGATCGGCCGGTTCCACCCCTCGCCGATCACCTGCTCGCCATGCACCAGCACCGCGCCAACCGGAACTTCGCCCTCTTCCCGGGCGCGTTCAGCCAGCGCCAAGGCATGACGCATCCAGTATTCATGGATAGATTCGTTCGCTGACACACCTGTCTCCGGGGAAATCAATGGCCGGGCATTATACCCGGACCAGGCGCTTACTCAAGCTGCTGGAGATCGCCGCCCGGCGTCACCCGCCAGCGATGGAGGCAGAAAGCGAGTAGCGGGTTATCCTGGCTGCTGTCGCTGTAGCCGCTATACAACTGTAGTGGGCTACCGAGCTGCTTTTCCAGTTGCGCCACCTTCTCATGGCCCAGACAGCGCAACGTCAGCACCCAGCCGCCGCAGCGGCGCGCCATCTGGCTGGCGATCAGACGCACGCCTGGCAGCCACGGCGAATCATGATAGACCTGGCGGACCAGCGATTCAGGGGAGCCCGTGATTAGCCAGACATCCGCATCGCCCTTTTTCAGATAGTTGGTCAGCCGCCCCTGCACCACCGGAAAAGCGACTACCTGTTCACGAAACCAGCGCACAAACTCAGCTTCCCGCCGCCGTAGCGTGGCCTCTTTATGGCCGAAGGTGCAGGCCCACAGCAACAGACTCACTGGCCAGCGCGTCGCGCGCCCCTGCACGGCCAGGGCGATAATAATGACGGGCAACAGCGGCAGCGCCAGCAGCCCGTTCAGCGGCGAGCGACGGATTAGAAAACGCAAAAAAGCGCCAAACATATCCTGCTGATGCAAAGTGCCATCCAGATCGAAGAAAACCGTACGTCGGGTCTGAGGTTGCAAACTGTACTCCTGAATCTGCCTGAAAAACCAGAGGCGCCGGGGTAGTCCTGAGATCAGGCCCGCAGCGCGTCGCGCAGAAAACCATGATGGGCCGCCAGCCGCTCCCGGGCCGCAGTCGCGTCAAGGCCGCTGAGTACCATCAATATTGCCGGCTTAACGTCATAATCCGTCTGGCGCAGCACAGTTTCCGCCGCGGCGCGCTCGACGCCCGTCGCCTCCATCACCATCCGGCAGGCGCGATCGATCAGTTTCACATTCGTCGCCTTCATATCCACCATCAGGTTCTGATACACCTTACCAAATTTCACCATCGCGCCGGTGGAGATCATATTCAGTACCAGCTTCTGGGCTGTGCCGGATTTCAGACGCGTGGAGCCGGTGAGCGCTTCCGGGCCCACCAGCGGCGAGATAGCGATATCTGCCGCCCCGGCGATCGGCGAAGCAGGGTTACAGGAGATTGCGACGGTGGTACATCCGAGCTGGCGCGCATAGCGCAGGCCGCCAATCACATACGGCGTGCGGCCTGACGCCGCCAGCCCGACCACCAGATCCCGTGGTTCAAGCGACAATCCCGCCAGATCGTCTTCCCCGAACTGCGGATTATCCTCCGCCCCCTCCACCGCCTTGAGCAGCGCGCCAGGGCCGCCGGCAATCAGGCCGATCACCAGGCCGTGCGGAACCCCAAAGGTGGGCGGACATTCAGAAGCATCCAGTACTCCGAGCCGGCCGCTGGTTCCGGCGCCCATATAGATAATGCGCCCGCCGGCACGCAGCGTCGTCGTCGCCGCGTCGACCGCCTTTGCGACCTCCGGCAAGGTCGCCCCCACCGCCGCCGCGACCTGAGCATCCTGCTCATTAAAACGCTGCACCAGTTCCAGCGTTGAAAGGGTATCCAAATCCATGGTCTGCGGGTTACGCGCTTCCGACAGCAGCGAGCCAAGATTCATATTTGCGCCTCAGAATATTTAATTCATAATAATAACCCTATAATGGAATAGAAAATTCAATCTGGCGAGTGGATTTCATCGGACAACAGGATGAAATCGCATTTGCATTCCCGGAGAGTGATGTGAATTGTCTGATACGTATTCGCCAGCGCTACCCGGCCCTGGCGCAGAGTGACAGAAAGCTGGCCGAATTTCTGCTGGAGAATGCCGCCAGATCCCTCGAATTCAGTTCCCAGCAGTTGGCCGCCGCAGCCGGCGTCAGTCAGTCCAGCGTGGTGAAATTCGCCCAGAAGTTGGGCTACAAAGGTTACCCGGCCCTGAAACTGGCGATCAGCGAGGCCCTCGCCAGCGCGCCAGCCCCACACTCGGTACCGGTACATAACGCGATCCTCGGCGACGATCCGCTACGCATGGTGGGGGAAAAGCTGATCAAAGATAATACCGCCGCTATGCACGCCACACTGGACATCAACAGCGAAGAAAAGCTGCTGGACAGCGTGGCGATGCTGCGCGATGCGCGGCGCATTCTGCTGGCTGGAATTGGCGCCTCCGGCCTGGTGGCGAAAAACTTTGCCTGGAAGCTGATGAAGATCGGCATTAATGCCGTGGCCGAACTGGATACCCACGCGTTGCTGGCCAGCGCCCAGGCCCTGAAGCCGCAGGATCTGTTGCTGGCTATCTCCTATTCCGGCGAGCGGCGGGAAATCAATCTGGCGGCGGAAGAGGCGTTTGCCGTTGGCGCGAAGATCCTCGCCATTACCGGGTTTACCCCTAACGCGCTGCAGCAGAGAGCCACCCATAGTCTGTACACTATCGCTGAAGAGCAGGCCACCCGTAGTGCGGCTATCTCCTCCACCAGCGCCCAAATGATGCTGGCGGATCTGTTATTTATGGCGCTGGTACAGCAGGATCTGGACCATGCTCCTGAACATATTCGTCACAGTGAAGAGCTGGTGAAAAAGCTGGTGTAGGGGCGTCAGCTTACCCCTGCCGGGCTATCTCACGCAGCCATTCGCAAAGCTCGTGACCAACGCCTGCCACAGGCGACGCTGACAACGATAGCAGGTAATATCCGCTCCCATCGTTCACAAAACCCTGCGGAGCCACCAGCATACCGCCGTCGATATCATCCCGCACCAGTTGCCAGGGCCCCACAGCAACCCCCAGTCCGACAACCGCGGCCTGCAGACTAAAATAGAAGTGATCAAAAAATAGCGCCGGGCCAGACGGACAAGTCTGCCCGGACGCCTGTTCCCACTCATGCCACGCCTGGGGACGCGTGTGAGTATGCAGAGATGGCGCATGCGGCGATATACGACCCTCGCTTAAAAACCATTCTCTGGCTTTATCCGGGCGGCACACTGGCCCAACTTTTTCAGGAAACAACCGCTCAGCCTGCCAGCCTTCCGGCCAGTCAAAATCATTACGGCGAATCGCCAGATCGATCCCATCACGCGCAGAAAACGCGCCGCCACCGGCCACCAGATGTATACGAGCCTGCGGATACCGGGCCTGAAAATCCGGCCAGCGCGGCAATAACCAGCGCATCAGCAACGTCGGTTCACAGGACAGCACCAGCGGCCTGGGCTGTCTGGCGCTGGCACGCAGTGTCTCCGTCGCCTGGTGAATCACCGCCAGCCCCTCATCCACGGCGCGGGCCAACGCTTTCCCTTCCAGCGTTAAAAATACCCGCCGACTGCGGCGTTCGAAAAGTTTCACCCCCAACTCATCTTCCAGGGCGCGCACTGCGCGGCTAACGGCTCCGTGCGTCAGGCACAGCGCTTCTGCAGCATGGGTAAAGTTTTCAAAACGAGCGGCCACGGCAAAGCAGCGTAACGCGTTAAGTGACGGCGCCCGCTCAATTTCTAATGGTGATTTTTTATCACCATAACGGTCACTAATCATCGTTATTCATCCAGGTAATATACCGATAACATTGCCAGATTCATTATCTCAGAGGAATATGTTTAATGACAGAATGGTTAGCTATTATCACCATTAGCACACTGGCTATCATCAGTCCGGGTCCGGATTTCGCGATGGTGACGCGCAACAGCCTGATCCTTTCTCGCCGCGCCGGGCTACTCACTGCTCTGGGTATCGGGCTCGGTGTTGTGGTTCATGTGACATATACGCTGGTCGGCGTTGGACTATTAATCCGCAATTCGCTATGGCTATTCAATGTGATTAAATTTGCCGGCGCGCTATACCTGATCTGGCTGGGGATAAAAATGCTTCGTAGCCGTGCCGGTGAACTGACGTCACAGTATCGACTCGCGCCTCTCAGCGATTTTTCCGCCCTGCGCCGCGGTTTTTTCACCAATGTGCTGAATCCCAAAACGACGATCTTTATCGTTAGCCTCTTTATGCAGGTTGTGGATCCCCGGACGCCGCTGGTAAGTCAGGTGGCTTATGGCACGTTTATTTCGGTGGCCCATATCGCCTGGTTTAGCCTGGTCGCGTATCTTTTCTCTTCAGGGATCTTTCGTGAATCATTGCTCAACCTGCGCCACTGGATTGATCGGCTGTTTGGCGCCTTTCTGGTGGGATTCGGCCTGGTGCTGGCCATACGCTGAAGTGCAGTATGGGTTCAGCATCACATTATTGGGGTGATACGGTTTCTGTGCTACACTCGCGTGCCCGACGCCTCCCGCCGTCGCCATCGCGGTCCGGCAGCGCCGGATACCGATTTACCACCACTCAGATATTATTTGTGAAATGTCGTTATTGATTACCAAACGCTGTATCAATTGTGATATGTGCGAACCGGAATGCCCGAATGAGGCGATTTCGATGGGCGAGGCGATTTACCAGATCGACAGCGATCGCTGTACCGAGTGCATCGGTCACTACGAAACGCCAACCTGCCAGAAAGTGTGCCCGATCCCGAATACTATCATTCAGGATCCCGATCGCCAGGAAAATGAGGAGCAGCTGTGGGATAAATTCGTGCTGCTCCATCATGCCGACAAGCTCTGATTAGCTCTCGATAATGACCGTCGCGCAGGCGTAGCGGCGTTCATCCGCCAGAGAAACGTGGATACTGGTCACCCCCAGTTGCCCGGCCAGCGCCGATGCCGCGCCAGACAGACGCAGCTGCGGTTTACCCAACGCATCGTTGAATACCTCAAACTGATTGAACGCCAGACCATTGCGGATCCCGGTACCAAACGCCTTCGCCGCGGCTTCTTTCACCGCAAAGCGTTTAGCGAGAAAACGCACCGGCTGCTGATGCGCCTGGTAGCGCTGCCATTCCGCCGACGTCAGTATACGTCGCGCCAGCCGATCGCCGGAACGCCCGATGACCTCTTCGATACGGGCAATCTCCACAATATCAGTACCCAGTCCGAGGATTGCCATCAGCGGCGTGCTTCCAGCATCAGGCGCTTCATCTCCGCCACCGCCTCTTTCAGGCCGCTCATCACCGCCCGGCCAATAATGGCGTGCCCAATGTTAAGCTCATGCATCTCCGGCAGTGCGGCAATGGACTGCACATTATGGTAGGTAAGCCCGTGGCCGGCATTGACCTTCAGCCCTTTGCCCGCCGCATAGCTGGCGGCGCCGGCGATACGCGCCAACTCTTGCGCCCGGGTAGCTTCATCCGGCGCATCAGCATAGCAGCCGGTGTGAATTTCAATATATGGCGCCCCAACGGCAACGGCGGCGTCAATCTGCGCCTTGTCGGCATCAATAAACAGGGAAACCAGAATTCCGGCCTGCGCCAGGCGCTGGCAGGCATCGCGCATTTTGTCGAGCTGCCCCGCCACATCCAGACCGCCTTCCGTCGTCACCTCCTGGCGCTTTTCCGGCACCAGGCAGCAAAAATGAGGACGGATTTCGCAGGCGATAGCAATCATCTCTTCGGTGACCGCCATTTCCAGATTCATACGGGTGTGCAACGTCTGACGCAAAATACGTACGTCTCTGTCGGTAATATGGCGGCGATCCTCACGCAAATGCACCGTAATACCATCGGCCCCGGCCTGCTCGGCGATAAATGCCGCCTGAACCGGATCCGGATAGGCGGTTCCACGGGCGTTACGCAGGGTGGCAATATGGTCAATGTTGACCCCTAACAATAGCTCAGCCATGACTGTCCTCATGATTAACGACGGGAGAATTGCCGCAGTGTACACCGGAGCAGGAAAGCGTGGCTACGCTGTTAACATCAGGAAGTGGCGCCGGGCTTCGCTTTCGGGACAAACTGGCGAAACAGTTCGCGGCTCTTCAGCGGTTTGCCGCCGAGGTAAGGTTTAAGCGCCATACGTGTGAAACGCTTGGCGGCGCGTAGCGTGTCGGCATCCGGAAATTCACGGTGAAACAGCGCCCGAAGCTGATGCCCAGTGAAGCTGTTATTATCCACCACCAGGCTGGCGATAAAACCTTTCTCCTCCCGGTAGCGGTAGGTCATGGTATCGCTGACCTCTTCGCCGGTGCCCGCGCAGTGTAAAAAATCCACGCCATAACCGAGGTGCCCAAGCAATGCCAGTTCAAAACGGCGCAGCGCGGGCTCCGGCGATCCCACCGATTCCGCCAGTCCCTGCAGGCAGTGCAGATAGTCGAAAAAAAGTTCAGAGAAGCGGATTTCCTGTTCCAGAACCCGGGAAAGTAGTTCATTAACATACAGGCCGCTATAGAGAGCAATGCCGGATAAGGGTAACGCCAGGGAGACTGCCTCGGCGCTACGCAGGGTTTTGACCTCCCCACGTCCGCCCCAGCGCACCAGCAGCGGGGTAAAGGGCTGCAAAGCGCCCTTCAGGCTGGAGCGCTTAGCCCGGGCGCCTTTGGCTATCAGGCGTATCCGCCCGGACTCTTCACTAAAAATATCAAGCAGAAGGCTGGTTTCACTCCAGGGTCGACTATGCAGGACAAACGCCCGCTGCCAGCCTTCCATCACGGTTACCCGCTACAGATCGTCGACATAGCCGAGACTGCGCAGCGCCCGCTCGTCATCCGCCCAGCCGGACTTCACTTTCACCCACAGTTCAAGATGGACTTTCGCCTCGAACATCTCTTCCATGTCTTTACGGGCTTCAATGCCGATCGTTTTGATTTTCGAGCCTTTATTGCCGATCACCATCTTTTTCTGCCCTTCGCGCTCCACGAGGATCAGCCCGTTGATGTCATAACCGCCGCGCTCATTGGTGACAAAACGCTCGATCTCAACGGTAACCGAATACGGCAGCTCGGCGCCCAGGAAACGCATCAGCTTCTCGCGGATGATTTCTGAGGCCATAAACCGCTGCGAGCGATCGGTAATATAATCTTCCGGGAAGTGGTGAATCGCCTCCGGCAGGTGTTTACGCACGATCTGCGCGATAGTATCAACATTCATCCCGGTTTCCGCAGAAACAGGCACGATATCCAGGAAACTCATCTGGCTGCCAAGGAACTGCAGGTGCGGCAGCAGATCGGCCTTTTCCGCCACGTTATCCACTTTGTTTACCGCCAGAATGACCGGCACTTTGCTGTCGCGCAGCTTATTAAGCACCATCTCGTCATCGGGGGTCCAGCGGGTCCCTTCAACCACGAAAATCACCAGTTCCACATCGCCGATCGAGCTGCTGGCGGCGCGGTTCATCAGACGGTTAATGGCGCGCTTCTCTTCCATATGCAGGCCCGGGGTATCGACATAAATCGCCTGATAGGCGCCTTCG
This sequence comes from Entomohabitans teleogrylli, assembly GCF_001484765.1. GTDB lineage: Bacteria > Pseudomonadota > Gammaproteobacteria > Enterobacterales > Enterobacteriaceae > Entomohabitans > Entomohabitans teleogrylli. Next base: position 21,075 of record NZ_LLXO01000016.1, on the reverse strand, counting down.
GTATGGATGCCGACAATCCGGTGCCGGGTAGTCTGCGCCTTACGGGAGGTGATGGAGACTTTCTGTCCCAGCAGCTTATTCAGCAGAGTCGATTTGCCGACGTTCGGGCGCCCGACGATAGCGATAAAGCCGCAATATGTTTTCTGTTCGCTCATTCCAGCTCCAGCTTCTTCAGCGCCTGCTCAGCGGCCGCCTGCTCCGCTTTGCGGCGGCTGGAGCCAGTACCGATCACCGGCTCGCTCAGGCCACTAACCTGACAATGAATGGTAAATTCCTGATCGTGCGCTTCTCCCCGCACCTGAACCACCAGGTAGGAGGGCAGCGGCAGATGGCGCCCCTGCAAATACTCCTGCAGGCGGGTTTTGGGATCCTTTTGTTTATCCCCGGGGCTGATTTCGTCCAGACGCGTCTGGTACCAGGTGAGGATCAAACGTTCCACGGTCTGAATATCGCTATCCAGAAATACGCCGCCGATCAGCGCTTCAACGGTGTCCGCGAGAATAGATTCCCGGCGAAAACCGCCGCTTTTTAATTCGCCCGGCCCAAGGCGCAGGCACTCGCCAAGTTCAAATTCGCGGGCGATTTCCGCCAGCGTATTGCCGCGCACCAGCGTGGCGCGCATACGGCTCATATCCCCTTCATCCACGCGTGGGAAGCGGTGATAGAGCGCATTGGCGATAACAAAACTCAAAATAGAATCACCCAGAAACTCCAGCCGCTCGTTATGTTTGCTGCTGGCGCTGCGGTGCGTTAAAGCCTGCTGCAACAGTTCCTGATGTTGAAAAGTGTAGCCCAGCTTCCGCTGAAGCCGGTTAATAACTATGGGGTTCATGCGATACCAGTTAATGAATGCGTCGATAGATCAGCACACGGAACCGATCTGAAAAGTATCAAAATGACGGTTTCGTGTGCCGTGGCTCCCTTACGGGAGCCAACCGGAAAACTCGGGGGGATATTCTATACACAACGACAAGGGATGTCGTTATTTGATTGCGGTAATTCTCAATGAATTCCGCCAATACGGCTCAAACGTACGCCGGTAGGCCATTCGCCCTCTTGTTTTTCAAAACTCATCCAGATAGCTGTCGCCTTACCCACCAGATTGGCTTCCGGCACAAAGCCCCAATAACGGCTGTCGGCGCTGTTATCGCGGTTATCGCCCATCATAAAATAGTGGCCTGGCGGTACTATCCAGGTTGAGGTGCGGTTGTAGTACATCCCCACCTGATCCTGGGCGATCGGCACCATCAGGATATTATGCGACACTTCGCCGAGCGTCTCTTTACGTTCGTCCAGCCGGATACCGCCGGATTTAGTCTGGTCGAGCGGCAACTGGAAGAAGCCGCTGCTGGCTTCCCCGCCGTTACGCGCCGAGAAAGTCTGCACAAAATCGCTGGGCTCGACGTTGGAATAGGTGACCGGCAGCGCTTTACCGCAGGCCTGACCGGAACTGCAGTTCGGCTCAACCGTCACCTCTTTACTGATCGGATCGTACGTAACCCGATCGCCCGGCAGCCCGACCACTCGCTTAATGTAATCCAGCGTCGGCTCTTTCGGATATTTAAATACCGCGATATCGCCGCGCTTCGGATGACCAGTTTCAATCAGGGTCTTCTGGTAGATGGGATCTTTAATCCCGTAGGCAAACTTTTCTACCAGAATGAAATCACCGATCAGCAGCGTCGGCATCATTGAACCGGATGGGATCTGGAAAGGCTCGTAAATAAACGAGCGCACCACCAGCACAATCGCCAGCACCGGAAACACCGATGCGCCGGTTTCCAGCCAGCCCGGCTTTGGTTCGACCTTTTTCAGCGTCTGCGCATCCAGCGTATTACCTGCCGCAGCCTGAGCGGCGGCCCGCTTCTCGCGACGCTTCGGCGCAAAAATAAACTTATCAATGCACCATAAAATGCCCGTCACCAGGGTGGCTATCACCAGGATCAGCGCGAACATGTTAGCCATGCCAGCTCCTTAGAATTTATTTGCCGTCTTTACCCACATGCAGAATCGCCAGGAAAGCCTCCTGAGGCAGTTCGACATTACCGACCTGCTTCATGCGCTTTTTACCCTCTTTCTGTTTCTGCAGCAGTTTCTTTTTACGGCTTACGTCACCGCCGTAGCATTTTGCCAGCACGTTCTTACGTAACTGTTTCACCGTCGAGCGAGCGATAATATGGTTACCAATAGCCGCCTGGATCGCGATATCGAACTGCTGGCGCGGGATCAAGTCTTTCATCTTGTCCACCAACTCGCGGCCACGATACTGCGAGTTATCGCGGTGGGTGATCAGCGCCAGCGCGTCAACCCGCTCGCCGTTAATCAATACGTCTACCCGCACCATGTCGGAAGCCTGGAAACGCTTAAAGTTATAGTCCAGCGAGGCATAGCCGCGGGAAGTGGACTTCAGGCGGTCAAAGAAATCCAGCACCACTTCGGCCATTGGGATCTCATAGGTCAGCGCCACCTGATTGCCGTGGTAAACCATGTTGGTCTGCACGCCGCGCTTTTCCACGCACAGGGTGATCACGTTGCCCAGATATTCCTGAGGCATCAGCATGTGACACTCGGCGATCGGCTCACGCAGCTCTTTGATACTGTTCACCGCCGGCAGTTTGGACGGACTGTCCACGTACAGCACTTCATCGGCCGTGGTTTCAACTTCATAGACCACGGTCGGGGCGGTGGTAATCAGATCCAGATCGTATTCGCGCTCCAGGCGCTCCTGGATAATCTCCATATGCAGCAGGCCGAGGAAGCCGCAGCGGAAACCAAAGCCCAGCGCCGTAGAACTTTCCGGCTCGAAGAACAGCGAAGCGTCGTTGAGGCTCAGTTTGCCCAGCGCGTCGCGGAAAGCTTCATAATCATCAGAACTGACCGGAAACAACCCCGCGTAGACCTGGGGTTTTACTTTCTTAAAGCCCGGAAGCGCTTTGTCCGCCGGGTTACGCGCCAGCGTCAGGGTATCCCCCACCGGGGCGCCGAGAATGTCTTTGATGGCGCATACCAGCCAGCCTACCTCGCCGCATTGCAGCTCGGTCCGGTCAACCTGTTTCGGCGTGAAGATCCCCAGACGATCGGCGTTATAGGTCTGGCCAGTGCTCATCACCTTAATTTTATCGCCCTTACGCAGAGTGCCGTTCTTCACGCGAATCAGCGACACCACGCCAAGGTAGTTATCAAACCAGGAGTCAATGATCAACGCCTGCAGGGGTGCATCGGGATCGCCTTCCGGCGGCGGAATATCACGCACCAGGCGCTCCAGCACATCCTGAACGCCAACGCCGGTTTTGGCGGAGCAACGCACGGCATCCGTCGCATCAATACCCACGATATCTTCAATTTCTTCCGCCACCCGATCCGGCTCAGCGGCGGGCAGGTCGATTTTATTGAGTACCGGCACAACTTCCAGATCCATCTCAATCGCGGTGTAGCAGTTCGCCAGGGTCTGGGCTTCTACCCCCTGACCGGCGTCCACCACCAGCAACGCCCCTTCGCAGGCGGCCAGAGAGCGGGAAACTTCGTACGAAAAGTCCACGTGCCCCGGCGTATCGATAAAGTTCAGCTGATAAGTTTTACCGTCCGAGGCTTTATAGTCCAGGGTGACGCTCTGCGCTTTAATGGTAATTCCGCGCTCGCGCTCCAGATCCATGGAATCCAGAACCTGGGCTTCCATCTCGCGGTCAGACAGGCCACCGCAAATCTGGATAATACGGTCAGACAGCGTCGACTTACCGTGGTCAATGTGGGCAATGATCGAAAAGTTACGTATGTTCTTCATATAATGTAATTTTATGCCTTACAAATCCTGAGATGGCCCGGCGTCGTGAGCCTGCAAATAGTGGCTGTCTTGTGCCTGAAACGCTGCATTCTACACTACAACCAGAAAGCGAGGAAACTGCTCATCAGACAAGCATAGCCTGACGAGCGGCAGGGAGAGGGATAAACTAAACGGGCAGCGGCCATAATGGCTTTATGGATGGTGATTTTCGCCCGCAGATGGCGAAATAACCCGCAATGCATCCGGGTCCAGGCCGATGCTGAGAATCACCGGCTGCCAGGATTCTCGCTGACTGAAGCGCGGAGAAAGTCCTTTCGCCGCCAGAAAACCGCCAACGCCGCCCAACACCGCACCGCACAGCGCGGCAAGGTCGCCGCCGAACAGCCCCTGGAAAACCCCGGCCATCAGCAGCAACCCGAGCAAGGGGAACAGATACACCAGCACCGCCGAGCCCAGAAGGCTGCTTTCGGCAATCCCCAGTTCGACTTTCTGGCCCCTGGTCAGCGGCTGTTCACAGGGTACGGTGATGAGGTGCTGGTTTTGCGGGCCGAGCTTATTCAGCACCCGGCTACCGCAGCCAGCCCGGGAGGCGCAACTGCTGCAGGATGCTTTAACATCGCAGCGCACCACAGCCTGCCCATCCTGCCACGAAACAACCGTGGCCCACTCTTTCATCATGGCGCAGCCCTGAATTTAACGCTATCCGCGATACGTTTAGCCGTTTGCGGCGGCAGTTCGCCCACCACGGTAATTTCCGTGCTGTTACGTACTTCCGTTGTCACCGTACGTCGTCCGGTACGCAAAATCTGTTCACCATCCGATGTCCCCGCCCGATTGACGTTAATCGAGAAACTGAACAATCCGTCGGAATAGAGCCGCGATTCAACCGGCACGTCGATAGTTGGCAATGGACGCCGACCGCTGGACACTTCATTAAATCCCTGGGGTACCCAGGAAGGCGCCCAGTTGAAATTGATCTTCTCTCCGCCAGGGACGGAAAGTTGCGGCGGGAGACTGGCTTTTTCCAGGCCGCGCATCATATTGCTGACCTGATCGTTCACGGTAAATGAGATCACCCGGAACTGCTCAAGCGTCTCACCGTCGCGATCTAACAGATCCACGCGCAGCGGCAATTTGGTTTCGCTGTCGAGCCAGACAATGTAGCTATAGCGCGTCCCGTCCCGGGCGACGACGCGAATCACTTCGCACAGGCGATCGGCAATACGCGTACGCCCTACGGCGATAAAGTCGTACCACGCCGCCAGGCGTTTAAAATCGGTGTAAACAATAGAAGGGAGTGAGTCGACGATGTAATCGCCGTTAAGGGTAAACGGCTCCAGGCCGGGCTCAAAATAGCTTATCTCACTGCCGCGCTGGACGACTTCACGACGCGGCCCATCCATTTGTAAAAGCTGGGCCAGCGCTTTGTTATCGAGACGGGCATGACGATAGCGCAAGGATTCGACGCCTTGCTTATTGATGCTGATAAACGCCAACTCATAGTTGAGTGACTGGCTTGCCACATTCATCTGCTGCAACAACGCCCCGGTCGAAATAGTATCCGCCGAGGCGTTGGTAGATAACAGGCAGCCAGCCAGAAAAGACACGGCACACCAAAGCTGCTTCATTACTGCGATTGGGTTCCTAAAGTTTGGTTTCCTGGCACCTGAACGGCAGCCTGCTGCGACTGCTCCATCTGAAGCTGTTCGGCGTGCAGGCGACGCTGCAATTCATAGTCCTGCAGCATAGCGTTAATCCGCCGACGCTGTTCCTGCGCCTGCTGCTGCCCGGCGCCGGTCGCGACGGTATTGTCAGACGGTACGCCAAGGCTCACCGGACTGGCTTTGCCCATCATCGGCAGGGTATTAAACACCGGCGTTTCCGGCTGACCGGTCGCATCCGAGGTGTTGTTGTATTGCTGAACGCCAACGATCACCGCCAGCGAGACGCAGGCCGCAACGCCAACCTGGGTTATCTGGCTCGCCCAGGGACGTACTTTTTGCCAGAACGGCATTTTCTGCCACAGGTGCGGCGCAGGCTGTTGTTCCGGGATGATCGGCGTAACCGTCTGAACTGATTCATTCGCTATAGCCGCCATAACCCGGGCAGAGATATCAAAATGCATCACTTCACTGGTATCACCGCGCAGGGTATCGCGGATCAGGTGGTAACTCCCCCAGGTCTGCTGTAACGCTTTGTCGTTCGACAGCTGGTTAAGCAGTTCGCTATCGAGAGTTTCGCCATCCATTAAAGCGGAAAGTTTTTCTTTCTGCATACCAAATACCTTTTTCAGTATCCCGCTATCTTCAACGCCTGATAAGCGGTTGAACTTTATTATCAATAGCTTCCCGGGCCCGGAAAATACGGGAACGCACAGTCCCCACCGGGCAATCCATGATCTCAGCTATCTCTTCATAGCTCAGTCCATCCAGCTCCCGCAAGGTGATTGCCATACGTAAATCTTCCGGAAGCGACTCAATAGTACGGAAAACTATCTGTCTCAGCTCTTCTGACAACATTAAGTTCTCAGGGTTCGAAATTTCTTTCAACGCACCGCCACTTTCGAAGTTTTCTGCTTCAATCGCGTCCACATCGCTGGACGGCGGACGGCGCCCCTGAGCTACCAGATAATTCTTGGCCGTATTCACCGCGATGCGGTACAGCCAGGTATAAAATGCACTCTCGCCCCGGAATGAACTCAACGCCCGGTACGCTTTGATAAATGATTCCTGTACAACATCAGGTACATCACCCGAAGGCACATATCGGGAAACCAGACTCGCCACCTTGTTCTGGTAACGAATCACCAGCAGGTTAAACGCTTTCTGATCTCCTTTCTGGACCCGTTCTACCAGAACCTGGTCCGTTAACTGCTCGCTCATCCGAGGTAATGTCTCCTCAAACCAATTCCACGCGTAATCGAAATGCCACCCGAACGTTGCCAAAATGCATGAGCAAGCACCCCTAAGAGTGTCGGTGATGCAGGAAGTTCCGTTACGCCTTTGTTTTTTCTCTCATGTTTAGCGAAATATGCGTTATCTCTCATTATAAGTTCCGCAACACAAAAGACGAACACTTGCTGTTTTAATTATTCACAGACAGAGATAAACAGAGTATCGCACGAATGCACCTTTTTTATCACAAAATCTGAAGTTACCGATCGCTCTGTGAGATTTTGTCGAACAACCCATCGCCAGTACATCCTTCGGACCACAGCTGATGTTTAGCCTGAATGACAAAAACACAAAAAACACATACTAAACCGGCCAGTTCGATGCTATTCTCGGTCAACAATGTTTAGTAAATTAAACAAAAGATCATGACCAACAACAGCACCCCATTTCACTGCGATATTCTGGTAGTCGGCAGCGGCGCTGCCGGACTCTCTCTGGCGCTGCGCCTCGCCCAGTTACAACACCAGGTTATCGTCCTCAGCAAGGGCCCGGTTAGCGAAGGCTCTACCTTCTATGCCCAGGGGGGTATCGCCGCGGTCTTCGACGAAACCGATAGTATTGATTCCCATGTCGAAGACACCCTGGTTGCCGGCGCCGGTATTTGCGATCGCCAGGCGGTAGAGTTTGTCGCCAGCAACGCCCGCCACTGCGTACAGTGGCTCATCGATCAGGGCGTCGCTTTTGATACCGAAACCCAGCCCAATGGCGATTCAGGTTATCATTTAACCCGCGAAGGCGGCCACAGTCACCGCCGCATCCTGCACGCCGCCGACGCAACCGGGAAAGAAGTCGAAACCACGCTGGTCGGCAAAGCGCTGAACCACCCGAATATCCGTATTCTGGAACGCTACAATGCCGTCGACGTTATTGTTTCCGATCGTATCGGCCTGCCCGGCCCGCGCCGGGTGGTTGGCGCCTGGATCTGGAACCGTAACCTGGAAAAAGTCGAAACCTGTGGCGCCAGAGCGGTGATTCTGGCCACCGGCGGCGCCTCAAAAGTGTATCAATACACCACTAACCCGGATATCTCTTCCGGCGATGGCATCGCCATGGCCTGGCGCGCCGGCTGCCGGGTCGCCAATCTGGAATTTAACCAGTTCCACCCTACCGCGCTTTTTCATCCTCAGGCGCGCAATTTCCTGCTCACCGAAGCATTACGCGGCGAAGGCGCATACCTGAAACGGCCTGACGGCAGTCGCTTTATGCCGGATTTCGATCCCCGGGAAGAATTGGCGCCGCGGGATATTGTCGCCCGGGCCATCGACCATGAGATGAAACGGTTGGGGGTTGACTGTATGTACCTTGATATCAGCCACAAACCGGCTGAATTTGTGCGCCATCATTTCCCGACGATTTATGAAAAACTGCTCGGTCTGGGTATCGACCTGACCTGCGACCCTGTGCCGGTGGTGCCCGCCGCCCACTATACCTGCGGCGGCGTGATGGTCGATGAGCATGGCAGAACCGATGTCGATGGTCTGTATGCGATTGGCGAAGTCACCTACACCGGCCTGCACGGCGCTAATCGCATGGCATCAAATTCGCTGCTCGAGTGCCTGGTCTACGGCTGGTCCGCCGCACAGGATATTCATCAGCGCATCACACACCTGCACGAAGTATCGCCGCTGCCGGAATGGGATGAGAGCCGGGTCGACAACGCAGATGAACGAGTCGTTATCCAACACAACTGGCATGAACTGCGTCTGTTTATGTGGGATTATGTCGGGATTGTACGCACCACCAAACGGCTGGAACGGGCGTTACGGCGTATCACCCTGCTACAGCAGGAAATTGATGAGTATTATGCAAACTTCCGGGTTTCCAATAATTTACTGGAGTTGCGCAATCTGGCGCAGGTGGCAGAGTTAATTGTGCGTTGCGCAATGATGCGCAAAGAAAGCCGCGGATTGCATTACACACTGGATTACCCGCAGCCGCTGGCGGTCTCCGGCCCTACGGTGCTGACGCCCCGCACACCATCACATAAATAGATAGAAAGCCCGGGTCAGGCCACAAAAAGCGTCGGAATAGCGCTGGTCTGGCCCGCGAATGACCAGCCTTTCGCTGAACAGATCTCCCGCCGTGGGCGAAAAGCCCAGCAATACCCGATGCGGCAACTTCATTTCCGCTTCCGCCACGTCAGTGCGAAAACGCAGGTGCCATCCCTGCCCCAGCGCCCGCTGGACAAAATAGCCCCCTACTGATTCCGGCAGCACAACACATAGAAAACCTTCTTCAGTGATCAACTGCGATGCGCAGGCAAGTAACGTGTCGTGATCGAGCGTGGCAGTGTAGCGCGCGAGTTCACGCTCCGCACTGGCGCAGGGCACCCCTTTCTCAAAATAAGGCGGATTACTGATAATCAACTCATAGCGCCGGGTTTGCTGGCCGGCCCACGTCTGAATATCGGCGCAGTGCACCTGAATCCGTTCCCGCCACGGCGAAGCCTGAACATTTTCACCGGCCTGCTGCGCGGCGTCGGCGTCGAGTTCCACGGCGTCGATCTGCGCGCTTCCCTCAGTGCGCTGCGCCAGCATCAGCGCCAGCAGTCCACTGCCGGTGCCAATGTCCAGAATGCGGCTGACATTCACCACCGGCGCCCACGCGCCAAGCAGAATACCGTCGGTTCCCACTTTCATTGCGCATCGATCGTGGGCGACAAAGAACTGTTTGAATGTAAAACCGTTACGGGGCAAAACCTGTTTATGCCGGGACATCTTCGCTACCTGTCGCTGAAACCGGTGTAGCATAGGGGAAAGCACGCGCCGGGAAAAGGCTAAGTTGACGACAAACAGATGAAGATCGCGGCTATAACGTCTATAATCGGCGCCCCACACAGAGGTAGATCATGACGGTAACCACTTTTTCCGAACTCGAACTTGATGAAAACCTGCTGGATGCGCTCCAGGATAAAGGTTTCACTCGCCCGACGGCTATTCAGGCCGCGGCGATCCCGCCCGCGCTTGACGGGCGCGATGTGCTGGGCTCAGCGCCCACTGGCACCGGCAAAACGGCCGCTTATATTTTACCCGCGCTGCAGCATCTGCTCGATTTCCCGCGTAAAAAGTCCGGCCCGCCGCGCGTTCTGATTCTGACCCCCACCCGTGAGCTGGCGATGCAGGTTGCCGATCACGCCCGGGAACTGGCCGCGCATACCCATCTGGATATTGCCACGATCACTGGCGGCGTCGCTTATATGAACCACGCCGAAGTGTTCAGTGAAAACCAGGACATCGTGGTCGCCACCACCGGCCGCCTGCTGCAGTATATAAAAGAAGAAAACTTTGACTGTCGCGCGGTAGAGTTGCTGATTCTCGACGAAGCGGATCGGATGCTTGATATGGGTTTCGCTCAGGATATCGAGCATATTGCCGGTGAAACCCGCTGGCGCAAACAAACTATGCTGTTCTCCGCAACCCTCGAAGGCAATGCGGTGCAGGAGTTTGCCGAACGGCTGCTGGAAGATCCCATTGAGGTTTCCGCCACGCCATCCACCCGCGAGCGCAAAAAGATCCATCAATGGTATTACCGCGCGGATGATATCGAACATAAAACCGCCCTGCTGGTTCACCTGCTAAAGCAGCCGGAAGTCACCCGCTCGATAGTGTTTGTCCGCAAGCGCGAACGGGTACATGAACTGGCCGAGTGGCTGCGCGCAGCCGGTATCCAGAACTGCTATCTGGAAGGCGAGATGGTGCAGGTAAAACGCAATGAAGCCATTAAACGCCTGGCCGATGGCCGGGTGAACGTGCTCATCGCCACTGATGTCGCTGCCCGCGGACTCGACGTGCCCGATATTAGCCACGTATTTAACTTTGATATGCCGCGCAGCGGGGATACTTATCTGCACCGTATCGGCCGTACCGGCCGCGCCGGACGTAAAGGAACCGCGATTTCGCTGGTTGAAGCTCACGACCATCTGCTACTGGGTAAAATTGGCCGCTATGTTCAGGAGCCGTTAAAAGCGCGGGTCATCGACGAGTTACGCCCCTCCACCCGCGCCCCCAGCGAGAAACTGAAAGGCAAACCGTCGAAAAAAGTGCAGGCTAAACGCGAAGAAAAGAAAAAAGAACAGGAAAAAGCCAAACCACGGGTTAAAAAGCGCCATCGCGATACTAAAAATATCGGTAAGCGTCGCAAACCCAGCGCCCAGTCCAGTGACGAATAATCTGACCGACCGCCAGCCTGTCTGGCAGTTTTTTCTGGCACAAAAAAACCGCCGACACTCTGTGCCGGCGGTTTGCTTATATCAGCCCGGAAATTACAGGCTTTCAGTAAAGGTGCGGGCGATAACGTCGCGCTGCTGTTCCGGCGTCAGGGAGTTGAAACGCACAGCGTAACCGGAAACGCGGATAGTCAGCTGCGGATATTTTTCCGGATGCTTAACGGCGTCTTCCAGGGTTTCACGACGCAGGACGTTAACGTTCAGGTGCTGACCACCTTCCACGCGTACTTCCGGTTTGACTTCCATCGGCACTTCGCGATACTCGATCTCGCCCAGTTTACCTACCGGAACGATCTCATCTTCAGCAAAGCCCGCTTTGGCGCACACGCAACGCGCTTCGCCTTTTTCATTGTCCAGCAGCCAGAAAGAGTTCAGAAGGTTGTCGTTAGCCGCTTTAGTAATCTGGATACCAGTAATCATAATTTGCCTCCCTATGGGCGTCATTCTTGATAATTTTTAGCCGCTACATGGCTAATTGGTAAAACCTTTGTTTCTTTGTTGTTCTGTATACCAGCCGTTTCGGCGGCATTCTTTGATTAAAATCAATAAAAACCACTCACCAAAAGTGGGTATAAATGCATTTATTTGTTTTACATCAACTTAGCATCGCCTTATTTCTACGAAAAATTGTAAATTTTCAAATTTTTTTACAGGCATAACCGGAAAATGTCCTGTGGATTTTGTTCCTGAAGAATAAGCAGTTAAGCTATCGCCATGAAAAATATCGCAGGAGCGCGAGATGACCAGTCAACTTACCTGGCACGATGTGCTGGCAGATGAAAAGCAACAGCCCTACTTCATTCATACGCTGCAGAGCGTCGCCGCCCGTCGGGCCGCTGGCGTCACCGTTTATCCGCCGCAGAAGGATGTGTTTAACGCTTTCCGTTATACCGAACTCGGCGATGTGAAAGTGGTTATCCTTGGCCAGGATCCCTATCACGGTCCGGGGCAGGCGCACGGTCTGGCCTTTTCTGTTCAGCCGGGCATCGCCCCGCCCCCTTCGCTGGTCAATATGTATAAAGAACTTGAAGGGTCGATCGCCGGTTTCGCGCGTCCGCCCCATGGTTATCTGGAAAGCTGGGCGCGCCAGGGGGTGATGCTGCTTAACACCGTGCTTACCGTTGAAGCGGGGCAGGCCCACTCCCACGCCAATCTGGGATGGGAAACGTTTACCGATAAAGTGATTGGCCTGATCAATGAACACTGTGAAGGGGTGGTATTCCTGCTGTGGGGATCCCATGCCCAGAAGAAAGGACGCATTATCGACAGGCAGCGCCATCATGTTTTACAGGCGCCGCATCCGTCCCCGCTGTCAGCGCACCGCGGCTTTTTTGGCTGTGGACATTTTGTCCGGGCCAATGAGTACCTGACCAGCCGTGGAGAGGCCCCCATTGACTGGACGCCGCTGCTACCGGACCAAATGAACTAAAAACGCAAAACCCCGGCAACGCCGGGGTTTATTCACTGCAGCTAAAACATCAGGTGCGGTTCTGGCGCCACCATTCGCCCAGCAGAACTCCGGCGGCGACGGAAATATTCAGCCCTTCCACATTGCCTGAGCCATCAATCGATAAGTACAGATCGGCATCACTGACCATGGTATCCGCCATACTATCGCGCTCCTGGGCAAGCACCAGCACCATCTTCTTCGGCAGGCTGGCGCGATATACCGAAGTACCACGCCGCCCGGAGGTGGTCACGATGGCATACCCGGCGCGCCGGAACTCTTCCAGCGCCTGAGAGAAGCTTTCACCAGTAATAGCTTTCACGTGTTCGGCGCCGCCTTCAGCGGTACGCACCGCAGCGCCGGATTCCAGTAGCGCAGCATCATCCACCAGCAACCCTTTGACGCCAAAATTAGCGCAGGTGCGCATAATGCCGCCAAGGTTGTGGGGATTGCCCATCTCTTCCAGCGCCAGTACGCAGTCATTGTCATCAGCCTGTTCCAGCCACTGATTAACCTGAATACCATTACGCTTTTTGATCAGGAAACAGACGCCGCCGTGATGTTCGGTACCGGAGGCTTTCGCCAGTTCCGCATCATCCACCACATGGTAGGCCTTGCGGTTTGCCGCCATCCAGCGCAGAGCCTCTTTAAAGCGCGGCGTAACACTCTGAATAAACCAGGCGCGAACAATACACTCCGGGCGGTTTTTAAACAGCGACTGGCAGGCGTTTTCGCCATACACCCGCGTCTCCTCCGCCCGCTGGCGGCGCAACACTTCCGGATCGATAAAACTTTTACCGCTAATGCCGCCATGATCCGGGGTAGTCGGTTCGCTATCGCCCGGCGCGCGGGAAACAGTGCGCCACGGAGAAGTCTCCCCGCCGCGCTCGCGCCCGGTGGAGGGCTTACCCTCACGGGTACCACGGCGACCGCCGTCTGAACGGGACGCGCCAGCAGGCCGCCCACCGCCTTTACCGGTACGCGGGTTCTGGGTGCGTTTGTCGCTGTTGTCATCCGAACGGACATACATCACTTTGACTTTGCCGCTTTTACCTTTAAATTCGTCGTTCATGCTTCTCTCCACCAGCTCTGCGCGAAGCGCGCAGATTACCCGATGTACCCACGCGGCGCCATTATCTTTCGTCAAAAGCTAATAACTATTGTACTTATCGAATAAAACAAATTGCTGTTGCAAACATTAATGCCAATAATATGCAACAATTATGAAACACAACCGGCCGCCGCCGGTTTTTTCTTACATCTGTTGTTGCAGAGGTTAGCTATGAATACCGTTTGTGCCGCCTGCCAGGCGATTAACCGTCTTCCTGAAGATCGTAAAGAAGATGGCGCAAAATGCGGGCGCTGTGGCCATGAGTTGTTTGACGGCGATGTAATCAATGCTACCAGTGAAACCCTGGATACCTTACTGAAAGACGATCTGCCGGTAGTGGTGGATTTCTGGGCGCCATGGTGCGGTCCGTGCCGTAACTTCGCGCCGATTTTTGAAGACGTTGCAGAAGAGCGCAGCGGCCAGGTCCGTTTTGTAAAGGTAAATACCGAAGCCGAACCTGAACTGAGCGCGCGCTTCCGCATCCGCAGTATTCCCACAATTATGATCTTTAAGCAGGGTCAGGTCGTGGATATGCTTAACGGCGCGGTGCCGAAAGCGCCTTTTGATAGCTGGCTGAACGAAAGCCTGTAATCCCACCACAAAGGGCACAAATAGAGTGCCCTTTTTATTTGCCACGTTAGAATAGCGCTTTTAGCCGCTAAAAACTCCATGACTGACAATGCCGTCCTGCGCCTGCGTGCCGAGCGCATCGCCCGTTCCACTCGACCTTTTCTGGCCCGGGGCAACCGGGTTCGCCGCTGCCCGCACTGCCTGCTGGCGCAGAAACTGTGCGTTTGCCACGCCATCCTTCCCAGCCAGGCGCGCAGTCAGTTCTGCCTGGTGATGTACGATACCGAGCCGATGAAGCCCAGTAATACCGGGCGACTTATCGCTGATATTTTGCCGGATACCACGGCATTTCTGTGGTCGCGTACCGAACCACCCCGTGATCTCCTGGAGTTGGTTAACGATACCCGGCGCCAGCCGATGGTGGTCTTCCCCGCCAGCTATGCACAGCCTCCTCGCCAGGTATTATCCGCGCCCCCCGCAGACGGTAAACCACCTCTGTTTATTATGCTGGACGGAACCTGGACCGAGGCCCGGAAAATGTTCCGCAAAAGTCCGTGGCTCGATCACCTGCCAGTTATCTCGGTCAACCTACAGCAAACGTCGGCCTATCAGTTGCGGGAACCCCACGCTCCCGGTCAGCTTTGCACCGCGGAGGTGGCAATGGCGCTGCTGGAACTGGCCGGCGACTGTCATGCGGCCGATAATCTGAATAACTATTTCATCCAGTTCCGTGAACACTACCTGGCAGGAAAAGCGCATCATCCGGGAGCCATCACAGCGCAGGTAACGGAAAGCGTTTAAACTCAACGGGTCTTTTGCACAGGAGAAAGGCCCATGAGCCAGCGTGGATTAGAAGCTCTGTTACGTCCAGGATCGATTGCCGTTATCGGCGCCTCGATGAAGCCGGATCGCGCCGGTTACCTGATGATGCGCAATCTGCTCGCCGGCGGTTTTAATGGGCCGGTTTTACCCGTGACCCCGACCCGTAAAGCCGTTTGTGGCGTCCTGGCGTGGCCGAACGTGGAGAGCCTGCCATTTACCCCCGATCTGGCTATTCTGTGTACCAATGCGCGCCGCAATATCGCGCTGCTGGAAGCGCTGGGCCAGAAAGGCTGTAAAACCTGTATCATTCTCTCCTCTCCGCCGGAACAGCGTAGCGAATTGCTGGCCTGCGCCGCCCGCTGGAAAATGCGCATTCTCGGCCCGAATAGCCTCGGTCTGCTGGCCCCCTGGCAGGGGCTGAACGCCAGCTTTTCGCCAGTGCCTATCAAGAAAGGCCGGCTGGCCTTTGTGTCCCAGTCTGCCGCAGTATCCAATACCATTCTTGACTGGGCGCAGCAGCGGGAAATGGGGTTCTCGTACTTTATCTCTCTGGGGGACAGCCTGGACATCGATGTCGATGAACTGCTGGACTATCTCGCCAGGGACAGCAAAACCAGCGCTATTTTGCTCTATCTCGAACATCTCAGCGATGCGCGGCGCTTTATTTCCGCTTCCCGTAGCGCCTCGCGCAATAAACCGGTTCTGGTGATTAAAAGCGGCCGCACGCCGGGCGCGCAGACGTTATTAAAAACGCCGCCCGGGATGGATGTCGCCTGGGACGCGGCGATCCAGCGCGCGGGTCTGCTGCGCGTTCAGGACACCCATGAACTGTTTTCCGCCGTGGAAACCCTGAGCCACATGCGCCCCCTGCGCGGCGAAAAGTTGATGATTGTCAGCAATGGCGCCGCCCCCGCCGCGCTGGCGCTCGACGGGCTGGAACTGCGTAATGGAAAACTCGCTCGCCTGAGCGAAGAGACGCTGTCCCGGCTGACGAGCGCCCTGCCGGAAGGCGTAGAAGCCGCCAATCCGTTGGATCTGCGCGATGACGCCTCTATCGATCGCTACCTGAAAGCACTGGAAATTTTGCTCGACAGCCACGATGCCGAAGCCTTAATGATTATCCATGCTCCCAGCGCCGTAGCGGCCGCTACGGAAACCGCTGCGAAAATTATCGAGCTGGTAAAGCGCCATCCGCGCGGCAAAATGGTCACATTGCTCACTAACTGGTGCGGCGAGTACTCATCTCAGGGCGCCCGACGGCTATTCAGCGACGCAGGCATTCCCACTTACCGTACGCCGGAAGGAACCGTCACCGCCTTTATGCATATGGTGGAATATCACCGCAACCAGAAGCAATTGCGCGAGACCCCTGCTCTGCCGGCCAATCTGGGCGCCAATGCCGCCACCGCGCACCAGCTTATCCACCAGGCGCTGCAGGACGGCGCCACTACGCTGGACACCCATGAAGTACAGCCCATTCTCCAGGCCTACGGGCTGAACACACTCCCCACCTGGATTGCCGGCGACAGCGCTGAAGCGGTACATATTGCCGAACAGATTGGTTACCCGGTGGCGCTGAAGCTGCGTTCGCCGGATATTCCCCACAAATCGGAAGTTCAGGGGGTAATGCTCTATCTGCGCACCGCCAGCGAGGTACAGCGCGCCGCGGAAGCGATTCTTGACCGCGTTAAGATGGCGTGGCCACAGGCCAGAATTCACGGCCTGCTGGTTCAGGGAATGGCCCACCGCGCTGGCGCCCAGGAGCTGCGGATCGTCGTGGAATACGATCCGCTTTTCGGCCCGCTAATTATGCTGGGAGAAGGCGGCGTTGAATGGGTATCCGGCGATCAGGCCGCCGTCGCCCTGCCTCCGCTGAACATGAACCTGGCCCGTTATCTGGTCATCCAGGCGATAAAGAAAAGAAAGATTCGCGGCCAGAGCGCGCTGCGACCGCTGGATATTGCCGGGCTAAGCCAGTTACTGGTTCAGGTATCGAATTTAATTATCGACTGCCCGCAGATTCGTCGCCTGGACATTCATCCGCTGCTGGCCAGTAATAACGAGTTTACGCTGCTGGATGTGACGCTAAATCTTGCGCCTTTCGAAGGCGATGCCGACAGCCGGCTCGCTATCCGCCCATATCCGCACCATCTTGAAGAAGATATTGTACTGAAGAACGGTACTGGTTGTCTGTTCAGACCTATCCTGCCGGAAGATGAACCCAAGCTGCAGCAATTTATTTCCCGGGTGACCAAAGAAGATCTCTATTACCGCTATTTCAGTGAAATAACCGAATTTACCCATGATGATTTAGCCAACATGACGCAGATCGACTACGATCGAGAAATGGCGTTTGTGGCCGTGCGCCAGAGTGACAGCGAAGAGGAGATCATCGGCGTCTCCCGAGCCATCTCCGATCCGGACAATATTGACGCCGAGTTTGCCGTGCTGGTGAGATCCGATCTCAAGGGGTTGGGCCTCGGGCGTCGGTTAATGGAAAAGTTGATCGCCTATACCCGCGAACACGGGATCATCAAGCTTAATGGCATCACCATGCCAAACAATCAGGGCATGATCGCTCTGGCGCGAAAGTTAGGTTTTCATGTCGATATACAGCTGGAAGATGGCATTGTCAGCCTGATGCTTCCACTGCAGAACCGTGAGGAAGATGTGTAAGGTACTGGAAATCTTAACCACATTTTTCGAATGTAGTGGTATTATCGTCTGCTTCTGTCATGTGACCTGAGCAGAAAGCCATCAAATGTATAGAGAAGATAAGCACTGTGATGTTGTCTAAATTTAAGCGTAACAAGCACCAACAACACCTTGCCCAACTACCGAAGCTTGCTCAGTCTGCGGACGATGTCGCTATTTTTTACTCGCCGGCGGACTTCAGGGAAACGTTGCTGCAAAAGATTGCATCAGCCACTCACCGTATCTGTCTGGTCGCCCTGTATCTTGAGCAGGACGACGGCGGCAGCGGTATTCTTTCCGCCCTGTACCAGGCTAAGCGCCTGCGTCCGGAGCTGGAAGTCAGCGTCCTTGTCGACTGGCACCGCGCTCAGCGCGGCCGCATCGGCGTAGCGGCATCCGACACCAACGCAGACTGGTATTGCCGCATGGCCGCTGACCATCCGGGTGTCGATATTCCAGTATATGGCGTGCCGGTCAATACTCGCGAAGCGCTGGGCGTACTGCATTTTAAAGGTTTCATCGTTGATGACTGCGTTCTTTACAGCGGCGCCAGTCTGAATGACGTTTACCTCCATCAGCACGATAAATATCGCTATGACCGCTATCATCTGATCCGTAACCCGCAGCTTGCCGATATTATGTATGACTGGGTACGCCAGTATCTGGTACACGGCTGCGCCGTTAACCGGCTGGACAGCGCCGATCGGCCTAAAAGCCAGGAGATCAAAAACGATATCCGTGTGTACCGCCAGCAACTGCGTGATGCGGTTTATCACTATAATGGTAATGCCGATAACGATCAGCTTTCAGTTACCCCACTGGTCGGTTTGGGGAAATCCAGCCCGCTGAATAAAGCCATTTATCACCTGATGCCCTGCGCGGAGCATAAGCTGACCATCTGCACGCCTTATTTCAACCTGCCAGCTGTACTGGTGCGCAATATTATCCAGCTACTGCGGGACGGTAAGCAGGTAGAGATCATCGTTGGGGATAAAACGGCAAACGACTTCTATATTCCGGAAGATCAGCCTTTTAAAATTATCGGCGCCCTGCCGTACTTGTATGAAATCAATCTGCGCCGCTTCCTGAGCCGCTTACAATATTACGTCAATAGCGGTCAGCTCACAGTGCGGTTGTGGAAAGACGAGGACAATAGTTACCACCTCAAAGGGATGTGGGTCGACGATGAGTGGATGCTGCTGACCGGGAATAACCTCAACCCCCGCGCCTGGCGCCTGGATCTGGAAAATGCGATCCTGATCCACGATCCTCAGCATCAACTGGCGGAGGCCAGAGCCCGTGAGTTAGAACAAATCCGCACTCATACCACTGTCGTTCAGCACTACCGGGATCTACAGAGTATTGCCGACTATCCGGTTAAAGTGCGTAAGCTGATCCGCCGCCTGCGACGGATCCGTATCGACAAACTCATCAGCCGTATTCTTTAATGGCACACCGTATATGGCCCTGTAGAAGCAGGGCCTGCGCCGGAAAAATCATACCTGTTTTGCTGATGGTGACTACTTTCGCTACCACCGGATGCAGCCATATGGCCCAGGATAGCTGGACCGGCCAGGACAAAGCTCAACATTTTATTGCCTCTGCCATGCTGGCTGCCGCCGGTAATGAATACGCCCGCCATCAGGGAATGAGCGCTGACCGCAGTGCGGCCTTCGGCCTGCTATTCTCTGTCAGCCTTGGCGCGGCAAAGGAAAGCTGGGATAGTCGTCCATCCGGGACTGGCTGGAGCTGGAAAGATTTCGCCTGGGATGTAGCCGGCGCGACCACCGGCTACGCTCTCTGGCAGCTTAGTCGTTACTAAAGCTTGCTGCCCCCACCCTTGCGGTGCAGCATCAGCGATACCAGGAACGCCAACGCCCCCATTCCGGAGACATACCAGAAAAAGGCGCTTTCCGATCCTATGGATTTCAACGACAGCGCCACATACTCCGCTGAGCCACCGAATAACGCATTCGCCACCGCATAAGAAAGCCCCACTCCCAGAGCCCGCACATGCGGCGGAAACATTTCGGCTTTCAGTATCCCGCTGATCGAGGTATAGAAACTCACTGCCAGCAACGCCATAACCACCAGAATAAAAGCGACCCACGGGGAGCTGACATTCTGCAATGCAGTGAGAATCGGCACCGTGCCCAGAGCAGATAACGCACCAAAACACAGCATCGACGAGCGACGACCAATTTTATCAGAAAGCGCCCCAAACAGAGGCTGAAGGAGCATAAAGATAAATAGCGCCACCGTCATCAGTGTGCTGGCGACATTGGCATGCATACCGGCAGTATTCACCAGATATTTTTGCATGTAGGTCGTAAAGGTATAGAAGCTGAGAGACCCACCGGCGGTAAAACCGAGCACCATCAGGAACGCCTTACGGTTTCGCCATAACCCCTTCAGAGAACCGGCCTCTTTCAGATTGCGACTCTCTTTCTGCGAAGTCTCATTCAGCGCTCTGCGCAGCCATAGCGCAACAATCGCCAGCACGGCGCCGACGACAAAAGGAATGCGCCATCCCCACTCTCTGAGAGAACTCTCCGCCATCGTCTGCTGCAATATCACTACCACCAGTAACGCAAGAAGTTGCCCGCCGATCAGCGTGACATATTGAAATGACGCATAAAATCCCTTACGTCCCTCTACAGCGACTTCGCTCATATAGGTTGCGCTGGTGCCATATTCCCCGCCTACCGATAATCCCTGAAACAGGCGGGCAACCAGCAGTAACGCTGGCGCCCAGGTGCCAATAGCGGCGTATCCCGGCAGACAGGCGATGACCAACGAGCCCATACACATCATGCACACTGAGATCAGCATTGAGCGCTTACGGCCATACTTGTCGGCAATATAACCAAACAACCAGCCACCGATAGGCCGCATCAGAAACCCGGCGGCAAAGACGCCAGCGGTTTGCAACAACTGAGTGGTGGTATTACCGGAAGGGAAAAAGATATGGGCGAAATAAATGGAACAAAAGGAATAAACATAGAAGTCGAACCACTCCACCAGGTTCCCTGAAGAAGCGCCTACAATGGCCCGGATACGGTGCCGTGTGTCATCCCCTGACTGAGTCATCCTGTTGTTAATGGTTGTTGTCTCAGACATGACATTTCTCTCTTGCTTTTAAATCCAGCGAAAGCCAGTCGCATAGAGTGCGCCACCGCAAAAGGTAAATAAAGTGTTAATTATTTGATAAATTATTTTTGTGACTAATATCTGATTTTGATGAAACGATGAAATGGACTCAGTTGAGATGGGGCCTGATAGTAAATAAAATCAAGCCTGGTACTACCTACCGTTTTAACATCCAGGATTTAAAATGCAAAAAAGCCCCGTGCCTGCGCATGAAGCTTCCCTGTCTCTCTGCTCCGGCAGACCATGGTCACGGGCCCGTTCCGGACTCCCCGGGTAATTTCTGACAAACAAAAAAGCCCCATGCTTGCGCATGAGGCTTTT
>NZ_LLXO01000015.1 GCF_001484765.1 Entomohabitans teleogrylli | reverse complement strand
CTCATAAGAGAGCCTGAGCTTACACTCAGGCTTTTTTATTGCCTGTGACCCGTCCTGAATAGCGTTGTCAACCATCACTGATTGGCAATATGCTATCCAGCGCGTTCGCTGCCTCTCCAGTTATCATTTCCTTATTACGTTTTATCCGTATCAAATACAGATTACTGATGCACGACCATTCGTCTTATCGACAATACCTCGCTGTAAAAGGAATGTGTTTGATGAGCGATAAAAACCTTTTCATCATTTAATGCCTTCTCTTTTTCGACCAGATATTCAGTCTTAATGTTATCTTAATATTGGATTGTTACTCTGATTTTATTTTTTAATATTTCCAAATATAATAACCAACGATGAAAAATGATAATAATTATCATGAGCGCTCACGGACGGCACGTAAAAGCACACTGATTAGCGTCATTGTTAATTTGTTTTTATCCTGCTTACAGATTATAACTGGTCTACTTTCAGGCTCTCAGGCGCTTGTCGCCGATGGCATTCATTCGTTTTCCGATTTAATCGCTGACTTTGTGGTGCTGATTGCCAACCAAAAAAGCCGAAAGCCCTGTGACGACGATCATCATTATGGACACTGGCGCTATGAAAATGGCGCGTCAATGATTTTAGGCGTTTTGCTATGTCTTGTTGGCGCTGGCATGCTGTGGTCGGCAGTCGGGAAATTACTCCATCCTGACACTATCCAGCAAGTTCATATCACGGCACTGTGGGTGGCGATTGGCGCTCTGATCATAAAAGAATGTTTGTTCCGATACATGCTCGCGGTAGCGACGCGTATTCAGTCTTCTATGCTGGTCGCTAATGCCTGGCACGCCCGTTCAGATGCCGCTTCATCAGTGGTTGTGGCCATAGGGATCGCCGGAAGCCTCGCCGGACTGCCTTATTGTGATCCCATCGCAGCGCTTATCGTCGGTGCATTGATAGTCCGCATGGGCTATCCCTTCGCCTGTAACGCATTACATGACCTGATGGATCGTTCCGTAGAACCTGCCAAAGAAAACGAAATAAAAGCCACTATTTTGTCCACTCCGGGGGTTATGAATCTCCATGATTTAAAAACACGTAAGGCCGGGGACCTGATTCTGGTTGATGTCCATATTGAGGTTCAGGCGCACCTGTCTGTCAGAGAGGGCCATGACATTGCCGTCGCCACACGCAACAAAGTATTAAAAAAACATAACGTTCTCAATATGATGATACATGTTGACCCCTGTGCATCTGGTACAGGTGATTGTTTAAGGTAAATACTGGCAATATAGAAAATGGGCTCAGTAAATGAAAAGGATTTCAATTCTCACTAACGGTAAAAATGAGTATGTTATTGAGTATTATTTTCATATCAAAAATTATTTAGGCATTAATTTTTGATATCCACCATTTATTCCATGCAAATTTTCAGCAAATACTATTCCACCGATCTCATTTATAGTGATTTAGTGGTGACTTTAAGAAGTATCCTTTATTAATAAACGCTATCTTAATCATTGTGGCTTCCCATATCGGGAATAATTCAGGCTAACAATGTCTACCACGTCCGTGACTATAAAGCTCGTATTACAAAATTTTTAATATGCATGTGGGCAATTTCTCTGAAGGAATCAGTAATGAATAAAATAGTAAAACTAACGGCCATCGCTATTGCTGGAGGCACCCTGTGTTATTTGGGACTCGCTGGCTATGTATGGTATTACGACACCCAGCGTGTGGCGAAAACGTCAATCCCAAACTCAGCATCGGCACAAAATAATCAGGTGTTGGCTATTCTTCGGGACAAGGGATGTGATTATTGCCATACCCCCTCCGCTGAATTGCCGTTCTATGCCTCCTTTCCCGTCGCGAAGCAGTTGATGGATTACGACATCCAGCTCGGCTATAAGTCTTTCAACCTTACGCCGGTTCGGGAAAGCCTGACTGAAAACAAACCGGCGCCGCAAAGCGACCTGAATAAAATTGAATGGGTCATGCAACATCAGACCATGCCGCCGACCCGTTATGTCGCGCTGCACTGGGCAGGCAGCGTCAATGACAGCGAGCGCAAAACGCTGATGGACTGGATAACCAACCAACGTGAAAGCTTTTATGCCAGTGACGATACCGCTCCCCGGCATCGCAACGAACCGGTGCAACCGATCCCCCGCTCACTACCGGTTGATAAAGACAAAGTGGCCCTCGGATTCCGTCTGTATCACGATCCGCGGCTTTCCGGGGATAACTCTATCTCCTGCGCCAGTTGTCACCAGTTAGGCGCCGGTGGGGTCGACGGCCTGAAAACGTCGACGGGCGTCGGCGGCGCAGTGGGCCCGATTAACGCGCCGACAGTGTTCAACTCGGTATTTAACATTGAGCAGTTCTGGGATGGCCGGGCACCGACATTGCAGGCTCAGGCAGGCGGGCCACCGCTTAACCCGATAGAAATGGCATCCAAATCCTGGGAGGAGATTATCGCAAAGCTGCGCCAGGATGAGGTACTTAGCCGCGACTTTACGGCAGTCTATCCGGAAGGGTTTACCGGCGATACCATCACTGACGCCATTGCCGAGTTTGAGAAAACCCTGATAACCCCGGACTCTCCGTTTGATAACTGGCTGCGCGGCGACGATAGTGCGCTGACTGCCCAACAAATTCGCGGCTATCAGCTGTTTAAGGATAACAAATGCGCCACCTGCCACGGCGGTGTAATCCTCGGCGGCCGTTCCTTTGAGCCATTGGGCCTGAAAAAAGATTTCAACTTCGGCGAAATCACGGATGCGGATATTGGACGTATGAACGTGACAGAAGAAGCGCGTGACCGCCTGCGTCAGAAAGTCCCGACGCTGCGCAACGTGACGCTGACTGCGCCATATTACCACCGTGGAGATGTGGAAACGCTGGATGAAGCCGTGAAACTGATGCTACGTCACCAGGTCGGCACGGAACTGCCGCAGCAGGATGTGAATGATATTGTCGCTTTCCTGGAAAGCCTTACCGGTACCTATACCCCATATCCAGTAGAATAAATCCCTTTCGCCGCCTTCTAAAATCAGAAGGCGGCATTTAGTAATACACAGTGACAAAGTTCAGACCACAGACACTGAGCGCTCATTTTCCTTGTACAACCGGCAGTGCCAGGCAAGCCTCAAATCCCGAGTTCTGATCGGTTCGTGGCGATCTCAGTACGAGAGTGGTCCCGATTCGTAAAGCGATAGTATTAACTATCGCCAGGCCCAGCCCAGCCCCCCAGGAAGGGTTTGCAGCGCGTTCAAACCGCTCCGTCAACCGGATGAGTACCCGGTCCGGCACCACCGGTCCATCATTGGCGACGGTGAGTAATCCACTCTCAGAAATGGAAACATCTACTGGCGCCCCCTCCGCTCCATGCCGTAACGCATTCTCAACAAGGTTGCGATAAAGAATGGCAAAGATGTCGGGATCGAGTTCTGATATCACTGGAGTAGCCGGCAATATGAGACAAATCCTGCCCATTCCCATGATACGTGACAAGTCTTCTGTCAGAATACGCGCTACAGGCCGGAGATCGGCAGCATCTTCCAGACACAAGCGCCCCCCTTCAGCCCGCGACAACTGCATCAGACGTTCGGAAAGCCGCGTCAGACGCTTTAGAGTCAACTCAATACTGGCAGCTCGTCTCTGTGCCTCCGCATCATTCGTTTCCGCCTGCAGACGCTGTGCCTGCGCAATAGCACCAGCAAGTGGAGTGCGCAATTCATGGGCTGCATTGGCGGTAAAACTACGCTCTGCCTCGAAGGCGACAGCTAGTTGACCGAGTAATCCATTCAAGGTATCTGCCACCGGTGAGATCTCGTTTGGAAGTCTATCTGCCGGCACCAATGAGAGATCGCTCACTCCTCGCACAGCCAGCCGATCGCGAAAACGGCGCAAAGGCGCAAGGCTGAACCGCACCGCAAGGACGATTGAAAGAATCGCAACGGGAAGAAAAATCAACAGCGGCAGACCAAAGCCTGTCTGGATTTCACGCGCGACACTCTGGCGACGAGACAACGGTTCAGCAATAGTCAGCCGTATCGAACCCTGCAAGGCATCTTCGTTATAAAACCGATGGGTAGAAGACTGACGGAAACCCATACCGTCCCACGGGAGAAATACACCGGGGTCAGCATCATGGGAATGGAGAAGAATATGCTCCTGATCGTCGCGCACGATGTAAGTGAGAAATTCTTCATGGTCGCGAATTTCCACCAACCGCTGCGTGACGCCCTCCTCATCACGTCCAAGAATATCAACAATCGCAAGTGGCAAAATGCGCTGCGCCGTTTCCTGTAACGCTGAATCAAACACCTCTTCAATGGCACTTCTCGCCTGAATGGCGGTCAGCGAAGCGGCGCTTGCCCAGAGGATAGTCAACAGGATACCCAATGAAAATCCGAGTTGTCTCTGAAGACTACGCGACATCGTTATCCCTGCCCCAGTCGATAACCAAGGCCCCGTTCGGTCTCAATGATATCGCTCCCCAGCTTCTTGCGCAGCCGGCTGACATGGACCTCAATGGTATTGCTCTCAACCTCGGCATCAAAGGTATACAGTTTATCTTCAAGCTGTGCTTTAGAAAGCAATTGCCCGGGACGCGTCAGAAAAGCCTCAAACAAGGCCCATTCACGCAACGTCAGTGTAATGCCGCGCCCATCACGCTGAATGCTGCGCGCCGCCAGGTCGATACGCAAAGTCCCATGGTGAATCACAGGATTAGGGCTACCACTGTAACGGCGAGCAACAGATCCTATCCGCGCAGACAACTCCGCCAGATCGAAAGGCTTTACCAGATAGTCGTCAGCGCCCGCATTCAACCCTTCAATCCGGTCAGAAACTTGATCAAGGGCGGTCAGAATGATGACCGGTACAGCATAACCCCGCGCTCGCATCCCGCGCAGGAATGGAACGCCCCGTCCATCGGGAAGCATGAGATCAAGCAACAGGAGATCGTAAGAAGCGCCGGCAATAGCGCGCTCTGCCGTATCCAGACGTTGTACCCAGTCCACGGAGTGACCATCTCCCGCCATCTGGTCACGCACCGCAGACCCAAGTACCGCATCGTCTTCAATCAGCATGATCCGCATTGATCTATTCCTCGACCCGTACCTGCACAACAGCTTTCCTGACGGCAAGCTGAAGCGTTTTTCATTCCAGCTTCAGCTCGCGATCATTCTGGCAGGTCATCCTTAAAGTCCCAAGGATAGAGGAACCCTGCTATGAAATCATTCTTTCCTGCTGTCATTGTGATCGTGCTGACAGGTTCTGGTGCAGCGCTGGCCAGCGACGATTGCCGCCGCCCTATGGCTGAATGGCAATCCCGGGATACCGTTTCCGATCATGTCACTGAGCTGGGTATAACCACAGACCGGCTACGCATCGACGATGGCTGTTATGAGATCCGCGGTCGGGACAATGAAGGTAATCGAATCAAGCTGAAACTTGATCCTGCGACACTGGAACCACTTAAGCTGGAAGTCCGCTTTCAGCCAGGCTCTGACACATCGCGCTACCTGTCCGTCCCGGATAATACGTCCAGTAATGCACCTCCCCTCCCCCCACCATCACAACAGGTTGATGACTAACAGATAGTCGACAGGTCTGCAGCATTCAGAGAGGTAATGACCACTCAACGTTCTCTTCCGATGCAGTCCTGGTTACGCAAATATGAATAAGGAGTTCAATAATGAAAAAACTCATCTCAGGTCTGGCTTTATCCGCCGCGCTGGTACTTCCCGAACTTGTCATGGCGCGTCCGGTAACCCTGACGACCACGCTCAGGAACTATGGTGGAGATGGTGCCTATCTTGCCCTGTATCTGACCGATGCTTCTGGCGCCTATGTGCGTACTCTTTGGGTGGCTGGTAAGAAATCTAAATATTACAAACATCTGACCGACTGGTATCGTGCGACTGGCGGCCGCCAGGCACATATCAACGGGATTACAGGTGCCAGCGTCGGGGCCGGCAGAGACCTGAAAGTCACCGTCGATTTAGCCGATACCTTATTCGACGCGGGCTATAAACTCACCCTGGATGCCGCCGTTGAAGATATGCGGGATAGCCCACGTGAAGTCTCCGTTCCGCTGACTAACACCGGCGCCGGACAGTCCATTTCAGGTCGCCGCTATATTGACATGTTCACCTACGGTTTCTGAGCGAGCCGGAGGTCACCACTATGATACGCATTTTGCACCGCTGGCCAGGACTGGCACTGGCTACCCTGTTGTTCACCACTGCGTTAAGCGGAGCCATACTGTCGTTTTACCCGGCAGCAGATACCGTTCTGGCTCCTCAGGCTGCCAACGGAATGACCGTTGCTGAACTGGCGACACAGGTGCAGAAAGCCCACCCTGGCGTAGAACAGATTCAGCGATCGTCTTCGGGACAGATCAGTGCATGGTGGTTCGATGGTAGCCAGCCGGGCTCTGCTATTATCGATCCGATGACCGGCCATCATCTTGACACTACCAATCCCGACCCCCTAAGGCGCTGGCTGACAACTTTCCATCGTTCGCTGTTTCTGGATGATAGCGGCCGCCTGATAGTCGCCGCTGGCGCGCTGACGATGCTTATCCTGACATTTTCCGGCTCAATACTGATTGTTCGACGCACCGGAGGCTGGCGACGCTGGTTTTCACGCCTGCGCGGACCATTAGCAGGACGACTACACGTTGAACTTGCACGCGTTACGGCACCTGGATTATTGCTCTGTGCATTAACGGCGCTCTGGATGTCCGCCGAAACATTCAACATTGTCACGATAGAGCCTTTGCAGCCGCCCCTCGCTTATGAAGCCAGCGGCAAAACCGGCCTCGCGCTGGATAAAATAGATGTCTTGCGTAACACCCCTGTCACTGTGTTACGCGAGCTAAGTTTTCCCGATCCAGACCATCCCGAAGATACGTTCATCATCAAGACTGACCAGGGGATGGGATATGTGGATCAGGGAACCGGCACTATGCTGGCGTGGAGCGACCTTAATACCTGGCAGAAAATATCAGAAACCATTTACATGCTTCATACCGGTCAGGGCTCGGCCATCACAGGAATTGTTCTTGGTCTGGTGGCGTTAGGGGGTCCTGTATTGGTCATAACCGGATACGCTGTCTGGCTTACCGGGACAGGTAGCCGTCCGCGTCTAAAAGATAACGCGTCTGCCGCCCAGGCTACCACAATTGTACTGGTAGGTTCAGAAAGTGGCACCACCTGGGGTTTTGCGGCAACGCTGGCAAATGCGTTACGTGATGTCGGCCAGTCTGTACATGTCGCACCAGCGAACACATTCACGCCTACTCGTTATCGCAAGGTACAACGCTTTTTTATCCTTACGGCCACCTATGGAGAAGGTGGTGCGCCCTCTTCCGCCCGAGTATTGCTCGAAAAACTTCAAGCAATGAAGACCCCTCCTGTCGCTCCCCTGGCCGTTCTCGGGTTTGGCGATCGCAGCTTCCCGCACTTTTGCGCCTTTGCCGCTGCAGTGGAAAGAGCTGCCCGGGCTGCAGGATGGAGATCATTACTCCCTTTTGAAACTATCGATCGGCAATCGTCTCAGGCCTTCACTCGCTGGGGCCGGGCGCTGGGTAATGCTCTGCACGCAGAACTCAATCTGGCATATCAACCGGTATTGCCAGCGACAACGCCACTGACCCTGCTGACGCGCAGAGATTACGGAGAGGCTATACATGTACCAATGACAATACTGCGCTTCGCGCTACCGAAAACATCTTTCTGGCAGCGCGTCACCGGCGAAGGTTTTGCCCGGTTCGAAGCAGGAGATTTGCTGGGGATTTTACCGGTAGGCAATACGATACCTCGCCTTTACTCTCTGGCTTCAGGCACAGAAGATGGTTTTATAGAAATAGTGGTACGCCAGCATCCAGGTGGTCTGTCTTCTGGTCAGTTGACACGTCTTTCTCCCGGGCAGACGGTACGTGCTTTTTTGCGCAGCAACCCCGCTTTTCATGTCCAGCACGACAGTTCCCCCCTGATTCTGATTGGCGCCGGTACCGGCCTGGGGCCTCTGGCAGGTTTTATTCGTCGCAATGATCGGCGACGTGCGATTTATCTGTTTTTCGGACTTCGCTCGCCGGACAGCGATTTCCTGTACCACACCGAATTATCCATCTGGCAAAGCGAAGGGTACCTTACACAACTTTTCACCGCGGCTTCACGCAGCGATTACCCACAATATGTTCAGGATATTCTACTCAGGGAAGGCCCGTTAATCGCGCAGTCTATCGAGCAGGGGGGAAGGATCATGATTTGTGGAGGACGCGATATGGCCCAGGGTGTCGCCGAAGCCCTGGAGAATATCCTCAGTCCCATCGGGATAACGCCAGAAATACTGAAAGCCGGAGGCCGCTATGTCGAAGATATCTACTGATTTAATCAAATACGCGCTCAGTGGACCAACAATGGGAACTCGCTGGTCGGCACTTTTCTACGCCCCTGCAGGATATGATTCCGGGCCAGTACAGACGGCCTTACAGCAGGCCGTAGACAATATCAACGAGCAGATGTCCACCCGGAATCCCTATAGCGACCTGATGTGGCTGAATCATCTGCCAGCGGGAGAGTCTCTCATCGTGCCGGATGATATCATCCGGGTACTACAGTCTGGCCTGGCTATTGGTCAGGCGTCGGGTGGCGCCTTTGATATCGGCATGGGAGATGCCGTACGCGCCTGGGGATTTGGCACAGAGTCCGCGGAAGTGGAAAATATCCGCAAAGCAATGGCAGCTCGGCGACAACCCGCACACGAATTACTGGCGTTAAAAGGCAACATTGTGCATAAACGTGGCGCTATTGTGCTCGATCTGAATGGCATTGCTAAAGGATATGGCGCGGATCGTTTGATGGAAACACTGGCCGCATTTGGTATTGAGAGCGGACTGGTCGGGATTGATGGGGAACTGCGGGCTCAGGGTCTAAGACCTGACAACCAGGCATGGACAATTGCAATCGAGGCCCCCGACCCAAACTGCCGAGCGACTCATTCCATCCTGACATTACAGGATGCCGCTGTCGCTACTTCTGGCGACTACCGTCACTGGGTTAATGTGCAGGGATATCGGCTGTCGCACACCATGGATCCACAACGTGGCGCCCCGTTGGTCAGCCCCCCCGCCTCGGTTACTGTTGTTGCCCCCACCTGCACAGAAGCCGATGCCTGGGCTACGGCACTGATGGTCGCCGGCCCTGAAACCGGAGAGAGACTTGCCCGGCAACAGGGGCTTAGCGCGCTGTTCCTGATGCGGGATAATGCAGGGAAAATAGCTTCCCGCGGATGCGGCCCACTTTTTGAGCACCCGCAATCCTCTGGTCATATACATATGTCAGGTACAGAATGATTTCATCAATCAGCCGACTCACCGAACTCTCTCCAGCCAATACCGGTATAAACCATCAATATCACCGCTGCTCAGTAGTGGGATCGCCGGTGATAACTTTTCTTCCGGCCAATCCCACCACTTCATTTCCAGTAGCTTATCGATAGTCATATCCTCAAAGCGCTTGCGGATCACTTGCGCCGGATTGCCGCCCACAATGGTATAAGGCTCTACGTCCCGGGTCACCAGAGCCCGCGTACCAATCACTGCGCCATCGCCAACCTTTATGCCGGGCAAAATAATCGCTTCGGAACCAATCCAGACATCATTGCCAATAACAGTATCCCCGGCAGGTTGATACCCATTACTTGCCCCTGCAAAAACCGCAACATCCGGCATCCAGTAAAAAGGGAACGTACTTATCCAGTCATGGCGATGTCCCTGATTGCCGGCCATAATAAATGCCGCGCCTGAACCAATCGAACAAAAGCTTCCGATGATTAATCTGTCCACGCCGGCATCCGGCAGCAGATAGCGCGCGCAGTCATCAAAACCGTGCCCATGGTAATAGCCCGAATAGTAGCTATAGCGCCCAACAATGATGTTCGGATTAGTCACTTGCTTATCCAGCGTCACCCCTTTAAAAGGCGATTCGAAAAAATTGCTCATTCCTGGCTCCCGGCGTTGTTCAGCGTATCGCTGCCGCTATTCTCTCCAGCCAGACCCGTTCCGGCAATGCGCTCGCTCCATTTATGTTATATCGACTGCTCCTACCGGCACAAAAAACAAAGCCCGGAAATTCCGGGCTTTATAGCAGCATGTAAAAACTCAACCATAAGCGTGCAGCGTGCGCTGACACAGCGCCGATCGCACACAGTCATCTTTGCCGAAACGCACCACGCCCACCATCTCATCCTCTTCAAAGCGAGCCAGCGCATCGCTCAGACCTGAAGGGACGCCGGCAGGAAGATCGCACTGGGTAATATCCCCGTTAACGATCACCGTCACGTTCTCCCCGAGGCGGGTAAGAAACATCTTCATCTGGGCTGCGGTGACATTCTGCGCCTCATCCAGAATGACAAACGCGTTCTCGAACGTACGCCCGCGCATATAGGCAAAGGGCGCGATTTCCACTTTGCCAATCTCCGGACGCAGGCAGTACTGCATAAAAGATGCGCCAAGGCGACGCACCAACACATCGTAAACCGGGCGAAAATAGGGTGCGAACTTCTCCGAAATATCGCCGGGCAGAAAGCCGAGATCTTCATCAGCCTGCAGGACAGGACGCGTCACGATGATCCTGTCCACATCCTTATGTATCAGGGCCTCCGCGGCTTTCGCCGCACTGATAAACGTCTTACCACAGCCGGCTTCACCAGTGGCAAATACCAGTTGTTTGCTTTCTATAGCGTGAAGATAGCGCTGCTGGGCTTCGTTACGCGCTTCCACAGGCGTGGTATCCCGGCTGTCCCGGGCCATGCCGATTGCTTCAACTCCCCCCATATGCACAAGCGTGGTGACCGATTCTTCTTCACGCTGCTTGTGGCTGCGTGAATCCCGTCTCAGCAGGCGTCTTGCTTCACGGCGGGCTTTGATCACTGCTTTTTGTCTTCCCATGGATGGCACCTTAATGTTGGTTTCATTAACCGCACTGTCGCTGCCAGCACAGTGCGATGATGCGCACTAACGGATGAGATTTGGCTTCCTTTTAAGCCACTGACTGCCGGTTGGAAAAGAACGGAGCAACGGCTACGCGCACCGCTGCCCGCCCTGGTATCGGGTTGCTGTGTTGTCAAAGGGAATTTCAGAAGAGAGAAGAAGGCGTTGCCGGTGGAGTGCTCTCCGCGCCGGGAGGTTGGGTGTTGGTTATCATAAATTCTGGTACAACTCTCTGGCATCCGCGCTCTCCATAGTGAAACTACAGTCACTGCCGGGAAATACTGCCTGTGCTTTAAGTACATCAAAAATTATCAAAAACGCAACATAATTTTCACTTAAAGTTTACGACCGTGGCGTCCTGACTGCCATCTGGTTGTCGCATAGAGATATTACAGAAATATATCAACCTGATGATTAGGGCAATGAATTATTTCAAATGCTAATGTAAAAATGTGATGCCACGGGATATTGCGCTGTATTAGCGTAACCGAACGGCAGATTACCGTTAGTCAGTAAAAAAACGGCGTGCTCCACAGCACACCGCTTTTTACCAACCGGATGGACTATTCCACCGGCACCGCCGCCTGGCGCGGGGTTTGATAATGTTCATCGGCCTGCGCAAAACGCCGTTGTATCGACGCCGACGGCGCTCTGCCCAGCAGACTGACTACCACAATGCCCAGACTGCCGAAAATAAAGCCGGGGATAATTTCATACAGCCCCAGCCACGCGAACTGTTTCCAGATAAGTACCGTCGCGGCGCCAATAATCATACCGGCCAGCGCGCCGTTGCGCGTCATACGCGACCACATGACGGAGAACAGCACCACCGGACCAAACGCGGCGCCAAACCCCGCCCAGGCGTAGCTGACCAGCCCCAGCACGCGGTTTTCCGGATTGGCCGCCAGGGCAATCGCCACCAGCGCCACCACCAGCACCATCACGCGCCCTACCCATACCAGCTCAGTCTGGCTGGCATTTTTACGCAGAAACGCTTTGTAGAGATCCTCGGTTATCGCACTGGAGCACACCAGTAGCTGACAGCTCAGGGTGGACATAACCGCCGCCAGGATAGCGGAAAGCAGGATCCCGGCAATCCACGGATTAAAAAGAATTTGCGCCAGTTCAATAAACACCCGCTCGCCGTTCTGGTTAACCGCGCCAGCCACTTCAGGATGGGTATTAAAATAGGCGATGCCGAAGAAACCGACCGCAACCGCGCCGCCCAGACACAGAATCATCCATGTCATACTGATGCGCCGGGCGCTGATAATCGTATGGTGCGAATCCGCCGCCATAAAGCGCGCCAGAATATGCGGTTGACCAAAATAACCCAGCCCCCAGCCCATCAGCGAAATGATGGCTACCAGATTCAGCCCCTTCATCATGTCGACGTTCTCAACACTTTTTTGTTTGATGACCTCCATGGCGTCACCCATACCGCCAACGGCGAGAATGACAATCACCGGGGTAAGAATCAGAGCAAAAATCATCAGGCTGGCCTGTACCGTGTCGGTCCAGCTCACCGCCAGAAAACCGCCGATAAAGGTGTAGAGAATCGTCGCCGCCGCCCCGGCCCACAGCGCGGTTTCATAACTCATACCGAAAGTGCTTTCAAACAGACGCGCGCCAGCCACAATGCCGGAAGCGCAGTAGATGGTGAAAAACAGCAGAATGACCAGCGCGGAAATGATCCGCAGCAGGCGGCTGTTATCCTCAAAGCGCCCGGTAAAGTAATCCGGAAGCGTCAGCGCGTTATTGTTGGCCTCGGTGTGGACCCGCAAACGCCCGGCAACCAGCTTCCAGTTTACCCATGCGCCAAGGATCAGCCCGATAGCAATCCAGCTTTCCGAAATACCGGACAGAAAAATCGCCCCCGGTAGCCCCATCAGCAACCAGCCGCTCATATCCGACGCCCCTGCCGACAGTGCCGTGACAACAGGCCCCAGGCTGCGGCCGCCGAGGATATAATCATCAAAGTTTTTGGTGGAACGCCATGCAATAAACCCTATCAGTATCATGCCAAAAATATATACGAGGAAAGTCACCAGCATCGGTGTACTCATTGCCATCTAAAATTCTCCAGATCATGGTGCCGGACCATCAGCGGTAGCCGGTCAGGAAACGCCGGAACGGGGCGTTTCACGTTATTGTCGTTGCAAAGCGGTACTATCGTGCCGCAAGCCCTTGCCATTCACAATCGATTTAACACTCCATTTACAGGTTATTTTTCCGCAACGAAATAAAAAAATTCTTCAGGTTGCACTTGCTCACGTTTTTCCCGGTTGCACCTGTTAAAAACGTTAACCAGATCAGAAAAAACAGTCCCGGCAAAAATTAACAGCAAGATTGATGCCTGATTTTTTATTTAACATTTCATTCATTTTCAGGCTTGCAAGCCACATCACATTTAACAAGGTTGCACAAAGTTGCAACATGGTAGATATTCCATGGCACAACCAACATACAACGCATAACAGGAGTACAGGCATGGGGACGACGACCATGGGTGTAAAGCTGGATGAAGCGACCCGGGATCGCATTAAATCTGCAGCCGCCAGAATTGACCGCACACCACACTGGCTGATCAAGCAGGCGATATTCAATTATCTTGAACATCTGGAAAATGATGACATATTGCCGGAGCTGCCAGCAATCCTTGCCGGCGCCGCGAATGAAGGGGAAGAGCCGACAGGCGCCGTGGATGAACCCCACCAGCCTTTCCTGGAGTTTGCGGAACAGATCCTCCCGCAGTCGGTCAGCCGTTCCGCCATCACCGCAGCATGGCGACGCCCGGAAACCGATGCGGTGCCCATGATTCTTGAACAGGCACGCCTGGCGCCGCCGCTGGCGGAACAAACCCACAAACTCGCCTGGCAACTGGCGGATAAGCTGAGGAACCAAAAGAGTGCGGGCGGACGCGCCGGAATGGTGCAAAACCTGCTGCAGGAATTTTCGCTGTCCTCTCAGGAAGGCGTGGCGCTGATGTGCCTGGCGGAAGCGCTGCTGCGTATTCCCGACAAAGCGACCCGCGACGCGCTGATCCGCGACAAAATCAGCAACGGTAACTGGCAGTCGCATATAGGCCGTAGCCCGTCGCTGTTTGTTAACGCCGCCACCTGGGGACTGCTGTTTACCGGACGCCTGGTCTCCACCCACAACGAAGCCAACCTCTCCCGCTCGCTGAACCGGATTATCGGCAAGAGTGGCGAACCGCTGATCCGCAAAGGGGTGGATATGGCGATGCGCCTGATGGGCGAGCAGTTTGTCACCGGAGAGACCATCGCCGAAGCGCTGGCCAACGCCCGCAAACTGGAAGACAAAGGCTTTCGCTACTCTTATGACATGCTCGGCGAAGCCGCGCTGACGGCGGCGGACGCGCAGGCATATATGGTCTCCTACCAGCAGGCGATCCACGCTATTGGCAAAGCCTCCAACGGGCGCGGGATTTATGAAGGGCCTGGGATTTCAATCAAACTATCCGCTCTGCACCCGCGCTATAGCCGCGCCCAGTACGATCGGGTGATGGATGAGCTCTATCCGCGCCTGAAATCCCTTACTCTGCTGGCGCGCCAGTATGATATCGGCATCAACATCGATGCCGAAGAGGCCGACCGACTGGAAATCTCCCTCGACCTGCTGGAAAAATTGTGCTTTGAACCGGAACTGTCCGGATGGAACGGTATCGGCTTTGTTATTCAGGCGTACCAGAAGCGCTGCCCGTTTGTTATTGATTACCTGATCGATCTCGCTACCCGCAGTCGCCGTCGCCTGATGATCCGTCTGGTCAAAGGCGCCTACTGGGACAGCGAAGTCAAACGCGCCCAGATGGATGGGCTGCAAGGCTACCCGGTCTACACCCGCAAAGTGTATACCGACGTATCCTATCTGGCCTGCGCTAAAAAACTGCTGGCGGTACCGAACCTGATTTACCCGCAGTTCGCTACCCATAACGCCCATACTCTGGCGGCGATTTACCATCTGGCCGGGCAAAACTACTATCCTGGTCAGTACGAGTTCCAGTGCCTGCACGGCATGGGAGAGCCGCTCTACGAGCAGGTGGTCGGTAAAGTGGCGGATGGTAAACTGAACCGCCCGTGTCGTATCTACGCACCGGTGGGGACACACGAAACCCTACTGGCCTATCTGGTGCGCCGACTGCTGGAAAACGGCGCCAACACCTCATTTGTTAACCGCATTGCCGACGCCAGCCTGCCGCTGGATGAACTGGTTGCCGATCCGGTCAAAGCGGTGGATAAGCTGGCCAGCCAGGAAGGTATTCCCGGTCTGCCGCACCCGAAAATTCCCCTGCCGCGCGATCTGTATGGCGCCGGACGCGCCAACTCCGCCGGGCTGGATCTGGCCAATGAACATCGCCTCGCCTCTCTCTCCTCTGCCCTGCTGAGCAGCGCCGGGCAGAAATGGCTGGCCAAACCGATCCTCGAAGTTCCGGTACCGGATGGCGACATGCAACCGGTGATCAACCCGGCGGAAGCCACGGACACCGTCGGCTACGTCCGCGAAGCGACGCCAGAAGAAGTGGTCACCGCGCTCGACAGCGCCGTTAACCAGGCTCCCATCTGGTTCGCTACTCCACCGCAGGAACGCGCCGCTATTCTGGAGCGCGCCGCGGTGCTAATGGAAGATCAGATCCAGACGCTGATCGGCATTCTGGTCCGCGAAGCGGGTAAAACGTTCGCTAACGCGATTGCCGAAGTGCGCGAAGCGGTGGACTTCCTGCGCTATTACGCCGCCCAGGTACGCGACGATTTCGATAATGAGACTCATCGCCCGCTGGGGCCGGTAGTGTGCATCAGCCCGTGGAACTTCCCGCTGGCTATTTTTACCGGCCAGATTGCCGCCGCGCTGGCCGCCGGAAACAGCGTGCTGGCAAAACCCGCGGAGCAGACCCCGCTGATCGCCGCCCAGGGCGTCGCTATTCTGATGGAAGCCGGGGTACCGCCGGGGGTCGTTCAGCTACTGCCCGGGCGCGGCGAAACCGTGGGCGCCGCACTCACCAGCGATGACCGGGTACGCGGCGTGATGTTTACCGGTTCGACCGAAGTCGCCACCCTGCTACAGCGCAATATCGCTAATCGCCTCGACCCCCAGGGAAGACCAACGCCGCTCATCGCCGAAACCGGCGGTCTTAATGCGATGATCGTTGACTCTTCCGCTCTTACCGAACAGGTGGTGGTGGATGTGGTGGCCTCCGCCTTCGACAGCGCCGGACAGCGCTGTTCCGCGCTGCGGGTTTTGTGCCTGCAGGAAGATATCGCCGAACATACGCTGACTATGCTGCGCGGCGCCATGGAAGAGTGCCGGATGGGCAACCCCGGACGTCTGAATGTCGACATTGGCCCGGTAATCGATAATGAAGCCCGGGAAAATATTGAGCGCCATATCGAACAGATGCGTGCCAAAGGCCGCAGCGTATTCCAGGCGGCCTTCAATAACAGCGAGGATAGCAAAGCCTGGCAAAGCGGCACCTTTGTACCGCCTACACTGATCGAGCTGGAATCGTTTGACGAAATGAAGCGCGAGGTTTTCGGCCCGGTTCTGCATGTCGTGCGCTACTCGCGCAGCCAGTTGCATGACCTGGTTCGCCAGATCAACGCCGCAGGCTATGGGCTGACGCTCGGCGTCCACACGCGTATTGACGAGACCATCGCTCAGGTGACCGGCGCCGCCCATGTCGGCAACATGTATGTTAACCGCAATATGGTAGGCGCGGTGGTCGGCGTTCAGCCGTTCGGCGGCGAAGGCCTTTCCGGTACCGGGCCTAAGGCCGGCGGCCCGCTGTATCTGTACCGTCTGTTGGCTAACCGCCCGCAGGACGCGCTGGTGAATACCTTCGCTCGCCAGGATCGCGGATTTGCCGTGGATGCCAGCCTTCAGGAGCCGCTGCAGAGCGCGCACCAGGCGCTGACGGTCTGGGCGCAACAGCAGCAACCGTCGCTACACGACCTGTGTATCGCGTTCGCCGCCCAGGCGCAAAGCGGTAAACAGCGCCTGTTGCCGGGCCCGACCGGTGAGAAAAACACCTATCTGCTGCTCCCCCGGGAGCGGGTGCTGTGTATCGCCGACAGCGATGAAGACCGCCTGGTACAGGTGGCCGCGGTCACCAGCGTCGGTAGCCAGATCCTGTGGCCGGATGACAACGACTACCGGGCTTTGGCCAAACGCCTGCCGGCGGAAGTTGCCCGGCGTATCGTGTTCGCCGCTCGCCCGGCGCTGATGAGCCAACCGTTCGACGCCGTGATTTACCACGGGGATTCCGACCAGTTGCGTGAACTATGCGCGCAGGTCGCCGCCCGCGACGGTGCTATCGTTTCGGTCCAGGGCTTCGCTCGCGGTGAAACTAACCTGCTGCTGGAGCGCCTCTACCATGAACGCTCTCTGAGTGTGAATACCGCCGCCGCAGGAGGCAATGCAAGCCTGATGACAATTGGCTAAGGCTCCGTTAACCTAACAAGGCCCCTGTCCGGGGCCTTTCTTGTTTAAGGAACTCGCATGAAACCTGTTTATTTTCTTTTTGCTGGTCTGCTGTTTTCCGGCACCGCCTTAGCCAGCGAGTGCGATAATGCGGCCAGCCAGACGGAACTGACTACCTGCGCCGCCGCCGAGTACCAAAAAGCTGACCAGGAGTTGAATTCGACTTATCAGAATGCTCTTTCCCGGGCCAGTGAATCCCAGCGCGCGCTACTGAAAAAAGCCCAGAATAGCTGGATTGAGCTACGCGACGCCGACTGCGCTTTTCTCAGCTCAGCCAGCAGTGGCGGGAGTATTCAGGAAATGGTCAACAGCCAGTGCATGGCCGATAAAACCCGCGATCGCAATGCCTATCTGGAATCACTGATGGAATGCGATGAAGGCGATTTAAGCTGCCCGCTGCGGGGCCAGTAAGCACTATTTAGCACGGATGCCTTCGAGGATCATACGCTGGACATTGT
Source organism: Entomohabitans teleogrylli (assembly GCF_001484765.1). Classification (GTDB taxonomy): domain Bacteria; phylum Pseudomonadota; class Gammaproteobacteria; order Enterobacterales; family Enterobacteriaceae; genus Entomohabitans; species Entomohabitans teleogrylli. Next base: position 158,196 of record NZ_LLXO01000015.1, on the reverse strand, counting down.
CCACCGCGCAGCCAAAGAAGGCTTCATCCTGGAGCGTTTTACCGGTCACCGCTTCAATCTGGGTGGCAAAATCGGCGTAGTGCTGGGTTGACGCCCAGACCATAAAGATCAGATGGTGCGGATCGACCGGCGCCAGCTTCCCGGCAGCAACCCAGCCGGCGATAATCGCTGACTTATCATCCACCAGTTGTTTTAAATCGCCGCTCAGTTCAGCCATCAACAGCGGCGCTCCCTGAAGCATCTCCTGGCAGAACAGTTTTGAAGCCTGCGGGTGATCCCGCGACACCTCCATCTTGAGACGAATATACTCGCCGATCGCCGCCAGCGGCTGTAAATCAGCCCGAAAGGCACGTAGCGGAGCCAGCCAGATATCGAGGATCTGCTTCAGCACCGCAACATACAGCGCTTCTTTCGAAGGAAAATAGTACAGCAGATTGGTTTTCGATACCCCGGCGCGCTCGGCGACCTGTTCGAGGGTTGCGCCATGCAATCCGTACTGTGAAAACAGCGCCAGCCCGGCCACCAGAATCGCCTGCTTTTTAGCGGCCACCGCCTGCGACCGTCGACCGGTCTTTTTCACTGCTGCTGCATCCATTTGGCTCCCCTGAGCTCACTAAGTTGCGGATATAGCTAACATATTAGTCACGATTCCGCGGAATCGGAAGCCTGTGGGGTTGCGGTTGCGCGTTTCTTCAGCTTTAACTCGCTGACCAACACTCCCAGCACAATCAGCGCGGCGCCGAAAATAGCCAGCGCCGGAAGGCGTTCCCCGGCAATGCGCCCGAAGATGCCCGCCCATACCGGTTCCCCGGTGTAGATGACCGTCGCCCGGGTCGGGGAGACGCTGCGCTGCGCCCAGTTCATCGTTGCCTGGATAATGGCGCTGAAAAGTCCCAGCCCCAGCGCCACTACCAGCAGTCCGGGGGTAAACTCAGGTATCGACTCCCCCGCCGGCATCATCGCCATAAATGAAACCAGGGAGGCAGTCGCCAGTTGAATAATCGTAACGCGCCGGACGTCTACCTGCCCCGCCCAGGCGCTGATAAGAATGATCTCCGCGGCAATCGCTACCGCGCTGATAAGCGTAATCAGTTCCCCCTGCCCGAGGTTGAACGTCGCCCCCTGAGGACCAGCCAGAAAAATCAGCCCGGTAAACGCCAGCGCTACCCCGAACCACGACATCATCCCCGGCATACGCCCCAGGCATAGCCACTGCAGCAAGGGAACAAGCGGTACATACATGGCGGTAATAAAAGCCGACTTGCTGCTGGGGATAAACTGCAGCCCCCAGGTTTGCAGGCTATAGCCGACAGCAATTGACAAACCAATCGCCACCCCGGCCTTGATTTCCAGCCAGGTAACGCCGCGCAGGGTGCGCAATGAAATGATGCCTACCGCCAATGCCGCGGCAGCAAAGCGCAGGCCGACAAAAAACAGGGGACCGCTGAGGGTCACCGCATACTGTACCGCGAGAAACGTTCCGCCCCAGAACATGGTTATCAGCATCAGGATGGCTTCCTGAGGCTTTACGGAAAACTTAAATCCTGAACGAGCGGGAGTCATTGCCGGCACCTGAACGAAGAAATGATCGGCCTGTAGTGTGCTTAAGCGTGCCGGCTACGGCAAGATAAGGGGTAAAATAAAGCCGCCGGAAAATCCGGCGGCCGGGGAAAGATAGCTGCGGCATCCGGTTACGCAGATATCATGACTGGCGACAATATGAACTACTTATGTCCGCCGCCGTGGCTGCTTTTTCCCCCTTTTTGCCCGGCTTCCGAGGCGCGTTGCGGATCGTTTTTGAAGTTTCCGCCACTGGCCTTTCCACCTTTACGACCTGCTTCTGATGCTCTTTCACGGTCCTCAGCAAAATTACCTGAACCACCACGATGGTTTGCCATTGTTGACCTCCGGATAAGTGAATGATTAGACATCATACTGCATTCGATAAAAGGGCTAACTTTTACCTGGCGACAGACCGTTCCACTACATCTGCCTGTCGCGTAGATAAAAGCATAGTTCATACGCCATCAATATTGGACATTTAGTAATATTCTGTAATATAACCCCGGCAAAACAGCGCCGTCTGGCCACCAGAAAAGCATAAGTTTTTCTTATTAATTGAGAAAATCAAAGCTCAAAAAAATGTGACCTGATGCTACAGAGCAGTTGCGATAAATCAATGAAATGCAACTCAGGTTGGCACTCTGATGTGGGTGGCATATCTTTATTTACACGTAATCCTTCTGGCAGCTTGCTGGCGGGCGATTCATAACCCCGTTCATCCCCGAGGGATTGCCGCGGGCCGCGCCCTGGCTGCACCGACGGAGGTTCCCCGGTCCGCGATCGGCCCTGAATGACTTTGTGTGCACAGACGTAGCGAAAACCGCTACCTTGTTATTCCAATGAGGAGTGAAGCGAGATGGCAAAAGTTTTAGTGCTCTACTATTCCATGTATGGACATATCGAAACCATGGCCCACGCGGTAGCGGAAGGGGCTAAAAAAGTCAACGGCGCGGAAGTCACCGTTAAACGCGTCCCCGAAACCATGAACCCGCAGGCCTTCGAAAAAGCCGGCGGCAAAGCGCAGAATGCCCCGCTCGCCACCCCCCAGGAACTGGCCGACTATGATGCCATTATTTTTGGCACCCCCACTCGTTTCGGCAATATGTCCGGCCAGATGCGGACCTTCCTCGATCAGACAGGCGGCCTGTGGGCCTCCGGCGCGCTGTACGGCAAACTCGCCAGCGTATTCAGCTCCACCGGTACCGGCGGCGGTCAGGAACAGACGATCACCTCCACATGGACTACACTCGCACATCATGGGATGGTGATCGTGCCCATCGGCTATGCCGCTCAGGAATTGTTTGATATTTCACAGGTACGCGGCGGCACGCCTTACGGCGCCACCACTATTGCCGGCGGAGACGGTTCACGCCAGCCAAGCCAGGAAGAGCTGTCGATCGCCCGTTACCAGGGAGAGTATGTTGCCGGTCTGGCTGTAAAATTAAAAGGCTAAGTATCTTCACAGGAGGAGAGCATGCCAAGTCAAGAGTCAAAAGCGCATCACGTCGCAGAATGGGCAAGTTTACGCAATACCTCGCTGGAAATCGCCGAGGCGATCTTCGAGGTTGCGAAGTACGATGAAAAACGGGCCGAGCAAATCTGGGAAGAAGGCAGCGATGAGGTCCTCGTCCGCGCCTTTAATAAAACCGATAAAGATTCGCTCTTCTGGGGCGAGCAAACCATCGAACGTAAAAACGTCTGAATGTTCTCCCACTCTATGCTGCCCCCGATCCATCGGGGGCATTTTTATGATTCTGAATAACTGACCGTTACTGCCCCAGCGCCTGACTGAACACCTCGGCAAATTTGTCCGCCGGGCAGAAGCCCTGGCTATCCACCGGGCAGCCTTTCAAACTCAACGTGACTCGCTGCGGCGGATTCTCCAGCGTCAGCGTTTCGACATTACGCAGTTGTTCGCTGCTCTGGTAGACATACTCCACTTTGAACAGATCGCGGTTGCCTTTCGTATCGTGCCAGCGCTCAAAAACAATCTTGCCGCCGATCGGCGTTCTTTCATACTGGCCGGGCAACTGATAATCATCAAAATCCAGAGCGGTCAGCAGTGAAGCGATGTTGGAGTCATGCCCCACCAGCAACGTCACCTTCGGCCCTTTACCCGCTCCGGTCACCAGCGCATTGTTGATGTATTTCACCAGCGGCGCGGCCACGTTGCGCGCCACTTGCGGGGAGGTAAACAGCGTATCCTGATAGCCATTTTTCAACTGTGATAATACCCGCCACTGGCTGTCAGTCTTGATCTGTCCCCAGGCGACCTGATCGAGCGGGAAGCCTTCGTAGTATTGCAGGGTGAACGCGTCCACCAGCGAGTTACCCACTTTCAGCGGCCCGGAGACGCCAGGCTCCTTGCCGGGCTGCGCGCTAAAAGTATCTTTGCCCTGCGCCAGATCGCAGACGTTTTTCTCTTTGCAGGACGGGGAATCCTGAAAACCGACCATCTCTTCGAGCAACTTATAGCTGTCGATCAGCGCATAATGCTGGCGTTGAGCCTCCATCGCTTGTAGCGCCTGCTCGCCAAAGGCCGGAGCGCTATTGGTAATCACCGGGTTAAAGGTTGGGTCCATGGTCCCCATCTTTTCCTGATGATGAACCGGGACATCACAACCCGGAAAGGCGCCAGTCACGAAAAACTGTGCTGTCGCGACGGTACGCTGCAGGCTATTGGCATATGCATACACCGTCTCTGCCGGCGGGCATTCGCCGCTGGTCACCAGCCCCTGCTGAGCCAGCCATTCGCGCATGTAGTGTCCCATGTACACTTCCAGAACCCCGCCGCGGGTGGTCAACTGGCCGCCCGGTACATCCCATTGCGGCCATGCTTTGGCCGTGGATTGTTCCAGCACACTACCATTATTCGCCAGCGGCGCCCGCAGGTTATGGCGACTCATCAGTAGAACTTGCTGTAGGGTATAGCCTTCCGCAGAGGTTTCCGCCTGGGCGAGCGCTGGCGCAATAAGCGAAACAGAAAGCGCCAGCGCCAGTGATGTTTTTTTCATTGCTGATTCCCCTTATTATTTATGTGATGTCCAACAAAATCATTTAGCAGTGTGGCAGAAAGTTTCATACTGGCAGAGTAATGTGGCTCGCAAAACAGGACTTTTTCTTATGCGACATCCGTTTTCCATTACCGAAACGGCAAATAGCAATTTATGCCATGAAAACTCACGCCCGTTGCCGTATGACTCTCCACTCTCACTCAATAATCAGGGATGATGCGTGTGATGCTGTTCTCTCCCGGCGCCATGAAAGACTGGCTGGTCTATACAGGATTTGATCTCCCCCGGCTGGGCTTTGGCCTGCGTACCGCGCTGGCTTCTTGCCTGGCGCTGCTTATCGCCTGGCTTTTCCGACTCGAACATCCTCAGTGGGCGGCAATGACCGTCTGGGCGGCGTCCCAGCCGGTGCGCGGCATGTTGATCGAAAAAAGTTTTTTTCGCACCATCGGCACGCTGATTGGCTCCCTGTTTGGCCTGTTGCTGGTCGTCGGCGCCGGCGATCATCCTCTGCTGATGGTTATCGGGATCGCCTTCTGGGTTGGGCTGACCACCTGGGTGGGTAATTTGTTGCATGGATTGATTGCCTACGGCACTCTGCTGGCGGGCTACACCGCCTCCATGGTGGTCCTGCTCAGCCGCGCCCAGTCCAGCGATATACTGCAATTAGGAGCCGACAGAACGCTGACCGCGCTGGTGGGTGTAGGGGTCGCGCTGCTGGTCGGCCTGCTTTTCACCCGCGATGACGATGACATTCTGACCGACCGGGTCCGCGCCAGCTACAGCCAGGTACTGCGTCTGCTTGCCGCCACGGTGGCGCAACATCCGCCAGAAACCAGCGCCCATCGACTGCTGCTGGAAATCGCCGCGATTGAAGAGGGGCTACAGAGCCAGGCGGGCTCCCTGCGTACTCACCAGGCGACCCGTACGCTACGCGCCCTGCTTGCCGCGGAGGTCAGCGCTCTGCTTTGGGCAGAACATCACCAGCACCCGTTGCGCCGCCAGGACATCGCCGCGCTGCTGGAAAGTACTGCGCACCATTACGACAGCGGCGCACCGGCCCGGGAAATCATCACCCGGCTCCACCAGGCGGCAATTCTGGCCAGCGCCCTGCCGGAACTGGCCAGCGTCCTGAAAGCGCTGGCGGATACCCTGAAAGCAAAGCAGAAATTCGCTGCTTACGGTAAAGCGCTGACGCCGCCGCTGTCGCGTAACCATCTGTTAATGCACCGCGACTGGGTCAGCGCCCGCCAGGCGTTTATCCGCACCTTTATTATTCTGCTGCTTCCAGGACTGGCCTGGGTGGCCACCGGCTGGACAATCTGGCCATATATCATGCTGGGCACATCGGTGATGATTAGTCTGTTTTCAACCTTTGAAAACCCGGCTTTTGTCATGGCGAATATCTTTCTCTGGCAGTGTGTAGGCGCCGTGGCGTCGCTGGTCTGTAACTGGTTTGTCTGGCCGCTGGCGGGTAATGCATTTTGCCAGGTGTTGATGATGATGCCGTTTATTGTGCTGGGGGTGATCCCCTTCGCGAACCGACGTACCATGATCGGCGCCATGGATTACAACATGATCTTCCTGCTGCTTTGTCAGCCGGTCTGGCCGCTGACAATCCACTACGGGCAGTCGGCAATTAACGCGCTGGCGGTGGTAACCGGTCCACTGGTGGCCTTTCTGGCGTTTAAAACCATCTTTCCGGTTGATTCGCGCCGCCGCAAACTGCGCCTGCAACAACAAATGCTCAGTGAATTACAGGATATGGCGCTCGATGAGCAGGCGGCGGCAAAGCAACGAGTGTGGCGCGCCAGACTTAATCACCGGGTTATGCGCCTGATTCGCCAGACCCAGTTAATCGGTGACACCACGGATTCCGCCCTGACCCTGAGTCTGGCGGTACTCACCCTTGGTCAGACGATCATTGCACTGCGCCAGGTCAGCGATGAACCTGATATGCCAGGTATTCACAAACAGAGAGCGCTGGTCACACTGAAGCGGCTGAGCGAATTTACCCACTCACCGGAAAAAGCCAGGCGCAACCTCCGGATGGCAGCAAACGCTTTTCGTCATCGACCACAGTTGCATGAGCAGTTACAGGCAAGCCTCCGCGCGCTGTCGCGCTTTTAATCGTGCGGGCGCCGCTACCGGCGCCCTTCTTAACGTGAAATATTTTCCCGCCGCTTACCCGCACCCGGCGCGATAAATCCACAGAAATTCTGATTTTCTTGTCTGGCGATTCATCTGCTGTGCTAAATATGGTTTGATAACCAAGTGGTTTTCCATCCAGATTGATGTGTATTCATTTTGCCCGCCAACCTTGTGCGGGCTTTTTTATGCTGCCGCAGTGACAAAGCTGGCTGCTTATTCATCCCGGTCGTTTAGTCCCTCCCCGTAACTTACGCTGACACGCTGCTCATCCGCCCGCAGAGAACAGATAAAAAAATAATGAATGATATTAAAAGTTAACTTCCATTATTAATGTCCGGAAAATACCTAATCAATAGAATATAAAACCATAATATCCACAATAATCAAATATATATACCAATATTCATATCCGGATGCTTTACTGGTTTCAGCCGGAGAAACAGCTTTCCGGTAAAAAACAGTTCAAATAAAACAATGTGATAGCCCAATAAATAGACTACGGGCTATTGACATTCCGCAAGGAGACACATCGTGAATAATTCAAATTTCCTGCAACTCCAGGATGGCACTCAACTGTTTTATAAGGACTGGGGTGAAGGCCAGCCTGTTGTTTTCAGCCACGGCTGGCCTCTTTCTTCTGATGCGTTCGAAGATCAGATGCTGTATCTGGCAGACAAAGGCTATCGGGTTATCGCCCATGACCGCCGCGGCCATGGCCGCTCCTCCCAGCCGTGGAACGGCCACAATATGGACCAGTACGCAGATGACCTGGCAGAATTAACCGCGTATCTGGATCTGAAAGATGCGGTACATGTCGGCCATTCTACCGGCGGTGGCGAAGTCGCTCGCTATATTGGCCGTCATGGCACCTCCCGGGTGGCGAAAGCGGTACTGATTGGCGCGGTTCCTCCGCTGATGATCGAAACCGATTTTAATCCTCATGGCCTGCCGCGCGAAATCTTCGACAGCATCCGCTTTGGGGTCAAAAATGATCGTTCAGAATTTTTCAAAACCTTATCGGATGCCTTTTACGGTTTTAACCGTCCGGAAGCCCAGGTTTCTGAAGGGCTGAAAGCCAGTTTCTGGCTGCAGGGAATGCAGGGCTCTGTAAAAGCGCTCTATGATTGCGTTAAAGCTTTCTCGGAAACAGATCAGCGCGAAGACCTGAAGAAAATGACCATCCCGACGCTGGTTATCTACGGCGACGACGACCAGATTGTTCCGCCGGTATCCTCCAGCGAAGCGGCGATCAAACTGCTGCCGAATGTCAGCAGCAAGGTTTATAAAGGCGGCTCGCACGGTATCTGCAGCACCCATAAAGACCAGATCAACAGCGATCTGCTGGCGTTTATTCGCGGCTAAACATTCAGGCCCTGCGTAACAGCAGGGCCTGATCTTTCATATTCTGCTCCGCCTGCGGTAATGACGCCGTGATCAGGCATTATCCTCACTAATCGGCAGATAGCCCTGCCACGCCGGCTGAAAACGCCGCGTCCTCAAGGCAAACATATAGCCACTCACCGGGTCGAACCACAGCAGTCATCGAACGAAAACTCTCCACAGTACAACAACGCCAGCAGCCAGAAACCCCGACTGCCGGCGGTAGATCAGAGAATATCCTTATCCCGCAGAACAATCATCGGCTCGATATCACTCTCTTTTTTAATCACCAGCGAGTCATCTCCCCGTAGACAGGCGCCGCCATAATTCCCGCCGACGGTAAAAGTACATACCTGAATATACTTACCGGCCACCCTGGGCAGGCACCACAGTTGTTGGTAGATATTTTTTTGATCGGCGAATTTGCCGCTGGTTTTATCCAGCAACTCTTCGTGATGGCTGATCAAATCAATATTGCTCCCGCAGCGCCCGGCAATCGGCTTCACCGCATAACCGGTTTTAATTAACTCGTCGTTGACCTCAAAGTCAGTATCCAGCAGATAACGATGATGGGGAAACAGCGACCAGAGAATCGGCAGAATCGCCTTATTACCGGGGATCACGGTCCACAGCGGTTCAAACACCAGCACTTCCGGACGTAACAGAACATCGATCAGGCGCACTTCGTTTTCCGGATGCCCGGTGCGAATCGGCACTGCGGCATATTCCGCTTCGCTGACCTCACGAATCTGCTCAATCGCCGTCTCCCATGCCCAGGTTTTCCAGACACAGTTGACCAGCCGCCCATCTCCGTCAATCAGTTGCCCGGTGGCATCCCAGCGCAACTCAGCAAGCCCATAAAGAATTTTACTTTCGAACCCCGCCTCGGCCAGCGCGCGCTGCATAAACCGGGAATGATAATTTTCCTCAATATCGTTGTCCTGCATAATGTGGACAAACGGACGAGCACGACTATGTTTCCAGGCCCCGGCCAGCTCATTGAGCAGATCCTCGGCCGGATTGTGCCCTGTTCCGCGATAGCCCTGGCGGGTCCACTCCTCAAGAATCAACCCGGCTTCCGTATGGCAGGAGGCGGAATCGGCGTTGTACTCGTAGACCTTCAGGCCACGTTCATCCATGCAGAAATCCATACGCCCGGTGATCATATGATGGCGCCGCCGCTGCCAGGAGAGCCTCAGTCGCGGCCAGAGGATTTTTGGAATATCAAACAGGGTTAATAAATTGTCATCCTTCATGACCTTATCGGTAGCATGCAGGTACATCAAATGCAGCTCATTAGTCGCTTTGATCAGCTCCTGCTCAGCGCTTTCCGTTATTGTGAAATACTGGTACGGATCCTGATTAATAACATGGCCTTTATTCGCCGCCACATAGGAACGTTCCAGGGCATCCTGTTCATTCAGCCACTTGCCGGAGAACTGCCCTTTTTCTTCCAGTCGCGCGCCATGAATAGCCAACGCCTGGCCGACGATCTCCGGCTGCGGGAGGCTGTACTGCGTATCCGCGCTCTGGATCATCCACCCAAGAATCGTGGTATCGTCAAACGTGTCGCGAAGCGTATAGTGACCATCTTTAATCTCCAGCGCCAGCTCACGGGTCCACTGCTGGCCCGGCGGCAGTGGGGCATGAATCACATTCTGTTCGGCGATGCGTACTCTATCCCCCAGCAGTTGGGTAATCACCGCCACATGACCGGTCCCTTTGAATTCGCCGCCCTTCTGCCAGATTAGCAGGGCTCCGGCCACTGGCGGACGCCGCGAGCCGTTGGCAAACGCCTGTAAAGGCAGGATATTGTCATTGACCACTTCGCGCAGAAAGCGCAGAGAAAAAATTTCATACGCCATCCCGACATCGGTAAAAACGACGCCATAATTGAGAAACAAGAAACGGCGGGCAAACTCCACACACTGCCACTTATGACCCATGTATTCATTGCCAATATAGCTGCGAAATGAAGCGTCATCCGGATAATTATCGGGGTCGAGAGACCCGTAGTTGGAGGAGTAAATCGCCACACCACCCGGCGCATAGCCCAGTAATGTGCCAAAAGGCGCTTCGTTATTTATTGCCTGGTTACTCATCAGCCTTCCTTTCAAATAATGCGTCCGGGAAGTGGGCAGGAATAATTATTGCTCTGTTTTGCCCTGCTTCACGGCGCGGCAAACCGGACAGAGGTCGGCTAAATGATAGCACCCATTCAGGCGCCTATTAATGGAAAACTGTCCGCAGGACAGTGGATTCGTTTATCAGAATATTTCAGGATACCGGCCAGGCCTGCTGCGCTTTTCGACGGGCGAAAACACCAGGCTCAGGTACTGGCGCGCTTCACCAGACGCCAGTCCAGCATGATACGCTGGGCGCGGGCATCCGGGTTGTGAATTTTGTTCAGCAACTGTACAACGGCCTGACGGCCAATTTCCCGGGACGGTTGTTCAACGGTCGTCAGTTGTGGAGAGACCATTTCGCTCAGCTCGGTGCCATCGAACCCCACCACAGCAATATCCTGCGGAATCGCCAACCCGGCCAGTTCAATGGCGCGCATCGCGCCTGCCGCCAGCGTATCCGACACCGCAAAGACCGCGTCCGGCAGCGGATGTTGTCGCAGCAATCTCTCCATAGCCACTCGTCCGGCCGCCGACGTTAAGGCGCTGGCGTATTCGACGACGCACCAGTGATTGCCATGCGTCTGCAACACCGTTTTATACCCCTGTTCACGCAGCCGCGCATAGCGATAACTGAGATCGTGGTTGATTAGAGCAATACGCCGCCGCCCCAGGCCGAGTAGCCATGAGATAACATGCTGTGCGGCATCCATATCATTAATACCGACGCAGGATACTTCACCGCTGTCGGCATATTCAGCGCACTGTACCCAGGGCGCGCCGCCAATAAGGGTGGTCAGCTCCGGCAACCGCGCCAGCGCGTCCATGGTGATGACGCCATCGACAATCTTTCCCGACAGCAGTTTCAGGCCGGACCGGGATCGCGCCAGATCCGCTGCGGAATTGCACAGCAGAATACGATAGCCGTTATTTTCCGCCTCTTCTTCAATTCCCTTCACCACTTCGGCGCAGAAGGGGTTAGCAATATTCGACACCATAACCAGAATCATCAAACTGCGCGCCGTACGCAACTGGCGCGCCAGCAGGTTAGGCTGGTAATTGCTCTCTGCTATCGCTCGCAGCACCCGCTCGCGGTTTTGCGGTTTTACCGTGCCGCTATTGTTCAGTACCCGTGATACCGTCGCTACCGACACACCGGCCAGTTGAGCGATTTTCTGAATAGACATAACGACGAGAGATCCTGCGGTTAGAGGGATGCGCTGCAGGCTATCATAAAATTATGGGTCGGCGTATGGGTCGGTAAATGCTAATGATTTTTTTGTTATATAAATTAATGAGATAACTATTGTGGCTGAGGGCTTTTATCTCTTTGCAGAAGCAAAGAGAAAGAAAGACCACAATGACTCTCCCTGCGGGGAGAGTCATTGTGATATATGAACTACCAACTATAACGCACGTTGAGGCTACCGTTAAGGTCACTGTAATTATCACTGCCTATCTGACCACTCACCTGCCCAGTAATACTCCAGCGATTATCCATGTTGACCCTGATACCCGTTTTCAACTCTGCCCTGTCAGCGGGTAATGCCATCTGAACACTGGTATTATTAAATGCCACAGATGCGTCATCGCTGGTATGCAACCAATTGACTTCCGCAAATGGCTGAATAATCGATGCAGGCTCTTTATGCAAACGCCCATCCAATCTCAACCCCAGTCGCGTTGTCCAGTTATCGCTATCCTGCCCATCAATGCGGGTTGCGTTTTGATCTATAACACGATCCGCATCGTATCTTTGCCATGTGACCTGCGCCTGCGGCGTCAAACCGATGCTGTTACCGTTTTTCAGAACAAAATCGTAACGGTATCCTGCCTCAAGGGAAAGCGCACTGGCAGTGGAGTCATAACTTCTCGACCCAGCATCACCATTTTTAACGGTGTTATCGAAAATACCATATTGATACCAACTGTCGATGTACAAACCACGATGGTTTTTGGTATCCGCAAACCAGGTTGCATAAACGCCGAGATTGTAACCTTCTACATTACCCTTTGCTGAGAAGAGACTGCCGTCTGCGCCACGATTGCCGGTACTGTTAGTACGGGCATTAATATATCCAGCCATCAAGCCAAGAGCCAGACTTTGCTCACCATTACCCCAGCTAATAACATCGCCGCCAATCTGCAAAGAGGAATAGTTACTACTGATATCAACATTGCTGTTCGCTGCTTTTGATTCCGCTTTACCGGCTTTAAAACGCATCCACATGCTGCCATCTTCACTGAAGTACTGGCTGCTTTCACGATCATAAAGTGTCTGCATCTGCAAACTACGCGCCATCCACTGATTGCCAAGATATGCTCCAATGTCTGCCCGATATTGAGGGACTGCTGGTGTAATATCTCCACCGTTTCCGTCACCTGGATCTGTCGGGTCTACCGGCGTCACATCCCCCCCATCTCCGTCACCCGGGTCAACTGGCGTTGTTGCCTGTGAACGCAAATACCAGTCGCCGCCATCTTTATATAAACGGTATTCATATAACCCAATTTGCACCTGATTTCCCTGGGCGAAAATCCCGTTTGACTCACCTCCGACTTCAATGATCCCAATACCTCTGTTTGTCAGCGCGCCCTGACCACCAGCATTAGCGATATAAACGGTAGAACTCCCCGCAGTGTCTCCGGAGATCTTTAGCTTATCTGTTAGTGAGTTGTCATCACCCAATTGGGTATTAAAATAAAGGTTGCCGCTATTACCGGTATAGTTACCGTTAATCGTCAGAGTATGGGCTGTTTCCCCCTCCCGACTCATTGCAATATTACCATTATTAAAGACATTACCATTGGTAACGCCACTGCCACCGAAGGTAGCACCTGAAATAATGTTAATATTTTGCATGCTGCCAGTAATACCAATGACACCACTATCTGACAGCCATAAGGTACCTTCTTTGATATCGGTAGTACCGCTGTATGTATTGGCCGCAGAGAGAACCAACGTTCCACTACCCAACTTAGTGAGCGATTTCCCATCCCAATCACTAGTGTTAGTAGGAACAAGCGTATCCGCAACATCCTCAAGGCGACTATTTACTGTAAAACTACCGTTCGCTTCGCTCAACGTAAAGGTACCGTGCGCTCTGGTCGCGGCATTATCTCTATCCGCATACCAGGAAAGCGAGGTAGCCAGTTCATAGCGGGTATTATCGCCAGGATTAATTCGCCCATCGACAGTCAGAAAATCAGTCTTTTTCGCGCCCATTCCCGCGATAGTGAAATGACTGAAATCGCCGTGAATCGCACTATCTGTATTGAGCAAAGTAAAAGTATATGGAGCTGTCATTAATGGAGTTTTAATATTGCCAATACCGGTAATATTCAGCGTACCAGCAACACTGGCACTACCGGCGGTGACTACTGGATCACTGACCGTCGGATCCAGATTAATATTAAGTACGCTACTGTCTGCGAGCATCAATTGCCCAACAGAGAGTGAACCTGCGGCAGTATCAAGATTAATCACGCCAGCGCTGGTAATATTCCCGATTTCAGAACTTCCGCTAACCGTCCAACGACTGGTTTCATCCAGATCCAGTATCACGTTATCGCTTGCGGCATGAATCGCGCCATTCAGGTTGCTGTGATTTCTGGCACGAAAGATGACACTATCGCTGATTCTCTCATTAACGTTCAAAAGATTAGCCGAGTTGATAGTTTTCAACCCATCGACGGTGATGTTAGCAGCGCCAGAAGCTACATAAAATGCGCTGCCATCCGCTGCAGAAGTAGTAACACTGCCGCCATTGACGAGTAACGTACTGACATTATCGGGATTATAATCACTTTGCGGGCCCAGATAATATGCCATGCTATTACCAGTTACCTGGCTGTTCGTTAGTGAAACTGCCGCCTCCCCCCAACTGGTATCCAGCGCAACTCCCCATGATTTATCACTGGTGACAGTCAGGTTGTTGCCAGTTATGCTTCCTCCCCCCTCGATGTGTAGACCATTACTACCTTCACCTTGAGTAGCCACTACAACGTTGTTTAATTGAATATCTGCAGAATAAACATCAATACCGTGAGCATCAGCGCCAGTAGTTTGTACGCTACCACCAGCCATACCGATACTACCACCTATAACGGCAGATACTCCATAAGCGTTATCGCCTGAAGTAGACACATCAACATTATCTATCAGAATCCTGGCACCATAGGTCCGGGCGCCATAGGCATAGTCGCCAATTGTTTTTAAGGTTCCGCCAGCCATGGAGATATCACCCCGATAGGTATACAATCCCGGAGAACTATTACCTCTGGTCGTTATATCGACCTGACTCAATTCCACCAGTGAGGTGCTATTGTTTCTGACACCATCAGCATAGTTACCCGCTGTATTTAATGACCCACCAGTTATAGAGACATCTCCGCCATAAGTGTTTAGCCCGAGGGCATCATGACCCCTGGTCGTTATATCAACCTGACTCAGCGTTAACAGTGAAGCGCTATCGTTTCTGACACCATCAGCATAGCGCCCGGTAGTTTCAATACTACCGTTGTTCATGGTGATGCTACCATGCGAAAATAAACCGTGAGCATCCTTACCAATAGTAGAGATAGCCATATTATTCAGGGTGATTGCACTATCGATGTCACCGGAATAAATGCCATAGGCCAGGTTACCAGTTGTTGTGATACTACCATCGGTAGCATTAATAATACCGCCAAGATATGTACGCAAACCGTCAGCACTCGCACCTGAGGTTGATACCGTAGTCCCCTCCAGGATAACCACACTGTTGTTATATGACGTTACGCCTAAAGAACTCTCACCAGAAGTAACCACGCTGCCGGCAGTTATCGTAAGCAGTGCATTATCGTCTGCTGCCAGTCCAGTACTCAAACGTCCTGTGGTAGAGATAGCAACATCCTTTAAATTAATACTGCTCCCGGTTCCGGATACAAGTGCACCGTTGGCAGATACACTTTCCGTCGAAACATTACCGTTAACCATGTTCATAGTTCCGCCGTAAGCTGCTTTCAGGCCAGTAGCCCAAACTCCAGCAGTAGCAACAGTAACATCATCAAGAGTTATCACACTATTTGCATGAGATGAGTATATTCCTACAGAGAATTCATCTTTGGTGGTAACACTGCCTCCTGACATGGAAATAGCGCTTCCTGAATCAGCAACTACGGCGTCCGAATTTTTACCTGTTGTTAGCACGGACCATCCTTTGCTATCTAGCGTAAGGGCCGTATCAGCACCATGCATAAAAATTCCTTTAGAACCCACACCAGAGGTAATAATTGTCACCTGAGCGCTGTCATTAATGATAATCTCACCGCCTCCCCATCCCCAGGCAGAGACAGCAGGAGTACCCTCGCCATTAAGATCCAGGTTGTTAGAAGTATAGATACCACTGATATCATAATGACCAGGCTGAGAGACTGAGAAAATGCGATCTTCTGCCTGCACACCACCAGCAATGCAAAGGAACGAGGAAATCAGAGAGGTAATTCGGATTTTGCTGCGCATGCCCCCACCGTTCCGGGCAAATTCCGAGGCCACGATAAACATATTACGCGCGGCACTCCAGACAATGTTATAACTTCTATTCATTATTTATCATTCCTTAACAAATGAATCTTTTTAGTGACTTTTTAATCTTCAGAAACATCTTACATATAACTCTGCATCAGTAATAGACTCGCCTTTTGACACCTATCACAAAAAGCATAATGTCATCATTAATAATGATAATTTTTCATATGGCTGGGGAATTCTTTTCATACGGAAGGAAGGTAATTACAATCAATATCATAAGCCAGATGATATTCTTAGGATGGTTTACCTGTATTCTCAGCATTTCCCTCCATTTACTGGTAAAAACGAATCATTTCCCTTGATTATCTTACAAGAAAATGATGCCTGCACATTTTTAGGATTTTTTTCACCTGACTGGTAATTGCAAAAACAATCAGGAACCGTTTTTGTTAGTAAATAAGATGAGATTTATTTCAGTATCAACACCTGTAGTTGCTCTCGTATTTTTGTAGGTAGAAAAGGGAAAAATCCGAACAGGAGTTTCCCCAGACAGGACAATAAAGAGAAAGAATACTGTGACCAGTGCAAGATAATATCGTTGAAAAATGACAGATATACATTAGAGAGGTAAATATCCCGACAACGATCGAGGTACCGTCACTGAAGAAAGTGAATAACTATGCAAACGGGAACAGTGGATACTCTTCGAAAATATTCTTTTTTTATTCTTCGGCCCAAAAAGCAAAGGGGCTGACTTTCGTCAACCCCTTGTTTTATATGGCGGAAGCGCAGAGATTCGAACTCTGGGACCCTTTCGAGTCGCCGGTTTTCAAGACCGGTGCCTTCAACCGCTCGGCCACACTTCCAGAATGACGCGAACTATAAACATCCCGTTCGACCATGTAAAGCCCGATTTAACTCGACCGACCAAAAAACAAACAAAATGATGTTATTTGCATGAATTGCAAACAAATTGCTCAGTTAAACAGCGCCTTTACCGGCCCCACTATGACTCTCCTGCCGATTACCCTACTGCCAGGCCTGTAGCCGGTTATCCAGCAAACAACGCTTTGCGACGATTTGTCCTGAGTTGCCTGGGGAAAAGTCCCGCCAGACCTTAGCGCAAATGCACTATTCAACAGCGTAAAGATGGGTAAAAACCCTTTAATCTTGCCGTCTGCGACCCTATTCTCACACACTGACAACACCTGTAATTAGAGAGAGTTATTCATGGATCGCATTATTACCTCGTCCCGCGACCGTACATCGCTACTCAGTACTCATAAGGTTTTGCGTAACACCTATTTTCTGCTGAGCCTGACGCTGGCGTTTTCGGCGATCACCGCCACCGCCAGCACCGTGCTTGCACTCCCTTCGCCGGGCCTGATCCTGACGCTGGTCGGTATGTATGGTCTGATGTTCCTGACCTACCGCCTGGCGAATAAACCAACCGGTATTCTGGCTGCCTTCGCGTTCACCGGCTTTCTGGGCTATATCCTTGGACCAATCCTGAACGCTTATCTGTCCGCCGGAATGGGGGATGTTATTGCGCTGGCGCTGGGCGGCACCGCACTGGTGTTCTTCTGCTGCTCCGCTTATGTCCTGACCACCCGTAAAGACATGTCCTTCCTCGGCGGGATGCTGATGGCCGGCATCGTGGTAGTGCTGATCGGTATGGTAGCGAACATCTTCCTGCAATTGCCGGCTCTGCATCTGGCAATCAGCGCCGTGTTTATTCTGATCTCAACCGGCGCCATTTTGTATGAGACCAGCAATATCATCCACGGCGGCGAAACCAACTATATCCGGGCAACCGTTAGCCTGTATGTGTCGCTGTATAACATTTTCATCAGCCTGCTGAGTATCCTGGGCTTTTCCAGCCGCGATTAATCACCCCTCTGCCCGCTGATATCAATCCAGGCCCCGCTTCGCGGGGCTTTTTTTGTGGACAAAACCGCAGATAGCGCTGTTTACCGGGCTTTGTGGTTAGCAGGCAAATTTTGCTACACTGCGCCCAGTTTGAAAGTAAAACCGGATGCATATGTTTATTTTTGAAGGCCGCGAAATCGAAACCGATAGCGAAGGCTACCTGAAGAACAGTCAGCAGTGGACTGAACCTATGGCTGAAGTTATCGCCGCGCAGGAAAATATCACGCTTTCTGCCGAACACTGGGAAGTGGTGCGCTTTGTGCGCGACTTCTATCTGGAATTTAACACCTCACCGGCAATCCGCATGCTGGTAAAGGCGATGGCCAGTAAATTTGGTGAGGATAAAGGCAACAGCCGCTATCTGTATCGCCTGTTTCCGAAAGGCCCGGCAAAGCAGGCAACCAAAATCGCCGGGTTGCCCAAACCGGTTAAATGTATTTAATCAGTAGCGAATACTGAACCTGGTCCACTCCTGCCCCGGGTGATGAGGTTCAGTGACCACTTTATCCACCCGGGCGCCTCGCGGCCCCCCGGCCTTAAGCCAGGCAAGCAGTTGCTCAACCTCCGCCTGTTCGCCGCAGGCCAGTACTTCTACGCTGCCATCATCCAGATTGCGGGCATAGCCGCTAACCCCCAGGCGCCGGGCTTCCCACTGGGTGCTGTAGCGGAACCCTACGCCCTGAACCCGGCCATACACCCAGGCCATTATGCACACAGACATAATTTTCCCCTCCACATCGCTGGCGTACATGACTAATTAACTCAGCATAACAAACAATCACCCCACGCTTCAGCGTACATGTCGCGGAAGCAAACCATAGTGTTGCTGAAAACGGGCTGTAAAACGTGATGGTGAAAGATAGCCGCATTGATGAGCGATCTCACCAATCGGCAACGCCGTGGTTTGCAGCCGGGTAAGCGCATAAGCCATTCGAACTTCTTCAACCAGAGTCCGAAATGAAGAGGACTCCTGCTGCAGACGGCGGCGCAAGGTGGATTCCCCCATATGCAATTGCCCGGCGACCTTTTTAACACTCCAGTTTTCCGCCGGCGCCAGCATCACTACTTGCCGTACATTATCCGTCAGCGAAGCGTGGCGCTCCCTGAGCAGCGGCCAGCCATATCCCGCCTGATATAGCGCCAGCAGTAATCCATGAACCTGATGGACACGCATTTCCGGCGAGGAGTCCGTTTCTACCGACCGCAAAGCGTTATGCCACATCAGCAGCAGGTCGCGATCGGCAGGTACACACCAGGAGGTCATTTTTGCAGTGACTGGAGAAAGCACATAGCGTTCCCGGAATAAAGCCAGTATATCGGCGGACAAACTGAGCATCCGGGAACAAAATCGCCCGCCAGCAGGTTGATTAATAACCTCCATATCAATATCCGCCGGCAGCACGATCAGCTCAGCGGTAGTGGCGCTCATTTGACGCGCCCCCTGAACAATGATTTTACTGCCCTGCTCTACCCGGCAGACAGCCGGCGCAAACAGCCGGACACGATGTAGCTTGTGTTTGCGGGTAGAAACAACTTGCGCGGCCGATAGATCATTAAACTGGTAGCGAACGTCCGACACTCGGGGCTCCTGTATTCGTTTAGCGGCGATAGACTGCTGTCAGATCCGCGCGGGCAATGGCATGATTGTGCAGCATAAATCCTACCAGCGCACCGGATGCATCACCATCAATCGGTAACCTGTCGACATTCAGCGCCCAAAGTGTGAAACGGTAGCGATGCGGCTTATCGCCGGCCGGGGGACATGCGCCGCCGTAACCGGCATAGCCAAAGTCATTGCGCCCCTGGACTGCGCCGGCAGGCAACTGGTTTCCGCTCCGGTCTCCGGCGCCGCTCTCCAGTCGGGACACTTGTCGCGGAATATTGACTACCGTCCAGTGCCACCAGCCGCTCCCGGTCGGCGCATCCGGGTCAAAAGCCACCAGCGCAAAACTCCGGGTTCCTTCTGGCACCCCCGACCACGACAATTGCGGAGACTGATTTTTCCCGGCGCAGCCAAAACCCTGATACAACTGATTCTCATTCAGGGTATTACCGGCGCCAATATCCTGACTGGTCAGGGTAAACGGCTCTGCAGACTGGGCGCTAAAACTCATGCTGGCGCTTAACACAACTGCACTGATGTATTTCATTATCATACCTTGCTCCTCAGGTTAGTCCTGAGGAACAGCGTACCGGACAGCTCAGCTCAGTATTGTGCCGAAACGTTTTCATTTTGTGCCGAAACGCTCACTGCCGGTCCCTGTTGTCAGAGCCGGGGCTGTGCTACGCTACGCCCCTTTCTTTCTGGTCCGATTCACCGGGCTGATACCGTTTTAGCAGGTAAATGTTGATGACAGCTTCCACGCATACTCAATCCGCCGCCCTTCCCCGGGTGGTATTAGCAAAAGGGCGCGAAAAATCGCTGCTGCGCCGCCATCCCTGGGTTTTTTCCGGCGCGGTTGCCCGCCTGGAAGGTAAGGCGCGCTCGGGGGAAACTGTCGATATTGTCGATCATCAGGGGAAATGGCTTGCCCGCGGCGCGTGGTCCCCGGCGTCACAAATTCGCGCCAGAGTCTGGACATTCGATGCCGCAGAAGCCATCGACACCGCGTTTTTTATCCGCCGCCTGGAGCGCGCTCAGCAGTGGCGTAATGAGCTTGCCGAACGGGATAATCTGAATAGTTATCGCCTGATTGCCGGCGAGTCTGATGGGTTACCGGGCGTCACCATCGATCGCTTTGGGCCATTTCTGGTATTACAGCTCTTATCCGCCGGTGCGGAATACCAGCGCGCCGCACTACTTTCGGCGCTACAAACCCTCTACCCGGACAGTAGCATCTACGATCGCTCTGATGTCGCCGTGCGCAAAAAAGAGGGACTGGAGCTGACTCATGGGCCGGTTTGCGGCGAGCTTCCCCCGGATCTGCTGCCCATTGAAGAACACGGTATGCAACTCCTGGTGGACATTCGCCACGGCCATAAAACCGGTTATTACCTGGATCAGCGCGACAGCCGCTACGCCACGCGTCGTTATGTCACCAACCGACGCGTCCTGAACTGTTTTTCCTATACCGGTGGTTTTGCTGTGTCGGCATTGATGGGAAGCTGCAGCCAGGTTATCAGCGTCGATACCTCTCAGGAAGCACTGGATATTGCCAGACAGAACGTTGAACTTAATGGTCTGGATCTGCAAAAAGCGCAATTTGTCCGTGACGATGTCTTTAAATTGCTTCGCAAATATCGCGATGACGGGGAGAAATTCGACGTTATCATCATGGATCCGCCCAAGTTTGTTGAAAACAAAGGTCAACTGGCCGGCGCCTGCCGTGGTTATAAAGACATTAATATGCTGGCGATACAGTTGCTGAATCCCGGTGGGACATTACTGACCTTTTCCTGCTCCGGATTAATGACCAGCGATTTATTTCAGAAAATCGTTGCAGATGCCGCACTTGATGCCGGGCGTGATATACAATTAATAGAGCAGTTCCGCCAGGCAGCTGACCATCCGGTGATCGCCAGCTATCCGGAAGGGCTTTATCTGAAAGGTTTCGCCTGCCGCATCATGTAACTTGAAAAAGGGAAAGCTGCCCACATATTAACAGCAGAAGTAACGTTTTTCGGGAGGTGACTATGATTGCCAGCAAATTTGGTATTGGCCAGCAAGTGCGTCATTCCCTGTTAGGCTACCTCGGCGTTGTAGTGGACATTGACCCTGAATACTCGCTGGAGGAGCCGGCAGCGGACGAACTGGCGGTAAATGCAGAGTTGCGCTCTGCCCCGTGGTACCACGTCGTGATGGAAGACGATGATGGTCATGCGGTCCATACGTATCTGGCAGAGGCGCAATTGAGCGGCGAGATTCAGCAGGAACATCCTGAGCAGCCATCAATGGACGAACTGGCCGCTTCGATTCGTCGTCAGCTACAGGCACCTCGCCTGCGCAACTAAGCTAAACCCCGCAGCCGCGGGGTTTTTGCTATTTCGCCAGCCCCAGCCGCGGGATTTCTATTGCAGGGCAACGATCCATCACCACATTAAGGCCCGCATCGCGCGCCAGCACCGCGGCCTGATCATTAATCACCCCTAACTGAAGCCACAGCGTCTTCGCGCCGACGGCTATCGCCTCCTGAGCTACCTCCCAGGCTGCCTCCGCATTGCGAAAGACATCCACCATATCAATTTTTTCCGGTACCTCGGCCAGAGAACCGTAGCCCTGCTGCCCCATCAAAGTCTTTCCTGCCACTTTTGGGGAAACGGGAATCACGTGATATCCCTGCTCCAGTAAATAGGCCATCACGCGATAACTGGGCCGATCCGGCTTGTCGCTGGCTCCCACCAGCGCGATGGTATGGGTATTCTTTAAAATCTCTGCAATATCGGTTTCTTTCATAGATCCCCCTGAGTCATCCTGCAAAAGTGTATGCTAAACCGGTCATGCCCGCCCGGTCCAGGAGCCTGATACTGTACAGGGAGTATCCAGACGCGCAGCGAAACAGGATGCCGGTCAGCAGAAGCGGCTTTTTTTGATCGTGAATCTTGCAGCATCAGTCGCTTCCAGTAAGCTGGGAACAATTTTAATCTGCCAGGTAGAGAACATGGAACTAACCACACGTACACTCGCGCCGCGCAAGCATATCGCGCTGGTGGCACACGATCACTGTAAAGAGATGCTGTTAAAATGGGTAGAGCGCCACAAAGCTATCCTCGCTAAACACGCCCTGTGCGCCACGGGGACTACCGGAAATCTGATCCAGCGCGCCAGCGGTTTACCGGTGGAGGCGTTACTCAGCGGTCCGATGGGGGGCGATCAGCAGGTCGGAGCGTTGATCTCGGAAGGTAACGTTGACGTGCTTATCTTTTTCTGGGACCCGCTCAACGCGGTACCGCACGATCCGGATGTCAAAGCCTTGTTGCGCCTGGCGACGGTCTGGAACATTCCGGTGGCGACTAACCTGTCGACAGCAGATTTTATTATTCAGTCCGCCAATTTCAGCGAAAGCGTTGAGATCCTGATCCCGGACTACCAACGCTACCTCGCCGACCGCCTGAAATAAATTTACGGCTTTCTCACGGCTGGAACGCCCAGGTGTTCCAGCTCATCGACAAATACTGACGGCGCCTCTTTATCATACAGCAGCCATACCCGGTGCCGCGCCCGGGTCAGCGCGACATACAGCAGGCGCCGTTCTTCCGCATTAGGATAATCTTCCGGCTGCGGCAGCAGCGCCTGTTCGATAACCGATTCCCTGGCTGGCGCTGGAAAACCCTCTTTTCCGTCCCGCAGCCCGAGAATGATTACGTAGTCAGCCTGCTGACCTTTACTGGCGTGAATCGTCATGAAATCAATGTTCAGTTTCGGCCAGCGGGTTGACGCTTTTTCCAGCGCCGAAGGACGCAAATAATGGTAACGACCCAGCACCAGAATCCGCTGTTGCGACGTGGCAAAACCGCTGAGCTTATCCAGCAATGCATCAAGCTGATCTTCAGGCAACAACAACAGCGATTTTTTATCGCCCCGGGTCAGGCTGTTCAGCGGTTTGGCAAGCTGTTGCGGATTCTGCTGGATAAAGCGGTTAGCGATATCGCCAATTCGGTCATTAAATCGATAGGTGGTGTCCAGCGCACACAAATCCCCTGCACCAAAATGGTGGCTAAAGGAGGTAGTCAGGCCTAACTCTGCGCCGCTGAAGCGGTAGATAGCCTGCCAGTCATCGCCCACGGCAAACAGCGTAGTATGCGTATTCTGCCGCCGCAGCGCGGCAAGCAGTGCGGCCCGCTGCGGCGAAATATCCTGAAACTCATCAACAAGAATATGTTTCCACGGGCTGACAAAACGCCCTTTATCCAGCACATTGACGGCCTGGTGAATCAGCCCGGAAAAATCCACCGCATCCTGGGCTTTCAGCGCTGACTTCCAGGCTTTAAGGATCGGCGACATCAGTTTAATGCGCTTCTGAAAATTATCGCGGCACGCTTCAGGACAGGAAGCTATCATCCCGGCCTGAGAACCACCGTGCATTCTCATCAAACCTAACCAGCGTTCAAGACGCGGCGCCAGGCGCCTCGCCAGTTTCTCATCCTGCCAGAAATCCCCTTCGGGAATTGTCCA
Source organism: Entomohabitans teleogrylli (assembly GCF_001484765.1). Classification (GTDB taxonomy): domain Bacteria; phylum Pseudomonadota; class Gammaproteobacteria; order Enterobacterales; family Enterobacteriaceae; genus Entomohabitans; species Entomohabitans teleogrylli. The sequence goes on along the minus strand of NZ_LLXO01000015.1, from coordinate 134,415 downwards.
CAGTAGTTCTTCTTCCAGCCACTGCCGCCAGCCTTTCGCCTGAGCCTTTTTTTCGCGACACTGCTGCCGCCACGCCTCAATCAACAGCCGATGCCTGGCAGACGTATCGCTCTCCAGCTCGCTGACAACGGGCACCTTTCGCCCTCCCTGCTGGATAATATGCAACGCCAGCGCATGAAACGTGCGGGCAGTCATCTCCGTAGTATGGAGCCGCTCTTCTACCCGCTGATCCATCTCCTGCGCGGCCTGGCGTCCGAAAGCCAGCAGCAAAATCTGCTCTGCGGACGCCTCTCCACGCGCGAGTAACCACCCCGCCCGGGCAACCAGAACGGAGGTCTTCCCGCTACCGGCCCCCGCCAGCACCAGCAACGTGGTTTCTCCGTTAACGACGGCTCTGGCCTGCGAAGGGTTAAGGGGGGAACTTTCCACATCCCGGAAGAAGTCCGCATAGCGCTCAAGCATTACGTCAGTAAAACGCGCATTAATCTCATCACGACGTTTTTCACCTTCCGCCAGCCAGCTCTGACACAACAGCCAGTTTTCCCGACAGTTATCAAATGATGTCATACGCTGGTGAGGCAAAGGCAGCGCGATAAGGGCTTCCCGAAGCCGCGCCTGTAGCTGCTCAACGTCTTCACGTTTAAACCAGCGCTCTCCGCTGGTCAGGTGACTGATGGCATCAAGCTGTTCCTGCAGCACACTGGCGGAGATAATGCTCATCTCCTCGCTCCAGCGCTGCCAGTTCAGGGATAAGTGGTGATAAAAACGCTGGGTGTCGCCCCATTCGGTACCGTGAAGGCGTACCACCTTATCCCCGGGAAGAACAAACTCCAGCTCCCCCCAGACCAGGCCACGCTTACAGTTAATGGCCAGTAACTGGTTAAACGGAATCAGGTATTCGTGGCGATCGCCCGAAACCTCAATACCTGCGGTCAGCAGCCTGACGCGATTATACGGGTGCTGCGCCAGATGTTTACCAAGAGAGGTCGCTTTCAGTTCCATGCCAGTATCTGATCCGGTTTGCGCTATAAGTCTGGTGATAGTTTACCTGCCAGAGAAATCACTCTCCAGGTAAAAACACGATACAATCAGCATAGTAATGTTTTCTGCGCAGCCCGGGAGATTTATGCGTACTGTACTGAATGTACTTAACTTTGTTTTAGGTGGTTTTCTGACCACAGCCTCATGGCTGCTGGCTACTGTAGTCAGCATTATTTTTATCTTTACCCTGCCTCTGACCCGCGCCTGCTGGGAAATTACGAAATTGTCGTTGGTTCCCTATGGCAATGAGGCGATTCATGTCGATGAGCTTAATCCCGACAGCAAAAGCGCGCTGATGAATACCGGCGGGACGCTCCTCAATATTTTATGGTTCATTTTCTTCGGCTGGTGGCTGTGCGTATTGCACATCATCACGGGTATTACGCAATGTCTGACCATTATCGGAATACCGGTCGGCATCGCCAATTTTAAAATTGCCGCCATTGCGCTGTGGCCGGTAGGTCGTCGCGTGGTCTCTGTGGAAACCGCCCGGGCCGCCAGGGAAGCAAACGCGCGCCAACGTTTTCAGTGAGTAAGGATAGCCACACGTTATGCTCAGCCCTTTGTTACACCGCTACACCTGGAACAGCGCCTGGCTTTATAACCTGCGAATCTTTCTGGCGCTAAGCGGCGCGGCGGCGCTTCCCTGGTGGATTGAAGACGTTAAGCTCACGATCCCCCTGATTCTTGGCGTTGTTGCCGCCGCGCTGGCCGATCTTGATGATCGGCTGACCGGGCGTTTGCGCAATCTGGTCATCACCCTGTTTTGCTTTTTCATCGCCTCTGCATCCGTGGAACTGCTGTTTCCATGGCCGTGGTTATTTGCTCTGGGTCTGACGCTATCCACCAGCGGATTTATCCTGCTTGGCGGCCTTGGGCAGCGCTATGCGACAATTGCCTTTGGCGCTCTGCTGATTGCAATTTATACCATGCTGGGGATCTCGCTATATGACCACTGGTATCAGCAGCCTCTACTGCTGCTGGCGGGCGCTATGTGGTATAACCTGCTGACATTAGCAGGCCATCTGATATTCCCGATACGACCATTACAGGACAACCTCGGGCGCTGTTATGAACAACTGGCGCACTACCTTGAGCTAAAATCCCGGCTGTTTGATCCTGATATTGAAGATGAACAGCAGGCGCCGTTGTACGATCTGGCGATGGCGAACAGCCAACTGGTGACTATCCTCAACCAGACTAAATCCTCGCTGCTGACGCGTCTGCGTGGAGACCGGGGCCAGCGTGGTACCCGGCGCACGCTGCATTACTACTTTGTCGCCCAGGATATTCATGAGCGGGCAAGTTCATCGCACATTCAATATCAGACGCTACGGGATACGTTCCGCTATACCGACATTATGTTCCGCTTCCAGCGGGTGCTCTCCATGCAGGCGCTGGCCTGCCAGCAGTTGTCACGATCCATTTTGCTACGCACCTCCTACCAGCACGATCCTCATTTTGAGCGGGCATTTTCCCATCTGGATGCAGCGATTGAGCGCTTTAAAAACGCCAATGGCGCTAAATCCCTCCCTGAGCTGAAAGCCGTCGGCTACTTGCTCAATAACCTGAAAGCGATCGACGCTCAATTGGCCACCATTGAATCTGAACAGGCTCAGGCCAGTTCAGGTAATGAACAGGAAAACAAACTGGCTGACGATAGCCTGCACGGTTTCAGCGATATCTGGCTGCGCCTGCGTCATAACTTCACGCCGGAATCCGCACTCTTTCGCCATGCCGTGCGTATGTCCCTTGTTCTGTGCCTGGGTTACGCCATCATTCAGGTGACCGGCATGCACCATGGTTACTGGATTTTGCTGACCAGCCTGTTTGTGTGCCAGCCGAACTACAACGCCACCCGTCGCCGGCTGGCGCTGAGAATCATCGGTACCCTGGCGGGTATTGCCCTGGGTATTCCGATGTTATTGTTGGTTCCATCCATTGAAGGCCAGTTGACACTGATCGTCATTACCGGAGTACTGTTTTTCGCATTTCGCAACGTTCAGTATGCCCACGCCACCATGTTTATCACACTGCTGGTACTGCTCTGCTTTAACCTGCTCGGCGAAGGGTTCGAGGTCGCCCTGCCACGCGTCATCGATACCCTGGTCGGCTGCGCCATAGCCTGGGCGGCAGTCAGCTTTATCTGGCCAGACTGGCGTTTTCGCCGTCTCCCGCAGGTTATCTCCCGGGCCATTAATGCCAACTGCCGCTACCTGGATGCCATTCTTGAGCAATATCACCAGGGACGCGATAACCGCCTGGACTACCGTATTGCCCGGCGTGATGCCCATAACCGGGACGCGGAGCTGGCCTCCGTGGTCTCTAATATGTCCAGCGAGCCGCGTATCACTCCGGCAACCCGTGAGATGGCCTTCCGACTGCTTTGCCTGAATCACACATTTAATAGCTACATCTCCGCGCTGGGGGCTCATCGCGAAAAGCTGTCCACACCGGAAATACTGGCGCTACTGGACGATGCCGTCTGTTATGTCGATGACGCCCTGCACCACTCTCCTGACGATGAGCCGCGCATCCAGCAATATCTGGCCAGTCTGGAAGCGCGTATCGCCAGCCTGGAGCCGCGCCCGGACAGCAAAGAACCGCTGGTATTGCAGCAAATAGGGTTATTGATTGCACTATTACCGGAAATAAGCCGTCTCCAGTTGCAGGTTAATCAACTCCCGGTATGACGATTATGTTCGGCCATCTGATCCTCAAGCCACTCCCTGAGCTCCTGGCGAATCTGCGCCGGGAGCGCAGCAACATGCAGCCCGCAGATGGCCCCCTCCAGCGCATAAAGCGTCCGGACATCCAGCGCTTTATTTAACTTACGAACCATTAACCAGCTCTGGCGCGATCCGAGTAGTTTGAGGGTAAACTCATCAACAATGCCGACTTTAAATAGCAGTAGCTCCAGGTAGAGAGTAATATTGGGCAGGTCTTTCGGACGCCGGTTGAGCCCCTGCTCCGACTTTTCTTCCCGGGCGGATTGCAGCGCCTTTGCCGCCAGATCCATAAGCGTTTCAGGATTTTGCCAAAGTGATTCGCCGACCCGGAAATAGTTTAACCTTACGGGCCGACCACGTTTATGAATCGCCAGTACAGGAACCTGATGCTGGCTGAAATAGGGCTGCGTTTGCTCACAAGCGCGCAGATAAAGTTCCCCCTCTGAGACCATGGCAAAGACGGTGTCATCAATCGAAAGGCTATACCCGCCGAACAGGGAACGCGAGCTCACATTCCCCAACGGTGAGAAAAACTCCTGTGATTCATACACCCTTTCATATGATTTCGATTTCATGATTATTCCTTATATATCATGGTGTAAATATCTCATCATTTAATTAACGGTTCCGCTATCCGAAAAATAGGCAACTTCCAGGCAATCGGCAATCAGATTTTTGTTTTCAGCGTTATTACAAAACGAATTTGCGAGATGCTTTCCGAAATTTAGGTTGATCTTTACCCATTTCAGCATTACTGTACATACATACAGTAACCCCATAAGGCTGGATTCACCATGTTCATAACCACTTCTGAAAATCGCGCAGCAAACGCCTCCCGAATCACTCGCGGCAATGTTTCCTGGGCTTCAAACCCTGCCCAGGGTTTAATTAGTGAGGTTATTTATAGTGAAGAGCAGCCGGGGTTGACTCAGTTGCTACTTTTACCCCTGCTACAGCAGCTTGGACAGCAGTCGCGCTGGCAACTCTGGCTAACTCCACAGCAAAAGCTGAGCCGCGCCTGGGTAGAGGCTGCTGGTCTGCCGCTTTCAAAAGTCATGCAGGTAAGCCAGATGACCCCCGGCAATATGATGGAGTCGATGGCAAAGGCATTGCGGACTGGAAATTACAGCGTTGTTGTCGGTTGGTTTCCGGCCGGGCTGACGGATGAAGAACATCGGATTCTTGGAAAAGCGGCTGAAGAAGGTAACGCAATCGGCCTGATTATGCGTCCGGTTCACCCGGCTTATGCCCAGTCCGGACCGCGCTCGACGCTAAAAATTCATTCAAATTTGTATCATTAAGTAATTTTAAGATTAATCCTGGGTTAATTGTATGCGCTTGATTAACCCATGGTTAACAGGCCCGCAAAAGGCGATAAACTGCGCTTTGTCGGTTATTTAGCGTTTAAATTATGTCCAGAAATGTTAAAAAATATGGCGGTTTACTAATTTTTTTCATATGTCTGACGGACTTCACACTTGTAAGTTTCCAACGACGTTGTAGACTTTAGCTTGCTGGAGTTGCTCACATAAGCTGAAATAATCAGCAGAGTAACAATGAGATCGACTCTGGTGAAGGATTTAACCATGGGCTTTAAATTTTAACTATCCTTAAGCCGATGGACATTTTGGATGATAACGAGGCGCAAAAATGAAAAAGACAGCTATCGCGATTGCAGTGGCACTGGCTGGCTTCGCTACCGTAGCGCAGGCCGCACCGAAAGACGACACCTGGTATGCAGGTGCTAAGCTGGGTTGGTCCCAGTTCCATGACACCGGGTTCTACGGTAACGGCTATAACATTAACAACAACAATGTTGATAATGATCAGCTGGGTGCTGGTGCATACGGTGGTTATCAGGTTAACCCGTACCTGGGCTTTGAAATGGGTTACGACTGGTTAGGTCGTATGCGTTACAAAGGCACTAACAGTGGTGCATTCAAAGCACAGGGCGTTCAGCTGACCGCTAAACTGGGCTACCCGATCACCGACGATCTGGACCTGTACACCCGTCTGGGTGGTATGGTTTGGCGTGCAGATGCTAACGGTTCTGGCGGCGGTAAAAACCACGACACCGGCGTTTCTCCGGTATTCGCTGGCGGCGTTGAGTGGGCAATCACCCAGGACATCGCTACCCGTCTGGAATACCAGTGGGTTAACAACATCGGTGACGCAGGCACTGTAGGTGCTCGTCCGGATAACGGCATGCTGAGCGTTGGCGTTTCTTACCGTTTCGGTCAGGAAACTGTTGCGCCGGTAGTTGCTCCGGCTCCGGCCCCGGCTCCGGAAGTACAGACCAAGCACTTCACTCTGAAGTCTGACGTTCTGTTCAACTTCAACAAATCTACCCTGAAACCGGAAGGTCAGCAGGCACTGGATCAGCTGTACTCTCAGCTGAGCAACCTGGATCCGAAAGACGGCGCAGTGGTGGTTCTGGGCTATACCGACCGCATCGGTTCTGACGCCTACAACCAGAAACTGTCTCAGCAGCGTGCTCAGTCCGTTGTTGACTACCTGATCTCTAAAGGTATCCCGGGTAGCAAGATCTCTGCACAGGGTATGGGCGAATCCAACCCGGTTACTGGTAGCACCTGTGACAACGTGAAAGCTCGCGCAGCGCTGATCGACTGCCTGGCGCCGGACCGTCGTGTAGAAATCGAAGTTCGTGGTACCAAAGACGTTGTAACTCAGCCGCAGGCTTAAGTTACCACGCTAAAAAAACCCCGCGATGCGGGGTTTTTTCTTTTCAGTCGTTTGCTGTTACACCACCACAACCTGGCATGTCGAGATCATCTTCCTCATCCAGACGTTTTTCCCACAGCCTGGCGCAGTCGGACCTGGCCCCTATATCGTCACCCTCTCCCGGTGAATTACACTGTTACTCTTTATCACCCAGCAGTGCCTGAAGATCCTGTTTCAGCGATGTCATTCGGGATGCATATTTTTCTTTACGTTCAGCATCTTCAATCAGTTGGACAATCGTTTCCGACAGTGTCGCGCCGCGCCGCTGAGCCAGTCCGGCAAGTCTTTGCCAGACCAAAAATTCCAGGTCGATCGACTTTTTACGCGTATGCTGATGTTCAGCATTAAAATGGCGTTTGCGCCGCGCACGAATGGTCTGTTTCATTCTGTTGGCGAGCGCCGGGTTCATATGTTGCTCTATCCAGTTCAGTACCTGAACCGGTTCATGCTCCATGCCTAACAGAAGTTGAACCGCTTCATCCGCCGCGCTGGTTTCTACGTAGCGGGTGATAAGCTCTCCCTCCCGGTGCTTCTTCACCAGATATTTCCATTTCCAGCCGCTTTCGAGATTTTCCAGTTGTTGATATTTCATGCTGTTCTCAGGTGACTGTGTAACTTCTCTCAGAATATCAGTATTTGCGTGCTTTGCTGAGAATAAAATCAATGCTGTGAGCCGCAAAGTAGTTTAATCCCCGGATGTCTTCCCCTGGTCCGTGTGCTAACCGCCAGGTTACTGTATAATCGCCTCTTTGATTTCATATAAATAAAATTCAACGACCTTGACCATTAATCGACTCCCATGGCAAGCCCTGGTCCCTGACAGTGAATCCTGGCAGGAACTTTTTGCGCAGCCAGTGATACCTGAACCCCAGCTTGTCTCATTCAGCGCGGTGCAAATGCGCCTGAGCTACGGCCTGCAACAGTTTTGCCACCCGGCACGTTGCGCAGACTATATGCTGATCAGAAGCCCTGAAGAGGGTGAATACCTGACGACTGTCGCCAGTGTCATCCGCGCTATCTGGAATGCGCCGCAGAAATTAACTGGCGGTCATTATCAGATAGACGGCGCAACGGTGACGTTTCGCCCGGCGGAAAGTCCGGAGGATAATTTTGCCGCCCGTGGCGAAGTGGTTGTCGCCGACTGGGTTGAACCCGATCAGGTCTTTGGCTGCCTGCGCCAGTTCGACGGTCAGCTTTCACTGTCACCCGGTCTGATCCATCAGGCTAACGGTGGTATTTTAATCCTTTCGCTACGCAGCGTACTGGCGCAACCATTATTGTGGCTGCGGCTGAAACAGATGCTCGAGCAGCAGCGCTTTGACTGGCTATCTCCGGATGAAACCAGCCCGCTACCGGTCAGCGTACCTTCAATGCCGCTCAGTGTGAAACTCATTTTGCTTGGCGATCGCGAAGCGCTGGCGGATTTCCAGGAAATGGAGCCAGAGATCAGCTACGACGCGCTGTACAGTGAATTCGAAGATGTCCTGACGATTGACGATGAGGACGCCGTCAGCCAGTGGATGAAGTGGCTCGGCGCAGTGGCCCGGGAGCATCACCTTCCGCTACCGCAAGCCGATGCCTGGGCGGAGCTGGTGCGTGAAGCCGTTCGTTTTACCGGCGATCAGGCATTGTTTCCGCTTTGCCCGGTATGGATTGCGCGCCAGTTGAAAGAGGTCAGCCTGACCAGCGACGGCGAGACATTCAGCGGCGAGCAATTCCGCAATATGCTGTTACAGCGTGAATGGCGTGAAAGCTACCTCAGCGAACGCATGCAGGACGAGATCCTCCAGGAACAGATTCTTATCGAAACCGAAGGCGAACAGGTCGGCCAGATCAATGCCCTGTCAGTGATCGAGTTTCCAGGGCATCCGCGCGCTTTCGGCGAGCCTTCGCGCATTAGTTGCGTAGTACATACCGGCGACGGGGAATTTACCGATATTGAGCGTAAAGCCGAACTGGGCGGCAATATTCATGCGAAAGGCATGATGATTATGCAGGCTTTCCTGATGTCTGAACTGCAACTGGAGCAGCAATTGCCCTTTTCCGCCTCCCTGACCTTTGAGCAATCCTACAGCGAAGTGGACGGCGACAGCGCTTCAATGGCTGAGTTATGCGCACTGATTAGCGCGCTGGCGAATGTGCCGATTCAGCAGAGCATCGCCATTACCGGCTCAGTTGACCAGTTCGGGCGCGTTCAGCCGGTTGGCGGTCTGAACGAAAAAATCGAAGGTTTTTTCCGCATCTGCCAGCAGCGCGGCTTTACCGGCAATCAGGGCGCCATTATCCCGGGTACCAATGTGCGTCACCTGAGCCTGCATCCCGACGTGCTGGAAGCAGTAGAAAATGAGCAATTTTTCCTGTGGGCGGTTGACGATGTCGCCGATGCGCTGATGCTTCTGACCCGGCTGCCCTGGGATGGCGAAGGTCGCCAGACGCTGATCCAACTTATTCAGGAGCGCATTTCCGCTATTCAGAACGACGGCAGAAATCGTTATCCGTGGCCGCTGCGCTGGCTAAACTGGTTCAATCATAACTGATCGGACTTGTTCAGCTTACAAGTGTTAGCTAATCTGCGTGCTTCATTAAAAAAAGGCTTATAGTAGACATGGTAGATAAACGCGAATCCTATACGAAAGAAGACCTTCTTGCCTCCGGCCGCGGTGAACTGTTCGGCGCTGAAGGTCCGCAGTTGCCCGCGCCCAACATGCTGATGATGGACCGCGTGGTTAAAATGACGGAAACCGGCGGTAATTTTGACAAAGGCTATGTGGAAGCCGAGCTGGATATTCATCCTGACCTGTGGTTTTTTGGCTGTCACTTTATCGGCGATCCGGTGATGCCTGGCTGCCTGGGGCTGGACGCCATGTGGCAGTTGGTAGGCTTTTATCTCGGCTGGCTGGGCGGTGAAGGCAAAGGGCGCGCGCTGGGTGTGGGTGAAGTGAAGTTCACTGGTCAGGTGCTGCCGACGGCGAAAAAAGTCACCTACCGTATTCACTTCAAGCGCGTGGTCAACCGCCGTTTGATCATGGGCCTGGCGGATGGCGAAGTGCTGGTCGACGGACGCGTTATTTACACTGCCAGCGATCTGAAAGTAGGTCTGTTTAAAGACACCTCTTCTTTCTGATCCCTCTAAAAGGCGAAACCTCCGCGCGGCGGAGGTTTCTTTTTAAAGAGACACTATCAGGCAATCAAGACCTTGTCTTCCATGGCCTGCCGCCAGCCTCCCATCCAGTATGATCTCTGAGTCAACGCCTGATAAGGGCACATTTCTTTTGAGCGTCCGGCAATGCCGGCCTGATACCCACGCTGATGAGCCCGTTCCAGGCGATCACGTTTTTGTCTCTTCATGCCTCGTTTCCCTCATACTTTGATCTGGTGGAAAGAAAACAGTGATTACAAAATGTGCAATCACTATTAACAAATAACCTGCATTTCCCCGTCCGTCAATGCGCAAAATTCACGCCAATGTCACATTCATCGGCTATAAGGAATGTCTGAATTTGCCCTGGCGCCAGGAAGGCAAAGTAACCTGTTGCCCTCAAAAGAAAAGGCCACAGCATCTGCGCAGCAGACGTCTGTGACCTTTTCGTGCGATCTTCAAAAATTAGGGTAAACGGGACACCTGAGAGGCAATATTGCGCGATTCCTGTTGCCATGCCATGGCCAGAGTTTTGACCATTTCATCATAACCATCCTGGGTCTGCTTCAGCTCAATATGGAACGGACGCCGGGTAATCTGGTTACGATGGTTCAACAGCCATTCACCGCTGACGATCGTGCGACCATCATAACGACCATGAAACCCGGTAACATTGACGCTTAGAGTATCCTGATCGCTACCCAGCGGCTGCGATGAGACCACCCAGCCGGGCAGCGCGCTGCTCAGATTGGCCACCAGAGCGTTACGCAGTTGCTGATCCAGCGGGCTGGCCCACAGATTGCTGGTAGCGATAACGTACTGTACGTCGGTGGTCTGGTAGACCACCCCATTACCGGCCAGGAAATCCGGCACTGTCACCTGTTCCACCCACAGCTGACGCTGACCGGTACTATTCGTGCCCTGCGATACGCTCTGTACCGGTAACGGCAACTGGTAATACGTTTTATTATCCCCGCTGCTACAGGCGCTCAGCGCCAGTGTCAGCGCCAGCGGTAACCACTTTTTCATTCTTTCGCCCTCTTCGGCTGTGGATCCTTTTTATCCTTCGCTTCAAACACCAGCGCATTGCTCTTCTCATTCAACGTCCGCAATACCGGCTGAAGCTCGCGCAGGACCTGATCCAGACGCTGCATATCCGCCACCATTTTGTTATACGCCGCCGAACCGGGCTGGAATCCCTGCATACTGCGGTTCAGCTCGCGCAGCGTCTTCTGCATATCTTCCGGCAATTGCTGCATTGACTTGCTGGAGGTCAGTTGGTTGATATTATCCAACGTCTTCTGCAGATTGCGCAGCGTGCGCTGGCTCTCATTCAGGGTATTGGTCGCCTGTTCGATCATCGGGTTAAGCGGCAGACCGTTGATCTTATCCAGCGTCGCCATTAACTTCTGCTGAATCTGCGCCAGCCCGCTGGCGACGGTCGGAATAACGGTATAACCATCAAACTTGCGCATATCCTTTATTGCTGGCGCACCAGGATAAAAGTCGAGATCGACATACAGCGCCCCGGTCACCAGGTTGCCGGTTTTCAGCGATCCGCGCAGGCCACGCTGCAACAGCTCAGAAATCTGCCCAAAATCGGCTTTCTCGCCAAGTTGATTCATCAACCGCTCTGGTTCAATCTGGATCAGCACCGGAATACGGTAATCGTCATCCAGCGCCTGACGCAGCCCCGGAGTGAAGAACGGCACCCGGGAAACGGTGCCAAGGCGAATACCGCGGAATTCCACCGGCGCCCCCGGCTGCAAACCGCGCACGGAATCTTTAAAGAACATCAGGAAATCGATGTGCTGGGTATACAGCGAATCCTGAATGCTTTTCTGATCGTCATACAACCTGAATTCAGTATGGTCGACGACCGGCTGGCCTAAATCCCAGCCTTCCGGCACGTCAAAACTGACCCCGCCGCTGAACAGCGTCGCCAGCGAGCCCATTTCCACGCGCATCCCGGAAGAGGACATGTCCACAGCGATACCTGTATCTTTCCAGAAGCGTACATTACTGGTCACCAGGCGATCGTTCGGCGCGCTAATAAATAGCTGATAGCTCATCGCACGCGTGGCCGGATCAAACTGGCTGGTTTCCACAGATCCTACCCGATAACCGCGGAACAATACCGGATCGCCGGGATTAAGCTGCCCCGCTTTTTTGCTGTCCAGGATAATACGAATCCCTTTAGCATCCGGCGGCGCCAGCGGCGGCGCATCCAGCAGTTCATAGCTTTCCTGGTCCTCGCCCTTTGTCCCTGGCTGAAGCTCAATATAAGCCCCGGACAATAGCGTATTCAGCCCGGTAACCCCCTCACGGCCAATTTGCGGTTTCACCACCCAGAAGACTGAATCCTTGCGCAGCAGTTTCTCCATGCCAGCGTTCAGCCGCGCTTTAATCTCCACATGGTGCAGATCGTCAGTCAGTACTGCGCTCTCTACCACGCCGACATCCACACTGCGGCTCTTAATCGCGGTTTTTCCGCCCTCAATACCTTCCGCATTGGTGGTGATTAAGGTCACCTCCGGTCCCTGATGGCTGTAGTGATAAAAAAGGATCCAGGCGCCAATCAGCGCCGTGACGATAGGGAAGATCCACACCGGCGACCAGTTTTTCACCTTACGCACCTTTGCTTCCCCACTATTATTTTCCATGCTCAGAAGACTCCTCATGGTCTGAACCAGGCTCGCGATCCCACGACAAACGCGGGTCAAAAGTCATCGCAGCAAACATTGTCATTATCACCACCAGCGCAAACATCAGGGCTCCGATAGCCGGATAGATATTCATCAACGCCCCCATTCTGACCAGAGCCGACAGTACGGCTATCACAAACACATCAATCATTGACCAGCGCCCGACAAACTCCACGACTTCATAAATTAAGTGCATACGTTCGCTGTCGCGTCTGCCGTGGCCGTTGGCATCCCAGCACAGCCAGGCAATCGCAATCATTTTCAGCGTCGGCACCATGATACTGGCGATAAATATCACCATCGCAACCGGGTACGATCCTTCGCTCCACAGCAGGATCACCCCCGCCATAATGGTGGACGGCATTTTATCCCCCAGCAGGTCGGTTATCATGATTGGCAAAATATTCGCCGGCAGATACAGCATGATCGAGGTAATCAACAGGGCCATGGTCCACTGCAGACTGTGTTTACGCCGCACATGCCCTTTCACCTTACAGCGCGGACAACGCTCGCGATCGGCGGGTAAAATCGCCGTACAGCAGGAGCAGGAACGCAGCCCCTGGCGAATACCCGACACGCCAACCTGCAGCGGTACCTGATAGTGGGGCATATCGCCGATATCGTCCCACAGCCAGCGTCTGTCAACGCACTGAAAAGCACGTAGCTGCAGTACGCAGAACAAACACCAGGGAATAAAACTGCTGCCAATACCGATGTCCCCATAGGCCATCAGTTTGACAAAACTCACCAGCACGCCGGCCAGAAAGATCTCCGCCATTCCCCAAGTCTTTAACTGAAACAGCACCCGCGCCAGGCGCTTTTTCCACGCCTGCAGCATAGCGACCCGATTCACCAGCAACAGAATGGTGATCAGGCAAAACGCTGGCACCAGTTGCACAAACAGCATGAAAAACGTACCGAGGCTGGCGTAATCCTCAGAGAACATCACGCCGGGAATCTCCAGCAGCGTTACCTCGCTGGTAACGCCGGCGACTTTCATGTTGATGAACGGGAACAGGTTGGACAAAAACAGCATAAACAACGCCGCCAGCGCATAGGCCGTTGGTCGCTGGCGTGGCGCTTCCCACTGAGTGGTCAGGGTGGTGCCGCAGCGCGGGCAATCCGCCTTATGGCCGTTTTCCAGATGCGGCAGCGCCACCAGCAGATCGCATTGCGGGCACAGGATATATTTTTCGGCGTGGTGTACTTCACACATGCCGGCTCTCCCTTCTGTTAGCCGCCGTTTTTCAAAGACTCAAGGTATTCCCAGCGTTCGAAAGCCTCTTCGAGACGCTGCTCCGCCGTAGCCAGTTCCGACAGCACCTTCTGGGTCACATCGTGGGGTTGATTGAAAAATTCCGCATCCCCTACCTGCGCCTGCAGTGCTTCCAGTTCGGCTTCCAGCGCTTCAAGTCGTTGAGGTAATTGCTCTAGTTCACGCTGCAGGTTATAGCTTAGTTTGCTGCCGGCGCGTTTAACAGTTTCTGTCTTCGCCGATTCCGCTGGTTTCTCTTTTACCAGCGCCGGCTGACGTAGCGCCTGGGAAGCCGCCTGCTGGCCGCGCGCATCGTGATAGCCGCCGACATACTGGCCGATCCGCCCTTCCCCTTCAAAAATCCAGCATTCGGTCACGGTATTATCGACAAACTGCCGATCGTGGCTGACCAGCAAAACCGTTCCCTGATAGCCATCAATCAGTTCTTCAAGCAATTCCAGCGTTTCGACATCCAGATCGTTGGTCGGTTCGTCGAGGATCAGCAAATTACTCGGTTTCAGAAACAGACGCGCCAGCAGCAGGCGGTTACGTTCACCGCCGGAGAGCGCACGCACCGGCGTCATCGCCCGCTTCGGGTGGAACAGGAAGTCCTGAAGATAGCCCAATACGTGGCGCGAGCGTCCGTTGACCATCACCTCCTGTTTGCCTTCCGCCAGGTTGTCCATCACGGTTTTATCCGGATCGAGAGCAACCCGGTGTTGATCGAAATAGGCGACTTCCAGTTTGGTACCAATATGCATGCGCCCGCTCAGCGGCTGAAGATCGCCGAGCATCAGCTTTAAGAGCGTGGTCTTGCCGCAGCCATTTGGCCCCACCAGGGCAATTTTATCGCCGCGCTGCACCTGGGCGGAAAAATCGCGCACCAGAACTTTGTCATCAATACGGTAGTCGAGGTTGTCAATTTCGAAAACGATCTTGCCGGAGCGGGTCGCTTCTTCTACCTGCATCTTCGCACTGCCCATTACTTCCCGACGTTGCTGGCGCTCGCGGCGCATCGCTTTCAGGGCGCGTACGCGGCCCTCATTGCGAGTACGGCGCGCTTTGATCCCCTGGCGGATCCACACCTCTTCCTGGGCCAGCTTCTTATCGAACTCGGCGTTCTGTAACTCCTCCACGCGCAGAGCCTCTTCCTTAGCCACCAGATACTGGTCATAGTCGCCAGGATATGAAACCAGTTTGCCGCGATCGAGATCGACAATCCGGGTCGCCATATTGCGAATAAAAGAACGGTCATGAGAAATAAACACGATGCTGCCCTGGAATCCTTTCAGGAAGCCTTCCAGCCAGTCGATGGTTTCGATATCCAGATGGTTGGTCGGTTCATCCAGCAGCAACACCCGGGGAGCGCTGACCAGCGCCCGGCCCAGCGCCGCTTTACGTAGCCAGCCGCCGGAAAGCGAAGAAAGGGCGGCATCGGCGTCAAGGCCCATTTGCGTCAGCACTTCATTGATCCGATTTTCCAGTTGCCATAGTCCCTGATGCTCCAGTACCTCCTGGATACGAGCCAGCTGGTTAAGGTGTTTCTCGCTGGGATCGCTCATCACCTTCTGGGAAATCTCATGGTAGGCCTTGAGATGTTCGGCCTGCTCAGCCACCCCTTCCGCTACAAAGTCGTACACGCTACCGGCAACATCACGCGGCGGATCCTGTTGCAGCCGCGACACGATCAGATCCTGCTCGTAAACCAGCCGGCCATCATCCAGCGGTAACTCGCGGTTGAGAATTTTCATCAGCGTGGATTTTCCCGCGCCATTACGCCCCACCAGACACACCCGCTCGTTATCTTCGATATGTAATTCGGCGCTATCCAGCAGCGGCGCATCGCTGAACGAGAGCCACGCGTCGTGCATACTGATTAAAGACATCTTGTTATTCCTTAGTTCGCGTGAATGATCAGCCAGCAGTTATGGATCTGACGATTGCGGGCAAAATCCAGAGACAGGGTTTTTTGGGTGATTTCCTGCGCCTGTAGCCCCAGCGCCGCCATGCCCGGCAGATCCATGCGGAACCCTCGCTTGTTATTCGAAAACATAATGGTGCCGCCCGGACGCAGCAGCCGCTGCAGATCCTGCATCAATCGCAGGTGATCGCGCTGAACGTCAAATGTCTCTTCCATCCGTTTAGAGTTCGAGAAAGTAGGCGGATCGATGAAGATCAGGTCGAACTGTTCATCCGCCTCGCGCAGCCATGCCAGGCAATCCGCCTGCATCAGGCGATGCGCCCGCCCGGTCAGCCCGTTAAGCCGCAAATTGCGCTCCGCCCACTCAAGATAGGTTCGGGACATATCCACAGTCGTGGTGCTGCGTGCGCCGCCCAGGCCTGCATGCACGCTGGCGCTACCGGTATAGGAAAACAGATTCAGGAAATCCTTACCTTTACTCATCTGGCCGAGGGTTCGACGGGCAATTCGGTGATCGAGGAACAACCCGGTATCCAGATAGTCGGTCAGGTTAACCCACAAGCGCGCGTTGTACTCGCGCACTTCCATGAAGTTGCCCTTTTCCGCCATTTTTTGATACTGATTTTTCCCTTTCTGCCGTTCGCGGGTCTTCAGCACCAGTTTACCCGGTTCCAGCTCCAGCACTGACAGCGTTGCGGCAATGACGTCGAACAGACGCTGGCGCGCCTTCGCCGGTTCAATGGTCTTCGGCGGCGCATACTCCTGGATCACCACCCAATCGGCATAGCGATCCACGGCGACGTTGTATTCGGGCAGGTCGGCATCATACAGCCGATAGCATTCGATACCCTCCTGACGCGCCCACTTATCGAGTTTTTTCATATTCTTGCGTAACCGATTGGCGTAATCTTCCGCCACATCCACCGCAGCTTCGCTGGCAGTTTCCGCCAGCCGATAGTTCTTCTGTACGCAGTCCAGTGGACCATTTTTAGCCCGGAACTGTCGATCGGCGCGCAGTTGCAGGCAGTTCAGCAAATCTGGCGCCGCGCTGAACAATGATAAATTCCAGCCGCCAAAGCGTGCTTTCAACAACCGCCCCAGTTGGCTGTGCAGAGCGATCAGCGCCGGCTCGCTCTCCAGACGTTCGCCATAAGGCGGGTTGCTGACCACGGTACCGCGCGGCCCTTCCGGCAGCGGATTACTGAGACGGGAAACATCTTTCACTTCCAGGGCAACGATTTCCGCCAGACCGGCCTGACGAACGTTACTTTTCGCCCGCTCAATCGCCCGGCTGTCATTATCGGAACCGTAGAAGCGCGACTCATAGCCAGACAGCCCGCGACGAGCGCGCAACTGAGCTTCAGTGCGTACCTCTTTCCACACGGATTCATCATGGCCGGCCCAGCCGCTAAACCCCCAGCGGTTACGATGCAGGCCCGGCGCGCGATCGGTGGCGATCATCGCCGCTTCAATTAGCAGCGTCCCGGAACCGCACATCGGATCGAGTAGTGGCGTTCCCGGCTGCCAGCCGGAACGCAAAATAATCGCCGCCGCCAGAGTCTCCTTAATCGGCGCTTGTCCGGTGCGATCGCGGTAGCCGCGCTGGTGCAGCGCGTCACCGCTCAGGTCAATGGCGATACTCGCGATCTCTTTATTCAGCCAGACATTCACCCGCAGGTCCGGCGCATCGCGGTCAACATCAGGACGCGGCAGATTTCGCCGCGTAAAAGCATCAACAATGGCGTCTTTCACTTTCAGAGCGCCATACTGGCTATTGCGGATCGTGTCATTCAGGCCGCTGAAGTGCACCGCGAAAGTGGCCCCCGGCGCCAGCATCTCCGTCCAGTTGATAGCCTGAGCACCCAGGTAAAGATCCAGATCGCTGTAAACCTTACACTCTGCGAGCGGCAGTAAAATCCGCGAAGCCAGCCGGCTCCACATCAGGCTCCGGTAAACCAGCCGCGCATCGCCCTGGTAATGCACACCGCCCTGGACCACCCGGCAGTTTTCCGCGCCCAGGGTCTCCAGTTCAGTTTTTAACAGCTCTTCCAGCCCACGCGCCGTACTGGCAAACAGAGATTTCATATCGTCACTTATGCATAAAAGAAAATTGTCGCGCATTATAGCTAATCCACGACGCATGTCATAAAGTTGCCCTTCTTAATTTCATTACGCAGGGGGCGTTATGATTGCGTTGTCGCGCCTGTATATCCACCCGGTAAAATCGCTGCGCGGGCTGCAGGTCTCTCACGCGCTGGCCGGCCTTAGCGGTCTGTCCGGGGATCGCAGTTTTATGATTACCGAGCCGGACGGCACTTTTATTACCGCGCGCCAGTTTCCGCAGATGGTACTTTTCACGCCGGCCCTGCAGCGCGATGGGCTATGGCTGAGCGCGCCGGACGGGACGTCTGCCGCGGTTCGCTACGACGATTTCCTGCCCGATCCGGCGCCCACCGAGGTATGGGGCAACCACTTTACGGCGCGTATCGCGCCGGAAGCCATCAACCAGTGGCTGAGCGGATTTTTCTCGCGCAGCGTACAGTTGCGCTGGATGGGCGAAATCCCCACCCGGCGGGTAAAAAAACATCAAGAGGTGCCGCTGGGGTTCGCCGACGGCTATCCATACCTGCTGACCAGCGAAGCCTCGCTGCGCGATTTACAGCAGCGCTGCCCGGCAGGCGTCCGCATGGAGCAATTCCGTCCTAACCTGGTGGTCGCCGGCGCGCAGCCCTGGGAAGAAGATGGCTGGAAAGTGATTCGCATCGGCGGCGTAACGTTTGATGTCGTCAAACCCTGTAGTCGCTGTGTCTTCACCACAGTCAGCCCGGAGAAAGGCCATAAACACCCCGGCGCAGAACCGTTAACGACGTTACAGGGGTTCCGCACCGCCCTTGACAACGGCGATGTCGATTTTGGCCAAAACCTGATCGCCCGCAATAGCGGCATTGTACGCGTCGGGGATCAGGTTGAAATCCTCGCCACCCGCACCGCCAGAGCCTATGGCGCAGGCGATACCAGCAGTACGCTGGAGGTGTCAGTCAGTGCGCAGGCCCCGGTGAGTATCAGTTGGCAACAGCAGACATTCCGGGGAAACAATCAGCAGATCCTACTGGAGCAACTGGAACAACAGGGTATTCGTATCCCCTATTCCTGCCGCGCCGGAATTTGCGGAAGCTGCCGGATTCGGTTAACCGCAGGTGAAGTGAATGCGCTGAAGAAAGGCGCGGTAAGTGAGGATGGCACAATCCTGTGCTGCAGTTGCATCCCGGCCAGCGATATTCGCCTTGAGAAGTGTTAAACCGCCTGCTCCAGGCTGAGGTTTTCCGCCTCTGCGGGCATCAGCCTGTCGTTCATCACTTTAATCGCATCGCCGAGCTGCATCGTACGCCCGGCGAGAGTTAAGCCCGCCTGCGCCAGCAGGCACAGTGACGCATTGCCGCCGCTTTCCACTACCAGCAGGCTGACCTGGCGGTTATCTTCGCTGACCAGCACCCAGGCCGCATCTCCCGGCGCAGGCTGCCAGTGATGGTGATGGGCGACAAAATGCCAGCTTTTCGGCATCTGCGGTTTGAGGTAGCGAATCGCTACCAGCGCATTAAGCACCAGTTCGGCCTGCTGCTCCCGGCTCAGGCGCAGCGCCCGACATTTCTCTTCAAAAGAGAAATAGAGCGCCGCATCATCAACACAAAACCCTGTATTTTCAAAGGCATCTGGAGTCAGCATCTTACGCGGGAAACGCGAACGAAACAGCATGCCATTGGCTAAATCGAGCATCATACGGTCATGCTCTTCATCAAAATACCAACGCCAGTTATCGTCTGGTTTTATACGCATAATTTCAGACCTCATCGCTCAATCAACCAGGAATAACATCCCTGAAACTTCATTTTTTATCGCATCCCTTCCTGGTTCAGGTTACAGGTGTGCTGTCTGGATTCATTTGCCCCGGGGATTTAGTTACCACCTTAGTCCCCGGCGATTATCTCACTGACGCTTTATTGATCTTCTCAATTATTCAGTTGCTGACCAGGAAAAAGCTTAATATGAGAATTAGCAGCTGTGATGAAATATAAAGCAACCGGGGCGAAAAATAAAGCCCCGGTGAACAAGAAAGCGACAATGGTCAAATATGGCTGATGATTTCTTTAATTAATGGCGGGCCTTTAAAAATAAATCCCGAATAGATTTGTACTAATGTCGCGCCAGCGGCTATCTTCTCTCTGGCGGCGATCACCGAATCAATGCCTCCAACGCCGATGATGGGCAGTCGGCCATTTAATTCCGCTGACAGTCGGCGAATAATTTCAGTACTTTTCAATTGCACCGGACGGCCGCTTAATCCACCCATTTCATCGCAGTATTTCATGCCCTGCACCAGACTACGGTCGAGTGTCGTATTGGTGGCAATAACCCCATCGATATTATGGCGAACCAGACTGTCAGCAACCTGGATCAATTCTTCCAAAGAAAGATCCGGCGCGATCTTTACAGCGATCGGAACATATTTATGATGGATCTTTTCCAGCACTTGCTGCTTATTTTTAATCGCCGATAAAAGATCGTCCAGCGCTTCACCGTACTGTAGGCTGCGTAATCCCGGCGTATTTGGTGAGGAGATATTGATCGCAATATATCCTGCATAGGGGTAGATCTTATCCATACAGATCAAATAATCGTCTTTGCCCTGCTCGACCGGCGTGTCTTTATTCTTACCAATATTGATCCCCAGCACGCCATCAAAATGGGATTTTTTAACATTCTCAACCAGATGATCGACCCCGAGATTATTAAATCCCATCCGGTTAATCAGCCCTTCAGCCTCAACAAGACGAAACAGGCGCGGTTTATCATTGCCTGGCTGCGGACGCGGCGTAACAGTGCCTATCTCGATAGCGCCAAACCCCATCGCACCCAGCGCATCAATGCACTCGCCGTTTTTATCAAGACCAGCGGCCAGGCCCAGCGGGTTTTTAAAAGTCAGCCCCATACAGCTGACCGGCTTTGCCGGCACGTTCTGGCGTACCAGCCATTCCAGCGGCGTACCGGTAATGCGGCGTAGTTGTTGAAAAGTTAATTCATGAGCGCGCTCGGGATCGAGCTGGAAAAGGGCTTTACGAACGAAGGGATAGTACATGAACTCTCCTGGATTCCCGGTGTGCAAACCGGGGCGGTATTATTATTCATCTTCCCGCTAAAGGGAATTGACCTGTAACAAAAAATCACCACGCCAGGCAAACGTTTACCTTCCCGACGTCGTCTTTATGCAGTTATCAGCAATTGAAACCCAAAAATTTTATTTAATGGAATAAGCCGGGTCTGTCACCATGCGATTGTTACCAGAATTAACATCTATCCAACAATTCGTGATTAAGGAGCCGTCATGCGCGTCATTACTCTGGCGGGAAGTCCCCGTTTCCCCTCCCGCTCCAGCTCACTGCTGGAGTATGCCCGCGAAAAACTCCACGCGCTGGATGTCGAGGTTTGCCACTGGCACCTGCAGAATTTCGCGCCGGAAGACCTGCTGTACGCCCGCTTTGACAGCCCGGCGCTACTGACGCTGCTTGAACAACTGGAAGAGGCTGACGGCGTGATCATTGCCACGCCGGTTTATAAAGCGGCCTATTCAGGCGCGCTGAAAACACTGCTTGACCTGCTCCCGGAACGGGCGCTGGAGAAAAAAGTGGTTCTGCCCGTCGCCACCGGCGGCAGTGTGGCACACATGCTGGCGGTGGATTATGCCCTTAAGCCCGTACTCAGCGCCCTGAAAGCCCAGGAAGTGCTGCACGGCGTCTTCGCCGACGACTCACAGATCCGCGACTATCAGCATAAGGCTATCCTGGCCCCTGAGCTGCAGCAGCGCCTCGACAGCGCGCTGGAAACGTTCTGGCAGGCCCTGCAGCGTCGGGAAAAAACGCCGTTGCCGTCGTTGAATACCCGTATCGCAGCGGCGGCCTCTTTTTAAAGGCCGTGGAGCCGTTTTACGGTATGCATTATTTAAGGAGCATTTGATGTCGAAACCCGTCTCTTCCGCCCTGATACGCCTGGCGCCATGGCTGTTGCCGGTGACACTGGTCGCCGTCTGGCAACTGGCCTCCTCAACAGGCTGGCTTTCCACCCGGGTGCTGCCCTCTCCGGAAGGCGTGGTGCTGGCGTTCTGGCGTTTGTCCGCCAGCGGCGAGCTGTGGCATCATCTGGCGATCAGCACCTGGCGCGCTTTAATCGGTTTCGCCATCGGCGGCAGTATTGGCCTGATCCTCGGTTTGATCAGCGGCCTGTCGCGCTGGGGGGAACGGCTGCTGGATACCTCAGTCCAGATGCTGCGCAATATCCCACATCTGGCGCTGATCCCACTGGTGATCCTGTGGTTCGGCATCGATGAAACCGCCAAAATTTTCCTCGTGGCCCTGGGTACCCTGTTCCCCATCTACATCAATACCTGGCACGGCATTCGCAATATCGACAGCGGTCTGCTGGAAATGGCCAGAAGTTATGGCCTGTCAGGTTTCAGTCTGTTCAGTCAGGTGATCCTTCCCGGCGCACTGCCTTCGATTATGGTCGGCGTACGCTTTGCGCTCGGGCTAATGTGGCTGACCCTGATTGTCGCGGAAACCATCTCCGCCAATGCCGGTATCGGCTACCTGGCGATGAACGCCCGGGAATTTCTTCAGACCGACGTGGTGGTGGTCGCCATCATTCTCTATGCCCTGCTCGGCAAGCTGGCGGATACCAGCGCCCAGCTTCTGGAGCGCGCCTGGCTGCGCTGGCACCCGGCATATCAGTTACAGGAGGCAGCATGACAAATACTTCGCGCCTGACCCCGGGTATTCCGCTGGCGGTCAATACGCTGACCAAACGTTACGGTGACAAAACCATTCTTCGCGACGTCGACTTGCGCATTCCCGCCGGGCAATTCGTCGCCGTAGTCGGACGCAGCGGCGGCGGGAAAAGTACTCTGCTGCGCCTGTTTGCCGGGCTGGAATCCCCTACCAGCGGCGAACTGCTGGCCGGTAACTCGCCGCTGAAGTCGACACAGCAGGATACCCGATTGATGTTCCAGGATGCGCGCCTGCTACCGTGGAAAAAAGTGATTGATAACGTTGGTCTGGGGCTCAAAGGCGACTGGCGCCCCGCTGCGCTGGATGCGCTGGCGGCAGTCGGTCTACGGGACCGCGCCAGCGAGTGGCCCGCCGCCCTGTCCGGCGGCCAGAAACAGCGCGTGGCGCTGGCCCGGGCATTGATCCATCGCCCGGGACTACTGCTGCTCGACGAACCGCTGGGGGCGCTGGATGCCTTAACCCGTCTGGAAATGCAGGCGCTGATCGAATCTCTGTGGCAGGAACACGGATTTACAGTGCTGCTGGTCACGCATGATGTCAGTGAAGCCGTCGCGATGGCTGACCGGGTACTGCTGATTGAAGAGGGCAATATCGGGCTGGATTTAACCGTCGATTTACCACGCCCGCGACGCCGCGGCTCAGCGCGCCTGGCGGAACTGGAAGCGCGAGTGCTGGAGCGGGTAATGCGCCCGGACAGCGTACCATCAGCAACCCAGCCGATTCGCAAAACCGGCTGATTGTCTCATGATGGCGGGCCGGCGCTTTCTCCATTAAGGAGGGGGAAATCAACGTGCTGATTTCCCCCTCAGTTTATCGCTCTGCGCGCGATCAGCCTTTACAACACACAAGCAGTACCTGGTTATGCCAGCGCTTTACTGATTTTCTCGTAAAGATCGCCGGACAGATTTTCCAGCCCTTTCAAATGTTCCAGCGCCGCCCGCATCATCACCTGGCGTTTCTCATCGTAACGCTTCATGCGAATCAACGGCTCGATCAGGCGCGAGGCCACCTGTGGATTGCGGGTGTTTAGCTCGGTCAACATATCGACCAGGAACTGATAACCGCTACCGTCCTGAGCGTGGAACGCCGCCGGGTTTCCGCTGACAAACGCGCCAATCAGCGAACGAATACGGTTCGGATTGCCCATGCTGAACGATCGGTGATTCAGCAACTCGCGCACCCGGGACAATACTCCCTGTTCCGGACTGGTCGCCTGCAGAATGAACCACTTATCCATCACCAGGCCGTCCTGATGCCACTGCTTGTCATATTCCGCCATCAGCGCATCGCGGCACGGCAGTTGGGCGCCAACCGCCGCTGACAACGCGGCCAGCGCGTCGGTCATATTATCGGCCTGACGATACTGGGCGCTGACCAGCTTATCCGCCAGTTCAGCGTCGCCGAAAGCCAGATAATGAAGGCAAACATTACGCAGCGCGCGTTTACCAATATCCTCGTGATCGATACGGTAACTGTCCAGCTTGTTGGCGTGATACACCGCCAGGCATTCATCCGCCAGTTCAGTGGCAAGCGTATGGGTTAGCGCCTGCTGGACCGCAGCAATAGCCAGCGGATCGATAAGCGGGAATAATTCGGCCATCTCATTCTGTGAAGGCAGCGTCAGGATCTCCGCCGCCAGCGCCGGATCGATATGTTCATCAAGCAAAATCGCCCGGAACGCATCGGCCACGTGTAAAGGCAGCGACAGCGGCTGCTTCTGCTGGTGGCGCGCCACATTCAGCTTAATATAGGTCGCCAGCAGGCTCTGCGCGGCATCCCAGCGCGAAAAGTCATTACGCGCATGACGCATCAGAAAGGTCAGTTGCTGATCGTTCCATTTATATTCCAGCTTCACCGGCGCGGAAAATTCGCGCAGCAGCGACGGTACCGGCTGGAAGTAGACATTATCGAAAACAAACGTCTGTTGCGCCTGAGTGACATTCAACACGTGATGAACCGGATGACCGCCCTTCTGCAGCGGGATCACTTTCCCCTCGCTGTCATAAAGTTCGATATCGAAAGGAATATGCAACGGTTGCTTTTCCGGCTGATCGTCGGTGGGGGGCGTTTTCTGGCTGATGGTCAACGTGTACTGTTCGGTCTGCGGATTATAGTCGTCGTGCACCGTCACGACCGGCGTACCGGACTGGCTGTACCAGAGGCGGAAATGGGAAAGATCGACATTCGAAGCATCTTCCATCGCCTGCACAAAGTCGTCGCAGGTGGCGGCGCTACCGTCATGGCGCTCGAAATAGAGCTGCATCCCTTTCTGGAAATTTTCTTCTCCCAACAAGGTATGCAACATACGAATCACTTCCGCCCCTTTCTCATAAACGGTCAGGGTATAGAAGTTATTCATTTCGATGACCATATCCGGGCGGATCGGGTGCGCCATCGGACTGGCGTCTTCGGCAAATTGCATACCGCGCATGGTGCGAACGTTGGCAATCCGGTTTACCGCCCGGGAGCCCAGATCGGAACTGAACTCCTGATCGCGGAATACTGTTAGCCCCTCTTTGAGGCTTAACTGGAACCAGTCGCGACAGGTGACCCGGTTGCCGGTCCAGTTGTGGAAATATTCGTGGCCGATCACCCGTTCAATATTCAGATAGTCTTTGTCGGTGGCGGTCTGCGCCCTGGCCAGCACATATTTGGAGTTAAAGACATTCAGCCCTTTATTCTCCATCGCCCCCATATTGAAGAAGTCGACCGCCACGATCATATAAATGTCCAGATCGTACTCAAGGCCAAAGCGCGTTTCATCCCACTTCATTGAGTTTTTCAGCGACGTCATCGCCCAGTCGGCGCGATCGAGATTGCCGCGATCGACATACAGCTCCAGCGCCACGTCGCGCCCGGAGCGGGTGGTAAAGGTATCGCGCAATACGTCGAAATCCCCGGCCACCAGAGCAAACAGGTAACACGGTTTCGGGAACGGATCCTGCCACTGTACCCAGTGGCGGCCATCTTCCAGGCTGCCCTGAGCCACCCGGTTGCCGTTAGACAGCAGAAACGGATACCTGGCCTTATCAGCAATAATACGCGTACTAAAGCGCGCCAGCACGTCCGGGCGGTCCAGGTACCAGGTGATATGGCGGAATCCCTCTGCTTCACACTGGGTACACAACGCTTCGCCGGATTGATACAGCCCCTCAAGGGCGGTATTGGCCGCCGGGCTGATTTCATTCACCACGGTCAGCGTAAAGCGCTCGGGCACCTGGCTTAACACCAGCGCCCCCTCTTCCAGACGGTAGTGAGGCCACGGCGCATCGTTAACGGCAACCGAAACCAGCGTCAGTCCTTCGCCATCAAGGCGCAGTTGCGCATCGGCAGCGCCCTGGCGCTGTACCTGGCTTATCGCAGTAACGGTGGTTTTTTGCGCATCGAGCTCGAAGCTCAAGTCAATATCACCGATGGTATAATCCGGCGCACGATAGTCGTGGCGGTATTTGGCCTGAGGGTGTTGTGTCATAAAAAACCTTATGCATCGTCCTGAGTTAACATTTCCCAGTCTATTCCTGTTACGGTATTGTTGCCACGCCCAAATAACGCTCTTTTCCTTCAATCAGCACAGAGTTTACGCAATGCCGGCCCTGGCGGCACGATTTGCCCTCGACCTGGACTTTGGCTTATGTTGTGATCTTGCTTCAATAAACCGATAATCAGGGTATACTCCTGCGTCTTTACCTGACCTCAGCCATTGATGGAAACGCTCCTGTGAGAGGATGCTGAAACGCGCCATGACACGACACGCTTCCCCGATATTACGTTCATTGCTGGATACCGACGCCTATAAGCTTCATATGCAGCAGGCCGTGTTCCACCACTACTACGATGTCAACGTCGCGGCTGAATTTCGCTGCCGGGGCGATGACCTGCTCGGTCTTTATGCTGACGTCATCCGTGAACAGGTAGATGCCATGCAGCATCTGGCGCTCAGCGAAGAAGAATTCCGCTGGCTCTCCGGCCTGCCTTTCTTTAAGGGCGACTACCTGAACTGGTTCAAAAACTTCCGCTATGATCCGACCCAGGTCACCATCCGCAACGTGCAGGGGAAACTTGAAATCCGCCTGTCCGGCCCGTGGCGTGAAGTGATCATGTGGGAAGTTCCTCTGCTGGCGGTGATCAGCGAAGTGGTTCACCACTACCGCAGCCCGGAGGCCAGTGTCGACATGGCGCTGACCCACCTCGAAGATAAGCTCACGGAGTTTGGTCATCTGACTCAGGATTTAACCCTGTCTCAGTTCCGGCTGATGGACTTCGGCACCCGGCGCCGTTTCTCCCGGGAGGTTCAGCAAGCCATTGTTGAACGTCTGAAGCAGGAGCCGTGGTTTATTGGCACCAGTAATTACGATCTGGCGCGACGCCTGACGCTGACGCCCATGGGAACTCAGGCCCACGAATGGTTCCAGGCCCACCAGCAGATCAGCCCGGTACTGGCCAACAGTCAGCGCGCCGCCCTGCAGGCCTGGCTGGACGAATATCCGGATCAATTAGGCATCGCTCTGACCGACTGTATAACTATGGACGCCTTCCTGCGCGATTTCGGTCCCGGGTTCGCCACCCGCTACCAGGGGCTGCGCCATGACTCCGGCGACCCGGTACAGTGGGGAGAGAAAGCCATCGCCCACTATGAAAAGCTGGGCATCGATCCGCTAAGTAAAACGCTGATTTTTTCCGATAACCTCGATCTGACCAAAGCGGTCGAGTTGTATCGCCACTTTGCCAGACGGATTAATCTCGGTTTTGGTATCGGCACCCGCCTGACTTGTGATATTCCCGGCGTAAAACCGTTGAATATCGTGATTAAGCTGGTGGAGTGCAACGGTAAACCGGTGGCGAAGCTCTCCGACAGTCCGGGAAAAACTATCTGCCAGGATAAAGCCTTTGTGCGGGCGCTGCGTAAGGCGTTCGACCTGCCGCTGGTAAAAAAAGCCAGCTAACGTGCCGGGAACCCATTGAGGTTCCCGCTCTTTTCTGTATTCTTTCGCTTCGCGCGTGAATTCTGCTTGTCTGCCGGCGTGCGCCAGGTAACATAGATATCCCCACGTAGGTGGGCATGGAATTTATTGTCATTGACTATTAAGAGAGAAAATTATGAGCGTTGTGCCTGTAGCAGACGTACTCCAGGGCCGCGCCGCCGTTGACAGCGAAGTCACCGTGCGCGGATGGGTACGTACCCGTAGAGATTCAAAAGCTGGCTTTTCCTTCCTGGCCGTCTATGACGGTTCCTGCTTTGATCCGGTACAGGCCGTCGTTAATAATTCTCTGCCTAATTACGATCAGGAAATCCTGCGTCTCACCACCGGCTGTTCCGTGATCGTTACCGGGAAAGTGGTGGCTTCCCAGGGCCAGGGCCAGTCGTATGAAATTCAGGCCACCCAGGTGGAAGTGACCGGCTGGGTGGAAGACCCGGAAACCTATCCGATGGCCGCCAAGCGCCACAGCATTGAGTACCTGCGCGAAGTAGCCCACCTGCGCCCGCGTACCAACCTGATCGGCGCGGTAGCCCGCGTGCGTCATACCCTGGCCCAGGCGCTGCATCGCTTTTTTGATGAGCAGGGCTTCTTCTGGGTATCCACGCCGCTGATCACCGCCTCCGATACCGAAGGGGCTGGCGAAATGTTCCGGGTTTCAACGCTTGATCTGGAAAACCTGCCGCGCGATGACCAGGGAAAAGTAGATTTCGACAAAGACTTCTTCGGCAAAGAGGCGTTTCTGACGGTTTCCGGGCAGTTGAACGGTGAAACCTATGCCTGCGCACTGTCCAAAATCTACACTTTCGGCCCAACATTTCGCGCTGAAAACTCCAACACCAGCCGCCATCTGGCAGAGTTCTGGATGCTGGAGCCGGAAGTTGCGTTCGCCGATCTTAACGATGTCGCCGGGCTGGCGGAAGCCATGCTCAAGTATGTCTTTAAGGCAGTACTGGAAGAGCGTGCCGACGATATGAAATTCTTCGCCGAACGGGTGGATAAAGATGCCGTAACCCGCCTGGAACGTTTTGTTACCGCTGATTTCGCCCAGGTGGACTACACCGATGCGGTAGCCATTCTTGAGAAGTGCGGTCAGACTTTCGAAAACCCGGTTTACTGGGGCGTCGACCTGGCCTCTGAGCATGAGCGCTATCTGGCGGAGCAGCATTTTAAAGCGCCAGTGGTGGTGAAAAACTACCCGAAAGACATCAAAGCCTTCTATATGCGCCTTAATGACGATGGCAAAACCGTGGCGGCGATGGACGTGCTGGCGCCGGGCATCGGTGAGATCATCGGCGGTTCCCAGCGTGAAGAGCGCCTGACCGTGCTGGATGCGCGTATGGAAGAGATGGGCCTCAACAAAGAGGATTACTGGTGGTATCGCGACCTGCGCCGCTACGGCACTGTGCCGCACGCCGGTTTCGGCCTCGGCTTTGAGCGCCTGATCGCCTATGTCACCGGGGTACAAAACGTGCGTGACGTCATTCCCTTCCCGCGCTCTCCGCGTAACGCGAACTTCTGATAGCGATTTCAGGGCCGGAAATACCGGCCCTTTATTTTCAGTACTCCCGTCCCTTATTTCACCCGCCGTTATTTTAAATTTTCTTATAATCGAAAAACCCGGTCATTTCTGCGGCCATTTTTTCACCATCATTCGGGATAAATGACCATTTTCAGGCGCGTTACACAGCACGATAGCCACCACCAGACATAAAACCAGGTAAAAATGCTAACTTATCGTGATACCTGCTATTTTTGTGGCAAACGGTTGGCAATTGATAAATCTACCGTTAACCTGAGTAACGAATTTCCTTCGATATCACAATGGAACCTCGTTATGTTTGAAAACATTACCGCTGCCCCCGCCGATCCAATCCTTGGCCTTGCCGAGCTGTTTCGCAACGACGAACGCCCCACCAAAATTAACCTCGGCATTGGAGTTTACAAGGATGAGACGGGTAAAACGCCGGTTCTGACCAGCGTAAAAAAAGCCGAACAATATTTGCTGGAAAATGAAACCACCAAAAACTATTTAGGTATCGATGGTATTCCGGAATTTGGCCGCTGTACCCAGGAATTGCTGTTTGGTAAAGGCAGCGCCATTATCGACGCTAAACGCGGTAAAACCGCGCAAACCCCGGGTGGCACTGGCGCTCTGCGCGTCGCCGCCGACTTCCTGGCCAAAAATACCAGCGCCAGGCGCGTCTGGGTCAGCAACCCGAGCTGGCCGAACCATAAGAGCGTATTTAACTCTGCCGGTCTGGAAGTATGCGACTATGACTACTACGACGCCGAAAACCACTCGCTGGATTTTGACGGGCTGCTGGCCAGCCTGCAGCAGGCTCAGGCTGGCGATGTAGTACTGTTTCACGGCTGCTGCCACAACCCGACCGGTATTGATCCCACGCTGGAACAATGGCAGCAACTGGCGGCGATGTCGGTTGAGAAAGGCTGGCTGCCGCTGTTCGACTTCGCCTACCAGGGCTTCGCCCGCGGTCTGGAAGAAGATGCTGAAGGCCTGCGCGCGTTCGCTGCAGTGCATAAAGAGCTGATTGTCGCCAGTTCTTTCTCGAAAAACTTCGGTCTGTACAACGAACGCGTCGGCGCCTGTACTCTGGTTGCCGCGGATGCGGAAACCGCCGATCGCGCTTTCAGCCAGATGAAAGCCGTGATTCGCGCCAACTACTCCAACCCGCCGGCCCACGGCGCGTCGGTGGTAGCGACCATCCTGAGCAACGATGCGCTGCGCGCTATCTGGGAGCAGGAGCTGACCGATATGCGTCAGCGTATTCAGCGTATGCGCCTGCTGTTCGTCAACACGCTGCAGGAAAAAGGCGCCAGCCGCGATTTCAGCTTCATCACCCGCCAGAACGGCATGTTCTCTTTCAGTGGGCTGAATAAAGATCAGGTACTACGCCTGCGCGAAGAGTTCGCTATCTACGCGGTGGCTTCTGGTCGCATTAACGTCGCCGGCATGACGCCAGACAATATGGCGCCGCTGTGCGAGGCGATTGTCGCCGTTCTGTAAACGACCTCGTTCAGAGACAATAAAGGCCGCATTCGCGGCCTTTATTACTGCTGACAAAGCAGGAAAAAACGTGGTTTTTCGTGCTTTGTGGTCATCGGCCGAAAATCAATAAATTGATTTTCCTTGTTTGTTATCAGGTGATATCGACAAGTTCGGCAATGAAATCAGGTTAGCCATCAATCTAAAAGGCCGCATTCGCGGCCTTTATTATTCTGGACTGACAGTCGGTTACCAGACCGGCATTTCATCCTGCAGAAACGGGTTATGCAGTCGCTCATCGCCCAGCGTTGACAGCGGACCGTGTCCGGGGATAAAGGTAACATCATCCCCCAGCGGCAGCAGTTTGCGCTTAATCGCATCGATCAACTGACTATGATCGCCACGCGGGAAATCGCTACGCCCCACCCCGCCTTTAAAAATCACGTCACCGGAAATCAGCAGCCGGGATTTTTCATCCCAAAAGACCACGTGGCCAGGCGTGTGCCCCGGGCAATGTAGCACCTGTAAAGCGACATTCCCTACCGCCACACTATCGCCCTCGTTAAGCCAGCGATCGGGGGTTAACGGCGGGCAATTCTCCAGACCGAACATTTGACTCTGGGCCGGCAACCCCTGCAGCCAAAACTCATCTTCCTGCTGCGGGCCAACAATCGGCACGCCATAATGAGCGGCCAGCTCTGCCGCCGCGCCGACGTGATCAAGGTGACCATGAGTCAGCAGGATCTGCTCAATATCCACGCCACAGCCGACCACCTGCTGGCGAATTTTCGCCGCATCGCCGCCGGGATCCACCAGCGCCGCCTGCTTCGTCTCTTCACACCAGATCAGCGTGCAGTTCTGGGCGAACGCCGTCACCGGAATAATATGGTAATTCATACTGCCCCATTACCGGCGTATCGCCGGGATTCGTTACTTACCAGTGCCTTACCGGACCGGTATCAATATGCACAAAGTTACTACGCGGGTAGTATCCTACACCACCGGCGCGCATAGATAACGCCGCTTTGCGAATATTGCTTAACGAAACCCCTTCAATATGGAAATCCATCGCCTGGCCGCGGGTGTGATAGCTCTTTTTCGCTACCCCACGGCGGTGGGCACGCATTTCATTGTTGGTATCCAGCGAACGGTAGCCGGAAATCAGCTGTACCGGGCGGGTTGTGCCTACCAGCCCCTGCAGGCGGTAGAGTTGGTCAAACAGACGGGGATCGATATCTCTGGTTTTGTTCGCGCGATAATCACGGAAAAAATGGTTAAGTCTGGCTAACTCATCCTGAATATAGCCTCTACCGTCGAAAAACTCCGCTTTAATGGACTCCCCGGTATTCAGATTATTCAGCTTCAGAATACGCGGCCGCGGCGTGGAGAGGGTGGCAAACGCTTGCGTTGGTAACAGAGCCGCGCCTAAGGCCACTCCCCCCAACGCCAGCAATTTGCGGCGATTAGCGTCAAATTTATCCATGATATAAGGTCTACAGGTAAATGATGAATGTCAAAATGTACTTCTGGCGCACCTTTGGAACCTTAACCGCCAAAAAACCATCAGTCAAGGCCGCAAAAATCCCATAGAGCCGGGCTGCATCGCTGTTTCAGCCCGGCTTCATTCATTTACTACGACAGTTAATATCCTGGAATTACTGCATTTAGCGGATTAATTGTTCCGCTTTCGACAGTATTTGTGCGTTGGATCGCGCAGTGAGATCGTAATTGTAAATATCTGTACGGAATTGTGTGCGTCCATCAGTGCCGACAAACGCCGTCAGATAATAAAGGTTCACCGGAATCCGATTGCGTATATTCACATAGCGGGTATTACCTTCCTTCAGAGCCCCGGAAATACGCGAATCGCTCCATCCGGCGTCCTGCAATAACATCCCCGCCAGTTCAGACGCTTTGTTCACCCGCACGCAGCCGGAGCTGAGCGCTCTCGCTTCGCGCCTGAACAAGCCATGGTTTGGCGTATCGTGCAGATAGATAGCATCAGAGCTCGGCATATTGAACTTATAGCGCCCCAGCGAGTTACTCGAGCCCGGTTTCTGCTGGAAGCGGAACGGCATATTCGACGGAGTGATCGTTGCCCAGTCGACCATCCACGGGTTGACTACCTCGGCGTTATTGCTCCAGCCGCTCATGACAGTGTAACCGTGTCGCTCCAGGTAACCAGGATCGTTCCAGACCTTCGGCAAAATATCTTTTTTGGCCAGACTGGGCGGGACGTTCCACGGCGGGTTGACCACCACGTTATTCAGCGCGCTACTCATCATCGGGGTCTTTCTGTCCGGCCTGCCGACAATCACCCGGGAGGCAAGCACTTCGCTGCCGTTGAGGTAGTACACCAGCGAATAGTCAGGGATATTGACCATAATACCGGTGTCCAGTTTTTCCGGCAGCAGGCGCAGACGCTGAATATTAAGCGCCACCAACCCGGCTCGCTGCTGGGGAGAAATATTCAGCCATTCGCGGGTCGCTTTACCAATCGCCCCGTCAGGATCCAGTCCCTGCCATTTCTGGAAGCGTTTTACCGCCTCCACCAGCTCAGCGTTGTAAACCGCCGGCGCGGATTTACGCGGCGCCGGCGCTTCCTGGGCGGACGTACTAATCACCGCGTCAGGGACCGGTTGCTCTTCCAGCATCCCTGAACGCTGCAGAATATCGCGCAGCGCCGGCACATCCGCGCTCACCTGACCGGGTCGCAGCGTAGTGGTGCCCGCCATTTGCGGCCACGGGCGGTTATCGGCGATCAGGTGCAGTAACGTGCTATGCATTTGCTCATACTGCGGGTGTTGCGGCGCCAGAGATGCGATATAGCTCACCAGTTCGCCCTTATCCAGCGCCAGTTGCCATTGGTTAATGACCGACAGCGGCGCCAGTTGCATCTTGTAAGGTTTGCTACTGTAGAGCCAACGATTACCTTTCGTGGGAATGCCGCTGAGATAATCCAGGTAACCCATCATGGCATCAGACAGCACCACATCGCGCGCCATGCCGCTGACGGCAGGATCAGTCAATAATTGCACCCAGACGCTGAACTGCGGCTGGAAACCGGCGATCGCCACCTCGGCGAGCTGCTGCTGAAAGGCTTTAACCGCATCGCGATTTTCCCACATCGGCTTCATCTCTCTGGCGCTATAAATCGCCGCCAGCGCGTTCAGGTAGACCGGCGTGTAGCTGGAAGGAAGCAGGGCCTGTAGCTCGCTGCGGCCCTGAGCGGCAGACATGCCGCCTTCACCGGGCTGGAGCGTGCCCATCAGCGCGGCAGTAGCCGGAGACTGGCTGACCGGTTCCGCGAGTTCCCCTGGCGGGTTAACGGCCGCCGCCGAACTATCGGCAGGGATCACTTCAGGCTCATCGGCCTGTACAGACAACAGTGGAGCGGTGTACAGCGCCACACAACAGACCAGCGCTGATAATCGATAACGATTGTGTTTCAAAAGCAACATCCTTTGCCCCCTGTTTATGCACCATCAAAATAGAACTTAAGGCTTCTTTATTAGTATATAAATAGTGAAAATCACTTGCCGCGCTAAATCAGAATAAATTTGTCAGATCAATCGTTGCAATCTGTGAACCGGCAATACAACTGTTTCGCCATCTATTTGATAAAAAACCCGATACAACCTAGCATCGGGTTTTTAGCCTGCTTGACAATTATCTCATTGTTCAGCAAACAAGCAAAGCCTACGACGCGCTCGCGTCCGGCTGGGCGTCCGGCAGCGGCGGCGTCGCAAAACCGCGCAACCCTACCACATGGACGTGTTCGTGATTCTGGAACACTTTACGCACCAGTTTATAGGTCGTGCCTTTTTCCGGGCTGATGTTTTCCGGCGCCGCAATGATCAACTGCATTTCCAGACGTTCGCACAGCTCAAACAGCGTATTAATCGAGCGGGCGTCAAGGCGCGCCGCTTCATCAAGGAACAGCAACCGGCACGGGGAAATATCTTTACCGCGCAGGCGCCGCGACTCCTCTTCCCAGCTCTGAACCACCATAACCAGAATCGACATCCCGGTTCCAATCGCTTCCCCGGTGGACAGCGCGCCGCTCTCTGCCCGCAGCCAGCCGTCAGAGCCGCGGTTTACCTCAACTTCCATCTCCAGATAGTTGCGATAATCCAGTAACTCCTCGCCGATGGTTTGCGGCGTGCGCTGGCCCATATCGATCTGCGGATTAAGTCGCTGATACAACTTCGCCAGCGCTTCAGAGAAGGTCAGACGGTTACTGTTGAACAGATCCTGGTGCTGCTCATGCTCTTCAGAAAGGACATTCAGCAACGTGGCGTGGCTTTCACGCACGTTGACGTTAAGCCGCACGCTGTTGACCTGACCAAAAGAGACACTCTGCAGCCCCTGGTTGAGCATCCGGATACGATTCTGTTCACGCTGAATCGTCTTGCGAATAATGTTCGCCACACTGCGTGAGCTGATCGCCAGCTTCTGCTCGCGGGCGGTGAGCTCCTCTGTAAGGCGGCTCAGCTCGATCTCCATCTGCTCAATGGCTTCAACCGGATCATCGGTGCGAATGATATCCTGGCGGATACGCTCGCGCAGATGCTGATAAACCGCGACAAAGAACTGGATTTTGCGTTCCGGACGCTTCGGATCTTCCGACATACGCAGTACGTCGCGCAGATGTTCGTTGTCCGCCACTGCCAGACGCAGCGCACCGAGCGCCTTATCCGACATTGAGCGCAGATCGTCGCCGGAAAGATAGGCCAGTTCGCGGCGGTGCAGACGCCGTTCCACGCCATTATCTTTCACCATGCGCATGACCGCGCACCACCCCGCCTTGGCGGTGACCACCTGCTCGCGCATCTCGTGATAATCCCTTTCGAGACGACGCAGCTTGCGGGTCAGGTTATCCATTTCCGCTTCACAGAAGGTAATCTGTTTCTCCAGTTGGTTACGGCGCGAACGGTTATTGCTTAATTGAGTATGCAGTTCGTCGCGGCGCGCCCGGGCGCGTTCTTCCGCCCCGGCGTCGGCGCGTACGCCAATATCTTTCAACTCTTTATGCAGATCGCCCAACAGTTCGTTTTTAGTATCAAACGAACTCTTCAGCGAAGCCAGCAACTGGTGATACTGGCTGAGCTGCGCCGCATGACCGCGCAGCGCTTCACGGGCGCGAGTCCGCTCCGTTTCCGCCTGCTCGAGACGCTGACGCAATTTTTCGTTCAGATCGCTGTTACCACTGAGCATTTCCGCCGAATCGGTGTAGCTAAAATGGGCACGACGCTGGATAACTTCACTGAGGGCAAAGGCTTTCTGGCGCGCTTCGCGCTGGATCTGCTGAGCATACTGATAGTCGGCTTTCAACTGGTCGAACTGTTCAGGATCGCTGCGCAGTACCCCGGCGATCGGTTCCAGTTTCGCCAGTAGATTACCGTGTTGCTGAATAAACCGCGCCGCCTCCTGGGCTTCGTCGAGCTGCTCGCGAATTTCATCGCAGCGATCGGCCAGCGCATCGTCCAGTAACAGATTAACCCGCGGCATCAGGCGGTTAAGTAGCCCGACGCCCTCTTTCGCCTGCTCGAACTGCGCTCTCTGCTGCTGATTGTCATTTTCATGGTTACTGACGGTACGCTCAATCTCATTGCGGCGCGCATTCAACTGGCGAATTTCCGCCTCCGGATCGTCCTCAAATGCCACCGCCAGATGCTGGCCAATAAAGCGGCTGAACGCCTGGTGCAAACGCTGGGTTTTCTGAACATCAAACGACAACGTGGCATAGCGCTCCGCCAGATCCTCACGCTCGGCATGCAGGCTCTCAACGCGGCTTTCGCGGGCGGCGCGGCCAAACAGCGGCAGTTCAGGGAAACGCGAATAGCGCCACTGGCGATCGGCGATTTTGACCACCACCGACTTTTCCAGCTCTTCGACGCTGAACACGCTGTCGTCGAAGGACTGCGGATCCCCCTCGATTAAATAGAGATCTTCCGGACAATCCACCAGCCCTTCCAGTTGTTCGCGCACCAGCGATAAATCCGGTACCACAATGGCATGTCGCGATGGACCATACAGCGCCGAGAAGTATGGCGCATCTTCGAGGCTGACATCATCATAGATTTCCGACAGCAGTACGCCGCCAAACCGTTCCGCCAGCGCCGTCAGGCGCGCATCTTCCGCGCCGCCAGGCTGGCTGAGACGCTCAATTTCTTCGTCCACCGCCTGCTTGCGGGCGCCGACTTCATCACGCTCAACGGTGGCTTCGCGCTCGCGCTCAAGCAGTTGCTGGAGATATTCGGTCACCTGCTGGCTGGATTCAAACTGCTGGCCGCTCTGCTCACACAATTGGCTCAGGCTACTTTGCGCCGCCAGCCAGACGGGAGCGCGCAGGGTCAACGTCCTGATGCGCTGTTGCAATTGTTCCAGCTCCTGGCGCAACGCCATGCGCTGCTCGCTGGCCTGCGATACGCCGTCCGACAGAGCGGCGATGCGCGCTTCCAGCTCCTGCTGGATCGCCTCAAGATCTTCCGGGGAGACCTGCTTACCATAACGCTTGCAGAACTCCGCCAGCAGACGCTCCGCTTCCTGCTGCTCGCGCAGCCGCTGTTCCAGCTCAGACAGGCGCATTCTCAGCGCCGGCACCTGCTCCGCCTGATGGCGCTGCTCCGACCCTTCACGCAGCAAATCGCGGGCGACATCCCATGCTTCGCTACGGGCAAGCGGGCCATTAATCGCCGCCACCAGTTGCCAGGCCTGCTCAAACTGATCGTGCGCCGCCTGGGACATGCTCATCTTCTGCTCAAGATCCAGCAGCTTACCGGTGGTTTCCTGCTCCTTCGCCTGGAAGGTCTCCAGCCACTCATCGGCGCTTTCCGGGTTAAGATCCGGCAGATGACATAGCTCACGAGCCCGCTCCAGCGCCTGAATCGCCTGCTGGTACTGAATCGCCCGGGTTTGCTGGACGTCCAGCGCCTGCTGGTAGTCCGCCAGTTGGCTTTTCAGCTCGTCCACTTCCAGCTCTGCGGCTTCAGCGCGGGCTTCGTTCTCTTCCTGCTGTTCGACGGCTTCCGCCACCACTTCATTTTGTTCTTCAAGGCGCAACTGCAGCTCTTCGAGATCGGCCTCATAGCGCTCGATCTTTTCCTGCTGACGCAGCGCGGTTTGCACCAGGTTCAGATGATCCTGGGCCGCCTGATAATCGGTCTCCAGATCCCCTTCGGCGCCGGCATGCTCCGATAGCTCGCGCGCCATATCCACATGTTTGTACTGCTCCGCGGCCAGTTGGCTGCGGCTGGCGAACAGGTCGCGGCGAAACTCAAGGGCCTGGTCGAGGTGGATGCGCCGCTCGTTGGCGTGGCGCATATAATCCGCCGCCACATAGTTAGTGGCCTCTGAGATCAGGTGCTTAAACAGATCGCGATCTGACTGGGTGACGCGGATAGCCTCCAGCGTCATACGGTTTTCGCGCAGCGCGGCTTCCATATCCTGGAACGCCTTACGCACGCCGCTGTTTTCCGGCAACAGATAGTCACGCAGAGAGCGGGTAATCGCACTGGAGATACCGCCATACAGCGATGCTTCAATCAGGCGATAGTATTTACTGCGATCGGCGGCGGAACGCAGACGGCGCGCCACAATCCCCAGATCGAACATCAGCGAGTGGTAATCGGTGATAGAGTTAAACTGCTTAAACTGTACCCCTTCCATCGCTTCGGTTTTGTCCTTCAGCTCCTGCAGGGTCAGCACCCGAGCCTGGCGTTCGGAAATCGTTTCCGTCAGCAGTTGCGTCGGCTGTACCGCCACCGGCAGCCCCTGAATCGCAAAAGGTTTAATGTCCACTTTGCGATCGCGCCCGGCGACCTGCTGCAAACGCACCCCGGCCAGCACCCGCTGGTGACGTGAGTTAATCACATCAAGCACCGCGTAACATACCCCGGCTTTCAGCTTACCGTGCAACCCCTTATCCCGGGAGCCGCTGGTGGCGCCCGCTTCAGTGGTATTACGAAAATGCAGCAACGTCAGATCGGGGATCAGCGCCGTGACAAACGCCGCCATGGTGGTGGATTTACCGGCGCCGTTACCGCCGGACAGCGTGGTGACCAGTTCATCCAGGTCGAAAGTGCGCGCGAAGAAACCGTTCCAGTTAATCAGCGTCAGTGAGCGAAATTTACCGCGTTCAATCATTCCTCTTCATCCCCCGCCTTATCCTGGAGCCGATCGTCGTTCTCATCGTTAAGCTGCAGATGGTTTTCAATCGGCATCGCTTCTCCGTCGCGGATCATGCGCAACTGCGCTTCGCGCGGATCGTCACCGCTGCGCACATCGGCGCCGAAACGAAATACCGATTCTGTAATGCGAAATTTGCTGCTGTCGTGCCCCATAAACCACACCATCCCCAGACGGCGCAGACGGTTCAGCGACGCGCGCACCTTTTCCTGCAGCTTCTGGCGGTCGAGATCGGAACCCGCTGAACGGTTATTCACCAGTTTCAGTAGTTTGCTTTCATCCGCCAGCGTCAACAGCTCATCATAGAGTTCCTGTTGAGTAAAAATACCTTCGTTAGCCAGCCGTTCCGGGCTGAGATAGAGATAACAGAGGATTTTACCGACCATCATATCCAGTTCGGATAGCACCGAGCGGGGAATCAGCGTAGTGGAACGGGGACGCAAATAGAAAAAGCCCTCCGGCGCCCGCACCAGTTCCACGTTATAGCGGGCATAAAATGCTTCCAGATCGTCCTGGAAATCCATCAAAAAGGCGTGATTATCCAGCTCATCAAGGCCAATATGCCGGCCAGCCCTGAGCTGGCTGTCGAGCGCAGGAAATAACGGGTTCGCCAACGCTTGCGCCAGTTTAACTGGCATCAGTTGTTCAATATTTGTTGATGACATGTGCCTGTACCCTGGCTCCGTAATCATTAATAGACCGCCACGGCGCTGGCAGCCCGGTAAAATCAGCTTCCGCGACGCCCAGACTCACCGCCTGGTCCACGACAATACGCGCCAGATCGAAATGGCGCGCCCGGGGATATTGCGCAAGATATTCACGCATCACGACGCCAAGATCCAGCGGCAGTTGCCTTTCTTTATAAACCTGCAACGCCGCTTCAATCATCGACGCCAGTTGTTCGCGAATTTCATTAAACTCTTCAAACTCCAGATCGGCGGGCAGTTCGCCCATGACCTCTTCGTCGCGCAGCGTCATCTCTTCATCACGCATGTCAAGCAGCCGATCGGCACTGGCGTAGGTCAGCGCCCAGGGCGCGTCAAAATAGCTCTGCACCGACTGACGCAGGCGCTGAGCGAAGACGCGATTCTTATCCATATCGATAGCGGTACGAATGAATTTATGAACGTGGCGGTCATAGCCGATCCACAGATCAATCGCCTGCTGGCCCCAACTGACGATCCTGTCCAGCTTACTTTGCAGATCGAACACCAGCCGGTCGATAAAATGCAGTTCGTCGTTGCCCATGGTCGCGTCCTGAACGCGTAACAGATGCGCCTGAAGCTTGTCGCCGGCCGCCTCAAGAGTATCCTGCAGTTCGCGCAGAGTGCCGGAGGTTTCGGAAAGCAACAGCTCACAACTGGAGATAGCCGCCCGCCAGTCTTTATTGAGCAACCCGGCGATATCTTCTTTCACTACCTGCTGCTGCTCATCCATCACCCGCTGGGTCAGGTCAATACTGTCAAAGATTTCCGCCACCGAGTATTTCAGCGGCGCGAAGACGTTGCGGTGCCAGTGGAACTCATCGCCGCCTTCATCCGCGGCGTCTGCCGCCCGCTTCAGTTCCCCGGCGACAATCGACAGTTGCATTGAAAGGCGCAGCGTGGAGAATTCGCGCTGGCGGATATAATAATCAGTAATGCCAATCCCCAGCGGAGTAAGGCGGTAGATAGCGTTGCCATCCGCCAGTTCGCTGGTAAAGCGGTTGAGCAAACGCTGGCGCACCATATCATTGATTGCATTGTTAGCACGCACCGCCAGGGTTTCGCTGGTTTGCTCAAAAGCCCCGCTGACGTGGCGAAACGCGTCGATCAGCTCACCTTCACTCATTTCGCCATCCAGACGCTCGCCGTTAAGGGTCGCGACAGCCAGCAAAAATGCCAGCCGGTTCGTTGGCAGTGAAATCGAAAAATCATTTTTCCTGGCCCAGGCAACCAGTTCAGGCACCGTCTGGGAAAAATCACTCATAGTTTATCCTTGGTTCTCCGGCTTAATCGCTGTGACGTGGATATAACGACCCAGACTTACCCAGGGCTCCTGCCGGCAGAAGCGCGTTTCCAGTTCCAGTAAATCGTTAAAACAGTCCTGCTGCTGATGTTTCTCACGCAGATAATCGTGAAAGACCCGTACCCCGGTTTTACCGGTTATTCGCCAGCCCAGCTCTTCCAGCCACTGATACACCTGCTGCGGCGCGCGCGGATAATCTGGCGACAGCGTTCGCTTTTTATGTTTCGGCATGCCCCGCTTCACGTATCCGAAGTTGCCTGCCACCATGTTATGCATTAGCAGCCCATTGGCATTGTAGAACATCAGCGATAATGCGCCGCCCGGCGCCAGGCAATGCCACAGACTTTGTAGTACGGCGCGCGGATCCGCCACCCACTCCAGCACAGCATGAAACAATATCAGATTGGCCGGGCTTTCCAAATGCTGAGCGACATCCTGAGCGGCACAATGTACAAAATGCATGTTGTCGCTCACACCTTTCTGCTGCGCCGCCTGTTGCGCTCTGGTCAGCATTTCCGCCGACAGATCGCACAGCGTAACCCGATGGCCGCGCTGCGCCATCCGACAGGCGGTCTGCCCTTCGCCGCCGCCGGCATCCAGTACCCGCAGCGGGCCCGCAGGCAGAGCAGCCAACAGCGTATCCAGATCCTGCCAGAGGATCGCCTGACGCAGCTCGCCTTTGGTCGTGCCATAAATATTGCGCGAAAACTTCTCGGCTATATCGTCAAAATTGCGATCCTGCATCGCGAAAGCTCCGGGGCGTGAGGCACTGTTTCAGCAAAAGCGCTATTTTGTCACAGCCTGAGGGATATTGAACCCTTGTGGTGTAATATCAGGCTTTATTCCCTGCTGTATGGTTAAAAAAGGAACCAGTTTCGATGCTTTTCGCCCTTAAGAAGTATCTCGGCGCACTGATGTTACCTCTTCCTTTCCTGCTGCTGCTTATTGGAGCGGCAATTGCATTACTGTGGTTTACGCGCTGGCAAAAAACGGGCAAAGCGTTGCTCACCGGTGCCTGGCTGGCACTTTTACTGCTTAGCCTCCAGCCGGTAGCCGATCGGCTGCTCAGACCAATAGAAGATAGCTACCCCACCTGGCAGGGCGGTGAGAAAATTGACTATATCGTGGTGCTCGGCGGCGGCTATACCTGGAATCCCCACTGGGCGCCGAGTTCTAACCTGCTCAATAACAGCCTGCCCCGGGTAGCGGAAGGGATCCGCCTTTGGCACGCCAACCCTGGGGCAAAAATGATTTTTACCGGCGCCCGGGCGCGAACAAATCCGGTCAGCAGCGCGGAAGTCGCCGCCAGAGTGGCTGAAAGCCTGGGGGTACCACGTGCGGATATTATTGCCCTCGACACGCCGAAAGACACCGAAGAAGAGGCGGCGGCCGTGGCGCAGACCATCGGCGATGCCCCTTTCCTGCTGGTGACTTCAGCGTCTCACCTGCCACGGGCGATGATTTTCTTTCAGCATCAGGGACTGAGGCCGATAGCGGCGCCGGCTAACCAACTGGCGATTGACTCGCCGCTCAATCCCTGGGAGCGGATAACGCCTTCACCGCTGTGGCTGATGCACAGCGAGCGGGTGGGTTATGAAACCCTTGGGCGGATCTGGCAGCGCCTGAAAGGTGTATCAGGCGATCCAGGGGAGTAATCCTTCGGTGGCGGCATCCAGCGCGCGGCGGTTAAAGCGAC
This sequence comes from Entomohabitans teleogrylli, assembly GCF_001484765.1. Classification (GTDB taxonomy): domain Bacteria; phylum Pseudomonadota; class Gammaproteobacteria; order Enterobacterales; family Enterobacteriaceae; genus Entomohabitans; species Entomohabitans teleogrylli. The sequence continues at coordinate 92,171 of NZ_LLXO01000015.1, read as the reverse complement.
CGCTTTCCACCAGTCGCGCCACTTCATCCCACATCACATACAGCCAGCGCCGCCAGAGAAATGATTCCGATACCGGCGCACGCTGCTGATAACACCAGAACAGGCTTTCCGCCTGCCCCTGCTCCCAAAGACGAAACAATTCATATTCGCGGGGCGCCCACAGCACCATGCCGGGATTCACTATCGCCAGCAATTGATCGGTGCGCGGATCTTTCAGCATACTGCGCAGGGTAAAATTACCGTGCACCAGGACGCAGTTGTCATTAAAGTCGTCAAACAGTTGCGGCAGGCATTCCCGGGTACGGAATAGCATGCGCTTGTCCTTCATCGTCAGGCCGGTATTTTTGAACTGGTTGAGCGTACTCCACAACACTTCAACCCGCTGGCGATACCAGGCGGGCCAGCGATTTTCCTGGGTACTGTCTACCGTCCCCACACAATGACCGCTGTCTACCCGATGCCAGGAAAGTAATCCCTCGACGATTTGCTCTCGTAACTGTTCCCAGCGTTCCGGAGTACGGGTTGGCGCCTCAACCGATACGCCGCGCAGCCGCTCCATCAACAGCACATCCGGACCGCTCGACTCTTCGTGCGTGACCACGCCATAAATCACCGGTAGCCTGATCGTACTGGAGCGGGCCAGCATCGACATTTTCCATGCCAGTTGCGCGGCAATGCCGCGAGTGGCAAAGCTTTTCGCCAGTAGAGGCATCGGGTTTCCCTGGCTGTCATACAGTGCCCATAGCGTGGAATCCGGTTTTTCGCTGATACATTCCAGACGACTCAGTCTCTCCCCCAGCAAATGACTCAACTCCGCACGCAGTTGCTCCATATTTTTTGTCCCCAGCTCAACACCGATCTTTTTATAATGAGCGCCTGCCGGGCGGATGTCATCGCATCAGATCAATATCACGATGGATATCCGTAAAATCACCGGAAGCCAGCACGCTTTCAGAAATGGCTGGGGCCTATATAACGCTCAATGCTGACGCTCAAAAGCGCCAGGCAAACCAGCAAAAGGTTGTTTTCTGACTGTGAAATTCGCCAGCGAAAATCACCGGAATTAGCCGGTTATATTGCCGATGGCCGGGAAGGAAGCGGCCGGAGTGAAGTTTGTTATCCGTTTCAGGCCGCCTTCGGCGGCCTCAGTTTCATGGCGCCCGCCAGAGCGCTTAACGCATTGCCTTGCGAACCCGCTGGAGGTCTTCCGGCGTATCCACACCGACGCCGGGCACTTGTAGCGCAACATCAACATGAATTTTTTCGCCGTACCACAGCACGCGCAACTGCTCCAGCATTTCGATTTGCTCCAGTTGGCTCGGCGCCCAGTTAATATAGCGACGGATAAAACCGGCCCGATAGCCGTAAATCCCGATATGCCGCAGCAGCGTATCGCCAACGACATCGCGGGATTGCGCGTAGCGATCACGATCCCAGGGAATGGTTGCACGCGAAAAATAGAGCGCAAAACCCTGCCGATCGCGCACCACTTTCACCGCATTCGGGTTAAACGCCTCTTCAGCAGTGTCGATCGGTACCGCCAGGGTCGCCATACCGGCATCCACCCGGGCGAGGTTTTCCGCCACCTGGCGAATAATGGCGGGGGGAATCATCGGTTCATCGCCCTGCACATTAACGATCAGCGTATCATCGGCAAAAGCGCATTTATCCACCACTTCCGCCAGACGTTCGGTACCGGACTGGTGATCGGGCCGGGTAACACACACCTCGCCGCCCGCCGCTTCTACGGCTTTCGCCACTTCAGCATGGTCAGTCGCTACGATCACCCGCCCGGCGCCCGACTCTCTGGCGCGTTCCAGCACGTGGACAATCATCGGCTTACCGTTGATATCCTTCAGCGGTTTTCCTGGCAGCCGGGTTGAGGCGTAGCGCGCCGGAATTATTACCACAAAGCTCATGGTCTGGTCTCTTCTGCGGTGAGCGCGCGCGCTTCATTTTCCAGTAGTACGGGTATCCCGTCGCGCAGAGGAAAAGCCAGCGCATCCACTTTGCAGATAAGCTCCTGTTTTTCCTGATTAAAATACAACTTACCGTTACACACCGGGCAAGCCACAATCTCAAGTAAACGATGATCCATAGATCCTCCTGACAACATCCGAAAACGGCTCCAGAATAGCACATGCCCTGGCGGTTACCGCGCGATTTCCCAACCTTCGCCCCACAGCGCGGCCAGACTCTGAGGCAAACGCCCGCAGCGGATGACCGTCGCCCCCTGCCAGCGCCCGAAATCCCCGATAGCGCCCATCAGCGCATCGGCAAGACGCGGCGTCGATCGCTGGTTTTCTTCCAGCCATACACTGATGACTTCCAGCTCGCCGGTTTTACGGTGCATTTTAGCGTCCATACGCCCTGCCAGCTCACCGCGATGCAGCAGCGGTAATACAAAGTAACCGTACTGGCGCTTTGGCGCCGGGGTATAGCATTCCAGCCGATAGCTAAAATTAAACAGTTGCTCCGCACGCCGCCGATCCCAGACCACGGGATCGAACGGCGACAATACACAGGTGCGGGTCGCATTCAGCTTATCGGACAGCGCCGCTTCAAGCTGGGGCAACAGGCTGTGATGCAGCCACATTTCCCCGAGATGCTGTACCTCAACCGGTATGACAATCCCCTCTTCCTGCCAGCGCGGTAGCCGGGATTTGATATCGACATGGCGTAACCGATAATAGTCGGCCAGCCACCCCGGGCGAAAGATGCCAAGGCTGGCGGCGCTGTTACGCAACATGCGCTCCCGGGCCTGTTCATCGCTCAGCAAGTGCAGTTCGTCATCCCATTCGGGCATTACCCGCTCTGTTAAATCATAGATACGCTGAAAATTGCGCCGTTCCGCCACCATTACTTTGCCAGCGGTAAACAGCCCCTCAAGATACTGTTTATGCGGCTTCCACTGCCACCAGCCGCTGGCGCCCTTTTCAGGATGCTCAAAGTCAGCAGACCTGACCGGGCCATTTTCCCGGATATGCAGCAATAGCTGGTCAATCTCGGCGGCGTGCTGCGCCATCCACTCAGCCCGATATTTCCAGCCCAGCGCCTCCGGATGCAGCATCTGGTTGCGCACCAGCGCATAATCCTGACGCGGCAGAAAACAGGCCTCATGGGCCCAGTATTCAAATAATTCCCCGGCGGCCAGCGCGTCATCCAGCCACTGCGGCGAATAATTTCCCAGCCGGCTAAATAGCACCAGATACGGACTGCGCGCCACAATATTAATGGTATCGATCTGCAACAGAGACATACGCGCCACCGCCGCCGGAATATCTTCCCGAAGGGCGGCGCGACGCGGCGGGCGTAACAGACCCTGGGCGGCAAGGTGGAGATTTCTGGCATGGCGGAGCGTCAGTTTAATGGCTGGCATGGCACTTCCCGTTGTTCAGGAACTCAGGCGCGCGCCGGATAAACGCTAGCGCACCAGAGCACGCAATTGCGACAGAAGTTCCTCCCCTTCGGGGGAGGAGAGATGGGCCTCTACCGGCAAATACCACCAGTTTTCATCAGCAAAGGCGCGGCATTTTACAGCGTCCTTCTCGGTCATTAACAGCGACTGGCCGGGAGCCAGCAGCGCTGTAAGTTCCGCTTTTTGCGGCGCATGATGATCGGCCAGGGCCACTGTCTTTTCCGGATGCAACCCGCAACTTTCCAGCGTAGCGAAAAAACGCGGCGGATGACCAATCCCGGCGATGGCCACCACGTGTTCCAGATCCGCCACCGGGCAGATAGCCGCGGTTTTCAAATTAACCGCCTGGCCCGGCGCCAGCCGCATAGCAATTTCCCCGGCGCGAGGGACGCCGCCGTTAACGATCACCGCATCCACTGATTTAAGTCGCCCGGCTCGTTCGCGCATTGGCCCTGCCGGCAACCACCATCCGTTGCCAAAACGGCGTTCGCCATCCACCACCACAATCTCTTTGTCACGAGCCAGCGCATAGTGCTGCAGCCCATCGTCGGTAATGATGATTTGGAGCGGCGAAGCCGCCAGTAAAGCCTGTACCGCTGCGCTGCGCTGCGGCGCTACCGCCACCGGCGCGCCGGTACGCTGAAAAATGAGTACGGGTTCATCGCCGGCCTGGGCGGTAGTGGTGCGGGTATCCAGCACCAGCGGATAGCTTGCGACTTTCCCACCGTAGCCGCGGGAAACCACACCGACCTGGATACCAGCCCGCTGTAACTGCTCCACCAGCCAGATAACCACCGGCGTTTTTCCGTTACCGCCGGCAGTCAGATTGCCAACCACCACCACGGGGACCGGCGCCCGCCAGCTGTTACGCAGCCCCAGACGATAGCTGAGGCGAATCAGTGCCGTGACCAGACCATACAGCCAGGACAACGGCAGCAGCAGTAGCCACAGCGGCGATTGACCGGACCAGATACGCTCGATCATTCGCCAAACTGCATTTTATGTAACTGCGCATACACACCGCCCTGCGCCAGCAATTGCGCATGCGAACCCCGTTCGACAATACGCCCGTCTTCTACTACCACAATCTCATCGGCCTGTTCAATAGTCGACAGACGGTGCGCAATGACCAGCGAAGTACGGTTTTTTTGCAGTTCGTCCAGTGCGGACTGAATCGCGCGTTCCGATTCGGTATCCAGCGCCGACGTGGCCTCATCGAGAATCAGGATCGGGCTGTCGCGCAGCAGCGCGCGGGCAATTGCGATGCGCTGCCGCTGGCCGCCGGAAAGCAACACGCCGTTCTCGCCAATCACAGTATCAAGGCCGTGGTCCATTTTATTGATAAAGTCCATGGCGTAGGCCATGCGGGCGGCCTGTTCAATCTCCTCGCGGCTGTACTGCTCAGTGCGCGCATAGGCAATATTATTAGCGATGGTGTCATTGAACAGATGGACATTCTGGGAAACCAGCGCCACCTGATTACGCAACGATGCCAGGGTGTATTCACGCAGATCGTGGCCATCCATCACGATTTCACCGCTGTCGATGTCATAGAAGCGGGTGATCAGGCTGGCGAGGGTCGATTTTCCCGATCCCGAGCGCCCCACCAGGGCAACTGTTTTACCGGCCGGAATCGTCAGATTAATGTTACGCAGCGCGGGCGTGTCTCTGCCCGGATAGGTGAAAGTGACGTTGCGGAATTCGATATCGCCATTCGAACGTTCGATCACCCGGGTTCCGGCATCTTTTTCCTGTTCGGAATCCAGAATACTGAACAGCGTCTGACAAGCGGCCATCCCACGCTGGAACTGAGCATTGACGTTAGTCAGCGATTTCAACGGACGCATCAGGGCTATCATTGCGGAGAACACCACGGTAATCGTCCCGGCGGTCAGGGTTTCCATCACGCTGGGAAAACTGGCGGCATACAGAACAAACGCCAGCGCCAGAGAGGCAATCAACTGAATGATGGGATCGGAGATTGACGACGCCGAGACCATCTTCATCCCCTGACGGCGCATCTGATTACTGACTTTGGCGAAACGCTCTGCCTCAACCGACTGGCCGCCGAAAATCAGTACCTCTTTGTGACCTTTAAGCATCTGCTCTGCGCTGGTCGTCACCTGCCCCATGGTGTTCTGCATACTCTTACTGATATTGCGAAAACGCTTTGACACGATGCGAATCGCAAAAGAGACCACTGGCGCCAGAACAATCAGGATCAGCGAAAGCTGCCAGCTGTAATAAAACATCATGATGAACAGGCCGATGATCGATGCCCCTTCACGCACCACCGTAATCAGGGCGCTGGAGGAGGAAGAGGCTACCTGCTCAGAGTCATAGGTGATGCGGGAAAGCAAAGTTCCGGTTGACTGTTTGTCAAAGAAAGCAACCGGCATCCCCATCATATGGTTGAATAAGTTGCGACGTATGGTCATCACCACTTTCCCGGAAACCCAGGAGATGCAGTAACTCGAAATGTAACTGGTTACCCCACGCAAGATCATCAGAGCAATGACCACCAGCGGCATCCATAGCAGCACTGAGCGATCTGTCTTACCGAAACCATCATCCAGTAATGGTTTAAGTAGCGATAGCATATAAGTATCGCTGGCCGCGTTGAGGACTAACGCTACCCCAGCCACAATCAGACCTGTTTTGAAAGGGGCTATCACCGGCCAGAGGCGGCGGAAGGTCTGCCACGTGGAGAGATCTTTGTCGTTATGCATTCAAAAAACCAGCACTTGTTGAAATAGCCGCATATTCTACCCTTTATCATCAGGCTCGCCAAACCGCTGATGATACCAGCGCGGTGAAATATGCTCACGTAATCCCTTTATTTGCCAATCACCTGATGAAAAATTCACCGTTAGTTGCCCGGAGTTAGCGGTATCGTACCAGTGATATCCCTGCTGCCGATAACGCCGGACCACCGGGCGAGAAGGTAACCGCCAGGCATTATAGCGGGATACTGATGCCAGCGCCGTTTTCCCCCGCACCGCACTCAGCAGAGCGGAACTGGAAGAGGTGCGGCTACCGTGATGAGGCACCTGCAACACATCGGCGTTTAGCGCCTGCGTGGCGTTACGCAGCAATGCCAGCTCTCCCGCGGATTCAATATCACCGGTTAGCAGCATACTGAACCGGCCATCGCTTACTTTCACAACACAGGAACGATTATTCTCAAGGCCAGTATAGTTGTCTGGCGGCCAGTGGACGGTAAACTGCAGCCCCTGCCAGCGCCAGCGCTGCCCGGCGCTACAGGGCAACCACCCGGGCGAGGCAACGCTACTGCGCACCTGGAGGTGTGGCCATGCCTGCAATAGGCTTTTCATCCCACCGCTATGGTCCAGATGATTATGGCTCAAAATAATGCCCTGCGGTTCCAGGTGATGCCAGCGCAGCCAGGGGATGATCGTTTGTTTCGCGCTGTCCCCGCCCGGCCAGGCATGGCCGGTATCATAGAGCAACGCCTTGCCGGCACGCTCAATAACCACCGCCAGTCCCTGGCCGATATCCAGCATATGGACAGACCACTCGCCCTGCGACTTACGCGGCCAGAACGGCAATGCCAGTAACACCGTAGCGACAGGAATAATGAAGTGACTGCATAACCAGTGCCGACAGCGCCACCAGACAACCATCAGCCAGGGTAAATATCCCAACCACTGTAACCGGCTATCACCCTCACGCCACCCTTCAGGTAATGCGGCAAGCACCCTGAAAACCAGTTCCAGCGAGCGATCCGCCAGATACCAGAGGCCAAATTCCGCCAGACGCCACCCGGTCAGTTCGACCATAATGCCTGCCAGTATCAGCGGCACCGTAATAAAAGAAATGACCGGAACGGCAATTAAGTTAGCAGGCAGCGATGTCAGACTGGCACCGTGAAATAACAATATCTGAAGCGGCAACAGGAGAAATCCAATACCAAACTGCAGATGAACTAAGGCAAGCGGTAACCGCCACAGCGTGCGGGTGGAATATCCAGGCAGCCATTGAAACCAGAATATCAGAGTGGCGACGGCAAATGCCGACAGCCAGAAACTTTCCGACAAAATAGTTAAAGGATCTATAAAAAGAATTACGGCAATACAAACCATCCATATTTGCCAGCTATGCCAGTTTTTACCAGTAAGGCGCAGAGCCAGTGTAATAGTAATGGAGATAAATGTCCTTACCGCTGGCGGACTTGCCCCCGAGATAACAGTATAGGCTGCGGTAAACAGCACTCCACAGTAGACAGGCAGACGATAGTTAATATACTTTTCCGGCAACCCAAACTGCAGCGCTCGCGCCAGTAACCACCCCAAAGTGCCGGACATACCAATATGCAATCCGGAGATGGCCATTAAATGAGCAATTCCGGTATCGCGCATCAGCAGGCTAATAGCCGGATCTATAGAGCCGCGCTCGCCAAACCCGAGCGCCAGCAAAATATCCCGCCAGGGTAACTCAGCGATTCTTGAACTCAAACAGGATGTAGTATTGCCATACATTTTATTTTATATTTCCCCGAAGGAATTAGTGAAATACGTTATAAACCAGAAAGAAATAAATAGATAAAACTTAACACTCCAGGATTTTTATATTAATTAGAAATTAATCACCTGGAAAACCCCTCATAATATCACTCACCATGTCAACACATCTATTTCACCATTTACAATACTGGTAATATGTCTGATTCAGGTCTGGCCTGAAAAGCTTCTTTAATTTAACGGGGAAATAATAAAATGAAAGTATTAGATATAAATGATATGAACAGTATATCTGGTGGTTTTAATCTTATCGGCGCCGCTACCGGGTTCTCCAGTTTTGTTTTCAATTCAGGCGCTGGTTTCGCTTCTTTTGTCGCCACCGCCGGCGCAGCCTTTGCAGGCTTCGTGGCTAATGGCGCCCTGGGCTTTGGCAAATTTGTCACTGGACAGGTGAATTGGGAAACATTTGTCACGGAAAGTGCTACTAACTGGAATGGCTTTGTACAAACGGCTGGCAATAGCTGGTCGGGTTTCGTCAGCAATGCCGGTAAGGACTGGAAAGGCTTTATCCAGGCCGCCCACGCATAAGAGTCGTGAGCCGTCAGGGCAGAGGCGTGCCTCTGCCCACTCTCTGAAAGCTGAGGCTGAATTTCTTTTTTCACTACCGGGCAGATATATCTGGCACGCCATCCACACTCCCCATGAATTAATCGGGCATTCGCTATGCGGCCCTGCAGCACAATCCCCTGCGCCAGCATATAGCGCTGGCGATCAAAACCCCCATCATTCAACTGCCCGTGCACCGGCCTCAGGGTTAGAGCCAGTTGCCATCTCTGCCCGATACAGACTGGCAAAGGAAAAGCGCTTCCAATCAGTTCCACGGCAATGGCGGGAAAAACCCAGCGCCCATGTCGACGGATAATATGGATTCGGTGCCGGGTATCGCCGTCGGTTTGCATAATAAGCGCCTCAACGGACTCCTTCTTGCTGAGGTGTTGTACAGGCCAGACAACCTGATGCGCTGACAAAGCGCCCCAGCAAAATGCCAGTACGGTGATGCCAGCATAGCGACATTTCCGGTCAGGAATCGCCAGCAGCAACAGCGCGCCAGCGACGCACCACGGCATAAGACGTGGCGCAGGCAACACCGGCAGCCACAGTAATGGCGTCATGCCTAAGATCAGGCATCCGCTGACACGCACGATATTCATGACATTATCTCCCGATTGCCGGGAGTATGCCGCGATTACACCGATAAAGACAGGGTCAAAAAGTCGACGTTGCGAGAGGGCCCGAAAGGTATTTTCATGAATTACACCAGGCTATTATTTATTCCCGACATAGCCCGGAAAACCGCGCCAGAGCACAAAAAAAAACGGCATCCTTTACGAATGCCGTTTTTTCTAAATACTCAGACTTAGCTATAAATATTGGCGCGGTCACGTAACTCTTTACCTGGTTTAAAGTGCGGAACGTATTTACCTTCCAGATCCACTTTATCGCCGGTTTTCGGGTTACGCCCGGTGCGAGGCGCGCGATAGTGTAAGGAGAAACTGCCAAAACCCCGGATTTCAATACGCTCGCCTTTGGCAAGTGTAGAGGCCATATGTTCCAGCATCTCTTTAACCGCATCTTCCACCGCCTTCGCAGGGATATGAGATTGCTGAGTGGCAAGTCTTTCTATTAGCTCTGACTTGGTCATAACTCCTCCGGTTTCCTTTCAGGAAAATTTGTCTTACAGCTATCATCGACAAGGGCAGCCTCAGCCGCCCTTTGTGCTTGATTACAGGACGAAACCTGTAATCTGTCAAGTTGTTCCTCATCATTGCGACCAGAACTGTGTAGCCTGTCCTGAACACCCCGGTCGCTGACTGATATCAGCGACCGGGATTTAGCAGGCATGCCGCACTGGTACAGCGCGAATGGCTCAGAATACTTGCTATTACTCGCCTTTAGCTGCTTTGAACGCTTCAGCCATTGCGTTAGAGAAGTTACCGTCTTCCTGCTTGTTGTTAACAGAAGCGATGGCATCTTTCTCGTCAGCTTCGTCTTTAGCACGAACAGACAGGCTGATTGCACGGTTCTTACGATCTACACCGGTGAATTTAGCTTCAACATCGTCGCCTACGCTCAGAACCAGAGTCGCATCTTCAACGCGGTCACGGGATGCTTCAGAAGCACGCAGGTAACCTTCAACGCCGTCGGCCAGTTCTACAGTCGCGCCTTTCGCGTCAACAGCAGTCACTTTACCGTTTACGATTGCGCCTTTCTTGTTCAGTGCAACCCAGTTGTTGAACGGATCTTCCGCCAGTTGCTTAACGCCCAGGGAGATACGCTCACGCTCTGCGTCAACCTGCAGTACAACGGCAGCGATTTCGTCGCCTTTCTTGTACTCGCGAACGGCTTCTTCGCCAGCCACGTTCCAGGAGATGTCAGACAGGTGAACCAGACCGTCGATCCCACCGTCCAGGCCGATGAAGATACCGAAGTCAGTGATAGACTTAATCTTACCTTCAACGCGATCGCCCTTGTTGTGGGTTTCAGCGAACTGCTGCCACGGGTTAGCTTTGCACTGCTTCAGGCCCAGAGAGATACGGCGACGTTCTTCGTCGATATCCAGAACCATAACTTCCACTACGTCGCCAACGTTAACCACTTTGGACGGATGGATGTTTTTGTTGGTCCAGTCCATTTCGGAAACGTGTACCAGACCTTCAACGCCTTCTTCGATTTCAACGAAGCAGCCGTAGTCAGTCAGGTTGGTCACGCGGCCAGTCAGTTTAGTACCTTCCGGATAACGTTTAGCGATAGCTACCCACGGATCTTCGCCCAGCTGTTTCAGGCCCAGGGAGACACGGGTACGCTCGCGGTCGAACTTCAGCACTTTAACAGTGATTTCGTCGCCCACGTTGACGATTTCGCTCGGATGCTTAACGCGTTTCCAGGCCATATCAGTGATGTGCAGCAGGCCGTCAACGCCGCCCAGATCAACGAATGCACCGTAGTCAGTGAGGTTCTTAACGATACCTTTAACTTCCATGCCTTCCTGCAGGTTTTCCAGCAGTTGATCGCGCTCTGCGCTGTTTTCGGACTCGATAACCGCACGACGAGAAACAACAACGTTGTTGCGCTTCTGGTCCAGCTTGATGACTTTGAATTCAAGCTCTTTACCTTCCAGGTGCAGCGTGTCGCGCACCGGACGAACGTCTACCAGGGAACCCGGCAGGAACGCGCGAATACCGTTCAGCTCAACAGTGAAGCCGCCCTTAACTTTGCCGTTGATAACACCGGTAACAGTTTCAGCATCTTCGTAAGCTTTTTCCAACGTGATCCAGGCTTCGTGACGCTTAGCTTTTTCACGGGACAGCAGGGTTTCGCCGAAGCCGTCTTCTACTGCATCCAGAGCGACATCAACTTCGTCACCAACCTGAATTTCCAGCTCGCCCTGGGCGTTTTTGAACTGCTCTGCCGGAATGGCGGACTCAGATTTCAGACCAGCGTCAACCAGTACGATATCTTTGTCGATAGCAACAACAACGCCACGAACGATGGAACCCGGGCGGGTTTCGATTTCTTTTAAGGATTCTTCAAATAGTTGAGCAAAAGATTCAGTCATGTTTAATCTTCAGAAGGTTAAATTAACGTCCACCTGGCTTCATGCCGGATGGGGTTGTTTCACATACCCGCCGCCAATCCCTTGCAGCGGGGTACTACAAATTCGGTGGCTATTATTATGCGCCAGCCAATTTATGGCGCGCATATTGTAGCGCTTTTTCAATCACCTGCTCGATAGACAGGTCGGTGGAATCCAGCACTAATGCATCACTTGCCGGCACCAGCGGCGCCACGGCGCGATTACGATCGCGATCGTCGCGTTCTTTTATCTCGGCCAAAAGGCGCTCAAAGTTAACACTAAAGCCCTTTTCCTGCAACTCTAGCATGCGCCGGCGTGCACGTTCCCCGGCAGAGGCATCAAGAAAAATTTTCACCGGCGCGTCGGGAAAGACAACCGTTCCCATATCCCGACCATCGGCAATAAGCCCGGGTGCCTCGCGAAATGCGCGCTGGCGGCGCAGCAGCGCCTCACGAACCCGGGGAAACGCGGCAACCTGTGAAGCCGCATTCGCCACTTCCTGGGTGCGAATCTCATTACTGACATCCTCACCTTCCAGAATCACCTCCAGATTTCCACTACGGGTGATAAAGCGCACATCAAGATGGGCCGCCAGCGGCGCCAGCGCATCTTCCGACTGCAAATCAACCTGATGATGCAGCGCGGCCAGCGCGAGAACGCGATAAATTGCGCCGGAGTCCAGCAGGTGCCACTGCAGCGCTTCAGCCATCGCCTTACACAAAGTGCCTTTACCTGCGCCGCCAGGCCCATCGATGGTTATTACCGGAGCGGATGCCGTCATTTGCTTCTCCTTCATTAATGATAATGGCTGGCCATAACGTGAACGTCGTGCATTATACGCAGCATCACGCCAGACTGTTACCATTGCCGGGAAATATCCGAAGATTCGTTATTGAGTGTAGAAGATTTGCGCAAACGCCTGAGGCGCGGAAACAGGCGGCGCCGCACCTGACGATGCGGCGGCGCTATCAGGCCGGGGTACTGATGCGGGCCAGTTGCTCAAAATAGTCAGGGAAGGTCTTGGCGGTACACTTAGGATCGAGAATCGTTACCGGGGTATCCGACAGCGCTACCAACGAAAAACACATCGCCATACGGTGATCGTTATAGGTGCCAATCTGTGCATAATTCAGTTTTTGCGGCGGCGTAATGGTGATGAAATCTTCACCTTCAATAACCTGCGCCCCTACTTTACGCAGTTCAGTCGCCATGGCGGACAGACGATCGGTCTCCTTAACGCGCCAGTTGTAGATGTTACGCAGCGTCGTGGTCCCTTCGGCAAACAGTGCGGTGGTGGCAATCGTCATCGCCGCATCCGGGATATGGTTCATATCCATATCAATGCCCTTCAGTTCGCCGCGAGTGCAGGCGATGAAGTCGTCGCCCCAGGTAATAACGGCGCCCATTTTTTCCAGCGCGCTGGCAAAATGGATATCGCCCTGGACGCTGTTGCGTCCCACCCCGGTCACTTTTACAGTACCGCCTTTAATCGCCGCAGCGGCCAGGAAATACGAGGCGGATGAAGCATCTCCCTCGACCAGGTAATGCCCGGGGGCGCGATACTGCTGACCGCCACGGACGACAAAACGCTGGTAGTGTTGATTTTCCACGTCAATACCAAATGTTTTCATCAGGTGCAGCGTAATATCAATATAAGGCTTTGATACCAGCTCGCCTTTAATCGTAATCGTGGTGTCCTGCCCGGCCAGCGGCGCCGTCATCAACAGCGCAGTCAAAAACTGGCTCGATACACTACCGTCCACCTCGACTTCACCGCCGTTAAACCCGCCGTGAATATGTAACGGCGGATAATTTTGCTGCTCAAGATAGTCAATTAGCGCGCCGCCCTGGCGCAGCGCATCGACCAGATGCCCAATAGGGCGCTCTTTCATGCGCGGTTCGCCGGTCAGCACAATATCGTTATTCCCCAGACACAGCGCCGCCGCCAGCGGGCGCATCGCCGTTCCGGCGTTACCAAGAAACAGTTCCAGCGCGCCGCCAGCCTGCAGCGGCCCACCGACGCCGATCACTTCACAGCAGGTGCGATCGTCAGACAGGGTATAATGTACGCCCAGTAACTTAAGCGCATTGAGCATGTGACGGACATCGTCGCTGTCCAGCAAATTGGTCAGCGTTGTGGTGCCCTGCGCCAGCGCGGCCAGCAACAGCGCACGGTTAGACACGCTTTTTGAACCGGGAAGGTTAACGGTACCGTTAACCTGTGCAATAGGTTGTAGTGTCAGGGATTCCTGCATAGGGGAAAAATACTCGCAACAAAACAGAATAAAAACCCCGCGGCGCGGCGCCACGGGGAAGTCCATCGTCAGGGATTACCCGTGGCGACGCTCAAAATCGACCATAAAGTCGGTTAACGCTTTAACGCCTTCCACCGGCATTGCGTTGTAGATAGAAGCACGCATACCGCCCACTACCCGATGGCCTTTCAGCGCATGCAGACCGGCGGCCAGCGACTCTTCGAGGAACACTTTATCCAGCGCGCTGTCCGCCAACTGGAACGGGATATTCATGCGTGAGCGATTCGCCGTCGCGACATCGTTACGGTAGAAGTCGCTGTTATCAATCACGCTGTACAGCAGTTCAGCTTTCTGTTGATTGATTTTATCCATCACCGCCACGCCGCCCTGCTCTTTCAGCCACTTAAAGACCAGACCCGACAGATACCAGGCAAAGGTCGGCGGCGTATTGAACATGGAGTCATTAGCGTCCAGCACGCTGTAGTCAAGAATCGACGGGCACGCCTCGCTGGCTTTGCCGAGCAGATCGTCACGAACGATCACCAGCGTCAGACCGGCAGGCCCGATATTTTTCTGGGCGCCGGCATAAATCACGCCAAACCGGCTAACGTCGATTGGGCGCGACAGGATTGTGGAGGAAAAGTCAGCGGTAACAATGGCGTCGCCGAAATCCGGGGTCTCATCAATAGCGATACCGTCGATGGTTTCATTCGGGCAATAGTGCAAATAGGCGGCGTTATCCGACAATTGCCATTCGCGCATTGGTTTCAGCGCGCGTTTGCCATCAATGGTAATTTTCGCATCAATGACATTCGGCGTCAGGTATTTTCTGGCTTCTTTGACAGCGCTGGCGGCCCAGTAACCGCCGTCCACATAGTCAGCGACTGTCTTGTCGCCTTTGAGGTTCAGAGGTAACGCGGCAAACTGCGCTCGCCCACCGCCGTGGCAGAATAAAACTTTGTAATTCTGCGGAATATTCAGCAGATCGCGAAAATCTTTTTCCGCCTCTTCCGCAACCTGAATAAACTCTTTGCCTCGGTGACTGATTTCCATCACCGAAGTGCCTAAGCCATGCCAGTCGCACAGCTCTTCCTGAGCCTGGCGGAGTACATCAGCCGGCAGCATTGCCGGGCCGGAGCTAAAATTGTAGACCTGAGTCATTTCCCCTCACCACACATCAACCAATAAGTTTTTCCTGTGGCTATCGGTTTTATCATTCACTCGCGGAGGCTGCAACGGCTAATCCTGACCAGAGGCAGATTGTGCGCCAAATCACACCACAGATTATCATGGATATCGCCGCCCGAACCGACAAATAGCCTGTCAGGTAATTCGCTTTGCCTCACTGGCCAGCGCCCATTGCGGATTTGCGCAGCGCGGACACAAGCGACGCTCCCCGACATGCAGATGCAGCACTTTACTGCAGCGTATGCAGGCGTACAGACCATCGCGCGCCGCCACCTGAACGCGCCGATTCTCAAATTCCGGCAGAATCAGCAGCCCGGGCTTAACCTGCTCATCCGGGTAAAAATAGATACTGATCTGACCGTTGGTTTCCAGAATCGCCAGCCGGACCTGACCCAGTTGCTCCACCCCGTTGAGCCGCAGTTCCATATAAAACTCGAATTCCGTCATATTTTCCGCGCCGAGCTTCTCCCAGGCCAGTTCCCCGTCCCTGACCACAATGATCGGTTTCCCTTCGAGTAAATCTTCCAGCTTTTCGCTGTGCGCCATCAGCCACATCACACCACGATACAACAGCGCCAGAGTAATAAAGACCACCAGCACAGGCAGCATTGGGACATCATCGTAGAAGGCCACATCTCCGGCGGCAGACCCCAGAGTAAGAATCACCAGCACTTCAAACAGCGACATCTGGCGAACACCGCGGCGGCCGGCAATCTTCAGAAACAGAAAAACCAGCACAAAGGTATACAGGCTGCGTAACGCCACTTCCCAGAGAAAATCCACCGGAACTTTGTCCAGCGCCATACGCTGCCAGTCAAACGCTTTCATTTTATGCCTTCCAGGTAATTCATTTTTTCTAAGCATAGAATCAGAAAGCCTTTTTCGCCGTAGCCCAAAAAAGCCGCGCTGCGCTGACGACCCGCGGAGAGTTTCATCACACAGCGAGTCACCATTTTATGCGCTAAAAAACCCCCGACTGACGGGATTCAACCAGTCAGCAATAACCCCGTTTAATCCTTACTGTTATTGCGGTCTGCGCCGCGATCCTGGCACTGGAATGAGTCATAGCCTGCCCGCATAAAAAACCGTATCATTGCGCGCTTTACGTACGCCAAAAGTGAACCTCATGACGCAAACATTTATTCCCGGCAAAGATGCCGCACTGGAAGATTCCATCGCTCGCTTCCAGCAAAAATTACAAAAGCTGGGTTTTCAGATTGAAGAAGCCTCCTGGCTGAACCCGGTTCCACATGTCTGGTCAGTCCATATTCATGATAAAGAGTGCGCGCTGTGCTTTACCAACGGCAAAGGCGCCACCCGCAAAGCGGCGCTGGCCTCAGCGCTGGGTGAGTATTTTGAGCGCCTCTCCACCAACTACTTCTTCGCGGATTTCTGGCTCGGCGACACCATTGCCAATGGCCCCTTTGTCCACTATCCCAATGAGAAATGGTTCCCCATTCCCGAAGACGACCAACTCCCGGAGGGGATACTGGACGTCGGTCTGCGCGCCTTTTACGATCCTGAGGGCGAACTTACCGCCAGCCAATTGGTCGATCTGCAGTCTGGCAATGACGATCGCGGGATCTGCGCTTTGCCATTTACCCGTCAGTCAGATCAGCACACCGTCTATATTCCGATGAATATCATCGGTAACCTGTACGTTTCTAACGGCATGTCTGCGGGCAACACCGCCAGCGAAGCGCGGGTTCAGGCGCTGTCAGAAGTGTTCGAACGCCATATCAAAAACCGCATCATCGCCGCCGAATGCATCAGTCTGCCGGAAATTCCCGACAGTGTGCTGGCCCGTTACCCTGGCGTGGTGGAAGCTATTGCTAAACTGGAACAAGAAGGTTTCCCGATTTTCGCCTATGATGCCTCGCTGGGCGGTCACTACCCGGTTATCTGCGTCGTGCTGTTCAACCCGGCTAACGGCACCTGTTTCGCCTCCTTCGGCGCCCATCCGGATTTTGGCGTTGCGCTGGAGCGTACCGTCACCGAATTGCTGCAAGGGCGTAGCCTGAAAGATCTGGACGTCTTCACACCGCCGACTTTTGATGATGAAGAAGTCGCCGAACATGCCAACCTGGAAACTCACTTTATTGATTCCAGCGGCCTGATCTCCTGGGATCTGTTTAAGCACGACGCCGACTATCCTTTTGTAGACTGGAGCTTCTCCGGCACCACACAACAGGAATTTACCACCCTGATGGATATCTTCCGCGCCGAAGGCCAGGAAGTTTATATCGCTGACTATGAACATCTTGATGTTTACGCCTGCCGTATTCTGGTACCAGGTATGTCCGACATCTACCCGGCGGAAGATCTATGGCTGGCGAATAACAATATGGGCAGCCATTTGCGCAGCACCCTGCTTCAGTTGCCGGCAAGCCGTTGGGAAAAAGAGCAGTATCTGGCGCTGATCGCCCAACTTGATGAAGAAGGCCATGACGATTTCACTCGCGTCCGGGAACTGCTTGGTCTGGCGACCGGTAAAGATAACGGCTGGTACACGCTGCGCATCGGTGAACTAAAAGCGATGCTGGCGCTGGCCGGCGGAGACCTGGAACAGGCGCTGATCTGGACAGAATGGACCATGGAGTTCAACAGTTCAGTCTTTACGTCCGAGCGCGAAAATTATTACCGCTGCCTGCAGACGCTCCTGTTATTGACTCAGGAAGAAGATCGCGATCCCAGCCAATATCTGCGCGCGTTTAACCGCATGTACGGCGCACAGACTGTTGCCGACGCTCAGGCAGCCCTGAGCGGCGAAACGCCGTTTTACGGCCTGCAGGCGCCGGGTGACGATTTGAGCGCTTTCCCGGCCCATCAATCCTTACTGGCCGCTTACCAGAAGTTGCAGCAAGCTAAAGCGCGCTGGCAGGAAGAAAATCGCTAAGATCGCATTAATACCCCAGGCGAATACCAGCGGTATCGGCTATATTACGGAGCAATTTCATTGCTCCGTAATTTTATTACAGATGCAATTTTTTAAATGTAAATATCAGGTTAACCATGGGTGAATAATTATATCTACCCGGCAATTAATTGTTACCTGAATTCAGCATTATTCGTTATTTATTAACTATTCATAAGGGAGACCCAACGCACAAATTCAACACATATAATAATTTTTAAAATTTATTTTTATCAAAAAAATCAAAAAGTTAATCTGAAAACAGCCAAAAACACCACTGTTTTCAGGCCCATTAGCCAGGCGGGATATGATCTACATCAAATTATCCTCTATAATGCTTTGTTAGTATCTCGTCGCCGAATTAGCAAAGAGAGAGTTAGTGTGAAAGCTGACAACCCTTTTGATCTGTTACTTCCAGCAGCCATGGCCAAAGTGGCCGAAGAAGCTGGCGTTTATAAAGCAACGAAACATCCGTTGACGACGTTTTATTTGGCGATTACCGCCGGCGTTTTTATCTCAATTGCCTTCGTCTTCTATATTACCGCCACCACGGGTACCGCCGGTATGCCGTACGGCATCGCTAAATTAATTGGCGGCGCCTGCTTCTCGTTAGGGCTGATTCTTTGCGTTGTCTGCGGCGCCGACCTGTTCACCTCCACCGTACTGATTGTGGTGGCGAAAGCCAGCGGTCGTATTAGCTGGGGGCAACTGGGCCGCAACTGGCTTAACGTTTATGTCGGCAACCTGATTGGCGCACTCCTTTTTGTTCTGCTAATGTGGCTTTCTGGTGAGTATATGACCGCCAATGGCGGCTGGGGACTGAATGTTCTACAAACCGCAGACCACAAATTGCACCATACTTTTATTGAAGCCGTCGCCCTGGGGATTCTGGCCAACCTGATGGTCTGCCTGGCGGTATGGATGAGCTATTCTGGCCGTAGCCTGATGGACAAGTCGTTCATCATGATTCTTCCGGTCGCGATGTTTGTTGCCAGCGGCTTCGAACATAGCATCGCAAACATGTTTATGATCCCGATGGGGATTGTCATTCGTCATTTTGCAAGTCCGGAGTTCTGGGCCGCAACAGGCGCCACTCCGGAAAGTTTTTCTCACCTGACTGTTATGAACTTCATCACCGACAATCTGATTCCGGTCACGATCGGCAATATTATCGGCGGTGGTTTACTGGTTGGGTTGACATACTGGGTCATTTACCTGCGTGGCGATAACCATCACTGATGGTTTTCTCAGGCAGTAAATAAAAAATCCACTTAAGAAGGTAGGTGTTACATGTCCGAGCTTAATGAAAAATTAGCCACAGCCTGGGAAGGATTTGCCAAAGGTGACTGGCAGAATGAAGTCAATGTCCGTGACTTCATCCAGAAAAACTACACTCCGTATGAGGGTGACGAGTCCTTCCTGGCAGGTGCGACCGATGCAACTACCAAACTGTGGGACTCCGTAATGGAAGGCGTCAAACTGGAAAACCGCACTCACGCGCCGGTTGATTTTGACACTGACCTTGCGTCCACCATCACCTCCCACGACGCAGGCTATATCGAGAAATCTCTCGAAAAAATCGTTGGTCTGCAGACTGACGCGCCGCTGAAGCGCGCCATCATCCCGTTCGGCGGGATCAAAATGGTTGAAGGTTCCTGTAAAGCGTATAACCGCGAACTGGATCCGATGCTGAAGAAAATCTTCACCGAATACCGTAAAACCCATAACCAGGGTGTATTCGATGTTTACACCAAAGACATTCTGAACTGCCGTAAATCCGGTGTTCTGACCGGTCTGCCGGATGCCTATGGCCGCGGTCGTATCATCGGTGACTACCGTCGCGTTGCACTGTACGGTATCGACTTCCTGATGAAAGACAAATACGCCCAGTTCGTTTCCCTGCAGTCTGACCTGGAAAACGGCGTAAACCTGGAAGCGACTATCCGCCTGCGTGAAGAGATTGCTGAACAGCACCGCGCGCTGGGTCAGATCAAAGAGATGGCGGCTAAATATGGCTGCGACATCTCTGGTCCGGCGACTAACGCTCAGGAAGCTATCCAGTGGACTTACTTCGGCTACCTGGCTGCCGTTAAGTCTCAGAACGGTGCGGCAATGTCCTTCGGTCGTGTATCCACCTTCCTGGATGCCTATATCGAACGCGATCTGAAAGCGGGCAAAATCACCGAACAAGACGCGCAGGAAATGATTGACCACCTGGTCATGAAACTGCGTATGGTTCGCTTCCTGCGTACCCCGGAATACGATGAACTGTTCTCCGGCGACCCGATTTGGGCAACCGAATCTATCGGCGGTATGGGCGTTGACGGCCGTACTCTGGTAACCAAAAACAGCTTCCGCTTCCTGAACACCCTGTACACCATGGGGCCGTCTCCGGAGCCGAACATCACTGTTCTGTGGTCTGAAAAACTGCCGCTGAACTTCAAGAAATTCGCCGCTAAAGTGTCCATTGATACCTCTTCTCTGCAGTATGAGAACGATGACCTGATGCGTCCGGACTTCAACAACGACGACTATGCTATCGCCTGCTGCGTAAGCCCGATGGTTGTTGGTAAACAAATGCAGTTCTTCGGCGCGCGCGCAAACCTGGCGAAAACCATGCTGTACGCCATCAACGGCGGCGTTGATGAAAAACTGAAAATGCAGGTTGGTCCTAAGTCTGAACCGATCAAAGGCGATGTCCTGCACTTCGACGAAGTGATGGATCGCATGGATCACTTCATGGACTGGCTGGCTAAACAGTACGTCACTGCACTGAACATCATCCACTACATGCATGACAAATACAGCTACGAAGCCTCTCTGATGGCGCTGCATGACCGTGATGTTATCCGCACCATGGCATGTGGTATCGCGGGTCTGTCGGTTGCTGCGGACTCCCTGTCAGCCATCAAATATGCGAAAGTTAAACCGATTCGTGACGAAGACGATCTGGCTATCGACTTCGAAATCGAAGGCGAATACCCGCAGTTTGGTAACAACGATGCACGCGTGGATGACCTGGCGGTTGACCTGGTAGAACGTTTCATGAAGAAAATCCAGAAACTGACTACTTACCGCAACGCTATTCCGACCCAGTCTGTTCTGACCATCACCTCTAACGTGGTATATGGTAAGAAAACCGGTAACACCCCGGATGGTCGTCGTGCTGGCGCGCCGTTCGGACCGGGCGCTAACCCGATGCACGGTCGTGACCAGAAAGGCGCTGTAGCTTCTCTGACCTCCGTTGCTAAACTGCCGTTCGCCTACGCGAAAGATGGTATCTCTTACACCTTCTCTATCGTTCCGAACGCACTGGGTAAAGACGACGAAGTTCGTAAGACCAACCTGGCGGGCCTGATGGATGGTTACTTCCACCACGAAGCGTCCATTGAAGGTGGTCAGCACCTCAACGTCAACGTGATGAACCGCGAAATGCTGCTCGACGCGATGGAACATCCGGAAAAATACCCGCAGTTGACCATTCGTGTATCTGGCTACGCGGTGCGTTTCAACTCGCTGACCAAAGAACAGCAGCAGGACGTTATTACCCGTACTTTCACTCAGACCATGTAATTGGATTTGACTGAAATCACGCGGTAAAAGGCGTACAATAAAGGCTCCACGTAAGTGGGGCCTTTTTAACAATTATCACGCCGCTCAAACAGGCGTTATTGTTGCCCCGAAGGAACCTGAGCACGCAGTCGGTGAGGATTTCGGGCGCTGCCCGGGACCAAAATGACAAATAAAATAGCCTGTTTCGTCAGCTATCTATACTCAATGGATGACTGCCAAAACAGACTCGACACAGCCACCTGAGCTGTGCGCCAATACAGGCCCCGGATGGGCCGCATCTGGAGAAAACACCGCAATGTCAGTTACTGGTCGCATTCACTCCTTTGAATCCTGTGGCACCGTCGATGGCCCGGGCATCCGTTTTATCACCTTCTTCCAGGGCTGTCTGATGCGCTGCCTTTACTGCCATAACCGCGATACCTGGGACACCCACGGCGGCAAGGAAATCACGGTAGAAGAATTGATGAAAGACGTGGTGACCTATCGTCATTTTATGAATGCGTCAGGCGGCGGCGTAACGGCGTCCGGCGGCGAAGCCATTCTTCAGGCTGAATTTGTTCGCGACTGGTTCCGGGCCTGTAAGAAAGAGGGTATCCACACCTGCCTGGACACCAACGGTTTCGTACGTCGTTACGATCCGGTTATCGATGAACTGCTGGAGGTGACCGATCTGGTGATGCTGGATCTCAAGCAGATTAACGACGAGATCCACCAGAATCTGGTGGGCGTCTCCAACCACCGTACGCTGGAATTCGCAAAATATATCTCGGCAAAAGGGATTAAAACCTGGATTCGCTACGTTGTTGTACCCGGCTGGTCCGACGATGACGATTCCGCCCACCGTCTTGGGGAATTCACCCGCGATATGGGCAACGTAGAGAAAATCGAACTGCTGCCCTACCACGAACTCGGCAAACATAAGTGGGTGGCGATGGGCGAAGAGTACAAGCTGGACGGCGTAAAACCCCCGAAGAAAGAGACCATGGAGCGCGTGAAAGGCATTCTTGAGCAGTATGGTCACAACGTAATGTATTGAGTTAAATTGCCATAAAGCGGCTGCCACAGGGGTAGCCGTTTTATTATCTGGCGCCATAATAGACAGGGAAGGACGCGATGCGATTATTTATTTCAGGGATACTCCTGCTGGCGGCTCAATGGGCAAACGCCAGTTGTAATATCAATGCGATCGTTCAGCACGTCTGGCCTGACGCCAGCCTAACGGCGGAAGGCGCTATCACCACTGATGGACTGGTGATTAAGACCAACGGCGCCTCGCCGCAAAGCGCGATTTGCCGCGTCTGGCCCGCCAATCCGCAGCTGACGCTGGCCGCGGTTCCGCTGATGTCGCAACAGCAGAGCGATTACGACCATACCGGCTCTCTGCAATTGCTGGTGCTGGATTCCACCACCCTGGAAGTTAAGCAGCGGTTACATCTGGCAAATCGCATGGACGATGACGCGGTTCGTATCAGCAGCATTGCGTTCGACACCGCACGCTGGAAAGTCGCGCCGAATCAAACGGCATTTGGTCTGCGTATCGGCCGTACCGGCAGTTCGCGCGTCAATCCTTTCTCTGAGAATGTCCTGTCATTGTATGTTATTGAGAATCATCAGTTGCGCACCATTCTTGAGGAAGTCCTGGTGGCGGAAAGCAGCGGCGAGTGGGACGGAGTATGCGCTGGCGAGTTTACTGACACGGAACGCTCCCTGGCGATGGATAGCGCCTCGCACCACGGATACGCGGCAATTCGGGTCAATGAAAGAAGCGTGTCATCGACCGCCTGGATTGATGCCAGCGGCGAGTGCGTCACGAAGGATCAGCCTGGTAAAGCGACATGGCTACTGCGCTACGACGGTAAGCAGTACCGTATTCCTGAAAAGCTGCAACCGCTCCTGTAGCCTTTTTATGACATAAAATATTGCGACAGCTTATTCGCCACGCTCTCTATTGAGAAAATGCTCTTCTGATGCGCGGAGCGGCATTTCGCATAGCGCTCATCCTGCTCTTCCAGCGCACTCAGTAAGCGATCGGCCACCATCATCGCGCCAGCTATCTCAGCAAAACCAAATTCGGCCTCCCCCTTCAGCGCCACGGCAGCCTGCAAATTCCAGTCAGAAAGACGGCTGAGCGGCGCAAATGTGCCACGCGTCAGCGACAGGATCCGGGCTCCGTGCTGTTTCGCCAGCGCCAGCACCTGCATCATATCCGCAGACACCTGCTCAGTATGGACCACAATGATCCCCTGGCTACAGGGTTCCGCCATCATTGATGACGTGGCGAGATAAAAACGATCGACAAAGCTCGCGGTTTTGCCCATCTTTATCAGATTCATTTGCAGAAACAACGCCACCGGAACCGCCGTTCCCACCGCATAAATCGCCACGCTATCCACCTGATTTAACCACGCGGCGGCCGTCTGAAGCTCCTGAGCATTAATAATCGAATGGCTGTCGCGAATGCTCGCCATAACGGCGGCCATTTGTTCATCTTCCTGCTCTTCCGGCCGGGCAGCCCCCTGCTCAAGAGCCAGCGCGGTTCTGAAATCCGAAAACCCTTTAAAACCAAACGCCCGGCAAAAACGGGTAATACTCCCCTCGCTGGTTTCAATCGAACCCGCCAGCTCGCTAATGGTATGTCGCATCACAAAATCAGGATTCTCTGTGACAAAACGGCCTACCTTCTCAAGGATCGGACTGAGCCCGGAAGCTTCATTTCTTATATTTATCAATAAATTAGTATTTATCTGGCTCATTTTTCGCCTTTTTGCTCAAAATGCAAACACAATCACATCTTTTCTCGCACGCCGGGATAATAATTTTTTTTATTAAAAATACACTAAAAATAATTATTTTCAAAGCACAGGAGAAAGCAAATGAAAGGGCTTATCGTCTGTCGTACCGGCATGGGCAGTTCCTTAATGCTGAAGATTAAAGCGCAGAAAGTCATTGATAAACACGGCTGGGATATTGAACTTGAGCATGACGTCCTCTCCGGTCTCAATACCTGGCGCGATATCGATTTTGTCTTAACCATGCGCGACCTCACCGACGAAATAGAAGCGGCGGGCTTCCGGGCCATCGGCATCACCGATCTCATGAACAGCGAAGAGATGGAAACAGCGCTCTCTGGCGTCGTCCACGGCCACTAACCGTTCACGGAGGAAATATGGAACTCCTCAGGTTTATTGTATTTGACATTCTGGGTGTGACTCCACTGTTAGTCGGATTTATTGCCCTGCTGGGATTGCTTATTCAGCGTAAACCGATAGAAAAAGTGCTTTCCGGGACCTTTAAAACCATCGTCGGGTTTCTGGTTTTTGCCGGCGGCGCGGGTCTGGCGGTCTCTTCACTGGGCAACTTCCAGACCCTGTTCAGCGACGGATTCGGCCTGAAAGGGGTGATGCCGCTGGCAGAAGCGCTGACCGGACTGGCGCAGACCAAATTCGCAATGAGTGTTTCCCTGGTCATGGTAATTGGTTTTGGCTGGAATTTGCTGTTTGCCCGAATCACGCCGTTTAAATATATTTTTCTCACCGGGCAGCATAACCTTTACCTCTCTGCCCTGCTTACCGTCACCCTGAAAGCTCTCGGTTACAGCGATGCCGTTACTATTGCTGTCGGTTCCGTGCTGCTGGGGCTGGCAGCCTGCATTTACCCGGCTATCGCCCAGCCGTGGATGCGTAAAATTACCGGTAACGATGAGATAGCCATGGGTCACTATGTCACTCTGGCTTATGCCGCATCCGGCTGGATTGGTTCAAAGGTCGGCGACCCGCGACAGTCAACGGAAAAGTTGAACCTCCCCGGCTGGCTGGGCATCTTTAAAGACTACATTGTGTCGGTGTCGATCTCCGTCAGCATCTTCTATTACATTGCCGCCCTTGCTGCCGGTAAAGCTGCGGTCAGCGCCGCTGCTGGCGGCATGCACTGGCTGGTCTACCCGTTGTATCAGTCGCTGATGTTTACCGCCTCTCTGTACATCATCATTACCGGCGTTCGCCTGCTGCTGTCGGAAATTGTGCCGGCGTTCCTCGGGATTTCTGAAAAATTTATACCTAACGCCAGACCCGCACTCGACTGTCCGGTGGTCTTTCCCTACGCGCCTACCGCGACAGTGCTGGGATTCATCTCATCGTTTATTGGTGGGCTACTCGTCATGGGGATCCTGGCGCTGATCGGCCAGACGGTCATTATCCCGGTGGCGATCCCTTACTTCTTCATTGGCGCTACCGCCGCAGTGTTTGGCAATGCTTCCGGCGGCTGGAAAGGCGCTATCGTCGGCAGCTTTATTACCGGGATCCTGATTGGAATCGGCCCTGCGCTGATCTACCCGATTATGGAATCGGTGGGACTGTCCGGCACCAGCTTCCCGGAAACTGACTTTGTGGTGTTGGGTCTGCTGGTTTACTACATCGGCAAGATGTTGCCATAACCTGAGGAGGGGCTATGAATATTGAGGAACTACGCGCTCATGCGCGCCAGGCCCGGCGCGACATCGTTACCATGATCTATGAATCAGGCATCGGGCACCCCGGCGGAGCACTGTCAATTATCGATATCCTTACCTGGATTTATGACATGGAAGTCGATCTGCACGCCACGCGCCGGGCGCGGGTAGTGATGAGTAAAGGTCACGCCGTCGCCGCCCAATATGCCCTGCTGTACCAAAAAGGCATTATTGCGCGCGAGGAGTTTCATACTTTCCGCCAGATAGATTCCCGGCTACAGGGGCATCCGAGCGTCAAATCGCTACCACAGGTGGATGCGACCACCGGCCTGCTCGGCCAGGGACTGTCGGTTGCTGCCGGGATGGCGGCGGCGAAAAAGCGCCGCCAGGAACCTCACCGGGTATTCGCGATTATCGGCGATGGCGAAATGCACGAGGGACAAATCTGGGAAACCCTGCAACAGGCGGCGCACATGAAGCTGGACAATCTGGTCGCCATTATTGATTACAACGGTTTTTCATCACATGACCCGGTGAATGCGGTTATCAATCTGGAACCACTGGCCGATAAGCTGCGCTGCTTTGGCTGGCAGGTACTGGAGTTGCCCAACGGTAACGATATGCGCCAGGTCGCCGATACCCTTGCCCTCTCCCGCCATCTGACGGGAAAGCCATTGGCGATTGTTGCTCATACCACTAAAGGGTGCGGTGTTAGCTACATGGAAAATAACGGCGACTGGCATTCAAAAACCCCGACGCAACAGCAATATCAGCAGGCAATGGAGGAACTACAGTGATGAAAGCCCCCCGCGACGAAATCGGTAATGCGCTGCTGGCGCTCAAGGAAAAGGGTTATCCGCTGGTGGTGATCGACAGCGATTTAGCCAGTTCCACCCGTACCGATCAATTCCAGGCCGTCTGGCCGGATGACTTTTTCGAAATGGGTATCGCTGAAGGTTCCGCGATGAGCTTCGCCACCGGCCAGGCGCTGGAAGGCGCCATCCCTTTTTATGTTAATTTTGCAATGTTTGTTACCGGCACGGCATGGACTCAGCTACGCCAGGCCTGCTATGCACGGGCGAATATCAAACTGGTGGGCAGCCATCCCGGGATGGACGACGGACCGGACGGCGCATCGCATCATGCTCTGGAGGATCTGGCGCTGACCCGGGCGTTGCCCGGTATCACGATTCTGACCCCCGCCGATGCCCAGGAAGTTTATGACGCCTTTGAACAGGCTGTGAAAATACCGGGGCCGGTGTATATCCGCGTCGCCAGAGAACCCATGCCGGTACGGGATAAAAGCCGGGTACCGCGAGTCAGCGACATCGCAGCTATCGAAGACAGCGGTAATGACTTCGCCATTCTGTTTGAAGGGACGGTACTGGAACAGGCCACCGCAGGCTATCAGGCGCTGCTTGATAGCGGAAAAAAGGGCAAGCTCATTCACGTGGCTACCCTGAAACCGTTTAACCACACAGCATTTCTGGCGCTGACCGCCGATTGCCCACTCGTCGCCACAATTGAAAATCACACCATCAACGGTGGGTTGGGCGGCCAGGTTGCGGAAACCCTGGCGGAATCCGGCCAGCCGAAGCGACTTATCCGCCTCGGCACCCGCGATACATTTAGCGAATCCGGCAATAGCCGGGCGCTGAAACAAAAATACGGCATCAGCGGCGAAGCGCTGTGCAGTGCGATTCAGCGCTATCTGTAGCAAGGAGTAAGGCCATGGAAAGCACGCTGTTCAGCGCCGTACAGTATGCGCAAAGCTGTGAAGACTGGCTGCAGGCGGTAAGCCTCGCCTGCCAGCCACTTGAGCGCCAGGGCATTATCAGTACCGGCTACAGCGCGGCCATCATTCGCGCTACACAGCTGATCGGCCCCTGGTATCTGCTCAGCCCAGGCTTTGCGCTGCCGCATGCCCGTCCGCAGGAGGGCGTATTCAGTACCACCAGCCACCTGTCGCTGTTACGTCTGGAGGAGGCGGTGTTTTTTCCATCCGAACAACCGGTTGGACTGATCATCGTTCTGGCCGCCGCCAGCAGCCGGCAGCATCTGGAGAAAATTGAACAACTGGTGAACTGGCTGGATCAGGAAAACCGACTGGCGCGAATACTGTCGACCACCAGCGAAAGCGCACTGCGTCAGGCACTCTGTTGTTGAATACCACCCGCGCTCATGGCGCGGGTGCTTTTCAGATATGAGCCACCGGGGTGGGATGCTGGCCGGCATTACGCAGCAACATCAGCAGATAAACCAATGACACGCTGGCGATAGCAATAAACAGCGAACTATCTGAATAACGCTGCATCAGCATTGCCGTCAGGGATGGCCCCAGCAGACTACCAATGGTGTAGCTGAGCAACAGCGCCTGATTCATCGCCACCAGTTGGTGATGTTCCACTTTTTCGCAGGCCCAGGCCATCGCCACCGGATAAAGCGTAAACCCCGATGCCCCGAGGATAAACAGCGCTGGCACCATCGCCGCCTGGCTCAGCATGGCCAGACAGCCGATAATAACGATAAACACCTGTACCCGCAGAACCAGCAGCCGCCCGAAACGATCGGCCAGCCGCCCTACCGGCCACTGCCCGACAATACCGGCGCTGACCAGCACCGCCATCCAGAAACCGATGCTGGCATCGCTGATGCCCTGATGATTAAGGTATAGCGGCATCAGACCGTAGAGCGAGCCGAGTACAATTCCGGAAATCACGCAGCCATTGACGCCCAGCCGCGCCTGACGCAGTCTGAGCATTGACCAGATATGGGCCGTTTCCTGCTGCTCGCCGCGGTTATTGACGATACGGGTAAACAGCAGCGGCAGTACACCGGCCAGCACCAGCCCGCACACCCACGGCAGCACATGCAGCAGCTCGGTGGAGACTTTGCTGATCAAGAGCTGACCGACCACCGTACCCAGGTAGTAGACCATCATATACGCCGCCAGCAGTCGCCCGCGATTGCGCGAAGTACCGCTACGCATCAACGCGCTTTCCACGACGACCCAAATCATCGCGCAGCCAATACCGGCGATAAAACGCCAGGCCATCCAGCTCCAGAAACCCACCATAATCCCCAGCCCAACACAACCGGCGGCAAAAATCAGTGAAGCAATGTAATAGCTACGATTAAATCCCAGACGCTGAATCAGCCAGCCAGCGAGTACAGTACCGAGTAAATTACCGGTGAAATAGGAAGATCCCACCAGACCGACCTGCCAGGTAGGAAGTGACTCATGAGCCAGCCACAGCGGAACTAACGTGTTTAATACCGCAATCGCCAGCGTCAATAAAAGCAGGCCACAGAGCAATAACAGCACTGGCCGGGTGTATGTGGACATGGATTTACAACCGTGAGGAGCGTCGTGATTTGTGCGCATCATGCCACTGCCATAAACATTGTCAATCCACCCCACCGCGCTACCGGCGCGATTTGTCGCACGACGATTTAAAATATTTATCCAGCCATACTTAACGGCATCCGAATCCACGATTATTTATTTCTATTTCAGTTAATTAATTTAACCTGCGGCTTTATTCATCTAAGAAAAATTTTATGGAAAGAAACGCCGTAGTGTACGTGTTGTTTATGTTCCTGTCGCAATTCGCCAGGCTTATCTACACTCAATAGCGCAAACGCTTCGCCTGCTAACAGGCGCCCTTCTTTCCCTAATCCGGAGATAACAATGACAACACCCTATGTACGACTGGATAAAAATGACGCTGCGGTACTACTGGTTGACCACCAGGCTGGTTTGCTCTCACTGGTCAGAGATATCGATCCGGATAAATTTAAAAATAACGTACTGGCGCTGGGGGACCTGGCAAAGTATTTCAAGTTACCGACCATTCTCACCACCAGCTTTGAAACCGGCCCTAACGGTCCGCTGGTTCCGGAACTTAAAGCGTTATTTCCGGATGCGCCCTATATCGCCCGACCAGGCAACATTAACGCCTGGGATAACGAAGACTTTGTGAAAGCGGTCAAAGCCACCGGTAAGAAGCAGTTGATTATCGCCGGTGTGGTAACCGAGGTGTGCGTCGCGTTTCCCGCACTCTCCGCGATTGAGGAGGGATTTGAGGTGTTTGTGGTAACCGATGCCTCCGGTACCTTTAATGAAATCACCCGCCATTCATCGTGGGACAGAATGTCGCGGGCCGGCGCTCAGTTAATGACCTGGTTTGGCGTCGCCTGCGAGCTGCATCGCGACTGGCGCAATGATGTGGAAGGACTGGCGACGCTGTTCTCAAACCATATTCCGGACTACCGCAACCTGATGACCAGCTATGACAAGCTGTCTGCAAAATAACCGTATTAAAAAAGCGCCCGCAGGCGCTTTTTATATACCGATACAACTTAGCCGATGTACTGTAGCCCTTTCATATACGGACGCAGTACTTCAGGCACTTCAATACGCCCGTCTGCCTGCTGGTAGTTTTCCATTACCGCCACCAGGGTACGGCCAACCGCCAGACCCGAGCCGTTCAGGGTATGTACCAGACGCGGCTTTTTCTCGGTTTTGCTACGGCAGCGCGCCTGCATACGACGCGCCTGGAAATCCCAGACGTTCGAGCAGGAAGAGATTTCACGATAGGTATTCTGAGCCGGGACCCATACTTCCAGATCGTAAGTTTTGCAGGCGCCAAAACCCATGTCGCCAGTGCATAGCAGCACTTTACGGTACGGCAATCCAAGCAGTTGTAGCACTTTCTCCGCGTGGCCGGTCATCTCTTCCAGCGCCGCCATTGAATCTTCCGGACGGACAATCTGCACCATTTCCACTTTATCAAACTGGTGCATACGGATCAGACCGCGAGTATCGCGACCATAAGAACCGGCCTCAGAGCGGAAGCAGGGAGTATGAGCGGTCATCTTAATCGGTAGCGCTTCTTCTTCGACGATCTCATCGCGCACCAGATTAGTCAGCGGCACTTCCGCCGTCGGGATCAGCGCATAATTACTGCTGTCCGCCTCTTCTTCCAGCGGTTTGGTATGGAACAGATCTTCGGCAAATTTCGGTAACTGGCCGGTGCCATACAGCGTGGCGTGGTTTACCAGATAAGGCACATAGTTTTCGCTATAGCCGTGCTGTTCAGTGTGCAAATCCAGCATAAACTGGGCCAGCGCGCGGTGCATATGGGCGATCTGCCCTTTCATCACCACAAACCGCGAGCCGGTCAGCTTCACCGCAGCGGCAAAATCCAGCCCGCCGATCATTTCGCCCAGCGTCACGTGATCGCGGACGTCAAAATCAAATACCCGCGGCGTGCCCCAACGGCTGACTTCCACGTTATCGTGCTCGTCTTTGCCCACCGGAACACTGTCATCAGGGATATTGGGGATCGCCAGCGCGATGTCGCGGATTTCCGCCAGCAGCGCGTCCAGTTCACTCTTCGCCGCTTCCAGCTCTTCACCCATCTTGTTCACTTCCAGGCGAAGTGGCTCGATGTCTTCCCCGCGCGCTTTCGCCTGGCCAATAGATTTCGATCGGGAGTTACGCTCCGCCTGCAGATTTTCCGTTTTAACCTGCAGAACTTTACGACGCTCTTCAAGAGCGCGCAGTTTATCTACATCCAGTTTATAGCCCCGGCGTGCCAGTTTTTCAGCGACTGCGTCTGGCTCGGTACGCAGCAGATTGGGATCGAGCATGCTTATCCTGTGCTTATCGAGTGAAAAAGGAAAAGCGGCCACAGCCTGCGACCGCCTGTAATCAGTGCTAACCTTACCGCAACGCCTGCATTAGCGGTAGCGTTTTGTATGGCTATTTTGATCCTGTTCAGCGAGCCAGGACAGCTTTTCGCCAATCTTCCCCTCAAGACCTCTGCTGGTGGGCTGATAGTAGTGAGTTCCTGCCATTTCCGGCGGAAAATAGACCTCTCCGGCCGCATAGGCATTGGGTTCGTCATGGGCGTAACGATATTCTTCGCCATAGCCCATCTCTTTCATCAGGCGGGTAGGCGCATTGCGTAAATGGACCGGCACATCGTAATCGGGCTTATCGCGCGCGTCTGCCAGCGCCGCTTTGAAAGCGGTATACACGGCATTGCTTTTCGGCGCGCAGGCCAGGTAAACAATCGCCTGGGCGATCGCGCGTTCCCCTTCAGCCGGGCCCACGCGGGTAAAACAGTCCCAGGCGGAAATCGCTACCTGCATCGCCCGCGGATCGGCATTACCGACATCTTCAGACGCGATCGCCAGACAGCGGCGCGCCACATACAGCGGATCGCCGCCGGCGCTGATAATTCGCGCGTACCAGTACAGCGCGGCATCCGGGGCCGAGCCGCGCACCGATTTATGCAACGCAGAAATCAAATCGTAAAAGCGATCCCCTTTGTTATCGAAACGGGCGCTACGCTCACCGGCTATCTCGGTCAACAGTTCGCTTTTCAATACCCGCTTACCGGCGTCATCCGTTTGCGCCATATCAGCCATCATTTCCAGCGTATTCAGGGCGCGACGGGCATCGCCGTTCACCAGTTCGGCAATCGCCCGGCGCGTCTCATCCGGCAACACGATATCCTGGCCGCCATAGCCGCGCGTTTTATCGTCCATGGCCTGATCCAGTACCCGCTCGATATCGTCAGTAGTCAGGGATTTCAGCAGATAGACCCGCGCCCGGGAAAGCAGCGCCGAATTAAGTTCAAACGAGGGGTTCTCGGTCGTGGCGCCGATAAAGGTGATAGTGCCGTCTTCAATATGGGGCAGGAAGGCATCCTGCTGGCTTTTGTTAAAGCGATGCACTTCATCGACAAACAGGATTGTGCGCCGCCCGGCATTGCGATTCTGGCGCGCTCTTTCGATGGCCTCGCGGATCTCTTTCACCCCGGAGGTCACCGCCGAAATTCGCTCAACGTCGGCGCTGGCATAGCGGGCGATCACTTCAGCAAGCGTGGTCTTGCCTGTACCCGGCGGCCCCCAAAGGATCATCGAATGCAAATGGCCCGCCTCAATGGCGCGCGGCAACGGTTTACCCGGCGCCAGCAGGTGCTGCTGACCAATGTACTGCGCTAAATTTTCTGGCCGCATACGCGCGGCCAGAGGTTGAAAAGTATTGTCGGAAAAATCGAGCGACATATTGCTCACGTCGGCTTTTACCCTCGCTGATCGTCTACCGTCACACCCTGAGGCGGCGTGAATTTGAATTTATTCATATCCACTGAACCATTTTGTTGGGATTTCAGCGTATAGCTACTGCGCTGGTCGTCCTGCTCAATGGCGCTGAACTGGTGGATCGTGCCATCTTTACCCACATTAATCGTGAACTGCTTGAGATTGCCGCTGGCATTTTTTGGCGTAAGTACGAAATCGTCGCCGGTCTGCTTAATGTTGTACTGCTGCCAGTCGCTGCTCTGGTTACGGGCAATCAGCATAAATGGCGTATTGCCGGTGGCATCCTTCAGCCAGCTGGCGCTGGCCTGCTCGACAAACGGGTTATAGAACCACAGCGTTTCGCCATCGGAAATCAGTACGCTTTCATCCGGCTGAGTCATATGCCAGTTAAACAGATTGGGGCGCTTCACCCACAGATCGCCCTGGCCTTCCTGAATCGCTGTGCCGCTGCCGTCAGTCACTTTTTGAGTAAAACTGGCGTGGAAACTGCCTACCTTATCCAGACGGCCTTTCAGATCGCTGGCGGCGTCGGCCCACACTGAGGTTGCCGCAAAGGCAGAAAGCAAAGCGCAGGTGATGACGATTTTTTTCATTGTAATTCCTCAAATAACGACCGCCCCGACGGGGAGGATTTCTGTCCGTCACTCTAGCCCTGCCGGGCACGGTTCGACAGAAGAAAAGACTGATTTTTCGGTTATTTACCCTTCTTTGCAAAGGAGCCGCCGCAGCGGCTCCCGCCATTACTCAAAGGGCGGCGGCGCCAGCACTTCGCGGTTACCATTATGGCCCTGCGGGCTGACGATACCCTGCGCTTCCATCTGTTCAATGATCCGCGCCGCGCGGTTATAACCGATGCGGAACTGACGCTGTACGCCGGAAATCGAGGCTTTACGTTTTTCCACCACGAAGCTGACGGCCTGGTCGAACAGCGGATCCAGCTCTTCATCTCCGCCAAAGCCGCCGGCGCCCCCTTCACTTTCCATATCAGAAGTAATGCCGTCCACATATTGCGGACGACCGCGCGCCTTCCAGTCCTGTACCACGGCATGCACTTCCTGATCGCGCACAAAGGCGCCGTGCACACGCACCGGCATGCTGGAGTTCGGGCCCGCGTAGAGCATATCGCCCATTCCCAGCAGCGATTCCGCGCCGCCCTGATCGAGGATAGTGCGTGAGTCAATTTTGCTGGAAACAGTAAACGCGATGCGCGTCGGGATATTGGCTTTGATCAGCCCCGTGATCACATCCACCGAAGGACGCTGGGTCGCCAGCACCAGGTGGATACCCGCCGCACGCGCCTTCTGGGCCAGACGCGCGATCAGCTCTTCCACTTTTTTACCGACCGTCATCATCAGATCGGCAAATTCGTCCACCATCACCACAATGTACGGCAGTTTTTCCAGCATCGGATGGCTGGCATCCATGCTGTCGCCCGGCTTCCAGTAAGGATCCGGGATCGGACGCCCCATACGCTCCGCTTCTTTAATCTTGTCGTTGTAACCCGCGAGATTACGCACTCCCAGCGCCGACATCAACTTATAGCGCCGCTCCATTTCGTTGACACTCCAGCGCAGCGCATTAGCCGCATCCTTCATGTCTGTCACCACCTCAGTCAGCAAATGCGGGATACCTTCATACACTGAAAGTTCGAGCATCTTCGGGTCGATCATGATAAAGCGCACCTCTTCCGGCGTCGCTTTGTACAACATGCTGAGGATCATAGCATTGACCCCCACCGACTTACCGGAGCCGGTGGTACCGGCGACCAGCAGATGCGGCATTTTCGACAAATCGGCAATCACCGGATCGCCCGCAATATCTTTACCCAGCACCACCGTGAGGGGAGAGGCGCTGTCGCGGAATTTCTGGCAGTCCAGCACTTCGCGCAGGTAGACGGTCTGACGCTTTTTGTTCGGCAGTTCAAGGCCGACATATGGCTTACCGGGAATCACTTCCACGACACGTACCGCCACTGTGGAAAGCGAACGAGCCAGATCGCGGGATAAGTTTGAGATGCGCGATGCCTTAACGCCCGGCGCCAGGTTGAGTTCAAAGCGGGTAATCACCGGACCCGGCGAATAATTCACCACATCAGCCTTGATGCGGAAATCCGCCAGCCGCGCTTCCACCAGACGCGCCATCTGTTCAAGAGCGAAAGTATCCACCGGCTCGACCTCCGCCGGTGGCGAGGTCAGCAAATCCAGAGACGGCAATGGCGTGCTCGGTTTGTGCAGCGGACGATCGTCACCGTTACGCATCAGCAGCGGGTGAATCAGACTCTCCTGGGCTTCAGGCTGCGGCGGCGCTGTCACCGTTGCCGGCGCCTGTCCAGGCGGATATGCCTGGCCCGGCGCTGACGGGTGACCGCTGACGCCGTGTCCCGGGTAATTTACGGCAGCAGACGGATGGCTGCCAGCCGTTTGCCCCGGATAACCGGCGGCCTGCTCTGGTCGGGGCGCCGGCGCAGCAGGCATAAATGGCTGCGCATCGGAAGACGCCGGGCTGAATGGTTGCGCAGACGCAACCCGCGGGGCCGGCTCTTCGACAAAGCCGGGCGTAAACAGCGGCGCCGACGGGCTTTCATCGACCAGTGCTTTAGTCGGCGACCAGGCATAGTCATCATCGGTGTACTGGTGCGCATTAGGCGGCTGTTCGCCGGAATAGCGCTGCTGTTGCTGAGCGGCAAACTGACGCGCCAGGTCCGCCATGTCTGCATCATCGTCATCCTGATCTGTCGTCTGTTGCGCCGCCGCAGACTCATCCTGATGATATTGCTCGCCATAGCGGTTTTGCTGCTGAGCAGCAAACTGGCGCGCCAGCTCTTCCTGCTGCAGAGCTTCCGCCTCTTCATCCGACAAAGTGGCCGACCGCGCCTGCTCTTCCGCCTGGCGCTGGGAAGGCAATTTAATACCATACGATGCCAGTTCACGGCGCGTCGGCACACGAACCCGATTGGGACGCGGCAATTGCGGCCCAATGCCTTCTTTAACCTGGGGACGCGGCATTGCTGCTGGGGTAAAGGCCATGGCGGCTCCCGCAGCAGCAGCGCCCGCGGCTTGTTTCGCACCGGGAGTTTCCGGAGGGATAATCGACGCGGCGGGGATCACCTCGGTCGTCCCTGGTCCCACAGGTTCAGGACGAGGCGACGTCTCGCTCTGTGGCAAAATTTGTTCATAAGGGCGCTGGATGGGCTCTTCCACCGGCTGATACCACGCAGCCAGTTGCTCGCGCTCCCTGGCCCGCCGCGCCTCAACCTCTTCAAAATAGTAAAGCGGCGGACGGGAAGGTTTCATCTCTTCAAGCGATTCAGAGGCTGCGCTGGCGTTTGGCGCTGGATACCCTTGTTCTGGTTGGTGATGTTGAGGTGGCTCTGGCTGATAGCCGCCCTGCGGCTGCGCCGCCGGGTTCAGCGGTTGCGTTTGAGAATACTGCGACGGCTCCGGCTGATAACCCGCCTGCGGCTGCGCCGCCGGGTTCAGCGGTTGCGGTTGAGAATACTGCGACGGTTCCGGCTGATAACCCGCCTGCGGCTGCGCCGCCGGGTTCGCCGGTTGCGGTTGAGAATACTGCGACGGCTCCGGCTGATAACCCGCCTGCGGCTGATGATAATGCCGGGCGCTTTCAGGCGCGTATTGTTGAGTATGATCGACTGATGAATTCGCCGACGTCGGCCATTCAGCCATCGGATCCGGCACCTGCGGCGCGACGGTCTGAACGGGCGGTGCTACGGTTGGCTGTTGCTCAGGCGCCATTGCATAACCGTCTGCTGACGGGTGCAATGCAGCCGTGGCTGCCAGCGACGCGCCTGCCATGCTGGCAATCGACTGCCCATTGAGCAGCGGATCGTATTCTTCAACCATACCGTCAGGCTGAGTGGCTTTATGACCGGAAAACAGCACATCATCCGCATCGACAGCAACACCCCGGGCGCTGACCTGAATATCATCATCGGCGTCGTCCATGCGCTTCCCGGAAAAGAGCGCCGCATCTGTCTTGCGCCCTACCGGGTTGGCAAATTTCTGAGCAAGACGCTGCTTGCGGGCCAGCGCGCCGCGCAAAATCCGCGCCCGCCGCGACTGTCGCGCCTCGCCTGGCTGCGCGTAGTGGTCCTCTTCCTCGTCGTAGTCATCGTCATCTTCCCAGGTATTATCGCGGCGGGTACGATTACTGGCGAAGGTTAAAACCGTCAATACCGCGCTGCCGATCTTCTCAGCGATACTGACCCACGACCAGCCGGTAAACAGCGTCAGGCCTGCCGCCCAGACGCACAGCAGCGCAATAGTGCCGCCGCTGCTATTGAGCAACGGCATCATCGCGGTACTCAGCAAACTGCCGAGTACGCCGCCGGAGGCAAAATACCAGATATCGTCAGCGTTGATCGCCGCCAGCCCGCAGGAAGTCAGTACCAGCGCCAGTACGCCGATCAGGCGCAGTGAAATGGCAAAATAGTCGACATAGTCTTCAGTACCGCGGTAGCGCCACGCAAACCAGCATCCGCCGAGAATAATCACCGGGATGGTATAGGCCATCACGCCAAAAATGAAAAACAGCGTATCCGCCAGCCAGGCCCCGGGAGCGCCTCCCAGATTATGGATCGGCTCGTGCCACGCCGTCTGCGACCAGCTCGGGTCGGAGGGGTTAAAACTTAATAAAGCCACCATCAGATAGATGGCGAAAAGCGCAATAAGAATCAGCAGTGCCTCCAGAAGGCGGCGACCGCTGCTGAGTTTCGTCAAAGTGACGTCTTTATCTTCAGTATATTCCTGGCTCAAAAAAGGCTCTCCAGGTCCTTGGTGCTAAATAACGGACAGCAGTGCCAGATTTCCCCTGGCACTGCTGCTGTATGGATTAACAGGAGTGTAATCAAACTACGCTGATTTTGCACCTGTCCCGTTATTAGCGGGTCTTAATTACCAGACGATTACTCTGTTTGACTTCTTCCATTACCACATAGGTACGCGTGTCGTTGACGCCCGGCAGGCGCAACAGGGTCTCGCCCAGCAATTTACGATACGCTGACATGTCCGGCACGCGGGTTTTCAACAGGTAGTCGAAATCCCCGGAAACCAGATGACACTCTTGAATTTCTTCAAGTTTTTGCACAGCGGCGTTAAATTGCTCAAACACATCCGGCGCGCCACGATTCAGAGTTATCTCAACAAACACCAGCAGCGACGCGTCCAGGTAATGGGGGTTCAGTAACGCAGTGTAACCCTGAATAAAGCCCTGGCGCTCCAGGCGACGCACACGTTCCAGGCACGGCGTCGGGGAAAGCCCTACACGTTTAGAAAGCTCAACGTTAGAAATTCGCCCATCCTTCTGCAATTCGTTAAGAATGTTACGATCGATACGGTCAAGATCTTTGCCAGGGCGCTTCTTGCTATCTACCATTATTATTGTCTCTCTGTATTCCTTCCTTCGCCTGCCATAACCCTGAAAACCTCACTGTTTCAGGGAGTACATGAGAAGACCGTTGCCGGAATGGCTGTCGTTGACATCACGAATGGCGTCTGTCCACGCCATGCGTAGATTTCAATGACCCGGTAAAATTGCATGGAGCCTGCATGAGGATGTCACCCCATAACCCGCCCGATGCGTTTTTCTCCCTCTGATGTTTTCGCAAAACAGCAGGTGATTGTCAAAGCAAAACATCAAAATTTAGTAGAAAGTGCCAGATGTTAATAACGACTGGCGATTATTCCTCATATTATCACCGCGCCCGTCGTGTATTTTCAGCCAGATATTTATGCACCAATAGCGACTACAATCGTGTTTTCATCGGCCTTTCCTATTGCACATATTGTTAACAAAATTGCTGCACTCTTTTTTTAATGTCGCAAATTACCTACAATCCGCCCCATTGGCTCAACGAACAATGAGGATCTCATGGGCACGGTGAAACACAGTAAACTTCTTATCCTCGGCTCCGGCCCGGCGGGCTACACCGCTGCGGTGTACGCGGCGCGCGCAAACCTCAACCCGGTCCTGATTACCGGCATGGAAAAAGGCGGCCAGTTGACCACCACGACCGAAGTCGAAAACTGGCCCGGCGACCCCAACGATCTGACCGGCCCGCTGTTGATGGAGCGTATGCATGAGCATGCCAGCAAATTTGACACGGAAATTATCTTCGACCATATCACCAAAGTGGATTTACAGAACCGTCCGTTCCGCCTCAGCGGTGATAACGGCGACTACACCTGTGACGCGCTGATTATCGCCACCGGCGCTTCCGCTCGTTATCTGGGCCTGCCCTCGGAAGAGGCGTTCAAAGGCCGCGGCGTTTCCGCCTGTGCTACCTGTGATGGTTTCTTTTATCGTAACCAACAAGTCGCTGTGATCGGCGGCGGCAATACTGCCGTTGAAGAAGCGCTTTACCTGTCTAACATCGCGGCACAAGTGCATCTGATTCACCGCCGCGACAGTTTCCGGGCGGAAAAAATCCTTATCAACCGCCTGATGGATAAAGTCAAAAACGGCAATATCGTGCTGCATACCAACCGCACTCTGGAAGAGGTTACCGGCGACCAGATGGGCGTTAGCGGCCTGCGCCTGCGCGACACCCAAAACGCCGACAACATAGAGTCGCTGGACGTCGCGGGTCTGTTTGTCGCGATTGGCCACAGCCCGAATACGGCGATTTTTGCCGGCCAACTGGAACTGGAAAACGGTTATATCAAAGTGCAGTCCGGCACTCAGGGTAACGCCACCCAGACCAGCATTCCGGGCGTGTTCGCGGCCGGCGACGTTATGGACCATATCTACCGCCAGGCGATTACCTCCGCCGGAACCGGCTGTATGGCGGCGCTGGATGCAGAACGCTATCTGGATGGTTTAGCGGAAAAAAGTCTGTAATCTGTAACACTCTCAGGGCGACTGAACAGTCGCCTTTCTTTTCATCCCAATGTAACATTGCCAGTCAAGACGGCGCCCCCTGTCGCGCCACGACGAAAACACCTGCAACTGGCACCCAATGAATAAAACCCGTCAACAAGAGCTCAGCCGTTGGCTAAAGCAGCAAAGCGTTATTTCCCGCCGTTGGCTGAACCTGTCACGCCTGCTGGGGCTGATAAGCGGTTTGCTGATCATTGCCCAGGCCTGGCTACTCGCGCGCCTGCTGCATCATATGATTATGGAGAACATCCCCGTTGAGGCGCTCCTGCTGCCCTTTGTTCTGCTGTTGCTGACCATCGTACTGCGGACCTGGATAGTCTGGCTGCGCGAAAAAGTGGGATTTCACGCTGGTTTGCATATCCGCCAGGAGATTCGCCGCCAGGTGCTCGACAGGCTGCATCAGGCCGGGCCGGCGTGGATCCAGAATAAACCCGCCGGCAGTTGGGCGACGCTGGTTCTTGAGCAGATCGAGGACATGCATGATTTCTATGCCCGCTATCTGCCCCAGATGTCGCTGGCGGTAACCATCCCTGTGCTCATCGTCCTGACTATCCTGCCCGTCAACTGGGCCGCGGCGCTCATCCTGTTGGGAACCGCGCCGCTGATTCCGCTGTTTATGGCGCTGGTGGGTATGGGCGCCGCCGATGCCAACCGCCGTAACTTCCTGGCGCTGTCGCGGCTTAGCGGTCACTTTCTCGATCGTCTGCGCGGTATGGAGACATTGCGTTTATTTTTCCGCGGCAAACAGGAGACCGCCGATATTGAGCGCGCCTCGCAGGATTTCCGTCAGCGGACCATGGAAGTGTTGCGGCTCGCGTTTCTCTCGTCCGCGGTTCTGGAGTTTTTTGCTTCGCTGTCGATAGCGCTGGTCGCCGTCTATTTCGGCTTTTCGTACCTCGGGGAACTGAATTTCGGCCACTATGGCACCGGCGTTACACTGTTCGCCGGTTTTCTGACGCTCATTCTGGCGCCGGAATATTTTCAGCCACTGCGCGATCTTGGCACGTTTTACCATGCCAAAGCCCAGGCCATTGGCGCCGCAGATAGTCTGAAAACCTTTATGGAATCTCCATTGCAATCCCCTGTCCGCGGCCAGCAAAAGCTCACCACGCAAGGTCCTCTGGAGATTGTCGCCCACAATCTGGTTATTCTGACCAGCGAAGGTAAGCCGCTCAGCGCGCCGCTTAACTTTACGCTACCGGCGGGTAGCCGCGTGGCGCTGGTCGGGCAAAGCGGCGCCGGAAAAAGTTCGCTACTCAATCTGTTGTCCGGCTTTCTGCCCTACCTGGGGTCGCTGACCATTAACGGCAGCGAGCTCCGGGAGCTTGAACCGCAGCACTGGCGCGAACAGTTAAGCTGGGTGGGGCAAAACCCCCAACTCCCGGCCACCACCCTACACCAGAACATCACCCTCGGCGCCCCCGACGCCAGCGAAGCGCAGATTGCCGCCGCCATCGACAAAGCCGGCGTCAGCGAATTTCTCAGTCAGCTTCCGGAAAAGCTGGATACCGTAGTCGGCGAACAGGCGACCCGGATTTCCGTCGGCCAGGCCCAGCGCGTTGCGCTGGCGCGCGCCCTGCTTTCCCCCTGTCGTCTGCTGTTGCTGGACGAGCCGGGCGCCAGTCTGGACGCGCGCAGCGAAGAGCTGGTGATGAACGCGCTGAATGATGCCTCGC
The DNA here is from genome assembly GCF_001484765.1 of Entomohabitans teleogrylli. Lineage (GTDB taxonomy): Bacteria > Pseudomonadota > Gammaproteobacteria > Enterobacterales > Enterobacteriaceae > Entomohabitans > Entomohabitans teleogrylli. The sequence continues at coordinate 50,575 of NZ_LLXO01000015.1, read as the reverse complement.
GCCAGCAAACTACGCTGATGGTCACTCATCAACTGGACTATATTCGCGACTGGGACAGCATCTGGGTGATGCGCGACGGGCAAATTATCCAGCAGGGAAATTATGCCGCCCTTGCCGGGCAAGAAGGTCCGTTCGCCGAACTACTCACCTGGCGCGAGGAGGAAATCTGATGAAAGCCCTGCTCCCCTATCTGGCGCTGTATCGCCGCCATAAGTGGCTGTTAACGCTCGGCGTCATTCTGGCCATTGTCACGCTGCTGGCCAGCATCGGCCTGCTCACCCTGTCCGGCTGGTTTTTATCTGCATCGGCGCTGGCCGGCGTGGCAGGTATCTACACATTTAACTACATGCTGCCGGCAGCCGGGGTGCGCGGCGCGGCGATCATTCGTACCGCCGGGCGCTATTTCGAACGACTGGTAAGTCACGATGCCACCTTCCGGGTATTACAGCATTTGCGGGTCACGACGTTCAGTAAGTTGCTCCCCCTCTCTCCCGCCGGCCTGGCGCGTTTTCGCCAGGGCGAACTGCTTAACCGCATGGTGGCGGATGTCGACACCCTCGATCACCTTTATTTGCGGGTACTTTCGCCGATCATCGGCGCGCTGGCGGTGATTGTGGTCGTTATTGCCTGCCTGAGCTGGCTTGATATTACGCTGGCCCTGACGCTCGGCGGTATTTTGTTGTTGACCTTGTTACTCCTGCCACCGCTGTTTTATCGTTCCGGTAAACCTCATGGCGAGGCCATCACCGAACAGCGCGGCCAGTATCGCCAGCGGCTGACCACCTGGCTGCAGGGGCAGGCGGAGTTGACGCTGTTCGGCGCCAGCGATCGCTATCGCCGCGAGCTGGATCACTGCGAATACCAATGGCTGGACGCCCAGCGCCGTCAGGCCGGGCTCACCGCGCTCTCGCAGGCGCTGATGATTTTTATCAGCGGAATTACCGTTATTGTAATGCTCTGGCTCGCCTCGCACTCGGTGGGTGGCAACGATTCGCCGGGCGCGCTTATCGCACTGTTTGTTTTTTGTGCGTTGGCCAGTTTTGAAGCTCTGGCCCCGGTCACCGCCGCTTTCCAGCATCTGGGACAGGTCATCGCTTCAGCGCGGCGGGTTACCCAGGTGACCAGCCAGCAGCCAGAAGTGAATTTTCCACAAGCCGCTGTCCCCCTGCCCCGCCAGTTGGCGCTGACGCTGCGCGATGTCACATTTTACTACCCCGGGCAGCCGCTGCCGGCCCTGAAAACAGTCTCGTTGCAGATTGAGGCCGGTGAACGGGTAGCGATTCTGGGAAAAACCGGCTGTGGTAAATCCACCCTGTTGCAACTACTGACCCGGGCCTGGGACTGCCAAAGTGGCGAAATCAGATTTAATGACGCCAGTATCGCCAGTTATGATGAAGCGACGCTGCGCGCCAGCACCAGCGTTGTTCCACAGCGCACCCACCTGTTCAGCGCCACCCTGCGCGATAATTTGTTGCTGGCCAGCCCCCAGGCTTCTGACGATCGTCTCACAGCAGTGTTACAGGATGTGGGACTGGAAAAATTACTGGAAGACAGCGGCCTGAATTGCTGGCTCGGGGAAGGCGGGCGCCAGCTCTCCGGCGGCGAGTTGCGCCGTCTCGCTATCGCCAGAGCCTGTCTGCACAATGCGCCGCTGGTACTGCTGGATGAGCCTACCGAAGGGTTGGATGCTGAAACGGAACGCCAGATACTCGATCTGCTGCTGCGGGTGACCGCCGGGAAAACCGTATTGATTGTAACGCATCGTTTGCAGGCGCTGTCACAGTTTGACCGCATTGTGGTGATGGACAGCGGGCAAATTATTGAGCAAGGTAACCACGGTGAATTGTTGGCGCAACAGGGACGCTATTATCATTTCCGTCAGCGTCGATAAACTATGATGGTATATACCTGAATAGTTCAGGCTGCGGGTATAAAACACCTTGTGCGCTGGCGATTCAGGGGGGCTTGTTGTCAACGTGCAAACGCACTGATTTCTGGCTGATTCATGGGCTGTGGGTGGAGATTTCTGTTGATATGAGACTGGTACAGCTCTCTCGTTACTCGATGGTCTTTCCGTCACCGGAAGGCGCGCTGCGGGAGCCAAACGGCCTGCTGGCGCTGGGGGGCGATCTCAGTCCCGGCAGGCTGCTGGCCGCCTATCAGCGCGGGATTTTTCCCTGGTTTTCTCCCGGAGATCCGATCCTTTGGTGGTCGCCGGACCCGCGGGCGGTGCTGTTTCCCGAACAGTTTCATATCAGTCGCAGCTTTCAGCGTTTTATCCGTCGCTCCCCTTTTAGGGTAACCCTCAACTACGCCTTTGAGCGTGTGATAACCCTTTGTGGGCAGCAGCGCGATGAAGGTACCTGGATAACCCCGGAAGTCAACACCGCCTACTGTCTGCTCCATGAGCTGGGACATGCCCATTCAATCGAAGTATGGCAGGAAGACGAGCTGGTCGGCGGCATGTACGGCGTCGCCCAGGGGGCGCTGTTTTGCGGCGAGTCGATGTTCAGCCGCCGTGAGAATGCCTCTAAAATCGCGCTGCTGAGCTTTTGTCGCCATTTTCTGCACTATGGCGGCCAGTTGATCGATTGCCAGGTGTTAAACCCGCATACCGCCTCTCTGGGCGCCTTAGAGATTCCCCGCCGCGACTATTTACAGCATCTGTCCAGTCTGCGCCTGCAGAGCCTGGAAAAAACCTGCTGGCTGCCGCGTCTGCTCGGGCCGCTGACGTAATGTTTTAAACACAATCTCAATAAGGGTGTTATAATTGGCGCGCACAATGATTTCCGCCGTTACTCCCGCCGCTTTTTCAGGCTTCGTAACTAATAACGCCCATGTTTACCACCTGCTCTCTGTTATGCATGTGCTGCCAGTGCGGTTTACCGTGTGCCGGATAATACGGGTGATTTCACACCCATAATTCTTTACATAATACGCGAACTTCGGCATTATCTTGCCGGTTCAAACTATGGTAGTGATACCCCAGAGGATTAGATGGCCAAAGAAGACAATATTGAAATGCAGGGTACCGTTCTGGAAACGTTGCCTAATACCATGTTCCGCGTTGAACTGGAAAACGGTCACGTGGTAACCGCTCATATCTCCGGTAAAATGCGTAAAAACTACATCCGCATTCTGACGGGCGACAAGGTAACGGTTGAACTGACTCCGTACGACCTGAGCAAAGGCCGCATTGTCTTCCGTAGTCGCTGACAGATTTCGTTTCGCTGCAATCAAGCTCGTCAGCGAAGATACCGACAAAAAAGCCCGCATTAGCGGGCTTTCAGGTAACAAATAAAGATTAAACTCTGGTCTGCGGAAAACGATTTGCCAGGCAAATACGTTATTACCAATGTTTACCCTTGTTGAAAGCCCGCTAATGCGGGCTTTGCTCTTTTAGTGCGCCGCTTCCGGCTTGTGCTTCTGAGCGCTCTGGAACTGATAGGTCAGCGCGTCTTGCTTTTTATCGAGTTCCACAATCACCTGACCACCGTCCACCAGCGAACCAAACAACAGTTCGTTAGCCAGCGGTTTTTTCAGGTTATCCTGAATCACACGCGCCATCGGGCGGGCCCCCATCGCCCGGTCATAGCCCTTCAGCGCCAGCCAGTCGCGAGCTTCCTGACTGACTTCCATCGACACGCCTTTCTGATCCAGTTGCACCTGCAACTCCACAATGAATTTATCCACCACCTGATGAATAACCTCTGTGGACAAATGGTTGAACCAGATAATGTTGTCCAGACGGTTGCGGAACTCCGGAGTAAAGATTTTTTTGATCTCCTCCATCGCGTCAGTGCTGTTGTCCTGTTGAATCAGACCGATAGATTTACGCTCCGTCTCCCGTACCCCGGCGTTAGTGGTCATCACCAGGATTACATTGCGGAAATCGGCTTTGCGACCATTGTTATCGGTCAGGGTACCGTTATCCATCACCTGCAGCAGCAGGTTAAAGACATCCGGATGCGCCTTCTCGATTTCATCCAGCAACAGTACAGCGTGCGGATGCTTGATCACCGCATCGGTTAACAGCCCGCCCTGATCGAAGCCCACATAACCCGGAGGCGCGCCAATCAGGCGGCTGACGGTATGACGTTCCATATATTCGGACATATCAAAACGCAGCAGCTCAATACCCAGCGCCTTCGCCAGTTGTACAGTGACCTCGGTTTTACCAACCCCAGTCGGCCCGGCAAACAGGAAAGAACCCACGGGTTTGGTTTCGTGTCCCAGCCCGGCGCGGCTCATCTTGATAGCCTCCGTCAGCGCTTCAATCGCTGTATCCTGACCAAAGACCAGCATTTTCAGACGATCGCCAAGATTTTTCAGCGTATCGCGATCGCTGGCTGAAACGCTTTTCTCCGGAATGCGCGCAATACGCGCCACCACGGATTCGATATCCGCCACATTGACGGTTTTCTTGCGCTTGCTGACCGGCATCAGACGGCTGCGGGCCCCCGCTTCATCAATGACGTCAATCGCCTTATCCGGCAAATGACGATCGTTGATGTATTTCACCGACAGATCCACCGCTGCACGAATCGCCTTCGCGGTATAGCGGACATCATGGTGCGCTTCATACTTCGGTTTCAGACCGTTAAGGATCTGCACGGTTTCATCCGCCGTCGGTTCAGTAATATCGATTTTCTGGAAGCGACGCGCCAGCGCCCGATCCTTCTCAAAAATATTGCTGAACTCCTGATATGTGGTAGAACCAATCACCCGAATTTTGCCGCTGGAAAGCAGCGGTTTGATCAGATTCGCCGCATCCACCTGGCCGCCGGAAGCCGCGCCGGCGCCGATAATGGTGTGAATTTCGTCGATAAACAGAATGCTGTTGGTATCCTGCTCCAGTTGCTTCAGCAGCGCTTTAAAGCGCTTTTCAAAATCACCGCGGTATTTGGTGCCCGCCAGCAGCGAGCCAATATCCAGCGAATAGATGGTACAGTCGGCAATCACCTCCGGCACATCGCCGCGCACAATGCGCCAGGCAAGGCCTTCAGCGATCGCCGTTTTACCGACTCCGGACTCCCCGACCAGCAGCGGATTGTTTTTCCGCCGACGGCACAGGACCTGAATTGTGCGCTCCAGTTCTTTATCGCGGCCGATCAGCGGATCGATACCGCCGACCCGGGCAAGCTGGTTAAGATTGGTGGTGAAGTTTTCCATACGCTCCTCCCCGCCTGCCTGCTGTTCTTCGCTACCCGGATTTTCCGCCCCTGGGGACTGACCAGGTTCGTCTTTACGGGTCCCGTGGGAAATAAAATTCACCACATCAAGACGGCTGACTTCATGCTTACGCAGCAGGTAGGCCGCCTGGGATTCCTGTTCGCTGAAAATAGCGACCAGAACGTTGGCGCCGGTCACCTCGCTACGGCCGGAGGACTGGACATGGAACACCGCGCGCTGCAATACGCGTTGAAAGCTGAGCGTCGGCTGAGTATCGCGCTCCGCTTCCCCCTCCGGCAGCACCGGCGTGGTTTGTTCAATGAAGGCTTCGAGTTCCTGACGCAGCGCCACCAGGTCGACGGTACACGCTTCCAGCGCCTCCCGGGCCGATGGGTTACTGAGCAGAGCCAGTAACAAGTGCTCGACAGTCATAAACTCATGTCGGTGCTCGCGCGCTCTGGCGAAAGCCATGTTTAAACTGAGTTCCAGTTCTTGATTGAGCATAGGCACCTCCCCCAATTTACATGCCTGTCTTCAGGCTTTTTCCAGCGTACACAACAACGGATGCTCGTTTTCCCGGGCGTATTTGTTCACCATCGACACTTTCGTTTCCGCCACCTCGGCGGTAAAGACGCCGCAAATCGCTTTGCCCTGATAGTGAACGGTGAGCATCAGTTGCGTTGCACGCTCAACATCATAAGAAAAGAACTTTTGAAGTACGTCAATAACAAATTCCATTGGCGTGTAGTCATCGTTCATTAATATTACTTTATACATAGACGGCGGTTGCAGCGCATCTCGCACCTTTTCTACCGCCAGTTGGTCAAAATCCAGCCAGTCGTTCGGTTTACTCATTGCCCGTCATCATCATACTGTTCACATTTAATTGGCAATCGTATCGCCCGGATAAAGTCGAGTATATGTACTCTCAATCTACCTCAGCTACACGATAACTATCCTCTATCATTGGTATTCGCGAAGTCTGTCACATTAATGTCAATAAGCGTTAACTGCTTCAAATTTTTGACGCATTTTCCCCATTCCCCCCCTGCCCGGTGCTTGACGCTCTGCCTGAATTCTCTAAATTGTACTGGCATGAGTTGGCGAGGTTTTGAACAACCCGCCCATCTCATCAACCGGTTCATTCCATCTTACTTGAACAAGATTTATGAAGGATGTCGAAGTATGGAGACGGGTACAGTTAAATGGTTCAATAACGCCAAAGGGTTTGGATTCATTTGCCCTGAAGGCGGCGGCGAAGACATCTTCGCACATTACTCCACCATCCAAATGGATGGCTACAGAACGCTCAAAGCCGGACAAACTGTCAGGTTTGATGTACACCAGGGGCCCAAAGGCAACCACGCCAGCGTGATCGTACCTATAGAAGCAGAAGCGGTCGCGTAACTCTCGATTTATTGTGTACATCCCACAAGTAAAATGCCAGCCCGGTGCTGGCATTTTTATTTTATTCCCGGGAAAGGGCATCCACCGGGCTCAGCCGGGCGGCGTTGCGCGCCGGCAACCAGCCGAATATCACTCCGGTGAGGGTTGAGCACATAAAGGCGGTCAACAGCGCCAGCGGCGAGAGGCCAATCTGCCAGCCGGGCAGAAACAGTTGCAGGATAAATGCAATCATCATCGACAGCCCCATTCCCAGCGCGCCGCCCACCAGGCAAACCATCACCGCCTCAATCAAAAACTGCTGGAGCACATCGCCCGCCCGGGCGCCTACCGCCATTCGAATGCCAATTTCGCGCGTACGTTCGGTCACCGAGACCAGCATAATGTTCATAACGCCAATGCCGCCGACCACCAGAGAGATCACCGCCACCAGCGTCAGGAACAGTTGTAATGTACGTGTGGTGTTTTCCGCGGTTTTCAACAGGCCGTCCATATTGTAGGTAAAAAAATCTTTCTTACCGTGGCGTAACTCAAGCAGACGATTGAGTTGCTGCTCCGCCGTATGGCTGTCGTAACCGTCTTTTACCCGCACGGTTATCGAGTTCAGCCAGTTTTGCCCGGCGACCCGGCTGGTCATGGTGGTATACGGCAGCCAGACGCGGAGAATTTTGCTGCTGCCAAACATCGATTGCTTCTCTTCCGCCACCCCGATCACCGTAGCCGGTATGCTGCCCACCAGAATAACCTCGCCCACCACTTTCAGCTTGTTGGGAAACAGCTGCTTTTTGGTATTGCTATCCAGCACCACAACCTGAGACTGCCCCTGAAGCTGGCGATCGTTAAAGGTCCCCCCTTCGCTGAAAGTCATACCGTAGACATTGAAATACTGGCTGCTGACGCCGTTGGCGCTGGCAGCGGCATCAATATTGCCGTAGCGTACCCGCACGTTTTTCGACACCGATGGCGTTGCGGAACTGACCCACGGCTGCTGAGCGATCGCCTGCATATCGTCATATTTCAGCGCTTGCTGAAAACCGGGATCGTCGTCGCCAAAATCTTTCCCTGGATAGATATCAATCGTGTTAGTGCCGATCGCCCGAATATCCTCCAGCACCAGCTGTTTGGCGGCATCGCCCACTACAACGATTGAAACCACCGAGGCAATGCCAATGATAATCCCCAGCATCGTCAGCAGGGTACGCATTTTATTGGCCGCCATCGCCAGTCCGGCCATTGCGAAAGCCTCACGAAAGCGGCTCAGCGCCTGGCGCCAGGAGGACGCTGGCGGAGCATGCCGCTCAATATTCACGACCGATAGGACACCCTCGCCCGGGGCCGACTGGCGGATAATTTCACCATCGCGAATCTCTATCACGCGCTGCGCCTGAGCGGCGATCTGCGGATCGTGAGTCACGATGACCACGGTATGGCCGCGTGCGCAAAGCTGGCGCAGGGTTTCCATCACCTCTTCACCGGAATGGCTGTCCAGCGCCCCGGTGGGCTCATCGGCCAGAATCACCTGGCCACCGTTCATCAGCGCTCTGGCGATACTGACGCGCTGCTGCTGGCCGCCCGATAGCTGACCGGGGCGGTAGTCGACACGGTTTTCCAGCCCCAGCCGCGTCAACAGTTCCAGGGCCCGCCGGCGTCGCGCCTGCTGCGGTAGCCCGGCATAAATCGCCGGTACTTCGACGTTTTGTTCCGCCGTCAAATGCGCCAGCAGGTGGTAGCGCTGGAAGATAAAACCAAAATGCTCGCGCCGCAGGCTGGCCAGTGCGTCAGCGTCCAGCTTACCCACATCGACGCCGGCAATCCGGTAACTGCCGCTGGTGGGCTTATCGAGGCAGCCGAGGATATTCATCAGCGTCGATTTGCCTGATCCCGACGCCCCCATGATCGCCACCATTTCCCCGGCATTGATGGTCAGGGAGATCCCTTTTAATACCTCCACGTCGCCATCTCCGGAAGGATAGCTGCGTCGCACATCCGTTAATTCAAGTAGAGGCGTCATGGCGTCTTCCCGGTAATGGCCGGCCCGGTCACGATCTCATCACCTTCGGCCAGGCCATTGACCACCTCTACCTGAGTGTCATTACGCACGCCAATGGTAATCTCCCGCTCCCGGGTTTCTCCATTACGCAGCAGAGTAACCTGATAGCGATTCTCCCCCACCGGTTCCCCCAACGCTGACAGCGGGATCACCAGCACATCTTTTACGCCGCCAAGCTGAATATGCACCTGCGCCGTCATCTCAAGACGCAAAATGCCTTTCGGGTTAGGAACCTCAAAGCGCGCATGATAAAAAATCGCATCGTTGACTTTTTCCGGGGTCGGCAGGATATCTTTCAGAACCCCTTCATAGCGGGTCAGCGGATCCCCGAGTACCGTAAACCAGGCAGACTGGCCGGGCCTGAGATGTATCACATCCGCTTCCGATACCTGGGCTTTGACCAGCATGGTACTGAGGTCGGCCAGCGTCAGGATGTTCGGCGCCTGCTGCGCGGCAATCACGGTCTGCCCCTGCAGGGTAGTAATTTGCGTGACCTCACCCGCCATTGGCGCCACAATGCGGGTATATTCCAGGTTGGTTTTCGCGGTATCCAGCGTCGCCTGATTACGTTTAATCTGCGCTTCAATAGTCCCGGTTTGCGCCTGTTTAACCGCAAATTCGGTGGCGGCGGTGTCCAGATCCTGTTGCGAAATCGCCTGGGTTTTCGCCAGCGCCCGCTGCCTGCCAAGCGTGGCCTGCGCCAGCCGCGCTTCGGCCTGCGCCTGGCGCAGTTGCGCTCTGAGCTCCATCAGCGTGGCCTCCACTTCTTTAATCTGGTTTTCCGCCTGCTCGGGGTCGATAATCCCCAGGAGTTGGTCTTTCTCTACTTTATCGCCAATATTCACAGACAGCGTTTTCAACTGACCGCTCACCTGGGCTCCGACGTCGACTTTACGCAGCGCATCCAGTTTCCCGGTCGCCAGGACGCTTTGTTCCAGGTTGCCTTTACGGACAATCATGGTCTGGTATTGCGGCGGCGGCGCATTTAATTTTTGCCAGCCCCAGACGATCGCCAGAATTATAATCACCGCCAGTAGCAGATAACGCTTTTTAAATTTTCCCTTAAACATTCCACAGTCCTGAAGTCAGGCGACTAAAAAGTATTTAATTAAACAATATAACAACCAAAATGCATTTCTCATTAAAATAAATTAATGGATAACCACACCAACAAAACGGGTGCTCCCTATACAGCATCCGCTGATGAAATAAAAATAACCCGCCGGACATTCGCCCGGCCAGCAAGATGAATAACCTACGGCGAGCCAGGCGGCGCTAATCCGCCCGCCCACGCGCCAGCCACAGTACCCGGGTAAACATCGTACGTAACAATGTCGGCACGGCATTGGTTCCACGCCGGGAGGCCTCCATTGCTACTTCGATCGCTAAATCCGGTTTTGAGGAACGATGAACCGCTTTGGTGATCACCCGGCGCATATTCATCGGCACATCCTCCGGGATCTGAGCAACCCGGTGATAGACATCGCTGAACCCCTGGCGATACATAAAATGCTCCATATCCAGCGCCGGCAACGCCGTCAGATGTTCTTTTTCCATTTGACGATCGTTGTCCAGCAGGCCCCGGACCGTGGCGGCGTACTTCTTACCGGCTTCATCGCCGTCAACCAGGACGTGCCACTGGATCCCCATCCGCCTGGCGAACTTAACTAATGGCCGCAGTCCGGACTGGGCGAACTCAATCACCTTAATCCCTTCCGCATCAAAATGGTGGCCGCACTGCCTGGCCAGTTCATTCATAACCCAGACTTCGGTTTCCCCTTCCACCAGTAGCCAGCAGCGGGCAAATAGCGAAGAAGCGCGGTTAAACTGAATATGGAAGGCGATACGCCGGCTGTCTTCGGCATTCATCCCCCCGGGCCCCAGACGCCAGGCCGCGACCCGGTTGGATTCACGCACCAGTCGGCAAATATGTTCTACCCGGGTCAGGGACAGCAGTTCACCGGAATTGGTGGTCGTCACTCTCTGCAATGGCAGCAAGTTAAGCAGATTCCAGGCCACGGAAAGCATGATCGGATGTAACCGGGTTTCCGGGTCTTCCACCAGCAGTAGCGGACGCGCGTCGCGATCGAGCTTAATCGCGCCTTTCGCCTGTAGCAGAGTGGAAAACATACCCAGCAAAATAATCCGGTGCGCCCGGCTACCGGGGCGATCGATCATACGGTTAATGACATCCAGATAACGCCAGCTACGCTGTTCATCATGAGAACGTCGCCGCATCAGGCGGTAGCGGGCCTCCATTGAGCCCTGTTCAGAGAAATAGTGCTCAAGCAATTGCACCATCGCCGACAGCCCCTGGCGCAGTTGCGCGTCCGTCAAATTCTGCGGATGGGAGACCAGTTCCCTGGCCAGCACGTCGAGTTGCCGGGCTGTAGCTTCGGTTTCCGGAAGCGAAGGCACCGTCCCCGTGACCCCATTGCCGTTGCGCAGACGCCGCAAAAAACGCGCGTCGCGCAGGCGCAGCACCGGATTCAGGCGGCTGACGTGGCGGGCGATAACATCAATATCCGGCAGTTCGATAGCCTGACCATCATTATTGATAAAGCTGCGCAGGGTCAGTACCGTATCCTCTTCCGCCAGTTCCCCTTCCAGGCGATACAGAATGCGGCAATAGCCGTCTTCCCCTTCCACCCATACCGGCGCAAGACAGCGATAGCGGCGGCCAAGGTGATGTCCCGGAGCGTTTTCCCGCAGCGTCAGGATAATGTGCAGATGGTGTTCCCGGCCGCTGACATCGCCAGGAGGAAAGTAGAAGTCATTCCGGGAAAATGAGTACAGCTCCGGTCCCGGCGACAGCAGCAACGTCAGGGCATCCAGCAGGCTCGATTTACCCCAGGCGTTTTCCCCAATCAGGACATTATTTTGCTCAAGCATCAATGACAGGCGGTTGATACCGCGAAAACCGACAATTTCCACACGCTCGAGAAACATCTTTCCCTCCAGGTTGCCTTTCACATCATCCATAGCCGGCAGAACCGAGACACAACCCAGAGTATAGCGATAACCTCTGGCTCCTGACATTGCGTCGATCTCATTCAAAAGTAAAAAATTTTAAAGCCTGCTGATTTTTTAGGAGTAATCCTGAGAAGGAAACTTCTTAAAAATTAAGATATTTAATAGTTATTTATAATAAGCACGCTTCATTCGAACATAATCTATACTTCATTCACCGCCAATTGATAAAGGAATGTTATCATACCCGCAAAAGCTCATTATTTAAGCTGTTAAGCAACTGGATAAAGGATGGTGATTTCATTAGTATTAGCGCGCTTATTTTATGATGTTCTCATCATTCTGGTTTTGGCATGCCGGCATAATTCTGGATAACCGGCACGGAAATAATGTCATCAATAGTTGTTATAAATAATTAGAGGTAGTTATGTTCAGAAAATTAGCAGCCGAGTTTTTTGGAACGTTCTGGCTGGTATTTGGCGGTTGTGGCAGCGCAGTGCTTGCAGCAGCCTACCCGCAACTCGGGATCGGTTTTGCTGGTGTCGCGCTGGCATTTGGTTTAACCGTTTTAACCATGGCTTACGCCGTGGGGCATATTTCAGGCGGGCACTTTAACCCGGCGGTGACTCTCGGTCTGTGGGCCGGCGGTCGCTTCCCGGCCAAAGATGTAATCGGCTACGTTGTCGCTCAGGTGATCGGCGGTATTGTCGCCGCTGCCGTTTTGTATCTGATCGCCAGCGGTAAAGCCGGCTTTGACGCGGCCGCCAGCGGTTTCGCCTCAAATGGCTATGGGGAGCATTCTCCCAATCAATACTCCATGCTGTCCGCTATCGTCATTGAAATCGTCCTGACCTGTGGTTTCCTGCTGGTGATTCATGGCGCCACCGACAAAAATGCGCCGGCTGGCTTTGCGCCGATTGCCATTGGCCTGGCGCTGACGCTGATTCACCTGATCAGCATCCCGGTTACCAATACCTCCGTTAACCCGGCGCGTAGCACCGCGGTTGCTATCTTCCAGGGTGGCTGGGCGCTGCAACAGTTGTGGCTGTTCTGGGTGATGCCGATTATCGGCGGTGTACTGGGTGGATTTATCTACCGCAACCTGCTGGAAAAACGCGATTAATGTCCTCAGCCCGGTGAAAGCCGGGCTTTCCATATCTGCTATATCTCCGCACCATCCCCCCTTTACTGACCGTCCTGACACAGGTAGTGTGTCCTGCGCCTTTTATATTTCTTGTGCAAGGATTTTCCTGTCATGTTTTCGGGACTTCTCATCATACTGCTCCCACTGATCGCCGGGTACCTGATCCCGCTGCGGCAGATATCTCTGCTGCGGTTGATTAACCGTATGCTGAGCTGGATTGTCTATATCATTCTCTTCTTTATGGGCATCAGCCTTGCGTTTCTCGATAATCTATCCAGTAATTTACTGGCGATTTTTCATTACGCCGCCGTCAGCGTCGTGGTGATCCTTGGCTGCAACTTTGGCGCCCTGCTGCTGCTGGAGCGCTGGCGCCCCTGGCGTTATCAGCATCAACAGGAAACCCTACCGTCACGTATCGCCATGGCGCTGGAATCGCTGAAACTGTGCGGTGTGGTCGTGATTGGTTTTCTGCTGGGACTCACCGGCGTAGAACTGTTCCATTACGCCACCCAGGCCAGTGAATACACACTGATCTTCCTGTTGTTTCTTATCGGTATCCAGTTACGTAACAGTAGTATGACTCTCAGGCAGATAATCCTTAACCGCCGCGGCACGCTTATCGCGCTGGTTGTCGTGGCCAGCGCCATGGTTGGCGGCGCCATCAATGCCCTGCTGCTTGACCTGCCGTTAAAAACAGGCCTGGCGATGGCCTCAGGCTTTGGCTGGTATTCGCTGTCCGGGATCCTGATGACTGAAGCTTATGGCCCGGTTATTGGCAGTGCCGCATTCTTCAACGATCTGGCCCGGGAACTGGTGGCAATTATGCTGATTCCGGGTCTGGTACGCCGCAGCCGTTCGGCGGCTCTTGGCCTGTGCGGCGCCACCTCTATGGATTTCACTCTGCCGGTGCTCCAGCGCAGCGGCGGGCTGGAACTGGTGCCGGCGGCGATCGTGCAGGGATTTATCCTGAGTTTGCTGGTACCGCTGATGATTGCGCTATTCGCGGCCTGATGACCCGCAGGCATCGCCTGGCTGCGGCAAAAATTGCGCTAAATCAAACAACCTTAAAGTTGCATTAAAAATACCTTTTACATCCCATCATCCGGACATAACCTTAAACATGCATATTAAATATAACTTTAAGGGTGTGATCATGTTTTGCGTGCAATGTGAACAAACTATCCGTACCCCTGCAGGCAACGGCTGCTCCTGGGCACAGGGAATGTGCGGGAAAACCGCTCAGACCTCCGATCTTCAGGACCTGCTCATCGCCGCTCTGCAGGGACTGTCCGCCTGGGCTGAAAAAGCGCGTGAGCTGGGTATCATCGATCATGATACCGACAGTTTCGCCCCACGCGCTTTTTTCTCAACCTTAACCAATGTTAATTTCGATTCTCCACGCATTGTGGGCTATGCCCGGGATGCTATTGCCCTGCGCGAATCGCTGAAAGCCCGCTGTCTGAGCATTGACCCTGGCGCCGCGCCCGACAACCCGATGGCCGAACTACAACTGGTCAGCAACGCCCTGGAGGAATTGCAGCACCAGGCCGCCGACTTTACGCCCAATCGCGATAAAGCCCGGATTGGCGAAGATATTCTCGGCCTGCGCCTGTTGTGCCTGTACGGTCTGAAAGGCGCCGCCGCCTATATGGAACATGCCCATGTTCTCGGCCAGTACGACAACGACATTTACGGCCAATACCATAAAATTATGGCCTGGCTGGGCACCTGGCCCTCCGACATGAACGCACTGTTGTCCTGCGCGATGGAAATCGGCCAGATGAACTTTAAGGTCATGAGTATCCTTGATGCCGGCGAAACCGGGAAGTATGGCCATCCGACCCCCACCCAGGTCAATGTGAAGCCGGTCGCCGGAAAATGCATTCTGATCTCCGGTCACGATTTACTCGATCTCTACAACCTGCTGGAACAAACCGAAGGCAGCGGCGTTAACGTGTATACCCACGGTGAAATGCTGCCGGCCCACGGCTACCCGGAGTTGCGCAAATTTAAACACCTGGTCGGCAACTACGGCAGCGGCTGGCAGAATCAGCAAACCGAATTCGCCCGCTTCCCCGGGCCGATTGTCATGACCTCGAACTGTATTATCGATCCTACCGTCGGTTCCTATGACGATCGTATCTGGACGCGCAGCATCGTCGGCTGGCCTGGCGTAAATCACCTTGAAGGCGATGATTTCAGCCCGGTAATTGCCCAGGCGCAACAACTGGCCGGCTTCCCGTACAGCGAAATCGAGCACCTGATCACCGTTGGCTTTGGCCGTCAAACCCTGCTGGGCGCCGCCGATACGCTGATCGATCTGGTCAGCCGCGAGAAGCTGCGCCATATCTTCCTGGTCGGCGGCTGTGACGGCGCCCGCGGCGAACGCAGTTACTTCACCGACTTCGCTACCAGCGTTCCGCAGGATTGTCTGATTCTGACCCTCGCCTGCGGCAAATATCGCTTTAACAAACTGGACTTTGGCGCTATTGAAGGATTGCCGCGTCTGGTGGACGCCGGACAGTGCAACGATGCTTACTCGGCGATTATTCTGGCGGTCACGCTGGCGGAAAAACTGGGCTGCGGCGTCAACGATCTGCCGCTCAGTCTGGTGCTCTCCTGGTTTGAGCAAAAGGCGATCGTCATTTTGTTAACGCTGCTCTCTCTGGGGGTTACCAATATTGTCACCGGCCCGACAGCGCCCGGCTTCCTGACGCCTAACCTGCTGGCAATTCTTAATGAGAAATTTGGTCTGCGCCAGGTCACCAGCGTCCAGCAAGATATGCAGCAACTGCTGAGCGCCTGAGGAGGACAACCATGACCATGCCGACACCGCTGTGCCCTTACCGTATGCAGGTTCATCACATCCACCAGGAAACGCCGGATGTCTGGACGCTGTCGCTGTTCTGCCATGACTTTTATCCTTACCAGGCAGGCCAGTACGCGCTGGTCAGTATTCGCCACAGCAGTGATACCCTGCGCGCTTATACCCTGTCCTCCACCCCCGGCGTCAGTCCCTTTATCACACTGACAATCCGGCGGATACAGGACGGCGCGGGATCGCAATGGCTGACCAGGGAAGTGAAACGCGGCGATTATCTCTGGTTGTCCGGCGCCGAGGGGGAATTTACCTGCACCGAACATCCGGCGCAACGCTATCTGCTGCTGGCGGCTGGCTGTGGGATTACCCCCATTATGTCGATGCGCCGCTGGCTGGCAAGGTTTCAGCCTCAGGCCAACGTACAGGTTATCTACAGCGTACGTTCACCGCAGGATGTGATTTTTGCCGATGAATGGCGCCAGTATCCGGTCACCCTGATCGCTGAAGAGGGCGCCGTTTCGGGATTTATCCACGGACGGCTGACCGGGGAGATTCTCGCCAGCGTCCCGGACCTCACTGAGCGGATGGTGATGACCTGTGGACCGGCGCCATATATGGAAATCGTGGAGCAGACCGTACGCCGCCTGGGCGTTAGCCGCTTCTGTAAAGAGCAGTTCTTCACTCCGGTCGCCGCTCCCGCCGCCAGTGGTCTGAAAATCTCCACGCTGCAACCATTGCGTGAAGGCTATACGCCGCCAGGCTCTACGCTGCTGGAGGCGCTGGAGAGTAATCAGATGCCGGTGAACGCCGCCTGTCGCGCCGGGGTATGCGGCTGTTGCAAAACCAAAGTCGTCTGCGGAGATTACACGGTCACCAGCACCGCCACGCTCAGCGAACAGGAGATTGCCGAAGGTTATGTGCTGGCCTGCTCCTGCCACCCACAAAGCGATCTGGTTGTCGCATAACACCACACAGGCTCCGCAAGGAGCCTGTCAGGCTGTTGACAACGAAGGAAAACGGGGTCTTTCCTGCTTTGCGGTTATCAGCCGAAAATCAATAAATTGATTTTCCTTATTTTTATTCTGATGATATCTGCACCTCCGGCAATGAAACGAAGTTTGTCGTCAATCTCCCGGGCTCCGTAACGGGCCCGTCTTTATCCCGTCCCGAATGGGAAGCACGCGCTGGCAGGACGCCATATCCATCACGACGATCCCTTCTTCTATTATCATCTGTGAACCTTAACAAATCGGGCTGCTAAGCCGCTGTGCGGCGGGGAAATCAACTATCCTCAAAGCTGGTCTTTGCCTGGCTTCAAGGAGAGGATGAATGAAACAAACCGTAGCCGCATATATCGCGAAAACCCTGGAACAAGTGGGCATCAAACGTATCTGGGGAGTCACCGGCGATTCGCTTAATGGCCTGAGCGACAGTCTCAACCGCATGGGCACCATCGCCTGGATGCCAACACGACACGAAGAAGTGGCGGCCTTTGCCGCCGGCGCTGAAGCCCATCTGACCGGAGAACTGGCGGTATGTGCCGGCTCCTGCGGCCCGGGAAACCTGCATCTGATCAACGGGCTGTTTGATTGCCATCGCAACCATGTTCCGGTGCTGGCCATTGCCGCCCATATCCCTTCCAGTGAAATTGGCAGCGGTTACTTCCAGGAGACTCATCCTCAGGAGCTGTTCCGGGAATGTAGTCACTTTTGTGAGCTGGTTTCAACGCCGGAGCAAATTCCGCAAATCATGGCCAGAGCGCTACACAGCGCCATTCTCGGGCGCGGGGTATCGGTCATTGTCCTGCCTGGCGATGTCGCCCTGAAGCCCGCGCCGGAAAGCGCCTCTACCCATTGGTATCCGGCGGTAGCGCCGCAGGTGGTTCCAGAGCGGGCTGAACTGGAAAAACTGGCGCAGCTACTGCGCTATGCCAGTAATATCGCGCTGATGTGCGGCAGCGGCTGCGCCGGCGCCCATGAGGAACTGGTTCAACTGGCGGCGACGCTCAAAGCGCCGATAGTGCACGCGCTGCGCGGTAAAGAGCATGTGGAATATGACAACCCCTACGATGTTGGCATGACCGGGTTAATCGGTTTTTCTTCCGGTTTCCACACCATGATGAATGCCGATACGCTGGTCCTGCTTGGTACGCAATTCCCCTATCGGGCGTTTTATCCCACAGACGCCAGAATTATTCAGATAGATATCAATCCCGCCAGCATTGGCGCACACAGCAAGGTGGATATGGCGCTGGTGGGGGACATCAAAGGTACGCTCCGGGCGCTCTTGCCGCTGCTGGAAGAAAAATCAGACCGCCGTTTTCTGGACAAAGCGCTGGACGACTACCGGAAAGCCCGAAGTAACCTCGACGATTTAGCCAAAGCCGACGACAAGACCATTCATCCCCAATATCTGGCCCGGCAAATCAGCCATTACGCCGCCGACGACGCGATCTTTACCTGCGATGTCGGCACGCCAACCGTCTGGGCGGCCCGTTATCTGAAAATGAACGGTAAACGGCGGCTGTTGGGCTCCTTTAATCATGGTTCGATGGCCAATGCCATGCCCCAGGCGCTGGGGGCCAAAGCCACAGCGCCGGAACGCCAGGTGGTCGCCATGTGCGGCGACGGCGGCTTCAGCATGCTGATGGGGGATTTCCTCTCCGTCGCCCAGCTAGGGTTGCCAATAAAAATCGTGGTTTTTAACAACAGCGTACTGGGTTTTGTGGCGATGGAGATGAAAGCCGGCGGTTATCTGACGGACGGCACAGAGCTACACGATACCAACTTCGCCCGCATTGCCGAAGCCTGCGGGATTAAAGGACTGCGGGTGGAAAACGGCAGCGAGTTGAACAGCGCTCTGGAACAGGCATTCAGCCATGATGGACCGGCCCTGGTCGACGTGGTGGTCGCCAGAGAAGAACTGGCAATACCGCCGCAGATAAAGCTGGAGCAGGCTAAAGGATTTAGTCTGTATATGTTGCGGGCAATCATCAGCGGTCGCGGGGACGAAGTGATCGAACTGGCGAAAACCAACTGGTTCCGGTAAAAAGAATCTCCAGGAACGCCAAATTAAGGCAGGATATTCCCGTTCCCGGGAGCCGTTGCGCCGGGAACATGGATATTGATGCCCGCAGAACAGGATGAATCATGATCGACTTACGCAGTGATACGGTTACCCGCCCCAGCCACGCGATGCTGGAAGCCATGATGGCCGCCCCGACCGGCGATGATGTGTACGGCGACGATCCCACGGTGAACGCCCTGCAGGATTACGCCGCCCGGCTTGCCGGCAAACAGGCGGCGCTATTTCTGCCTACCGGCACCCAGGCCAATCTGGTGGGTTTAATGAGTCACTGCGCGCGCGGTGAAGAGTACATTGTCGGCCAGCTGGCGCATAACTACCTGTATGAGGCCGGCGGCGCCGCGGTACTCGGCAGTATCCAGCCGCAGCCAATTGATAATGCGCCGGATGGTTCGCTGCCGCTGGATAAGGTCGCCGCCCGTATCAAGGCTGACGATGTCCATTTCGCCCGTACTAAATTGCTGAGTCTGGAAAACACCTTCAACGGCAAAGTGCTGCCCGTCGAATATCTGAAACAGGCCTGGGAATTTACCCGTCAGCGCAGTCTGAAACTGCACGTTGATGGCGCGCGTCTCTTTAACGCCGTGACGGAATACGGCGGCACGCTGGAGGAAGTCACCCGGTACTGCGATTCTCTGACTATCTGCCTGTCCAAAGGGCTGGGAGCACCGGCCGGTTCACTACTGCTGGGAGATGAGGAGTATATTCAGCGCGCCCGGCGCTGGCGGAAAATGGCCGGCGGCGGTATGCGCCAGGTCGGTATTCTGGCCGCCGCCGGACTGTATGCTCTGCACAATAACGTTCAGCGTCTGAAAGACGATCA
Source organism: Entomohabitans teleogrylli (assembly GCF_001484765.1). Classification (GTDB taxonomy): domain Bacteria; phylum Pseudomonadota; class Gammaproteobacteria; order Enterobacterales; family Enterobacteriaceae; genus Entomohabitans; species Entomohabitans teleogrylli. The sequence continues at coordinate 31,107 of NZ_LLXO01000015.1, read as the reverse complement.
TGCCAATGCCGCCTGGCTGGCGAAAGCGCTGCGCGAAATAGGCGCCGATGTTATCCGCCAGGACACCAATATGGTGTTCGTCCGCATCCCCGGGGAAGAGGTTGCGCCGCTGGGTGAATACATGAAACAGCACAATATTTTAATCAGCAGCGCGCCGGTCACTCGCCTGGTTACCCATCTGGATACGCCCCGTCAGGCGCTGGGAGAGGTGATTGAACGCTGGCAGGCGTTTATCAGACAATGAGCCTGAGTCGCGTTATCTCATCCCCACAGCGGATTCTGGTGCTCGGCGCCAGCGGTTATATCGGCCAGCGCCTGGTGCCGCGCCTGTCGCAGGCCGGACACCAGATCACCGCCGCCGCGCGCCGTAGCGACTGGCTGGAGAAACAGCCATGGCCCGGCGTCATCTGCCGTCATGCCGATCTTCACCGGCCAGAAACCCTGATGCCGCTGCTGAAACAGACCGATACCCTTTACTACCTGGTACACAGCATGGGGGACGGCGATGATTTCGTCGCCCGGGAGCAGCAGGCGGCGCGCAATCTGTGTAGCGCCCTGCGCCAGTATCCGGTGCAACAGATCATTTTCCTCAGTTCCCTGCAAACGCCCCGCGGCGAGCGGCCCTCGGCCCACCTGCGCGCCAGGCAACTGACGGCGGATATCCTGCGCGAATCCGGCGTCCCGGTCACGGAGCTACGGGCGGGTATTATTGTCGGCGCCGGCTCTGCCGCTTTCGAAGTCATGCGCGATATGGTTTACAACCTCCCGGTGCTGACGCCCCCGCGCTGGGTACGCTCTCGCACCACCCCGATCGCACTGGAAAACCTGCTGATCTATCTGCTGGGTTTGCTTGATCATCCGGCGCATGAGCATCGGGTGTTTGAGGCCGCCGGGCCGGAAGTGCTCAGTTACCAGCAGCAGTTTGAACATTTTATGACCATCAGCGGCCGCCACCGTCCTCTGATTCCAGTCCCCTTCCCCACCCGTTGGGTCTCGGTGTGGTTTCTGAACACCATTACCTCCGTTCCTCCGGAGGTCGCACGGGCGCTGATTCAGGGGCTGAAACACGATCTGCTGGCCGATGACGCGACACTCAGAGCCCTGATTCCCCAAACGCTGATTGGCTTTGATGACGCTGTACGTCAGACTCTTGAAGAAGAGCGCCATCTGGCGAACTCCCAGGACTGGGGCTATGACGCGCAGGCCCACGCCCGCTGGCGACCGGAGTACGGATACTATCCCAAACAGGCAGGCTGCACGCTTGAGACCCAGGCGTCCTGCGCCGATCTCTGGAAGGTCGTTAATCGTCTCGGCGGCAAAGAGGGCTATTTTTTCGCCAATATTCTGTGGTCTATCCGCGCCTCAATGGATCGTCTGGTAGGCCACCGGCTACGCAAAGGGCGCCCCGCCCATCCCTTACTGCGGGTCGGCGATCTGGTTGATAGCTGGAAAGTGATTGTCGCTGAGCCGGAAAAAGAGCTGACGTTGCTGTTCGGGATGAAGGCTCCCGGGCTGGGTCGACTGTCGTTCACCATTAAAGACACGAGTTCCCGACGCACGCTGGATGTCCGGGCCTGGTGGCATCCGCACGGAACGCCGGGGCTGATGTACTGGCTGGTGATGATCCCGGCGCATTTATTCATTTTTCGCGGCATGGCGCGCAAAATTATCACAATGGCCGAACAATCAGCGCACAAACATGGCTAACAGAGCCGATTGTCTGGTTATTCCCATTGCATACGCGGTGAAATCGCGAAAGAATGCGCAGCACGAGGTCATTAACACAGTGAGTGGACATGAAGGTACTGGTCACCGGCGCTACCAGCGGGCTGGGCCGCAACGCGGTTGAATATTTACGGCGTAATGGCATCAGCGTGCGGGCGACCGGGCGCAACGAGGCCATGGGCAAACTGCTGCAGAAAATGGGCGCCGAATTTATCCATGCCGACCTGACCGAACTGGTCTCCTCCCAGGCAAAGATGATGCTGGCGGGCGTAGATACGCTCTGGCACTGCTCCAGTTTCACATCGCCGTGGGGAACCCAGCAAGCGTTCGATCTGGCCAACGTGCGCGCTACTCGTCGCCTCGGCGAGTGGGCCGTCGCCTGGGGAGTGCGCAATTTCATCCATATCTCCTCGCCCTCGCTCTATTTCGACTACCACCACCATCGCAATATTCAGGAAGATTTCCGCCCGATACGCTTCGCTAATGAATTTGCCCGTAGTAAAGCCGCGGCGGAAGAGGTCATTCAGTTACTCGCCCAGGCCAACCCGCATACCCGCTTCACTATTCTGCGTCCGCAAAGTTTGTTCGGCCCCCACGATAAAGTCTTTTTTCCCCGCCTGGTCCAGATGATGCGCCACTACGGCAGTATCCTGCTGCCGCGCGGCGGCGAGGCGCTGGTGGATATGACCTATCAGGAAAACGCGGTGCATGCGATGTGGCTGGCCAGCTCAGCGCAGTGCGACAAATTGCCCTCCGGGCGGGCCTACAATATTACCAATATGGCCCCGCGCCCGCTGCGCGCCATTGTGCAACAACTGATCGACGCGCTGGGGATCCCCTGCAGGATACGCCCGGTGCCGTACGCCATGCTGGATATGATTGCACGCAGTATGGAGCATTTCGGCAATAAAAACGCCAGGGAACCGGTATTAACCCACTACGGCGTTTCTAAGCTCAATTTCGATCTTACCCTCGACACCAGCCGCGCCCAGGCTGAACTGGGTTACCAGCCGATCGTCTCGCTTGAGGAAGGCATTACCCGCACCGCCGACTGGCTGCGCGATCACGGTACGCTGCGTTAATCGGCCATCGACGCCAGGGCGCGGCTAAAGCGCGCCTGCACAGCGCACTGCCAACATCACCCCTGGCCATACTTTTCCAGCAGCGCCCGGGCGATAGCTTCAGTCTCGGCATCCGCCACGCCATCATAGCGCGCGGGGCGAAAATGCATCTGGAAGGCGGCAATGACTCTCTGCTGCTGTTGCGGCGTCATTTCCGGGGCGACTTCATAACCATAACGGGACAGCAGATCCAGTAGCGACAGACGATCGACTGGCTGCCAGCCCGGACGCCCGAACAGGTAAAAATTGACCCGCCCGGCCTCCGGCCACGCGCCAATACCCTGTTGCGCCAGTTGCCGCCAGGGGAACAGCGGACCGGGATCGTCCTTGCGCTGGGGCGCAATGTCGGCATGCGCCACGACATTCCACGGTTTGATTTGATAACGCTCGATAATCGATCGCGCCAGCTTTTCCAGCGCCGCTATCTGCGCCGGCTGAAATGGCGCAAACTGCTTCTTCCCTGCCGCCAGTCGCCAGCCGTCATTTTCCAGTTCAACGCCGACAGAGGTATCGTTGATGCGCGTCGCCCCGCGCCAGAAGCTGATTCCGGCGTGCCAGGCCAGCTTTTCTTCAGGAACCAGTTGCCAGATAACCGGTTTAGCGCCGGACTGCGGCGGCACTGCGGGAATCAAATAATGCGCGCTGACGTCATGCCCGGTCAGAGTAGCCAACGAAGTGTCAAAATCCCCGGCGGTATAGTGGATGACCAGCACTTTTACCCGTGAATACGCGGCTGGCGCCTGATGGCGCACATCCACTTTGTAAGCGCCGCGATCCTCAATCCCTGTATTGCCGGCACAGCCGCTCAGCAGCGCCGCCAGTAGCGGTATCGTCCACCAGCAACCTTTACTCATCGACGGGTTTTCACCGCCGTACCGGTAATGCTCACCATCAGCATGCTGCTCTCTTTCCCCACGGTTTCATAATCGATATCAATGCCCACCACAGCATCGGCCCCCAGCTCTTCCGCCTGTTCCTGCAGTTCGCTAAAGGCTATTTCCCGCGCTTTACGCAACTCTTTCTCATAGGCGCCGGAACGTCCGCCGACAATGTCGCGCACACTGGCGAAAAAATCGCGGAAAATATTGGCGCCAAGAATGGCTTCACCGGTGACCACACCGCAGTATTCTACAATGACCTGCCCTTCCAGAGTGGGCGTGGTGGAAAATTGCATATTTTTCTCCTTTCATTGGCAATCAATGCGTTAGCCCGGGGGCCGACACGCAATTCAGTGGCGATACGCTATGCTAAAGCTTAGACTGTGAAAATTAAACTCACGCCTTTATCTATCCTGAGACAAACATATAAGGAAATCACTATGCGTCGCTCAGTTCTGGCTGTACTGCTTCCCTGTTCACTGCTGTTAAGCGCCTGTACAACGGTCACGCCGGCCTATAAGGATATTGGCTCCCGGTCAGGTCCCTGTGCAGAAGGCGGTCCGGACGCCGTGGCACAGCAATTCTATGACTACCGTATCGCTCATCCGGGCGAAGGGATTACCGATTTCAGCGCCCTGCGCCCCTGGCTGAGCGACAGTCTGTGGCAGGTGCTGCAGGACGCCGGCCGCGACAGCGCAACGCAAAACGCCGCGCGCGCCAGCGATATTTTCGCCAGCTATACCGGCGGCGTGGATAAAGCCGATGTCGCCAGCGCCTCCACCATCCCCAATACGGACGCACGCAATATTCCGCTACGCGTCAACCTCAACAAAGGCTCAAAGTCCTGGCAGGATGAAGTGCTGATGGTACGCGAAGGCCAGTGCTGGGCGGTGGATGATGTGCGCTATCTGGGCGCTGGCGCTCAGGGTGTCGCTGGTAGCCTGCGCCAGTCTCTGGAACGCCGCTGACGGATGGACGCAAGGACCAGCGCGCTTGCGAAGCGCCTGTTCTTCATAAAGTTAACTGGCAAGCTGTGATAACAGTCAGCTTGCCGGTATCTAATTTCTCCCGTAAATAGTCTGGCATTTGTTATGAATGCCGACTTTTATTCTTAGCTCCCCCCTGCCCTGGTATTTTGTGCTAATTTTAAAGCCTGTGGTCAGTAGTTTTTAAGTTTTAACCCACAAATATTGCATAACTATTCTGTCAACGGTACTATTTGCGGTCTCAATTGCTATTCAACTGCTGCGCATGAGTATTCAACTAAACGGCATTAACTGCTTTTACGGCGCCCATCAGGCGCTGTTCGACATCACACTGAGTTGCCCCCAGGGCGAAACGCTGGTGCTGCTGGGTCCCAGCGGCGCAGGCAAGAGCTCTCTGCTGCGCGTGCTCAATCTGCTGGAAATGCCGCGTTCCGGTACGCTTAATATTGCAGGCAATCACTTTGACTTCACCAAAGCGCCTGGCGATAAGGCCATCCGCGAACTGCGCCAGAATGTCGGCATGGTGTTCCAGCAATACAATCTGTGGCCGCACCTCACGGTACTGCAAAACCTGATTGAAGCGCCGTGCCGGGTACTGGGGTTGAGTAAAGAACAGGCCCGGGAGCGGGCGGGAAAACTGCTCGAACGCCTGCGTCTGACCCCGTATGCGCAAAGGTATCCGCTGCATCTTTCCGGCGGCCAGCAACAGCGCGTGGCCATCGCCCGGGCGCTAATGATGGAGCCTCAGGTGCTGTTATTTGATGAACCTACCGCCGCGCTGGATCCGGAAATTACCGCCCAGATTGTGAGTATCATTCACGAACTGGCGGAAACCGGGATTACCCAGGTGATTGTCACCCACGAGGTTGAAGTGGCGCGTAAAACAGCCAGCCGCGTGGTGTATATGGAAAACGGTCATATTGTTGAGCAGGGAGATGCCAGCTGTTTCGCCCAGCCGCAGACCGACGCGTTTAAATTCTATTTATCTCACTGATGTTGATCGGGAATATGACGATGAAAAAAGTACTGCTTGCCGCGCTGTTAGCCAGCCTGAGCCTTTCCGCCACGGCCGCACAAACAATTCGTTTCGCCACTGAAGCGTCCTACCCGCCATTTGAGTCTATCGACGCCAGTAATAATATCGTGGGGTTTGATGTCGATCTGGCCAATGCCCTGTGTAAAGAGATCGATGCCACCTGTACTTTTACCAATCAGGCTTTCGACAGCCTGATCCCGAGCCTGAAATTCCGCCGTTTTGATGCCGTTATGGCCGGTATGGATATCACTCCGGAGCGTGAAAAGCAGGTTCTGTTCACCACGCCTTACTATGACAACTCGGCGCTGTTTGTCAGCCAGAAAGACAAATACGCCAGCATTGACCAGTTAAAGGGTAAAAAAGTCGGCGTACAGAATGGCACCACGCACCAGAAATTCATCACCGATAAATATCCGGAAATCACCATGGTGCCTTATGACAGCTACCAGAATGCGCGTCTGGATCTGCAAAACGGACGTATTGACGGCGTATTCGGCGACACCGCGGTGGTAACGGAATGGCTGAAAACCAATCCGGCGCTGAGCGCCGTGGGCGATAAAGTTACCGATAAAGACTATTTCGGCACCGGTCTGGGTATTGCGGTACGTCAGGGCAACACCGAGCTGCAGCAGAAATTCAACGCCGCGCTGGAAAAGGTTAAGCAAGACGGTACCTACCAGACCATCTACGATAAATGGTTCCAGAAGTAATTTCCTGAATGAACGAATTTTTTCCTTTAGCAAGCGCCGCCGGGATGACCGTCGGCCTTGCCGTTTGCTCGTTGATCATCGGCCTGGTGCTGGCGATGCTGTTCGCCGTCTGGGAATCCGCGAAGTGGAAACCGGTCGCCTGGCTGGCCTCGGTGATTGTGACGCTGCTGCGCGGCCTGCCGGAGATCCTTGTCGTCCTGTTTATCTATTTCGGCGCCTCGCAGTTGCTGCTGACGCTTTCGGACGGCTTTACCCTTAACCTCGGCATCGTCGAGATCCCGGTACAGATTCCAATCGAAAATTTCGACGTTAGCCCGTTTATGTGCGGGGTGATTGCACTGTCGCTGCTGTACGCCGCTTACGCCTCACAGACCCTGCGCGGCGCCCTGAAAGCGGTACCGGTCGGCCAGTGGGAGTCCGGCCAGGCGCTGGGACTGTCAAAAAGCGCGATTTTTTTCCGGCTGGTAATGCCGCAGATGTGGCGCCATGCCCTGCCAGGCCTGGGTAACCAGTGGCTGGTACTGCTTAAGGATACCGCGCTGGTGTCGCTGATCAGCGTTAACGATCTGATGTTGCAGACCAAGAGTATCGCTACCCGAACCCAGGAGCCTTTTACCTGGTATATCGTGGCAGCGGCTATCTATCTGGTGATTACCCTCATCAGTCAGTACATCCTGAAGCGTATTGATTTGCGCGCTACGCGTTTTGAAAGGAGTGCCGACTGATGCTCGATTACTTACCGGAGCTGCTCAAAGGCCTGCATACCAGTCTGACGCTGACCGCCGCCTCCATCGCCGTCGCGCTGGTGCTGGCGGTGTTGTTCACCATCGTCCTGACGCTGAAAACACCGGTGCTGAATCTTCTGGTGCGTGGATATATCACACTGTTTACCGGTACCCCGCTGCTGGTGCAGATCTTCCTGATCTACTACGGGCCCGGGCAGTTCCCGTCGCTGCAGCATTACCCGGCGATCTGGCACCTGCTGTCTGAGCCGTGGCTGTGCGCGCTGATTGCACTGTCCCTGAACAGCGCCGCATATACTACTCAACTGTTCTATGGCGCCATGCGCGCCATTCCGGCCGGGCAGTGGCAATCGTGCAGCGCGTTGGGAATGAGCCGCAAAGACACTCTGGCGATTATGTTGCCGTATGCATTTAAGCGCGCCCTGTCGTCTTACTCCAACGAAGTGGTACTGGTATTCAAAAGCACCTCACTGGCTTATACCATCACCCTGATGGAAGTGATGGGCTACAGCCAGTTGTTGTATGGCCGCACCTATGACGTGATGGCTTTCGGCGCCGCCGGGATTATTTACCTTATCGTCAATGGTTTACTGACGCTGCTGATGCGCCTGCTTGAGCGTCGGGCGCTGGTTTTCGAACGCCGTAACTGAGATTTGACGATGTAAAAAGGCGCGCCACGGTGCGCTTTTTTTATTGCCAAAATAAAATAAATATACCGATATATTGAATATAAATTCATTTTAAGGCATGGTGTTAACCACGCCGGGATGCGGCTAATCAGCACAAAAAATTGACAGACGGGAGTTTGATAATGAAGAAATTACTTTTGGCCGCGCTGCTCGCCGCCGGCGCATTCAGCGCTAATGCCGCCGACAAAATCAGCTTTGGTTCCTCCGCAACCTACCCGCCGTTTGAATCACTGGATGCCAGCAACCAGATTGTCGGGTTTGATATCGATCTGGCGAAAGCGTTATGCAAACAGATGCAGGCGGAATGTACTTTCACCAACCAGGCTTTCGATAGCCTGATCCCAACCCTCAAATTCCGCAAATATGATGCAGTGATTTCCGGTATGGACATTACCCCGGAGCGCAGTAAGCAGGTGGCGTTTACCGATCCCTACTACGCTAACTCGGCGCTGGTGATTGCCAAAAAAGAGACCTACAAGTCATTTGAGGATCTGAAAGGCAAGCGTATCGGCATGGAAAACGGTACCACGCACCAGAAATACCTGCAGGATAAGCACCCGGAAGTGAAAACCGTCTCTTATGACAGTTACCAGAATGCGTTTATCGACCTGAAAAACGGGCGTATTGACGGCGTGTTCGGCGATACGGCGGTGGTGAACGAGTGGCTGAAGACCAATCCCCAACTGGGCGCGGCAACCCCGAAGGTCACCGACCCGGAATACTTTGGCACCGGTCTGGGTATTGCGGTACGTCAGGATAACCAGCCCCTGCTGAAAAAGCTTAATGACGCGCTGGCGGCGATCAAAGCCGACGGTACTTACCAGAAAATCAGTGATAAGTGGTTCCCGGAGTAATTTCCCCGTTAACCCGGTCAGAATAAGAGACCGTCTGCGGTCTCTTTTCTGTTCCGTGTACCGATCAATTAATTACGCTGTAACAGGCTCAGCACTTCATAGTGCGCGGTATGCGGGAACATATCGAAAAGCTGCGCCCGCACCAGCCGATAGCCAGTCAACAGCGCGATATCCTGGGCCATTGTCCGGGCGTTACAGCTGGAATAAATAATATACTGCGGCGCCATCGCGTTCAGATATTCGCACAGCGCCTGGCCAATACCGCGCCGCGGCGGATTGACCAGCACCAGCTCCGGCACCTGCTGTTGCCCGGTGGCGAATTGCGTGGAATCCAGCGCCTGAAACGCCAGCCGGGTCAGTCCCAGTTCCCGGGCCGACTGGCGGGCGCAGGCAATCGCCTCCGGAGCTATCTCAATACCGGTTAATTGCATTTCCGGGGTGGCGCAGTGCAGTCCAAACCCGCCCACGCCGCAGAACAGATCCCACATATGAGTGACCGGCAATTCACGTACCCAATCGCGGGCGGCGGCGTACAGCGCGCTCGCTACCGCGGGGTTGGTCTGGAAAAAGCTTTGCGGACGAATCCACAGCGGCACATCGTTAAACCGCTCCGCCAGCGCGCTCTGCTCCGTGAGCCAAATCTCCTGCGGCCCTTCCATGATGGCCATATGTACTGGCTGAATATTTACCGAGATCACCTTCAGTTGCGGCAGTTGCGCCTGCAACCACGGCAGCGCCGTGCGCAACTGTTCCAGTTTGCTGGTCGACTGCAGGACAAAGCGCAACATCATTGCGCCATCGTAGCGGCTCTCGGTCAGCAGCAAATATTTCAGTTCGCCGCGCCGGCGCGCTACGTTGTACGGCGTCAGACCGGCGCGGGGAATAAACGCTTTCAGCACCGTAAACACCGGCAGAAACGAAGGCGGATACAGCGGGCAGTCGGTTAAATCCTCGGCGCTGCCATCGCGCTTCAACATGCCGAGCAGCGGTCGTTCCACGCTGCCGCTGACCACCATTTTGGCTTTATTGCGAAACCCACGCTCCGGCCCGCTCACCGGCGGCAGCCAGCATTCAGGCGGCGAATCCGCCAGTAGCTGGCGTAAATCGGCCATTTTTTTCGCTATCTGTTGATCAACAGACAGTTCAATCCACTGGCAGGAGCGACAGCGGTCAGCGTCATAGAGCGCGCATTGCATAACAAAACCCTGAAAGATGAAGGCGGCAGATTGTACCACTCTGCGCGTTTACTGCAGCCGAAAAAAGCGCCGGCTGGAGGCGGGAACAAAAAGTAAAAATAAAATCAGCAGATCCGGCAATTTCTGGACCATCAGCGAATGCAGAATTTCCTGACTGGTTTCACCGGCAATACTGAACAGCTCGGGATAGCCCCAGCCCAGCGATGCCAGCCACAGATAAACGCCGGAAATGACCTGGGTGAGCAAAAAGACCCAGCGCCCCCAGTTACGCCCGCGCACAATCACAAAAGCGCAGCGTACTTCGACGCACAGCATCACCAGACTGGCGAAGAAAATCAGCGTCAGCGCCCAGGTCTGGATACTGCGCTGAATGAAATCGAGGATCCCCGACGGCCCCAGCGTGTTAAACAGCATCAGCAAATCCACGCAGCGAACCGTAACGATAGCAATCGCCGCTATCGTCACCAGCGTTGGCGTGTTCAGTCGGGCATGAGAAGCAGAACGTTTACGGATAATATCCAGCACCTCGTATTCCTTACGAAGCGGCGCCGCCACTCATACGGCGCCGGGTAATCTCTGCCCAATTTTATGCTTTATTGCGTCATTCAACCACGTCTGGCGCGTTGAATATCTCGCAACCGCTGTTTTTCTGTACGCGCCATCAGATACCAGGCAATCAAACCGATGATACCCACCACGCCAAGGATGATCGACGCCAGGGCGTTGATTTCCGGATTAACCCCCATGCGCACGCTGGAGAACACCAGCATCGGCAGTGTGGTGGCCCCCGGCCCGGAGACAAAACTGGCGATCACCAGGTCATCCAGCGACAGTGTAAACGCCAGCAGCCAACCGGAAAGTACCGCCGGAGAGATCATCGGCAGCGTAATGACGAAGAACACTTTCAGCGGCGTGGCGCCCAGATCCATCGCCGCCTCTTCAATCGAACGATCCAGTTCGCGCAGGCGAGCGCTGATCACCACCGCCACATAGGCGGTACAGAAAGTGACATGGGCCAGCCAGATAGTGAGCATTCCCCGCTCGCTGGGCCAGCCAATGGCCTGCCCGAGGGCGACAAACAGCAGCAGCAGCGACAAACCGGTTATCACGTCCGGCATAACCAGCGGCGCGGTCAGCATAAAAGCGAAACCGTTGGCGCCGCGAAAGCGGCCAAAGCGCACCATCACCACCGCGGCAAGCGTGCCGAGGATCACCGCCGCCGTCGCGGCGCAGGCGGCGATGGTCAGACTCAACCCCACAGCGCTCATCATCGCCGAATCCCGGAACAGCTCGCCGTACCAACGGGTAGACCAGCCGGCCCACACCGTTACCAGCCGGGAGCTGTTGAACGAGTAAATCACCAGCATCAGCATCGGCGCATAGAGAAACGTGAATCCGATCAGCAAAATCACCCTGCGCCACGGCGAGCGCACGACCGGTAAATTATTCATACATGTCCCTCCGCCGCTTTGTTCTGATGCTTGTGGAACCACATGATCGGCACAATCAACAGCAACAACATAACAATCGCCACCGTCGAGGCCACCGGCCAGTCGCGGTTATTGAAGAATTCCTGCCACAGTACCCGGCCAATCATGATGCTGTCCGGCCCGCCAAGCAGTTCCGGAATCACAAACTCGCCGACCGCCGGAATAAATACCAGCATCGACCCGGCGATAATGCCGCCTTTGGTCAGCGGGACAATAATGGTAAAGAAGGTCTTCAGCGGCCGGGCGCCGAGATCCAGCGCCGCTTCCACCAGCGAGTAATCAATACGCGTCAGCGCGGTATAGACAGGCAGCACCATAAACGGCAGATAGGCATACACGATGCCGATGTACACCGCCAGATTGGTGTGCAGAATAGCCAGCGGCTGATCGATAACCCCCAGCCACAGCAGTACGTTATTCAGCACGCCGTTTTCTTTCAGGATCCCCATCCACGCATAAACCCGGATCAGGAACGAGGTCCATGACGGCAGAATCACCAGCAACAGCAAAATATTGCGGGTCGACGAGTGACTGTGGGCCACCGCCCAGGCCAGCGGGTAGCCGAGCAGCAGACAGCACAGGGTCGAAATAGCCGCCACCTCCAGCGATTGTAGATAAGCCTCCACATATAGCGGATCGTCGGTCAGTTGCAGGAAATTACCAAAGTTCAGGGTGATGGAAAGCTGCCCGTCCGCCCAGGCCAGAAGGTCGGTATAAGGCGGGATGGCGCGGGCTATTTCAGCCAGGCTGATTTTGAAGACAATCAGAAACGGCACCATAAACAACAGAATCAACCACAGGTACGGCAGGGCAATCACCAGCTTGCGCCCGTGAGCCACCCATATCCGCGCCAGCCAGCCGGGGCGTTGCGCCGCCGCAGTGCCCGGCGGTCGTTCAGATAAAACGCTCATCTCTTTCCCCCTACACCGTCAGGACCACGCAGCTATCCGCTTCCCAGCACAGACGCACTTCATCTCCCCAGGTGGGAGCGCCTTTACGGTAGCGATGCGCATTCTGCAACTGGGCGCTAATCATCTGACCGCTGTGCAAACGGATGTGGTAAATGGAAAGGTCGCCCAGGTAGGCGATATGCACCACTTCGCCCACCGCGAAGTTATAGCCGTCCGCCGGCGGCGTCTCGCAGAGCATCACTTTTTCCGGACGCAGCGCGACGTACACCGGTACGCCATCCACCACCGAGGCATCCGGATCGACTTTCAGCGGATGCACCAGCCCCGGGGTTTCAATCACCAGCCCGTCCTCCTGGCGATCTTTGAGCAGCCCTTCAAAGACGTTGACCGAGCCGATAAATTCAGCACTGTAGCGCGTGGTCGGGTGCTCATAAATCTCTTCCGGCTCACCAATCTGCACAAACTTACCGCGGTTCATGATGGCGATCCGCCCCGCCATGGTCATGGCTTCTTCCTGGTCGTGGGTAACCATGACGCAGGTCGCGCCGACCCGCTCCAGGATATCCACCACCTCAAGCTGCATCCGGTCGCGCAGTTTTTTATCCAGCGCCCCCATTGGTTCATCAAGCAGCAGCAGTTTCGGACGTTTAGCCAGGCTGCGCGCCAGGGCTACGCGCTGACGCTGGCCGCCGGACAACTGGTGCGGTTTACGCTTCGCGTACTCCTGCATATGCACCAGCGCGAGCATCTCTGCTACCCGGCTGGCGATTTCCGCTTTCGGCAACTTATCCTGCTTCAGACCAAAGGCGATATTCTGTTCTACCGTCATGTGCGGGAACAGCGCGTAAGACTGAAACATCATGTTCACCGGCCGCTGGTACGGCGGCACATGGGCCAAATCCACGCCGTCGAGCACGATCTGCCCGGCGGTCGGCTGCTCAAACCCGGCCAGCATGCGCAGCAACGTAGATTTGCCGCAGCCGGAAGCGCCGAGCAGCGCAAAAATTTCACCTTTATAAATGGTCAAACTAACGTCATCCACGGCGTGCTGGCCGTCGAACGATTTAGTCAGATTACGGATTTCCAGCAGCGGGGTCAGCGCTTTGAGGGTTTTCGCCCGTGGGCGGGGGATAGCGTCGTTCACTCAGGGTGCTCTCCGGCAACAAACAATAAAACCTGCACGGCCCGGTTGCCGTACAAATGGCAGGACAGAGACCCGAAAGCCCCTGTCCATGGTGGGGCAGTTGCACTCCCCCGGTGCATATCACATCTGGCGGATTATTTACCGCTCTTCACCTTCGTCCACGCGCGGGTAATCACGCGATCCACTTTCGGCGACTGCACTTTCAGGGTGAACAGTTGGTCGCGAATCGCTTCCGGCGGGTAGATTCCCGGGTTATTACGCACATCGGCGTTGAGTAGCGGCGTGGCCTCTTTGTTGCCGTTGGCGTAATACACATAGTTACTGATATTCGCCACAACATCCGGCTTCATCAGGTAATTCAGGAACTGGTAGGCTGCGTCCTTATTCTTCGCATCCGCCGTGACGGCGAACATGTCGAAATACGCCAGCGCCCCCTGTTTCGGAATGCTGTATGCCACGTTGACGCCATTCTTCGCCTCTTTAGCGCGGTTGGCCGCCTGCAATACATCGCCGGACCAGCCGATGGCGACACAGATATCGCCGTTAGCGAGATCGTTAATGTACTGAGAAGAGTGGAAATAGCGCACCGACGGACGCAGTTTCAGCAGCAGATCGTTGGCCGCGCCAGTGTAATCCTGGGGATCGGTACTGTTGGGATCTTTGCCCAGATAGTGCAGCACCGTGGCATACACTTCGCTGGGCGCGTCAAGGAAGGCCACGCCGCAGCTTTTCAGCTTTTCCAGATTCTCCGGCTTGAAGATCAGATCCCAGCTATCCACCGGCGCATTTTCCCCCAGCGCGGCTTTCACTTTATCGACGTTATAGCCAATACCGGTAGTCACCATCATGTACGGGATACCGTACTTGTTGTCATGGTCATTCTGGGCCGCCAGTTTCAGCATCGCCGGATCGAGGTTTTTATAATTCGGCAGTTTGCTTTTATCCAGCGCTTCAAAAATACCTGCCTGGGACTGGCGCTCCAGGAAGCTGGACGATGGCACTACTAAATCATAACCGGTACTACCCGCCATCAGTTTTCCTTCCAGAACTTCGTTGGAATCGAAAACGTCATAGACCACTTTAATACCGGTTTCTTTCGTAAAGTTCGCCAGCGTATCGGGCGCAATATAGTCAGACCAGTTATAAATGTGCAGCGTCTTTTGCTCATCAGCTAAGGCGGTGGCAGAAACAACCATTAACCCAGCGGCTACCGCACCCGACAACCATTTCTTAGATTGGGTGGACATATTTCATTCCTTCTTAACAAAAAGGTCAGTTCCCGCCAGACCGGGAAAAATAACGCCATCAAGATATGCAAGATTTGTGCATACTTTCTCAAGCAGTAAGCAAAAAAGAGCCAGCCCTTTTCTGCCAGACGTTGCATGCTTTGCGCCGCACCGCAAGAATAACTGTAGCCAGGGTTGCAGGCTATAGGGCAGATAAAAAAACCCCTTTTATCAATTTTATAAGCGTTTTTTGTCTACGTGATAAGCCATAACGGCATTAACAGGAGTGAATCACTCTACAAAAGAGCGATAAAGTCAGAATAAAAATTGGATGAACGCAGCCGCGCTGGTAGCGGCTACGCTAATTTCAGAAGGAATCAGTGGAGAAAATGGGTTTGCATAACTTCGCTATTTTGTTCTTCTTCCAGGGCGCTGTACAACAGATGGTGTGCCCCGGCTTCGAGGATCACCATAGAGATCTGTTCTTCGCTCTGTTTCAGAAACCAGGTAAACTGCTCGCGGGTAACCCCCACCGCCGCCGACAGCGACTGGCACACCACCAGCTTGGGCAGGTTATCATCCTGAATATCGAGGAAAGCTTTTACTGTCAGCGAGCTGGCGTTAATAGCCGACAGGTCTGCGGAAAGCGGCAGCAGCGCTGACGGTTTTACCTCCGCCAGGGCAGAAAACAGAACAATGTTATCGACCAGATCGATTTTCGCGTCAAAGATCCCGTCAAAATTCTGCATGTGAGGGAGATGCAACGCCTGGCAGGTATCACACTCAAAAAAACTCACACCGATTTCATCCAGCCAACGGCGTAAAATATCCAGCGTCGGGACGACGAGCGAATCCATAAAATCTGATACCTCTGTTTCTTGCTGTGTTGAAAGCGGCATAGCTTACGCAAAAAGGGGCGTACATACCATGATTATGCGCGCCTTAATGACTATCCGCCGATTTTCAGACAGAAGCCGGGCTGCGCCTGTTTTTCTATCCATTTGATCATTAATGCCGCAATATCAATCCCGGTCACTTTCTCTATTCCTTCGAGACCGGGGGAAGCATTGACCTCCATCACCAGCGGACCGCGGGCCGATCGCAGAATATCCACCCCCGCGACCTCCAGGCCGAGGGTTGAGGCCGCTTTGAGGGCGACTTCCCGCTCCTGCGCAGTGATATTCGCCACCCGGGCAATACCGCCGCGATGCAGATTCGAACGGAAATCCCCCTCTTTCGCCTGGCGTTCGATGGCCGCCACGACCTGATTGCCAACCACCAGACAGCGCACATCTTTCCCTTTGGCTTCTTTAATATATTCCTGCACCAGAATATGCGCGTTCAGACCGCGGAAAGCATCGATCACGCTTTCCGCCGCCTGGCGGGTTTCCGCCAGCACCACGCCAATGCCCTGAGTACCTTCCACCAGTTTGACCACCAACGGCGCGCCGCCCACCATCTCGATCAGATCGCTGGTATCGTCCGGGGAGTGCGCCATACCGGTAAGCGGAAGATCGATACCCTGGCGCGCCAGCAGTTGCAGGGAGCGCAGTTTATCCCGCGCCCGGGTGATCGCCACTGATTCGTTCAGCGGATAGCTCCCCAGCAGCTCAAACTGGCGCAGCACCGCGGTACCATAATAGGTAATCGCGGAACCGATACGCGGAATCACCGCATCATAATGGGGAAGCTGGCGCCCTTTATAGTGCACCGAAGAGGCCGTCGGGTTGACGGTCATATAGCAGGAAAGTGGATCGATGATATCCACCAGGTGACCACGATTAATAGCCGCTTCACGCAGCCGCTTACAGGACCAGAGCGTACCATCCCTGGATAAAATGGCGATTTTCACCCTTCACCTCGGCGTTAAACCCGTCGCACGTCATTCGCCGCGCCATCATACCACTCTCCCCCGGCCGCCACGACGACGCCCGGAGGAAATCAGATTAATTATGTCGGCGGTTTTACCCCCGGCTCATCTGGTTATTTGATGTACCCGGCGTTTAGCGCGTCGCCCAGCCCTGCTTATGTAAATACTCAAGAATAAACGGGCGACTCTCTTTGACAATAGTACGCCGGATATGATCGCTCCAGGTATCGCGACGCGTATTGCTGCCGCGGGTCAGGTAATAGTTGGCCATCTCTTCGTCATAGGCGTCGAGCCGCGACCTGTCCAGCGGTTGATAACGGTTCTCGTGCACCACCAGTTCCGCCGGCAGACGCGGCTTCAGCCCCGGCTCATCCGCGGGCCATCCCAGACACAGACCAAACAGCGGCAGTACATATTTCGGCAGCCTGAGTAGCTGTGTCACCTCATCAATGTGGTTGCGAATGCCGCCAATATAAACGCCGCCCAGCCCCAGAGATTCCGCCGCCGTCAGGGCATTCTGCCCCATCATCGCGGTATCCACCACGCCGAGTAACAGTTGCTCCGCCAGCCCCAGTTGCGCCTCCGGGCAGATCTGCAGGTGGCGATTAAAATCGGCGCAGAAGACAAAGAATTCAGCCGCCTGCGCGACGTGCTGCTGCCCGCCGGTCAGAGGGACCAGTTGCTGGCGCAGTTCGGGACAGGTGATACGAATGACAGAGCTACACTGCAAAAAACTTGAGCTGGAGGTAGCCCGGGCGGCGGAAATAATCGCATTGCGCTGTTCGTCACTAATCGGCTTGTCGGTAAAGTGGCGAATGGAACGGTGCGCGCAAAGTAAATCAATGGTCGGCGTCATCGCGTTTATCCTTATCCGGAGAAGTTTTCTGTTGAGTGTCATGATTCAGCAGAGGGGCCAGCCGCCGCGACATCGCCATCATTAACGCCAGCGCGGCCGGAATCATCAGCGCAATACCGGCAAATACCATCAGTACCGCCGCTGTGCTGGTATCAAACGGCGCCGGCAGCGCCAGGTAGTGGTTGATGGATAGCCAGGCAAGGCCCAGCAAAGCGATCCCGATAACTTCCAGCGCCAGTAACGATTTCGGTAGCGCAAAGGCAGAGCGCATCATCGACTTCCCCCTCCATACGAAAACGCCAGTATAGCGCTAATTGTTAGCTTCGCCGCAATCCGCCATAGCTTACAGGTATCAGACTAACAGGCGCTATCTGCTTTGCAGTTCCTGACTTTGCATGCATGATGAATGCCATTCGCCATCAGGCTTCCGGTATCAGGAGAATCTATGTTTGTCGTTATTTTTGGTCGCCCGGGCTGCCCGTACTGTGTTCGCGCTAAAGAACTGGCAGAGAAACTGAGCAATGAGCGGGATGATTTTAACTACCGCTACGTGGATATCCACGCCGAAGGTATCACTAAAGCCGATCTGGAAAAGACCGTGGGCAAACCGGTAGAGACGGTACCGCAGATTTTCCTCGACCAGCAGCATATCGGCGGTTACACCGAATTCGCCGCTTACGCGCAGGCAAATCTCGTGTTGCCTGCCTGAGCCGATATTTTATTGATGATTTCTGACAGCCGGCATGGTCCGGCTTTTTTATTTCCGACGGCGCAGCAGCAACACCAGCAGATACCCCAGGGAACCCAGCACGCTCCAGAATACGGCGCTGAACAGCCAGGCGACTTCCTGCCAGAAAGCACGATCGGAAGAGAAGAACAGGTGTAAAAAAAGGATACACAGAGGAAGCGCCAGCATCGCGCCGATTAAAGGTTCGATCAGCCGTTCCTGACGGGAGAAAAAACTGGCGACGGCGCCGGGCAGCAGAAACAATAACAGCCCCAGCTCCGGATGACCTGCAGAGATAAAAGCGCCCTGCATATGCCAGCGCAGCGAGCAGAAAACCACCACAAACAGCACACAACAACAGACAATGCCCAGCCAGCGGTATCGACTCATTACAACGTTCCTCCTGACATGACGGATATCAGATTCAGAACCACTCACCCACCACATGCGGCCGGGGAAATTACCCATTCCGCTATTTTCAGTCGCCGCAAATTCAACGGCTAATACGCTATTCTCGCTGGCTGTCTATTCTGATAACGATTAAACTAGCGCCAATATTGTGCGTTGTGTCGACCCGACAGTATCGTTCGCGAGTATTTCTGAACAGCGTCTGAAGTTGCACAAACACTAACTAAAAAAACCGTCACTTTCAATAGCTTACTGGTAAACAAGAAGTTAGCCTTCGTGAATATAAACGTCGCCGATTTGTTAAACGGGAATTACATCCTGTTATTATTTGTAGTACTGGCTCTCGGTCTGTGTCTCGGGAAATTACGTATTGGCCCGGTACAACTGGGCAATTCTATTGGTGTTTTGGTTGTCTCTTTATTGCTCGGCCAACAGCATTTCACCATTAACACTGACGCGCTGAATCTCGGTTTTATGCTGTTTATTTTTTGTGTTGGCGTGGAGGCCGGTCCGAACTTTTTTTCCATTTTTTTCCGCGACGGCAAGAATTACCTGATGCTGGCGCTGGTGATGGTGGGTAGCGCCCTGTTGCTCGCCCTCGGGTTAGGGAAACTGTTTGGCTGGGATATCGGCCTGACCGCCGGGATGCTGGCCGGCGCGATGACCTCCACCCCGGTACTGGTGGGCGCCGGAGATACTCTGCGCCATGCCGGGATGAACGGCGCCGAGCTTACCGCGGCCCTCGATAACTTAAGCCTCGGCTATGCCCTGACCTACCTGATAGGCCTGGTGAGCCTGATTGTCGGCGCGCGCTATATGCCAAAGCTTCAGCACCAGGATCTGCAAACCAGCGCGCAGCAGATCGCCCGCGAGCGCGGCCTGGACACCGATGCCGCCCGCAAAGTTTACCTGCCGGTGATCCGCGCCTATCGCGTCGGCCCGGAACTGGTATCGTGGGCCGACGGCAAAAATCTGCGCGAGCTGGGGATCTATCGCCAGACCGGCTGCTACATTGAGCGCATCCGCCGCAACGGTATTCTCGCCAATCCCGACGGCGACGCCGTACTGCAGGTGGGCGATGAAATTGCCCTGGTGGGTTATCCGGACGCCCACGCCCGTCTCGATCCCAGTTTCCGCAACGGAAAAGAGGTGTTCGACCGCGATCTGCTGGATATGCGCATCGTCACCGAAGAAGTGGTGGTAAAAAATCACAACGCCGTCGGCCGCCGTCTCGGGCAGCTAAAACTCACCGACCACGGCTGTTTTCTGAACCGGGTGATCCGCAGCCAGATTGAGATGCCGATTGACGACAATATCGTGCTTAATAAAGGCGATGTGTTGCAGGTGAGCGGCGACGCGCGCCGGGTGAAAACCGTGGCGGAACGCATCGGCTTTATCTCCATTCACAGCCAGGTCACCGACCTGCTGGCGTTCTGCGCCTTTTTTATCGTCGGCCTGATGATCGGCATGATTACCTTTCAGTTCAGCTCGTTCAGTTTTGGGGTCGGTAATGCCGCCGGGCTGCTGTTCGCCGGCATTATGCTCGGCTTCCTGCGCGCCAACCACCCGACCTTCGGCTACATCCCCCAGGGGGCGCTGAATATGGTGAAGGAATTTGGTCTGATGGTGTTTATGGCCGGCGTCGGGCTGAGCGCCGGCAGCGGTATTAACAATGGACTCGGCGCCGTGGGGGGCCAGATGCTGATAGCCAGCCTGATTGTCAGCCTGGTGCCGGTCGCCATCTGTTTCCTGTTCGGCGCCTGGGTGCTGCGCATGAACCGCGCGCTGCTGTTTGGCGCGATGATGGGTGCCCGCACCTGCGCCCCGGCGATGGAGATCATCAGCGACCAGGCGCGCAGCAATATTCCGGCCCTCGGATACGCCGGCACCTACGCTATCGCCAACGTGCTATTGACCCTGGCCGGGACGCTGATCGTCATTATTTGGCCCGGTCTGGCGCTGTAGATTGGGCGAGAAAAAAAGTAATAAGATTTTTTTGTCTATGGGTGAACTTTTCTGGCAGGTGCCAGTCTTAATTAGTGCCACTGCTTTTCTTTGATGTCCCCAAATTTGTGGAGCCCATCAACCCCGCCTCTTTGGTTCAAGGTTGATGGGTTTTTTATTGCCTGAAATTTGTATCCCCATGAATCTTCTCGCCATTATTTTACTGCTTCCCTCTTAATCCCTGGTCATCCGCATTCGTCCCGATACCAGCAATCCGCCTGACGATGGCCCCGATATCTTCCCGATGCAGCGGCTGGCGATCGGTAGCGACGTGCAACGTCATGCCCTCAATAAAAGCATCCAGCGCCCGGGCGGTCCGGGGATCGAACCAGCGCTCCAGCGTCTGCTGGCTGCGCTGCATCCAGTCCTGCATCACTTCTTTCAGCGCCGGTTTGCGGCTGGCGAAAGCGTACATTTGATACATCAGTTCCATATTGCGCGGGCTGGTCATATGGGGATCCATAATCAGGGTGGTTATGGCTTCGCAGGCGCTGCCCGGGCCGCTGACGCCAGCAAAAAATCCGTGGTAGCGCTGCGACATATCCAGCGTAAAGCGGGTCAGCGCCTCCTGAAGCAGCGCGTCAATACCGGTAAAATAGTAGGTCATTGAGCCCAGCGGAACGCCGGCACGTTCGGCGATTTTACGGTGCGTCACTTTGCTGACGCCAAATTCAGCGATCGTCTCCAGGGTTGCCAGGAGTATCCGCTCGCGGCGCACGGGATCGTTAGGTCGTCGGGTAGTGATCATCAGGGCAAAATACCTTATCAGCGAATGTGTACAAATGTACACAAGCTTGCTAGTGTTGTCGCTGTCTTAATTCGAGCTGATGGTAACTATGTCCGTAACCGCCGTATCATCCCGTAAAGCGTTGCGTCACCGCACCTGGGCGCTGTTCACCTTCTTTTTCCTCCCTGGTCTGTTGATGGCCTCCTGGGCTACCCGTACTCCGGCGATCCGCGACATCCTGCAGGTATCCACCGCGGAGATGGGGATGGTGCTGTTCGGTCTTTCTATTGGCTCGATGAGCGGCATTCTCGGCTCCGGCTGGCTGGTAAAGCGTTTTGGCACCCACACCGTGATCCGCAACAGCCTGACCATGGTGATCGTCGGCATTCTGCTGGTTAGCCTGGCGCTTTATTTCGCCTCTGCGCTACTGTTCACCGCCAGCCTGGCCGTATTCGGCGCCGGAATGGGCTCGTCGGAAGTGGCTATCAACGTCGAAGGCGCAGTGGTTGAGCGGCTCATGAAAAAAACCATTTTGCCGATGATGCACGGCTTTTACAGTCTGGGCACCCTGGTGGGGGCCGGGCTGGGAATGGGGCTGACCGCCCTTGGACTGCGCGCCGACCTGCATATCCTGCTGGCGGGACTGGTATCTATCGCGCCGATCCTGATCGCCATCAGCGCTATCCCGCACGGCAGCGGTCATAATGATGATGCCGCCGCCGGGAGTGGCGGAGAACAACAACGACGCCCGTTCTGGAGAGACGGTCAGCTGTTGCTGATCGGTTTTATCGTCCTGGCGATGGCGTTCGCCGAAGGGTCGGCCAACGATTGGTTACCGCTGCTGATGGTGGATGGCCACGGATTTAGCCCGGCCTCGGGTTCACTGATCTATGCCGCTTTCACGCTGGGTATGACCATCGGGCGCTTCGGCGGCGGCTGGTTTATCGACCGCTATAGCCGGGTTAACGTAGTACGCGCCAGTGCGATCATGGGGGCGCTGGGCATTGCCATGGTGGTATTTGTCGATAATCCGCTGATTGCCGGACTGTCGGTCATTTTCTGGGGAATGGGCGCTTCGCTGGGATTCCCGCTGACCATTTCCGCCGCCAGCGATACCGGCCCGGATGCCCCGGCGCGGGTCAGCATTGTCGCGATCACCGGCTACATCGCGTTTCTGGTGGGACCGCCGCTGCTCGGCTTTATGGGCGAGCACTACGGGCTACGCAGCGCGATGGTGGTGGTGATGGCGCTGGTGGTGATCGCCGCGCTGGTGGCGAAGGCGGTTGCCAAACCGGTTGCGCTCGCCGATCATAGCGCACCAGAAAAAGAAACCTCGATACCCTGATTCAGCAAACGGAGCGCGCACCATGGCTGTAAAAATGATCGCCGTCGACATGGATGGCACTTTTCTTGACGATCGCAAAACCTATAACCGGCCGCGCTTTCTTGAGCAGTACCGGCAGCTAAAGGAGCAGGGCATCCGCTTTGTGGTGGCTAGCGGCAACCAGTATTACCAGCTTATCTCTTTCTTCCCGGAAATCGCCGATGAGATCTCCTTTGTCGCGGAAAACGGCGGATGGGTGGTCAGCGAAGGAGAAGATCTGTTTAATGGCGAAATCAGCGCCGCGGACTATGCCGCTGTGGTTGAGCGCCTGAAAGCCTTTCCGGAAATCGAAGTCATCGCCTGCGGTAAAAAACAGGCCTGGACCCTCAGCCATTACAGCGATGAAGTTAAAGAGATGGTGGCGATGTACTATCACCGCCTGCAAGTGGTGGACGAGTTAGACGGACTGGAGGATATCTTCTTTAAATTTGGTCTCAACGTCCCGCATCGCCACCAGCCGGAAACTCTCGCCCGGCTCAACGCCGCGCTGGACGGGCTACTGGTACCGGTCTCCAGCGGCCATGGCTCCATCGATTTGATTATTCCCGGCATCCACAAGGCTAACGGCCTGCGCATTCTGCAGGATCGCTGGGGGATTGACGACAGCGAAGTGATGGCTTTCGGCGACAGCGGCAATGACCTGGAAATGCTGCGCCAGTCGCGCTATAGCTTTGCCATGGCCAATGCGGCCGAAGCGGCAAAGGCCGCCGCCCGTTACCGGGCGCCGCATAACAATGAGCAGGGAGTCCTGGAAATCATCGATAAATTACTTGTCGGCCAGGCGCCCTTTAATGACTGACAGCGTGCCTGCAGCCGATCAGGGCTGCAGGCCGCCGCCCACGCGCCGATCTTTCAGGAAGTAAACCATCAGTCCCAGCCAGATAGCGCCGCTGGCGAAGTTGAACAGGCTAAAACCGCCGTTGCCCGCCGTCATCCATACCGACTTGCTGATCTCAATACCAGCGGTGAAAATCAACATCTGTAGCATCCCCATTGCGGAAGAGACCGTCCCTTTACTCATGTCGCTGGCAAACAGCGTCAGGCGCACCAGACCGGCGTTAGCCAGCCCGATCCCGAAAGCGTAAATACTCAGCCCGGCCGTCATCCATAAATAGGCGTGAGCGGAAAAGAGGGTCGCCAGCGCCGCCAACAGCAGACCAGCGACGATAGGCCAGCCGCCAAAGATAATCAGCGCCCGCACCGTGTGGCGCGAGGTCATACGCGCCAGCGCCAGATTACCAAGAATCAGCGCGCCAAAAACCGGTACCTGCAACATGCCGTACTCATAACTGGTCAACTGCTCACCGCTAATAATGATCACCGGCGACTGGGCTATCCAGGCCAGTAGCGGCAGACTGACAAATCCGGTAGCCAGCGCGCCGGCCACAAAGCGGCGGTTTTTTATCACCAGCGCATAATCGCGGCCCAGTTGTTTCAGGGATAGCGGTTCGCCCAGCCGGGTGGCGGTTTCCGGCATCGCCCGCAGCAGCCCGAGCAGCGCAATCACGGCAAGCGCGGCAAACAGTACAAACATCCATTCCCAGGGCGCCATATGGATCCACGCCGCGCCCACCAGCGGCCCGAGCAGCGGTGCAATCAGCGCGACATTCGCCATCAGCGCGGTAATCTTGATACACACCGCCTCTTCAAAGGACTCCTGGATCGCCGCATAGCCGACTGCGCCGATAAAACACAGGCTGATCCCCTGCAGGAAACGCAGCGCAGTGAACTGCTCAATATTTTGTACCAGAAATGTCGCCAGACAGGTGACGATAAACCACACCACCCCGGTCAGCATCACCGGACGCCGCCCTATCCTGTCTGACAACGGTCCGAGCAGCCAGAGCAGAAACATGCCCCCGGCCATATAAGCCGTCATTGACGCGGAAACCCAGGCTTCACCGGCGTTGAACTGCTCCACGACTGTGAGCATACCCGGCTGGATCATGTCATTGCCGATATAGGTGGAAAACTCATACAGCACCAGGCACAACGGAAACAGCAGCGCCCGGCGTCCGAGCCGCTTAGCGGATGAAGAAGGATTTGGCATCAGAAACTCACGGAGGAAAAAAACCGCCAGAGTGTAATGAAATCCTCGCGAAAGAGACAGCCTTTTCTCGGTGCGCCGCCGGCGTCCGGCTATTCGCGCTTCGTTTAAGGTTTTCTTAATTTCAGCGGCTTAGGCTATAGCGGATATCTCCCCGGATAAAATGTTGTCACTATGCTTTCACCTGAAAAATCGCTTTCTTTATCTGAATATGGACAAATTCGGACGAAAGCACTTTACCGATTGCCGGTTCGCTTCTACGTTTACCAGTTCGCCGGATTACTGGTAACCGGATTGTTGTTTACCGCCCTGTCGCGCTATGAAGGACTGGACCGGCTAATCTGCGATTTCTGGTATGACGCCGCCAGCCACAGCTTTCCGCTACAGCATAACCGCTGGCTGGATCTGCTGAATCACCGGTTATTAAAGGACCTGGTGATCGCCACCGGCGCTGTCGCACTGCTGTACGGTCTGGTCCGGCGCCAGCCGCGGCTGGTCGCCGTCGCACTGCTGATGGGGACTGGCGCGCTGGCGGTCGGAATACTGAAAGCCACCAGCCACCACTCCTGCCCCTGGGATCTGCTGGAATATGGCGGTAAAGCGCTCTCTTATCCGCTGTTCGATGCGGTTCCGGCCAATAGCGGCCCCGGGCGCTGCTTCCCCGGCGGCCATGCCTCCAGCGGATTTATCGTCATGGCGGGCTTTTTTGCCTTCTGGCGCGAACGTCGGCGGCTGGCGTGGAGCTTTTTCGCCGGCGGTATTGCGCTGGGGATGTTGATGGGGTTTGGTCAGGTGGTACGCGGCGCGCATTTTTTAAGCCACAACCTGTGGGCAGGTTGGTGGGTATGGTTTTCTCAGGTGGCGATGTATGGCATCGCCACAACATGGCTGGTAAAGGATCATTAATTGTATGTTACAGGCGCTCAATCACAGTTGGTTTCTGCTTATTAACGCCACGCCGCAGTCTGCGGACTGGGCCATCGATCTGGCGCAGTTTATTGCCCGGGATCTGATATTTGTGATGCCGCTATTGATTACTATCCTGTGGCTTTGGGGGCCGCGTCGCCAGGTGCAGGCCCAGCGTCATCTAGCAGTGAAAACCGCGCTGGCGCTACTGTGCAGCCTGGCCATCTCCTGGGCCATGGGCTTGCTGGCCCCCCACGACCGTCCTTTTGTTGTTGGCCTGGGCTATAACTTCCTGCATCATGCGCCGGACAACTCATTCCCCAGCGATCACGGTACCGTCAGTTTTACCTTTGCGCTGGCGTTTTTGTTCTGGCATCGGCTATGGTCCGGCGCGGTAATGCTGATGGTCGCGGCGGCTATTGCCTGGTCGCGGGTTTATCTCGGCGTACACTGGCCGCTGGATATGGTCGGCGCGCTGCTGACGGCGCTGTGCGGCTGCATGATGGCGCAGATCGCCTGGAACCTGTGGGGCAATCGTCTCGCGGCGCGTCTGCAACAACTGTATCGCCTGTTCTTTGCACTGCCGATTCGCAAAGGCTGGGTGCGCGAGTAGCTATCATCACAGCGCCTGGTGACTCCGGTCGCGCTGACAGGTAAAATTCACCACCCGGTATCATCAATACCGGGTTTTTTATATCGGGAGAGCTATGGAAACGCGGCGTGAAGAGCGTATTAATCGCCTGATGCAGGCACTGAGACAGAGCGACAAGATCCATCTTAAAGACGCGGCGACCCTGCTGGGGGTCTCGGAAATGACCATCCGCCGCGATCTCACCGCCGAAGCCTCCCCGCTGGTATTGCTTGGCGGTTATGTGGTGCTGGAACCGCGCGGCAGCGCCGTCAGCCATTACCTGCTCAGCGATCAGAAAACCCGTCACGTCGTCGAAAAACGCGCCGCGGCCCGACTGGCGGCAACGCTGGTCGATCCGCACCAGACGCTGTTTTTTGATTGCGGCACCACCACGCCTTTTATTATCGAAGCGCTGGACGACGCCTTGCCATTTACCGGCGTGTGTTACTCCCTGAATACCTTTCTTGCCCTACAGGAAAAGCCTCATTGCCGGGTGATTCTGTGCGGCGGGGAGTTTTGCGCCAGCAACGGTATTTTCCGTCCCCTTAACTTTCAGGACACCCTGAGCAATCTGTGCCCGGATATTGCCTTCTTTTCCGCCGCCGGCGTCCATCCCCACCACGGCGCCACCTGTTTTAACCTCGACGAACTACCGGTCAAACACTGGGCGCTGCGCATGGCGCAGCGTCGTGTTCTGGTGGTGGATAACAGTAAGTTTGGTAACGTGAAGGCCGCCTGTATGGGGCCGTTGAATCAGTTCGATACCATCATCAGCGACGCGACGCCGGAGGACGATATTATCGTTTTCGCCCGCCAGCAGGGTATCGCACTGCGCTGGTAGGGCCCCCCGGCCGGGAAGCCCGGAAGCATCATCAGGAGAACCAGCCGCCAAACCACTGGTGCAGTTTCATCAGCACAAAATCCACCATGCGGCTGAAGAAACCGCCTTCAGGCACCGCTTCCATCACGATCAGCGGACGCTGTTCAATGGATTTGCCATTAAGCTGGAAGTCGATAGTTCCCACTACCTGGCCCCTGGTCAGCGGGGCGGTAAGCTGCGGATCGTTCAGGGTATAGCTGGCCTTGAGATTTTTAAGCTGGCCGCGCGGAATGGTGATCGACCCCTGCTCCCCGGCGCCGAGTTTCGCTTCACTGGCATCGCCAAACCATACCCGCTGAGATACAAAGGTGGCATCTGGTTTAATCGGCGTCACGGTTTCAAAGAAACGGAATCCCCAGGTCAACAGCTTTTCCGACTCCCGGAAGCGAATACCGTCGGTCTTCGCCCCCAGCACCACCGAAATCAGGCGCATATCGCCCTGGGTCGCAGAGGCGACAAGGTTATACCCGGCGCCGGCGGTGGTGCCGGTTTTCGCGCCATCGACATTCAGGCTGCTGCTCCACAGCAGGCGGTTGCGATTCGGCTGGCGGATTTTGTTAAAGGTGAACTCTTTTTCTTTATGAACCGCGTATTCATCCGGCACATCGTGAATCATCGCTTTAGTCAGCAGCGCCATATCCCGGGCGGTACTGAATTGCCCCTGAGCGTCAAGGCCGTGAACGGTTCGGAACTGGGTATTCTGCAGGCCAAGCTTTTGCACATAGCCATTCATCAGATTGATAAAGGCATCCTGGCTACCGGCGACATAATCCGCCAGCGCGATACAGGCGTCATTACCGGACTGAATAATAATGCCTTTATTGAGGTCCTCCACCGATACCCGATCGCCTGGCTTGAGGAACATCACGGAAGAGCCGCGCAGTTCAGGGTTCCCCGTCGCCCAGGCGTCTTTGCCCACCGTCACCATATCGGTCAGCTGAATTTTGCCCGCTTTCAGCGCCTGGCCCACCACGTAACTGGTCATTAGTTTGGTCAGACTGGCCGGATCCAGCTTTTCGTCGGCGCTCCCCTCCGCCAACACTTTACCGCTGCTGTAATCCATCAGAATCCAGGCTTTTGCGTCAACCTGAGGCGTGCCCGGCGCCTCTTCAGCATGAACCAGCGGCGCAGTCGCCAGCAGTAATGTTGTCCCGGCAACCCAACTGCGCCATAAAGTAAAACTTATACTTTTCATAAATGCCACCCGAGTATCCTTTCTAACAATCAGCACACCAGCCAATGCCAGCCTGCGACAAACAGTCAGTAAACTAACGTGCTCAGCCACTTAAAGAAACCTGACGTTGGTAAAGTTTTTTAAGTTTATGCGATATCCACGCGCCATGCCGCCCTGTCGCGGTTTTTTTTGCCCCTGGTTAAGGTATTACTTTTTCAGCTTTTCTCGCCAGCTACGCGGATCGGGTATATAACTTTGCGAAGCCATCGTTATTACCCGGGAGTCAACATGATTACAGTGTGGGGCAGAATTAACTCAACCAACGTCAAGAAAGTCCGCTGGTGTTTACAGGAGCTGGCGATGAATTATCAGCACATTCCGGCCGGCGGCCAGTATGGCATCACCCACGACGCCGACTACCTGGCCATGAATCCCAACGGCCTGGTACCGTGTCTGAAGGATGACGCCGGCGAGCTGATTCTCTGGGAATCAAACGCCATTGTGCGCTATCTCGCCGCCCGTTATGGCGCCGGCACGCTGTGGCAGGAAGCGCCAGCCGAGCGGGCGCAGGGGGATAAATGGATGGACTGGGTAGCCTCTACGGTGGTCGGCCCGTTTCGCGGCGTATTCATCAGCCTGGTGCGCACCCCGGAAGAACAGCGCGATGCCCGCTTGATTGAGGAGAGCATTCGCCAGTGCGACGCCTTGCTGGCGATGCTTGATGCCGAGCTTGCCAACCACCGCTGGCTTTCCGGCGCACAGTTCGGCATTGGGGATATTGCCGTCGGCCCAACGGTTTATGCGCTGCTTAACCTTGATATTACCTGGACAGACTATCCTCATCTGCGCCGCTGGTACCAGCAACTCAGCGAACGTCCGGCGTTTCGCGATACGGTAATGATCCCCCTGAGCTGACATGGCCTCTGGCCGCACAGTTGGCCAGAGTAGCGCTATGGTTGCGGGCCGGCCCGCACCAGTTTCCCGTTGCGCTCATCGGTCAGCAGATAGAGAAAACCGTCCGGACCGACGCGCACATCGCGGATCCGCGCCTGTAGATCCCCCAGAAGGCGCTGCTCATCGCCAACGCGATCGCCCTGCACCGTCAGCGCGATAACCTCTTTTTCCTTCAGCGCGCCGATAAACAGTTTGTTTTGCCACGCCGGGAAGCGTTTGCTGTTGTAAAACGCCATACCGCTGATGGCCGGAGAGACTTTCCAGACATAGCGCGGCGGTTCGGTGCCGGCAACCTGCTCCCCCTGCGCTTCGGGAATTGGCAGCCCGCTATAATTCACCCCGTGGGTCGCCAGCGGCCAGCCATAATTTTTGCCGGGCGCCAGCACATTAATTTCATCGCCGCCGCGCGGACCGTGTTCGTTAAGCCACATCTCGCCGGTCCATGGGTTAAGCGCCAATCCCTGCGGATTTCGGTGACCGAGGGTCCAGATTTCCGGGCGCGCTCCCGGCTGACCGTAGAACGGATTGTCCTCCGGCACCCTGCCCTGGGCAGTGAGTCGCACCACCTTACCCTGCAATTTATCGTTATCCTGAGCCGTGGTACGGCGGTTATTTTCCCCGAGCGTAATATACAGATAGCCCTGGTTATCAAACGCCATGCGTCCGCCAAAGTGATTGCCGTCGGATAATTTCGGCTGTTGGCGGAAAACGACGGTAAACCGGGTTAACTGACGGCGATCGTCACTTAACGTGCCATAACCCACCGCCGTTCCGGCCTTGCCGTCAGCGCCCGCTTCAGAAAAACTGAGCCATACCCGGCGACTGCTGGCAAAATCCGGCGCCAGAACCACATCCATCAACCCCCCCTGCCCCCGGGCCCAGACTTGTGGAACACCGCTAATCGGCCCGGATAGTGCTTTACCTTCCTGCCAGAGACGCAGCTCTCCGCCGCGCAGTGTGATAAGCATTCCCTGATTTTCCGGCAAAAACGCCAGCGACCATGGATGGTCCAGCCCCTGCTGGAGCACCTCGCTGTTGATCGATTGCGCGTTAGCAGCAAACGTAAACCAGAGCGGCAGCAACACAATAAGCCAGCGGGGGAAACGGGCAGGCATGGCGATCTCCTGATTGTCGCGATCCGATAACCATAGCCGCCGGGAGCGGAAATGGCCGTTTTTTTACACAGTTTTAAACATGAACACTGGAACCTACTCTCTGCTGCCAGAGAGCCAGGAATGATGCAGTGGTTGAAAAGCTCCCCAACTGGTTAAGATGTTTTAAATAACAGTGGATTTCATGGACTAAAACAAATATGCAATAGAATATTAATTTAACCTGCCATCTGAAAAATAATAAAAGACACGTCTGAAAAATATTTTCTGGATAATCAATAGGCTCTCAAATAAAAGATAATGCCACTTGAACAATCTTAATTTATCCATGACAGAGAAAATAGATATCTGCGCCATTTGACAATCAATTCACTAAAAACAATTAATTTTTTTAATGATAGATCATAAAAAGCAAAACGCAATTAATTGATATTAAAGTAAATTTATTTCTACACCCCAACAAAAATCAGAAAAACCACCAATTTAAATTAATAGGTTTAAACGATCAATATAGTAAAAACAACATTGATTATCTATCATTCATATGGTATCGATCGATACTAACGATTATCTCTACCCAGACGAATGTTATATAAAATACATAAACCCACACCCTGAAAATAAAGACGCAGGAATTACAATCTCTATTTTCTGAGATTTACATCAGATAGACGGTGGTGAAATGAATCTGAGAACGGTGACTATTCTCTGGCCGACA